>JACRCQ010000074.1 GCA_016218915.1 Deltaproteobacteria bacterium
CCGTCCGGCGTCGAGTTGCCGATGAACTCGATCTGGAAGTCCACGTCTGCGCCGAGCTTGTCGATCGCGTCCTTGACGCCGTTGACAGCCTGCACGCCGTAGGGGCACTGGCTCATCACGTACATCTCGACCTTGACCGCGCCCGGGTTGACCTTGGTCGGTCGGGCGGCGCCGCCCGCTGCCGGGCCCTTGCTATCTGGCGTGATCCCGCCGCCACTGCGGACCTGGATTGCCCACATCAACATCATGCCTGCGATGAACGACAGGATGAAACCGACAACAGCCGTTGCCTTGTTCATGACCTAACACCTCATGATTCGCCTGAAACGATGCGCTTAGCCGAGCGGTGGCAAAGAAAGCCCCACGCGGGCGGTGTACACTACAAGCCTGCCCCGGCCTTTTCAAGCCGAGTGGGGGCGGAATCTGGCACGAGCTGCTCGGCGTTGGCAAGATGCTCGCAAGACTCGCTAGATCCGCTGCCGGGGCGACCTTCGGCGAGCGGGCCAGCCGTATTCCCCAGGATTCCGGCCTGCGTCTGTCGGAAACCGCGGTTGCGCAAGCTTATCGAACTGCGAGAGCGCCCCCCTGGTGGCCTCTTGAGCGGCCCCTCAGGTCACGATTGCCGCCCTCGCCACGTCGGTTGACGCCCACCAGCTGCGCCCCGTACAGGTCGCCTTGGACCGTATGCGCATACGTCTCATCTCCTGGAACATCCACAAGGGCATCGGCGGCATCGACCGACGCTACCGTCTCGAGAGGATCATCGAGATTCTTCGCGGGTACGCCCCTGACGTGGCGCTGCTGCAGGAGGTTGCGCAGTTCATGCCGAGGTCCCACTTCCACGATCAAGCGGAGATCCTGCGCGAAGTGCTTGGCATGCCCTATTGGGCCCATGCGCCCCAGCACAAGTTCCGCATCGGGGGGTATGGCAACGCGATCCTGAGCCGCTGGCCGCTCGCCGATGTCAGCGAGATCGATCTTACCCTGCCCGGACGCAAGAAGCGCGGCGCGCTGCAGGCCAGGATGAAGGTGCAGAAGGGCCGACGCACGCGCACGGTGGTGCTCTACGACCTGCACCTCGGACTCACGGGACGGGAGAGGGCATCGCAGCTGGAGCGCTTCCTGGCGAGCCGGCCGTTCCAGGGTCACAAGGCGCGGACGCCGATCGTGGTCGCCGGGGATCTCAACGACGTCTGGGGCACGCTCTGCGCGCGATTCCTCCAACCCGCGGGGTTCGAGCGGGCCGGGGCGATGTGGAACACCTTCCCGGCGTGGCTTCCCATACGCCCGCTCGACGGGATCTTCGTGCGGGGCAAGGTCCGGTCCCACGGCACGCAGATCTGCCGAAAGCCGTTGGCACGGGTGGCTTCCGATCACCGGCCCCTCATCGCAGAGCTCGAGCTGTTCGCCTGAGGGCATCGTCCGATCTGGCGCTGCGCAGGCAATCGGCGGCCAGCAGCAGGGCGGTCGCTCTACCAGGCTCGGGCTCCCGAGCTCAGAGGCTGGTGCCCCTTGGCCGGCGCAGATGGCATGCCGCCCGGCCACCCTTCTCCACGTACTGCTGATGGTAGGCTTCTGCCATGGTGAATGGAGCCGCAGCCAGGATCTCGGTGACAATCGGGGCGCGCAGCTCCCCCGAGCGCTGAAGCTTGTCGCGCGAGGCGATCGCCTTGGCCCGCTGCTCCGGGCTGAACGTGAAGATGATCGAGCGATACTGCTCGCCCACGTCCGGCCCCTGGCGGTTGCGCGTCGTGGGATCGTGCAGATTCCAGAACACGTCGAGCAGGTGATCGTAGGAGGTGACGGTGGGATCGAACTCGACGCGCACGGTTTCTGCGTGCCCGGTGGTACCTGTGCAGACTTCCTCGTAGCTGGGAGCGACCGTGTGGCCGCCAGAATAGCCCACGGCCGTGGCCATCACGCCGGGCTCCTTGCGGAACTCCTGCTCCACGCCCCAGAAGCATCCGGCCGCGAACGACGCGAGCTCGGTGGCGGGAAGAACAGCGGGCGCCTGGCGCGTGAGCACCAGCCCTTTGGGGGAAAGGCGCGGCGGACTCGCAGCTTCCGCAGTCGACTGACAACCGGCAACCGCTGGCATCAGCGCAATGCCAGCCAGCAGCGTTCCCATGGCTCCCTTCAGGCTCATCGTGTTGGACGTCCTTGTCGTTCAGAGGGTTTCGAGCGCACGCAGTCCTGCTTCTGGCTACATGGGTAGCATCCGCACCCATGGCAAGAGGATGGCAGTGTCCCCTCCATGTCCTGGGCGGATCGCGCAGGGTCGGCGCGTCCGCGCGTTTCGAGGCATGCCTTGACAAATGGGCCTGCGGACCGATGGACGTTCGGATGCGTTCGGTGCGCGCAAGGGGGACCAGATGCGAAACAGGCAGGTACTGATAGCAGACGACGAGGAGACGACGCGCCACATCCTGCACACGACGCTGATCCATTGGGGCTACGACGTGACGGTGTGCAAGGACGGAGCGGAGGCATACCGGATCCTGCGGGATCCTGCGTCGCCGCCGGTGGCGTTGCTCGACTGGAACATGCCTGGGATGGACGGGGTGGAGATCTGCGGGGAGCTGAGGAAGGAGCGGGATACGGCGACCAAGTACCTGGTGCTGCTGACCACGCGCTCGAACAAGGAAGACCTGGTGGAAGGGCTGCGATCGGGCGCCGACGACTACGTGACCAAGCCGTTCCACATGGGAGAGCTGCGCGCGCGACTGCTGGTGGGCACGAGGGTGGTGAGCCTGCACTCCGAGCTGGCGCAGCACATCACGGAGCTGACGGCAGCGTTGGACAAGGTCAAGCGGCTCGAGGGGCTCCTTCCCATTTGCGCGTACTGCAAGAGCGTTCGACGGGACAAGGGGTACTGGGAGCAGGTCGACAAGTACTTCTCCGAGCACTCCTCGGTGCGCTTCACGCACACGATCTGCCCGTCGTGCCTGGACAAGCACTGCGAGCCGCTGGGAACCGGCGGCCCGGTGTAGGGGTTCTCAGCTCTCCTGGGGGGATTCGGTCCCGCGCTTTCGGAACCGGAAGGCCTGGTGGCCGAGGAAGGACTGGATGACGGTCTTGACCGGGCTGAGCATGGAAGCGAGCGGTGCGGCCTGCAGCTGGCCTTTGAGGTAGCGCTCGCGGCAGCTCACCCGCTGGATCTTCCCACTCGATGTCTTGGGAATGGTCTTGGGTGGAACCAGCACGAGCCGGTCTGCGCGGATTCCGAGGCCGGCGAGAAGCTCGCCGTTGATCTCCGTCTCCATGCGCTCCTGCGCCTTGCGATCCACCTCGCGCGTCTCGGCCACCAAGACCAGATCCTCGGTGCCGGTGTCGTTGTTGAAGCACGCGAATGCCGCCAGACACCCCTTGCGAACCCCTGACACCGTCGAAGCGATCCGCTCGATGTCGTAGGGGTAGTAGTTGCGCCCACGCTTGATGATCATCTCCTTCTTGCGCCCGGTCACGAACAGCCGTCGCTGCGAGATGTATCCGAGATCCCCCGTGTGCAGCCATCCATCCTTGAGCACGCGCGCAGATTCTTCCTCGTTGTGGTAGTAGCCCGCCGTGATCGATGGGCTGCGCACCAGGATCTCGCCGACCGCACGCTCGTCGAGCGTCTGCCCCGCTTCGTTCGCGATCCGCACTTGCTGGCCTGCCAGCGGGTAGCCCACCGAGACGGCGGCATAGGGAAGCTTGCCGCTGCCGTTGGCGGGCTTGGCCTTGCCATCGCCTTCGAGCGACTCTCGATCCACCAGCTCGGTTTCGTAGGGAGACTCGTTGTCCGGGAAGGTCGCGGCGAGCGAGTTCTCCGCCATGCCGTAGACGGGCAGGATGACGCTCTCGCCGAACCCGACCGATGCGAAGCGCTTGGTGAACTCCTCGACAGTGCCGTGGTCCACGGGCTCGGCGCCGTTGAGGGCGATGCGCCAGGAGCTGAGATCGAGCTTGGAAAGCTGCGTATCGGAGATTCGGCGCGCGCACAGGTGGTAGGCGAAGTTCGGTGCCGGGCAGAGCGTGACCTTGAACTTGGAGATGTTCTCCAGCCACCAGTTGGGATGGAGCAGGAAGATCTCCGGCGCCATCACGTGCACCGGGTAGCGCCAGTACAGGCTCGTGTACAGCACCCCGATCAACCCCATGTCGTGGAAGAGCGGCAGCCATCCCAGCGCTACGTCCGAGGGACGCCGCTCGAGTCCGACGCCGATGCCGTAGACGTTGGAGAGCAGATTGCGGTGCGTGAGCACCACGCCCTTGGGAAGGTGCGTCGTGCCCGACGTGTACTGGATCAGCGCGGCGTCCTCGCCCGATACCGACACCTCTCCCGGGAACTTCGCCGGCTCGTCGACCACCTCAGGCGTCATCAGCAGGTGCCGTACGCT
Source organism: Deltaproteobacteria bacterium (assembly GCA_016218915.1). GTDB lineage: Bacteria > Myxococcota_A > Polyangia > Polyangiales > Polyangiaceae > JACRCQ01. Next base: position 4,380 of record JACRCQ010000074.1, read on the forward strand.
GTTGCGATCCCCCATCACCGTGCCGATGGCAATCTTGAACCGAGGATCGCTGATGATGAATTCGGCTTCGCAGTTGCGCACGATGTGCCGCAGGTTCGTCAGGTACTTGTCAAGCTCGCCCAGCGTGTGCGGCGGCGCGCAGGGCACCGGCACGCCACCAGCGAGCTGGATGCCGTGCATGGCAAACAGGAAGTCCTTGCCCGTGGGCATGAGCAGCACGACCTTGGTGCCGCGCTTGAGCCCACGGTTGCGAAGGAAGGTCGCGTAGCGAACCGCCCCCGCCCAGGCTTCCTTCCACGTCACCGGGTTGGACTGGTTCTTGTAGTCGAGGAAGTTCAGGTAGGTCCCGTCTTCCTTCGACATGCGCTCCAACGACTCGACCAGGGTTTCGAACGCGAGATTGCAGGGGTTCGGATTGCTGACGTGCGCCTTGCGGCTCTCGTCGGGCCCGACCAGGAATTGTTCTTTGCGATGCTTCGGCGTGGTGAGCTCAGGCACGTTTCGCCTCCTCGACCGGGCAGGTGCAGGATCCCCGCCAACTCGACTGCAACACGCAACCGAGCGTCAAACGGCGTCGGATTATTACGACCGTGCTTGGACCGGTCAAACAAAATGTCAGGCAAACACCCGTCGAATATAAGGCAGTCTGACAAGTGCGAACTCGCTGACGCACCACGAGACGCTGACGCTGACGACCGAAACCACGAGCCACTTCGCTGCCGCAGGCAGATCCCAGTGCACGGCTGCCAACGACATCGGCGCTACCACCCCAAAGTGGATGAAGTAGATGCCGAATGAATTACGCACCAATCCGCCGAACACTCCGGCCGGGCGATTGGCATGTCGGTGGAACCACCCCAGCAGCAGCATCACCATCGTGAGGCAGTACGCCGAGTGCAGCACCGCGTTGATCGCCAACACCCACACCTCGCCGCGACGCAGACACCAGCTCTTGTACAGCAGCACGCCCACCGTCCCGATTACCGCAAGTGCACCCCACCGACGCACGTCCGGCAACCATCCTCCCGCTTCCAGCCACCCGCGTCGCCACGCAACCACACCCCACGCGAAGTACGCGACGTACATCCCGACACGCGTCGGCTGGATCGACACCACCCACCCCCACACCAGCCATTCGTCATCGGCGATCACCAGATTCATCCCGAAGAGCCAGGCTGCGGGCAGCGCGACCACGAGCGCCCAATGGAGCGTCGACGGCCCGCGCCGATCCTCGATGCGTCGCACCGGCCCGCGCCACCGGACCCACACTGCGAGGCACACGCTCAGCACGGCGAGCATCCCCAGGAACCAGTAGTGCGCATGGTGGAAGTGGCGGCTCTGGAAGTAAGCACCCCAGAACCTCAGTATGCTCTCGGGGCGAGCTCCCCGCGCCACCAGCCCGACGTAGGTGATCAGCGGCGTGCACAGTACCACGCCCGCAACCCAGGGGATCACCAGCCGCGTGGCCCTGCGCTCGACGAATCGACGCGGTCCGCTCCGTCCGATCGACCCGGCCGCGAAGTAGCCGGCCACCATCATCATCAGCGGCATCATGAACACGTCGGTCAAGGCCTCGAACCCGTCGGTGACGATCAGCTTGCGCGAGTCGGGCACGTACCACCACGGTGGCATGTGGACCATGTATCCGACCGCCGAGTGGAACACGACGACGAGAATCACGATGAAGCCGCGCAGGTTGTCCATGTAGACCATCCGGCCGGGCCCGGATCGCGGCGCGGCTCGCGCCGGGCTCTCGCTCGCGCTGCTTCCGCTCCCCTCGATCCGCTCGCTGTCTGCCATGCCGCAGCGCGCAGTATAGCCCGGCCGGCCACCGATGCGCTGATGGTTGAGCGCCTTGTGTCCTCGTGCGCTGTGCGATACGTCAACATCATGGCAGACAGTGCCGTCCGCGTGGTGCCTGGCATGGGCGTGCACAACTGCGGAGGACGGTGCGTGCTGCGCGCGCACGTGCAGGGCGGCCGCATCGTGCACATCGGCTCCGAAGACGGGGAAGACTCCCCCGACCATCCCCAGCTTCGCGCCTGCCTTCGATGCCGCTCGTATCGCAACGTGCTCTACCATCCGCAGCGACTTACCCATCCGCTGCGTCGCGTAGGACGTCGCGGCGACGGGAAGTTCGAGCCGATCGCATGGCCGCAAGCGCTCGACACCATCGCACGGGCGCTGCAGCAGGCGCGCGACCAGCACGGACCCGCGTCGCGGCTGGTGCTCTACGGCTGGGGCGACAATGGCGCGATGTGTGGCGCCAACCTGATGCGCCGGCTGCTCAACTGCCACGGCGGGCAGGCGGAGTACTACAACAACTACTCCAACCCGGCGACCAGCCACGCAACGCGTCTTACCTACGGCACGGTCAAGTCGGGCAGCACCCGCTCCGAGCTCGTGCACGCACGGATGATCGTGCTCTGGGGGCACAACCCCGCGGAAACCGTGTTCGACACGAACACGATGTACTACCTCAAGCAGGCCCGGGAGCGCGGCGCGCGCATCGTGGTCATCGACCCGCGCCTCACCGACACCGCCGTCGCTCTCGCAGACCAATGGATCCCGGTGCGTCCCACCACCGACAACGCGCTCATGGATGCCCTGGCTTGCGTGATGGTCGAAGAGGGGCTTCAGGACCAGGCCTTCCTCGACCGCTGCTGCCTCGGATTCGACGAGTCACATCTGCCCGCGGGAATCCCGAGCGGGGAGTCGTACAGGAGCTACCTGGAGGGGAAGGTCGACGGGATCGCCAAGACCCCGCAGTGGGCCGCACCGATCTGCGGCGTGCCTCCGGAGACGATCCGCACGCTCGCGCGAGACCTGGCCACGCGCAAGCCCGCTGCCATCCTGTGCGGGTATGGTCCGCAGCGCCACGCCTACGGCGAGCAGCACGCGCGCGGCGCCATCGCGCTCGCCGCCATGACCGGCAACGTCGGCGTCCACGGCGGCTGGGCCTCGGGCAAGGGAGGGTATGACCGCACTCCGGACTTCGGCATTCCCCTTGGAGACAATCCCGTGCGCGAGCGCTTCCCGGTCTTCCTGTGGACCGACGCGATCGTGCGGGGCAGTTCCATGAGCGCCGAGGACGGCGTAGTTGGCGGCGCCCACCTGTCGAGCAACGTCCGTGTCCTGATCCAGATCGCTGGAAATTGCCTGATCAACCAGCATGCGGACATCAACCGCACCCGGCGCATCGTGGCCGACGAATCGCTCGTGGACTTCGTGGTGGTCAGCGACCTGTTCCTGACCCCGAGCGCACGCTTCGCCGACATCGTCCTTCCCGCCTCGGCCTGCTGGGAGCGCGAAGACATCCTCGTGCCCTGGGATGCAGGCGACTACGTGGGATTCGCCAACAAGGCCGTCGAAGGGCCTCCAGGCTGCCCGGACGACTACGATTGGATCGGCCAGCTGGCGGCCAGGCTCGGCGTCGAGAAGCAATTCACGCAAGCTCGGACGCGCGAGCAGTGGCTGCGTGCCATGCTCGACGGCCAGCGGGATCGGCTCCCTGGGCTTCCTTCCTACGAGGAGCTCAAGCGCAGGGGAATCGCGCGCATCCATTGGCCCGAGCCGCACATCGCCTTTGCGTCCCAGGCCGAGGATCCCGTCGCTTCACCCTTTGCCACGCCTTCGGGACGCATCGAGCTGTTCTCACCCGAGCTGTGGAAGCTGCTGCGCCCTGAGGAGATCCCTGCGATCCCCAAGTACATCCCCGCCTGGGAAGGTCCGCAGGATCCGCTCCGGCAACGCTTCCCGCTCCAGCTGATCGGCTGGCACTACCGTCGACGCGTGCATTCGATTCATGACAACGACCCCTGGATGAAGGAAGCCGGGCCGCAGGTGCTGTGGCTCAATCCAGGGGACGCCGAGGCGCGCGGGATTCGCTCCGGACAGCAGGTCAGGGTGTTCAACGACCGCGGCGCCACGGTGATTGCTGCGCATGTCACCCCTCGCATCATGCCGGGCGTGGTCGCGATGCCGCAGGGCGCGTGGTATGCACCTGATGCCCAGGGAATCGATCGGGCGGGAAGCATCAACGTCCTTACCTCGCAGCGCCCTACGCCCCTCGCGCGGGGCAATGCCCAGCATACCAACCTCGTGGAGGTGGTCCTGGAGACCGGCAAGGCGGTGCAGCAGTGAGCCAGCTCGGCTTCCTCTTCGAGCAGGATCGCTGCATGGGCTGCCATACCTGCCAGATCGCGTGCAAGGAGAGGAGCGATCTGCCTGTGGGGCAGCGGTGGCGTCGCATCATCGAGCTCGCCGCCGGGACCTTCGAGGAGTCCGAGGGTTTCGTTCGCGCCCGCGTCAGCGCTTGGTACCTGTCCATGGCCTGCAACCACTGCGCTCGCCCCCTGTGCGTTGCGAACTGCCCGACCGGTGCGCTCCACAAGCGCCCCACCGACGGCATCGTGCTGGTCGATCCGAGCCGATGCATCGGCTGCCGCTACTGCACCTGGTCCTGCCCCTACGGTGCCCCGCAATTCGATGCGCTGCAGGGCAAGGTCGGCAAGTGCGATGCGTGCGCGGACAGGCTGGCTCGAGCCCAGCAACCTGCGTGCGTGGAGAGCTGCCCGGTGCGAGCCCTCCGCTTCGGCCCCATCGAAGAGCTGCGCTCCAGTGCGAATCATCCTGCCTCGCGGGAGCTTCCCTCCCCTTCCCTCACCGATCCTTCCCTCGTGGTTCGACCCCATCGCGATGCGATCGATCCAAAGCAGGAGCCATGAGAACGGAAGGCTCGCTGATCGCGTTCACACTGCTGCTCGAATGGGGCGTCGGAACCTTCCTGCTTGCCCGGATCGCACTTCCCCTGGATGGCGGCGCCGGTGAGGTGATCGCACTCGCAGGAGGCGCCGGCTCCGCCGTGGCACTTGGCTTGTCCCTGCTGCACCTCGGCGTCCCGTCGCGTGCGTTCCTTGCTCTGCGCAGCTGGCGGACGTCGCCGCTCAGCCGCGAAATCGCCTGCGCCCTGCTGTTCCTGATCGCCTGGGGCGCATGGGCCGTCGCAAGCCCGAGATGGCTTGGCAACGCTGCTTGGCTGCCCGCACGGGAGCTCGTGGGATGGATCGCCGCTGTCCTGGGGCTGGCGACCGTCGCGAGCGTGGGCGCAGTATACAAGGCAACCTGCCTGGACGGATGGAGCCGCTCCTTCACCCTGGTGGCGCACGTCGCAACAGCGCTGCTTCTCGGCGCCACGACCGTTGCAGCCGTAGCCGCGCTCTTCTGTCCGGAAGCGCCCGGACTCCGCCTGATCCTGTGGCTCGCTGCCGCCGCCGAGGCGGTGTTGTTGGCGGGCCTGCCGAGCGCGGTGCATTCCCTTCGAAGCGGCGCGCCCATGCGCCGTTGGACCGGAGCGCGCATGCCACCCACATGGATTCCCGCCCTTGCCACACGCACCGCATTGCTCCTGGTCGCAAGCGCACTGACGCTGTGGATGCTCATCGGCACGGAGCCGACCCGAGCGTCAGCCGCGATCGCGCTTGGCGTCGTATCGATTGCCACAGAGCTGTTCGGACGATGGCTGTTCTACTCGACGGCGGTCCCCCGATTGCCCTGAGCACAGGGCGCTCCCTTGATCTCCCTGCGGCGCGGTGACTAGAGCATAGGCAACATGCTGACAGCGCCCAACGGCAAGGCGTACCTCGCTCGCTGGCAGTGACCTTCGACGAGCAGCTATCGCGCGCGATCAGTTGCAGTACGATTGGCAGGACGTGTAGATGCAGTTGTAGACCGACGCGAGCGCTGCAGAGCAGCTCGCGGGCTGGCCGAGCATGCACTGGCAGAAGCAAGTGTCGTCAGAGCACTGGTTCGAGCACGTGGTGTTGGTGCCGGACGGACAGGCCGAGTCTGCTTTCGTCAGCTCGACGTCGCACAGGTAGCTGATGCAGTCGCTGCAGTCGTAGCTCCCATAGACGATTCCCGCCCATCCCTGCAGATCTGCGCACTCCTGGCAGATCACGTCGCACGCACCGCCCGAGCCGCCACTGCCTCCGTACCCGCCGCTTCCACCTGTGCCGCCACTGCCGCCCTTGCCGCTGGTTCCCCCAGCCCCGCCCGAGCCACCATTGCCCCCGCCACCGTTGCCACCACCGCCGTTTCCGCCTCCGCCGCTGCCGCCCTCGCCACCAGCACCACCGCTTCCTCCTTGGGTCGTGCCACCAGCGCCGGAAGATCCTCCCTTGGCAGCGGTCCCACCGCCGCCACCCTTGGCATATGCAGCGCCCTTGCCTCCGGTGTTGTCGCCCGCCGTGCCTCCCGTGCTTGCGTCGCTGCCGGGCAGGAAGCCCGATGGGTCGACCGCGGTCGCGCAGGAAGACATGCCTGCGACGAGAACCGTTCCTGCGAGGACCATCCCTGAAAGAAAGGCGCCACGTCCGGGCTTCATGGGGACATTGTACCCCGAGAAGCTCGTCCGCGCCCATTGTCGTACGAAGGCTCGACGCACGAAAGCAGGGGGGCGCTCAGTTGCAGACACCGTACTGGGTGGTTCCCACGTACACCGCCGGGGTGAAGGGATAGCAGCTGAGATAGCCTGGGCAATCCAGGCTGGATGTGCACCATTTCAGGCAAACGACCTGGCTCCCTGTGTTCACGCAATCAAACCCGCCCTTGCAGTCGAGGGGGCTGGAGCACGGGGACATGTCGCCTCCGAGTCCCGCAGGGCCGATGCAGTCCGATGAGCCGTTGCCAGAGGTCACGCACTGCGTGTTCGGGCCGCACGCTGCGAACACAGCCGTGGATTGCTGCGGGTTCTTCGGATTGCACTGCTGCGTACAGACGAGGAACGAAGGGACCGGAACGTTGCCCGACGCTACGACCTGATCGCACTGCCTGTACGGCGATCCTGGACAGTCCAGGGTGGAATCGCAGAACGGCTTGCACACGCCAGCCACGCACGACGTACCGATCTGGCACTGCCCGAGATTGTTGCAGTTGTTGTACGGCGGCGTCTGCCCGCCGGGCACACAGGCCGTCTCTCCAGTTGTGGAAATGACGTCGCAGTTCTCCGCTGGAAGACAGCCGCATTGGGGCAAGTCATCGCAAGAGCCCAGGACCGGAGGAATGCACGGGACGCCCCCTGTACCGCCAGCTCCGCCCGTGCCTGCTGTGCCGCCAGTGCCCGCAGTGCCTCCCGTGCCGCTCGTACCTGCAGTACCTGCCGTGCCTGCAGTACCTGCCGTGCCTGCAGTACCTGCCGTGCCTGCAGTACCTGCCGTGCCTGCAGTGCCGCCCGTGCCCGCTGTGCCCGCAGTGCCCGCGCTTCCTCCCTTGCCAGCCGAACCGGCGGTTCCTGCTGCACCACCACTGCCTGCGAGCCCGCCGCCTCCGGCCGCTCCGCCGCTGCCGGCAACGCCGGCTGCGCCCGCGCTGCCACCCGCGCCGGATGATCCCGCAGCTCCGCCCGTGCCCGCCTGACCGCCAGCACCAGAGCTTCCTGCGATTCCGCCTCCGCCAGCCGAACCATCGACGCCGCCCGCGCCTGCCGCATCATCGCCGGCATCCATGCCCGCGGCGCCTGCAGCGCCGCCCTGCACGCCAGCGGTCCCCGCTGATCCGGCGGCCGTGCTACCAGCGGAGCCGCCATTGCCCGCAGCCCCGGCGAGTCCGCCTCCTGCTCCTGCCGGGCCACCGGCGCTGCCAGCCTGGTCCCCCGCGCTTCCGGCGGAACCGACGGGATTCTCGTCGACTCCAGTTCCGGTCGCGCAGGCACCAGCCAGTGCAACGAGCAACATGGGCCCGGACCAACGGAAGACCTTCCTCACAACCGACCTCCGCAAAGAAGAAAAGGACGCTCGCTCATCCTATCACGAGCAGTGATCGCATGCATGAACGTCGGAGGTTCTGGAGCGCCGGACCGTGGGCTGGATCAGCGGCAGCTGCGGGTGTCACTTCGTGACGATCGTGGCTGACTTGATGTAGTCGAGGCGGGGGAACTCACGTTTGAGGTAGGCGTTGCCCTCGGACTGGACGGTCGGCTGCTGGGGCTGCTCACCATATTCCTTGTTGATTGCGTCGATCACTTCGGTGCCGGAGATGACCTTGGCAAACGGGGGGAAGCCCATCTTGTCGAGCCGATCGTTGTTCTTGTAGTTGATGAACATCTGGGTGGTGCGCGAGTTGGGGCCACCCTTGGCAAAGGTCAGTGTGCCCTTCTCGTTGGATTGCTTGCTCGTCGGATCGTCCTGCAGCTGGGCGGTACGCCACGCGGCCGCGACTTCCGGGTTGCCATGGATGCCGAACTGCACGACGAAGTCGGGCACGACACGGAAGAAGCCGATGTCGGTGAAGAAGCCGAGCTTGACCAGGTTGTAGAAGCGATCGGCACCGATGGGGGCCCAGGCGCGCGTGGCTTCGACGACGAAATCGCCTTTGGTCGTGGTGAACTTGACCTTGAACTTCTCGGGCGCCTTTTCCTTGGCCGCTTCGGGCTTGAGGAGCGCCGGATTGACGGGCGCAGCCGATTGGGTCGCGGTGGGCGTCGATGCGGGCACGGCCTCGGCCTTGGAAGGCTGGGGGGCAGGTGCTGAAGGAGTGGCTGCCGGAGGCGTGGGCTTGGCAGGCTCCTCGGACTTCTTGTCGCAGGCGAAGGCGGTCAGCATCAGGGCAAAGATGAGGGCGAATAGCGGTAGAATGCGACGTTTCATGCTCGTGCTCCTGGATGGCGCATCCTACGCCGGGCGCACGATCGGTCAAGGGGAACTTCGGCGCCCTCTTGACGCCGATTCGTGGTTCCCGGCAGCGTGGGCTGCTGCTCGTTACGGCCCACACATCCCTGGGCTGGGAGCGCATACAGGAGGCCGCCATGACCTTGAAGAACCGTATCGTTCTGATCACCGGAGCCAGCCGGGGCATCGGAGCTGCGACCGCGAAGCTACTCGCATCCCGGGGAGCCCACGTGGCCGTCAACTACTTCCAGAGTGAGCCAGCGGCCCGTGCCGTCGTCGAGGAGATCCTCAAGGCCGATGGCAAAGCCATCGCTGTGCAGGGCGATGTGCGCGACCCGGCGCAGGTCCAGAAGCTGGTCGAAGAAGTGCGCGCGCGCCTCGGTCCCATTGACACGCTCGTGGCCAATGCGTCGATCAGCTTCCCTGTCGTGCCCTTCGTCGAGTTCCCCTGGGAAGCCTTTGAAGCAAAGCTGCTCGGCGAGCTCAAGGCCGCGTTCTTCTGCTGCAAAGCTGTGATTCCGTCGATGATCGAGCGCAAGTCAGGCTGCATCATCGCGATCTCGAGCGGCCTGTCGCGTCATCCCGGTGAGGGATTCTGCGCTCACAGCACGGCAAAGTCAGGCCTCGATTCTTTCATGAAGTCGCTCGCGCTGGAGCTGGGACCGCACGGGATCCGCGTCAACGTGGTGGCCCCGGGGTTGACCGAGACCGATGCGACCAGCTTCCTGCCCAAGGAGCGCAAGGACATGATGGCGCGCATGACCCCACTGCGACGCATCGGCCAGCCCGAGGACGTCGCTGGAGCGGTGCTCGCTCTTGCCGGCGAAACATCCCGCTTCTTGACCGGCCTGTACGTGCCAGTGAGCGGCGGCATGCAGATGACCTGAAGATCAGGAAGGTTCGGCGCATCGGACCGTATCACCGCACTGCGCAGGGTGCGCCAGGGCGGTGGCTCGCGCAGGGGTACAGCGAACATGAGCATGATCAAGAGCAGGTGGCTTTCGGGCGCGGGATGCACTCTGATCGTCGGCGCGATCGCTGCTGCGTGCGGCGGGTCCGGCGACCCGCTCTTCGAAGGGGCGGGCGCGGCAGCAGGCTCGGGCGGCGCCGCAGGCACCGGCGGGGCAGGTGGCGCTGGCGGCACTACCAACGACGCATCGGCTGGCACCGGAGGCGTAGCGGGCAGCGCGGGCAAGGCAGGAGGCGCGACCGGGGGAGCGGCGGGCACGGGCGGCTCCAGCCCCTGCGGGTCGTGCGACGACGGCGTGAGCTGCACCGTGGACAGCTGCAAGGGCAACAAGTGCGTGCACGAGCCTGACAGCAAGCTGTGCCAGGCAGACTACACGTGCGATCCGTTGACCGGCTGCATCCCGAGCATGGCGTGCGCGACCACGGCCGACTGCGAGAAGAAGCTCGGCGGCGACGCCTGCAAGACGGACATCAAGTGCGACCCTTCCAAGTCGATCTGCACCTGGCAGGCGCTCGACAAGGACAAGGATGGCAGTGCGCCGGTCGTCTGCGGTGGAAAGGACTGCGACGACAACGATGCGACGGTCCACCCCGGAGCGAGCGACACCTGCGATGGCAAGGACAATGACTGCAGTGGGAAGATCGACGACGGGGCGACGTGCCCGGGACTGCAGAAGTGCACGTCGGGTGCTTGCGTGTGCCCGGCCGACAACCAGTGTGGCTCCGAATGCGTGGACAAGAACGCCGACCCGAACCACTGCGGCTCGTGCGGCAATGCATGTCCTTCGGCGGCAACCTGCAAGAGCGGCACGTGCGTGTGCGATTCCAACGCGACCATCTGCTCCGGCACCTGCGTGGACCTGAACGTCGACCCCAACAACTGCGGCACGTGCAATGCCAAGTGCGCGACCGGCTACAGCTGCCAGAACAAGACGTGTCTGTGCGCCAAGACGCCGTGCAACGGCCAGTGCATCGATACCGCGAGCGACCCGTACAATTGCGGAGCGTGCAACCATGCGTGCGGCGCGGGCCAGACCTGCTCCAGCGGCCAGTGCTGGTGCCCGGGCAACGTGCCCGCGTGCAACGGAGCATGCCCGGACTTCAGCACGGACCCGAACAACTGCGGCGCCTGCGGCACCAAGTGCACCGGAGGCAAAAGCTGCGTGAGCGGCGGCTGCGTGTGCACGGGCGGGCTGACCGACTGCTCGGGAGCGTGCGTCAATCTCGCCAACAACGACAACAACTGCGGCGCCTGCGGCACCAAGTGCGCGCTGCCGACCAAGTGCACCAACTCTGTGTGCAGCGCCTGTCCCACGACCGATCTGGTGATCCTGCTCGATGAATCGGGATCGACGATGACGACGTTCACGAACACGAGCATCACGCGGCTGCAGGCGATGGTCGGCGCCGCCAAGGCGTTCATCGCAGAGCCTGCATCTGCGAACATCGGAGTCGGGATGCAGTACTTCCCGCTCAGCACCAACTCCTGCGTGGTCTCGGACTTCGCAAAGCCGGCGATCGCAGTGGACCTGCTTTCGGTTCCAGCGCAGCTCACGGCCCTCAACCAGTGGCTTGACGCCCAGGTCCCCACTGCGGCTACTCCGATGGCGGTGGCCCTGCAAGGTGTGCTTCAGTATTCCAAGGCGAGGGCGCAGGGCACCGGCCACCGCGTTGCAGTGGTGATGCTCACGGATGGAATTCCGAACGACTGCGGCACGAATCCGTCGACGATTGACGCGGTCAACGCAGTGCAGCCATACGCGGCCGGAACCCCGAAAGTGCCGACCTACGTGGTGGGAGTGGGTGATCCCGGGCAGTCCTACGATTGGACGCCGGCCGACTGGAACCAGATCGCGGCGGCAGGTGGGACAGGGCAATTCTACGAAGGGAAGAGCCAGGCCGAGATCCTTGCCGACCTGGACGCAATCCGCACCGCATTCGCCACTTGCCCCTGACACCTTCCCGTCCTTCCTTCCCATGCATCGGACCATCCCATCACGGTTTGCGCCGTGCAGCGTTCAGCGCGTTTCATGGCGCGATGCGCAGGGAAATACTGCGGATCTTCCACTTGCGGCCCCTCCCGCCGTTTGGTAGGTTCTACCTACTCCTGCCTGATCCTCCGGGTGCATCGCTCCGCGAGATCAGCGCCTCACAACGCGCCACGACTGCGAAGGAGTTGCTCATGGCACGCAAGCGGGTTTTCATCGCTGCGTACGAGATCCAGCACGCGAGCCGCCTGGTGTACAAGTTCAGACCGCTGATCCCGGATCCAGCCGACATGCTTCCGCTCGAGCATTCCCTGCTGCTGGCCGCGACGCGTCACATTCGCGATCGTGCGCCGTCTCGCCTCGGCGGCCTTCGCGTCGATCCCAAGGTGCTGCAGTCCGCCCTGACCACCTTCCTGAGGGAAGAGCTCGAGCAGGTCTTTCGCGGCGACGAGATCGAGGTGGTGGATGACGCGACCGTGCAGACGCGCATCCGGTCTGGTGTCTGGTCCGAACGTCAACACCACGCCTCCGCATTGAACTGAGCCCAATCACGATTTCCCGTCTTCGACGCGTCGTGCCGAACAGGCAGACACGTTGCGGGCGCCTCTTGCGCTGAAGTCACGAAAGCGAGAGCATGGAAACATGAATGCGACGAGCTGCAGTCGATGGGTCTTGGGCCTTATGCCATTCACTGCGTTGGTGATCGGCTCTGCTTGCGGCGGGGGCGATTCGGCAACGGCTCCCCCGAGCGACGGATTCCTGACCGACGGCGGCGGGGGAAAGGGCGGCGCTGGCAAGGCTGGAGCTGCGGGCGGATTGATCAATCCTGACGGCTCGGTCGCCGGAAACGCAGGAGCATCCGGACAAGGCGGCTCCGCAGCAAGCGCAGGCGCAGGCGGAGCAGGCGTCGACGCCCACACGAATGATGTCTCGTTCAACTACGACGCTCCGGTGTTCGACGCGGAGCTCAACCAGGACTCTGCCTGCGCCCAAGCCACCGCTGAAGCCAAGCCGATGCCGTTGGACATGTATCTCATGCTCGACGTCACCGGAAGCATGGGCTCGGACTGCAACGTCGGAGGGACCACCGCCTCCAAGTGGTGCAGGGCGATCAACGCGGTCGCAGGCTTCGTGCAAGCCCCCTCCTCCAATGGGATGGGCGTTGCCCTTCAGTTCTTCAGCACCGCCATCAGCTCCGCGTGCAACGGCAACGTCTACGACACGCCTGCGGTACCCATGGCCCTTCTGCCGGGAAATGCCAACGCCATCATCGCCTCGCTCAACTCCCACTCTCCTGGGGGCAACACCCCGACCGAGGGTGCGCTTCGGGGCATTGCGAAGTACACGGTGGGAGCGCAGACGCCCGGGCGCGTGATGATCGGGATCCTGGTGACCGACGGCAGCCCGACCTCGTGCAACACGAGCATTCCCGCGCTGGCCAACATCGCATCCCAGCACTTCGCCGCGACCGGCATCCGCACCTACGTGATCGGCATGACCGGCGCCAACTTCGGCAACCTCGAGACCATCGCAACCGCGGGCGGTGCGCCGCAGCATGCCAACTACTGCTCGGGCGCCGCCAACTGCCACTACTACAACGTGGGCGACGGCGACCCGCAGGCGTTCATCGACGCACTCAAGCAGATCCAGCAGAGCGCCATCGCGTGCACCTGGCAGATGCCGACCAGCGATGCGGGCCTGGTCGATCCGGACAAGATCAAGATCCAGTACACGCCGGGAGGCGGGGGGAACCCGCAGGAGCTGACGCGCGTGACCGATGCGAGCCAGTGCGTGGCCGGCGGCTGGTACTACGACAACAACGCCAACCCGACCTCGATCCAGCTCTGCCCTGACACGTGCACCACCGTGCAAGCCGACACCGCCGCCAAGATCAGCGTCCTGCTCGGATGCCAGGGCACCTGACCGACCTTACCATCGCACCCATCCCGTCATCGGATGGGAAGCTTCCCATCAAGCGCTTCTGCCACCTGCACGTCTGCGCGCTGGCGTGCGCTCGATCGTCGGCAGCACTTCCCGCGTCTGCCGGGTCGTCGGGGGAACATGCCGCAGCCCTCCAGGAAGCCTCGCAGGAGCAGGAAGCTTCACGTCCAACCCCGCAGGACGCCCGCCCGGGAACATCGATGCGCGTACGCCAGGTAGGATGGAAGGCGATCTTCCCTCTGGCCTCGAGGCAGGATCCGCTACGAGCTGCAGGCAGGCCGTGACGATCTTCTTGAGCGTCTCGGGCACGCCCCACCCCAACTTCGCGCATGCATCCACTTCCGGCGTGCCGTCCGGAACCCCCAGCAGCTCGTGGAGCCGCGCCGTGTCCAGGATGTAGGGAAGGTCGCGCTTGTTGTACTGCACCACCATCGGCTTGCGCGTCGGATCGTCGCCCTGCGCCGCAAGGTTCAGCTCCAGGTTCCGGATGCTCTCGATGTTCAAGTCGAGGGCGAGCTCCTGGCTGTCCACCACGAACACGACCCCATCGACGTTCTGCAGGACCAGGCGCCGGGTCTTGTCGAGCGCGATCTGCCCAGGCACCGTGCACAGGTGCAAGCGCACCTGGTAGCCACGGTACACGCCCAGGGTCACCGGAAGCAGGTCGAAGAAGAGGGTCCGCTCGGATTCGGTCGCGAGGGTGATCAGCTTGCCCCTCATCTCCGGACGGCTCTTGGCGTGCAGGTATTGCAGGTTCGTCGTCTTACCCCCCATGCCAGGGCCGTAGTAGACGATCTTGAGGTGCAGCTGCTTGGTCGCGTGCTCGAAAACCGGCATCCTTCACCTGCCACTTCCGTTGCTGCCCGGCTCTGCCCGGAGCCCGATTTGGACAATCGTGCCACCCGGCGCCTATCACGCGCTGTCGGGAAGGGACAACTTACGGGCTGGCTAGGCTGCGGCTTCGCAGGGTTTGCAGGGCGACCGGAGCTCAGGAAGGGGCACGGCCACGACAGCTCTTGCGAGCGCGAAGCCGGACAGGGTCAGGCGCATCCGCAGGGCATCGACGAACCCCTCGCGGTGCAGGGCACTCACGGTCCGTCGCAGATCTGCTCGCCGCACCCGAATCTCCGCGGCCAGATCGTCCAGGGAGCACATCCGCCCCTCAAATTGGTACTTGGCGAGGGTTTGCAGTACGTAGGGAGCCAAGGTGTTGGGACTCATGGTCGCGACCCTAGATGATGCCTGAACGCGTGTACAGTTTTTGACAGAACTTTTTCAGGCTGTCTTCCGCCCGCTCCCTTCAACCCCTGGCGCGCGCTTTTCTTCCCCGAATTCCCATCAAGATCGCTGCAAGCCCCGCCACCAGCCACCCCCACCGTGGCCCGGTCGCAGACGACGTCCTGCACGAGCAGCCCGAGTTCTCCTCAGACCCGCTCCAGGCCACCACCGGCCCTGCGTCCTGACCCCCCGCCTCACCTGTCGACCCCTCTGCCACGGCCGGGTCCAGCGCAACATCCTTGGATGCGTCCACCCCTGCCTCCGCTCCCCCTTCCACGCCTCCATCCGCAACCAGGCACTTGCCAGCGATGCATGACTCCCCTGTCTTGCAGATCTTGTCGCAGGCGCCGCAGTTCTGCGGGTCCGACGACGTGTCCCTGCACTGCTCACCGCAGAGGACCTGCCCTCCCTCGCACACGCACTTGCCGGCTTCGCACGTGGTGCCGGTCGGGCACCCCGCGGTCCCCGGATCCGCGGTGAATGATGCCTTGAACGTGTACGGCCCCTCCTGCTCCACGTTGCCCGACACGTACGTGTCGACCACCACGAAGTACCGCCCCGGCTCCAGCGCCTGATCGATCGTCACGTCCGCCCGCGCAATGCAGGCGCTCTCCTTGAGATCGCTCAGCAGGTGCAGGTCCGGATCATCGCCTCCCACCGCATCGACCTGGAGATGCACCGTGCCTTTCTGGCAGACGTCGAAGCTGTACGCGAACTCACGGCCGTACTCGGCCGCCGTGTCCTTGCACGAGTAGTAGTTGAAGTAGCGGAAGCCCCCCTTGGAGGTGTCTCGCGAGTCTTCGTAGGGGAACGCTCCGATCACGATCGGAGCATCGCGACTTCCGGTATCGAGCGCAGCAGGCGCGCTGAACGCGGTGTCGAGCAGATTCCACAGCTCGGAGTAGCCTTTGTCGCTTCCCAGGGCCCACATCCCTGTTCCACCGAGCTCCTGCTGAAGAACCAGGTCGTACTTGCATCGCAGGCTCTGCTCGTCGTCGTACCAGAGCTGATGCCACACCCCTGATGCCTGCCAGATCATGGCCGGCTGGCAGATGCCGTCGTCGAAGAACTTGGGCGTCGCGTTGGCCAGCATCTCCCGGGCGACGGAATAGGTTCTCGCGCCCACGTTCGAGCCTGCGTTCGATGGCCACGTATTGCCGTCGGTCGTGTACTCCCTTCCGTAGTAGGGCACGCCGTAGACGATCTTCTTGCGCTTCGCCTCCCCGGACTGGTGCGCTGTGGTCACCACGGAGCGAAGGCCGGTCCATGACGCGGCGGGGAGCCACTGATCGTTGGTGCGGAAGATCCCAGAGGGACCGGCCATCGACGATCCGCTCCAGAAGAAGTCGTAGCCCATGATGAAATAGACATCGATGCTGTCGAGCAGCACCGGGATGTCAAAGGCTCCGGACCAGTCCACGGCCGGCGCTGCGATCGAGATGCCTGCCGCAGGATGACCGCGCGCGATCAGACGCGCACGAAGCTCCTTGAAGAACGCTGTCTGCCCATCCTTCGCGTTGGCCGGAACCCCCTCGAAGTCGAGCGACACGCCGTCCGCCCCTCCGGCCTCCATCTCGTCGATGATGTTCTCGATCGCAGTCGCGCGGTTCGTCGCAGAGTTGAGCAGGGTCGACAGAGCCGTTGCGCTGAACAGGGTGAACACAGGCTCGACCTTCACACCCGCCTTGTGCGCAGTGTCGATCAAGGCCTTGTCAGGCCAGCCGTGCTTGTCTCCCAGCGTTCCATCAGCGCTCATTTCGATGGAGAAGTCCGCGAGGTGCGTGATGAGATCCCACTTGATCTCGGAGACGTCGCTGACCCAGTACGGAAGGTAGCCGTAGACGATTCTCTGCACCTTGCTCCGGACCGGCGGCGAGTGCGGGTAGGCTCGTGCTGCACGGGGCTCGCTCCGGTGCGCTCGCAGTGCGTCGGCATGGACCGAGGCGACCTCGTCGACAGGCGGATGGTAGGCACCTTGAGGCTCTGCGGGCAAAGCGAGCAGCAGAGGTAGAAGCATGATCGATCCGGGTAGCCGCGTGCGCTGGCGGGATCAAGGCCGGTGGCCGCACGCCGACGGGTGTAAGATGGAGCGTTCTGTCTCGTTTGCCTGGTGGAGACCCGACCATGACCCTGCTGCGAAGTGCGTGCGCACGCCCGAGATCGTCGCGGCTCATCCCCTCCTATCCGCGGCAGATCGCTGCAGGCCTCATGGTCGCTGCGCTCTCGCTGGGGGCTGCTGCATGCGGAGGGAGCCGTGCCTACGACGCTTCCTACCCCTACCCTCCGCCTCCCCCGCCTCCGCCTCCGCCCCCGGACAACGGGGCGATGGTTCGTCCTGATCCGGATCCGGGCGCCATGATCGCAACCGAGCCTCCTCCGCCCCCGGGACCATTCGCGCAGCCTCCCCCGGGAGAACCCGGCGAGACCTACAATCCTCCTCCGCGACCGACCGTGGTCCGTCCACCACCGCCGCCGCCGCGGCCGCCTCGACCGGCTCCCACGGTTCCCACGCGTCCGCCTGACCCGAATCCCGCTGGAGGGCTCGGCGTGTCGTTCCAGGGTGGATGACGGCTCAACGGTAGAGACCGTGCTGCTCGATGGCCTCGAGGACCTCCGGCAGCACCCACCCTTGCAGGCGTGACCTCCAGTCGCAGGGCGCCGCGCCTTCGTTTCTCAGCGCGCGAATCCGCTCCCGCACCGCGGTGGACGAGATCTCGCGAATCGAAGCCGGGACGTCGACTGCACCCGGCAGTGCGCCGGAGCGCCCGAACACCACAACATGCCTGGCAAGACGCGACAGCGCATGATCCTCGGCGGCTGCCCACGGGATCGCCTTGCGCTCGAAGTAGGCTCTCGAGTCGAGCAATCGGCGGAAGCTGTCATCTCCCATTCCCAACCCCACTTCGGCTCGCGGAAAGGTTGCTGCGAGGCACGCTGCAAGGCGCAGGTAGAGCACCTCGTGGGCGACAGCCAGGTGGATTCGATCAGGAGACGTAGCGCGCAGGGCTTGCAGCATCTCGATGCGCTGGTCCAAGGTCGCGTTCAGGGGCGGACGCACCTGCTTTTCGAAGTGGAAGGATGGGAGCATCACCACAACGACTTCGAAGCGATCGAGCAGGCGCGCGACGATCCACCCATGTCCGCAGTGCGGAGGATCGAACGAGCCCAGGAATCCGCCCACGGTGCGCACCGAATCGCAGCCTGCCATCCTGGTCTTGAATTCGAGCTCAAGCATGGGCGCCTCGCGCGAGCTCGTAGTCGCTGGTAATGGTCCCATCGGCGAACAGGTTGACGCAGTCCAGCTGGGCCCTGTGGAAGTCCCAGACGGTCACCTCGAGACCGTCGAGATCGTAGACCGGGTTGCCGCCGTGGCTCCTGACAGGCGCGTGCCCGCGCAAAGGCTCGAACGGTCCGAGCTTCTGCCAGGGTTTGCGCAGCACCAGGCGTCGCACCCCGAGCGACCTGCAGCGCGAAAGGATCTCGTCCAGCTCCTCCTCGTTGGCAGCAGTCACGAGCGTCGAGATCTTGATCGGGATGGTGGCGACCTGCAGGATGCGCCCGAGGTCGAGCACGCGGGCGCTGCCTGTCATGGCCCGGCAGGTCGAGTCGCGAAAAGAAGGCAGCGAGATGGTGGCGCGGTCGTAGAGGTTGAACACGCCCGGGTTGCGCAGCACGAGCGTGCCGTTGGTATGCAGCGAGATGCGCACGCCCGGCAGCGACCTGCGCAGCCACTCGAGGAGGCGCGGCTGGTGGCGATAGAGCATCGGCTCGGTGTTCACACCGGTCAGCGAGACCTCGCGAATGGCGCGCTCCAGGAGGATCGAGGCAAACCGCGCGAGTCCAGGCAGCGGCCAGCGGTCGAGGCTCGACAGGTGAACGCCGCTTTCGAGCCTGGAGCCGATGCAGTCGGGGCAGGCCAGGTTGCACGGGCCGCTCAGCAGGATGTTGGCAAAGCCTTGGGTGTCCATGTGCAGCCTCCTCAAAGCGACATCAGGTGGCTCTTGACCGCGTCCGAGTAGAAGAGCGACACCACGCCCGGAAAGCATCGAGCGCCGGCGCGGGTGAGGCGAAGCGCGCGGCCGGCGTACTCCATGAGCCCGTGGTCGACCGCGAACGCGACCTCGCGTGGGAACGCTCGTTCGAGCGAGATGCCGAAGCGAAGTGCAAACGCGGCGAGGTTGATCTCGCCGAAGTAGAACGACACCGCGATCATCTTCGCCATGCCCTCGGAGGGGGGCAGATGGTAGAGGTCCTGGATCGGGAGCTGGCCTGCGTCGACCGCGCCGAGATAGCGATCCATCTTCTTGCTCGCTGCGCCGTGGTTGTAGGCGAGCACGTTGTTGGTGAAGGTCTGCGCGCCCAGCCCGATGCCGAGATAGGGAGTGCTCCACACGACGCGCTCGGTCAGGTAGGCGCTCGTGCCGGCCTCGGATGCATCTCGGGAGAAGGTGTTCTTGCCCGGGTTGGCGTGGAAGCCCGCATCCGCAAGCAGGCGGTGCGCGAGCTCGGACAGCTCCACCACGCGCGACAGCTCCACATCCGCAGCTTCGGCCGCCACACGCGTGCCCTTGTAGCGCATGCGGTAGAGCGTGATCACGTCCGGGTGCAGCTCCAGGGTCTGCGCGATCGTGCTCGCGAAGTCTGCGGGTGTCTGCGAGGCGAAGCCGTACATCAGGTCCACGTTGAACCGGCGGAAGCCTGCCTTGGAGATCTGCTCGGCAGCGCGCGCATGCAGGCTGGCGTTGCCGTCGCGGCCGTAGGCCTGCAGCAGGTGGGCGTTGACCATCTGCAACCCCATGCTGATCCGGTCGATGCCAAAGGAGCGATAGGCGGCAAGACGCTCCGGGTGGTTGGCAGCGATCTTGGGGGTGGTCTCGATGCTGATGCCGTAGTCGGGAGCGAGACGGAAGCCTCGGTGGACGCGGGCGACCAGCTCCCCGATACGGGCCGGGTCGAGGATGGAGGGGGTTCCTCCCCCGATGTCGAAGCCGACCAGAAGCGTTCCTTGCAGGCCGAGACGCTCGATGTCGACATCGAGCTCACGAAGGAGCGCCGCATGGTAGCGCTCCTCGATCGACAGCTCGTGGCGGTCGACCACGGTGTACTCGCAGTAGGCGCAACGGTTCTCGCAAAACGGGATGTGAGCGTACAAGCTCATGCGTCCCTGGGCGGCAAACGCCTCTCGAAGCAGCGCCTCGTGCTCCTCAGGGGCCTTGCGGTAGCGCCAGACCGTGCGCGTGTGTGCGATCGGATAGGCCGTGTTGGCGATGTGATGGTTGCGCATGCCGGCGTCGAACACGGAAGCCGGCTCGATCGACATCGGCAGCGGCTCGGCGGCGAAGCAGGGCAGCGTGCGGTGCAGGCGCGAAGCGCGGCTGGGGCAGATGGGGGACAACGACGGCAGCATGGCTGGCTCCTTTGTTTAGTTAGATTCTAACCAAACATGAGAGCGTGTCAAGCTGACGTGCAGCAGTTCCATTCATTGCTTCGATCCATGTTGCATTTGGGCGAGGATCTGTTTAGTTTCTTCACAATCTAACATGAAGCGCTCCCAGGCCCGGCCCACCCCCTCCCAGCTCGAACGCCCCATCCTGTCCGTCGATGTCGTGCTCCTTCACGCCGATCGGGCCAAGCTGCACGCTCTGCTCCTGCGCCGCACCGAGCAACCCTTCCTCGGCGCCCTCGCGCTGCCCGGCGTCGCTGTGCGCGTCGACGAGACCCTGGAGTTCGCAGCCCGTCGGGCGCTGGTCACCAAGACCGGGCTCGCTGCCGATCATGCCGCTGGGCTGCACCTCGAGCAGGTCGCAACGTTTGACGCGCTCTTCCGC
Source organism: Deltaproteobacteria bacterium (assembly GCA_016218915.1). Lineage (GTDB taxonomy): Bacteria > Myxococcota_A > Polyangia > Polyangiales > Polyangiaceae > JACRCQ01. The sequence continues at coordinate 25,050 of JACRCQ010000074.1, forward strand.
GATCCGCGTGGACGCACGGTCACCGTCGCCCACATGGCCTTGAGCGCCGCGCGTCTGCCGATCGAGCCAGGCTCAGCAGGTGCCTGGATCGAGCTCAGCCGCATCCCGCGTGGAAGCTTGCCGTTCGACCATGACGAGATCCTGCAGACCACGCTCAGCCGTCTTCGCGGCAAGCTGCGCTACACCAACATCGCGGCGCGATTGCTCGGCGACACCTTCCGCCTCGAGGAGCTGCAGAGCGTCTACGAGGCGATCCTCGGTCGCACGCTCAACCGTTCGAACTTCCGCACCAAGCTGCTCAAGATCGGTTTGATCGAGCGCGCAGGAGTGATGGCAGGGAGCACGGGGGCACAGGGCGGACGCCCTCCTCATCTGTTCCGCTTCACGCGCCAGGATGTCGCAGCAGAGGACAGGGAGTTCGTCTGAGAAGGCAGGGTCGGGACGCTCAGCTCAGGGGAGCCCAGCGCAGACGTTCGCGCCGTTGCACTTGTCGACCTTGCAGCCCAGAAGCTGCCCCACGATGGCCTGCCCTTCCGGGAAGTCGTCGGCGCACGCCTTCTTGCACGCGGAGGCATCGGGCACGGGCTTGCCTTCTGCCCCGAAGTCGCACTTGGTACGGCACCACTGGTAGTCCTGGGCATCTGCACTGGCCAGGTACTCGTCCCACTGATCCTTGCAGTTCGTGCGCTGGCACGCGATGCACGCCTGGTAGTCCGGAGGCGTGCAGAGGTGAGGACAGGTCTCATCCACGCACTTGGTGACACCAGCGGCGATCCAGACTGGATGAGGATCCGTGGGCTCGGTCGCGTTCTTCAGCTGCTCTTCCCACAGGCAGATCTCGAGGGCCGCCTCGGTCGGGGGATTCTTGTCCATGCAGGTGGCGACGAACTCAGCCTTGAACTGGTAGCAGACGTCGGGCTGGGAGCTGGCCTGGCACAGCGGCGAGATGCACTCCGTGTACGCGCACTGGTGGCAGTTCTCGTACTGGGATTCCGTGGCAGACCAGGCATTCGCGTCTGGATCCGCAGTGGCGCTCGCATCCCCGTTCAATGCGCCCCCTCCCGCTCCGCCGCTGTAGTCCGACCCTCCGGTGCCACCTTTCTCCGTCCCTCCAGCCCCGCCCGGCACCGGGTTGGAGCCAAGGCAATTCGAGGAGGTCAGCAGACACTTCTGCAGCTTCTGACGCTCCGCCGAGACCTTGCCGGTCCCGTTGCACGTCGCAAAGCACGCATCCACCGTGTTGTCCGCCTTGCACGACAGGATGCATTGGTACCACTTGGCACAGTCCGGGTCGGCCGCGCACTCGTTGGACAACCACTGGCAACCGTCGTCTTGAGGGATGCACTGGTTGCCGATCGTGCCGGGCGCGAACTGCTGCGAGCCAGGCACGACACTCTCGGAACCAAGAGCGTCTGCTGTCGCAAGTTGCCCGCAGCTCACCGCGACTGGGGCAAGGGCCAGCAGCGCAATCGCCAAGTGGGTGCCTAGACGCATGGCTCGCTCCTTGTGGATACGGACAGGGTTGAATCGACGGGGAGATGCAAGTGGTCCAGTCCGGGTAGGATTTGCTCCCACCCTTGACGACCTGACAGCGGGTGCGTGGTCTGGCTCAAACTTGCACACCTTGCAGTGGCGCTCCGACACTGCTTGGACCTTGAAACGCGCCTGTTTTCAAAATCACGCCACAAAGACAACAATGGCGCAAGGGTATTATGCAAGAAGCCATCCATGGAGTCGACGGCCAAATCGCGTCGCACCACGGTTCGCTCAGGTCACGGTCGACGATCGTATTGGAGCGAAAGGTCGAACCCGATCCATGCCCCGCCGACCTTGCCCGACCCAGACGGATCGTCATAAGCGACGGGTCGCAAGATCGCCCCAGGCTCCACGGCCAACCCGAGCCACGTCGAGTCGCCCAGGCGCGTCTCCACGCCCAAGCTCCCGCCAGCCCGCGCTGACCAGGTGCTGTGGCGCCCCACTTCACCATCCACCGATTGTGCGCCGCCTAGCTGCAGGGACGCTGCAGCTGCGCTGGCGCCCAACCACAGGCGCCACGAAGGGTGCAGCCTGAATCGATGGTCCACGCCGAGTCCTGCCTCGAGCCAGCTGAGCGTTCCAAACGCTGGCCTGCCGCCGAGCCAGCGAGCCGTCACCCGAGCTCCGGTGTGATGGTATCGCAGCCCGAGCCCGATCGACGCTCCACCCAGGATCATCGGCTCGCCCGTGATCGCAGCAGCGCTCGCCCCACCGTTCCACACCAGAGCGGGCATCGAATGGGCCAAGGTCTCGAGCTGCTCACAGCACGGCGACTTGCCTGCCGCAGGCTTGCGCACACGCGACGGGTGCGCGAGCGACCGAATCATCTCGGCAGCAGCGATCGCAACATGACGTGCTGCTGCATCTGGCCCCAGCCCTTCGATGCTGATGGTCCGGCGAAGCGCTGGCGTGCCCGCAACGCGCGCTTCGATGCTCACCGTCGATTCCGTTGGCAGATCGATCCAGGCCCAGGCCACCTGATCGCCGAGCGGGCCTGAAGGATTCGATGACACCGTGGCGAGGTTCTGCAGCTCGATCGAGAGCAGACGACGCAGGCGTGGTTCCTGGAAGTAGCTCGAAGCTGCGGCCGAGAACGATGCCCGAAGCTCGATCGACTTGGATGGGCCGGCCGCGGATCGCGGCGTCTGGGCCAGAGCCGGCCGCGGAGCGAACGCAGAGATTCCGATGGCCGCGCAGATCGCAATGGGGAGCAGGACGCGTCGCGCACTGACGCCGCCGCATGACCTGGACGCGGTTGCAGGCTCCACCATCGGGGTATCGGCTGAGATAGCCCAGGAAGCGCCCGGTGGCATCAGTCATCTGGAAGAGGCAGTTTGCGCCGGTCTACTTCGCGCTGTCCGACCCTGCATCGGCTGCGGATTGCTCGTCGTCGGTAGTGTTGTCATCGCCGCCGGCGACGCGCTCAGCTTCTTCCTTGCACTGCCCCTCAGGGTACTTGGCGAGATACTCCTTGGCGAGCCTCACCGCTTCTTCGCCGTGAGCAGTCTTGATGTTCTTGCACAGCGCGAGCTCGGTGTTCGGGCCCTTGGTGGTTGAAGCGCGCTCGGCCCACTTGCGCATCTCGGCGTCGTTGCCCGCAGCCTTGTAGAGGTCGGTCAGCTTGATTGCGGCCACCTGGCCGTACCCACCACCCGGAAACGCGTCCCAGATCCGCAGAAGCAGCTCGATCATGAGCGCCTTCTCGGCAGGCTCGCCGCTGCTAAGCACCAGGTCGTAGATCTCCATCAGCTCGTGCGCGGAACGTGCAGAGTGGATCGCTCCCCGGACACCGTCCGGCTGATTGCGCAGCAGCCGGAGCGCTTCAGAAGCATTGCCCGCGTTGCTCTGGGCACGCCAGTCAGGCGCGGCCGAGACCAGCACTCTCGACGTATCGGTCGAGGTGCGTTCGGTCTGGGGCAGGGGCGGCAGCTGCGAATGGCGCACCGGCGTGGTCGGCGCGATCGAGCTGACCTGGGTCCGGGTCGGGATCGACACCGCGCGCTCGCCACTCACAAGGCTGCGCAGCGGCTCAGAGGGCGCAATGATGTGCACCGTGCCGTCCGACACGCTCACATCCAGGGTGTCGTCCGGGCTTCGGCTCACTCGCATCGCACTGCCGCTCGGCATCGAGAGCGTTGCCTCGCCAGCGAGGACTGCAAGCATCTGCTTTCCGTGCACAGTATCGATCGAGGCTTCGCCGTGCACGAGCCGCAGCGACAGCGAGCTGTCATCGCTGCGAACGACCTCCACGGTAGCGCCGGGCGACAGCGTGAGCTTGCCGCCGCCCCGCAGCGGGAACGTGCGCTCCTGCGTTCCAGCAGCGAGCACGTCGTACACCGGCTGCTCGTCGCTCGACTTCAACACCGACGGCGCGCTCTTGTCCGCTGGCAGCTGCCAGATCATCTTGCCGGACAGCACGCCTCCGCTGAACGCGACCGCTGCGGCAGCAGCGACCATCAGCGGCCACCTGCGCGCTGGCGTGCGCGATCGTTCGACCATGTGCAGATCGCCTTCGATGCGCTCCCAGATGCGCGCGATCTGCTCTTCGTCGGCGTGATCCCGAAGGTCCGACGGTTCAATGGGAGGCACGCCACGACGGGTCATGACGAAAGCTCCTGATCAGCACCGGTCTCCACGAAGTGCTCGTCGAGCCACTGCTGTGCACGCGAGATGCGACGCTTGACGGTAGCAAGCGAGCAACGGGTCAGCTGCGCCACGGTCTCCAGCTCGTGGCCTTCCACTGCGCGCAGCGTCCACGCGATCCGCTCGTCGGTCGGAAGCGTCTGGAGCAGCGCGTAGACTTGCGCGATTTGCGCGCGAACCAGGGGCGAAGCCGCATGGCTCGCGATGGAGTCGATTTCCACAGGGTCCGCATAGCCGCCGAGTCCGAGCGCCTTCATCAGACGCGCACGGCGCATCCGAGAGCGGACCCCGTGCACCACGATCGAGCCGAGCCAGGCCCTGAAGAGCGCAGCGTCCGAAAGCTCGGACAGCTTCTCGAAGGCTTTGACGAAAGCATCGTGGACCACGTCTTCGGCATCGCGATTGGAGCCTGCGATGCGGATAGCGAGATGAAGTGCGAACGCGACGTGACGTCGATACAGGGTCTCGAACGCCGCGACGTTGCCTTTGAGCCCGAGGGCGACGAGCTGCTCGTCAGGAAGGGCGCTGATCGCGCCGGCCATCGATTGCTCAGGCTTGGGGGCCTCAGCGCGGGGTTCAGCGGCGACGGATTCCGCGCCGGAGCTTGCAGAGGGCGCCTCGGCTGGTTCGACCAGCCTCAAGCGCCGATTCTGAAAGCTCGCCTTCACGGGGTTACCTCAATCTTGCCATGGGAGCACAGCTGCGAGTAGTGTCCCCCCGTTAGACGTTCGACGCATGTCTGGTGGCTCACGTGAGCCGTTTCGTTCCGGTCAGGCGTCTTGAAGGGAGCCGCGGGCAATTGACGCGGAACAACTCGTAGAATTGGAGGCTAGCCCATGAAGAAGTTCGTACTTGTTGCTCTCGCGCTTTCTGCTCTGGCGTATGCTTGCGGCGGCGCCCCGGCCGTCCCGACCACCCCGGATGCCCCCAAGGCTGACGTTCCGGCGGCGCCCTCGGGCGAGGTCCCCGCGGCTCCTTCGGCTGAGCCGCCGAAGGCCCCCTGAGTCGGGCTACGCGCTAGCAACATGTCTCGGCGGTCTGGGTCGCTCCCGGACCGCCGTTTCGTTTTGTCTCGCCGCACTTATACAAGCGCCCCTGCCCGCCTTCAGTCGAGCGACGTCAGATTCCTGAGCTCCTCCTCGGTCACGTCGCTCCTGTTCAACGCCGACAAGCTCGCCGTCATGCCACACCGCTGGCAGCGAACCTCGTCGCCCTGCACGATCACATCCGATGCCCCCCTCATGCGATGCAAAGCTGGCCCTCGTCGATCTGACGCAGCCGCTTGCGCGCGATCACGCGACGCACGTACCAGGTGATCGAAGCTGCGATGACGATGAAGAGCAGAACGATGACACGCATGGGAGTCCGGCGACTGTACCACCGTTGACGCTGAGCGGTCAGAGCGGGGCGGGCGCAGGACCGATCCGACGCAGCCTCTTGTCGATCCAGCTCGCCCAGGGTTCGATCTTCTCGCGGCGATACAGATCGCGCAGCCGCCCATAGCGCGCTCTCACGTCGAACCTCAAGTTCCACTGCAGCTTCTTGAGGCACACAGGACACAGGAACCCCGGAGCCCGATCCATCTCGCCGAGCGAGTTGGACCCATTCATCATGCACTCGTAGCGCGTGCAGTGCTCCAGCGAGAACATGTGCCCGGTCTCGTGTGCCAGCACCTTGAAGCTGCGAACCAGGCCCCGTTGCCTCGCCTCAGGCGTGTCCTTCTCCCCCCAGAATGCAGGGAAATAGCGCGCCAGCGAGTACACCCCCACCCGCTGCTCCAGCGTCGCCTGCCCGAACACGTAGTTCCACCCTTCCTCAGGATACAGATCGGACATCGTCACCCCGAGATAGCAGACCGCGTCCGCTGGCAGGTTCGGGCGCAACACCTCCTGCATCAGCGTGACCGTGTGGTACTGCGTCCAGCTCCGCCCGTCGTCGTGGTGCTTGCGCAATCCGTGATCCGGAAGGGCCATCGGCGGCGCAAGGCGCGTGGGAGTGTCGAAGAACACGCTCATGTACTCCCGCAGCTTGTCGAGCAGCTCGCGCTCTGCGTCGGTGAACGTGCCCAGGGGCTGGATCACGATCTGCCTGCGGACGGAAGTGCGCGTGGTCGGCCGTGATCGGACGTACTCGCCAAAGTCCTGGTTGCGCTGCTTGAACCTGGCGAGCCAGTCACCTGGCCGGGCCGGGGTCTTGGGCTGGAAGTCCTCGGGATCAGCCTTGAAGGCCGGATCATCTGGGTCAAAAGGGGGCTCAGGAGCCGGCAGCGCAACCGATGCCGAAGCCGAGGGCGCCTCGACGAACGCGACGTTCTGCCTGGCCCGGCCCGCGTCGTGCGGGTCCGGAGTCGCAGACGGCGCATCGTGCGGGCGGCACGCGCACGCGCTCACCACGATGCACAGGCATGCCACGAGGAGAGCGGCGCTCCTCAGCAGCGGCACCGGGCGCGTCCTTGCGTGGGGCACGTGTCCATCGACCGCGGGAGAGGGTCGAAGTTCCCGCTATCCATCGCATCCTGCGGTCGGGTGCCGCTCGAGGTACCCCATCAGGTCGCGCCAGATGGCATAGGCGATCCTCCTGCCCATGTAGGCTCCGCCCTTCTCGCTCAGATGGATGTAGTCGTTCCAGGCCATGCCCCGGTCCGTGAAGCGCACGATCGACTGATCGCCCCCCATGGCTCCGCGAAAATCCCAGTAGGCGCAGCCGGTCGCGAGTGCCAGCCGGCGCTTCTCGCGCGAGAGCCTCCCCATCCGCGGATTGAGCGTGGGCTTCTTGTCAGGCCCGCCAGCCAGGTCCGGCGGGCTCATCATCAGGATCGCAACCCCGGGAAGCGCCTCCCGATGCAGCGCCACAAGCTGCTCGACCGCCTTGGCATGCCCAGGCGTGTCCGATTCGGTCGCGCCTGTCAGGAAGATCACCAGATCGTATTTCCTGCGCCGCAAGGTCTGGATCGCGATCGCTCGGTCACCCCTGGCAATCAGCTCCATGCTCACGCCGCCGATCCCGAGCGAGTCCACCACGATGCCAGGCGCCTTGCGCTCGAGCACCACGCCCATGAGGCGTACGAGTCCTTTGGGTCCGGACACGAAGTCGACCCGGTGGGGCGCGTCGTCCACTTCGAAGGCGTGAAACCCTGCCTCGATCTGGGGCGACTTGGTGTCGACCGTTTCGATCACCTTCCCATCCACCCGGATGTCGAAGGTCCCGCCCTTCGGACGCTTGAGGAAGTAGACGTCGAGGAGGCTGACCTTCCTGCCGATGACCGATGGCTCGACCGACGTGGCCACCCAGGATACGGCATTGGGACGCTGCGCTTCGGCTGCGATCCCGGCAAAGCCGTACATGCGATCGAGCACCTGATCCGTGCTCATGTCGATCGACTTCCATCCATCCTTGTCGAGGCCGTGACGGATGTCCTGGTGCAGATACCAGCTCCAGGGTTGACCCAGCGAGATGAACCCGTGGCCCGCGTCTCCGTTGCGGGTCTGGAAGGTGCGACGCATCTCGCCGGTGATGAAGTCGCGGGTCATGTTCGAATCGCCGTACATGCCGATGCGGACCGGCTCGGTCGCTTTTCCGCGTACAAGACGGGCGAGCTTGTCGTGCAACGGCGTCATCACCTGCGCCGTCGGATCCTCGATGGCCGGCACGGGCACGTCGATGTCAGTGGTGATCAGCTCCGGCAAGGAAGTCTGGATCGGCTCGCATCGCGCTGCGATGGGGGCGGCCGGGGGCGAGCTGCTGGCAGCGGGCGGTTGAGCGCTGGGGGGCGCAGGTTCCGTCGAACGTGGAGGAGACGGCGCATTCGCGATGGCAGGGGTCGAAGAGGGAGGCGCGCCGCAGCCCAGGAAAAGCAGCACGACCGCGGTCGCAGCTCGGGCACGGAATGCGAGGGGAGCCTGTCGGAGTGCCATCAATACGGGTTGTCGCCGCCGCCAGCCTTCTTGGCAGGCGGAGGCACGGGCTTGGGCTGTTCCGGTGTCGTCTGCGGGGCCTTGGGAGGCTCGGGCTTCGGCGGTCCTGACTTGGGAGGCTCTGGCTTGAGCGGCTCCGCTTTCGGCACGGCCACATCGCTCGGCTTGCCCGGCGCTGCGCTCGTGGGTGGCGCATTGCTCGAGCCGGGAATCAGCAGCCCGGACGGGAGTGGCGATGCGGGCACGTTGAGGGCCGATGCAATGCCTGGAGGAACGACGACGGGCACGGGGGGAGCGAGGTCAGCGCCTGTTGGAGCGGCGGAGCGGGCACCGGGCTGGGAGCCTGCGCCGGTCGCGGTGGACACGAAGTACGCGACGCCGATGAGGAAGGCAACGATGGCACCGACGACTGCATAGCGGGTCGTGGAAGGAAGCGAATTGAACTGCTCGAGCAGGGACAGCTTCTGCTTCGGGGCGGCAGCGGCCTGGACCTCGTGATCGGAGTCGGAATGCTCGGACGACTCGGAGGAAACCGAGCGGAGCTCTGCCTTGGCCTTGAGCCTGGCGGCTCGGCCCGAGCTTGGGGTTGAGTCCGAAGTGGACGCAGCGGAGGGCTTGATGGACGACGGCGGTGAGTGCTTGGAGCCGCGGGAGCCGCCCCGCTTGGATGACTTCAACCGATTACTTCCAGAACGCTTCGGCATGCGGGCAACCCTACCCCGTTTTCGACCGAGGTGACAAAACGAAAGCATCTGCCGATGTCTTCCCACGGCGCAGGGGTGAGACTAGAGTCTGCCCCGATCCACGCAGCAGTGGGTTTCCGAGGAGGTGCGCCATGTTGATCGTTCACGTTCATGTGCACGTCAAAGCCGAACATGTGGATGCGTTTGCAGCGGCGACCCTGGACAACGCTCGCCAGAGCGTGCAGGAGCCGGGCATCGCGCGCTTCGACGTGCTCACCAGCTCGGACGATCCCACGCGGTTCGTGCTGGTGGAGGTGTACCGCACCGCCGCGGATCCTGCGCGACACAAGGAAACCGCGCACTACAAGAAGTGGCGCGACACGGTCGAGACCATGATGGCCGAGCCTCGCTCGAGCACCAAGCTCACCAACGTGTTCCCGCCGGACGCGGGCTGGTAGCGTCATGCGCTTCGAGTTCGCGACCGCAACCCGGATCGTGTTCGGCTGCGGAGTGATGGCCGAGATCGGGCCGATCGCGGCGGAGCTCGGAGGCAGCGCACTGGTGGTGACCGGGCGAAGCCCGCAGCGCGCTGCCCCGTTGCTTTCGGAGCTCGCGCGACACCAGGTGGCTGCCGAGGTCCTGGCGGTGGAGGGCGAGCCGACGACCGAGCAGGCCGGGGAAGGCGCGATTCGCGCGCGTGCCGGCAAGCACGATCTGGTGATCTCCATCGGCGGAGGTGGAGCGCTCGACGCGGGCAAGGCGATCGCGGCGCTCGCCACCAACCCGGGAGAGCCGCTCGACTACCTGGAAGTCGTAGGCAAGGGGCTCGCGTTGCAGGCGACTCCGCTCCCCTGGGTTGCCATCCCCACCACCGCAGGGACAGGCTCCGAAGTGACTCGCAATGCGGTCCTCACGTCGCTCGAGCATGGCGTCAAGGCGAGCATGCGCAGCCCACGCATGCTGGCGCGTGTGGCTCTGGTGGACCCTGCGCTCACCTGCAGCATGCCGCCCGAAGTGACCGCATCCACAGGGCTCGATGCGCTCACGCAGCTCGTGGAGCCGTACGTGTGTCTGCGGGCCAACCCGATGACGGATGCGATTTGCCGCGAAGGGATCGGACGCGTGGCGCGATCGCTTCGTCGCGCGTGGCAGCAGGGAAGCGATCTCGAGGCCCGCACGGACATGGCCATGGCCAGCGTGCTCGGCGGGATCGCGCTGGCGAACGCGGGGCTCGGCGCTGCGCACGGTCTCGCGGCCGTGCTCGGTGGGATGCTTCGGGCGAGCCATGGAGTGATCTGCGCGCGCCTGCTGGGACCGGTCGTGCGGGCCAACCTCGCAGCGCTCGAGCAGAGGGCGGCTGACCGGGGAGCTATCGGGCGGTACGACGAAGTGGCGTGCATGCTCACCGGCTCGCCGGAAGCCAAGGCCGAGGACGGTGCGGCCTGGATCGACGCGATGTGCGAGTCGCTGGAGATTCCGAGGCTGTCCGCGCTGGGCATGCGCGCCGAGCGCGTGGCGGAGGTTGCGCGCAGAGCTGCGGCCTCTTCGAGCATGAAGCCCAATCCTGTGCAGCTGAGCGTTTCCGAGCTGTCCGAGATCCTCGATCGAGCGATGTGATCAGAGCTGCAGCAACGGGATCGGAGGTCGAGGCAATCGTGGAGCCGCCCAGCCCATCGGTACCCCATGCTGCACTGGCCACCCAGCTGGGATGCAGTTAGCTTCGTGGCATGGCGGAATCCTCCCCTGTGAGTTCGGAGCGCAAGCCGCGCCCTGGCTGGATCAAGAAGGCCATGATCGCGGGCGCTGCGCTGATCGTGGCTGTGATCGCCCTGGTATGGGCCTGCAACCGCGCACGCCCTGAGTGCAGCTCGTTCGAGTCATGCAAGCGCGCCTGTCCCGACTGGTTCCAGCCGTCTGCGGCCGCTTGCGTGAAGCTCGGTCAGATCTACGCGGAAGGAACCGAAGTGCCCCGCGATCTGAGCAGCGCGCTGAAGCTGTTCAGCTGGGGGTGCGAGGATCGGGATCCGGACGGGTGTCGTGAGCTGGGCCTGATGTTCAATGGTGGTCGCGGGGTGTCGCGGGAGGAAGCGCGCGCGCGCAAGGCATTCGAGCGGGCAGTGACGCTCTACGACAACGCGTGCGCAAGGGGTGAGCCGGACGGATGCCGTGGGCTTGCGCTGCTCGTGCGCGACGGCCGGGGGATCGGGGTGGACGAGGAGCGGTCGCGCCAGCTGTCGACCAAGGCGCGCGACCTGTACAAGTCCGAGTGCGATCGCGGCGCAACCGCTTCATGCCTTGGGCTGGCTGCGATGCTCGACGGCGGGCAGGGCGTGGATGCGGATCGGAGTGCGGCCCAGGAGCTGCGAAAGAAGGCGTGCGACCGTCAGGATGCGCGAGGCTGTCACCTGGCAGCGATCGCTCTCGATCAAGGCCTGGGCGTGCCCAAGGATCCGGCTGCGGCGGTGCAGTTCTACGATCGCGCGTGCACCGCAGGGCATTCGTTCTCTTGCCTGCATCTCGGCTCCATCTACGACAACGGCTCGTCCAAGCCGGTGCCCGCTGACCCGGCGCGAGCGGCCGTGCTCTACGAGCGCGCGTGCAACGACGAGCTGGCGTTGGCATGCGGCAAGCTTGCGACGCTGCTGCGCGACGGGCGGGGCGTGGGCAAGGACGAAGCACGTGCAGACAAGCTCTTCCGCAAGCAATCCGAGCTGCTGTCGCGCGGCTGTGCCCTCGGGAAAGCCTCGGACTGCGAGTTCCTCGCCGGCATGTTCAGCGTGATCGGGCCGTTCGAGCGCAGCGACGACAAGGCTGCGGCAGCCATGAGCAAGGCGATTGAGCTGCGCCAGAAGAGCTGTGACGAAGGCGACGGCGGGGAGTGCTACGTGCTGAGCGGCACCTTCGAGCGGGGAACCGGCGTGCCCAAGGACGAGGCTCGCGCAGCGCGTCTGATGCATCAAGCCTGCACCCAGGGCTTCGAGCCGGCGTGTGCACGAAAGAGCGCGGAGCCACCCGCCCCACGCTGACGCTCGCGCGTCCGCATCTTCGGATGGCTTCGCGCCGCCCGGCCGACAACGGCTGTGATAGAGTTGATCATCCGGCATCTTGTCGGTGAAGCGAACTTCTCGGAGGCTGCGTGAAGCACCCTGTACGACGCCGTTGCTGGGCCTGGCTGGTGCTGGCGACGTGCGCGAGCGCCGCGAGCTGCGCGAAGAGCGGCGGAGAGGACGGCGCCAACGCGGGCACCGCCGGCCACGACGCGGGATTCGAGGCGAGCTCGCCGTGCAAGGACCCGGACACCGATGTGGACGTGCTGTCCGACGTGATCGAGGGCCAGGGCGAGATTGACACGGATGGCGACGGGACCCCGGACTCGATTGACGACGATTCGGACGGCGACACGGTGTTCGACGTGGAGGAAGCGGGCTGGAGCCGGACAACCCCGTGCGATGCGCCTGCGGACAGCGACAACGACGGCATCCCGGACTTCCGCGATCTCGATTCGGACAACGATGGCGTGCCGGACCAGGACGAGAAGCAGTACGACCCGGACGGCTCGAAGCGGTGTCGCGTGGTGGCCGACTGCGACAAGGACGGGGTGATCGACGTCATCGAGCTCGCCTCGGGCTCGGAGCCCACCAACGCGGATTCGAAGCCGCCCGACGCCACGCTCTACTTCGTGCTGCCGTACCAGGCACCGGAGAAGACCAAGGAGTTCGACTTCTCCACCGGCGTGAAGGTCGCGGATATCTACTTCCTCGTCGACACCACGGCCTCCATGCAGCCCGCGATCGACAACGTCGCCTCTTCGCTCAACTCCAAGATCATTCCCTCGATTCTGAACGGCGATCCCAACGCGGCCCCTGCGATTCCCGCGATCCCCGGTGCCTGGATCGGCGTGGGAGAGATGCGCGACGTCCCGTGGGCGCCGTACGGCCAGACCGGAGACGTGGTCTACCGGAACCGGTTCAAGCTGCAGGGTGACAGCGGGCCCGTGACCCTCGGCAATGTGGCGCCGCCACAGGGCGAGGCCCCGGACTTCCAGGCACCGGCCAGCGTCCAGCAGATCCTTGCGTCGCTCAAGGCTGCTGGCGGCGGCGATGCTCCGGAGGCTGCGACCCAGGCGTTGTGGATCGCTGCGACTGGCAAGCCCTACGAGGCCAAGCTCGGCGGATACTGGAAGTCCGATCCTCCCGAGTGCGAAGCCTCGCTGCTCGGCGTGCCCTGCTTCCGTCCCCAGGCGCTTCCGATCTTCGTGCTGATCACCGACGCGCCGCTGCACAATGGGCCGCTCTCGAAGAACGACTATGATCCCAAGACGACCGGGGATCTGCCGACGTACGGCGAGGTGGTCGAGGCGGTGAAGGCGATCGGAGCGCGGGTGATCGGGGTACCGGTCAACACCGGGACTCCGGGCGCAGCGCGTGCAGACCTCACCGCCCTTGCGTCCGAAACCGCGAGCACCTGGTACGATCCGGGCTTCGGCGGCGCGGAGAAGCCTCTGGTCAGCCCCTATGACACGGACAGCGGCGAAGTGTCGGCCGAGGTCGTGCGCTTGATCGGCCTGCTGGCAGGGCAGGGGTTGCACAACGTCACCACATCGACGACCAGCTACTCGTGCGCCGGCGGCCTGGACTGCAACGCGGATGGCGCGCCAGACCCGGCTTACGACAATCCCGCGGTAGCGCCCGACACGGCGCCGTTCGATGCCTCCAAGCTGATCACGAGCGTGGAGACGGTGGCATCGACTGCGACGCCGCTACCGTACGCGAGCCTGGACGGTTCGACGTTCTACGGCGTGCGTGGCGAAGCGAACGTGACGTTCCGGGTGCACGCGCGCAACGAGGTCGTGGATCCCACGACGCTGACGGTGGTTCGAGCGAAGCTGCAGGTGCAGACGCCAGGAGGCCAGGTCCTGGGCGGGGCGGCTGGGGTGAAGATCATCTACCTAGTGCTGCCTCGCAAGGTGGAGGTGGTGAAATGAGCCTCCGGACGCTTGTTCGACCGGCGGGAATGGGCGCGTCTGTGCTGGGCGCCCTGCTGAGCGCTTTCCTTCCCCTCTCTTGCGCGACTTCCTCCACGAGCACCGACGGTCCGCCGCAGGTGCTGCCCGAGGCATCGATCGACAGCCACGACGCAGCGATCGAGCTGGTCGACGCTCCGGGAGAGCCCGGGGAAGCCGAAGCTGCTCTGCCATGCTACCCAGATTCGGACAACGACGGCATACCGGACTCGGTGGAGGGCGCAGCGGAGGGGGTCGACACGGACGGAGACGGCACGCCCGACTACCAGGACCTGGACAGCGATGCCGACACGATTCCCGACGCGGTCGAGGGTGACACGAAGAATGCGGGCTGCCAGACGCCGCAGGATTCGGATGGGGACAAGACGCCCGACTTCCGGGACACGGACAGCGACGACAACGGGCTGCTGGATCGCGACGAGGTCCAGCCCGAGGGCACGGCGTACGATCCGCAGAAGGGCGTGGCCGACACGGACGGCGACAAGTACCCTGACTATGCAGATCCGGACAATGACGGCGACGCGCTTGCGGATACGTTCGAGCTTGCGAGCGGCGCGCTGATCGACACGGACAAGGATGGGCTGCCGGACCTTGACGACACCGACTCGGATGGGGACACGATCGACGATCAGTTCGAGGGGACGAGCGATCAGGACCTCGACACGGTCCCGAATGCGCGAGATCCGGATTCGGACGGCGACGGGGTGCCGGATGCTTGCGAGGCGGGAAAGGGGCACAAGCAGCACGATGTGCCGGTGGATACGGATCTCGACGGCAAGTACGACTTCCTCGAGCTCGACGCGGACGGCGACGGGCTGCTCGACGGCGCCGAGGACAAGAACGGAGACTGCCAGATCGGCGTCGGGGAGACGGACCGCGTCTACGCAGATACGGACAGCGACGGTGCCAGCGACTTGATCGAGATCACCCTCGGCTCGGACCCCAACGACGCGATCGTCACTCCAGAGTCGATCGGCCAGTTCTACTTCCTGCTGCCGTACAACGGCGACGCCTCGCCCGCGCAGAGGACGTTGCCGGTCGACACGCGCCTGCAGCGCGCGGACGTCGGCTTCTTCGTGGACACGACGGGCACGATGACCGACGAGCTCACCGAGCTGAAGAACGGGCTGACGTCGATCATCACGAACCTGGGACAGGCGATTCCGGACGTCGGCGTGGGGGTTGCAGCGCACGACGACTTCCCGACCTTGCCGTACGGTGCGGTGGGCAAGGATCTACCGTTCTACCTGCCGACTGCGGACGCGAAGGTGACCACGGATCAGGCCAAAGCGCTGGCTGCGGTGACGGCGCTGGGCATCCACGACGGCGGAGATCTCGCGGAGAGTCAGATCCCGGCGTTGTTCCGGGGGCTGACCAACGAGTATCTGCAGTGGCCGGGGAATCTGATGTCGCCGGAGAACATCGGCGGGGCAACGCACTACGGGTCGCTCGCGTTCCGGGCCAACGCGCTGAGTGTGCTCGTGGAGATCACCGATGCTCCGTTCCACAACGGCCGTCGTGTTGGCGCGCCCTCGGTGCTGCACGACCCCTACTCCTTCAACCAGCAGTCGCCCTACAAGGTGCCGACCGCGGACGATCTTGTAACGGCGATGGCGGCGAAGGGAGCCAGGTTCATCGGGATTGCCTCGGACGACGGAGCGAGGAGCGGGGATCCGTACGAGGACATGGCGTGGATGGCAGACGCCACGGGGTCGCTGGTACCGCCGGGCTCGTTCGGGGGTTCGACCTGCAACACGTCGTTGGGGGGCAATCCGCTGCCCGGGGGACCGGACGGCCCTGGGGGGACGTGCCGGCTGGTGTTTGACATTCTGGAGAATGGGCTTGGATTGACGGATCGCATCATTGACGGGGTGAAGGCGCTGGTACGGAGCCTGGCGCTGGATGTGCGGGTGGTGGCGGTGTCAGACCCGCCGGATCCGGCGAACGGCTGGACGGACAGTGTGGACACGTTCGTGGAGTACGTGGAGGTGAGCCTGTCCGGGGGGGATGATCCGACCGATCCGGCGCACCAGTGCGTGCTGCTCTCGGCTTTGCAGGTAAAAGATGGGTATGTGGGGCCGAAGGGAGCGACCCCTGGGATGGACGGGTGGAACGACACGGTGATGGGTGTGCCGGTGGGGACGAAGATCTGCTTCAACTTGAAGGTCGTGCCGAATACGACGATTCCGCAGTTGGATCACATTCAGAAGTTCCACGCGGTTCTGCAGGTGCGCGCGAGGAACGGGCTGAATCCTGTCGAACTCGATTTCGGACCTCCTCGGGACGTGCTATTCTTGATACCGGCCAAACCGCAATGATGGGCTGGTGATGTCGCCAGACGCGGAGGCCGAGCCGTCGTTTGCTGCAGACTCGGATGGGCACACGCGCCGCCAGCGGTGGCCTTATGTTGCGGAGGTTGGTGGTATGAGCACGTTCATGGTGTCCCGACGACAGTTGATGGGCCTGCTCGGTCTTGCCGCAGTGGTCGTACCTGCGGGGTCTGCGTGGGCCGGTGGTGGATCGACTCGACGTCAATCGCCACCCGCACCTCCTCCGGTGGCATCTGGATCAGGCTGCCCGATCGTCGCGCCCCTGCAGGCAGGTTCGCGGATCGGCGCCTGGACTGTGGAGGGCATCAGCGCGGTTCATGCCGGCGCGGTGACTCTGACGCTTCGAGACCCTTCGGGCGCCGGGTTCCACCTCGACCTGTGCCGCCGCGACCGCGGGATGGGCGCCCCTGCTGCCCCGGCTCACACCGATTTGTTCGAGATTTTCCTTGCTAACGAAGGGGATGGAAGCCGTCCCACCCACGAGGACCATGGTCAGGCCGCCCTGGCCGTGGCCGAGATTGTCCGGGCCAACGAGCACGCGGTGAAGCTCGAGGGCATGTTGACTCTGCGGGAGCGTCTGAGCCGGTTCCCGCGCGAAGTCGGCCGTACCTACACGCCGGTTTGAGGTGTGTTGAAATTCGTTCTCCGTCGCAACGATGCCGGAGTATGATCGACGATTGACCGGGAATGACTTACGCGCGACGCTGGAGGGTACCTCATGTCATCACAGCAGAACTCGAAGCGACCGCCTACTTATGAGCGCAACGCGCGCGGTATGTTGTCCAACGACGAGAACCAGGCGATTGACAGGGCGCGCGACGCCTGCAACGCGGCTCCGCAGCCAGGCAGCGGCGTAAACCTGCCGGCCCAGCACTGCTCGCACGCCTCCCACGGCAGCCACGGCAGCCACGGCAGCCACGGCAGCCATGGTAGCCACGGCAGCCATGGTAGCCACGGCAGCCACGGCAGCCACGGCTCCTGGTAGGCGCGTCATCCCACCATTCCTTGCACGCCGCCTGCGCGGCACGTCCCTGTTCCCCCAACACCCCCCTGTTCGATAAGCCGCAAGTGCGCATACCTGCCACTGCACCGAGCCAGGACCGACTTCCCGGCTGGCACGCCCTTCCCATCGCGAGGTGGTAAGAAACCCGTCGGCGCGGTATGCTTCCATGATTGAACGGTCCGCAGGTTCGCGAAATTGCGACTGTGCGTCCCGTTGTCTTCCTCGTCCAGGGAGGTCGGCCATGCGCAGAGTGCTTGCCCGTTTCTTACGGAGCGTAGTGCGTGTCGGGGCAGTGAGCTCATTGCTGGCTGCAGCGGCCGCAGCGGGTTGCTCGGGTGGCGACAGCGCGGATCAGATCTACACGCCTGAGCCGGGCGACGGAGGAGCCGACGTCACAGTCGAGGCCGATGCCAGCAAGGACACCAAGGTCGATGGTCCTGACGGGGCCAAGGATGGCGAAGCTGGGGACGTCGCCCTGGACAAGGCGGACGCGACGGACGCGCCGAAGGACGGCGACGCCGCGATTGATCAAGCGGATTCCAGCGACTCGGGCGACGCGTTGGACGAGGAAGCGTGCTCCGAGAACTTCGAGCTGTGCAACGGGGTGGACGACAACTGCAACGGGCAGATCGACGAAGGTGATCCTGGCGGCAACCTTCCGTGCGACGTGCCGAACAAGCTTGGCGAGTGCAAGCCTGGAACCACGCACTGCCAGAACACGCAGCTCAAGTGCGTGCAGAACGTCCCGCCAGCGCAAGAGGTCTGCGACGGCAAGGACAACGACTGCGACGGCACGATCGACAACAACACGACCGACACGGGCGGCAGCTGCAACACGGGCAATGAAGGCATCTGCGCGGCTGGGACCGAAACGTGCGAGGCCAGCGTCAAGGTCTGCAAGCAGAACCTGCAGCCCAAGACCGAGACCTGCAACGGCCTGGACGATGACTGCAACGGCACGCCGGACGACGGGATGCCGGGTGCGGGCCAGCCCTGCACGGTGACCGGGCAGCTGCCGAACACGCCGTGCGCCACCGGGCTGACCAACTGCCTGGGCGGCCAGAACGGCTGCACGCAGACGGTGTTCCCCGCGTCGGAGGTCTGCGACGGCAAGGACAACGACTGCAACGGCACGCTCGACGATCCGAATCTGGTCGAGGGCAAGCCTTGCCAGACCGGTCTCCCGGGCATCTGTGCTCCGGGCAAGACGCTGTGCAATGCGGGCACGCCTTCGTGCAACCCCGACATCGCCCCTGGCTCGACGGTCGAGGTGTGCAATGCCAAGGACGACGACTGCAACGGGCAGGTGGACGACATCGTCAACGTGAAGCTCGAGTGCGCCACCAAGTACCCCACGGCGCAGAACGTGCTCGACTGGCAGTGCTCGACCGGCAACTGCCAGGTCACGGTCTGTGCGGGATCGTACAAGGACTGCGACGGTGCGCCGGCCAATGGCTGCGAGGTCAATGCGCTCAACGACCTCAACCACTGCGCGGTCTGCGGCCACATGTGCAATGCGAGCCACGGCACGCCTTCATGCGTAGCCGGGCAGTGCCAGATCTCCTGCGCCTCGGGCTGGGGCAACTGCGACAACGACGCGGAGACCGGCTGCGAGCTTCCGGTGACCTCTGACATCAACAACTGCGGCGCGTGCACGCACAAGTGCGAGTCGACGACCGGAACGCCCAGCTGCAACAACGGGATCTGCTCGATCGTGTGCACGTCGGGCCTGGGCAACTGCGACGGCAACGTGGACAACGGCTGCGAGACCAACCTCGGTACGGATCCGCAGCACTGCGGCTCTTGCACCAACGTGTGCAGCTCCGTGGGCGGCGCACCGTCGTGCGTTGCGAGCACCTGCAACATCACCTGCAACGCAGGGCTGGGCAACTGTGACAACAACGTCGCGAACGGTTGCGAGGTCAACACCAATACCGACCCAGGCAACTGCGGCTCCTGTGGACACCTTTGCAGCACGGTCAACGGCACGCCTGGGTGCTTTGGCGGCAACTGCACGATCACGTGCACGTCCGGCTACGGCAACTGCGATGCGAACGTGACCAACGGCTGCGAGACCAACCTCAAGACCAGCCCTGCGAACTGCAACGGGTGCGGCAATGCGTGCAGCACCAACCACGGCACGCCGGGATGCTCGAACGGAGCGTGCTCCATCTCGTGCAGTGCCGGCTGGGGTAATTGCGACAACGACGTCACGGACGGCTGCGAGCAGAGCCTCACCAACGACCCGAACCACTGCGGCACCTGCGTCAAGGTCTGCAGCAGCAACCATGGTACGCCGTCTTGCGTGAACTCGGTCTGCCAGATCGCTTGCGCGGCCGGCTATGCGGACTGCAACGGCGACGCCAACGACGGATGCGAGGTCAATCTCAACACAGATGCCGTGCACTGCGGCACCTGCGCGAAGATCTGCTCGAACAACAACGGCATCCCGTCGTGCGTGAGCGGCTCGTGCAACATCTCGTGCTCTTCGGGCTTCGGCAATTGCGACGGCAACGTCGACAACGGCTGCGAGGTGGACCTCAAGTCCAGCACCGCGAACTGCAACGCCTGCGGCGCGGCGTGCAACAACACCAACGGCACGCCGAGCTGCGTGGCCGGGGCCTGCCAGATCGCCTGCAGCGCGGGATTCGGCAACTGCGACAACAATCCCGGCAATGGCTGCGAAATCAACCTCAACACGAACGTTGCACACTGTGGCAGCTGCCCCAAGGTCTGCTCCAGCGTCAACGGCACCCCCTCCTGCGCCGGCGGCACCTGCAGCATCGCCTGCAACCCGAACTTCGCGAACTGCGACAACAACGTGGACACCGGCTGCGAGGCTGACCTCAAGAACGACGAGCAGCACTGCGGCAACTGCACCACGATCTGCAGCTCGAGCGGCGGCACGCCATCGTGCAACAACGGCACCTGCGGCATCACGTGCGCGAGCGGCTACGGCGACTGCGACGGCAACACGGTCAACGGCTGCGAGACCAACATCAACACGAACCTGTCGCACTGCGGCGGGTGCGGGCACGTCTGCTCGAATGCCAATGGCAATCCGAGCTGCAACGGCGGCGCGTGCGGCATCACCTGCACCGCGGGATTCGGCAACTGCGACGGCAATGTCGCCAACGGATGCGAGATCAACCTCAACACGGATCCGATCCACTGCGGCACGTGCGCCAAGATCTGCAACGGCACCAACGGAACGCCGGGGTGCGCCTCAGGCGCGTGCACGATCGCGTGCGCGACCGGATTCGCCAACTGCGACGGCAGCGCGGACAACGGCTGCGAGGTCAATCTCAAGACCGACCCGCAGCACTGCAACAGCTGCAGCACCGTATGCAACGGCACCAACGGCACTGCAACCTGCACCAACGGAGCCTGCGGCATCAACTGCAACCCCGGCTACGGCAACTGCGACGGCAACCTGGGCAACGGCTGCGAGACCAACATCAACAGCAACACCAGCCACTGCGGCGGGTGCGGCAATGCCTGCTCCACGGTCAATGGCTCGCCCGCGTGCGCCAGCGGCAGCTGCTCGATCACGTGCAACGCAGGGTTCGGCAACTGCAACAACAACGCGGCAGACGGCTGCGAGATCAATACCACCAACAACCCATCTCACTGCAACGGATGCGGGCAGGCTTGCAGCAACAACAACGGAACCCCGTCCTGCTCCGGCGGCACCTGCAGCATCGCGTGCAACCCGGGATGGGGCAACTGCGACAACAATGCTGGAAACGGCTGCGAGGTGAACACCACCAACGACGTGTCTCACTGCGGCAGCTGCCCCAAGGTGTGCAGCTCGCTCAACGGCACGCCGTCCTGCGTCGGCAGCGCTTGCACCATCGCGTGTGCTGCCGGCTGGGGCAACTGCGACAACAACGCAGACACCGGCTGCGAGGTCAACATCACGAACAACGTGAACAACTGCGGCGCTTGCGGCACGGCCTGCAACGGCACCAACGGCACTCCGTCCTGCGCGGGCAGCAATTGCTCGATCAGCTGCAACGGAGGGTTCGGCAACTGCGACGGCAGCGCGGCCAACGGCTGCGAGGTCACCTTCGCCAACGACCCCGCCCACTGCGGCAACTGCACCACCAACTGCTCGTCGCCTCTGCCCGCCCATACCCTCGGCGCAGGCTGCTCGGGCGGCGGATGCACGATCTCGACTTGCGAAGGCGGCTACTACAACCAGGACAACGCCTTCGCCAACGGCTGCGAGTGCCAGGATGACGGCGTCCAGAACACCTGCGCCTCAGCCACCAGCCTCGGCGACGTGGCCGTCAACGGCACCACCACGCGCACCGGCAACCTCTCGCCCACCACCGACAACGACTGGTACGTCGTTCGCTTCGCAGTCGGCCCCAGCTGCTCCTTCAACCCCAAGATCGCTCTCAGCAACTCCGGCCAGCCGATCGTGATGAACGTCTTCACCAACTGCAGCAGCGGAACGATCCCCTGCTCGGACAACGGCAACTCGGGCAACAACTCCACGATCTGGGAGTTCACCTACAGCGCGTCCTGCGGCGCGTGGCTCGCGATCGACTATTCGCCGGACATCACCCAGCCCTTCATCGGGGTCAACATGCCCACACCCGTCGGCGGCTACATCACGCTCTACATCAACGTCAAGGCCACCGCTTCGGTCCCTGCCTGCCTCGACTACACCCTCACCATCACCAACTGAGCTTCGGATAGCGCCCGCTCAGCGCTTCGGCATCTGGATCACGCTGCCAGCGGTGAGCCAGTACACGGCCTGGCTGTCCACCGCGATCGCTGGTCCCGCGCCATCAGCCACAGGCACGGCCGGCCCGCCGGCCAGCCCGAATCGCATCGGACCGCGCGGCCCCTCGAAGTACAGGTTGTGCGCATCAATGGCGAGGATGCTCGAATCCGAGTCCGGAATCGTTGCGAACTTCACCGCCACACCGCCATCGGCGTTCAGGCGCATGATCGTGGTGCGCGTCTTGTAGTACAGGCTCGTGTCGTCGGACGCGAGCGCAGGCACGCCGCTGGTCTCGGCATCTGGAACCACGGCCATCGTGATGACAGACCCACCTCCCTTGCGCAGCCCCAGGATCGTGTTCTGCTTGCCTGGCTCGGAATCGACCCAGTACACGTGCGTGGCGCTGAGCGTGATCTGACGCGGAATTCCCTGCTGCCGGGTCGCGAGGTTCAGGGGCGTGCCTCCGGTCCGCATGACGCGAAGCACCCCCGGAGTCATCGTGTCGTCCGAATCGCCAGGATTGCCGTTCTGGGTCCAGTAGACGTGGGTGGCATCGAGCGCGATCGACGTTATCTTGTTCTTCGACACGACCAGATCGCTGGGCTGCCCTTTCTTCTTGGGGATCTTGCGGATGACATCCTGGCCCTGCGCCCCGGACACCACCAGGTACAGGCCGTCGTCGTCCACTGCGAGCGCCTCCACGCGTCCCGGCACTGCCACGACCTGGACCGGTGGCTGGTTGTCGTCCTTCAGCGCCTTGTACAGCGTGCTCGTCCGCCCATCCGAGGTCGTCCAGTACACGTAGCTCAGGTCCACTGTCAGGTGCTGCATGCCCTGCTGGCCCGTGGCGACCATCTTGGGGCCGCTCGGAGCGCAGGCGTGCAGGGTGGCGATTGCAAGCGCGAGGAAGAGGGATTGGTGAATGCGCATCGTTCGTTGGCCGCGAGTCTACCCGACCCGCCTTCGGTTGCGCCATGCCGTAGCCAGGGCTCCGGCCTTCACGGTGATGCGGACGAGGAAGCGGAGGGGGCGACCGAAGCAGCGCTCGACGCTTCGGGGCGGGGCTTGGGTTTGGCGCACATCAGGGAGGAGAGCTTGCCCACGAGCTGGGCGGTCTGCTCTTCGGACAGACTTGCCTGCCCCACGACCGCTCGCTCGTCAGCGATCAGAGGGATGTCGGGAATGTCGACCGAGCCGGAGGAAGGGCTGGACGGGGCGGAGAGCATGCCGGACAGGTCGCTCACCTTCTGCACCTGCCAGAGGAAGTCCTTGAGACGGGCGGTGATCTCCGGGGCATGACGGGCAGCGAGGGAAGGATCCTTGTCCTCGAAGCGAAGGCTCACCTCGGAAGTGCCGGTCACGGACAGGAAGATGTCGAGCCTCATTTCCACGATCGAATCGGGAATGCGCAGGCCGAGCTTGCGGAACGGGATCGAGGGTTTGAGCAGGTTGAGCGAGAGCACGCGTCCGCGGCCAGCGGGAATGGCCAGGGGTTTGCGCACGGCCCGGATCTGCTCCCAGCCCGGCTCGGGCGTGATGAACAGCAGGTTGGTGCCGTGCGAGAACACCACACGGCTGGACTTCGCAGCGTAGAACTTCGCTGCTTGCTCATCGAGCCACACGCCCTTGGGACGCAGCAGCTTGTCGATGGCTTCGTGCACCTTGTCCTTGGTCATGTGGTGGTTGACCGCGACCATGTAGCCCTTGGGATCGCTGAGCTGCTGGCCGGCGAACAAGGCGCCGTCGAGATCGCGGATCGGATCCACGCCTGCGCGCTGGAACGCAGCGCCGAGAAAGCCGCATGCGAGCATGGGGCGCATGGACTCGGCCATGGGATGGTCGCGCATGGCCGAGAACCAGACCGTGAGCGTGACGTTGGTCTTGCCCTGGATCGACTTGCTCATCTCGCCGGTCAGGCCGAGCGCCTCCGGGGCCTTCTTCTCGAGCTTCTTCTTCTCTTGCTCTGCGGCTTCGGCCTTGGGGTCCTTGTCGGGCTCGTCGGTCTTGCCTTCGGCTTGGCGCTCCTCGCCCTTGGGAATCTTGACGCTCTCGGCGTTGGGCTCGGACTCCATCTGGACCGCGTTGACCTTGTCCTTGGGGGGCGGCGGCGGCTTCTGGGGTGCGAGCTGCTCCAGGTCTACCGAGATGGTCTGGGTGCCTGCGTCGTAGTCCACCCGCTCGGAGTCCTTGATGGCGAGCAAGGAGCTGAAGAAGCTGAAGAGCATCATGACCGGGGTGGCGGGCAGGTGGATCACCACGGCAATGACCAGGGCCAGGCCGAATCGCGCACGCAACGACCGGCTCGAGAGCTTGGGCTTGGTCGGGGATGCAGGTGCAGCGGTCATGGTGATGCGACTCGCGTGGGTGTTAGCACAACGCCACCAGCTGCTCCACCCGGGCAGCGATTGGGTTCCCTTGCCCGCACGCCGGGCCAGTGTAATGTCCTGGACCCGGATGCAACAGCTGCGCGCCTTCGAACATGCCATCGCAACCTGGTCGCCGGACTACGCCGATGGCCCGTGCGTCGACCCTGCAGAGCTGCTCGACCAGGCCGAGCGACTGCTTCGCCCTGGAGCCCCGGAGCTCGCACCGGAAGCCTGGCATGCGTACCTCGATCGCACGCGGGCGACGCGCTTCCTGACGTCGCTCGCCGACTCGGAGGCACGGGTGCGCTGGGCAGAATCCGCATTCGAGGCCATCCATCGGTCGGACTACTCGCTCGAGATCATGATCGAGCAGCGCGTGCGAGCCCACGGCAGCCGCGTGTTTCTGCGCGAGGCTCGCACCACGGCCGCGTGGACGTACGAGCAGTCGAGCCGTCGCATCCAGGCGATCGCCACGGTGCTGCAATCGGCGGCGCCGCGACGTCACCCCAAGGTGGCGATTCTTTCCGAGAACTGCGTGGACAGCGCGCTGACCGACCTGGCGTGCCTGGCCTACGACATCTTCGTCACGCCCCTCGACGTGCACTTCGATGTGCCCACGATCGCCTGGATCTTCGATCGCCTCGAGCTCAACCTCGTGGTGTGCGGCAACCCGCAGCTGGCCGAGCGTCTCGAGGAAGCCAAGACGCGGGTGCGTCACCCGTTCCGGATCCTGCACCTGAATCCTGACGCGCGGAACGTGGCGGACGGAGACATGATCCTGCCGGAAGCGTGCTCGCGAATCGGTCCTGACGACATCGCGTGTCACCTCGGCGGAAGGCAGAGACGTCCGCTGGATGCGCCTGCGACGACCATGTTCACGTCAGGGAGCACGGGAAAGCCCAAGGGCGTGGTGTTCACTTCCTTGAACCTGCTCACCAAGCGTTTTGCACGGGGTGCTGCCTTGCCCAAGGTCGGCGACCTGGAAGTGCTGCTCTGCTACCTGCCCTTGTTCCACACGTTCGGCCGCTACCTCGAGCTGATGGGCTCGCTGTACTGGGGCGGCACCTACGTGTTCGCCGGCAACCCTTCCTCGGAGAATCTGATCTCCCTGTTGCAGGACGTCCGCCCCACAGGGCTGATCAGCATTCCGCTGCGATGGGTACAGGTACGCGACGAGTGCCTCAGGCGGGTCGGCGCCTCGGCTCGCGAGCAGGAGGAGCACACCGTGGTCCGCAACGTGGTCGGCGAGAGGCTGCGATGGGGCCTGTCCGCTGCCGGGCACCTGGATCCGAGGATCTTCCGGTTCTTCAACCGGCACGGCATCGAGCTGTGCAGCGGCTTCGGAATGACCGAGGCCACGGGCGGGATCACGATGACGCCGCCAGGCGAGTACGTGGACGAGACCGTGGGCATCCCGCTTCCAGGCGTACAATGCCGGCTGACGGACATCGGCGAGCTGCAGATCAGCGGCCACTACGTCGCGCGCTACCTCGAAGACCCCGATGACCCGGTCGAGACCGGCCCGTGGCTTGCCACCGGGGATCTGTTTCGCAGGCACGACAACGGCTATCTGGAGATCGTCGATCGGGTCAAGGACATCTACAAGAACTCCAAGGGGCAGACGATCGCGCCGCGCAGGGTGGAGTCGCAGTTCACGGACGTGCCCGGGATCAAGCGGGTGTTTCTCGCAGGCGACGGCCGCGAGTACAACACGCTGCTGATCGTGCCGGACCGGGGCGATCCCGTACTGCAGGCCTTCAACTCCGAGGACAAGATCCGGGCGTACCTGCACCAGATCATCGCCACGGCCAACCAGGCGCTGGCGCGCTACGAGCGCGTGGTCAACTTCACGGTCCTGACGCGCGACTTCGAGCTGGAGCAGGGGGAGCTGACCCCCAAGGGCTCGTACCGGCGAAAGACGATCGAGGAGCATTTTGCCGCGGAGATCCGCGACATGTACCGGGGACGCCAGATCGAGATGCAGTGCGGGGATCTGCGCGTGATGATCCCGCGATGGTTCTTCCGCGATCAGGGGTGGCTCGACGGCGACATCGGGGTCGACGACGAAGGGCTGGTTGCCCGGGGGCATGGCAGGCGGCTGCGCATCGCGCGCGTCGATGGCGGGCGAAGGGTGCGGCTGGGCGATCTCGAGTACGTGGTCGGCGGAGACCTGGTCGATCTGGGGCTGTTTGCGCGTCAGCCTGTGCTGTGGACCGGCAACCCGCAGATGCTCGCGTTCTGCCCGTGCAAGGATGGCTGGGACCTGGCCCTGGGCAAGGTGTCGCCGCAGGTGTTCCTGCCGCCAGAGCGTCGTCAGGAGGTCCCAGGAGAAGAAGAGCTGACCGATCACTTCCCAGACTACCGTCTGGCTCGCGCCCACGATCTCTCGGCCCGCGCGATGTTCGGAAGCGGTGCTGCGTCGATCGGCGCGATCGAGCAGCTGACCGAGATGCTGCAGCGCGCCCATGACCGGCTTGCGTCGGTGATCCGACGCAGGCTCGAAGCGTTGGCGCGTCATCCGGAGCTCGAGGTGCGGTGTCTGGCCTACCGGACCCTGCTGCTGGACACGCTGGTGCCGGAGTCGAGCAAGGTTCTGCCTTCGTTCGTGGAAGCAGGGCTGCCGTTCCTCAACGAGGAGAGCATCGAGATCATCGCCAGAGCCAACCTGGAGCGACGGCGTCTCGAGGCGTTCCGCCAGAGGCTCTACCGGTACCGCACAGAGCTCGCGTGGCCGGCGACGGATCAGGTGCGTGCGGTGTTCGCGGACATCCTCAAGCTGCTGGCCGACTTCGTGCGCTACCACCCGGACTACTTCCCTGAGGCGAGCCTGGAGCTGAACGCGTGGATCTTGCATGACGCAGACCCGGCGCTCGCACGCATCGCGCGCGATCTGCTCGATGGTGTGACGCGGTGGTGGGAGGAGGAGGTCCTGTCGCGGATCCGGATCGAGGCCGCGCAGTGGAGACGCCGGCTGGTGTTGCACGACTCGCTTTCCGGGGCAGAGACGGAGCGGCTCGCTCACCTGCTGAGCGAGACTTCGTTCCTGCAGAAGTCGATCATGGTGGCCTTCGAGGGCGCTGCGCTCGACCCTGCGCAGATCCCGGACGAAGGCGTGTGGGTGAGCCGGCTGGGCTCCCTGCACCAGCGACCGATGTACCGCGTGAGCGTCAACACCATCGCGGGCAAGCACTACGACCTGCTGGTGATGCTGGTCGACCATCTGGATCACGCCCAGGTTCTGCAGACGATCCGGTGGATGATGGCGGTATCCGCCTATCCGTTCGGCCCGGCCGTGGTTCCCAGGTTCGGCTGGTATGATCAGGAGCTGCACGCGCTTTCGCTGGCCTACATCCAGGAGCTGACGACGTACGAGCGCGTGCGCGAGTTCGCGAGCTACCGGGCACCTACTTCGTCGTTCCCGGGCACGAGCACCTGGCGCAAGCTCTTCATCCGCTCCATGGCCGTGTTCTTCACGGGCTGGCGCAACAGCGGCTGCCGCGTGGTGCCCGGGCCGTTGACCCCCTCCAACGTCGTAGTGCTCGAGCCCGACTTCCGCGAAGGCGCCATCTTCCTGTCCATGGCCGAGTGGAAGCTCTACGAGTCGCCGATGTCGATCGTGCGTCCGCTCGTGTACAACTTCTACCAGCAGACCGCGAGCCACCACCCCTGGTGCAAGCACCTGCTGGATCCAGCCTGGATCCTCGATGCGTGCGTGGAAGCCGTGGGGATCGACATGGCGCGCCCGTTCCTTCTGGAGCTTCGCGACGAGCTGGAGAAGACAGGCCTGCGCGTGCTTGGGCGCCCCATGCTGCCCGTGCTCGACACCTTCCTTTCCGAGCTGGCAAGCCACTACTACGTGCAGCTTCCTCTGCGGTGCGCCATCGAGCGCTACCAGGAGTGGTGGAAGGTCAACCCCGAGGCCACGCAGCGCGCTAGAGAGCAGTTCGTCGAAGAGCTCGCACTGCTCTACAGCATCGAGAAGTTCCCGGAGATCGCCCGCTATCGCCTATTCCGCGAAACCTACTTCGCCAGGACCGAAGCTCCCATCGCAGAAGCGTTCGACCGCCTGCTCGATCAGCTCACCACGCATCCGCACCTGCGCGCCACGGCCATGGTCGAGCTGTCCGAGCTGCAAGCTGCCATTCGCAACCCCGAGGATCGATCCGTATTCACGCGAATGGCCTTCCCGCATGCTGCCCCGGAGCAGCGCCTGGAAGTCCTCGCTGTTGGGTGCGAGCGAAAGCACGTGATCGTCCGATCGCACGTGACCGATCACGAGGGAGCAACCTACACGGTGCGCGAGCCGGTGGACGCCTCGGAGGTTGGCAAGCTCTACCGGCTGTACGTGCTCGCAGGGTTCCCCAAGACCATTTCTGCGCGCAACTGCTTTTACGTGGCCCTGGACAACCGGGACGAGATCATCGGCGGAATCATCTTCATGGTGGAAGACACCACGGTTGTGCACCTCAACGGCATCGTGGTCAACGTGCAGCTCAAGGGGCGCGGGCTGAGCACGGCTTTGCTCGAGGACTTCTGCCGTCGCATGGCGGATCAGGGCATCGAGGTCGTGCGCACGTTCTTCTTCGTTCGACGGTTCTTCACCCAGCACGGGTTCAAGGTGGACCGGCGGTGGGGCGGTCTGGTGCGGTTCCTGAAGGAGCGGAGTACTGACGACGAGCACGAGCGTGGGCAGACGGTGGATTGAGCCGCTCCCCAGGACCGCGCGGTAGGCCCTGCGTCGTTGTGCGGAAGTGCGACTCACCCGACGCCACGGGTCTACCCGGGAATCTCAGGCTCGACGAGCTTCGCAAGCTGTGCGAGCGACTCCTGCCAGCCCAAATAGCACATCTCGAGCGGAATCATTTCAGGCAGCCCTTCCTGCACCACGCTGAGCTCGGTTCCGCACGACACCTTCCGGAGGGTCACTGTGGTCTGCATTTCTCCGGGCAGGTTCGGATCGTCGAACTTGTCCGTGTAGCGAATCTTCTCGTTGGAAACCAGCTCACGATACTCGCCCCCGAACGAGTGACCGTGACCCGTTCCGAAGTTCACAAACGACATCTTGTAGGTACCGCCAACCTTGGCCTCCAGATGGTGAACCTTGCAGATGAAGCCGTAGGGCGGAAGCCACTTGGCCATGGCGTCTGCGTCCAGAAACGCTTTGTAGACGCGCTCCGGATTCGCACGAAGCACGCGGTGAAGTCGGACGGTGCCTGTGGACATGCTCCATTTGCCTTTCATTCGCCGATCGGAAGAGGTCGGGCTTGCGACCCGGTACGGGTGCCGATGGCTGCATTGTGACCCCCGCCGTCCGCAGCAAGGGGGTGCCCCCGCTACTTGCGCCGCCGCAACACCACGATCCGCCCCGTGGGCGTCGCAACAGTCTTCTCGTGCACGATCTTGTGCTGCGCGAGAGCCTGCTTTGCGTCCGCGAGCTCCTCGTCCGCGCGCTGCCCCTTGACCAGCAGCAGCAGACCTCCGGGCCTGGCCAGGGGAGCCACCAGGGGCACGAGCGCCGAGAGCTTGCCCACGGCTCGTGCGGTCACGACGTCGAACGCCGCGCGAAGCTCGCCCCGCGCGAGCTCCTCCGCACGAGCGGCGCGCACCTTCACCCGGGTGAGCCCCAGGGCTGCAGCGGTCGCAACGAGGAACGCCGCCTTCTTCTGGGTTGCCTCGACCAGCGTCACGTGCAGGTCGGGTCGGGCGAGCGCGAGCGGGATGCCCGGGACCCCTCCGCCAGAGCCGACATCCACGAGACGCGCGCCTTGGCGCAGCTCTCCGAGCAGCGGCACGAGGGTGAGCGCATCCAGCCCGTGCTTCTCCCAGGCTTGGGCTGGATCCACGATCGCGGTCAGGTTCATGTGCTCGTTCATGGCGAGCAGGTGCGCCAGATAGTCACCGAGGCTGCGCACCACGGCCGCTTCGAGCTCGACCCCGATCGCGCGCAGCCGCTCGGTGAAACCTTCAGGAGGCTCCAGCGGAGCGGGGGCTGGCAAGGGCAGCGGCGGACGATCCATGGTGCGCATCAGCGCATCCTTTAGTCGCCGCATAGCCGGTGCACAATGCTCTCCCGACAAATCCCATCGTACGCAGGGCGATGTCGGGCGATTTCTTGAGCAGCCCGAGCAATCCGTCAAGCCATTGGGCGACGTGGACGGAAGTGCTTGAAATCAAGGTCTATCCGTAATGCGGGCGTCGCAATTGTAGACTCCATGTCCCACGGCCAAGCATCGGACTGTGCAGGGGGATGGCATTGGATACGGGGGCTCCAGATCCACTCGGGCTTTGCGGAAGGCAAATCGAAGGCAAGTACCGGGTTGAAGCGCTGATTGGCGAGGGCGGCAACAGCTTCGTCTACAGAGCCCAGCACCTCATCTGGCAACGCCCGGTCGCCCTGAAGTGCTTCAAGGCGGAGCGGGTGCCGGCCGCCACCTTTCAGCTGTGGCGAGAGGCATTCATACGAGAGGGGCGACTCCTGAGCGAGCTGTCGTCACGCCACACGGCCATCGTGCAGGCGCGCGATGTGGGAACGCTCACCCTGCCGAGCGGAGCCCAGATCCTGTTTCTCGTGTTGGAATGGTTGGATGGGGTTCCTCTGGATCTGTTGCTCGAACGCGAGACCCTCGACTCGATTCCTCCGAGGGATCTGCACGCTGCAATCGCGTTGCTCGATGATGCGGCCGAAGCCCTTGC
Organism: Deltaproteobacteria bacterium; assembly: GCA_016218915.1. Classification (GTDB taxonomy): domain Bacteria; phylum Myxococcota_A; class Polyangia; order Polyangiales; family Polyangiaceae; genus JACRCQ01. Next base: position 55,976 of record JACRCQ010000074.1, read on the forward strand.
GATGGCGCATCGCATGCTCGTGGTGCATCGCGACCTGAAGCCCGAGAACCTCATCGTCATGGACGGCGACACGCCTGAGCCGCGCATCAAGGTCCTGGACTTCGGCATCGCGAAAGTCATGTGCGAGAATGAGGAATTTGCGATTGCTCTCCGACACACGACCCGGATGATCGGGGCGTTCACCCCGACCTATGGCGCTCCCGAGCAGTTCTCGCGAAGCCACGGCGCCACCGGGCCCTGGACCGACGTGTATTCCTTTGCGCTCGTCGTCCTCGAAGTCCTTCGCGGGGGAGTGCCGGCATTGCAGGGCGAGAGCGTGGTCGAGCTGGCGGTCGCCAGCTGCCACCCTTCGCGTCGCCCCACTCCCCGCACCTTGGGAATTCCAGCGTCTGATCGCGTCGAAGCGGTGTTCGCCAAGGCGGTCGCGATCGATCCGGGCCAGCGATATCCATCCATGCGCGAGTTCTGGGACGCGCTCGACGTAGCGGCCAACGAATCCGCATCCGATTCGATCGAGTCGACCTGCCCGCCATGCAGCGTGCCCAGAATCGCGCGGCACGCGTCGTGGCCGGAGATCTCGGTCCGGTTTGGGCAGGAGACGCTCGATGCGGAGATGCAATCCGGCTCAGAACCCGATTCGCTCGGTCCAGCGACTCGATCGCTTCCGGAGACAACATCCCAGACGGAAAGCGCATGCCGGCCCAACCGCTCCGTCGCCCTGGGCATCTGGCGACCTGTTGCCGTGCTCTTCGCAGCCGCAGCCCTCGGTGGAACCTACCCGTTGGCCCGAGGCCTACCGAGCGCAAGCGCTGCCGCTGCCGTCTCCCACGCGGTTCCTGCAGCGGGCGCCGGAGTCCAGCTTCCCCCGATGTTGCCTGCGGATTGCCCAGCGAGCATGGTTCACATCGAGGGCGCGAGGTTCTTCATGGGACGCGACGCAGGGCCGATGGACTTCGCTGCGCCTGCGCACAAGGTCGAGGTCGGATCGTTCTGCATCGATGTCCACGAGGTGACGGCGAGCGAATACAGGACCTGCTCCGAGGTGGGCGACTGCAAGCGTGCGTTCACGCGCTCGATGTGGCTCGGGGAAAAGGTTTCCGAATCAGATCGCCATCGCCACGAAGAAGCGTATTCCACGCTGTGTACGTTCGGCCGTCCGGGTCTCGAGGGCCATCCGATCAACTGTGTGGACTGGGGCCAGGCGAATGCTTACTGTCGGGCACACGGCAAGCGGCTTCCCACCGAGGCCGAGTGGGAATTCGCCGCCCGCGGCTCTGACGGCCGAACCTATCCATGGGGAGACCAGCCACCCGATTCGCGCACTGCGAATGCCTGCGGAGTGGAATGCACTATCTGGTTGAAAGCCCACCACCTCGATTCCGCGCACCGTGTCTTTGAGGGCGATGACGGGTACGCGGGGACCGCACCGGTCGGTTCATTCCTTGCCGGCAATACATCCTGGGGCGTGCAGGACATGATCGGGAATGTGTTCGAGTGGACCGCGGACTGGGCGGGGCGGTATTCATCCGAGGAGCAGATGAACCCCACCGGCCCCGAAACCGGTGATCGGAAGATCATCCGGGGCGGGTCGTTCACATCCTCTCATCGTGAATGGCTTGCCGCCACATTCCGCTACGGCCTGGACCCCCGGGCACACGCTCATGGCCTGGGGTTTCGATGCGTCCAATCCGCGCCTGGCCAGTGAGCCGAGACGACCCCTACTCCACCCTGATCCTGCGCATCCCCGTGTTCTCGCAGCGACCCTCCACGCACCCTGCAGCACAGATCGACGCGCCGCATCGAGCCGCCGGACAGCCCAGCTGGCCGATCTCCTCGGCGATCGTCCGAAGTGCATCGGCCGTTGGCTTGTCCACCGCGCCGAATCGCGCCACAGCCGAGGAGCAGATGCTCACGCACTGGCAGTCTGCAACCGTCTTGCACTTTCGCTCCGAGGCGTCCATGCGCGCCGAGTAGCGCTCCCCTGCGGCATTGCAGGCTGCCCGGTCGTTACGCGCTACGTCCGAGGAGCTCGCTTGAGGGAGCGGGCCCGCATCCGGACCCGTCACAATCGTCGGCTCCGCCCGCTTGCATCCCATGGAGCACAGCACCGTCGCTGCGACACCCAACGTGGCTGCCAGGTTCATGAGGCCGATTTTGCACCATGGACAAGCTCCGGATCCACGGGCGTCCCGGCGTTGGCGAGTGCGATGCATCGCACGGCCGACGCAGGAGCTGCACGGCGGATCGCCGGAGCACGGCCAGCGCTCAGTGCTTTCGTTTCTTGCCCGTGCTTCGCGGCGGTTCGGTCGGGGTCGCGTCGCGACTGGAAGCGCGTGATGCTGCGAGCTCGTCGCGGATCTCCACTGCGGTCATTCGATAGTGCCCGGGCGAGCCTGCCGGGACCGGCGTCTGCGAGGCAGCGGGCCCGGAGCGGGCGGCGGCTGGGACCGATCGCGACGACTGGGGCTTGCGGGAACCGCGGCGGGGTGGGGGCGCGGTAGCGGCCTCCCGCTTGGAAACCTGCTCTGCAGCGGAGCGCGTGACGGTCGACTCGTTCGAGGGCTGCGGCCCGGCCTTGCTCGCAAGATCCAGCTCGGACTTGAGGCGCTCGGAAAGCTCGCGCTCGCGCGCCAGCTCCAGCATCAACTTGCGAACCTGCTCGCGCAGCTCCTCCAGCTCGCCCGTGAAGCCGGCCAGGGCATCGCTGCTCGCCTGCTCCGACGCCGCCTGAGCCTCCAGAAGCTGGTCGGTGAGCGTCGCGATCTTCGCGCTCGCCTCGTGCATCAGGCGATCACGCTCTGCGGTCACCTCTTTCACCAGCTGCCTGGCCGCGTCGCGCTCTGCCGTCAGCTCGCTCTCGCGCGCCGTCATGAGAGTCCCGCCCGCGGTCTGGACCGCAGCCTGCAAATCGAGCTGATCGCGGTGCGCGTCGATCAGCCGGTCGAGCTCGTCGTGGTGCCTGGCCGCTTCGCGTGCCATCTCCGCCTTGAGCTCGGCGATCTCTTTCTGCAGAGCCTGGCGTGACCCGTCCATCGCTTCGATGAAGCTCGACAGGTGCAACTGGACTTCCCCACCTGCTTGCTTCAGCCGCACCGCAGCTTCCACCAGCCCTTGCTTGGCCAGGTCGACCGCGTCGCCCGGCGGCGAGGCTCCGTGCTCGCTCTGGCTCATCTCCCCGCTCCCTCCTGGCCGAGCGCCAGCGGACGCAACGCGGACCACAGCAAGCGGGCTGCTGCCTCGAGATCCGCATCGACGATGGTGTCGATGGTGTCCTGGAGCGTGTGGTAGTCGGCGTGAGGGCCCTGGGTGAGCGCGAGCAGCGAAGGCACGCCTGCCTGCTCGAAGCACATGTCGTCCGAGGCGCCCGCAGAAGGCTGCAGGTCCAGCCCGTAGGTCAGACCGTCCTTCTTGGCCGATGCGCTCATCAGGTCTGCGAGCCACGCGAACTCGGGGTTGGTCGCCCCGTACAGGATCAGCCCGCTGCCGTCTCCAGCACCCACCATGTCGATGCTGAACATCGCACGGGTCTGGGCCAGCGGGAACGCAGGCTTCGCCACGTAGGCGCACGACCCGACCATCCCCTCTTCCTCTGCATTGAACGCTGCGAAAAGCACGGTGCGCTTGGGGTGCAGATCGCTCAGGACCACGGCGCGGGCCAGCTCCATCATGACCGCCGTGCCTGACGCGTTGTCGTCCGCGCCCGGATACACCACCTGCGTCGAGACGTCCTTGCCGAGGTGATCCACGTGCGCCCCCATCACCACGACCTCGGACTTGAGCGCTGGATCGGTCCCCTCCACGACACCGAGCAGATTGGCGGTCTGCACCTGTTGCATGTCGGCCTGCGCACCTGCGGTCGCTTCCACGGTCGAGACCTGCGGGTTCGGCTTGAGCGTGTTGTTGATCGTGGTCAGCCAGGCTTGCAGGTCAGGCAGCACGGCCACGAGCTTGTCGCGATTCGCGGTGAGCGTCGGGATGGTCGCATCGTAGTACTCGGCGTTGATCGTGCCCACGATCGGATCCGGGTTGTGCGACCAGTCCTGGAGCATGACCACAGCCGCAGCGCCGTGAAGCTTCGCGTTCGCGACCTTGTAGCCGAAGTGGTACAGCTGCCCGGGCTGCTGCGCTGCCTGGTTGGCAGGGCATTCGTCTCCGATGGCCATCGAATCGCCAGGGCCGTGGCGGAACACGATCACGATCTTTCCGGTCACGTCCACCCCGGCGTAGTCGTCGTACCCCGCCGGATCGAGCGCGCACTTTGGGTGCTCCGACTGCGTGAACGCAGGCACGGTCAGGCCGTAGCCCGCAAACACCAGCGGGCTGGTGGCCTTGCCCGACCCCGAGTACGGCATCGCGTCGAAGTCCTTGCCTTCCACCAAAGGTGTGCCGGCGAGCACGAGCTGGGCAGTGCCGGTCTTGGCCCACTGCGGAAACTCGAACGGCTTGCGGAAGCCCGAATCGCCAGCCGGCTTGAGCCCGAGCTGCTGGAACAGCGCCTCGACGTAGCCGAGCGTCTTGTCGCCACCCGGAGTACCGGGAAGACGCCCCTCGAATTCGTCGGACGACAGCTTGGCGATGTCGGCGCGGATGCGGCTCACGTCGAGCTCGAAAGGCTTGGCCGCTTCTGCCTCGGTGGCGGCTTCGCTGGCCTCGAATGCGTCTTCGGTTTCCTGCGCCGCATCAGCGCTGGCTTCGGCCGCTGCATCCTGGTTGATCGGAACAGGATTGACCGTGGCGTCGTCGCCTGAGGAGCAACCAACCCCGGCCCAGCCCGCGACTGCCAGCAACAGAGCCCTCGTCGACATCATCCTGGTCATCGGTCCGACCGCCGTTCGTGTGCTCGCCCGGGGCGCACACCAGCACCTTGCGCGGTGGTTCGCGCTTCCCTATTGCCACCCAACCGCCGGGCGAAGTCAAGCAGGCGAAATTGTTGCTATACTCCGACGGCCTTGCGGTCCGAGATCCAAGCCGACCATGTCCAAAGCATTTGCGAAAGAAGACGACGAGCGCGAAGAGGAGCCAGCCGAGCCGCAAGCTCCGGCTCCAGGGCGCAAGTCCTACATCACCCCAGAGGGCCACAAGAGGCTCCTGCAGGAGATGGACCACCTGTGGAAGGTCGAGCGACCCAAGGTCACCAGCGAGGTGGCCGCAGCTGCCGCCCAAGGGGATCGCTCGGAGAACGCCGAGTACATCTATGGCAAGAAGCGGCTGAGAGAGATCGATCGCCGTCTACGATTCCTCGCCCGACGCCTGGACAACCTGATTGTGGTCGCTCCGTCGCAGGGGCAGGCGGACCGCATCTTCTTCGGGGCCTGGGTGACCGTGGAGGATGAGGACGGAAAACGCAGCACGTACCGGATCGTTGGAACCGACGAGTTCGATGTGACCGCAGGGCTGATCAGCGCCGAGTCGCCGCTGGCGAAGGCATTGCTCGGAAAGCGCGTCGGAGATAGCGTCACCGTCAGCCGCCCCAAGGGCGACTGCGACTACGAGGTCCTCGAGATTCGATACGGAGAGCCCACGCAGCTCTGAGCCTGGAATGCAATACCTGCTCTTGATCCTGGCTGCCATCGCAGGGGGTGCGATCAACTCGGTGGCCGGGGGTGGAACCCTCGTGACCTTCCCCACGCTGCTTTCGGTCGGGGTGGGGCCGGTGGCAGCGAACGCGACGAGCACCGTGGCGCTTGTGCCTGGCTCGCTGAGCGCGTTCTGGGGCTACCGCTCCGAGCTTCAAGGGCCCAAGCACCAGCTGCTCTGGCTCGGGGTCCCGAGCGCGATCGGCGGCTTGCTTGGCGCGATCTTTCTGCTCAAGGCTGGCGACAGCTTGTTCAGCCGGCTGGTGCCGTGGCTGATCCTGAGCGCGACCGGGCTGTTCATCGTGCAGGATCCGGTTCGGCGCTGGACCGAGAAGCGGCTGGGGTCAGGGGACGGCGCGAGCTCTTCGACTGCGCGGCTCATCGGGGTTGCGTTCTTCCAGTTCCTGATCGCGCTGTACGGAGGCTTCTTCGGCGCCGGCATCGGAATCCTGATGCTTGCAGCGCTCGGCATGCTCGGCTCGCAGAGCATCCACAGGATGAACGGGCTGAAGAACTTCGCAGCGGTGTGCATCAACTCCGTGGCAGCGGCTACGTTCATCCTGCAGAACCGCGTGCGCTGGGACCTGGCGTTGATGATGGCTGCAGGGGCGATCGTGGGCGGCTACGGCGGCGCGGGGATCGCCAAGAAGATCGGCCAGAAGAACGTGCGGCGCGTGGTGGTGGTGGTGGGGCTGAGCATCGGCGCGTACATGCTGGTGAAGCGCTACGCCTGAGCATCGGGGCCCGGGCCGCTCCCATCGCAATCATGTCGAAATGCTGGAAAACGCCTGGTTCGGGAACAACCGGACGCGCAGGGCCCTCTCACCTCCATCTTCAACCAAGGGCCCTGCCATGTCCGACTCCCAGACTGCCCAGTGGACCGAGCTGCTTTTGGGAAGCCAGGTAAGCGAACGACTCTCATCACTGAAAAACGCCGTCTTCGAGGGGATCTCACGCCGGCATCCTCCGCCTGAAGGGCCTGGCTCTGCCGACTCCGAGGACTGGGGGGCCATCCAGGCGCAGCGCCCCTGGCGCCTGGCTGCCAGGGTGGTGGCAGGGCTCATGGCGCTGTTCCTGTCCGCATGGTGGATCGGCACGCGGGGAGTAACGCCGCGGCAGTCCGACCTCGATGCGATTGCGGTCAAGGCGCCGAGAATCCCGCAGCCCTTCCAGCCGACCGAGGTCGTGAGCCCGGCCGTGCTCCTGGGAATCGACTTTGCCAAGGTGCATCGCGAGCTGTTCCCGGCCTGGATCATGGCGATGCAGCGCGAGCCCTTCACGGTCGGCTACCCGGAGGCAGAGAGAACGTTCTTCCTGCTGCGTGCAGAGGCCGGCAAGGACCCCAATCTTTCGGCGCTGCTCACAGAGCTCAACGACAAGATGATGGACAACATCCCCGGCTTTGCGGCGGACATCCATCTGCTGTTCAAGGGGTGGAACGATTACCTCGAGCGCAACAGCCTGCCTTGGAGGATCGAGCACCACATCGAGAACACACCCAAGGGGCCGCGCGTGTACGCGCTGAGCTACCATGTGCTCGGCGATCTGCGCATCGACACGAACGGCGAACCCAACCGGGTGCTGCTGCTCGCACGCGCAGACCGGACCAACCTTGTGGAGTCGTACTTCGGGCAGACCGCGATCGAGCACGAAGGCGCGTTGATCGTGGCGGATCGGATCGCAGAGTACTCCACCCAGCAGCTGTGGCCGATGTTCGGCACGCACGGGCCGCTGACCGATCTGCAGCGCGCGTTCTCCTCTGCGGTACGGCAGGAAGCGCGCGGCGTGCTGCCTCGGGAGGTCATCGACGAGCTGGGCAGCGCAGCGGATCTGCACGACAGCCTTTCGGATGCAGTGCATGCGCTGGGCGCTCGGCGCGGTTGTGGACGCACGGTCGTGATCGAGGGCGTGCCGTGGTCGGGGCTGAGCGAGCGGGCGCTGTCCATGGTGAGGCGCGCAGCGGATCGGAACTCCAAGGGAAGGTGCAAGCGTCTGACCAGCACCGATGCCCAGTTCCTCGAGACGACCTCGAACCGGCTGGCAGGGGACAGCGCGCTGGAGCAGTCGCTCGGGCAGCTGGCGGGATGGCTGGCGCGGGCCGTGGTCGTGCACGAGGTACGGCACGTTGCCGATGAGCGTCACGCAGAGGCCGGAGCACGCACGCCGGCCTGTGCGCGTTGCCCTGAGTCGCTCGGGCCCAACGAGCGTGCAGAGCTGCGGGCGTATCTCGCGGCCTTTGGCACGGAAGGGCTTGGGTACGTGTCGTTGATGCAGGCGTGCGGAACTGGTGGGCATGGTCCTGGGCCGAGCGGCGCAGCGCTTTCGTTTGCGCTGGCGCGGCTGATGCCAGGGGGATGCGATGCAGCGCCGCCGTCGGATCTGTACGCACGCGCCAAGCAGATGGAGATCGAGCTGTTCGGATCCAGCGAGCCGATCGAGCTGCCTGCCACGTTCCCCACGACGATCCCTGTGCACTAGCCACAGCTGGGACCGCGGGCTCGAACCGCGTATCATGGTGCTGTGTATCGCGGCGCGGTGGTCTGGGCAGCGAGCGTTGCAGTGGGGGTCACGTTGGCGCCCCTCGGAGCGCACGCGCAGCTGCCGCCTGACGACCGGCCGAGGATCCTGGATGCCGAGGGGATGGCAGCCTACGAGCAGGGCGCCTACGACGATGCGGCCACGAAGTTGTGGAGGGCCGAATCGGCTTGCGAAGACCGTGTGTGTGCCCCGTCGATCCTGGCGCGCATTCTGCTGCACAGGGCGATTGTGTCGGTTGCGCGGAAGCATCGCAGTGCCATCCTCCTCTTCAAGGCTGCGAGAAACACCGATCCGACTGTGCTTCCAGAGCCGAAGTATCTCGAGAACCCCGATGTCCAGAGCGCGTTCGAGGAAGTACTACTTTCGGAGCGTTGCGCTGCAGCGCGGACCGCGGAGTGCGTGCCCGGCTTTGACGGCCATCCAGTCCCGGTGAAGCAAGAGGTCAATCATCGCATTCCCGTGTACATCGAGTTTCCTTCCGAGTTTGGCGTCGTGAAAGCCGTCGTCTATGTCAGACCCAATCGAGACGAGCTTTACCACGCAGTCCCTCTTCATCCCGCGGGACATGGATATGGAGCGCTCATTCCATGCGACTACGTGGAAGTAACCGGGGATGTCGCTTCCTACATCCGAGGGTACGACGGGGATGGTAAGGCGGTTGCCGGGGTCGGTTCAGAGTCGGTCCCCTTGATCACCAAGATCGTGGACGATCTCGACGTGCCCGTGACCGACTTCAAGGGCCGATCGCTGCGATGCCCCAGCTGTGCGTGGTTTCCCACACCGGACTCGCACAACGAGCTCACCCCCGCGCCACCGCCGATCCTTCCGCGCGTGCGCTCTCGCGGCTGCGCTGCCTGCTCAGCAGCGATCGCGGCGGACGATGTCCCAACCGGACTACTGTGGCTTTCCGCTTCTTTCACAGCATGCGCGCTTGCCTGGCGCCGACGTCGGCGACGACGCGATCCCACGGCAGCGCCCGGCTGAAGCCTGAAGCCCAGCCCTTTCAAGGTGCCAAATCGGCGTCGCAGAGACGCGGCGATGCCGCGTCGATCGGATGCGCGGCAGTGCCGCGCCGCTGCCGTGGCTCCGTTGATAGGACTTCGATCACTTGAACGCGCACGTCGGTTGGGCGCGGCCACCGTGTCTTCGGGGCACGCTTGTTGGCAAGATCTCGGAGAATGTCACCTTGAAAGGCTGCCTCCCACCCCGCAAAGCAGAAAGGCGACGAAGCGCCGCGCATGCGTTCATCCCATCGAACCAGCCCCAACAACCTTCGTGCCTTCGCGCCTTCGTGTGGCTCTGATCCTTTGCGCCTTCCTGTGACCTCCCGCCCCACAAAGCAGAAAGGCGACGAAGCGCCGCGCATGCGTTCATCCCATCGAACCAGCCCCAACAACCTTCGTGCCTTCGCGCCTTCGTGTGGCTCTGATCCTCTGCGCCTTCCTGTGACCTCCCGCCCCGCAAAGCAGAAAGGCGACGAAGCGCCGCGCATGCGTTCATCCCATCGAACCAGCCCCAACAACCTTCGTGCCTTCGCGCCTTCGTGTGGCTCTGATCCTTTGCGCCTTCCTGTGACGTCCCGCCCCTTTCAGAGTGCCAAGTCGGCGTCGCAGGGGCACGCTTGTTGGCAAGATCTCGAGAATGTCACCTTGAAAGGGCTGGCCCGAAGCCTGAAGCCTGTAGCCTCGCTCACCTCTCGTACGGCAGCGGCATCGAGTACTGCGTGAGCCGCTCCCTGCGCTTGGCCTGCAGCTCCAGATTGCGCAAGAGCGCGCTCGGCGCCACGGTCGAGACAGGAAGCGTCCCAGACTCCGCTCCGCACCAGGCATTCTCCAGACGGTCGTCGCTTCCCATGCACACCAGCGCATCGAGCGCCGACAGGGGCGTGCCCACGAAGTCCACCCCGCGCACCAGCTCCTCGCGCCCGTCCGGGAAGACCCGCGTCGCTACCATGATCTCCCCCTTGAACGCCTGGAAGTCGTAGCTCGTGGTCCCTGTCTCGCCACCGAGCGTGTCCTTCACCCAGATGCCGTAGCGCTTCTTCTGACGCCGGATCTCCTCCAGGAACCGCTCGCGCATCTGCGCCTCGTCGACCGGCTTGTGATTGACCACGAACAGGTTGCCCATGCGCGAGATCGGACGCTCATGGTACGCGTTGCGCGCATGCCCGTTGAGCGCGCGCTGCCCGGGCAACGGCGCCGACGTGGTCAGGAAGCTCTTGAGCACCCCGCGCTCGACCAGGACCGCGCGCTTCGCCACGCTCCCCTCGTCGTCGTACTGGAAGTGCCCGGTCATCTTTCGCCCGCCGAACGCGCTCACCGTCGGGTCATCGACGATGTCCACGAATTCAGGGGCGATCATCTTGCCGCGCAGATCGCGGAAGGTCGCGCCTTCCTCGGTCGACAGAAGCCGGCTGCCTTCCAGACGGTGCCCGACCACCTCGTGGAAGAACAGCCCGGCCGCGCCAGGCGACAGGAGCACTGGACCGGAGTAGGCGTGGATGTGAGGCGCCTTGTCCAGGGTGTGCAGCAGCTGGATTCGCTCCTGGATCAGACGGAGGAAGTCGCGCTCGCCTGGGAGATCGTCGAGATCGCCTTCGATCAGGTTGACCTCCTGCAGCACCACCTTGCCGTCTCTTCCCAGCAGCCACAGGTGCGCCCTGAGCTCGAACACCGCGTGCTGGCGGATCTGCTGCGAGCCCTCGGAGTTGACCAGCAGGGTCTGGCGATGCTGGGCCGTGAAGTCCACCCACGAAGTCTTGATCGCTGGGAACTTCTTGACGATCGCGCCGGCCTTGCGAATCAGGTGCTTCCAGTAGGGGACGTCGAGCTCGGGAAATCGCTTTGCCCGCAGGTCGACCACGGGCTCGCGGGCGACCTTGGAGGCCTGCTCGCGGTTCGAGTCCACGAAGTGCAGCTCGCGGGATCGTCGCTGGTAGAACTGCTCGGCCGCTTCGCGATACCTGGCATCGGTCAGCCGCCAGAGCGCGTACTTGACCGCGTCGTGCTCGCACTCCGCAGGCATGGACAGGTAGTCGTACGACTCCTCCTTGTCGGAGTTGTCGTGCAACCCACCCTCGCTGACGTTGTCGTAGCGATAGCTCCCCACGCGCACGTCGCAGAACACGCTGTTCTGCGACTGGATGGTGTGCTCGTGCACGGCGCCGAGACGTCCCCAGATCGTCTCGCGCCTGTGGTTGCGAAACAGGTAGGAGAGGTAGTAGAGGCGCGGCTGGCCCGGCTTCCTGAGCAGACGCAGCGAGCGTTGCATCTCCTCCTGCATGTACTGGCAGGTTCGTCGGAGCTGGGCAGGGGTGTACAGACCCGTGTACGGATCGAAGATTCCTGGCATGGAAGTGCGCGTACTATGAACGATTCCGCGCAGACGTCCAGCGCCTCGCCGGTGTCGAACGGCTCCGGGGGTCAGAGCGGGATGTTGCCGTTGCGCTTGGGCCAGGACAAATCGCGCCTGTGCTGGACAGCGATGAGCATCCTGCACAGCTTGCGACGGGTTTCCGCGGGGTCGATGATGGCATCGACGAACCCGCGCTCCGCTGCCTGACGGGGCGACAGGAACAGCGATTCGTGCTCCGCCTGGAGGCGCTTTGCCTCGGCGCGCGGATCGGCTGCAGCGGCGATCTCGCGCTTGTAGAGGATCTCCACCGCTCCCGCTGCACCCATCACCGCGATCTCGGCGTTCGGCCAGGCGAGGCACGCATCGCCGCCCACGTGCTTGGAGCTCATCACGATGTACGCACCGCCGTAGGCCTTGCGGAGGATGACCGAGAGCTTCGGAACCGACGACTCGCAGTAGGCGTAGAGAAGCTTGGCGCCGTGGCAGATCGCACCGCCATGCTCCTGATCGCGCCCCGGCAGGAATCCAGGGACGTCCACGAAGGACACGAGCGGAATGCGGAACGCGTTGCACGTTCGAATGAACCGCGCGGCCTTGCGCGAGGAGTTGATGTCCAGCACCCCGGCCAGCACTGCGGGCTGGTTCGCAATCACGCCCACCGGACGTCCTGCGAGCCTTGCCAGGCCCACCACCACGTTCGCAGCGTACGCTTCGTGCACTTCGAGGAAGCTGTCGCGGTCGACCACGCGCTTCACGATGTCGCGGACGTCGTAGGGCTGCTGCGAGTCGCGCGGCACGAGCGCATCCAGCCCGTCGCACATCCGGTCCGGAGGATCATCGCAGTCCGACTCCGGAGGCGCGACCTGGGAGTTGTCCGGCAGGTACGACAGGATGCGGCGCGCCAGCTCGATCGCATCCGCATCGTGCGCTGCCACGAAGTGGGCCACGCCCGACTTCTCCGCGTGCACCTTGGCACCGCCGAGCTCCTCGGTGGGCACGTCCTCGAAGGTCACGGTCTTGACCACCTTCGGTCCGGTCAGGAACATGTAGCTCTGCCCTTCGCTCATGATCACGAAGTCCGTGAGAGCAGGGCTGTAGACCGCGCCTCCAGCGCTCGGCCCGAGGATCAACGACAGCTGCGGGACCACGCCCGAAGCCCGTACGTTCTTGAAGAAGATGTCGCCGTAGCCTGCCAGCGAGTCCACGCCTTCCTGGATGCGCGCACCGCCCGAGTCGCAGATCCCGACCACGGGCGAGCCGTTGCGCACCGCCATGTCCAGGACCTTGCAGATCTTGTGGGCATGCGCCTCGCCGAGCGAGCCGCCCAGCACCGTGCGATCCTGGGAGAACGCGTAGACCGTGCGACCGCAGACCTTGCCAAGCCCTGTGATCACGCCATCGCCGGGGGGTCGTTTCTTCGCCATGCCGAACGCTTCGGTCCGGTGCACCACGGTCGCGTCCAGCTCCTCGAAGCTGCCCGCGTCGAAGAGCAGCTCGAGCCTCGTGCGCGCCGAGGTCTCGGCCGGCGGTGGCGGAATCGAAGCCATGGGCTCTCTGGGGCGCGGCAGGTCGCTCATGGGCTCTCCTCGGCACCGATGTGCGCCAGCGGCGTTCCAGTCAGCACCGTCTGCCCGGGCTGCACTTCGAACCGGATCACGCCCGTGCCTGGCGAAGCGATCGAGTTGAGCATCTTCATGGCCTCGAGCTTGAGCACGGGCTGGCCGCGCACCACGCGCGCGCCTTGCGGCACGAGCAGCTCCACGATGCTGCCAGCGATCGGCGCCTTGAGCTCTGCAGGACCTTCGACCCTGGCGGCCTTGCCCTGCTCCTCGACCTGCTTGCGCCAGGCGTTGGCGGATGCCTTCTCGACGCGCGCCTTGCGACGGCGTCCATCAGGCGTCTCCACCACCAGGCTGCCGTCCTCGTACTTGATCCGGATCACCTGCGGACGTCCATCCACGCGGGCGATCATCGTGCCATCCGCGCGGCTCTCGATGTCGACGGAGCGGGGCTCCCCTTCCACCTGTACCTGCGCGGGCTGATCCGAATCGATGGATACTTCCCATCGCTCGCCGCCTTCGAGCTCGACGACGTAAATCACGGAGACCTCCGGGGGAACTTCTTCAGGTAGAGATTTGGATGGGAAGATTGACTCGGGTCGGGGTGGGGGTGAGCCCGCGGTGGATGGCCAGCGCGAGCACTGCCGCGAGATCTGCGTCGCGGACCGCTGTCGTGCCGATCTCCCAGATCCCGGATACGGGCGGCACCGCAAGCGCAACAGCCGGTGTGCCGGTTCGGGTGGGGGTCTGCTCGGGCAAGCTCGTCATCGGGTTTCGCCTCCAACCATTTCTAGCGAGTAGCTTCCTTGGGGGTGCTGTCGCGTGGACACACGACAGGCGCCACGTGCCTAGCAAGTACCGTTCCGATCGATTCGCGCCAAATACGCTCGGAATTCCCTGATTCCGATGGGTTGTTTCAGCCTGTTCCCACGGGTTTTCGGGCTACCGTCCAGAGCTTCCCGCGGCCTCGCGGATGGGGCTGCCACCTGCGGTTCGCACCGGATCGGCGCGCGGGCGCTACCCCGGTTATGCACCTGCTGCCAAGCCGTGAGATGCCCGTGGCCGCAGCACGTACTGCTCCGCGCCCTGCGGTAGGTCGAGCAAGGCAACAACCCCCATTGCCCTGCTACTGTCAAACCTGTGCTGATCACCGCCCGATATCTCATCGACCTCGCGCGACATCCCAAGACGCGCGCCGACGAGCTGTTGGGACTGCGACGACGATTTCGTGCGGCCCAGCGATTGGTGATCGCCTGCGGTCCACAGGAGAGGGCCGCAGCCCAGCACATGCGCGAGCTGCGCGCGCGGATCTCCGAAGCGATCGGGCGTCCCAGATGCTGCTCCGAGTGCGCGCGCAACTACCCTCCTCCGAACGGGCGATGGGAGGGGGGATACTGTTGCGGCACCGACACCTGGCGGGTGTTCACCGACGATGAGCTGCAGGCGCTGGCAGCTGCAGGCACCGACACGGCCACGATGTCCAGCCCGCGCAGCGATCATGCGGGGTGCACGTTCCGCGGACCCACCGGATGCTCGATCGCGCCTTGGGATCGCCCGAACATCTGCGCGCGCTACCTGTGTCTGACGCTGGTCGCTGAGCTTCGGGAGCGGGGCGATCTCAAGCCGATCGACGCGATGTGCAACGCGCTTGCAAAGGAGTTCACGCGGTTCCTGGAGCTGCGAGCGGCGCGCGTGAATCGCGACGAGCTCCAGGAGCTCGAGCGCGAGCTTGCTTCAGCAGCGCCGGGGCGACGCGGGACGGGCACTCCGTGATGCGCTCGCGCCCTTCGACCCCGCTGCAATGGCTGATGCTGCTCCTGGCGGTGGGCTTTGGCGCTGCTGCCGTCTTCCACGCGCTCGCGATCGCGGTGCCGTCGATCGCAGAGCCTTCGCCGGCGTGGCGACACGGGCTGTTCGTGCTGGTCAACAGCGCGGTCGCTGCCGGGCTGGCTCGACGACCCGCATGGTTCGCGCCGCTGTTCGCAGCGCTGACCGTTCAGCAGCTCTACAGCCACGGCATTTCGGGATGGCACGCGTGGGTTCGCGAGCAGAGACTCGATTGGGCTTCGCTGCTGGTCGTGATCGCACTGCCGCCCATCGCCGTGATGCTGCTCGGCGAAGCGTGGGCGGGCAGGCGAGGACGCCCGGCAGAGCGACCTTCTGTCTAGCCGCCGAAGTCCGCAAGGGATCGAAGGTCGAGCATCTCCTCGAGGCTCGGCAGGATCACCAGCTCGATGCGTCGATTTCGCTGCATGCCTTCTGGGCTGTCGTTGGGGAACACAGGATCCACGTCGCCGTAGCCGGCCGCGCTCCAGCGCTGCGGATTGAGCCCTGCGCCCGGCTCGGGCGGGCGCTCGCCGCGCTTGGCCACGGGCACGGTGGGGGTGGTGAGGAAGACGACGACCTGTTTTGCGCGAATGAGGGTGAGGCCGAGGTTGTCTGGCGTGCCCGGGCCGACGGGCGGCTTGTTGTCGGTGTGGCTGCGCGCCTGGAACTCGCGCGTGGTGAGGGACGGGTCGGTCTGGATGATGGAAGCCAGCTTGAGCAGCATGGCTTTGCCGTCAGCCTTGAGCTCGGCCTTGCCTGAATCGAACAAGGCATCGCCGGGCAGGGTGATGACCATGCGGTTCTTGCGGATGCCGGCCCGTACGCCGAGCTTGGACAGCTCTTCGAGCTTGGTGCGCAGGGCGACCAGGCGCGCCTTGACGATCTCGAGCAAGCGCTGGCGTGCCTTGTAGCTGTCGAGCGCCTTGCGGACCTCGGCCACGCCTTCGGTCATGTCTTCGATGGGCTTGTCCTTGGTGTCCACGGCAAGGCCCATGGACACGAGCTGCTGCTCCAGCTCTGCCACGCGGTTGCGCGCCTCGGCCAGCTGCTGGCGAACCTCTCCCAGCTCCTTCTGGCGTGCGTCGGAGCGTGTGAGCTCGGTGCGCAGTCGTCCGAGCTGAACCTGCCATTCCTCCTCGGAATGCCCGCATCCGGCCAGCGTCGCAGCGAGCAGGCCGAGGGCGGAGGTGGCAACGAAGAGCTTGTTCATGGTCCGATGGCTCCTTGATCTCGCGCGGGCGGTCAATCCTGTTGCAGTCGCAGCTTGATGCAAGCCTGTTGCGGGCCAACCGGGCCGGAGAGTTGCGCCAACCCGGCCCGATCCGCCTGTTGTCGCCTGCCCGAAACCCGTAGCCCTTCCCGAGCGGGTCGCTTCACGCTAGGTACCTCCGGCCATGACTGCTCCCAAGACCTCATCCGAAATCCGCTCTGCGTTCCTCCACTACTTCCAGGAGCACGGCCACGAGGTCGTCGCCAGCGGATCGTTGATCCCGCCCAACGACCCCACCCTGATGTTCGCGAACGCCGGGATGGTCCAGTTCAAAGACGTCTTCACCGGGCGCGACAAGCGGGCCTACAAGCGCGCTACCTCGAGCCAGAAGTGCATCCGCATCAGCGGCAAACACAACGACCTCGAGAACGTCGGCCGCACTGCGCGTCACCACACGTTCTTCGAGATGCTCGGCAACTTCAGCTTTGGCGACTACTTCAAGGCAGATGCCATCGCCTTTGCGTGGGAGCTTCTCACCCGCGATCTCGGCATGGATCCGAGCAAGCTGGCGATCACCGTGTTCGGTGGTGCGGACGGCATCGCAGCCGACGACGAGGCGCGCGAGATCTGGAAGAAGGTCACCGGATTCGGAGACGATCGCATCCTCGGCCTGGGGATGAAGGACAACTTCTGGCAGATGGGCGACACCGGCCCGTGCGGCCCTTGCTCCGAGATCCACTCGTTCGTGGGCGGCGAGCCTGACCTGTCGCTGTTCGGCCAGGACCCCGACGAATCCGGGCGCGGCTGGGTGGAGATCTGGAACCTGGTGTTCATGCAGTTCGAGCGATCGATCGTGGACGGCCAGGCAAAGCTCGATCCGCTCCCTGCCCCGTGCGTCGACACCGGCGCCGGGCTCGAGCGCATCACCGCCGTCATGCAGGGCGTGCTGTCCAACTACGACACCGACCTGTTCCGGCCCATGATCGAGCGGGCAGCCGAGATCGCCGGAAAGAAGTACACGGCGTCGACCGCAGACGACGACACGTCGATGCGCGTGATCGCGGACCATGCACGCACGACCGCCTTCATGATCGCCGAAGGTGTGATGCCGGATCGCGATGGGCGCCCCTACGTGCTGCGACGCGTGATGCGAAGGGCGATCCGCCATGGACACCGCCTCGGAATCCGACGTCCTTTCCTGCACGAAGTCGCGCTCGAAGTCGTGGCGCTCATGAGCGACACGTATCCGGAGCTACGCGAGCGCAAGGACATGATCGCGAGCGTCGCGGAGCAGGAGGAGGTGCGCTTCCGCGAGACGATCGATCGCGGCCTCAAGATCCTGGAGGAGGAGTTTGGCGCGATGAAGGGCAAGGATCAGAAGATCCTGGCCGGCGACGTGGCGTTCAAGCTTTACGACACCTACGGATTCCCGCTCGATCTGACGCAGGTGATCTGCGACGAGCGCATGATCGGCGTGGACATGGAGGGCTACGACAAGGCGCTGGCCGAGGCCAAGGCTCGTAGCGAAGGCAGCAAGCTGCACGACGACGCAGCGGTGATGCCTGCCTACCGTGAAGCGCTCGCCAAGGTCGAAGGCGCCAAGGTGAAGTTCGTCGGCTACGACCGCGAGTCGGTCGACGCGACCGTGGTTGCGATCATCCGCGAAGGCGCCCTTGAGGAGCGCGCAGATGCCGGACAGCAGGTCGAGATCGTGCTCGACGTCACGCCGTTCTACGGCGAAGCGGGCGGCCAGATGGGCGACTGCGGCGTGCTCAAGAGCGAGGCTGCGGTCGCAGCGGTGTCCGATGCACAGAAGCCGGTCGACGGTTTGACCGTGCACAAGGCGCAGATCGACAGCGGTACGCTGTGCGTGGGCGACAAGGTCGTCGCCACGGTCGACCATGCGAGCAGGGAGGCCACGAGGCGCAACCACTCTGCCACCCACCTGCTGCACTACGCCCTGCGCAAGGTGCTCGGTGCACACGCGCAACAGAAGGGATCCTTGGTAGGAGCGGATCGGCTGCGATTCGACTTCACGCACGGAAAGCCGCTGGAGGACGCGGAGCTCGCCCGGATCGAGGATCTGGTCAATGACAAGGTCCTGGTGAATGCGCCGGTCGAGACGCGCGTGATGCCGATCGAAGAGGCGCGCAAGAGCGGCGCCACGGCGATCTTCGAAGAGAAGTACGGAGACGTGGTGCGCGTGCTCACCATGACGTCGGATTCCGTGGAGCTGTGCGGAGGAACGCACGCTCGTGCCACGGGTGACATCGGCCTGTTCAAGATCGTCAGCGAGCAGGGGATCGCTGCAGGCGTGCGTCGCATCGAAGCCGTCACAGGGCTCAACGCGCTCGGCTACGTCCGAGGGCTCGAGGACACGGTGCAGCGCGCCGCCAAGGTCGCAAAGACCGGAGGCGCGGATCTGATCGACAAGCTCGAGAAGATCGTGTCCCGCGAGCGGGAGCTGGAGAAGCAGATCGCAGAGCTGACCCGCAAGCTGGCGATGGGTGGAGGCGGGGGCGTGGATGCGCTGCTGGGCAAGGCGCGCGAGGTCAAAGGCGTGAAGGTGCTGTCGATTCGTGCTGAAGTGGCGGATCCGGCAGCGCTTCGAGAGATGGCCGAGAAGCTTCGGGACAAGCTGGGGGACGCGGTTGTGGTCGTAGGTGCGGCGGCAGGCGAGAAGGCTTCCCTCGTGGCTACCGTCTCCAAAGCGCTCACCCAGCGCATCAAGGCAGGAGATCTCGTGCGTCCGATCGCCAAGCTCGTGGGAGGCTCGGGCGGAGGGCGTCCGGACATGGCACAAGCGGGCGGCTCGGATCCGTCGAAGCTCGACGAAGCTCTCGAGCAGGTCTACGAGCTGGTCGCGCAGATGTTGGTCTGAGGCTACGCCACCCTGATCGCGTTGCCCCACCCCTCGGGTGCCCTGCAACGCGAGTTTCCGCAGAATTCAAGCACAAATCGCGATGGTCTGGAGCTTGCTTATGCATCGGGCAGCCCCGGTGGACCCGCCTCGGCTTGTGGGATGCGGGTTCTACTTCCTTGTCTTTACAGGGTCCGGCGGGGCCCGCGGCTTCCTCACGCCAGGTGCGTTCGTTCGCACCTGGCGTCTTGCTTCCATCCGCCCGCAAAGCTCGCTCTCATCCGGACCGCGACGTCCACAGCGTCCAGATTCCCAGCCCGATGAATAGCAGCGCCGAAACGCGCTTGAGCACGAGCGGCGATACCCAGCGCGCGATCACGTCAGCGCCCAGCACTGCGATCGCGCTGGTGGCGATCAGTGCCAGTGACGCTCCGATGAACACGGCGAGGCGCGCCCGTGAGCCGGCTGCAAGCCCGAGAGCCGCGAGCTGGGTCTTGTCGCCGAGCTCGGCCACGAAGACTGTGACGAAAGCAGTGAGAAGGACGCGCCAATCCATCGGCCGGTCGTAGCGCATAAAGCGCTGCGCGCTCAACCGTGCAGCGCTTGCAGAGCCTTGTCGTAGTCGGGCTCCTGGGCGATTTCGGGGACTTGCTGGACGTACACCACGGTGTCGTTCGCATCGAGCACGACCACCGCGCGGCTCAGCAGCCCCGCAAGCGGACCATCCACGATGCGCACGCCGTAGTCCTCGCCGAACTTGCGGGCACGCAGCTCGCTGAGCGGCACCACGGACTTGATCCCTTCTGCCTCGCAGAAGCGTCCCTGGGCAAACGGCAGATCCGCCGAGATGGTCAGAAGCACAGCGCCCTCGACCTTGCTTGCGTCGAGATTGAAGCGCCGCGCTGAGGCAGCACACACGCCGGTGTCGAGGCTCGGCACGATGTTGAGCAGCTTGCGCTTGCCGGCGAAGTCCTTGAGCGAGACGTCGGACAGGTCGCCGCGGGTGAGCAGGAAGTCGGGCGCTTTCGAGCCGACCTTGGGCAGCTCGCCTACGGTGTGGATCGGATTGCCTTTGAGCGTGATGGTCGCCATGGGAGTTCTCCGCGGGTTGTTCGAGGGTCGCTCCCTTCGATGCACCGGGCTGCCTGCGGGATTCCACCCAAAACGACAAAAGAGCACCGGAAGGGGAGCTGTGAGAACTGGGCCGGCACCGCGCGATTGCGATAGACAAGGCCCGTGTTCACCCTCGACCTGCAGGACCTGCGCGATCTTCTGAAATCGACCACCGGCGCTCCTCCCCAGAGCATCGTCCCGATGCCGGGTGGCGCCTCGACCCGGAAGTTCTTCCGTGTGACCCTCGAGAATCGCTCCGCAGTGGCGATGTTCGTGCCCGACCTGGCCCACTCCGACGAGATCGAGAAGAAAGGCAAGCCCAGACGCTGGCCGTACCTCGAAGTCCGGGACTTGCTGCACGACCGCGGCGTGCGCGTCCCTGCACTGATCGCGGATGGCACGGATCGCGGCTGGACCGTGGTGGAGGATCTCGGTGACCAGACGATGGCCGAGCGCCTGCTGGAGCAGCCGCAGGACAAGCGCACCATCTACCAGGCCGCGGTGACGGATCTCGCGCGAGCGCAGCTCGCACTCGAAAAGCTGCCTGAGGACAGCGTGGTGCGCACGCGAGCCTTCGACTACGACCTGCTGCGCTGGGAGATCGAGCACTTCCGCGAGTGGGGGCTCGACGCGCTGGATCGACCCTTGGCAGAAGGTGCAAAGGACGCCTTCGACGCGGTGGCGGATCGCATCGCACGTCGCGTCGCGGATCTGCCGAGGGGGTTCGTGCATCGCGACTACCAGAGTCGCAACCTGATGGTCCTGTCTGGCCCCGGGGAGCCGGTGGAGCTGGCGTGGGTCGACTTCCAGGACGCGCTGATGGGACCGATGGTCTACGATCTGGTGGCGCTTCTCAACGACAGCTACCAGCAGTTCGATCGCGCGTTCGTCGAAGAGCGCCTGGAGGAATTCGGACAGGCGCGCGGCCTGAGCGAGCCGGATCGCAAAGCGCTCGTGGGCCAATTCGATCTGGTGACCGTGCAGCGCAAGCTCAAGGATGCAGGTCGTTTCGTGTTCATCGACCGGGTGAAAAAGGACCCGTCGTACCTCAAGTTCGTGGAGCCGACCCTGCACAAGGTCCGGACTTCCATCGATCGGCTCCCAGGCGACCCCGACCTGCGGGAGCTACGAAAGATTCTCGCCTACGTTCTCGATTGAACGCGATCGGCTGCTGGGGGCTGGCGGCGCGACCATCGACCGCATGCTAGGATTTCGGCTGGAGGTCCCAGATGATCCAGCGTGCGCTCGTGTTCGCAGCAATCGGTGTTGCACTGACCCTGGCGGCAACCTCGCAGGCGGAAGAGCGACGAAAGCCGACCAAGGGGCCGATCGAGGTGAAGATGGTCATCACGGTTCGCCCGCGCGCTATCGTTTCGATCGACGTCGCGCGCGTCAAGCCCGAGCTCGCGAGCGTGCAGTTCCAGGAGGCGTTCGCGTCACGCGTGGAAACGGCCGCGTACAAAGAGCCGTTCTAGACCCACCCGGCCTCTGTCCTATTTCCTTGAGCAGGGGGTGGATGTCAGGTAACGAGCGCACCACGTTCGTTCGCCATGCTGCTGTCGATCAACCCTGAGCACCCTGAGCCGAGAAAGGTCCGCAGAGCTGTTGATCTGCTCGAGGCCGGCCAGGTGATCGCCTATCCGACCGACACCTCCTACGGCATCGGCTGCGATCTGTTCAACAAGCGGGCGATTGATCGCGTCTACCAGATTCGTCAGCTGCCCGAGAAGCACCAGCTCAGCTTCATCTGCCCTGACCTGAGCGACATCGCCCGCTATGCGATCGTGGACAACTCGCAGTACCGCTTGCTCAAGCGCCTGCTGCCAGGTCCGTACACGTTCATCCTCGAGGCCACGCGCGAAGTCCCCAAGATCGTGCAGTCCAAGAAGAAGACCGTGGGCATCCGGGTGCCGAACAACGAAGTGGTCCTGGCGATGGTGCGGGAGCTCGGACGGCCGATCGTGAGCACGACCGCAGCGCCGTCGGGTGGAGATCCGATGATCGATCCGGACGAGATCGACGAGATGTTCAGTGGGCTGGCGCTGGTGCTCGACGCTGGGGTGGGCGGGTCAGTTCCGACCACGATCGTGGATCTGACCGGTGGCGAAGTGCGGGTGGTGCGAGAAGGGGCAGGGCCGGTGGACGAGCTCGGCTGAGCGTGCGATTTGGGGGGCGGACGGCGAATCGTGTTCGGACGCGGACGGATCGGCCTTGTTTGAAGGCTATCCCAGCAAACGCACAAAACCGCTCACCTTGCCACGGACCTGGCCTAGCATCATGGGGCCATGATGATCCAAGAAGGAACCCACGGAAAGCGTCGCAGTTCAACAGGAACCCTTGCGGTTGCCGCCGGTGTTGCGGCTGCATGCTGTGCGCTGACGATGGCGCGCGGAGCAGACGCTCAGATCAAGCAGCCTGGCGCGCACGCGCGTTATTCGGTGGAGCTCGAGCCCCACGCGGCGATCTGGTGGCGGGACAGCGGCGACACGTACTGGACCAACAACTCAGGGTGGGGCCTGGGCTTCCGCGCGTCCATTCCGCTCGTGGACAACGGGTTCGTTTCCACCATCAACAACAACGTCGCCCTCGGCTTCGGCCTCGACTGGGGACACTTCAGCCACAAGTGCTACTGGTGGGGTTGGAACCCAAATGATCCCCGCTACTACGGCAACAACGACTGCACTGCCAACACGATCTGGCTACCGGTCGTGATGCAGTGGAACTTCTTCATCACCAAAGCGTTCAGTGTCTTTGGTGAGCCAGGGCTCGCCATCCGACACTCCTGGTGGAACTGGAACAACGGTTGGTGCGGCCCCGGCAACAACCCCTATCGATGCGATTGGAACGACAGCAGCACGGGTTTGGAGCCGGTCTTCTTCGTGGGCGGCCGCGTCGGCAACGACAAGGTCTCCTTTACGTTCCGGTTGGGCTGGCCTTATGCATCCGTAGGTGCTTCATTCTTCCTGTAGCAAGTCCTGAACGCCGCCCTTCGGCACACGCAGAATGACCTCTTTTACCTTCTCCGCCCTGACAATCCTGGTCGCGATCTTCGGACTGGGCTTCCTGATGGTCGTGCACGAGACCGGCCACTTCCTGGTGGCCCGCTACTTCGGCATGCGGGTGAAGGTCTTCTCCATCGGCTTTGGCCCGGCCCTGTGGAAGCGTCAGCCCAAGGGCAGCGAAACCACCTACCAGATCGCGATCATCCCGTTCCTCGCCTACGTCCAGATCGTCGGCATGAACCCGCTCGAGGACAATGATCCGAAGGACAAGGGGTCCTACGCCAACGCCTCGCTGCTGGCCCGCATCCTGACGATCTTCGCGGGTCCGCTCGCCAACTACCTGGTGGCATCGATCCTGTTCTTCGGCGCATTCGTGCTGGGTGGACGAATCGAGCTGACCACCATGGTCAAGGTGATGCCTGGCGAGCCTGCCGCTGAAGCCAAGATGGTGGACGGCGACAAGATCGTGGAAGTTGCTGGCGAGCCGATCAAGGAATGGGAGCGTGTCCGGGAGCTGATCAGCGCCCGCGCTGGCCAGCCCGTGGACATCGTGATCGAGCGCAACG
Organism: Deltaproteobacteria bacterium; assembly: GCA_016218915.1. Lineage (GTDB taxonomy): Bacteria > Myxococcota_A > Polyangia > Polyangiales > Polyangiaceae > JACRCQ01. The sequence continues at coordinate 79,581 of JACRCQ010000074.1, forward strand.
GCGTCCGGATGCCCATGAAGATCACCCCCAAGGCTGAGGGCAAGGACGGGCACGGTCGGATCGGGGTGGTAGCGCAGACGATCAACGTGCCGGTGCCGGTGGGGCAGGCAGCGATCCTCTCGTTGGAGAAGCCGCCCCAGATCGTTGCCGGGCTGGTGGTCGGCCTGGCCAGGATCATACGCGGCCAGGAGAAGGCTGAGCTGTCCGGGCCTGTGGGGATCACCAAGGAAATCGCCAAGGCGCTTAGGAGCAGCTTTGCCGACTACCTGCACATCCTCGGCGCGCTTTCGGCCTATCTCGCCGGGTTCAACCTGCTGCCTGTCCCTGCGCTCGATGGCGGTCGGCTGATGTTTCTCGGCTACGAGCTGACCACGCGAAAACGCCCCAACGCGCGCATCGAGGCGTATGTGCACGCGGTCGGCCTGGCCATGCTGCTCGCATTATTGGCCGTGGTAACTGTGGTCAGCGATATCGGTCGCCCTGGCCCCTGAGGGAACTTGTCTCCGGTCGTGCTCCAGGGAATCGCGCTGCACGCTGGGGTGCAGACCTCTGTGACGCTGGCGCTCTGCGACGGCCCGACCGTGATCGAGCAGCACGGCGTGATCGCGCGTCTCGACGAGCTGCGCGTGCAGCGCGCGGATCGCGGCGTGGCCGTGGTCGACCCGACCGGACGGCTGCGCGTGGACCTGATCGAGCACCTGATGGCCGCAGTGGGCGCACTCGGTCTGGAGCGCGGCGTGCACATCTCGATCGAAGGGCCGGAAGCGCCGCTTCTCGACGGCGGGGCAAAGCAGCTCGCGCTCGGATTGCGTTCGACCGGTGCTCGCCCGTGCGCACCGACGAGACGAATTGCCCGGCGCGCGAGGTTCGAGGTGGCTGGGGCCAGCTTCGAGCTCGAGCCGTCGGACCGGATCCTCCTTCATGTCGCAGTCGAATACGATCATCCGCTGATCCAGGAGAAGACAGCAGCGTGGCACGGGGACGCGGTCGACTTCGTGGAGCGGATCGCGGCCGCTCGCACCTACGGATTCCTGTCCGAGGCGCAAGCGCTCCGAGCCACTGCGCGCGCGCGCGGAGCCAATACCCATGACGTGATTGTGCTCTGCGACGATGGCACGTCGATCTCGGATCCCCTCCCCCTTCCAGACGAATGCGTTCGTCACAAGCTGCTCGATCTGATCGGCGACCTGACCTTGGGCGGGGGACTTCCGATAGGAACGATCCGGGCCCTGCGTCCAGGGCATCGAGCCACGCACGAGATGCTTGCCCTTGCGCAGCAGCAGGGCGTCTTTGCGCCCACACCTGCGATTGAGAGCGAGCCATGCGCTTGAGCGTGACGGCGTTGCTGATGGGAGCCCTGACACTCGGTTGTGCGTCGCATCCCCCGCGCTGCGCGCTGCCCTCGCCGAACGCGACGCCCACAGGCGAGGCGAGGCAGATTCCGTGGCACCCGGGCGCGCGGATCGCAGTGGTGGGAGATCAGCAGACCACGTCGTGGCTCGAGTTCTGGCGCGAGAGCAACGACCAGGAGCGCGAGCGTGTGGTGAGCCACATCGCGACCGGCGCTCCGGCTCTGCTCGTGCTGCTCGGCGATCAGGTCTGGAACGGCTCATCCGCATCGCTCTGGTCCGACTACGATCGCTTGATGGCGCCTGTGCGGCGCAAGTCGATCCCGATCGTCGCCACGCCGGGAAACCACGACTACTGGGGCGGTGGGCAGCGCAACCTGCAGAGCATGTTCGATCGCTTCGCGCTGATGGGTGGACGCACGCATGGGGCGTTTGTGTTCGGGCCGCTGGGGCTGGTGCTCGTCGACAGCAACCGGAGCGAGATGGGCGATCAGGCCTGGTGCGAGCAGCAGGCATGGTTCGACGCGGAGCTGACGGCGCTGGACGCGAGCCGGCAGGTACGGGGCGTGGTGGTGTTCCTGCACCATCCACCGTTCACGAACAGCACGGTGACTGGAGACGAGCAGGACGTGCAGCAGGCGCTGCTTTGTCCGTTCATGAGCCACACCAAGACGCTTGCGATGGTGTCTGGCCACGTGCACGCCTACGAGCGCTTCACAGGGCATGGCAAGCACTTCATCGTGAGCGGGGGCGGTGGCGGGCCGCGTGCGCGGCTGCACCGCGGCGAGGAGCAACGACGGCACCCGGATCTGTTCTACGGTGACGAGTACCGTCCGTTCAACGTGGTCTGGATGACACCCGAGGCCGACAGGCTGGAGCTATCGGTGATGGGGCTGGACAAGGACGACGAGACGTTCCGGCAGATCGACAGGCTTGCAGCGGTCTACCGCTGATCCGACCCGAGCCCAGGAGCCGGGTGAAGATCGCCGCGAGGTCTGCTACGACCGTTGCGTGCGATCGCGGACGCGAAGAGCCTGTTGTTGCGCTGGCATGGCAGCGGTCGTGCTCGCGACCGGGCGCCCCGCACGCGCGCAGCTCATCGGAATCCTGGCGCCGAGCTACAACCCGGACGATCCCTACCAGCTCCCGGATGCGCCTGCGCCGCCGACCTTGCCGGATCTGACGCACCGGGCCTGGATGCTGGCGCTCGACACCACGCTGGCGCGGGTGGTTCCCAACAAGCTCCCGGACGGGACCCAGCAAGCCGCCATCGGCGTGTGGCTCGAGCGGCTGGACGTGGAGACCGCGGTTTCGAACCGTCGTTGGTATGTGGGGCTGTCGCAGGCGGTCGCGGGAGGGCGCAACACAGGGGACAAGAGCTCCACGATCGTGTTGAGCAATCCTGAGATCTGGGGTCGTGCGCTGTGGGCTTCCCGGGCTGGTCTCGCCTACGGCGGCGGATTGGGAATCGTCCCTCCCCTGGTGCGTCATGATCCGGACTCCGAAGGGGCGGCAATCCAGAGCATCGTGCGCATCGTCCGCCCATGGGACTTCCCGATTTTCGCGGACCGAACGGTCACGTTCCGTCCGTTTGTCGATGTCCGGAGCATTGACGGCGCAGTGATGCTCCAGCTCCGGCAGGGGATCGACATCTCCGGGCAGACGAGCGAGGTGGCGTCGCTGACTCCGAAGACCAACCTGGCGAGCCGGACGATGTTCTACATCGGGTATCGTCCGTTCGACCAACTCGGCGTGGGGCTGGAGATCACGGAAGTCTACTTCATCAAAGCGCCGGGAGTAGCGGACGACGAGCGCGCAGCGTTCACCGTTTCGCCGAGCCTGAGGTGGATGAGCAAGGTGGTCCAGCCGGCTGCGAGCATGATCTTTCCGATAGATCGCCCGCTGTTCCACGCGGCGCGCAGCTACTGGGCAGCACAGCTGACGCTGGCGGTGATCCTGGATCCGTCTCCCCCGCGCTCGATGTGGTAGGGGCGGGCAGGGCGCAGTTCGACGAAGGTCTTGGTGGGCGCAGCCATGAACTTGCGCGAGGAGCGGTCCCAACGTAGCCTGAAGGTTGCGTTGTTGGCGCGGCGGGCACGATGTCCCTGGTAGGCGAAGAGGAAAGGCAAACCGAGGCCGGTCTGATCCCGGGCACTGTGGTGTCTGGGCGGTTCCGCGTGGAGCGCAAGCTGGGCGAAGGCGGGATGGGGGCCGTGTACGCGGCGTTCAACATCACCACCAACCGCCCTGTGGCGCTCAAGGTGATGCATCCGGAGTACGCTGCCAAGAAGGACGTCGTGCGCAGGTTCCTGCGCGAGGCCAAGGCGGCTACGGCGATCACGCACCCGAACGTGATCGAAGTGCTGGACGTGGTGGACGGTGAGCATGGCGAGCCGGTCATGGTCATGGAGCTGCTCTCCGGCGAGGCGCTCGACGCGCTGCTGGAGCGACGCGGCGCGTTGTCGCTGGGCGAGGTTGCCCGCATCATGACGCCGGTGGTGTCCGCGGTCGGGGCGGCGCACGCGCGGGGCATCATCCACAGGGACTTGAAGCCAGAGAACATCTTTCTGACCAAGCTGGGCGACGGCACGACCAAGCCAAAGGTGCTCGACTTCGGAATCGCAAAGATCCTGGATCCCACGCAGATCAATGAAGGGATGACCAAGAGCGGCGCGACGCGCACCGGCTCGATGCTCGGAACGCCCTACTACATGTCGATCGAGCAGGCCTGCGGCGAAAAGGACATCGACCACCGTTCGGACATCTGGAGCATCGGCGTCATCCTCTACACGATGCTCGCAGGCAAGCGCCCGTACGAAGGGGAGAACTACGGGCAGATCCTCAAGGCTCTGATGACGGACACGCCCCCTTCGATCGGCTCGCTGGTGTCGGACTTGCCCGCGGATGTCGCGGAGATCGTGGACCGCTGCATTGCGCGACCGCGCGACAAGCGCCCAAGCGATCTGCGGGAGGTCTACGCAGTCCTGTCGCGCTACTGCGATGCGGTGTCGCTGCCTGGCCCACCCTCTGCTTCGCAGCAGGTGATTCCGCACGGAGCCGGCAACAGCGCCACGCTCGCAGCGGCCAGCGTCTACACGTCGAACATCCCGATGACAGGCATCACGACGAAGAAATCGCGTCGTGGGGTCTGGATGATCGCGGTCCCTGTAGTTCTGGTGGTGGTGGCAGGCAGCGCAGTGCTGGTTGCAAGGGGGCGCAGCTCTTCGGCCAGCATGCAGCCCGTGGCAGAGCCGACACAGCCCACCGTGCCGTCCGCAGCCGTTGCGGCTGCGCCTGATGCTGCTGCGAGCTCCACCTCGGGGGTCACGGTCGAACCGCTCGGTTCTGGGTCGGCGTCTGCTTCTGCGACCAAGCCACCGCCCGTGGGGGCCACGGGCAAGGGCAAGCCCAAGGACACCGGGGGCAAGCCTCCGGTGGAGACGACTTCCAAGCCTCCCCCGCCGTCGACCGGTGGCGGAATCATCGAGAAATCGCCGTATTGACGCTGGGCTGCGAGGTTGCTGGCCGGGCGGCTGGCCGATGACGCAACGGGTCTTTTCACATTAAGGCCAGTTCAGTTATGCTGTCGGTTTACGGGCTCGCTCGCCGACGCCCTGCTGGTCACTTGATTCGGAGGTATGGACATGAACGGCAAGTTCCAAGGTGCTTTGGCTGGGTTCGTCATGCTGCTGACGGTCCCTGCGCTGATGGCGGCATGCGGCAGCGACGACACGGGCACCACGTACACGCCACCTCCGGCAACGGGCGGGTCGGCTGGTCAGGGTGGAGGCGGACAGGGCGGCTCGGCAGGGCAGGCGCAGGGCGGCTCAGCGGGCTCCGACGCAGGAGTCGGAATTTGCCTGCTGAACAACTGCAAGACCAATGACGAATGCAAGGCGTGTGGCGACGGCCGAACGCAGTGCAACACGGCGACCAAGGTCTGCGTGGCCTGCGACGAGGCGAACGGGCTGAAGTGTCCGGCAGGGCAGAAGTGCACGGCCTACGGCACATGCATCCCGTCCGACAAGACGTGCGAGACCGATGCACAAGGCGAGCCCAAGATCACGTGCACCTCGGACGGAGACTGCGTGGCCTGTGACGCCAAGCACCTGGTTTGCGACACGGTCAAGGGCAAGTGCGTGGGCTGCTCCCTGTCGAACACGAAGAACTGCCTGAACTCCGAGTACTGCAAGGACAACAAGTGCACGCCCAAGTGTCCTGCGTCGTGCTCGATCGACAACGACTGCGGACAGTGCGGCACAGCGCCGAACGCGGCCCATGCCTGTTTCAACCACAAGTGCGCCAAGTGCTCTGCCACGTTCGCATGCCCTGCGGGCCAGCAGTGCATCAACGGCTCCTGCGTTCCGCCGTGCGGCCTGCCCGGCCCGACGCCGGGGACATGCGACACGAACGAGGACTGCCTGTTCTGCGGCGTGGCGAAGGAAGGCGGCGACGCGGGCACGAGCAGCTGGGAGTGCAAGTTCCCGATCAATGGCGGCAACCATGGCAAGTGCCAGCCGGTCGCGACCGGCTGCTCAGACCTTGGCAAGGGCGTGGTCGTGCTTCCGGAGCCGTGGAACCAGTACACCAACACCTGCTCGCAGGACACGGACTGCAACGGCGTCGGCATCCAGTACAACGTCGGCAAGCAGATCCGCGACTGGCTCGGCAGCGACCAGCTCGACATCGGCATCGGCAAGCTCACGATCCAGGATGCCAGCGTCAACTACGGCATGAACTCCTGCGCGGACATCCAGATCAGCGAGACGATCAGCTGCGGCGTGTGCGTGCCCTGCAAGGTGGACACGGACTGCAAGCCGATCGGGCTCGACCCGCTGGTGGGAGATCTCTTCAAGGGCCAGGGCCTTGCCCAGCTCGCTGGGGCCTTCCTGATCGACCTGCTCTATGGCGACATCGAGAAGCACGACCTGAACTTCTTCTGCCAGCCGGTTGCGGCGGGCTACGGCGTGTGCGTGCCCTGCGGCAACCCGATGAACGTCTGCGCCACCGGCACGGTCCCGGGCAGCGGCAAGTGCGATCACGAGGTCTGCACCGAAGGCACGGCGCTCGACCCGAAGTGCGGGACCTGCGCAACGGAAGTCTGCAAGAACGACGCGTTCTGCTGCGACGGAACCAACGGCAAGTGGGACTCGCTGTGCGTCGGTGAAGTCGACAAGTACTGCACATCGAGCTGCGGCGGCACCACCACCAAGTGCGAGCACGACCCCTGCACCGTCGGCAATGCGCTCGACAGCAAGTGCAGCGAGTGCGTGACCGCGGTGTGTGCGGATGACGCTTTCTGCTGCAACACGCAGAGCGGCACCTGGGACTCGTATTGCGTGACCGAGGGCAAGGACACCACCAAGTATCCCAAGTGCGTCAACGCCTGCGGCGGCGGGTGCGTCCACAGCGAGTGCGAGACCGGTGCAGCGCTCAAGTCGGACTGCTCGGCATGCGCGACGGCGGTGTGCGCGGCCGACGACTTCTGCTGCAAGACGGACTGGGACTCGCAGTGCGTGACCGAGGCCAAGGCCGAAACCGCCTGCAGCTGCCCCTGATTCTCCCCTCCCCCTGACCCCTCAGGTGCCACGGCCACGCCTCACGTGGCCGTGAAGCCCTCTTGCCGCTACGCTGCCCTGCATGGGCACCATCCACGGGACAGACCTTCGTGCATCCGATGCGTTCTTTCATTCGAACGGCTACACGCCAGCGCCGCGACTGGTGCAGTGGATGTCGACAGCGCGCTGCAGCTACGGTTGCCCGCACTGCCTGACTGCGGACCTTGGGGCGAGCGCGGCGCTGACCACGCGGGAGGCGAAGCAGCTGATCGACCAGGTCGCGGCGCTGGGGGTCCACGAGATGCTCGTTACAGGCGGCGAGCCGCTCGAGCGCCCGGATCTACCGGAGCTGATCGACCATCTGGCCGGACGCGGACAGCGTTGGAGCCTGAACACGGCTCGCAAGCCCACGGGCGCGATTCTCGACGCCATGGCTCGCTGGCCGCCTGGCTTCGCTGCGGTCAGCCTCGACGGGCCGAAGCAGGTGCATGATGCGTTTCGTGGGCGCCAGGGAGCCTTCGACGAAGCGATCGAGTCGATCGCGATCCTGTCAGAGCTGACCGGCGGAAGCACCGCGATCGGCACCACGGTCACGCGCAGCAACTACGGCTGGCTTGCCGAGACGCTGCGCGTGGTTGCAGGCAGCGATGCCAGCACGTGGGGGCTTCACCTCGTGGTTCCCGAGGGCCGGGCTGCCATGCGCAAGGACCTGCTGCTGACCGACGCGCACGTGCAGGGGCTGCTTCGGTTCGTCGCGTCCAAGCGTGGTGCGTTCCCTGTGATGATGGCTGACGAGATCGGCTACTGCGGGGACTGGGAGCCGCTGGTGCGCGACGAGCCTTTCTTCTGTGGAGCTGGGCGTGCGCAGTGCGTGGTGCTTCCGGACGGCGAGGTGGTGGCGTGCACGACGGCCGATCGCCGCAACAGCGCGGGCAACGTGCGGACAGCGTCGCTCGAGTCGATCTGGCGGGACGGTTTCAAAGCGCTGCGCCGCGAGAGCGTATCGGGCAAGTGCCGCGATTGCGCATATGCACCAGCGTGCGGAGGGGGCTGCTGGCTGCAGCGTCGTCATGGCACCCATTGCTTCAAGCGGGCGTGGGAGCGGCCATCCACGCTGACGACCACGGCTGGAGCCGCGGTCTGCCTCGGGCTTGCAGCTTGTCGCGGCGCAGAGCCGCCGCCGGTCGCTCCCGCCCCCCCCGCGCAGGTCGTTTCCGCGCCTGTGCCAGCTGTGTCGAGCGCGCCTCCGCAAGCAGTGGATGCAGGGCAATCGGAAGCACCGACGACCGAGCGGCTGGTCTCGCGGTACGGCTTTGACCTGCTCGACTGGATGATCCTGGAGATGTACATGGGGCGGCTGCGATCGCCGGTGCCGGCGCGGCTCGAGATGCTGGCGCCCAAGGATCCGGGGTTCGGCTACCTGGCGACCTACCTCGCAGGGCCGCGTCCTCAGGACCTCGTCCAGCGCGCTGCGCAGATGCGAGCAGCGCTTGCGACGCGTCAGCGCTCGTTGCAGCTCGGGCTCCTGATGTGGCGGGATCTGACCGAGTGGTGTCTTGACGGGCCGACGCCTGCGACCCGAACCGAGGAGCAGAAAAAGACGCTGCGGGAGGCGATGGGAAGCGTTCGCGATGCGACGAATCGGTGGCGCACCGAGATCTTCGACCAGAAGCTGGAGCCGTTCATGAACCGCGACGGCGAGGTCCGAGGCTTCTTCCGATCCAAGGCCGGACCTCCGCCAGAGCTGATCATGGGCGAGAAGGCCGCGCAGAAGCACTGGCCCAACGCCGCGCAGCTCACGCGCGACTACCTGACGCAGCATCCCTTGGGTGAGCAGATGCTTCTTCGCATGACACCGAGCGCGGGGGCATCGATCGAGCGGCTCACCCCGCAAGGCCGGGCTCCTGTGAAAGCCGGAGACAAGCTCGGGGTGTTCGACCTGCTCATGGTGGGGCCAGGGAAAGGAGCGTCGCTCACGCTCACCTCGGGAACGGAGAGCGCTGCGGTGGCGCTGCCGGCCGGGACGGAGCTGACGTATGGCGACGTCCTGCGGCTCGCCTACGAGCAGAACCGCGCGGCCTTGGACAGCAAGGTGCAGCAGACCAGCGGCCCCGAGGCCTCGCCGCTGCTTCTGCCAGCGCTGCGGGCCAAGATCGCCAGCTCCGGAGACCCGGAGCAGAGGCTGCGCATCCGGTTGGACGATCTGTGGATGTTCTGACGCCTTGGCATTGCGCTCGCTCCCCCTTGGTCGTTGGTGGTATTCTGCAGCCGGAAGGGTGGCCGATGAAGACCCGAACCCTGGCAGTCCACTTGCTTGGCCTGATTCTGCTTTCGATCGCGCCGGGCGCCGATGCGGCAAAGCCCAGCAAGCCCAAGGAGCCGGTCGTCGACGAAGCGACGGCGCAGGCGCGCGACGAGTTCATGAAGGGCACCGCAGCGGTCAAGACCACGCAATGGTCCGAAGCTCTGCTGCACTTCGAGAAAGCCAACACCATCAAGCCCTCTCCGGTGGCGGTGTTCAACATCGGCTACTGCCAGAGGGCGATGGGGCGCTACGTCCTGGCAAAAGCGGCGTTCGAGCGGGCCGTGCAGGACGCGGAGAACATGCCGGAGGCGCAGCTCGAAGAGGCCAAGACCTTCATCAAGGAGCTCGACGAGCAGCTCGGCCGCGTGAAGATCACCATCGACCCGCCAACCACGCGCCTTGCGATCGACGGTCGTCCGCTGGTGCCGCTCAAGGCTGGGGATCCGAAGGTCATGGTGGCGGGTGTTGCCCCCGCGGGCGAGGGGGAGACGCCTCCGGTCCCCACGTTCGAGGTCATCCTGGATCCAGGGCCGCACCTGTTTGCCGCTTCGTTTCCCGGACATGCGAACGTGCTCTTGAACAAGACGATCGAGGCCAAGTCCCGGGCGGAGATCCCTCTCAAGCTCAGCGAGCTGCCTGCCAACATCCACGTCGAGAGCGATCAGCAGCGTGCGGTGGTCGTGATCGACGGTCGTGACGTGGGGCTGGCGCCTGTGGACATCACGCGTCCCGCCGGGCGATATCGGCTGCAGGTGCAGAAGAAGGGGTTCGTGGCGTACGAGACGACGCTGACGCTGACGCCCGGGCAGAAGGCGAACCTGCGCGCGCAGATGACGCCGGAAACGGAATCGATCACGCAGAAGTGGTGGTTCTGGGGTGGCACAGCGGCGATCATCGCAGGTGGGATCACGGCGACGTATCTGCTGACGCGGCCGGAAGCGCAGCCGCCGGACTACCAACGCGGAAGCCTGGGCTGGCTCGCGACACCTCGGTAGAGCGATGACTCGCGCGCGATCGGCAGTGCTTGTCGCAGCCGTGCTTCTGACGGCTTGCTCTTCGACCAGCGTGGATACGGTGGCGGGGCCGCAGGATGCCTCGGATGCGTGGACCGACTCCCCGGTCCAGGAAGCCGGCAAGGACACCCACAACGAAAGCCAGGTCTGCAACGTCACTTCTTGCGCGTCGATCAGCGCCGACTGCGGCCAGATGCCTGATGGCTGTGGCGGCGTGCTCGACTGCGGCACCTGCCCTGACAAGAAGTACTGCGGCGGCGCTGGCCCCAATCGCTGCGGTGACAAGCCCTGCACTCCGATCACCTGCGCATCCAAAGGCTACGACTGCGGCGAGATCACCGATGGCTGCTCGAAGATCATCTCCTGCGGACAGTGCTCGGGCTACGAGTCGTGCGCGGGCAGCGGCCACCCGAACAAGTGCGGATGCACGCCTACCGGCTGCGGCGGAATCGAGTGCGGTGACGTCGACAACGGCTGCGGCGGTGTGGCGAGCTGTGGAACCTGCGTGCAGGGCGTCGAGGTCTGCCTGGAGAACACCTGCTGCGCGGCTGCGGTGAACACCGCCTGCACGAAGACCTGCTACGAGGTACAGGGCCCGGTGCTCGGCTATTCGCAGTACGAGGCGGTCTGGTGCAGCGGCGAAGGCCAGTCGAAGCTCGACATCACCAACTGCTCGGAGCCGGATCCAGACCCGTGCACCACGCACGGTGACCCCCCGAATTGCGGCCTGGAGCCGGGGTACAAGTGGTGCACCGTCCGATGCAACCACTACTTCGACTGCCCGGGCACGGTGCAGTGCGACGGATCGTGCGGGTGACTCAGCCCCTCGCGACGATGCCCGCGAGGTGACGGCCGCTGCGTTTGCCTTCGCGTCGGTAGCTGAAGAACCGCTCCGGCTGGCAGAAGGTGCAGCCGCGGACGTGATCGATGTTCGATTCTGCGACGCCTGCTTCGAGCAGCTGCGCGTGGATCATGCGGCGAAGGTCCACATGGGGGCGTTCGCGCTTGCCCGGACGCACGATGTCCTTGTCCGGTGAAGCGGCGGTGAGCTGGTCGGCGACATCCTGGCCCACCTCGAAGCAACAAGCTTCGATGTGAGGGCCGAGTGCAGCGACAAGCTCGGCATCGGGCCCGACGTGGCCCCGGAGCTTTCGAATTACGGCGCCGGCGATGTTCTGCAGCGTTCCCTTCCAACCGGAGTGAACCGCAGCGACCCAACCGGAGCGACGGTCTGCGATCAGCAAGGGTCCACAATCTGCAACACGGACACAACAGGCAACCTGGGGGTCTGGAGACAAGACTGCGTCGCCCTGGCTGCTGCGCACCGCGGCAGCGTCATCCTGGCGGCTCGCCAGATGGCAAGCAGTGCCGTGGACCTGGTTCAGGAACAGGAGACGATCAGGTTGGAGGCGAAGGGCATCGGCAGCGCGGGCCATATTCTCGGCCACTGCGTCTGGATCATCCCCCACGGTCACGGAAAAATTCAGTGATTCGAACGGCGGCAGGCTCACGCCACCCAAACGGGAGAAAAACGCGTGCCGAAATCCCGAGGCAGACAGCAACGAGGAGTTTATGATGCTCCCCGGGCCCGGAAGGTCCCCTGACGCATCGGACAGCTTGTGACCTGAGCGCATCTTGGAATCGATCATCTTGCGAGGCAGTTCCCTGAAGCACGTCTCGTGCTATCGAGGATCTTGATATGCGACCAGCCGACCCGTTCATTGGGCGAGACATCCTGGACGGCCAGTTCCACGTCCTCCAGAAGATTGGCTCGGGCGGCATGGGCGCGGTCTACAAGGCCTCGCAGCCGGAGATGAACCGCACGGTCGCGGTCAAGATCCTCCACCCCAAGCTCGCCAACCGCAAGGACCTGGTCTCGCGTTTCCGTCGCGAAGCGCGTGCGATGAGTCATCTGAACCATCCGAACACGGTCAAGGTGTTCCTGTACGGCGAGCTGGAAGACGGCTCGTTGTACATCGTGATGGAGTTCCTCGACGGAAAAAACCTCCACCAGACGGTTCGCAAGGAAGGGCCGCTTTCGTGGGAGCGGGCGCTGCCCGTGCTCGTGCAGGTGTGCGGCGCGCTCGAAGAGGCCCACCAGAAGGGCATCGTTCATCGCGATCTCAAGCCCGAGAACATCTTCCTGTGCAATCCGGGGGGCATCGAAGACTTCCCCAAGGTCCTGGACTTCGGGCTCGCCAAGGTCACCGAGCGCGAGATGCGTCCTGGCTCCATCATCCTCACGCAGGAAGGCATGGTGTTCGGAACGCCTGAGTTCATGTCGCCCGAGCAGGCGCAGGGCAAGGTGCTCGACGCGCGCAGCGACATCTACTCGCTCGCGGTGATCCTGTACGAGGCGCTCACCGGCAAGCTGCCGTTCGATGCGCGCACGCCGATGGAGTACATCCAGCATCACGTCGCGAGCAAGCCGATCGACTTGAACGCTCGGGTGCCGGACAAGAAGTTCCCGCAGGGGTTGGCGGAGGTGATCGCCAAGGCCATCGAGAAGAAGCCTGAGGACCGCTATCCGACCGCAGGCGACTTCGCTCGCGCTCTGCAGGCGTTCGTTCCCAACAACCGGGCCCTTTCCGAGGTCATTCCACCCCCCACCAATTCGCCCATCCCGCCCCCGACCGCTTCGATGCCGTCGATCAGCGGTGACAAGACCCTCGTCGACTCCAAGCCCCCGGTGCGTCCGCCGCCGACCCTGGGCATGATGCTCGGCGTTGCCGCCGCCTGCCTCGTGCTGGGGGTCGTCCTGGCGATCGTGTTCATGAAGCTGGTTCTGAAGTAGGGCGCGAATACGCCGTCCTCGCCAGGCGTTCTATGCGGGTAATTCGACTCGCGGCGCCCTCTGATCCAGGATGGGCCCTGGCACCATGCCCCCAGAAGACCCCAACTCCGACGCTTCGATCGTCGAGCTCGCCAAGGCAAAGGCCGCGGCCAAGCTGCAGCCCAAGCCCAAAGAGCCGGGACGCGTGCGCAAGCTGCTGTGGAAGTGGACCAAGCGCGCAGCGCTTCTGGCGTTCGTGCTCGCCTCAGCGGGTGTCCTGACCGTGGTGCTGGTGATCCGCCACTACGAAGCGGGGCTCCCGCGCATCACCGATCTGCAGGGCAACTACCATCCGCCGCAGATCACGCGGGTGCTTGCACGCGACGGCACCCTGCTCGCCGAGCTGTACACCGAGCGTCGCACCGTGGTCCCGATCGAGTCGCTTCCTCCGCAGATCAAGCTCGCGGTCCTGGCTGCCGAGGACGCGCACTTCTACGAGCACGAGGGACTGAACTACCTCGGCATGCTCCGGGCGATGATCGTCAATCTGCGCTCCGGTCGAACCCGCCAGGGAGCCAGCACGATCACCCAGCAGGTGGTCAAGAACCTGCTGCTCGATCCGGAGCGCAGCTACCGCCGAAAGATCCGCGAGGTCATCCTCGCGCGCCAGCTCGAGCAGGAGCTGCCCAAGGACAAGATCCTCGAGCTGTACCTGAACCACATCTACTTCGGGCACGGACGCTACGGGATCGAGGAAGCCGCGCGCTTCTACTTCGGCTGCCCTGCGCGCAACCTTTCGCTCGCCCAGTCCGCCATGCTCGCAGGGCTCATCGCGAGCCCGGAGTCGTACTCGCCCCGCCATAGCCTGGAGAAAGCCAACTCGCGCAGGCGCTTCGTGCTCGAGCAGATGCGGGACAAGGGCTTCATCAACGCCGCGCAATGCGAAGGCTCGACCAAGGAGATGCTTCACATCGCTCCCACGATCGAGGCCCAGGCGCAGCTCGCACCCGAGGCTGTGGAGATCGCGCGTCGAACCCTTCGCAAGGCGCTCGGCGAGGCTGCTCTGGCTGGCGGATACACCGTGGTCACCACCATCGATCCGCGCATGCAGGCAGCAGCCCGCAAGGCCGCGCGCGACAACCTGGTCGCCTTCGACAAGCGCCATGGCCTGCAGGCCCCCTTCGCCCCGATCGATCCGGCCAAGAGCAAGAAGAGCAAGCATCCACCCAAGCCGTTCGAGGGAACGCCGCGCTTCACCGACCACAAGGTCTACGTGGGCGAGGTCACGGACACCGACGACACCGCAGGATTGATCCTGATGCGGGTGGGGACGGTGCAGGGCTCGATCCGCCTGTCGGACTACGATCGCTACAACCCGAAGAACCTGCCTCCGAGCACGTTTTCTCCCAAAGGCGCGCTGCTTCGCGTGAGCCTGCTGCTTCCCGAGCCGGAGAATCCCACCAACCCGACCGCGCAGCGCGTCCCGCTTCGATTGGAGCAGGGGCCTGAGGCAGCCATGGTCGCCATCGACGTGCGAACCCGCGAAGTGCTCGCGCTGGTTGGCAACTTCGAGGGCACGCCGGGCGGGCTCGATCGCGCCACCCAGGCGCGTCGCCAGCCTGGCTCCACCTTCAAGCCGATCGTCTACTCCTATGCGCTGCACACGCGCAGGTTCACCGCAGCAACCCTGGTCGAGACGCGCCCGGGCACGATCGCAGGCTACCGCCCGATGAACTTCGAGGAGCTCGACGGCAGCAAGCCGATGCGTCTTCGCGAAGCGCTCGCCATGTCCGTCAACGTGGCAGCGGTTCACGTCGCCCAGGCGGTCGGCCCTGCCAACATCGTTCCCTGGGCCAAAGCGCTCGGCATCAGCGGCAACCTCGGCGCGGACCTGTCGCTCGCGCTCGGCGCCTACGAGGCCAGCCCGATCGAGATGGCGAACGCGTACGCCACATTCGCAGCAGGCGGCCTGTACGACAGCCCACGTTTCATCCTGCGAATCTATGACGCCTCGGGCAAGGAAGTCTCTCTCCCGCAAGCGCCGCCGTCCAGGCGCGTGATGGAGGAGAGCGAGGCGTACCTGATCACCAGCCTGCTCACTTCGGTGGTCGATCACGGTACGGGCGCCAAGGCCAAGGCGCTGGGGCGTCCCCTGGCAGGCAAGACCGGCACCAGCAACGAGGCAAAGGACGCGTGGTTCGTGGGGTTCTCCACGGACATCGCCACAGCCTCGTGGGTTGGCTTCGACGATTCGATGCCCCTGGGCAGCCGGGAAGCGGGCTCGACCGCTTCGCTGCCTGCATGGGTGCAGTTCATGCGAGCCGCCCATGAGGGGAGGCCTCCGACGGACTTCCCGAGACCATCGGACATCACTGCGCTGATGATCGATCCCGAAAGCGGGCTGCGGGCGTGGGAGCACCAGGACAACGCGATGTTCGAGTACTTCCTGCCCGGGACGGAGCCGTCGGAGTTCGCGGTCCAGGACGCAGGCGTGGATGCAGAGCTCGAGGGGGGGGCAGATGCGCTGAGCTTGCCGCCGGTCGAGAGGGATGCGGGCACGCTGCCTGCGCTTCCGCCCCCGGAGAGCAGCGCCTTGCCGCTGTTCTGACGACGTCATGCGAATCCTGCTGGTCCGCCCTGCTTCCCCCAACGAACGATTCGGCCTGGGTCCGTTCTTTCGCGTCGAGCCTCTGGGACTCGAGTACGTGGCGGCTGCGCTTCGCAGCCGAGGTCACGAGGTCAGGCTCGCGGACCTTCGCTTCTCGAGCAGCCTTCGCTCCCTGCTGCGATGGCATCGCCCGCGCATGGTCGGCATCGCCAGCGCCCACACCGTCGACTTCGGCGCCAGCGCGCAGGTCGCTCGCGAGGTCAAGCGCCACGATCCATCGATCACCACCCTGATGGGCGGCCATGCGGTCGCCGCATTTCCAGGGCCGCTTTCGGATCGTCACGTGGACGCGATCGCGCTCGACGATGGTGAGGTGACGGCGCCGGCGGTCGCCGAAGCGCTGACGCGGGGCAGGCCCCTGAGCGATGTCCCGGGGCTGAGCGTGCGCAAGACGATAGGCCTATCCACGACGTTCGAGCGCACGGCGAGCCTGCAGGAGCGTACGAGCCTCGACGAGATCCCGTTGCCTGCTCGGGATCTGGTTGCGCCCTTCCAGAAGCACTACCACGTGGTGCACAAGTCGCCGCTGTGGGCGCTGGAGACCGCGCGGGGATGCCCGTACCGGTGCAGCTTCTGCTCGATATGGAGGCTGCTGGGGCGCTCCTGCCGTGTGCGCAGGGTCGATGCGGTGTGCGAGGACTTCCGCGCTGTGGGCGACAACGTGTTCGTGGTCGACGATCTGTTCTGGCACATGCGTTCGCGGAGCCTGGAGCTGGGCGAGGCGCTGGCCAGGTCGCGGGTCTGCAAGGAGTTCGTGCTGGTGCAGTCGCGGCTGGACACGGTTGCGCGCAATCCTGACCTGCTGCGGGTGTGGCGTCCGCTCGCGCGCTACTTCGACATCTTCTTCGGATTCGAGGCGCCGACCGCACGACAGCTCGACAGCCTCGACAAGGACCTGCGCGTCGAGAGCATCGAAGACGGCGTGCGCGTGGCTCGCGATCAGGGATTCGGAGTCACAGGCAACTTCGTGATCGATCCCGGGTGGGACGAGCACGACTTCCAGGCGATGTGGGACATGGTCGATCGTCTGCAGCTCACGCGCGCGGGCTACACGATCCTGACTCCCCTGCCCGGTACGCCGCTCTACGACGAGGTGGCGTCGAGGATCGTGGAGAAGGACTGGTCCAAGTTCGACATGCACCACATCCTGTACGAGCCGAAGCTTGGGCGCAGACGCTTCTTCGAGCTGTTCGCGAAGAGCTGGCGACGCAACGTGCTCGGCCCTGCGTTCTCCCTGCGCGCCTGGGTGAAGTGGATGCGGCAGGTCAAGGTGACCGAAGTCGCGATGCTCGCGCGGATCCTGGCGCAGACCCAGCGCAACATGAATGCGGAGAGCTATCTGGCAGAAGCATTCCCGCTTCAGATCCCGGCGCGATGATCAGGGGACGCCGGAGGGCTTGGTCGAGGGCGGGGAGGATGGCGTGCGCGTGATCGAGAAGATCGCGAGCTCCAGCTCCGCGGTGCTGAAGGGCTTGGCGACGAACGGGCAGCCCGGAGCACGCACCCGTGCAGCGGAGGTGAGCTCGTCGTTGCCGGAGATGAACACGAACCGATCCAGCAGCTCCGGCCACTGCGCGCACACCTGCTCGCGAAACGCCACGCCATCGGTCCCCGGCATGTGCAGATCGCACAGGATCACCTCTGGCAGCTGCTCCTGCAGCAGGCGCATCGCCGAATCCGGATCGTCGGCGAGCCGCACGCGCTGACGGATCATGGTGCGGGCGAGCACCTTGCGCAGCGACGCGTCGCAGTCGATGACCAGCACCTCGAGCCCGTCCGGCAGCGAGGTCGGGCGACGCTCGGCGCTCGGCGGAGGGATGGTGGCAGGGCCGGCAGCCGGCAGACGCACGCGGAAGGTGGACCCCTCGCCCAGCGTGCTTCTCGCCTCCACCTCGCCGCCGTGGTCCGTGACGATCTCGCGCACGAGCGACAGACCGATCCCGGTGCCGCCTTCCTTGAAGGTGACGAACGGCTCGAAGATGGAGGAGAGCTGGGCGGCCGGGATTCCGACGCCGGTATCGGTGACCTCCAGGAAGATGTCGGCGCCTTTCGTCCAGGTCTTGATCGTGACCAGGTTGGGGCGATCCTCGGCGGAAGCCTGGCGGGCGTTCATCACCAGGTTCATGACCACCTGCGCGATGCGACCCGTGCTCCCGGACACGCTCATGGCGCCGGGAGCCAGGTCCAGCGCGAGCAGCGTGCTGATTCCACGACCCACGCGGGCGATGCGGCATGCCGTGCGAACCACGTCGTTGAGATCGAACACTTCGTTGAAGTCGTGGCGGTACCTCGAGACGGCCCGGAGATCGCGGCTGATTTCCTGGATCAGCTTCACGCCGTCCGAGCACTCCCGCAGGATCGGGTCCAGCTCGAATACGTAGCGCTGCACGCGGGCCCGCAGGTCCGGATCGATCGCGTCCCAGCGCTCGCCCGCAGCCAGACGCTGATGCAGATGCACCAGGTCGGCAGCTCCATCGTTCAGCAGCGTGACGTTGCCGCGCACGTAGGCGAGCGGGTTGTTGATCTCGTGGGCGAGCGAGGAGGCGAACTGGCCGATGGAAGCGAGGCGCTCGACGAGCATGCGACGGGTCTCGCTTTCGCGCAGGCGCGCGAGGGCGCCCTCGAGCTCCTGGTTGCGACGCACGAGCTCATCGATGCGGGCGCGTCGATCGAGCCGCAGATACAGCCGGTTGGCAGCGCCAGCGACCGCACCCAGTAGCTCGGAGAGCTCGAACGGCTTGCGCATGCATCGGAAAATCCCGAGCTCCACGCTGCGCGTGAGCGAGTCGACGTCGGCGAAAGCGGTCATCAGGATGGCTTCGAAGGTGTCTCGAGCGGAGCGGACGGTGGCGATGAGGTCGAGGCCGGTCATGCCGGGCAGGTTCTTGTCCACCACGAGGATGCAGGAGCGAAGGGGCGCGAGCATCAGCAGCGCCTCATCCGCATTGCCCGCCAGCATCGTGCGATAGCCGTGCGACTTGAGCGTTTTTTCCACGAGCTGCCCGATCGCGGTGTCGTCCTCGACGATCACGATAGGGTGGCTTTCCGGCGGGGGAGCAGCGGTGGATGGCGGAGCCGAGACTTCGCTGTCGGTCATGACGGTCGAGCCTCGCAGATACCCGAGGGCTGCTGCAAGCCTGGAAGGAGCCGGATGCACACCTGCCCCTCGCGGTGTATAGTCCGGCCGGTCGATGGGCTCTTGATCCAAAGAGCCCTCGGCCCCATGGAGAGACCATGAGTCTTGGAGAGAAAGTAGGAGAGGTCGCGAAGTCGGCGAACACGATCTTCGAAGGCATGGCGGTGACGCTGTCGCACATGTTCCGCGAGCCGATCACCACCCAGTACCCGGACCGCACCGAGCGTCCGGTCGCCGAGATGCTCCCGCCGCGCTACCGCGGGTTCCTCGAGGTGCAGATCGACATCTGCGGCGGCTGCAAGCGCTGTGAGAAGGCCTGCCCCATCGACTGCATCGTGGTGGAGATGCAGAAGGACCCCGAAACCAAGAAGATGATGCTGTCGAGATTCGACATCGACATCTCGAAGTGCATGTTCTGCGGGTTGTGCGTGGATGCGTGCAAGGGTGACGCGACCGGTGCGATCCGTCACACCCGCGAGTTCGAGGGAGCCGTGGGCACGCTCGACGCTCTGGTGCTCCGGTACATCGAGCCGGGCAAGCTGCATCCGCTCTACAAGGCGCCGAAGGATCCGGAGCAGGTGCCGGTGGGAGAGTACGGCCCCCACGCGCGCGAAGCCAGGGAGCGGGCGCTACGGGACAACCCGGCCCTGCTGCAGGAACTGCGCTCCAAGGCCGCGGAAGCTCGATAGGACATCCTTCCGGCTTGCAGGACTTCGTGTCGCAAGCTAGCCTCCGCCCGCAGCCATGGGTGAGTCCGTCGTCTTCTATCTTCTTGCCGCGCTCACGTGCGTTTCGGCAGGCATCGTGGCGCTGTCGCGCAACATCATCTACTCCACGATCGCGCTGCTCGGCACGTTTCTCGGCATAGCAGGCCTGTACATCCAGCTGTCGGCCGACTTCCTCGCGGCCATCCAGGTGCTCGTGTACGTGGGCGGCACCCTGACCCTGATCCTGTTCGCCGTGATGCTCACGGCCAAAATCGAGAACATTCGCACCTCGAACACGGCCCGCGCCCGGCTTCCCGCCATGGCCGTGATCGGCGCGATGCTGCTTCTGCTGGGAATGGTAGCCAACAGCACCGAGTGGCCGATCAAGATCGCGAAAGCTACGCCCTCTACAGCCAAGCTGGGCCACGCTTTCCTCAGCGAGTACATGCTGCCCTTCGAGGTCGGCTCCGTGGTGCTCCTCGGCGCCATGATCGGCGCGGTCGTGCTCGCCCGTCGTGCCGTCAAGCGCGACAGCGAGAGGGAGTGAGCGATGCAAGTCGGACTCGTCCACTACCTCACGGTCGCCGCAGTCCTGTTCGGCTTCGGCATGCTCTGCATCATGACGCGTCGTCATGCGGTGGGAATCCTGCTCGGGGTGGAGCTGATCCTCAACGCAGCGGCGCTCAACTTCGTGGCCTTCGAGCACTTCATCTCCGGGGGTGTCTCCGGTCAGATCTTCACCGTCTTCATCATCACCCTGGCAGCGAGCGAAGCAGCCATCGCGCTCGCGATTGTGCTGCAGGTCTACCGGACCCATCGCACGGTCATGGCGGATGAGCTGACGGACATGAAGAACTGACGATTCCCCGGAACGCCTGATTCTCCAGCTTCCCTGTGAAACTTGACCCAGGTTGAGCTGGAGCCGTTACCGCGTGCAGCCAGGAGTTTGCGAAGGGCAGGAGCTGTGGGGAGAGGTGGGTCTACCCCGGGCCTTTCGCTTGACCCGCTTGGGAGCGGTCCGCTAACGTTCGCGGCGCCTTCGCGCCCCGTTCGCGGTTTCGGCCCGGCCCGTCCGCTCGCGGGATTGACCGCAAGGTGTCCGTGAACATGCCTGAGTATTCCGGCCCCCTGCAAAACGTCGAGCTATCGAACACGCTCTGGCTGATCCCATTGCTCCCCTTCCTTGGGGCAGTGCTCAATGCCGTCCTCGGATGGCGATTGCAGCGCTCCCCGTGGGGAAAGGAGCAGGCCAAGAAGCTTCACATCGGCCATCTCGGCGTCAGCTCGATCGCCCTTGGTTCCATGCTCATCGCATTCGCGATGTCCGTCGCGCAGGTCGCGCGCGTCGTGTCGCTCCCTCACGACCGCCGCTTCCTCTACAACCATCTCTGGCAGATGGTCCGCGTGGGGACCTTTGATCTGTCGTTCGATCTGTCGCTCGACGTGATGTCGAGCGTGATGCTTCTGGTGGTGACCGGCGTCGGCCTGCTCATCCACATCTACGCGGCCTCCTACATGGAGACCGAGCCGTCGTACTGGCGCTTCTTCAGCTACTTCAACCTGTTTATCTTCTCGATGTTGCTGCTGATCCTCGGCGACAACTTCCTGGTGATGTTCTTCGGCTGGGAGGGTGTCGGGCTCTGCAGCTACCTGCTGATCGGCTTCTGGTACAAGGACTACAAGAAGGCCACCGCTGGAATGAAGGCGTTCCTGACCAACCGGGTCGGCGACTTCGGCTTCATCACCGGCATGATGATCCTGATCTGGGGCCTGGGCGGCGCTTGGGCCTCTGGCGAATACGTCCCCGACCAGCTGCCGCGCCTGGTCGCAGTCACGGTCGATGACGCTGCGCATGCAGAGCACGGGAACGCGACCGGCAGCCACGATGCGCACGAAAAAGCCTCGGGGCATGACAAGGCCGACTCGCACGACAAGGCTGATTCCCACAGCAAGGCAGACGCGCACGACAAGGCCGACGCGCACGGCAAGGACAAGGCTGACCCTCGCGCCAAGGGCAAGAAGGAGCAGTCCTTCGTGCCGGGCGACCCCGCGTACCTCACGTTCACCGCCTTTGGCGGAGCCAAGGTGATCGTGGACAACAACACGACACAGCCGCTCTACGCCCCGATCGTGCACCACAACGTGGGCGCAGGGCGCCACACGTTCAAGGTGATCATGGGCGGTGCCAC
Source organism: Deltaproteobacteria bacterium (assembly GCA_016218915.1). GTDB lineage: Bacteria > Myxococcota_A > Polyangia > Polyangiales > Polyangiaceae > JACRCQ01. The sequence continues at coordinate 101,279 of JACRCQ010000074.1, forward strand.
CGAAGACCTCGAGGTGGCGAACGCGATGTTCCAGCCGAACAAGGAGACCCACCTTGCGGCGATCGGACCGGTGCTGTCGTTCCACAACCTCTCGGATCAGATGGCGATCCGCAACGACAAGGGAGTGCAGCCTTTCAAGGAAGGGTTGGCTGGCAAGAGGCTGTGGGGCTTGTCACTGATCACGCTGGCCTGCATCGGGTTCTTCATCGGAGCGACGGGCAAGAGCGCTCAGATCCCTCTGTACGTGTGGTTGCCCGACGCCATGGCCGGTCCGACGCCGGTCTCTGCACTCATCCATGCAGCCACGATGGTGACCGCTGGCGTGTACATGGTCGCGAGGCTGAACTTCCTGTTCTCGATGTCGCCCACCGCGTGCGGGATCGTCGCGATGACCGGCGCCGCGACCGCGCTGTTCGCTGCTTCGATCGGCTTCTTCCAGTACGACATCAAGAAGGTGCTGGCCTACAGCACGGTCAGCCAGCTCGGCTTCATGTTCATCGCGGTCGGTGTCGGAGCGTACTGGGCCGGCATCTTCCACCTGATGACCCACGCGTTCTTCAAGGCCTGTCTCTTCCTCGGCTCAGGCTCGGTGATCCACGGCATGCACGCTGTGGAGCACGATGCAGACCGGGCGCAGGACATGCGCATCATGGGTGGGCTCAAGGCCGTGATGCCGCTGACGCGTCGGACCTACCAGATCGCGTGCCTTGCGATCACCGCAGCTCCGATCCCGCTGTTTGCAGGGTTCTGGTCCAAGGACGAGATCCTCTGGAAGGCGTTCACCACGCAGAACACGGGGTGGGCACCTGGGCCGTTGATCTACCTGATGGGATTGGCGGCCGCGCTCGGCACGTCGTTCTACATGTGGCGCAGCTACTACCTGACGTTCGAAGGGAAGCCTGCGACCAAGGACATCCCCAAGAAGGTTCACGAGTCGCCCAACGCGATGACGTGGGTGCTGGCAACGCTGGCATTCCTGTCTACGTTCGGCGGCGTTGTGTTCGGTTTCTCGAGCCACTTCTACGGCGGGCATGGCGAGCCGCTGCTCGAGGAGTGGCTGCACCCGGCGCTGCGGCACGCGCAGGTGGCGTTCCAGGACCAGGGGCTGGCCATGGAGCACGCGCTGATGTGGGGCTCGGTGGGGCTCGCGATTCTCAGCTGGCGCCTTGCCAAGAAGCGCTACGGCCCGGATCGCCCGAAGAACTGGGAGGAGCTCGAGAGCAAGCTCCCCATGTTCCAGCTGATCCACGACAAGTACCGCATCGACGAGCTGTACCAGGCCACGGTCATCCGCGCTGTGCTCGTCCTGCGTCTGGTGCTGCGTGACATGGACAAGTACGTGGTCGACGGCATCGTCAACGCCACGGGCGTGGCTACGCGTGCCACGGCTTTCGTCAACGGCGCGATCGACAAGTATCTCGTCGATGGAGCCGTCAACCTGGTCGCAGGCGTGACCCTGCGGGCGGGCAATCGCATTCGTCAGGTCCAGACGGGTCGCATCCAGAGCTACGCCTACGGGCTGCTGGGTGGTGTTGCAGCGTTGGCGCTGCTGCAGTTCTTGATTCGCTACTACGCACGGTGACTTCCGTGATCGGTATTGGGAGCCTCCACGAGATGAGCAGGTCGCGAACGAAGTACTTCTGGGCAGCGCTGGTTGCGCTGGTCGCGGTGATCCTGTCAGCAAGCGCCTGGGCGCAGCAGGCGATGCCGCCGCAACAGCGCATGCCGCAAGGAGCGGTGAACCAGCCATCGGCAAGGACGCCAGGCGGTGGCTCGGGCCAGATCGCGATGCGCGTCGATGGCGAAAAGTACGGACCGGTCGAGATGCGTCGCGACGGCAAGGAATTCCGCGGGGAGTTCTGGGTCGCGAACGACGGCACCGGACCGCTCAACGTCACACGCCTCGCGCTCAGGACGTCGGCGACCGATCCTCGTCTGCCGGGCGGGGCGATCGTTGCGTTCGACGATGGCAAGACGATCGCGACGATCCAGCCGAATGCGGCGAAGAAGGCGATCGTGCGCTGGGAGGTGGACAAGGCGGGTGGCGTGACCGAGCTGTACGGCCACGTGATTGCCGAGTCGGACACGTCGGACCGACGGGTTGCGGCGATGGGGATCCATGCGGAGGTCGAGCTGGGAGGATCGCCCTGGCTGTTCAACCACATCCTGAGCTGGCTGACGTTCCTGCCGGTGCTGGGGATGCTGGCGATCTTCGTGATGTACCTGATGGGCTACAAGAAGGACGAGAACCTCAAGTGGCTCGGCGTGGGGCTGATGGGCGTGGAGCTGATCCTCGCGATCTGGCTGTTCTGGGCCTACAACAACGGGATTGGCAGGGCAGCGGGCAACGACGGGTTCCAGTTCATCGAGCACGGCGTGTGGATCCGTTCGCTGAACGTGGAGTACTTCGTGGGGGTCGACGGCACGTCGATCTCGATGGTCCTGCTCACGGCGCTGGTGTCGTTCGTGGCCTCGATTGCGAGCTTCAGCGTCAAGACGAAGCTCAAGGGCTACTGGGCGATGTACTTCCTGCTGGTGACGGGAATGTTCGGCGTGTTCGTGTCGCTGGACCTGTTCCTGTTCTACATGTTCTGGGAGATCATGCTGCTGCCGATGTACTTCCTCATCGGCATCTGGGGTGGTCCGCGCAAGGAATACGCGGCGATCAAGTTCTTCCTGTACACGCTGGCAGGCTCGGTCTTCATGCTGCTGGCGTTCATCGCGCTCTACTACAACGCGGATCCCACGTACCTGGTGGACGGCTCGCCGGTGCTTCACAGCTTCTCGATCCCGGAGCTGATGCGGGTCGACTTCCTGGGCAAGAACCTGACGATCCTCACGATGAGCTTCGTGAAGGTGATCTGGGTGGTGCTCTTCGTCGGGTTTGCGATCAAGGTGCCGATGTTCCCGTTCCACACGTGGTTGCCGGATGCGCACGTGGAAGCGCCGACCGCGATCAGCGTGATCCTTGCGGGCGTGCTGCTGAAGATGGGGACGTACGGCATGCTGCGGCTTAACTTCGGGCTGCTGCCGGAGGCGACGCAGTGGGCGGCGCCCGCGATCGCGGTCTTCGGGGTGATCAACATCCTGTACGGCGCGTTCTGCGCGATGGCGCAAGAGGACCTCAAGCGGCTGGTGGCGTACTCGTCGGTCAGCCACATGGGCTACTGCCTGCTGGCGATGGGGGCGCTGACGCCGCACGGAATCGAAGCTGCGATCGTCCAGATGTTCAACCACGGCACGATCACGAGCATGCTCTTTACTCTGGTGGGCGTGGTCTACGACCGGGCGCACACGCGCGAGATCGGCAAGTTCGGCGGCATGGCGACGGAGATGCCGTTCTACACGGCGTTCTTCGGCTTTGCGTTCATGGCATCGCTGGGGCTGCCGGGCATGAGCGGGTTCATCGGAGAGGCGCTGACGTTCGTGGGCGCGTTCCCGGTCTACCCGGTGATGACGATCCTGGCGGCCTCGGGCGTGATCTTCACGGCCGCCTACCATCTGTGGGCGATGCAGCGGATCTTCCTCGGCAAGTTCCGCGAGGACTGGCGCACGAGCCACGCGCTGGAGGACACGGGCGGCAAGTTCCCGGAGATGAACTTCCGGGAGGCGATGAGCCTGGCACCCATGGCGATCATCGTGCTGGTGCTCGGCTTCTGGCCGCGTCCGCTGCTGAACCTGATCGACACCGGGGTGATGGACCTGACGGCGCTGGTGAACCCGCCAGGGGCCTCGCAGATTGCGCATCTCGGAGACATGGCCTCCAAAGCCCTGGCGCTTCTGCACTGATCGAAGGAGCCGGCGTTGAATTCCTTCAGCCTCGACAACCTGCAGAGCCTGACCTGGTTCTTCCCGGAGATCGCCATCACCGTCGGCGTGATCGCGGTCATCATCTGGGACCTGATCTCGGCCGGGCTCAACCGGATCCGCGGGATCGTGGTGATCACGCTGGCATCCCTTCTGACCTCGGGCTTCCTGTCGCTGGCCTACCTGATGCGTCAGCTGGCAGGCCTGACCCCGTCCATGAGCCTGTTTGGCGGGCTGCTCGCCTTCGATCCGTTCTCACACCTGTTCCGGATGCTCTTCGCGTTCGTCGCTGCGATCGTCATCGTGTTCGCCTCTCCCTCGAGCGAGACCGGTGCGGGCACCCGGAAGCGACGCGGGGCTGGCGAGTTCTTCACGCTGCTGCTGATCATCACCCTGGGCCTGAACCTGATGGTCATGAGCCGCAACCTGCTGATGATCTACCTGTCGCTCGAAGTGGTGAGCGTGATCTCGTTCGTGATGGCGGGCTTCAAGATCGACAACCGCAAGTCCGCGGAGGGTGCGCTCAAGTACGTGATCTTCGGCGGCATGGCGTCGGGGATCATGCTCTACGGCATGAGCTGGCTGTTCGGCATCTCGCAGTCGCTCGACATCGGCGAGATCGGCAACCAGATCGCGATGGCGACAGCGCAGAACGGCCGCGTTCCGCTGGTGATCCTGCTCGGCGTGGTCTGCATGCTCGGCGGGCTCGGCTACAAGATCAGCGCGGCTCCGTTCCACATGTGGACGCCAGACGTCTACGAAGGCGCGCCGACCTCGATCACCGCATTCCTGTCCGTGGGCCCCAAGGCCGCCGGCTTCGCGGTGCTGATCCGGTTCTTCGAGGAAGGCGTCAAGGCCACCACGCACTACGACGGCCGTCTGACCCCATGGGCCATGATCGCCGGCCTGATCGCGATGGCCACGATGACGGTGGGCAACTTCACCGCGCTGCATCAGAGCAACATCAAGCGCATGCTGGCGTTCTCGAGCATCGCGCACGCCGGATACATGCTGCTCGGCTTCTGCGTGTTCGATCAGCAGGGCAAGCAGGCGATCATGTTCTACCTGCTGACCTACGCGCTGATGAACCTCGGAGCCTTCCTGGTCGTCGCAGCGGTCGCAGAGCGCAACGGCGGCAACGAGGACATCGCCACCTACAACGGCCTCGGATCGCGATCGCCCGTGCTCGCGATCATGATGGCGATCTTCCTGTTCTCGCTGACTGGGCTACCTCCGTTCGCCGGGTTCATCGGCAAGTTCTACATCTTCGCCTCGCTGCTGCACGTGGGGGGACGATGGAACTGGATTCTGGCCACGGTTGGCGTGCTCAACAGCGTGGTGTCGCTGTTCTACTACGCCCGCGTGGTCCGAGCGATGTACCTCACGAAGCCGGACGACAAGCGCGCGCTCACGGTGCGTGTGAGCTGGGGCACGACCATCGTTGCGCTTGCGGTGCCCACCCTCGCGCTCGGCATCTACTGGGCGCCCATCTACGACTTCATGACCGCATCGCTCCTGATCGGACGCTAGCAGCGGATACGCGTCAGGCTCCGGCTCCGGGCTGACAGCAGGTCGTCGAGCACCGTCCGTGCGAATTGTCTTGCAGCCGACGCGGCCCCGCCGGAGGAAAAGGCATGGCCGCGACCCGAAAAAACCCGAGCAAACCCTCCCGCAAACCCGCAGCTCCCAAGGCTGCCAAGAGCAAGAAGGCGGAGCCCAAGGCGACCGCCGCGAAGCCGGCGAAAGGCAAGCCTGCTGGCAAGAAAGCAGCGGCCAAGGTCGAGATCTGCATCACGCCGCCTGACCTGGCGCCTCGCACCACCGCACTGCAGGTCTTCAGAAAGCTCGCGAGCCCCAAGACCCGTCCGTCGATGACCGAGATCGCTGCGCTCCCCTGGCTCGCCCAGGATCGCGCCTATCGAGTGGGCTACTATCTGCTCACGCGCGGGCTGGCAGAGCATGCCGGCCATCCGGAGCTCGAGATGTGCAACGTGCCGGGGGTCTTCCTGGAGGCTGCGCACGGCATCCTGTCCGCTCTCGGAAACGCGGTCCTCGGGGAGGGGCTGCGGCTGGCGGACGGCGAAGTGCTGCTTGCGGACGAGGACCCGCTGAGCGTGATCGGGTTCCGGCTGATCAAGCCACACAAGCACGGCACGATTCACGATGCGGACGTGATGCGAGTCGTATTCCTCGCATAGACCCCATCGACACATCCGTCCCGGGTGTGAGATGAATCGGCGATGGATCCGAGCAGCCTTCCGCCGTTCTTTTCCGCTTGTGTCTGTTCTCAACAAGAAGCGCTTCGCAGAATCGTAAAGAGCAGGACCACGATCGCATCGGGGTTTGCGACCTCAGAGCCTGTGCCCTTCTACACGCAGCTCTGGGAGTTCATCCGCGAGCAGGACATCACCGATCTGTGCATCCGGCAGGCGCTGTTCATGGCCCCGCATGCGCTGTGCGTCGGCGACGCGCTCAGAGCTACCGGGTTGGGAAGCGTCGGCGCGCGTCTGTCGGCCATGCCTGTCATCGGCCCGATGGCCGGTGCCACGGACAAGGCTGTTCGCAAGCTCGATGGGCTACGACGTCTGATCGAGCACTATCGCGAGCTCAGGCAGCGACGCATCCGGTTCGTATCCGGCTTCCTCGGACCGATGTCGAACATCGTGGTGCCGGACAACCGGATGACGCGCATGCTGTACGCCGACGAAGCCGGGCGAAACCCCACGCGCGCCGGGCTGGTCGACATGCAGTCGGTCCACTTCGCCGAAGGCGTGGGCGCCATCGGGTTCGATGCAGACGATCGCCCCAAGGTCGATGCGTTCGTGATGGGAATGAGCGCGCCGAACAGCCAGGGCGAGATGAGCCACGGGCCTGCCAATGGTGGCAACGGCGACATCCTCGATAGGATCCTGGCCGGACGCGACGTCGATCTGCTGCTGTACATCAACGGGAGCTACCCGTTCACGCGCGGATGGAACGACGCGCGCAACACGGTGAACGTCTCCGAATTCGAATCGCTCGCGCGTGCCGGAAGGCTCTGTGTGGTGGTCGACGACTACGCGATACCGGCGCTGCCTGCGGGGTCGTTCGACGATCCATCGCCTGCGGAGACAGCCATTGCGGAGCATGTGGCGAATCACATCGAGATGAACCCCGGGTTCACGGTCGGCCGCGCGCTGCAGGTGGGGATTGGAACGACGGGTGTGCTCGCGATCCGTGCGCTCGCAGGCTCCAGCTGGCATGGCAGGGGCTACAGCGAGATGCTGGAGCCGTACTGTCTTGGTCTGTTCGAATCGGGCAAGATCGAGGGCTCGCACTTCATTCGCAAGGACGGACGCCGCGTCGCGCTGGACGGCAAGATGGTGTGCACGTTCTCGATGGGCATGGCGGGATCGGACTTCTACAAGAAGCTGGACAACAACCCGGGGGTCGTGATTGCGCCTGCATCCAGGGTGGTCATCCCAGAGGCTTTCTATGGCGGGCTGGGGATCAACAATTGCTTGAGCATCGATTTCCAGGGACACGTCAACTCGGCTGGCCGCGACAAGAACCATCACTCGGGCATCGGCGGCGCAGCGATGATCCACCGCGGGCTGGCGCGCGGCGGCACCGGCTACCTGTGCATGAAGTCGACGCACCGCACGCCGGAAGGAGAGCTGCGATCGTCGATCTTCCCCTTCCTGCCCCAGGGCACTCCGATCAGCCACATCGGCCCGGACATCATGGGTGGTCGGGAGTCGTCGAGGTTCTTCCTGGTGACCGAGCACGGTGTCGCGCTGGTATCCGGCAAGTCGCAGTCCGAGTACATCCAAGCGGTGATCTCGGTGTCTGACCCGCGATTCCGCGACTCGCTCAAGCGCGCAGCTTGGAGGGAGTTCAGGGTCACGGCGTGAGGCGGGGGCAGGCCAGGGCGGGCTACGCGCTGCCGGGCTTCATCGAGGTGAAGGCAAAGGGTGAGACGCCGACCAGCTGCTGGTACGCGTCTTCCCACAGGCGATCCGTGGATCCTTCGAACACCAGATCCTCGTCGAGTCGCGCAGGCATCCACGCCCCGGCGCTGATCTCCTGATCGAGCTGCCCTGGCGCCCAACCTGCATAGCCGAGCAAGAGTCTGAACTCGTCGGGCCCATCTCCTCTCGCGATCGCTTCCACCAGACCGCGAGCACCTGTGGCTGCCCAGTGCTCCCCCAGATCCATCTGACCTTCGTGCTCGAATCGCTCTTCGCGGCGGAACAGCAGCCACGCAGAGCGCGGTGAGACGGGACCTCCGACGCGCGCTTTGCCTCGGTACGACGCGGTATCGGGAAGCTCGGTGCCAGAGGGGGTCAAGCCGGCGTCGCGCAGCAGCTGGGCGACGGACACGATCTCCAGGCCATTGACGACCCAACCCAGCGCGCCCAGCTCGCCATGCTGAGCGATGAGCACGACAGATCTGCCGAAGTTGGGGTCACCCAGCGGAGGGGCGGCAAGCAGCAGCCCAGGAGCAAGGGCTTGCGATAGCATCGCTGTGAATCTATCGCGGCCAAGGGCGGAGCGCCCGTTTTTGATCGGAAAGCGGAAGGGGGAGCCGGAAAGGGGCTTGTCAGCGGGACTTCTTGTCGTCGCGCTTGCTGTCCAGCTCCACATCGCCTGGCGGCAGGAGCCGGATCGGAGCGGCAGCAGGCGGCTCCAGCTTGACCGGTTGCGGCTCGGTCGGCTCGGACGAGGCTTCTTCGACCGGGTGATCGTCGTCGTGCACGCCGGGCGGCGGGTTCGCAGCCTTGTCGGACGCGTCAGACTTCTCCGGCCAGGTCGTGACGTAGCGAGCAGCCTCGCCGGGCTTGGATGCGTCGATCCAGTACACGTGGCCGGTGCCGGGAGCACGGACGTCGACGTGCACGAAGGAGCTGTTCGGGTAGTAGCCGCAGCCGGTATCGGGCAGCGTTCTGCAGAAGGCCACGAGTTCTTCGTTCCTGACGCCGGGCAGAACGAGGTCCACGGCGCGACCGGTCTGGTGGTAGCTGCGCGCGGAGAGCGGCCGATAGCTCGAGGCGATTCGGACGGACTTGCCCGGGAAGTGCGTGGCGATGGCCTGGATCCGATTCATCAGGCCCACGTCGAGCGACTTGATCGTGGGGTGTCTGGAGGACTTGGCGCCTTTGGCGTGGTTCGAGGCATCGGCGTTGGAGGGCGCCGCTGCGAGGTTGGGTGCGACCAACGTGGAGAAATGCTGAAGTGCACCGTCTGCTGGGCGACCGTTGCAGCGGGTCAGGACCAGGTTCTCGGAGTGGTTGTCGGCGCCGCGGACGATGGTGACCGGGTCGTGCAGGCAGGTCTTGGGAGCCGGCTTGGCATGGGGGCGAACGGCCTGGGGCTCGGCACGCTTGGCCGTGCGTCCATGGTGCTTCGCCGGAGTCTTGCTCTTGGCGGCTTTGGGCGCAGGATCGTGCTTTTTTTCAGCGCTGCTCTTGGGATCCTTGGTCGCGTCCTTGTCCTTGGGCTGGGGGGCCACGGTCTTTGCAGCGTGGGACTTGGTGCTGCGCACGCGGTCGGACAGCTTGGTGGACTTGGCCTTGGGGACCGTTGCAGTCTTGTGCTTGCCGTGCTTGCCTACGGTCTGGTGACTGGGGGTTGGGTGATCCGGCTTGGCTGGTTGCCCGTGGGGCTTGCCCGCGAAGGCGGTGGATGAAAGGGTCAGGAGGGACAGCGCGAACAGCGCGTGGCGCCAGATCGAGAAGGTGCGCATGGCGATCGTCTCCGGGAGGACATCCAGTTCGCATCAGGCGGACAGCCGTCCTCTCGCACGAGCCAATGCCACGAGAAGGGCAGCAGATACCAATTTTCTGCTGAGATGGGTCAGGACGTGATACATCCTGAACATCGGTTCCAGGCGCCGGCATTCCGGAAAAACGAGCCAACAACGCAGCCGTAGGGTGTCAGCTCACACAGGTCTGCGTACAACGGGATGGGACGGTGCAGCGGCCTGCGAGGGCAAGCCGACACAGGCCAACATCATCAGGGAACGTCTCATGGAACGCGAACGTGAGAAGAAGTCATGGCGTGATGTGGATCGTGGACGCGACCGTTCGCATCCACCGCGCGACAGCCGCGATTCGGATCGTCGGCGCGACGAGATAGCGAAGTCGGCAGCGGAGACGCGCGAAGTACGAAGTGCGCTCGAAGCGCTGTTCGCCCCACGGGTGGAGGAGACGGCCGCGCCGCCGGAGGTCGCCAAGATCGCTCCGCGGATGGTGCTTCCGCCAAGCCCCAACGCCGATCCGCGCAACGCCGAGCGTCGAAGGCTTCTCGGCAAGCTGCTGGCTGCGTCGGGCCCGGGAACCATCTCCAAGATCGCCGATGAGTTCCTCTCCGCCGGATTCGCGCTTCCTGATGACCAAGAGGTCCACCTGCAGCTGCTCGAGCACGTCAGCGAGACGCGCGTCCGCGAAGCGGTGGAGGTTCTCTCGAGGCTTCTCGCAGGCGAGCTCCCCAAGCGCAAGCACGTGCTCGACCAGCGCTTGCGCCGTATCGAGGAGCATGCCGAGGAGGAGACCACCAAGACAGCGGCGTCCGCTTTGCGAAAGCTGATTCATGGACGCCCGACCACCCCGCAGCCAGGGCGCGTGAGATGAAGGCATCGGAGTTCGAAGCTCGATTTCGCGAGCTTCTTCGGTCGCTGCAATCGGTACGGGACAACGAAGGGTGCTTCGAGTGCGAGCGCTGCGAGCGCTGCGCGCAGTGCACGTTCTGCCGGGACAGCAAGAACCTCGTGCGTTGCCACTACTGCGTGGGGTGCACGGACTGCAACGACTGCTCGCATGGACGCAAGTGCACGGGCTGCATGTCCTGCCACCACTGCTCCTCCTGCGAGCGGTGCCAGCACAGCGCCTACCTGGTGCGCTGCGTCGGCCTGAGCCACTGCAACTACTGCTTCGGCTGCGTCGGGCTCGCCCACAAGGACTACCACCTGCTCAACGAGCCGTACGACCGCAAGACCTACTTCGAGCTCACGGCACGTCTCGGCAAAGAGCTGGGTATCGGCTGAGCGACGACGATGCGCGCTGTGGTGCAGCGGGTGCTGAGCGCTCGAGTCGAAGTCGAGCAGGCGACCGTGGGCGCGATCGAGCGCGGGCTCGTGGTGTTCCTCGGCGCCGGGCAGGGCGACACGGAGCGCGACGTCGAGTACGTCGCCGACAAGGTGGCGGGGCTGCGTGTGTTCGAGGACGATCTCGGCAAGATGTCGCGATCGGTGCAGGACGTAGGAGGGAGCGTGCTGGCGGTGAGCCAGTTCACGGTCTTCGGCGATGTCCGTCGGGGCAAGCGTCCGAGCTTCGATCAAGCGCTCGAGCCCGTGGAAGCCGAGCGGCTCTTCAACCTGTTCGTTGCGAGGCTGGGCCTGGCTGGCGTACGGGTGGAGACCGGCAGGTTTCGTGCGATGATGCGCGTGATCGTGGACAATGACGGTCCGGTGACGATCCTGATCGATTCGCGCAAGATGTTCTGAGGTGCGATTTTGGAAGCCGGCGAGACGGATCTGGAAGGAATGTGGTTGAAGCTGGACGAGGTCTGGGATGACCCCAAGGCCCACGACGCATTCCTGCAGGCGTGCCATGGCGCGCAGAACCTTGGATTCGCAGCGGCCAAGTATCGAGGGGTGATCGACAGCCCGAGGGACGATCGCAAGCCGTTTGCGCAGAAGCGCCTGGGGGCGATCGCTCTGTTGGCGACGCAGGTGCTCGAGTCAGCGCGGGAGGAGCCGTGCCGTACGGTCCCGAGGTGGGTCACGTTGCTGGCCGGGGCTTTCACTGCATCCGCCATTGGTTGGCTGATCTACGCGCTCATGCATTGAGCCGAAAATGTGCCTGGCTCGGCCTGGGGTGGTAGACCCGGCGTCGATGAACAAGCCCTTGTGCTGCGTGGTGATCCTGCTGCTAGCCGCCCTGTCCACGGGATGCGTGCGGCGCGACGAGTACGACGCCAAGGTGGCAGAGCTCGGGGTCTGCTACGTGGGCACCCAGCGCTGCCGGGAGGACGTGTACCAGACCGCGCTGTGGGCAGGACTGCTCGGCAAGCAAGCCGCGGACTACCGTCGTCAGCTCGAGGACCGCACCACCAAGGCGAACCGGGACCTGGGCGAGCTGCAGAAGCAGCTGGATGATTCGACTGCGCTCGTGGCAGGGCTCAAGCAGGAGCTGCAGCGCACCGGCGCTGATGTCGACAAGCTGATGAAGGAGAAAGGCTCGCTCACCGCAGCCTTGGAGCAGGCCAAGAAGCGCCTCGAGGAGCTTCGCAAGGCCGAGGAAGCAGCGCAGAAGAGAGCCGACGCGCTGCGCAGCCTGATCGACCGTTTCAAGAAGATGGCGGACGCTGGACAGCTCAAGGTCACCGTGCGCAAGGGGCGCATGGTGCTGCAGCTCCCCAACGACGTCCTGTTCGATTCGGGCAAGGCTGACGTCAAGCAGACGGGCCAGGCCACGCTCGCTGACGTCGCCAAGATCCTGCTCAGCATTCCGGACCGCCAGTTCCAGGTTGCCGGGCACACCGACAACGTGCCCATCACCACGCAGCGGTTCCCGGACAACTGGTACCTGTCCACGGCGCGCGCCAACGAGGTCGTGGAGCTTCTGATCAAGAGCGGAATGCAGCCGCGCACGCTGTCTGCGAGCGGCTACGGCGAGTTCGATCCGGTGGCGCCCAACGACACGGACGAGAACCGGGCGCGCAATCGCAGGATCGAGATCACGTTGCAGCCCAACGTCGACGAGCTGATCGCGGGGATCTCGGAGCCGCGACCGTAGGGGGCAAAGGGCTCGCCTTGAAGACGCGGCCGCCTCAAGGCGGCCGCTGGTGCAACGTGAGCTTCGATGTTCAAGCCGCTGCGGCTTTGAAGGTGCGCTCTGTCTTGCATCGGCGTCAGGGTTCACCCTGACGCTTCAGCTAGCGCATGGATGCGCCTTGCCTTGCAGGGCCTATGTCGCGACTGCATGACGTGCGGTCGCGGCGCTACACGGGATCGCGCTGACGATCGAGCCAGCAGAAGGAGTCAGGCTGCGCGAGGCGCTCGTGAAGGCCGCCTCCGAGGCAGAGCTTGAACCACGAGCAGTCGGCGCAGATCCCGGATCGCCGCCAGGATGCGTCGCGGAACGCGCCGAACTTGTTGTGCCAGATCGAAGAGAACCGCTCGCGACGCGCCGAGCCCTGCGCCCAGGAGCGCGGCAGCGAAGGACAGGCGCTCACGTTGCCGTCGCTGAGAATGGACGCCACGCACAGCCCGGCAAAGCATTGTCCATCGTTCGATCGGACTTTGAGCTCGCGACGCGGCCCGAGAAACCCGCCGCAGGAGAACTGCACGCCGAATGGATCGCCGGCCGCTGCGAGCTCCCGCCTGCGCCGCTCGATGAAGTCCAGCAATGTGCGCACCTGCCACGGGTCGAGCCACATCGCCGGGTCTGCGTCCCCCTCGAGCCTTCCCATCCGATCGAGCGTGATCAGGCGCCACAGGACCGCACCGGCGTCGCGAACAGCCCGCTCGATCGCAGGCAGGGAGGTAAGGTTGCTCGGCCGCACGCAGGTGATCGCTTCAACCACCGGGAAGCCGGCTTTGCGCGCCAGCGTGATCGCGGAAAGGGCCCGCGCCCAGCTCCCCTTGCCGCGCATGATCTCGTGCTCAGCCTGCAAGCCGTCGATGCTCACCGAGATGGTGCGCATGCCCGCATCGAAAAGCTGCGACGCGCGCTCGGCATCGAGCAGGGTTCCATTGGTCACGATGCAGCTACGCATCCCGAGCGAGGTCATGTGCGCCACGACCTCGACCAGGTCCGGGCGAAGCAGAGGCTCTCCACCGGTGATCGACACGAAGATCCGGGTTGCGTCGAAGTCCTGCGCGATCGTGTCGAGGATCCCGAGCACCTCGTCGCGCGTCAGCTCAGGGTCCACGCGTCCAGGCTCGCACCTCGATCCGCAATGCGCGCACTTGAGGTTGCACCGAAGCGTGCTCTCCCAGAACAGGTAGGTCAGGTCCGGGCGTGCAAGCAGGGGCAAGCGTCGGGACGCATCGCGCACGACCTCGACGATCTGAGGGAGATCCGTGAGACCGGCTACGTTGGGATCGACCAGGGAGCGAGAAGGCACTTGGGTACTACCTGCTAGAACCCGGTGCTGGGGCCGCCATACTTGGTCTGGATCGGAGGCGGTCCACCGTACTTGGGTCGGTTGACAGGAGGAGCAACCGGGTTCGGATTCGGCGGATAGACGCCGCCGTACATCGGCGTGGGCGCAGGGTTGGGGCCTGGAGGCAGAGGACCTGGGGGCCCGCCGTACTTGACGACCGGGCCAGGATAGGGCTCGGGAGGCGGCTGCTCGGTCATGGTCGGCGTGGGAGCCGGCCCTGGCCCAGGTCCTGGATTGGTGGCGATCTGGGTTGGATCCGGCGAAGGCTGCACAGCGGTCGGCGAAGGGGGCACCCCAGGGTCTGTCGGAGCAGGTCCTGGGGGCACAACCGGCCCCGGACCGGCGGAGTTCTCACACCCTCCCAGCAGAGAACCGAACACGGTGCCGCTCGTCGCAGCAACCCAGAAGCCGGCAACAGCGGTCAGCGCGTCGATCATGAAGGATCTTCGCGACGGATCTCGATTAGCCATGGTTTCCTCTCGGACACCCTATCACGATCGAGCTTTGCACGGACGTGGCGAGCGAGCACTGCGGCCGCTGCACCAACGTCTGCGGTCGAGCGAAGAACTGCGTTTGCTGGATCGGTCGGCAGAAAGGTACAAGCGCGCCTTACCTCTCGGAGAGGCGCGCTCGTCCACTGGATCGTGCAATGAGGGCTGTTGCGAAGCTATTCGCCAGCAGCGTCCTGGCCGCCGCCTTCTGTGCCCCCATCCGCAGGCGTGCACCCTGTGCTCGGGAGCCCCGAGCAGGCCGTGTACGCGTCGAAGCAGTTGATGCTGTCGGCGTTCGCGCCGCAGCGACAGGCGATGCACCCCGGAGAAGCTGCGTCCGCGATGCACTCGGAAAGGCAGTTGTCGATCGTGCACTTGACGCTTGCCGAGAAGCAGCCAGCGCAACCTTCAGAAACGGCGTTGTTGGTGTTCTGACGGATGCAGTCCGTGGTGCACTTGACGGAGTCGGCCGAGCCCAGGCAGCCCTTGCCGCAGATCGCCGCGATGTCAGCTACGCCGAGATCGCCAGCGTCGGCGATGGGGTACGTGGCCTTGACGGCAGCCATGTCGGCGGTGTTCTTGCACTGGTCTGTGCCGCCATCAGGACCTTGACCCGCGGCACCACCGGTGCCCGCCGCGCCGCCGGTGGCAGCACCAGCCGTGCCGCCTGTGCCAGCCGCGCCGGCCGTGCCAGCGGCACCACCGGAACCGCCGGTGGCGGGAGGAGGCGTGCTGCTCTCGTCCGAAGAGCAGGACGCAGCACCAAGGAGAACGAACGACAGAACCGCGAGAGAGAAAGTTAGGGTACGCATGGGGCGCAACTTGGTGCGAGACGTTTCGAATCGCAAGCACGAATGCGCACGCTTTTGCAGATTTTGCGCGACTCAGTGCGAGCACGCACCGCAGCATGGACCGCAAAGGGGTGCGATCCTCAGGACGTGACGGGAGCGAGTCATCACCGGTTCAGGTGAGAAACCGCCTGGCCACACCCAGGCAACTACTCGGAACTTGTCGATCAGTCGAAGCGCGCGCGGACCTTGTAGCGCAGCGTGGCTTCGCCTTTGGCAGGTACGTTCAGGGTGAACCGCTGACGCCTCGCGTCAAGCTTCTCTCCCTTGGACGGGGTGGCTTCGAGGATCTCCCACTCGCCAGAAAGGTGCTCCTCGACCTGCACGACCGCTGCCTCATCCTTGTGGTTCTTGACCTTCACCTCGTAGACCGATTCGGTCAGCGACCTCGACAGCGCCTTGAAGTCGACGCTTCGACGATCGGCAACGACGTCGAACGACTCTCCGAGCTCCAGCGAGACCTTCTCACCGTTGGGCGTGTGCTGGATCGAGTCCTCGCCGATGAACTGCTGGCCGCCGGACTTATCGGCCTTGTAGACACGGATGGTGCCCATGGGCAACGGCATGCCGAGCTGCGAGGCGGCAGTGTTCACGAACTCGAGGAACACCTTGGGATGGATGTTCTCCTGCAACGGATCGGGCGAGCCTGAGAGGGAAGGAGTGGCAGTGAGCCGCAGCACCCTGGTAACGGGCACGGCAGCAGCGGTGAGCAGAGCGATCTGCTTCTGCTCTTTGTCCTTGATGTCCGTGACGCGGCCCAGCGAGTACAGGTGGTAGTCGAGCAGCGATTCCTCGGAGAAGGAGCCTCCATTCTTGGCCCCCGGCGGCGGCGCCTTGGGCGTGTCCAGAAGGCCGTCGCGATCCACGTCAGCACCCGCGCGATGCACGGTGCCTGCGACCAGCGCGAGTCGCGCTGCGTCGAACGCAGCGCCTGACTCGTTGTTGATCGTGACCCAGCCGTTGATCGAGCACTGCTTGTCGTCGTTGGAGAGCACGGTGACATAGTCCGCGTGCCAGGTCATTCCGCCGGTGAGGTAGGCGACCTCGAGATCGTGCGGTCTCTGCGCTGCCTTGTTCTCCAGTGCCCAGACCAGGGTGGGGCGAGAGACGAATGCAGGCGGAAGCGATGCGAAGACCGGGCGACCGAGCGAGCCGATGACGATCTCGTTTCCGACCTTGAACACGTCGCCCTGCTCGTGCGCCAGCAGCGTGGCCTTCACGCGCGTCTCAGCTCCGTTGGCCGGGTTCTCGCGGACGAAGGTAATGTCCGTGCCGACCGCGCGCTCCATGAGCCTGGCGGGCGTGAGCACGTCGAACTTGTAGTTCTGCTCGATCACGTCGACGGACTTGACGTCGGTGCGCGACACGATGTGCACGCTCTGGGGCACGATCTTGTCTGCGACGTCGGCGTACTTGAGGTCGAAGCGCCCTTGCGGAAGCGGGACGCTACGGACCTCGCGCACCAGACCTCGGTTGTCGTTGTAGATGGTCACGATCACGTCGCGACGATCCTTGGCTGTGGTCTCGAGGGTGGGGCCTGCGGCTGCGGCCCAGGCGCTGACCAGGGATGCTGCGAGGATCGTGGGGACTACGGTGGCGAGCTTTCGCATGGGTTGGCTCCGCATTCAGGGACGGCGCGGCTCGCGCCGCGCGATGACTGGGACCTTCTTGGTTTCGCCCGTGGCGAGCGGGACTTCGATGCGCCAGGTGGCAGCGGACGGCCGCGTGACCTGCGCGCCAGTGACCTCGAGCTGCACGTCGCCGCCAGCGTGCAGATCCACGCGGGCCGTGCCTCCCTGACGGGAACGGTTGCGCATCTCCAGGGAGAACGTGGCCTTCTTGGCACCGAACCACGCGGACTCGTAGTTCGTCTGCTTGAGAACGAACCGCACGTCTGCGACCCGTCCGGCCTGGAGCGCGACCTTCTCGCCTTCGGGCGTGTCCTTGATCGAGGTTGTGGCGACGAGGTGAGCGGTGCCCTTCTGGTCCGGCGCCATCACCCGCACAGTACCTGCAGGAAGAGGGGTTCCTGCGTTGGACTTGCGATCGTTGGCGAACTCGAACTCGAGCGTGGGAGACTCGGTCTGGGTTGCGTGCGTGCGCTCGGGATGCACCCAGAGCTGGGCAGACCAGCGACGTCGGATCGGCACCGACGCCAGCGAGAAGAGCTGGATGTTCTTGACCGAGTGCGCTTCGAGATCGGTAGGCGTGGGGACTTTGTACAGGTGCAGCTCGCCGAGCGACTCTCGGGATGGCGCTCGCTCAGCCGCGCCAAGTGTCGCGTGGCGCAAAACGATGGTCTGCGCTTCGTCCCGAATGTTCCCTTCGTGGACTCGGTTGACCTGCCCTGCGACCAGGGCGAGATGGGTGTGGTCCAGACGCACCGACGTGCCGTTGTTGAACGTGATCCAGGAGGCCAGGTCGAGCTTGGACGCGTCGCGCGAGATGGTGGCGACGTAGTCGGCGGACCATCCCATCCCGCGCATCAGGTAGGTGAGCTCGATGCGGCGCTTGCCAGCGGACGGGCTGTTGGCAAGCCACCGCAGCGTAGGACGCGCGCTGAGCTGGGCAGGCAGGCGGGCGAATCGGGTGCGCTCCGCGCCCAGATCGAAGGTGTAGCCTTCCTGGGTCTGGAGCACCGTTCCCTGATCGTTGGTTGCGGTGACACGTGCGGGCACCGGCTGTAGCTCGCCGGAGTGCGCGTTCGCGTGGTCGAGCACGATCGACTCGCCCTGCGCAGCGCGCATCAGCGCGCGCGGCCCGAGGAGATCGTAGCCGAAGGTCTGCTCGAGGACGTCGAGCGGTGCGCCCTCCAGCACCTTCATGCCAACGGTCTCGCGCTGGACGGTGTCAGGCACGTCGGACAGGGAGAGCGACACGCTGCCCGCAGGCAGATCGACCTCACGGATCTCGCGGACAAAAGCGAAGGTGGGCCAGCCGCTGCGGTAGGCGGTGACGTGCAGCTCGCGCCTGGATTCGGCGCCGCACTGCGCGGTGGCAGGAGGAGCAGCCCACGCAAGGGCTGAAAGCGCGATCGCGGACGCGCATGCGGCCAGGCATGCAAGGGTTCGAATGAGCGGAGGTGCTGTCATCTTCCCTCCCTGTAGTCGGCGTCCCAGCGCACTTCGCCTCCGGCTGGCACGCGGACCTCGTAGGACGTGGTCGCTGCATCCGGGTGCGTGGCAGGGATGGAAGAGCGGAGCAGGGCCCCATCGCGCTCGCGCACCTCGACGGACACCTCCACGGTCTTGGAGTTACGCAGCCGATACTGCACGCGATCATCGCGGCGCCCGGGCATGCGGCTGCGATCCATCAGAACGCGCGTGAGGCGCACTTCAGGCGCTGGTCCGACGCGAAGCTTGACCGTCTCGTCGCGGGGCGTGTGGGCGATGCTCTGCTGGCCGACGAGCTGACCGCGAGCCTGGCTGTCCGGGGCAAAGACCCGCACGGTTCCCTGGGGCATGGGAACGCCGAGCCCTTCCGATTCCTTGACGTCGAACTGGATCTCGGCATCTACCGGGGTAGTGAAGGTGGCGCCACGGGAAGATCCTTCCCAGTAGCCCTGGGGCTCGGCGATGTAGCGGGTGCGTGTGTGTAGACGGCTGGTGGAAAGGAACTGCACCTGCTTGGAGGATCGCGCAGGGAGATCGGTCTTTTCGGGAAGGTCGTAGAGGTGATATTCCCCGAGGGTCGAACGGACTGCCTCGCGCTTGGTAGCGTCCTTGCTGTCGAACCGCCCATCCGTATCTTCCGCGAATTCGAAGCCGTATTCCCCGGAGCTCGGGGTGACCGCGTGCACCTGTCCAGCGACCACTGCGATGTGGGATTGGGGGAAGCCCATCGCAGTGTTGTTGGTGAGGGTGATCCATCCCACCAGCGAGACCGGGTCCGAGGGTGATCGGCCGAGCGTGAGCACGTAGTCTGCGCTCCATCCCATCTGCCCGGTGAGATAGGCTACGTTGAGGGTGGACTCTCCTGGGGTGCGAACATCGACGAGCCAGTTGAGGGAAGGCTGGCTGCTCCAGCGCTCAGGGAGCTTGTCAAAAGCGATCCCGAGCTGGTGGGGGTAGAACGTAATCCCTTCCTGCGTGCGCAGGACGGGAGACCCCCAGGAGAAGGAAGCCAGCGACTCGCCGCGTACGCGGACGATGTCCCCGGAGCCTGGATGGACCCGCAGCAAGGTCAGCTGCGAGCCGTCTGCGTGCTCCGTGAGCGTGCGGGGATTGAGGACGTCGTAGCGGTAGGACTGCTCGATGACCTTCAGCGCGTCAGGCTTGGGGGACACGGTCAGGCTGACCGAAGGAGCGAGGATCGAAGGGGAGACCTCCTCGAAGCGGATGCGGGCGCGGGGCTTTCGGTCGAGCGAGACCTGCCTCGACTCGCGCACGAGACCGATGCCGTTGTTGTAGATGGTCAGGGCGAGGGACTTGCGATTCGCGGATGTGACGGTGACTTCCTGCGCGGATGCAGCAGAGCACAGGAAGGTGGCGATCAGCGCTCCGACGAGGGCAGCAAGCCCGGACAGGGAGCAGCTCACAGGCGCTATTCCAGGGACTCGCATGCGTCGCGCCTCCTAGTCGTCCGGATTCGGGTTGTCGATCCCCGAATGGCGTTTGTTGTAAGGGTCGACGCGATCGAGGGTGAGCTCGATGGCGCGGGTGGCACCGGCTGGCAGATCGGTTTCGATGACGGCGCGCGAGGGCCCCTCGGAGCGCAGCTCCGGTGCCTGGGAGAGCTTCAGGATGCGTCCGCGATCCGGCTCGATCACCACGCGTCGATGGCGAGGGGACCGGCTGCGGTTGACCAGCTCGTAGCGGACCGTACACCGGTAGATCGCAGAGCCGTCTCGATCGCGCCCTGAGAACGCCTCGTTCTTGACGATGACCCGGGTGAGCTGCTCCGGGTCGGCGGCGATGGGGACGCGCCACGGCTCGCCCGCGGGCGTGTGATCCGTGGGCTGCTCGCCGATCTGCATGAGGATGGCCTGGCTCGAGGAGGTGCTGGTGCGCACGGTGCCAGCGGGAAGCGGCACCGCAAGGCCCCCTTTGTAGCCGTGCTCGATCTCGGCTGTGAGCGTGGCGTCATAGCTGCCGGTCTGGATGCGGGTGGAGGTGCGCGCCTCGAGCTTGAGGGGCACGGAGCGTGCGAGCACGAACCGCACCTGCTTGGACGAACGGGCGGGAAGACTGGTCGGGTGATCGATCGTGTACAGATGCACCTCGCCGAGCTTCTCCTCGGTGGCGTGGGGCTGCGGCTCAGCCGGGGGCGGCGCCGACGCTGCGGCGGAGAGCAGATGGACCTGACCTGGGAACGTCGGAGTGACCGAGTGGATCTCGCCGGCTGCGAGCTGGAGCTTGGCGTTGTCGAACGCGACATCACCCTGGTTGACGACGGTGACCCATCCTTCGATGTCAGCGGTGGAAGCAGCGCGATCGAGCACGACCACGTAATCGGCCTGCCAGTCGAAGCGTCCGGCGCGATAGGTGAGCCGAAGCAGCGCGTCTGAAGCCTCGTACGAGCCGACGTTCCACGAAAGCGTTGGCTTCTCGACGAGATCCGGGGGCACAGCGGCGAACGAGACGCGCGCGTGCGAAGGCAGGGCAAGGATCTCACCTGCGTCGGTGCGGATCATGCCAGGGGAACGTCCTGAGACGATCGTTCCGGTCAGCGTCTGCTCGTGGCCGCTTCTGCCGCCTGCCCACCACGTTGCGGAGACGCGCTGACCTTCGGACTTCTCCAGGAGCCGCGCAGGACCGAGCTGATCGTAGAGATATCGCTGCTCGTAGAGCTCGCCTGCGAGCTGCGGCTTGGCGTCCGACGTAAAGGACACCAGCTCGAACCGCGTGGTCTCCGGAACGATGGTGCTGCCGACGTCGAGTGCGCGCAGGCTGAAGCGGCCGGCAGGAATGCGCACCGCGCGCTCTTCCCGGATGAACGCGTAGCCGTCGCCGCCCGCCCCTCGCGAGCCGGAGTAGATGGTCAAGGCGAGTGCACGGCGCGCAGAGGCAGGCACGATGACCGGTGGAGCGGCCACGTTGGGCACGACCCGAGGGCGGGCGCGGTGGTGGCAGCTGGCAATGACGACGAATGTCGCCAGAGCGCAAAGCGCTACGCCGGATGCTCGAAGGGCAGCGATGGGTCTCATGAAGGAGCGGGCATTCTAGGAGCAGTTCGAGCAAACGGTCCATGGGCAAAGGGTGCTGAAGATTCCAGGCAACCGATCGCTGGGAGTGTCCGAATAGGGGAGTGCTGGAGGAATTCGCAGGCTGGATGGGCAGGGTGCTGGGCGACCTGGTGGCGCCGCGGCGATGTGCGGCATGTGACGAGCTGCTGGCGGGAAGGGCGCTGCTGTGCGCAACCTGCGCAACGACGGTGGAGCGGTACGAGGGTGCAGGCGAGCCGGCAGCATTCGGGCTCTACGGTGGGGCGATCGCCCAGGCGCTGCGTCGCCTCAAGTATGGCAATCGCCCTGATCTTGGGCCGATCCTGGGGATGCTGCTTCGGGATCACGTGCTTGGACGGCTGAGCGGGCCAGCGGTCGAGGTGGTGGTACCGGTCCCGGTGCCGAAGGGACGGCTGGTGGAGCGTGGATACAACCAGGCGTCGCTGCTGGCGGCGCCCCTGGTCGGACCGCTTGGAGCGCGTTTTGCACCGCTGGCGCTGTGGCGGGCAGAGGGCGTGAAGCAAGCTGCGCTTGGACGAGACGAGCGGATGGTGAATCTACGAGGAGCGTTGAAGGTGCGGCGTCCGCTCGAGGTGCAGCAGCGGCACGTGTTGCTGGTCGACGATGTGAGCACGACCGGGGCGACGATCGAGGCATGCACGAGCGTGCTGATCGGCGCGGGTGCGAGGTCAGTGCGCGCGATCGTGGTGGCGCGAACGGAAAGCGGGCCTCGTGATGCTGCGGAGATCGGATGTGGTAGGATGGACGGCACATGAGCCACCCGAATGATCCCGGCCGCAAGCGCAGGGAGAGCCTGCCGACGCCGTTCCTATCGCGGGATGACGCTTTGCTCATGGTGGCTCCATCGCAAGCGGTTCGCGTCGCGTGCGTTGGCGTGTCGATGCAGATGGGGTTGCGTCCGATCGCAGCCACGATCGAAACGATGTTCCAGGTGGCCGCTGCGGCTCGACCGTTGGCGATCGTGGTGGAGTTCGATCCTGACCTGGACCACGCGAGGCTGACGGACCTGGCGGTGAGCGTGGGGGCGCAGGTGGTGCACGTTCGGCTGGTGGACACGAGCGAAGCGCTGATCGAGCGGATCCAGGTTGCAGTCGTTGCAGCCCGCGCGCTGCGTGCGCGCGAGGAGCCATAGCAGCGGCGAGGGGATCATTCGGGCAGGGGGCTGATTCGGGCACGGGTGCTGGGAAGCTGCACGAGATGCGTGACCTGAACGCCTCGATTGCGTACCATCCGCGGCCATGCATTCATCAAGTCGCACCGCCTTGCGAGCCGCGTTGGCGGGTCTCGCGCTGACTGCTGCGTGCTTCGCGCGAACGGCACAGGCTGCTGACGAAGACACGTCGAAGCCGGCACCCGCTCCGGCGCCACCGGCCGAGGGAACGGCGCCTGCGGAGCCACCGGCGGCAGCCACGCCCACGCCAGCGCCTGCGAAGCCCGCGACGCCCACAGCGGCTGCGGCGGCGGCCCCACCGAAGGAGGAGCCGAAGGAAGCGGCGCCCAAGAGCAATGCACCTCCGGGCGAAGAGGCGGAGGGGTTCCACTTCGGCTCCTACGGCAGGGTGCGTGCAGCGACGGACATGCGAGGCGGAGGGCCGCAGTACGCCAACATCGTTGCGCACGGAAGCCGTCTGGACTCCGAGCCCTACGCGGAATTGGAGCTGCGCAATACGCAGTATCCCGAAAAGGGAATGCGTCTGCGCGTGATCAGCACGCTGGCATTCGCGGGCGACCCGTTCCACTACACAGGCAAGTTCGAGACCAAGCTTGCGATCCGGAACCTGTTCGTGGACGTGCGCGGCATCGGCCTTCCTGGGCTGACGCTGTGGGCGGGCAGCAGGATGTACCGTGGGGACGACATCTACCTGCTGGACTTCTGGCCGCTGGACAACTTGAACACGGTGGGCGGGGGAGCGATCCTCGACGCGACGAAGTCCACGCGTGTCCAGATCCACGTGGGCACCAACCGCCTGATCGACGGCAGCTTCCAGTATCAGGAGCGTCAGCTTCCCTCCCCCACCGGGGTAGGCTCGGTGTCGGCGCAGACCCTCAATCGCCCGCGCACGATCGTATCCGGGAAGATCACGCAGTTCTTCCCGGACAACCAGGCGCGGCAGGGGTTCAAGGTATCGCTCCACGCAGAAGGGCACCTGCTGCCGTCCGGGGTTCTGGAGTCATCGACCACGACGGTGCGGTCGCCGACGTACCTTCCTGCGGACAACGGGTTCGTGATCGGGGCGCAGGCGACACCGTACGGGTTCGGGGATCGCGACGGGTTTGCTCACCTGTTCGTGCGCTATGCGCGCGGCATCGCAGCGTACGGAGACCTATCGACGCCGTTCGGGCTCAACGGAGAGCGTCGGGCCAGCGGAGCGAGCGAGTTCCTGGTGGCTGCGGCGAGCAACTTCCAGGTGGATCGTTTCGCCGTGCTGACCGGTGCCTACCTGCGTCGGTTCAACGACGCCTCCTCGGCGGTGTATTCGGTCAACAAGTTCTGGGAGGGAATCCTGTCGGTTCGTCCCTATGTGTACACGAGCGAGCACACCGGCATCGCGGTCGAAGGCAGCTACCAGTACCGCAACGCGAACGTGCTGGACAACTGGGGCAAGCACCGCGTGCCGCAGGTGGCACGCTTCTCGCTACTGCCGTTCGTGACGCCCTGGGGATGGGGGACGTTCCGGCGCCCAATCCTGTTTGCGCTGTACACCGCGACAGCGCGCAACGAATCGGCAAGGCTGATGTACCCGACCGACGACCCGCGTTCCACCAGGAGCGTGGAGCACTACGTGGGAATCGGCGCCGAATGGTGGTTCAACTCCAGCTCGTACCCGTGAGCCCCTGATGCGCGTGATCATCTACGAGCTGCCCGTGCGCCTGTTCACCAACGCCAATCCGAGGCGGGTGGCGCGGGGCACGCTCGCGCAGAATGGAGCGGGGCGGTTCAACGAGATCAACGACGCAGCCTTGGAATCAATCCGAGGACTGGGGGTCACGCACATCTGGCTGGTAGGCGTGCTGCGCCAGGCGACGCTCACGTCCCATCCCGGGCTTCCCGCGGATCCTGCCGACGTGGTCAAGGGCATAGCAGGGAGCTGGTTCGCGATTCGGGACTACTACGATGTCTGCCCCGACTACGCGGAAAGCGTGCCGGCCCGGATGCAGGAGTTCGAGGCGCTGGTGCAGCGAATCCACGCGCACGGCATGAAGGTGCTGATCGATCTGGTGCCGAACCACGTCGCGCGGGGCTATCACAGCGTGGTTCGTCCTGAGCTCGACTTCGGCCTCAACGACGATCGCACGGTGTTCTTCTCGCCCCTGAACAACTTCTTCCACCTGGTGGATCCGACAGGGCAGCGTCTGAGCATCACCCCACCGGAACGCTGGAAGCTGGAGGGCATGACTGGCACCTTCGAGCTGGAGGACGGCGAAGGGGACCACGTTCCGCGGGCGACGGGGAACAACCAGACCAGCGCGCAGCTCGGGGCATTCGACTGGTACGACACGGTCAAGCTCAACTATGGATACAACTTCGTCACCACGGAGAAGCGGTTCGATCCGATTCCGAGCACGTGGTGGAAGATGGACGAGATCATCGAGTACTGGCAGGGCAAGGGGGTAGACGGGTTCCGGTGCGACTTTGCGCACTGGATCCCGGTGGAGTTCTGGAGGTTCGCGATCGGGCGGGCGCGGGCGCGCAATCGCGACGCGTATCTTCTGGCCGAGGCATTCGACGCCTGGGACGCGGTGCCTGGCTACTCGAAGGCAGCGATGATCGAGGCGGGATTCGACGCAGTCTACGACGACGCGGCGTTCCGGACGGTCAAGCGGGTTGCGCAGGGGGTGGGCTGGGCGAACGATCTCGACCTGCTGCTGGATGCAAGCACCTTTGCCACGCATCTCGTCCGCTACACGGAGAACCATGACGAGCGCCGGGCAGCTTCGCCGGTGGTGCAGAACGTCGATCCGCTCCAATCCGGATTCGGCTCCGCACGGGGGGGGCTGGCCGCGAGCCAGGCGCTTTGGCTGGCCGGCCGGGGACCGATCCTGCTGCAGGCGGGCCAGGAGCTGGGCGAAGCGGGGGCGGATCAAGAAGGGTATTCCGGTGCTGACGGGCGCACGTCGATCTTCGACTACTGGTCATTGCCCAAGCTGATGGCCTGGTCGAATGGCGGCCAATGGGACGCCGGGGGCTGCAGCTGGGCAGAGCGCCAGTGCCGCCGGTGCTATGCGCGGCTGCTGGAGGTCGCGCGAAGGGTCGAGTTCGCCGAAGGGGGCGTCTACGGGTTGAACCACGCGAATCGGCACGAGCAGGGCTTCGGGGGGCACGGTCGATGGCTCTGGAGCCACTTGCGATGGCTACCCAACAGCGCCTCTCTGTCGGTCGTGAACCTGTCGAGCAGCGAGTCGTTCGAATCGCGGGTGAAGATCCCGCGTGAAGCGCAGCGTCTGGCCGGCTGGCCTGACCTGGGTACGGCCTTGTTCGAGCCGCTGTGCGAATGCGGCAAGCGCGTGAGCCTTTCCTTGTCCGACCTCGCGGAAGACGGGCTGCCAGTTGCAGTCCCTGCATCGACCGGCGAGGTGTTCAGCATCACAGTCCGTGGAGGATCATCATGAGGGCCTGGTTGAAACGGTGCGTGGTCCCTTCTGCCCTGATCGCGGCATGCCTGCCGATCGGCGCCTGCTTCAGCCTGAACGACATGGACCAGGACGTGAAGCACGAGAATCTGGTGCAGGACTGGCGCGACGAGATGATCTACCAGATCCTGACGGACCGCTTCGCAAACGGGGACACGTCGAACGACTGGGGCCTGCATCCGGGCGACCCGGCTCGCTACCACGGTGGCGACTGGAAGGGGATCGAGGATCACCTCGACTACGTGGAGGCGCTCGGCGTGACCACGATCTGGATCTCGCCGATCGTCAAGAACGTGGATTCGGATGCGAGCATCGACGGCTACCACGGGTACTGGACGCAGGACTTCACGGCGCTCAATCCGCACTTCGGGGACATGGCGGCGCTGCGGTCGATGGTGAAGGCTGCGCACGCGCGCAACATCAAGGTCGTGCTCGACATCGTGACGAACCACATCGGGCAGGCATTCTTCTACGACATCAACGGCAACGGCGTTCCGGACGAGGCGGTGTGGGGAGGCGGCTACTACGGGGCAGAGGGGCCTCATCCCCTCGAGCACCGGATGGAATACGACCCGGACTTCGAGGAGCCCTACGTCAAGGCGCGCACGTCGCTCGGGGAAGCGGGACCTGCGCCGATCATCTTCGTGTACGACGCAGCCAGCAACCACATACCTCCCCTATGCGATGGCTGTCCGGATCCGGGGCTCTTCCTGCGACGCGAGGCCTATCATCTGCAGGGGCGGGTATGGAATTGGGGGCGCGACGAGTGCTGCTACTACCGCAACAACGGGCTGCCGGTGCCCCCGAACTTCAATTGCGACCCGGTCAAGGACCTGTCGTCGATCGTGTGCGACCAGGTGCCCCATGGAGACTTCCCCGGCGGGCTCAAGGATCTCAACACGGAGAACCCGGCGGTGCGCGAGGCGCTGCAGTACGCGTTCCGCAGGTGGATGAAGCTGGTGGACTTCGATGGATTCCGCATCGACACCCTCAAGCACGTGGAGCACGACTTCTGGAAGGACTTCGCACCCAAGATCCGCGCGTATGCCAAGGACTTGGGCAAGCAGAAGTTCCTGATGTTCGGCGAAGCCTTCACCGGCTTCGACCCGATGCTGGGAAGCTACGTGGCGCCGGGCGAGGTCGACAGCGTGTTCTACTTCTCGCAGAAGTACACGGTGTTCGATGGGGTCTTCAAGGGCAAGGCGCCCACGTCCAATGCGCGTCAGCTGCTGCGCGACGACCGCGCTGCCAACTACGACGCAGTGAATCCGCTGGAGCAGGTCGATGGCGCGGGACAGCCGCCGTCGAAAATCCTGGTCAACTTCCTGGACAACCACGACGTGGCGCGCTTCCTGTACGGCGAGCCGAGCCTGGTGGCCCTGCGACAGGCGCTGGCGTTCCTGTACACGGAGGACGGTATCCCGTGCATGTACTACGGCACAGAGCAGAACTTCGCGGGAGGGAATGATCCGGCCAACCGCGAAGATCTCTGGGCCACGAGCTTCTCCACGAGCGGCGATACGTTCCAGTACATCCGGAGCCTGACGGCGCTCCGAAAGCAGCACGATGCGCTTCGACGCGGGGACATGACGTTCCGTCTCGAGGACCGTGCGGGGCCGGGAATCCTCGCCTTCGAGCGATCGACGGGCAACGAGCGGGTGCTCGTGGTGTTCAACACGCACGACACCGAGGCGCGGGATACGGTCGGCAACAAGCCCGACGATGCTCCGAACGCGCCTACGGGGGCGATGGTGGTCGGATTCGGCGACGGAACGGTGCTCAAGGACGTGCTCGGCGGGGCGGCGCCGGTCACGGTGGGAGCGGGCAGCACCCTGCAGTTCTCCATGGGACCGCGTGAAGTCCGCGTGCTTGTGCAGTAGTCGAGGAGCATCCACACCGTGGCAAGCGTTCGAATCATCGACATCAAGAAGGCGCTCGACAAGAACCCGATCCTCAAGGGCATCAGCCTGGAGATCGCCGACGGCGAGCTGGTGGTGCTGGTGGGCCCGTCAGGGTGCGGGAAGTCGACCTTGCTGCGCACGCTTGCGGGGCTGGAGATCCCCGACTCCGGCGAGATCTGGATCGGGGATCGCAGGGTGGACAGCCTCGAGCCGCGCGATCGGAACATCGCGATGGTGTTCCAGTCCTATGCGCTCTATCCCCACATGAACGTGAAGGCCAATCTCGCGTTCGCGCTCAAGCTGCGGGGAGAGGCCGAGGCAGGGATCGACAAGCGCGTGCGGGAGGTGGCTTCGATGCTCGGCATCGAGTCGTTCCTCGAGCGCTACCCGCGCCAGCTCTCCGGAGGCCAGAGGCAGCGCGTGGCCATGGGCCGAGCGCTCGTTCGCGAAGCGGACGTCTTCCTGCTCGACGAGCCTCTGTCGAATCTCGATGCCGCGCTTCGAACGCAGACGCGGGTCGAGATCAAGAAGCTGCACAACAAGCTGAAGGCCACGATGATCTACGTGACTCACGACCAGGTGGAGGCCATGACCATGGCAGACCGGCTGGTGGTGCTGCGCGCGGGCGAGATCATGCAGGTGGGGTCGCCTGCGGACCTGTACGACCGGCCAGCCAACGCGTTCGTCGCGACGTTCCTGGGTAGTCCGCCGATGAACCTTCTGCGATGCAAGGTGGACGGCACCCGGATCAAGTCCGAGGGGATCGACCTGCCATGCCCGCAGGAAGCGCGGAGCCACAGGGACGTCATCGTGGGGCTTCGTCCCCATGATCTCATTGCGAGCCTGGACGAAGCTGCCGGCGCGGGCGCGGTGGAAGAAGGGGACGGCACGGTGTTCGCGACGGTGGATGCGATTGAGCCGTTGGGGTGGGACGCGAACGTGCATTTCCACGTATCGGTGGAGAAGATCGTTGCGCGATTCGAGGCGTCACAGGCGCGAAAGCTGCGAGAGGGGCAAGGGCTGCGGCTGCGCGTGCCTGCGGCCTCGGCGCACATCTTCGAGGCGACGACGGAGCAGGCGATCTGCCACGGGTAGGCTGTCCGGCGGTCTCGCGCCATTGCCACGAATTCGTTGCCGCTTGATTTCTCCGGGTCGTTCAGCTCCGATGGGGACGCAGGACGCATGCGGGTCGCGGCGATTGACCGCCTCGGGTCGGTGCGGTTGTCCAACTTGAGCGCCGAGCAGCGTTGGCGCACGAAGGTGATCCTTCATGACGAGCTTGATTGGCAAATGGGTTGTGGCGCGGGGGCGTGTCGCATGGCCGTTGGTAGTGGCGGCTTTGGTTCTCGTGGGCTGCGGCTCGGATTCTCCATCCGAATCGCCGGCAGGAGGCAACCCCGCTGTCTGCACCGGGGGCAAGACGGCCTGCGGCTCGGTCTGCTCGTCCATCGACAAGGATCCGGCGCATTGTGGCTCCTGCGGCGTCAGCTGCGACGTCGGCAGCGTGTGCTCACGCGGAGCATGCGCGGTGACCTGCCAGGCCGCTCTGACCGACTGCAACGGATCGTGCTCGAATCTCAAGACGGATCGAGAGGATTGCGGCGCCTGCGGTAACGCCTGTGCCGAGGGGCAGGTCTGCTCGGCCGGCACCTGCGCCTTGTCATGCCAGGAAGGTTTGCTCAACTGCAGCGGCATCTGCGCGGACATCCTGACGGACCGCGACAACTGCGGCGCGTGCGGCAAGGCCTGCGGGTCCGGGCTGGTTTGCTCGGCTGGTGTCTGCGCGCCCACCTGCCAGAAGGAGCTCGAGGAGTGCGCAGGGCTGTGCGTCAACACGCACACCAGCATCGACCACTGCGGAGGGTGCGGCAAAGCCTGCGCCAAGGGCCAGGTCTGCTCCGCGGGCACCTGCGCGCTCAGCTGCCAGAAGCAGCTCACCAACTGCAAGGGAATCTGCGCAAGCCTGCAGAGCGACAACTTCAACTGCGGAGCATGCGGCAACGCCTGCGAGGCCGGCCATGTCTGCTCGGCCGGCGTATGTGCGGTCACCTGCCAGACCGGGCTCGACGTATGCGACGGCGTATGCGCCAATCTCGACAACGACAATCTGCACTGCGGCGCGTGCGGGAACGTGTGTGCGAGCGGGAAGATCTGCTCGGCGGGCAGCTGCGAGCTGTCCTGTGCCACGGGGCTGACGGAGTGCAACAGCTTCTGCGTGGACACCAAGACCAGCCGCGAGAATTGCGGAGGGTGCGGCCATGCCTGCAACGAGGGCGAGATCTGCTCGGCGGGCGCCTGCAAGGTCACCTGCCAGTCCGGGCTCACGGAGTGCTCGGGCACCTGCGTGAACCTCAAGACGAGCCTGGATCACTGCGGCTCGTGCTCGAATGCCTGCCCCTCGGGCGAGGTGTGCTCCAACGGGACGTGCCAGGTCAGCTGCCAGGTCGGCCTGACCCAATGCAGCGGCACGTGCGTGAGCCTTGCGAGCGACAACGCCAATTGCGGCGCCTGCGCCAAGGCGTGCGGAGCGGGCGAGCTCTGCTCCAACGGCACGTGCAGCGTCACCTGCCAGCAGGGGCTCCACGAATGCTCGGGAATCTGCGTGAACCTGGGCACCGACCACCTGAACTGCGGTGCGTGCGGCACCCAGTGCGAGGCTGGCGAGGTCTGCTCGGCTGGATCGTGCGCATTGAGCTGCCAGCAGACGCTCACGAACTGCTCTGGCACATGCGTGAATCTCCAGACGGACAATGCCAGCTGCGGAACCTGCGGCAACGGCTGCACGGCGGGAGAGGTGTGCTCCAAGGGCGTGTGCGGGGTGAGCTGCCAGCAAGGGCTCACCGATTGCTCCGGGCTGTGCGTCAATCTCCAGAGCGACCTGCAGAACTGCGGGGTGTGCGGGACCAAGTGCGCCGCGGGCGAGGTCTGCTCTGCCGGGACCTGTGCTCTGAGCTGCCAGCAGACCCTCACGGACTGCTCCGGCCTGTGCGTGAACACCAAGAGCGATCCCCAGCACTGCGGCGACTGCTCGGTGGCGTGCAGCCCCGGGCAGTACTGCTCCGACGGCTTGTGCGCATTGAACTGCCAGCAGAACCTCAGCGACTGCAACGGGTACTGCGTCAACCTCCAGAACGACCCCTTCAACTGCGGCCAATGCGAGAATCCCTGCAACGTCGGTGAGCTGTGCTCCTCCGGCGTGTGCGCCGTGACTTGCCAGGCTCAGCTCCAGGATTGCAGCGGTCTGTGCGTCAACCTGCAGACCGACAACACCAACTGCGGCGCGTGCGGGACCGTCTGCCCGCTGGGCCAGGTGTGCTCGGCCGGTGCGTGCTCGCTGACCTGCCAGACAGGCTTGAGCAAGTGCGGCGCAACGTGCGCGAACCTGCAGACCGACAACGCCAACTGCGGCTCATGCGGAAACACCTGCGGCCTCGGGCAGGCCTGCTCGCTCGGCGTCTGCTCGCTTACATGCCAGTCAGGGCTGCAGAAGTGCGGCCCCATGTGCACCAACACGCAGACCGACAACGTCAATTGCGGCAGCTGCGGGAATGCGTGCTCACCGGGTGAATCGTGCCAGTCGGGCCTCTGCAAGGTCACGTGCCAGACAGGCATGACCCAGTGCGCCGGCCTGTGCACTGACACGCAGAACGACGATGCGAACTGCGGGGCGTGCGGGAACGTCTGCCCCGCGTACGACTACTGCACGGCAGGGGCGTGCACGACCATCCCCACCGTCAATCTCACGCTGAGCTCAGACACCTCGGCCTACAACGTGTTCACCGCAGCCTCGAGCCCCACGACGCCCGTGAACGTCACGCTCACGATCAACGCGGGTGTGACGGTGAGTGCGGCCACGCAGGGCGGGACCGCGATATTCTCCGGCGCCTTGCGGATGGGCTCGACGCTCACGATCGTCAACAGCGGCCTGATAGCGGGCGGCGGTGGCAACGGCGGCAAGGGCGCGAGCGTGACCGGGTGCCCCACGTGGGTCCCAGGCACGGTAGGAACGGCGGGGGGCAATGCGATCGACACGGTAGTCCCGCTTTTCGTGTTCAACTACGGAATCGTGCGTCCGGGCGGCGGCGGTGGCGGAGGCGGCGGCACGACGAGCATCGCGGCCTATCTCGGAGGAGGAGGCGGCGGTGGTGCGGGCATTCCTGCGGGTCTTGCGGGACCAGCGGGGACGCTGAATGGCTGCTACTCGAGCTACAGCGGATACCCGGGAGCGGCTGGCACGGCCACGCTGGGAGGCACGGGCGGAAACCAGTACAACAACGCACAAAGCGGTGGAAAGGGCGGCGATCCCGGAATCGCCGGCTCCAGCGGTGTCAACAGCTCCCCTGGGCTCGGCGGCCTGCCCGGCCTGCGCGTCAGGCACCACGGGCAGGTCACGATGTTCCAGAACATCAGTGGCGGGACCAGCGCTGGCGCTGACGGAGTGTGACGAGATCCCCGCCAACGAGGCTGGATCCCAACGCGGGCATTGACGGCTGACGTTGGCTGGTGCAGGCAAGAGGCGTGAAATTCCGACGACGCGCACCTGCCATCCTCATCACCTTCTCTGCGGTCATCATTTGCGCGATGACCTACTTCATGCACGAGCTCACCGACGTCATGGTCGAGGCGTCCGAGGCGAGCAGCTTCAAGCTGATGCGCTCGGTGCTCACCGACGTGCTGTCTGACAACGAGGAGGCCGCGCTCGTGCGCGCGGAGCTCATCTCCTCTCTGCCTGCCGTGCGAAAGGCCTTTGCGAAGCGAGACCGCGAGGGGTTGCTTGCCGAGTGCAAGGACATGTTCGCCGAGCAGAAGGAGAAGTACGGCATGGACGAAGGGCAGTTCCACACACCGCCCGGCGTGTCGTTCCTTCGCCTGCACAACCCGCAGAAGTTCGGCGACGATCAGTCCAAGAACCGCCCGATGCTCGTGGACGTGATCAAGAACAAGGCGCACAAGCACGGCATCGTGCTGGCTCCGACCGGCGTGTTCGTCACGGCCATCGTCCCCATGGAGGACATGGACGACAAGCTGAATGGCGCTTTTGAGATGGGGCTCGACTTCGCGCCGGTTCTCGACGAGATGAAGAAGGCCTACGGAATGGAGACCGCGGTCTTCATCGACGAGAAGGCGCTGCGCGAGATCGCAACGGAGCTCAAGGGGGACGTGCTCTCGGACAAGAACCGCGTGGGCAAGTACATGCGGTACTACTCGACCCACACGGAGCTCATGACCGCGCTCGTCAAGGATACGGATGTGGACGTGACCGACGTGGCCACGTATGACCGGCTGGCGAACGGCTCGACCTGGGGCGTGGAGCTGGTGCCCCTGTACGACTTCAACAACCACCAGATCGGCGTCTTTGCGCTGGCCAAGGACTTCAGCGAGGTCGTCGGCATGGAGGGGCGCGCCAAGGTCTGGCAGGCGCTTGCCTGCATCTTCTCGATCGTGCTGCTGGCTGGCGCCATTCTCGTGGTCATCCGCGGCGTGCTCTTGCGACCCGTCGCGAGCCTGAGCGCGAGAATGGCAGCGCTGGCTGCGGGCGATCCGTCGCAGCCTGCGGACGACCCGTCGACCTACTGCCAGGAGCTGCAAGGGCTGGCTGAGAGCTACGAGACGCTGCGCAAGGGGAAGCTGCCGTGAAGCGCCGGCGAAGCGCTGCAAAGACTACGTTCGTCGTCTTGCTCACGGCGTTCATCGCCTTCGGGCTGGCGATGTTCCCGATCCGAGGTCATCGTCATGCGCAAGGCGCGCCGCCGGCAGGCTCCGACAAGGGCGCTGCGCGCGGTCCGGACAAGCCCGCGGCCGGCCCCCAGAAGGCCCCGAAGCCAGGACCCAGCGCTTCCTCGTCCGCGTCACCGTCCGCGCCCGCACCCGCGGATCAGGCAAAGGATGACGCCGAAGATCTGAAGACGCTTCCTGTGGAGGGGGGGCTGCCGGTCGGCGTGCAGGTCGCGGTGTTCTATCTCGAGGTCACGAGCCTGGACGACGCCAAGGGCGAGTTCGTGGCGACTACGGACCTGCGGATGCGTTGGAAAGATCTTCGGCAGCGCTTCGACGAGAGCGAGGAGCCGCACGGATACAAGGAGTACCGGTTCTCGAAGGCGGACAAGAAGCTCGCAACGATGTGGACTCCGCGCGTGGACGTCACCAACCGGGTGGATGCGCCTTCGTTCAACGTGCAACGCCTGCGCATCTCACCGGACGGAGAAATCGAGCTCACAACGCGGACTACGGCGAAGTACAAGATTGCTATCAACGCTTCACGGTTCCCGTTCGACCGGCAGCACCTGATGCTCGATCTCATCGTGCGCGAGAACGGCACCGACGAAGTCGAGCTCGAGACGCACCACGACGACGTCGAGTGGAGCCGGCCTGCGCAAGGCATGACGATCGACGGGTGGAAGCCTGGCATCGTCGACCTCGATCACTCGGAAGTGCTCGGCTGGAATGGCGATCGGTACGGGCGGTTGCAGGCCGCGCTGGACGTCGATCGCGATCCGATGGGGGCGCTCGCGCCGGTCTTCATCCCGCTGGTTGCATCGCTGCTGATCCCGCTCCTGGCGGTCTGGATGAACAAGACGAACGAAGAGGGCTTCGAGATCGAGGCCTTCGAGCTTGCCAACGTGGTGATCGGCGGACTGTTCTCGGTCATCGCGCTCAGCTTTGCGATCTACTCGGCCTACGGCGTCATTGCGGGGGGCGACAACACGGTCACGAGGCTGTTCGCGTTGAACTACGTGTCGCTCGCCTGCGCGCTTGGCATCGTCGTTCTCTTCTTCCGCTTCAACATGCCGCGCAAGCTCTTTGGCCCCTACGTGCACGAGGAGCTGTTCCGATTCGTGCTGTGGGCCTTGCCGCTGCTGTCGAGCTTCACCAGCGTTGCGTTCATTCTGGCCGCCCGGGCGTAGGCGCCCTACCCACCATCCGCAGGAACCAACTTGGAGGCATCCATGCGGCGACTCACTGCGGCAGCAATCGTCACGGCTTCGTGTGCATGGGGCCAGTCGAGCTCAGCCGCGATCTGCGACGCGACGATCCACCAGGGGCCGGCGACGTACTACGACTTTGCGGACGGCACCGGTGTATGCGGATATCCTGCGGAGACGGGCAACCAGATGGTGGTGGCGCTCGACGCGCCCGAGCTCGCAGCGACTGCCATGTGTGGCGCCTGCATCCACATCTGGGGACCATCCGGGGAAGTCACGGTCCTCGTAGTCAACGGATGCCCTGGGTGCGAGGTGGGGCATCTGGATCTGAGCCCGCAGGCCTATGCGCTCATCGCGTCAGGCTACAACGGTGTGCCGCCGATCACCTGGCAGTACGTGCCGTGCGACGTGACCGGGCCCATCCGGTATGCCTACTACGCGGGCAGCACCACGAGCTGGGCGTGGGTGCAGGTCCGCAACCACCGCCACCCGATCGCGTCGTTCGAGGCGCGCATGACGGATGGAAACTACGCTCCGCTCGAGCGCGCGGATTGGGGCTACTTCAAAGGGCAGAACCTTCCCAGCGGAACACAGTCGTACCGAGTCACTGACATCTATGGGCAGGTGCTCGAGGACACGGCGATTCCGGTCCTCGACCAGGGCGAGGTCGAGGGCAAGGGCCAGTTCCCTGCGTGTACCGGCGTCGACGGGGGCGCCCATCCCGGCTCCGACGCCTCGACGGCGCACGACAGCGCGACGACGTCGCCGGACAGCGGCTCGAACCCGCAGGCGGATGGGGGAGCGAACGGACCGGGAGCGGACGGGGGTGCGGCTCTTGCCGGCCAGGACGACGGTGGAGGGTGCGGCTGCGTTGCGGGACCCGGTCGTCCGGACAAGAGCGCAATGATTCTGCTGGCATTCGCCGGGTTGCTCTTGTGCAGGAGGGTTCGTTCTTCCTCGGGGGCCCAGAAGCGCAGAGAGGCGGCCCTGGGCCTCGCGGGAGCCGGGAATCCATCTGAGCGGAATGCGCCCCGCGCGGACAGAAAGTACGATACGGCGGGCAAGCTGGCTTGATCCCTCGCTCCGGGTGTTGCAGCGTGCTTCACGCTGGCACCTAACCAGGGGATCTGTCGTGCCTCGCTACGAGTTGGACATCAAAGGCGTCAATCCGTCTACGAAGGCGACGCTGAGGTTTCCACGGCGGTTCTGGGAAGTCGTCCGGAAGGACCACGTGCTCGAGCTGTGCAAGGGGGGCGAAGAGGGCGGCTCTCGTCGATCGACTCGCAGCTTCGAGGATGCCGACGCAGCGGAGTGGCACCGCCTGAAGCTGGTCGCCCGATGGCTCAAGGCCGGCTACGTCGAGGTAGGTCCGTGTCGCGAGCTGGAAGAACCCCCGCGCCGCGTGAGCTCGGACCTGCTCATTGACGACTACTTCGAGGCTGCGGACGAGCGTTTGCTGGCAGAGGTGGAGGCATCCACCAGTGCGGGCAAGCTGGCAGGGCTCGCGGAGCGTTGGTACAAGGATCCTCGCGCGCCGATGCGTCGCATGCTCCTTGGCTACATCGATGAGCAGTGCGACCGCCCCATGCACAAGGGTCTGGTCAAGCGTCTGCTGAAGCTGGCAGAGGCAGCGGCCGACGACGAAGCGATGGCGCACTTCCTGGTCGCGTTCGACCGGATGGCCCGCTGCTACCTCGCGCGCGTGGGTGTCACTTGGGATGCGGCGACGAGGCAGGCTCGGGACGTGGTCGGAATGCGTGCGGACCCGACCTTGCCGACATTTCTTCCCCGAGGTCGCACGAGCCCACGGTTCTCCTCGCGCACCCGATGGTACCTGGCGCGCAGGGCGTTTCGCTACTTTCGTCGGATGGGCCACGCCGACCCAGCCCGCTATCTGCGAGCCATGCGAATCGCGCTGCCTCTGTATCAGGAGGCACACCTGTGCAGCGCGGATCGGCTGCTGAGCGCCTGGGGTCTGATGCATGTGCTCTATGGCTACGCGCCGGAGCTGCGCAAGGGCGGTCTGCGCCTGCACGTGGCACCTGGGAGGTCTCTACGGGACCTCAAGCCGGCTCCATACTTCGCCGATGCGTGGAAAGGGGCCTTTGACCCCTTGATGGAATTGGCCGTTGGGGCGCACAGCCGTACGGTCCGCGGGTGGTCGATTGAGATGTTGCGGACGACCGAGCGCGAGCGCCTCGACCAGATTCCGATCGCGGTTCTGCTGCCTCTGCTGTCATCGCCTCACGAGGAGGTGCTTCAGCTCGGAGCCGAGCTGCTCAAGCGTGCGCAAGGGGTCGAAAGTCTTCCGATCGAAGACTGGCTCAGGTTGCTGCGAATCGACCATGCAACGGTGTCACCCCTGATCTGCGAGGCGGTTGCCCAGCATGTTCTGCCCTCGCGGCTCACGCTCGCCCAGTGCATCGAGCTTGGATGTTCGAGCATGGCTGCGGCAGCGGAGCTCGGGCTGGCATGGGCGAAGGACAAGCCTGTGCAATCCGAGCCGGACCTGCGGGCGGTGATGCGGCTGGCATCGGCACCTGTGCACTCGGTGCGCGAGCAAGGCACGAAGTGGGCGGTCGAGCTGATCGCCACGCGATCGTATGCCGGCCCGGAGCACCTTCGCGACCTCATCGACTCGAAGTACGTCGACACGCGATCCCTGGCGCTCGCCTGTCTCGAGGCGACTCCGCAGCTCCAGCAGAACCTGCCGCTGTGGTTTGCGATCGCCGAGTCGCCGTACGACGACGTGCGTGGGGTGCTGGTCCAGCATGAGCGCTCGTGGCAGAAGGAAGCCTGGCCCGAAACCCTTCGCTGGGTATGGTCCAGCGTCCTGGTTTCGATCCATCGCGGGGGGCGGCTCAAGCAGCGCGCCTTGAGGCAGATCTCTCAACGAGTCGTTGAGCACCCTGCAGAGGCCGAGTCTTTGCTGCCGGCCCTCGGCGTGTGTCTGCGCAGCGTGCGTGCACCCGAGAGAGTCGCCGCCCTGGCCACGCTCACTCGAGCGGCTGCGGAGTCGGATGCCATGCGTGCGGTCTTCGCCAAGCACCTCCCGGAGGTGGTCATCGGCACGCAGGTGTCGTCATGAAGGTCGACTTTCGGTACCTGGGACGAAGCGAGGTAAGGGAGATTGCCGGGGGTCAGGCGCTGTCGTTTGCTCCCAATCTTGCGCGTTCCAAGGTCTTCTTCGATGCGGAGATCGTGCATCCGCTGCGATTCAGGGAGGCCATCTGCGCGCTCCACGACGTGGTGGTAGGAGACCTGAAGTTCAAGAAGAAGGACAAGGGCGCCTACGAGGCATGGAAGCGCGACCAGGCGCAGAAGCAGGAGCAGGTGCGCCAGACCCTGCTCGACCAGGCGCGCATGCGGGAGCTGGCTGCCGTCGTCAAAGAGCCCCTGCCCAAGAACCTGAAGGGCGACTTCCAGCGCATGCACCGGCTCTACTGGGATGCTCGAAACAAGTGGGCCCTGGAGCTCTCGCGCAACGACCCGGAGCTGTTCCGTCACCTGGTTCCGTGCGACCCCGTGGTGACGGTCGCTCCGGACATGGTCTTCTTCGAGTGCTTCGCAAAGGACGAGTCTTCCTACGGTTTCCTTGGCGTGGACCGGGGCGCATTCCGCACGGAAGCAGGCGCCGGGTTGGGAACGACCAACGTCGACTACTCCCTTGCGCTCTATGAGCACTTCCAGACGCTGCGTTCCTACCGCCCCACCCGATTGCTCGTGGACCCATCCGGCTTCGAGGTGAACATCCAGGGGAGAACGGACTACCGCGAGGAGAAGATCGACCTTCCTGCTTCCTGGCTGCGGGGATTCGGGCAGCTTCAGGCAGCGATGGGGTTGCCTTCGCGACGTTTCGAGCTGTCGGTCGACGTGGTCTATTCCATCCTTGCGTTCCTCAAGCGCCACAGGGAGAAGGCCGGTCCCAGATCGCTTCGCTTCCAGCTGCAGCCAGGCAAGCCACCTACGGTCGTCCTCGAACCCTGGGGCATTCCCATCGTCTCCCACGGAAGGGCGTACGAAGGGGAGAAGGCTGAGGAGATCAAGGTGTGGGGAAGGCGTCGTCTCGCTCCGCTGGCGAGGATACTTCCCCTTGCCGAGCGTTTCGAGGTCATGCTGTTCGGCTCAGGGCTTCCCAGCGTGTGGACCGCGCGCATGGGCGAGATGCGCATGGTGTTGGCGCTGTCGGGTTGGACCGCCAACGACTGGACGCGCGGAAGCAACCTGGATCAGTTCTTTGCTGATCTGCAGGCAGATCCGGCCGCTGTCGACAAGCTGGCCGGGCACCTGGAGCAGGTGCGCATGGCCCGCCTCACGACCCTCGCCGAGCAGACGAATGTGCCCCGCAGCGTGCTGATGGGAAGCTTGCACGAGCTGGCCCGACGGGGGCAGCTCGTCTACGACTTCAGCGTAGATGCGGTGCGGTGGCGTTCCATCCTCCCGGTCGCCCTGAGTGAATCGATGCTCGGACCGGAGCCGGCCGAGCTGGTTGCCGGGCGACGGCTCGCGGCAGACCCATCGACCACGGTGGAGCGTGAAGTGATGATGGCGCGAGGAGCGCGCCTGGTGGTAGCGAATGTCGGGCAGTCCGCGTGCGAAGCGGTCATCGACCCGGACGGGAGCCTGACGCGAGCGAAGTGCGGCTGCTCGTTCTTCTACAAGAACAAGCTGCGTGCCGGACCGTGCAGGCACCTGATCGCCCTTCGATCGGTCGCTCGCAGGTCGGTGGTGGCCACTACGGATCGAAGCGACCTGACGGTGCACCTGATGAGCGGGACCTACGCGGAGCTGCGAGCTGAAGCAGACAAGCGCACGGTGGCGACGGGTTACGTGATTGAGCATGCGTGGAGATTGGCTCGCGAGGCCATCCAACGCACGGCGTCGCTTGCGGATCCCACGCAAGCGGCAGGCGTGTACCGGACCCCGGCCAAGATTCCGCAGAGCCTTTCTCTGCCTCGAGCGTTGGTGGAGGAGATTCAGCGGGAGGCGGCACGTCTGGATGTGAGTGTGTCGGTGGTGGTCGAAGCGGCGTGGTCGGTCGCGGCCGATCAAATCCGCAAATCGTCTTCCCTTCTGAACTGAGTCGACTAGGATGATCAGAGTCCAGCTTTGTAAGGAGGTCCGATCGCACGAGCCCGTCATGCTGCGGCGTTACGCCGTGGCGGAGTCTGCTCTACCATGCATCCCCACGCCCGATATTCTTTTGGGCCCAGGGGTGCCCACACACCATCCTGAGTCGACATCAAGAGTCGCTGGTTGTGTGGGCACGCCCCGGGCCCTCGGTGATCGGACGCGGTCCTTCGCACGAAGTCGAGCGCAATCGGGCCTCCTTACAGGGCTGGACACTTTCGCCGGCCCATCGCGGGGTTGACGTGGGCTTTTGGGACAAGGTCAAAGCCTTCTTCGTCGGGCCACCCGCAGAGCCATCTGTCGCCGATGACGATAGCGAGAGCGGGTCCTCACCGCCCCCCGCGAAAGGTTCTCGGTCCTCCACCCAGGCGCCACGGGCGCCATCCCGTGCAGCCGAGTCCGCGCCCCCGCAATCCGCAGACAGTTTCGCAGCCGGGGAGATTCTCGGGCTGTCTGCCAAGGACATGCGGGCGCGTGCGCTGAAGATCAACCCGTACCACACCGCGTGGATCGGTCGCATCGACACCATCCCCCCGCAGAGTGACGAGCGCACGGCCTTGATCGATCGCGGGCTGATTCTGCGCGGATTGCTGTCCAAGAGCCAGATCGATGAGATCCATCGCGTCGGCGACATCTGGCTCCGCCATCATGACGCAGCCAAGCTCGCAGAAGCGGTGGCAGCTGCCAAAGCGCAGCGCGCTGTGGACGACATGCGCGCGCGGAAGGCCGAAGAAAAGCGACGAAAGAAGGAGGAAGCTGCCCAGCGAAAGGCGCTGCGCGCCGAGCAGGTCCAAAGGCGGCGCGAGGAAGACATCGTCTTTCTCGGACGAAACGTGTCGGCATCGCTCGCCGATCGCCGCTCGCACGTGGAGAAGCTCTCCGAGGCAGGGCTGCCTCTGCTGGCTACGCCGTCGGATGTGGCCAAGGCGCTGGGCATCACCATCCGCCAGCTGCGATGGCTCTGCTTTCACGCGGAGGCGGCGCTCAAGAGCCACTACGTGTACTTCGAGATTCCAAAGCGAACCGGTGGCACACGCCTGCTCGCAGCACCCCATCGGCATCTCGCTCAGGCCCAGCGCTGGGTCCTCGACAACATCCTGCGACGGATTTCTCCTTCCGAACCCGCCCATGGATTCGTTGCGCAGCGGTCCACGGTCACCGCCGCAGCGCCTCACGTCGGGATGGATGTGGTCGTGAATCTCGACCTCAAGGACTTCTTTCCGACCATCACCTTTCCTCGTGTGAGGGGGCTGTTCAAGTCGATGGGATACTCACCGGCTTCGGCCACCGTGCTTGCCCTGTTGTGCACGGAGTGTCCTCGGACGCCGGTGGACCACGAGGGTCTCCGGTACTGGGTGGCGGCAGGAGAGCGCGCCCTGCCGCAGGGCGCTTGCACCAGCCCGGCCATTTCGAATCTGGTGGGTCGCAAGCTCGATCGGCGGCTCGTGGGGATGTCGACCAAGATGGGCTGGCACTACACGCGATACGCGGATGATCTCACCTTCAGCGCCCCAGCCGGGCATAGAGAAGCCATCGGCATCCTGCTCGCTCGAGTCCGTCACATCCTCCAGGAGGAAGGTTTCCAGCTCCATCCTCGCAAGCAGCACATCCAACGCGCCGCGCGCAGGCAGCAGGTCACCGGGATCGTGGTCAATCACAAGCTCGCGGTGCCTCGGGAGGAGGTGCGACGGCTGCGTGCCATTCTTCACAATGCGCGAAGGACCGGGCTGGCCGCACAGAATCGCGACGACATCCCGCACTTCGAGTCATGGCTCCAGGGCAAGATCGCGTACGTCCAGATGGTGGACGCCGAGCTGGGAAGGAAGCTGGCGGAGCAGTACCGCGCGTTGACCGGGTAGCCAACGGCGGGTGGTTCGCGCGCGCAATCGGCACGTGGTAGAACGACCAACAGCATGGGAAGCTCACCGAATGGCAAGCGTCGGCTGGCGCCCGTGACGGCCGCCGCGAGCGTGGCCCTCGCAGCCCTCGCGGTCGGCGGCTGCTCAAGCTCCACGGACCGCCCGGCCCACTCCATCCCCGCCGACGCGGCAGCGGCCGATTCCGCGCCATCGGAAGGCGGGGCTTGTGCAGCAATGAGCTGCAGCAAGGCGGGCGCGGAGTGTGGCAAGGCGCCGGACGGCTGTGGGGGCACGCTGATCTGCGCCGACTGTCCTGCAGGGATGGTGTGCGGTGGCGCAGGGCCGAATCGCTGCGGCCCTGCTCCCTGCGTGCCGAAGACGTGCACGGAGGCGCATGGGGCTCTTCGGTG
Organism: Deltaproteobacteria bacterium; assembly: GCA_016218915.1. Lineage (GTDB taxonomy): Bacteria > Myxococcota_A > Polyangia > Polyangiales > Polyangiaceae > JACRCQ01. Next base: position 143,613 of record JACRCQ010000074.1, read on the forward strand.
TGCGTCGCGACGGATTCGGGCACCTGTGCCACCAAGGATGTCGGGGACATCCTCTGCTATTGCTGGTAGCCGCGCGGGGCCGACTACGCTCGCAAGGGACTAATGCGGGTCCGGTACGATCGTCCCGCAATTGACGAACTCCAGCGTAGTGTCGATGCGGAAGTTCGATTCGCTGGTGTGACGCTCGGCGTGGAACAGGTCCAGGTCGTAGACGTTGCCTTTGCTGATGCCGAACTCCTGCGCGTGGTCGTCGAGCTCGATGGTCTGGTCCTCCGCGCCGTGCACGCCGCCCAGGTTGATCGCAAGGTGCGAGTTCACGTAGACGAATACATCGTCGTCGCCCGTGAACTTGAATGTCTCCTGCCCGTTGTAGCGGAACTGCAGGTGCAGCTCGGTCGTGAAGTGGAAGTTGTGGTTGTTGCCAGCATTGCCGAATCCGGCGTTGTCCACGGGAAAGAAGGCTGAGCTCTCGAAGGTCGCAATGTTCTTGGCTGGATCCGTCACCTGCAGGGCGATTTGCAGGTAGTACGGCTTGTTCACTCCGTCGACCGATCGATACCACTGGTCAAAGAGATCCTTGCCATGCGTGGAAGGTGTAGCACCCCCAGCATTCTTGTAAGGAGGCTTCTTGTCAGCGCCGAGGGGGCTGTCCACGATGTCCAGGTCATCGCCGCAGCACCAGTCCTCGAAGTCCTGATGGCCTGTGTCTGCGCCGTCCTCGCCGTACCCCTTGAAGTCCCTGAGGACGCCCGTGACGATCGTTCCGCAGCCACCGCCCTGCCCCGCTCCGCCATCGGTGGCACCGGCCGCACCCGCCGCGCCGCTTCCCACGGGGTCCCCGAGCTTGTAGCCACCGCGCGTGCCAGGGGTGAATCCCGGAGGCAGCTGCCAGGGCCCGGGAGAGTCGCTAGCCGCGTCGTTGACCGGAATGATCAGGCCGCTACCGGCGCTTCCTCCGCTCCCCGCTGCAGCACCACCGTTCGGCGCGGTGCTGTCGTCGGAGCAGCTGACCGCGGTCGACGCAAGGACGAACGAAAGACCACCAAGGACGATTCCGCGTGGGTCCATGAAACCCATTGTATTCCATGAGCCAGGCTCAGGCGAGGGCGTCGTCTTTCGCCTCGTCTGTCGCGGTCGATGTCCGGACGCTTCCCCTCCGATGCCGAACGTGGCGGCGACGGTGCAGTCGAAATCGCGTCGCCTAGCGACGGCGTCGACGACTCAGCGCAGCGACAATGCCAGCCACCGCGAGAGTCCAGGCTGAGCCCGGTCCGTTCGTCGAGCTTGCGGGAGCTTCGCATGCGCACCCCTTGGATGCGTCGGTGGGGATCTCTTTCAGGCTGCCGGCCTCGAGCCCTCCAGCGTCGTTGTGCGGCGCACCAGCGCTGTTGCCCTTGCCTCCTGCGTCGGTCTGACCGCCAGCGTCCTGGCTCGCCCCGCCGGAACCGGCTGCGCCTGCGCTTCCAGCCTTGGATCCTGCGGCACCTGCGCTTCCGCCCTTGGCTCCGCCACCGCCTTGCCCGGCATTGCCGCCATACGCACCGCCTGTGCCGGCACCACCAGCGCCACCCGCGACCGATCCACCTGAGCCGCTATCGCCGCCGCTTCCGCTTGCCGAGCCGGCGACGCCTCCATACCCCGCGCTGCCGCCTGTGGAGCCGCCAGCACCGCTGTCACCGCCGCTTCCACCTGGAGCCCCGCCGGCGCCCGCCACGCTTCCGCCGCTACCGCCGACATCGGTGCCACCGCTGCCGGACGTCCCGCCGGTGCTCGTTCCACCAGCGCCTCCGAGCGATCCTCCAGCGCCACTGCCGCCGACCCCGGCCCCTCCGGAGCCACCGGAAGCTGAATCCGCCCCAGCGTCCGCGCAAACCGCTACATGCACGCATCCGATCGCGGGCTCGCATGAATCGGTCGTACAGCTGTCGTTGTCGTTGCAGCTGACCACTGCATGCCCGCAGCCACTCACTGCATCGCACGAGTCGGTCGTGCACTCGTTCAAGTCGTCGCACACCGTGGGCAGGGTGATGCACCCGGTTGCAGGATCGCAGATGTCCATGGTGCACGCATTCGAGTCGTCGCATTGCGCCGCGACGTGAACGCACGTCCCCGACCCGGTGCACGCATCCACCGTGCAAGCGTCGTCGTCGTTGCAGTCCACCGCGAGATGCTGGCACCCGACGCCTGGCTGGCAGGCGTCCACGGTGCAAGGATTGCCGTCGTCACAGCTCGCCGGCGGGTGCGCGCATCCGACCCCCGGCACGCACGTGTCCGCAGTGCACACGTCCGAGTCGTTGCAGTCGATCGCCACGTGCGTGCAGCCGATTCCGGTCACGCACTTGTCGGTGGTGCAGACGTCGTTGTCGTCGCAGCTCACATCCGTGGACTGGCACCCCAGCAACGGGTTGCAGCTGCTCACCTTGCAGTTGTTGCCGTCAAAGCAGTCGACCGCCACGTGCAGGCATCCGGCTACCGGATCGCAGCTGTCGTTGGTGCACAGATTCAGGTCGTCGCAAGCCAGGGTCGGTCCGGCAACGCAAGTGCCGTTCGAGCACGTGTCGTTGGTGGTGCAGACGCTGTTGTCCGCATTGCACGGCGCGTTGTTGCTCGTGTGGATGCAGCCTGTGCTCGGTGCACAGCCATCGTCCGTGCAGGGATTGTTGTCGTTGCAGTCGACCGGGGAGCCCTCCACGCACCCTTGCGCGGTGTTGCAGGAGGCGGTGGAGCACTTGTCCTTGGGCGGGCAGGACACAGGGCCGCCAGGAACGCATTGCTTGGCGACGCAGTGATCGACGTCGTTGCCGCCCGGGCCTGTGCAAGCGTTGCTGTCCGAGCAGTTGATCGTGTTGGCGTCGCCGTGGCACACGCCGATTGCGTCGCAGCGGTCGTCGCTCGTGTTGAACTTGTACCCGCTGCACACGTTGCCGTCATCGCAGGTCGTGTCCTTCAAGACGTACTGGACCTGGCATTGTTGCGCGTTGAAGGCCGAGCATCGCTTGATCAGGCAGGAGCCTTCGCTGTGCTCGTACACGCAAGGAGTGACGATGGGCTCGCAGGCGCCTGTGCTCGAGCACTTGCCGGAGCAGGGATTCGTCGACCCGGGCACGTCGCGACAGGAGGTTCCAGGCTGTGCGATGCCATCCAGGCATTGGCCCATCCAGCAATGCTTCTCGCACGCGCTCACGTCACCGCACGGCAAGGCGTTATGCACGTACAGGCTCCAGATGTTTCCAGAGGCCGCAAGGTCGTGGCAGGTTGCCTTTCCGGTGACCTTGTCCGGGTAGCAGATCCCTTCGCACACGTCTCTGCCAGGCCCAGGGGCACACGGCATGCCAAGCGAATGACCTGTGTCGTCAGGGTCGCAGTCGTAAGAGATGAGCCCGGCTTTGGCGGCCGCCACCGGTTCCTCCTGGGGCGACCCGCCTTGGTCCCTCGACGAGCACCCAGCGAGCAACCCGACCAGTGCGGCGTTCCAACCCAGCGTTCGAACCCAGTGGCGCATCTCTCATCCTCCGAAATCCGGTGGTCCAGGGAACCAGAACGGCTGATCTCGGACGAACCACAATTCGAAATGGGGAAATCGCGCCTCCCGGGATCTGCTCGTGGCCCCTGTCCGGGCGAGCAGCCACCTGTTGCGCCGCTCTTTCTAGGCTTGCGGGTTCATTTGGTCGGCACGCCGCCGCCGTCGCCACGCTGCGATCGCTGCGATGGCTGCCAACGCCGCACCGACCCCGCCTGCAGATCTTCCCGCCGCAAAGCATCCGCATCCGTCGCTGTCCGATCCCGAAGGGCCGCTCTGGCCTGCCGCTCCGGCAGCCCCCGCGTTGCCCGCCCCACCTGCCGCGCCCGCCTTGCCCGCTGCGCCTGCTGCCCCGGCCTGGCCTGCGGCACCACCGCTGCCCGACGCACCGGCCGCACCCGCGCTCCCACCTGCTCCGGCCGCGCCAGCAGCGCCGCGGTCGCAGGTAACGGGATTCAGGCTGCAGTCGGTGATCAAGGGATGGGGATAGGTGTAGGGAGCATAGCCAGGCTTGGGTGTGAGCCCGTTGTTGACCGCGTCGAATACGTCACCCGCGTGAGGAGCCTGGGCCGGTGACACCCTGACATAGTCGGATGTATGAGGCGGTCCGGGGTCGCACTTCTCGTAGCCGCCGTTGGTGTCGAACACGTCCTGGGGTGTGCAGGTTCCGACACCGGATTGGCAGCCCGCTTCCGGGCCATTTCTCCACGCATAGTAGGGTTCCGAGGGCTGTGCCGCCCCGGGCATGGCCGACGCAGTGGTGCCGCGGCCCGGCATGTCCAGGCATGGCCATCCCGGGTCTCCGGTGCTGCTGGCGCCCAGATTGCCGTCCCAGGGGGAGGTGCCGTCACACCACCCGCCGAAGTTGCTCGCGCCTGTGTCGCAGACCCTGGGAACGTCCAGGTCCGCAAACGGGTGCTGATAGCCGTTGATCGTATTGTTGAAGAACACACCCGTGCCGGAGCGGATCTCCCCGAGCCGGTCCCACTGCACGCCGTCCGAGGTCATGGTGTTGCCGTAGATCTCGAGCTTCAATCCACCGCGCATGTTGCCGCGGGCGCCGTGGGTCTGGAAGACGGGGCGGGTCAGCTGGTTGTAGCGAAACACGAGGCGACCGCCGCTCCAGGAGTCATTCATGCCCGGAAACCAGCCGGAGCCGTAATGGATCGTGCTGTCCTCCACGTAGATGGCGGTGGGTCCGCCGAGGTCCAGAGGAAGGGACCAGGAGGTCGTGCCCGAGTACGCACCTTCCTTCTCGGTGTATCCGTAGTGCTGCACCAGGATGCCCCCAGGGGCCTCGACCGAGCAGTGATCGATCACGCCGTAGATCAGGCCGTTCACGAAGAAGTAATCGGTAGCGGTATCCTCTGTGTATGCGAAGTGGACGTGGTCCACCCGGAAGCCGGATGTTGGGGTGTTGTTGCCGTTCTTGAAGCTCAAGACGCTGCCGGGCGTGCCGCCGCTCAGGGTCATGCCGGAGATCCGGAACGAGGCCTTGGTCTCTGCGTGCACGCTGAACTTGGTGCCATCTCCGACCAGAGTCGTCTGGCCGATGCCTGCTCCCATCAAGCGGATGTTCTTGTCGGTCCACGAAACGCCGACGTTCTTGACCTCATAGGCATCTCCAGCGTCCCAACGGTTCTCCGCTCCACCTGACAACGCGCCCCACTGGCAGGTCATGGTGGTCGAAGTATTCGACTCGATCATGCAGGAGGATCCATCGGTCTTGTTGTACAGCGTCTCTCCGACCCACTGGTCCGTGACCCACGACTTCGTGGTGTCCGTGAGCGTCATCTCGCCATTGCCGCCATTGTGCGTGCTCGCGATCAAAATCGTGTGCGGGTCCTGAGACCAATCGCCAATACCTGAAGGCAGAAGAATGGAATCGCCGTCTGCGGACACGTTGACCGCGTCCTGGATCGCAGCCGAGGTGAGCGCTGTCACGAGCCGGCACGTTCCTGCCAGCCCCGGATCGCAGGGGACGACGGTGAAGCAATCCGCAGAAGTGCTCGGGCACGCGGCCTGGGCGCTCCTCGACACGGCCAGGGTGCAGAGCAGGAGAATCGAGCTTCGCATCGCATTGCGGAGGAGCTTGGACATGCATCAATTCAAGAGTGCGCATGGTCGGGTGTCAAGCCGAGATCCGGTGGACGCCACGCGTGGCCCACGCCGCAAAGGCGTGGCTCGGCTGTGGAGGCTCCCCATTGCCCATGCTCCGCCCGACCGATACCATGGGACCATGCGACCTTCCCATCGGCAGACCGGGCGACGTGGCTCCCGCTCGATATTGTGGTTTACGGCTGTCGCGCTCGTGGGCGGCTTCGGCCTCGCAGCCGCGGGTTGTGGCGGAGACGACGCGCCGTCCGCGGGCGCCACGCAGGACAGCGGCTCGCTGGATGGCGGCAGCGATGGGGACGCAACACCTTCGGTGATCGAATGGCACGAGGCGGATTACCCGTTCCGCGTGCAGATCAACTTGCTTGCACATCCCAAGAAGGACCGCACCGATGTGCCGGTGATAGCCGAGCTCTCCCACGCGGGGGCCGCGATCTCCCGGGATGTGCGAGTGCACGGCAAGAGCGCCAACGGCAGCTACACGCTCGTGGAAAGCGGCGCATGGGGGCAGCCCGACGGCACGGTATTCGAGGTCGGCTTCACGGCTGCCGGTCTCACGAAGATGGGCGAGACTCGCGATTTCTTCGTCTACTACAAGACCACGACCTCCCCTGCGCCGTGGGCTCGGGCAGCCAGCGGCAGCTGGAGCGCGTTCTCCAATCCCGACGCTGACAGCGATGGCAAGCCTGACTTCCTGTCGCTCACCGGGGGCGGCTACGCGATCCAGCGCGATGTGGCGCAGGATGGAAGCCTCTTGGGTGGACGGCGTGAAGACGGGTTGACGTTCCTGAAGCTGACGTCGCCGGATTGGACCGTTGCCGATGGATTCTCCAACGGCTACCAGCTCGAGTCCCACACGCAGACGTGGCCTTCCACTACGATGGAGAGCGGCGCTCCCACACTGGTTGCCAGCGACGCGGACGCGTACAGCTCAGCATTCTCCGCGGCCTGGCAGGCGCGTCCGGCGCCCACGCTGCACGACGCCTTTCTCACGTACCGGGTCTTTGCGCGCTACCCTTTTGCCGAATCCGTGTTGTCCGCGACCCTGGGCTCCGAATACCAGCTATCGAGCGCGGACTGGAGCGGCAGGACCCTGTACCTGGGTGACACCTACGATCGCATGGTGTCGGACACGCGGGGAGACGAGGCGATCGAGAAGAAGTGGGACACCGGGATGCGATGGCTGGTCGTGTACAACGCCGCGACCAGCAAGGCGTTCGGATGGTTCCTGTTCCATCCAGGGGTGGTTCGCGCAGAAGAGTCGGAGGGCAAGCAGATCATCCACGACTCCTACGGCTACGCAGCCGGGGGCACGAGCGCCCTGCGCTATCTCTGGATGGCATCGCCTTCCAAGGACACCATCGCAACTCTCTTCGACGCGATGAAGCCCGGAGTTGCGGTGGGAGATCCAGAGCGCAAAGAGCTCAACATCCTGGCGCCCAAGTCGAGCGACTACTTCTTTCCCGGAGACAAGCTCCAGGTCCTCATCTCCACGCCCGGCAATCCCCAGCCCGTCACGGCGGTACTCAACCTCCCCAACGGCTCCAAGCTCCCTGTGGAGCTCGCAAAGGACCAGAATCCGCTCCTGTGGCGTTCGGCCTCACCGCTCCAGCTCGACGCCTCGCAGCCCACGGGCAGCTGGACCCTGGTCGCGCAGAGCGCAGGGGTCGAGGCGCAGAGAACGTTCGAGTTCCGCATACCCGCTCATCCGAAGCTGCTGTTTTCAGCCCAGGAGCTGCAAGCGATCAAGGCGCGAAAAGAGGATCCAGCCTACGCGACGATCTGGGCAGACATGCTCCACCTGGCGTCCGGATACGACGCCCCGATTCCTGACCCAGGCCCGGGAAAGGACATCCGAAGCTACGCCGATCGCCTCGTGAACCTCGCCCTGATCCAGCTGGTCGATCCTGCCCAGCCCTACGACCAGCTGCTCTGGAGCTACTTCTTCACCATGCTGCGGTACCCGAACTGGGATTCGCAGGATACGCCCTTCAACAACCTGGATCTCACGGTCGGGCACTTCCTGACCGCTCTGGCGTTGACCTACGACTGGCACTACGAGCGCCTCACTGCGGCCGAGCGGCAGGAGCTTCGCGCGCGGCTGCGGTCCGTCACTGCGAAGTGGGTCACCACCGGCTACCTGTCGACCTACCGGAACATCGACTGGACGCACTACGGCACAGTGACCAACAACCACTACTGGATCAATCACGAGGGCGTGGCAGCCGCAGCGTTCGTGCTGGCCGACGAGATGCCTGATGCGGTGCGGACGCCCTGGGTCGACCGCATCGAGGAGAATCTCGGGATCATCCTGTCCGTGCTGGAGGACGACGGGGCGAGCAACGAGGGGGTGGCTTACCACAGCTACGGACAGGTGAACCTGTTCCAGTGGGTGGACATGCGGGACCGGGCGCTCGGCGGCGACACAGCGCAATCCTCCCCCTGGTTCAAGCAAAGCGTGCAGTGGGATCTGTACAGCCTGCTTCCTGGGGGCAGCGACAACTACGGCGGCGTTGCCAACTTCGGCGATTGTCCGCCCCAGCATTACCAGCCTCCTCGCACCGTCCAGGCGTGGCTCGCAAGCCGCCTGGGCGATGGCCTGGCGCAATGGACCGCACAGAGCGTGGACAGGACCGACATCACTGCCATGTCCTATCTCTGGTACAAGCCATCGGTCACGCCGGTCCAGCCCGACACCCTTCCGACATTCAAGCTCTTCCCGCGCAAAGGCATCTTTGCATGGCGATCGTCGTGGGGCAACGATGCGACCTACTTCAGCCTCAAGAGCGGCTCCTACTTCGGCGGACATGAGCAGCCTGATGCCGGGCATTTCATCCTGCACCGGGCTGGGGTGCCGTACGTCACCGACCATGGATACTCGTATTTGAAGAAGACCGACGAGCACAACCTGATCGTGTTCGACGACGCAGAGCAATACGGTGGGGGAAGCCAGTGGATGCAATCGGTGGACCCGAAGAGCTGGGCGACGGTCCGATCGGTCCTCGCCGATGCGCAGTACTTCGACGTGGTGGCGGATCCGGCTCCCATGGTCCAGACCACGGATCTGCAGAGCTGGAGCAGGGAGGTCGTGGCAGCCCACCCTGACATCTTCGTGGTCCGGGATTCGGTCGCCGCTGCGTCGTCGCACAAGATGTCGTGGTATCTGCACAGCTACAAGTCCACGCCGCCGGCCGCAGGAGCGAATACCTACAGCTACCTGGAGCGTCGCACGGAGAATCCCTGGACCGAAGTGGCGACCGGGGTCTGGTCGATCCAGCCGCAGGAAGCCAGCCCGACACTGCACGTGGCCGACCTGTCACAGACGAGCTGGAGCGCTGCAGTGGAGCCGAGCCAATACGTGCCTGAGATCAATCCGGACACCAAGGCGTACAACGACCCGCCGCAGTCCTTCCAGGTGGGCAGCCGGCTCAGCCGCATCGTGCAGGCGGACCACGCAAGCTCGACCATGGCCATGTGGTTCGGCGATGACATCGCGATGGAGTCGTGGACGGCCGCTGAAGCCGAAGGAGCCAGATTCCACAAGGCAGGCGCGGACGTGGTTGTGGTGCTGTGGCCTGCGAGCGGTCAGGTCTCCGGATTCCACGGGTTCACCGTGACCGGGCTGATGGCAGGGCGCAGGACGGATCAGACGGCGTACTTCGGGCGAGGGCTCACAGCGCTGTCGCAAGGCGCGGACACGCTGATGGGGGCCAGCACGCCGGTGGATCTGTACGCACGGCTCGAGCACACCTTCACTGCAAGCACGCCTGGGTTCGCGGTCGTTCGCTCCGATGGGCAGAGCACGGTGCAGCTGCGGTGCCTGACCCAACCCACCACGACGAAGCTCGATGGCGCGGTGGTGGCCACAGCGTGGAGCGCATCGATTCTGACGATCACGGTTCCAGCCGGGGAGCACAGGCTCCAGGTGCAATGACGCGGGCTCAGGGCTGGCAGTGAATCTGGTTGTACCAGCCGATGTCATGCAGGGGCCCGCCCTCCGGCTCGCTGCGCTCGGTCCAGGCCAGATGCAGATCAGCCGTCGTGCTGGTCAGGCTCTGCTTGCGGGTCAGGACCTTCCAGAACGGTCCGCCCGAGCCTGCCCCGACACTGCCTTGCACCCGAATCCTGCCAGCCGGATCCAGCCAGAGAATCGAGACGCTGGTAGGGGGGTCCGTGGGTCCAACCATCACAAGCTCGTCGCCGATCCACTCCACGCTCTTGGTGGAGAAGGCAGGAAGCGAGGAGAGGGTCACGGCCTTGAGCTGGCTCGTGTTGAACGTTCTGGCGGCCAGAGCGGAGAGCTGTCCGAGGTAGAGCGTATCTGCGCCAGCATCCCGAAGCGCGATGTTCAGGCCGCCGGTCGTGCTCGGACCTGCGGCAAGAAGCTCGACTCCGGCCTTGGCAAACGTGTGGGCCGCAGGTGCGCTGGAATCGAGGTCGTTCACCACGTACTCCACAGGGCCCAGCGTCTTGCCGCGCAGGAATACATAGTTGTCCGTCCCGAGCCGCACCATGGCCGTCACCAGCACCTGCTCAGGAGCATCGCCCTCGGTGAGAATCAGATCAGAGCCGAACGTCGCGTAGTGCAGTGAGTTGTCGGTGAAGCTCGCCGCGAACTTCACCGTCGCCCCTGCCTCGACCACCTGCAGGGAGGTGACCGTCGGTGAGCCTCCCTTGTGGACCGGTTCGCCCTTGTCCTCGGGATCGGAAGGGAATCCTCCGGGTACGTCGACCAGGAAGAAGTCGAGACCGTAGGAGCCATTCATGCTCATCACCGCTGTCATGCTGGTGGGCGGCGAGGAGCGGGTGATGGCGCCATGCAGGTAGGGGAACTGCCCGATCGACACCGAGCCCTGGGTATCGAGCGAGGATTGGAGCCCTACGGTGAACACCGGGTGGTCGGTGGAGGACGGGGACGGGCTCTCGAAGAAGACCCTCATCTGATTCATCGAGGGGACAGCGTCGGCGTAGAACGCCTCGATGAAGGTCGAGAAGCCCTGCGCCTCGTACAGCTTCGTATGCGATGGAAGGACCCAGGCGCAGGTCATCGTCTGCAGCGGAGGCAGGGCATCCTGCTCCTGCGTTGCATCCTGCCCGGGCGGCGGGTCCACGGTCGCGTCCTGCTCCGACGATTGATCCACAAGCGCGTCGTCAGGGAGGCTGGAGTCCTGGTCAGCGCCAGCTTCAGAGGGCACCGCCGCATCATCGCCGGGCTTCTGAACGAGATTGGCATCCTCCACGCCGAGGATTCCACGGCAGCTGCTGGCTGCCAGGAGCACGCTCACGCCCAGCATGGGTACCACTGCAAGAGAAGCTCGTTTCACCTTCACACCCTTCTGCGGTCACAATCCAGGATCAGGCGCCCTACCAGACTCCGCGCATGCCCAGGCTCATCGGACCGGCGACCAGGGCTGTCGACGGCTGCTCCGACGGCTGCGAGCTCGTGCGCGGAGCCGTGAGATACAGCACTGCGCCTCCCACGATGCCGGCCGCGCCGATAGCGCCGAACACCGTGGCGAGGTCTGCCTTGCCCTTTGCCTCGTCGTGCAGATCGACGCCCCGCTGGTCCCAGCACTGGGCTCCCTGGCAATAGGCCTCGGCATCAGAGACCTTGGAGCGGGTCTGCAAGGCAAACACACCTGCCAGGCCGAGGCTGACCACGCCGACTCCCCCTACGACGATCCCGGCAAGGCGTTGACCCCCACCGGCAGGACGCGGGGCTTCCCCGGCCGTGGGCTCCTTCGTCGGCGCTTTCTTCGCGGGCTGGGATGCGTCCGGCTCACGCTCCAGAGCAGGCACCGCAATCGTGACTGTCTTGCCTTCGCCTGCGACTTCCACCTTGCTCTGCCACGGCTTGTGCGCGGCAGCGCTAGCGGAGATCGTGTGCTCGCCAGGATCCACAGGAACAGGCTGCCCCCACATTCCCTTGCCGATCAACGTGCCGTCCCTTCGCACCTCGATCCGGGCGTCGTCGGCTCCCGCGGGAAGAGAGATGATGAGCCGCGTGAGGCGCGGTTCGAGAGCCTGGGCGCGCTCGCGGGCAACCCTCTCCCTTTCGTCCTGTCCCCCGATCTTGGCGCGCGATGCGGCCTCCAGGAACCCTGACCAGGCACTGGCGGTCTTTCCGACATGCTCGTAGCAGTCGGCGAGATTGAACGCAGCGCCAATCCCCGCATCGAGCTTGTAGCTCTCCTCGAACTTGGGGCAGGCCTGGTCGAACTTGCCTGCCTTGACCAGCGCGCGCCCCTGGTCGAACAGCGCCCGGGCTGCTGCCCGGTCCTGGGCTGAGACCTCTGCCTGTGCCGTGCCTGATGCAAGCACCAGGGCAAGGGCCAACAGCCACGCGATCGGAGGCGGCAATCGTCGAGTCATCGCAGGCTTCCTCAGCCAGGGTGGGCCCCTGAGCAAGCGGGGCGCTGGCTCACGAGGATCTTACCCGAATCACCCTGCGGAGCAACGCGCCCTGACTTAAACGGAGCGGGGCCAGGCGATCGACCCGCGCGGATTCTGGCTTCGGGCTGACGCGCGAGGGTGTGACATCTCTTAAAGCGCGCTCGACGCCCTCCCAACCCGGTGCAGGCGATCGCGCCATGGTTTTACGCGCAATTTACACGGCGCGCCTCGCATTCCGGCAACACTGCCCGGATGGCCAGCGCATCCTCGCCCTCTGCAACCTCGAAGTCGCGCAATCCTCCTGCTGCCCGGTTCTCCAAGGACAAGCCCCCGCGCGTGCTCCTCGCAGGCGTGTTCAAGCCCTACGGGATCGACGACGCGTTCGGCCGCAGGGAGAACGTGATGGAGCTGTTTCACAACCAGGTGACCCGGGCCCAGGGGATCGCCTCGATGCGATTCCAGCACCGCTCCTTTGGCCTGTACTTCATAGCAGCGAACATCGACGCGCCCACGACGGTGCTCGACTTTCCGACGCTCGAGGAGTTCATACGGGAGCTGAAGCGCGGCTACGACGTCGTGGGCATCTCGTTCATCACGCCGAACTTCGTGAAGGCGCGCGAGATGGCGCGGCTGGTCCGTCTGCAGCTCCCCTCTGCGCGGATCGTGCTCGGTGGACACGGCGCCGCCATCGAAGGCGTGGAATCTCTCATCGAATGCGATCACGTCGCCAAGGGGGAAGGAATCCGTTGGATGCGCGCGTTTCTCGGGGAGGACACTGACGGGCCCATCCACCATCCGAACCTCGTTTCCGCGGAGAACAAGCACATCTACGGCGTTCCCACGCCTGGCAGGACCGGTCTGCTCGTCACGGGCGTGGGCTGCGTGAACGGATGCAGGTTCTGCGCCACGAGCCACAACTTCGGACGCGACTACACGCCGTTCTTGAAGACCGGAAAGGAGATCTTCGAGGCGGCCTGCAGGATGGAAGACGAGTACCACTGCAGCGACTTCTTCGTGATGGACGAGAACTTCCTGAAGGACGGGCGTCGCGCCAGGGAGCTCGTGGAGGAGATGGAGCGGGCCAACCGATTCTTCCAGTTCGCGATCTTCTCTTCTGCAGAGACGATTCGCGCGTTCGGAATCGACAACATCGTACGCCTCGGTGTCTTCTGGCTCTGGATGGGGGTGGAATCCAAGAAGGAGATCTACGAGAAGAACCGGGACATCGATGTTGCCGCGATGGTGGCCGAGCTGCAGGACCACGGCATCGCGGTGCTGGCGTCGGGAATCCTGTTCATCGAGGAGCACACGCCCGAGAACATCGAGGAGGACATCGACTACCTCATCTCGCTGTCGCCGAGCTTCATCCAGTTCATGCAGGTGATTCCCTTCCCCGTCACGCCCATCTACGAGGACTTCAAGCGCAAGGGGTGGCTCGACCCTTCGATCCCGTTCGAGGAGTTCCACGGCCAGAAACGCCTGGCGTGGCGTCATCCGAACTTCACCCCGGAGCAGACCGAGACCTGGCTGGGCAAGGCTTTTCGCAAGGAGTTCGACGTGCTCGGGGGCGGTCCGATGCGGATGACGCGGGCGCACCTCAACGGGGTGAAGCGACTCAAGCGCATGGCGCGCACGCCGACCGTGGTTGCGCGCGAGAAGGTGCTGCTGGAGCGGGTGCGGGAGCTGCGGCTGCTGGTGCCCGTGATGGCGCGGTATGCGCACGATGCAAGGGAGTCGGAGCTGATCGCGTCGCTCAAGCAGGACCTCGATCGCGAGCTGGGCGCCTACACGATGCGCGAGCGGGTGTTCGTGGCAGCCACCTTTGCCTTTGCGGCGAAGTATGCGCTGCAGCTCGGGTGGAAGGGAGATCGAACCCAGCCGCCGACGCACCGCACCGAGTACCGGACCCCAGCTCGCCGCAAGCGGGGATGGTCAGCGATGCTGCGGCATGTGCCGCGGCCGAAGACGCTGCTTCACGCGGTGCTGCCAAAGTCGACGATTTGAGCGCGGGTGAATCGATAGCGCGCTCTCAATTCCCCGCATCGCCGGGTGCATTCACTTGCATCGCGACGATCTCGTCCGCGACGATCTCTGCAGCTTCCACGTGGTGAGCTTGGAGCTGATCGACTTCGATCAGGTCGAGCTTCGCGAACTCCCTCATGCCGGTATTCTTTGGGAGCGGAGCGTAGGGCACGCGTTGGACTGCCGGACATCGAAGGCGAACCGATGCCCGAACCGAGATGGCCTCGATGCGTCGGGCGTGGATGGCCTTGGCCTTAACCCGCTCCCACGGCATGCCCTTGACCAGCTCCTGATGGAACGCCTCGGTCAGCGCTTCGATGCTGGGGGAAGCGTCGGCGCGTCGATCTCGGGCAGCACGTCGATCGCAGGCAACGAGGGAAGAAGCGCAAGCTGCGATGATCACCAGCAGATGTGCCATGCGTGGTCGATGAGGGCAGGGAGCCATGGGCAATGACAACGCTTGACCGGTCCGTTTCAGTCCGTCGGATCGAGCAACGCTGGATCCCACCGCGAATTCGGCGCATCATACTCGCGGCTCGAGGTTCGGAACCTGACGAAGAAGCGGGCACCCAGCCCGGAGGCGAAGCATGACCGTGTTGGCCCGGCTCTTGTCTGCATCTGGCACCTTGGCATTGGCCATCGCCGCGATCGGGTGCGGCGCCAAGAGCGATCTGTACGGGGATGCGCCTGGTACGCAGCGCGATGCACAGCCAGCGCCGTCACCGGACGCTGCGGTGCCCGACGTGGCGGCCGAGGCGGACGCGGTCATCGACACACCCCAGGAAGATGCTCCCGCACCGGATGCGGACGCAGATGCGGACGCGCAGGTGCCTCTGATTGCCTGGGGTCCCTGTGTGGAGGGATTCCAGGGGGAGTGCGCGACGCTGCAAGTCCCCTTGGACTGGAGCCAGCCCCAGGGCCAGACCATCCCTCTGTACGTGGATCGGATCACGCACAATCCGGGTGCGACGGCCCAACTCTGGCTGCTGCAGGGCGGCCCTGGAGGCTCGGGCCAGGACATGGTGGCAATCGCCACCCTGGTCCTCGAAGGAGACTTGCCGAGCTTCGACATCTTCACCCTGGATCATCGGGGGGTCGGGATGTCTGCGCGACTGGGATGCGCGTTGGAGCCCACGAAGCCGCCGGTTGCGATTCCTGGCGGCCTTCACGCGGATCTTCTCACGACGTGGCAGGACTGCATGCAAGAGGTGCAATCCAAGTGGGGTGAAGGGCTGAAGCAATTCAACACGACCAACGCAGCGCGGGATCTGGCGTGGGCGATCGATCGCACGAGGACACCTGGGCAGCAGACGTTCGTGTACGGAGTCTCCTATGGGACCTACTGGGCACAGCGCTATCTGCAGCTGAATCCGGACCAGCCGGCAGGCGTGGTCCTCGACTCGATCGTGCCGATGGATGGCCAGTTCCTGTCGCAGTTCGATCTCCAGCCGGACAAGGCGGCAAGCAACTTGGCGGACCTGTGCAAGAATGATTCATTCTGCGCGAGCAAGCTCGGGTCTGATCCCAAGTCGAAGCTGGCAGCCATATGGGCCAAGCAGCAGACTACGCCCTGCCTGCCACTGGCCGAGGCCAACGACGTGCGGGAGTTCGCGGGGGGCGCACTGCAGGCGAGCTTCATGAGCCCTGCCGCCTTTGCTGCAATGTATCGTCTGGATCGATGCTCGGAGCAGGACAAGACAGCGCTGAAGACGGCGATTGAGCTGTTCAGCTCCGATCCAGGCGATCCTGGGTTGTTCTCGTCGCTGCTGTACTTCAACGTGACCTTCTCGGAGCTGTGGGAGACACCGGCACCTGCGACCTCGACGCTCCTCGAGCGCTACCAGCAATCGCTGTTCGTGGTGGGCGCCTACACGATGCACGATCTGGACGCTGCCTGGCCGGTGTACCCCTGGGACGGGTGGGTCCGCAAGTACGCCGAGTCCAAGGTTCCGATGCTGATGCTCAACGGCACGCTCGATACCCAGACGCCGATCGACACGGCGCAGCTGGTCAAGCCGTACTACAGCGCAGAGCACCAGACGTTCGTGACCATTCCGTACGCGAACCATGGGACGATCATCGAGGGCATACAGACCGGGCAGGAGCCGTGCGGAGCGCACCTGATCATCGATTTTGTGAAGAGCCCGACGTCACCGTTGAACACGTCGTGCACGCAGCAGACGGTGCCACCGGACTTCTCGGATTCGTCGATGGCGCCGATGATCTTTGGCACCGCTGATCTCTGGGAGAACACGGCAGGCTCGAACTTCGTGGAGAGCGCGCCGTTGACCGAGCTACAGAAGCGGGCGATCGATCGGATCCGGCGTCGTCGGCCGGTGTGGTAGCGGGAGCCGCGTCATATGCTTGGGTCGCAGCCGGACTGCGCCAGGCAGACAGATGCGCTGGTTGCGGAGACGCGGCAGTGCCGCGTTGAACGCATGCGCGCCTGTGGCGCGCCGGGGGTGCCTTTGATAGGAATTCGATCACTTGAACGCGCACGTCGAAGGCAGGGACGGGAGGTGCCCTGCCGTTACCGTCGTATGCCTGCGGGTGTGGAGCGTTCCACTGCAGGCGCCGCGTCGCACCCCAGCCCCCGAACGGGGGCTTGGCTAACCGCGAAGCTGATTTGCATCAGCTGCCGGCTCTCAGCCGGCTGCTTCAACCAATGAGTCTGATTGTCGTTATTCGGACCTCCCATCACAAATCCGTCCCCCCATTCTCCGCCGGCCTCGGCGCAACGCCGTAGGCAGGACCGTTGATTCGCCCGCCCCCACCTCCCGCTGCCTCACGGCTTCGCGCTTGCGCTGCCCGCCGACGCTCGCAGCGCCGCAAGCTTCTGCAGAAGCTGGTTCAGATACGCGTTGGTCTCCGCGTATCGCCCCTCCATGTGAGCCTGAAGCGCCTGCGCCGTCAGCGGCTGGAGCGAAGACACATCCACGCCGCGCGCGCTCGCAGCCTTGATCGCCCCGTTCACCCGCTCCAGCTTCCGCTTCACCATCGCTCCGTCCACCTGCACGCCGCTCGCCGCGCTCTCCAGCGCTGGAAGCCGTGCCTCCGCATCCTGCGCGCGATGCGCTGCAATCTCCCTCTCGCAATCACGCAGCGCAGCGCTCGTGGCCGAATCGAGGTCCTCAGGCAGGATCCCCCGCGCGCCAAGCGACGCCCGCACAGCTGCCAGCCTGCGTGCCACCTCTCGCTCCAGCGACTCTGATGCCGAAGCCGTGGGCTGCGGCGGCGCCGAAGACGTCGCAGCAACGGCCGCTGACGCCGTCATGAGCGGAGTGCGCATCTCTCGTGCGGATGAGAGCTGGGGTACGGAAGCGTCCGAGGTCGCAAGCGCAGCAGTGCTCTCCGAGGGCTGCGTGACGGGCGCCTCGCGCGAGATGGCCGGGGGCGATTCAATCGGCCCGGGCGGTGCTGATGGCAATGCGGAGAGACTCTCTCCCCTGGGATACGCACGAATCGCAAGCACGACCCCTGCGCACGCAGCGACAAGTCCAAGGGTCACCGCAATCCGGCCGATTCCCGGAGCCCGCTTGTCGCTCGCGCGCTCCTGCTGCAAGGCCTTCGTGGGCTTGGCCGCTTCAACTCTGGAAGGCGGCAATGCGTGCTTGTGCACCAGGGCCGCGAGCTCCTCGGCGCCGCCTGATTCCGACAGCTCTGCTCGAAGCTTCTTGATGGCAGCGAGAAAGGCCCGCGCGTGCGCATAGCGCGACTCCGGAAAACGCTGCAGCGCCTTGCGCGTCAATGGATCGAGCCGGCCATCCACCCCCTGCACCGAGGAAGGCGCACGCTCCTTCGGGTCTTCCGCTTCCCGCAGCAGCATGATCTCATCTTCGCCCTGAAGATAGTGCTCACCCGTCGCCAGCTCGTAGAGGAGAATGCCGGCCGCGTACAGGTCTGTTCGAGCATCGACCGAGGAACCGGTGACCTGCTCTGGCGCGAGGTACCGGAGCTTGCCCTTGATCACGCCTGTACGGGTGCGGTTGTCGCGGAGATTGCTCCGCGCAATGCCGAAGTCCCCCAGCAGCACGCGTCCGTCCCGCGACAGAAGCACATTGTGGGGCGTTACGTCACGGTGCACGATCTGGAGCGACTGCCCGTCCGCTCCCTTGGCCTCATGCACGTAGGCCAGGGCTTCCAGCAGCTGCTCCAGGATGTACAACCCCAAAGGGAGCGGTAATCGCGCCCCTTCGCGCCGCAGCTTTGCCAGCAGCTCGTCGAGCGACATCCCGTCCACGAATTCGAGCGCAAGATAGGGCTGTGCGCCCACCTCGCCGTACTCGATGAGCCTGACCAGATTCGGGTGCGACAGCGCCTGGCACACCTGCGCTTCGGCCCGCAACATCGCAAGGAACTGCTCGTCGTCGGCGAATTGCGGCAACGGAATCTTGATCACCACAGCCGGAGAATCCGGCGCAGCTCTGCGTGCCTCGAAGATCTCGGCCATCCCGCCCACGGCGATGCGGCGGGTCAGCTGGTATTCGCCGAACGCCTGCGGAGCAGGCGCATCAAGCGCCGCGGAGCCCATGTTTCTCCATCAATCGATAGCACGACTGACGCGACAGGCCCGCCGCGCGCGCAGCCTCCGAGATGTTGCCGCCGTGCTTGGCGAGGAGCCGCGTGAGGTACTCGTGCTCGAGGTGATCCGTCCATTGCTGCTTGGCCTCGTGGAACGGAAGGTGGATGGGCGGGGACCACGAGCTGTCCGCAGGGGCCTGCGCTGTGCCGGCACGGAGCACTGCGACAGGGTCCACGTCGTGCAGCACCACCATTCGCTCCACGAAGTTGCGCAGCTCCCGGACATTCCCCGGCCAGGCGTAGGTCATGAGCAGGTCCACCAGGGCGGGTGACAGCGACGGGACCTCATCGGAACGGAGCTGAGAGAGGAAGAGGTTCACCAGCCGTACGATCTCCTCTTTTCTCTCGCGCAGCGCCGGCAGCCGCACGCTCACCACGGACAGGCGGAAGAAGAGATCCTGCCGAAACCGCCCTGCCCTCACCTCCTCTTCCAGGTTGCGATTCGTGCAAGCGATGATTCGCGCGTCGAACTTGCGGGACGTGTTCTCCCCGATTCGCTGCACGGTCCGGGCTTCCAGGGCACGAAGCAGCTTTGGCTGCAAGGCAATCGGGAACTCCCCGATCTCGTCGAGCACGATCGTCCCGCCATCGGCTTCCTCGAACACCCCTGCCCGCGCCTCGACCGCTCCTGTGAAGGCGCCTCTCGCGTGCCCGAACAGCTGGCTCTCGAGCAGAGAAGGGGCTGCTGCCCCGCAATCGAAGATCACGTAGGGGCCGCTGCGGCGCGACGAATTCTCATGAAGGGCCCGCGACGCAAGCTCCTTGCCCGTGCCCGATTCGCCCAGGATGAGCACCGTCGCATCGGTCTTGGCAGCGCGCTCCAGAATCGCGAATACCGCCCGCATCGCCGTGGAGTGCCCGAGCAATTGCCCGAAGTTCGTGCGGCTCGTCAGCGGGATCTCCACCTCGTCGCGCAGCACGCTGAACCGCAGCCTGCTCTCTCCCACCACGATGTCGGTCACGTCGCGCAGAAAGAGCTCCCCCACGCGGTAGCCGTCCACGAACGTTCCGTTGGTGCTCTCCAGATCCCGCAGCAGCCGACCATGCTCGTTTGCAAGGATCTCGAAGTGTCGTGCGGACGCAGCGGTGTCGGTCAGCACCAGCCGGTTGCGCTCGTCGGTCCCGACCGCCAGCGCCTCTGCGCCTACCTCGACGCTCGCACCGGTATCAGGTCCAGCCACGACCTCGAGACGGGCGGGGCGAAGGAGCATCACAGGTCCTTGGCCTGGACGGGAGATGAGACGGGTGCCGATATCGGAAGCCATCGGTTCCTCGAAGCGAGCGGGAAGTCTAGCACCACCTGCCCGCAGAGTTGTCAAGCGCGCGTGACACCGCGCCCCGCAGGGTGTCACACGCGTGGAACACCCGCGCCCTGCGGATTGCGAATCATGCGGGATTTTCCCTTGGAGAGACGATGGCCCGCGGCTTGCTCCTGGGCAGGGCAGACGCCAACGGAAACCCGATGACTTTGCATACCAGGAGGACGCTATGAATACTCGCTCTCGTCTCTTCGCTGCCGCTGCTTCCATCATCCTCGCGACCCTGACGGGCTGCTCGAGCTCGACGGCCCCGGAGAGCACAGGGCATCGATACGTCAACCTGCAGACCGGCGAGACGAAGGAGTTCGATGCGGGAGAGAGCGCGCCTCCTGGCTGGGCCGAGTGCTCGGACGGCACCTGCCCTTCGCCTTACCCCTGCGCCGAGGTTCCGACCGACGCGTGCACGGTGCGAGCCGATTGCACCGTGACCTATTCGGAAGGCTGTGACCCGGGCAGCTCGCAGGGGTGCGCTGTCGCCGGCTGCGCCTATGTCGAGCCCGCTGCCTGCGCCCCGTCGGAGTGCCCTGCGGAGATCCCTGCCATTGCCCAGATCTGCGCGGATGGATCCGCGGCAGAGGTCGTGTGCGCGCGCGGAGCCGACGGCGTTTGCGGGCATCAGTTCCGATGCGCAGCCCAGTGCAATCCCGGTGACTGCGGGGATGCGATCCCTTCCATCGCCGTGATCTGCCCGGACGGCACGACGGCCAATCCGGTGTGCCAGGCGAGCTCGGCAGGGGGATGCGGCTGGGGCTTTGACTGCTCGGCCGCGCTGCAGTGCCTTCCCACGGATTGCGGCCCAGTGCCGGAGATCGCGATGATCTGCCCGGACAACTCCATGGCGGACGTGGTTTGCGCACCGACGGGCAATGGCAAGTGCGGCCACTCGTTCGTTTGCGCGGCGCAGTGCGCCATCTCGGATTGCGGCCCTGTGCCGCAGATGGCAGCTGACTGCCCGGATCCGAGCACCACCTCCGAGGCTGTGTGCACGAAGAAAGAGGGAGGGAGCTGCGGATGGGATTTCGTGTGCAAGTGATCGATCGGTGAGCACGGTTCCGCCATCCGGTCCAACCCGCGCTCTGCTACGATAGGCGTGCGATGAGGCCTGCAGCCATGCGATTCCGTGCGATGCTCCCCTTGGTACTCGCGCCACTGTCCTGCGGCTGCACCGCCTCGAACTCCCAGCCCAACGCACCGACTCCCATCAGAACGACGCTCGTAGCCGTGATGCCCGCTGTGTGGATCACCCCAGGGGAGCGGGATGGGAAGGCGGCGACGTCGGCAGCGGCAGACGGGTTGCGGGCCACCACCGGCGTGTCTGCCGTGATCGCAGCGCCGCCCGGGCCCCAAGGCGCAGAGGACTCCCCGCCTTGTCACGATGACCCGACCTGCGTGCGGCGCGTGGGAGGCGATCTCCATGCGCGAAAAGCCGTGGTCATCAAGCTCGCAGAGCTTGGGGGCACCGTGCTTGCGCGCGTGACTCTCGTGGATGTGGAAGCTGGCACCCAGGAGCAGACGCGGCAGACCGTGGTGAGCTCAGCCGATGGGGCCCGCGTGGCGCAAGCGGTGCGCACCATGGCGCTGGAGCTGGCCCGCCCGTTCGGCCCGCCGCCTGCGCCGGCGCCCCGCCAACCATCCTGGTACGAGCGCTGGTGGGTCTGGGCAGGCGGCGGAGGCATCGCTGCAGCAGCCGTGGTCGTGCCTCTGGTCGTGCTGCGGTCCCGAAGCGATTCAGGCACGCAACCTTCGCCCGACGTGGTGATCACACCGCCATGAACGCGATCCGGACACCTTCCAGGAGCAGGCGTTACCCGCGAGGCGCTGCATGCGTGCTCGCGCTCCTGCTGGCGTCGTGCGGCGACGACGGCGCAGAGCCTGTGAAGACGGCGCTCGACATCAGCCTGGTGCCGGACATCAACGTGAATGCCGTGGGCGAGGTCGCGCGAGCGATCGATACCATCGTGCTTACGCTGGATTCGCAAGCGGGGCTGTATCCGCCAGGGAGCGAGTCCAAGCAGGGCAACGTCGAAATCAAGGACGCAGATGGCGACCCTGCGGATCTGGAGCTGGTAGCCACGTTTCCGGTTCCCGCTGGGAGGCTGCCCCTCGTGCGGCTGGAGCGTGGCGGGCTCCCGGATCGAGCACTGACCATCAGCGTCACGGGGATCAAGGCTGACAAGCCCGCGACCACGGTGGCGCTCGGCAGGGTCGAGGGAGTGCGATTCGAGCCTGACCAGGCCCTGGCGCTGCCGATCGTATTCAACATACTGCCTCAGCATCTGCCGCCGCGCGTGATGAACGTGATGCCAGCAGACGGCACGATCCTGCCTCAGTGCGAGCTGAGCGCGATGGTCGTCACGTTCTCCAAGCCGATGTCCCTGGCGAGCTTGCAGGCGGAGGGGAGCTTCACCGTAGCATCGCCGCAAACCGCGCACGTGATAGCCCTGGACCCGACGAAGTACAACGCGACCTACTCCTTTCTGGCAAAACCCGAATTCGAGGACCTGGAAGGAGGATTCGGGGTGCGAGTCGTGGTTTCCAGCGCAGTGACCAGCCTGGGCGGCGTGAATCTCGATCAGGTCGGAGCTGAGCCCGGGAATCAACCCTTTGATCGGCTCCTGTCCATGACGTGCCCGGAGCAGCAGCCCACGCTCACGCCGATTCCCTGTGTGGAATCCCAGGCCCAGGGCAGCTGCCCGGACGGGTTCAGCTGCCAGACAGGAGCGTGCGTGCCCGGCTCCTGCGCATCGATCGTCTGCGCGCCCGGGTACGTGTGCGACCCCGCGCTGCTCGGCTGCGAGGTTGATTGCCGCGCTTATGGCGGCGCGAATCCGTGCCCGCAGGAGCGGCCCGGTTGCGAGCCCTCGACGGGACTGTGCCGGTGAGCCGGACAATTCATCAATCGTCCGGACGCGTATTCCTGGCAAGGCACGGCGTGAGCTGAAAGCCCCCAGCATTATCAGGCTGCTGCTCCATGCACTGGAGCCGGCACTGCTCGTGGCCGTAGAAGTCGTACTGCAGAAGGTACATCCGGTCCGCGACCGGCCGAAATGCCAGACCAGCCTTGCACGAGCCGTCCACCGCCGTGTAGGTGTGCGTGACGCTACGGGTGCCGGTGCACAGGGTCTTGCCGCATCCGTACGAGTACGTCTCCATGGTGGTGGTGGTGTACGTGTGGAAGAAAGTCGTTTGCATGCTCCAGAAGGCGGCTTCTGGACGTATCCGGATGCTCGTGGTCCTGGGGAGCAGAAAGTCGCCTTCGAGCGAGGGGAGCTCGACGCTGTGATCGTTGAGCACCATGGCTTCGGTCAGGCTCGGCCCGGGGGAGCTGTGGTTGGCCACGCGTATCTTTGCAATGGCGTGGGGCGCAGTCGGCGGAGGTTGCTCGTAGGCAGGCAGCTGGCAGCCGAGCGCCGCAGCGGCCAGGGCCGCGCTGAAGTAGCCTGCTCGGCTCACGGGCTTGGACATGAATTCATGCAATGCGTGGCTCGCCTGGTACACCACTCCAGGGCCGCACCGTTCGTCGCGTCCATGATGCACCTGTCGTTCTCAGATGCGCAGTTGTTGCTGCATGCGCGCCGGGCCGCGGATGGACCGAAGTAGCAGGCGGAGCAGGTCAGCATCACGGCTGTGCACACCAGGGCCCTGGCCCAACTGCGCGTGTGTCTTGAAGACCGAGCCTTGAACACGATTCCCTCGTACTCCATGGATACATGAACTTGCAGACATTTCCAAGCCGCGCCAACACACGACTCCACAACAACCGCAGCGGGCGCAGGAGGCTCAGTAGGGTGCCCGGAGCGCGTCCGGGCTCACGCTCAGAAACTTGGTATTGCCCCGAAACTCCCACTCCGCGTCTTCCACGGGGCCTCCGCGGAGACCCACGTGGATGCGGAGCCTGCCACTGCCCTTGGGGCCTGTCAGCGGTATGGAAAAGTAGTCTGGACCGCGGGCCTTGCGCCCGGTCGACGCGAATCCCCACATCAGAACCCCATCCTCGATGGGTTCGCCGAGGTCGGCGATGATGTCGCGATGGCACTCGCCGAACGCCACCGCGACCCTATAGCTGGCGCTGGAGCGAGTGGAGCTCTGGCAGAGCGCACACCCTCCGCCGAACAAGACGAACAGCAGGATTCCAAGCACGAGCGTCCATGGCCACGGCGGGAGACGGCGCTGCTGGGGAGGCGCTGGAGGCAACGGCTCGACCGTTGCGCCACAGTGGGGGCACAAGACGGACCGAGCCCCTTGGGGGATGACGACCGCCCGCGAGCAGCGCCAGCACCGGACCTCCATGAAGGGCGAGCATAGGCCGATGCGTCGTACCTCGCAACCTGTGAGGCAGAGCCATTCACCCGCGTTTGAAGTGCGGCATCGCGTCCGGGATCGGTACGGAGATCTCCACGAGCCCGGCAAAGACCCCGTCCTTGTACCAGGGGAGCTGGTGGATGATCTTGCGACGCCCGTTCTTCTCGATCGTGTAGTGGTTGGGCTCGTGGGTCTGCATCATCCGTGCGATCTGCTTTTGCGCTGCCTCGGGGTGGCAGTCGTACACGCTCGTGCCCACCAGCGCGCCCCCACCGTCCTGTGCGAACGTCTCGCGTGACCTCGCGTTCATCTCCACGATGACCCCGGCGGCGTCGACCACGGTGACCGCCACGGGCAGCTGCTCGCTCCAACCGGTGCTTTCGCTCATGATGTCTCCTGTCCGAACCTGCATGCGCCAACGCCAGCGGCGGCAGTCTGCCGGGTCTGCGGGGAACATCAAGGGCAACGAAACCGCGCCGTGTTCGGCCTGCAGTCGACCGAACCGCGATTGTGGCTGTGGCCTGCCCTTTTGTGCGATACTTCTGGACGACTACAAGGAGCGCGGAACATGAAACGCTTGACGCTTTCTTCGAGCGCAGTCGCTGCAGCTGGTTTGACTTGCCTTCTGGCCCAATCCGCGTGCGACACGCAGGATGCTGCAGGTCGCAGGGCTACGGGCCCGCAGCCTGAAGCACGTGAGCTGGTCACGAGGATCAAGACGTCGTTTCTGGCGCCTGTGCCCGGCATGGATGGCAAGCGGGTGGTGTCGAATCCGGTGCTTGCCCCCTCGGTCGCGCGCGGCTTCGACCTTTCCAGCGGCGCAGCCTCGCCCTACTTTGCCAGCGATCTGCTCAAGGCGACCCCCAAGCAGGCGAGCGTGACCTTGCCGCAGAGCGCTTCCGGAGCGTTCCGGCTCAGCGACAACACCACGGGCATGGCCATCGAGGTCGTCACCGAAGGGGCTGACCCTTCTCGCGGCACCGCGGTGGATGGCTACATGGTCTATCGCAACGCGGTTGCCTCCGGGACAGCGCATGTCGTCCACCGTTTGCAGCCCGATGGCACGGAAGACTACGTGCTCTTCGAGAGCGCCCCGCAGGTGCCTCAGCTCCGGTACGGCGTGACGCTCGCAAAGGGCGTGGCAGGGCTGCGTCTCGTCTCTGACACCCTGGAGTTCATCGATGACGCTGG
Organism: Deltaproteobacteria bacterium; assembly: GCA_016218915.1. Classification (GTDB taxonomy): domain Bacteria; phylum Myxococcota_A; class Polyangia; order Polyangiales; family Polyangiaceae; genus JACRCQ01. The sequence continues at coordinate 169,056 of JACRCQ010000074.1, forward strand.
CGTGCCGCGGCTGCGCATGGCCGCGCCGTACCTGGTGGGTGCCCGCGGCGAGCGGCAGATGGCTGCCGTCGACGTGCAGGGCTGCGAGGTGGATCGTAGCGTGGTGCCGCCGTGGGGCCGAGCGCCTGTGGCTCCCAAGGCGAGCTCGTGCACGGTCGTGGTTCGCTGGGGATCCGCCGCAGGAATGGCAGAGCCTTCCTATCCTGCCCTGCTCGATCCCGCGTGGACGCTCACCGGCAACATGACAGTGAAGCGCTACTTCCACACGGCGACGCTGCTCGGCGACGGCCGTGTGCTGGTGGCCGGAGGACGCGCGGACAACTTCACGGTGCACCTCAAGGCGGAGCTGTACAGCCCGACGAGCGGGACGTTCACGACCACGGCGAACATGTCGACCGGGCGAACGAACCAATCGGCCGTGGTGCTTGCGGACGGGCGCGTGATGATCACTGGAGGCGTGAGCGGTGGAGGCAGCACGCTGAACAGCGCAGAAGCGTTCGACCCGAACAACGCGACGTGGGTAGGGCTTGCCGCGATGAAGAGCGCGCGCTCGAACCACACGACCACGGCGCTGCCGAGCGGTGAGGTCCTCGCGGCAGGCGGGGAAGCGGGCGCGACGCTGCAGAGCGCGGAGCTCTACAACACGGTCAACAACACCTGGGTGCTGACGCAGAACATGCAGGTGGCGCGCCTCAACCACACCGCGACCCTGCTCGACAACGGCAAGGTGCTGGTGACGGGCGGCGAGAATCCGGGGATGCTCAGCTCGGCGGAGCTGTACTTCCGCACGTTCGAGACCTGGACGCTGACGCCGGCGATGTCGGTGGCTCGATCGAGCCACACGGCGACGGCCATGGACAACAACAAGGTCCTGATCGCGGGCGGCGACGGCAGCCCGGTGGTGATCGGCGCGCAGGTGTACAACGCGGCCAACAACACGTGGGAGGCTGCGCCCGACATGAGCACGGCGCGTCGTTATCACGCGGCGGCCAAGCTGCTCAACGGACGGGTGGTGGTGTCCGGGGGCTACACGACCTCGTATCTCACTTCGTCGGAGATGTTCGACCCCGGCAATCCGGGCTGGTCTCCGGGCGGGGACATGAAGGCCGCGCGCATTCGTCACACGGCCACCACGCTCAACAACGGCAAGGTGCTGGTGACCGGCGGGCTCGGAACCCCGGGCGGCCTGCAGTCCGCCGAGCTGTTCGAGCTCCAGAAGAACGGCCTGCCTTGCCAGGCGAACAACGAGTGCACCACCGGCTACTGCGTGGACAACGTGTGCTGCGACGCGGTCTGCAACTCGACCTGCATGGCGTGCTCGGCTGCGGTCAAGGGTCAGGGGCAGGACGGTGTCTGCGGCGCGATCAAGGACGGGACCGATCCTCGCGACGAGTGCGAATCGCTGGGTACGGGGACCTGCCAGACCACGGGGAACTGCGATGGCAACGGAGGCTGCGGAACCCAGTCCGGGATGCAGTGCCAAGCGTCCCTCTGCATCGATGGAACCACGCAGCAGAATGCTTCGACGTGCGATGCCAACGGGGCGTGCAATCCCAACGGCACCAGCAGCTGCATGCCGTATCTGTGCGTGGGCAACGCATGCCTGACCAGCTGCACGACCAGCGCGGATTGCATCCCGACCTCGGCGTGCGTTCTGAACGTGTGCGTGCCTCCGGGCGCCAATGGCTCTCCCTGCGGCGGGAACATCGACTGCACGAGCAAGAACTGCGTGGAGTCGGTTTGCTGCGACTCGCCTTGCGGCGGAACGTGCCAGTCGTGCAGGGAGGCGTACAAGGATCAAGGACCGGACGGCACCTGTGGAGCGGCGAAAGTCGGGCTCGCGTGCGGTGCGACCAGCTGCATCAACGGCATCCAGAGCGGGCCGCAGTGCACGTCGACCTCGACCTGCGAAACCACAAGCGCCCCCTGCGCTCCCTATCTCTGCGCTGATGTGAACGTCTGCTCGGTGACCTGCACGACGGACGCGCAGTGCAAGTCCGGCAACTACTGCACCAAGACCGGCAAGTGCCAGCCCAAGGGCAACCTCGGCGGCATCTGCAAGGAAGGCAAGGAGTGCCTGTCCGGCTTCTGCGTGGACTGGGTCTGCTGCGACAAGGCGTGCGGCGGCAACGTCGCGAACGACTGCAACGGCTGCAGCATGGCCGTCGGTGCCAGCGCAGATGGAACCTGCTCTCTGCTCGACAACACGGCGTGCGGGGTCAACGGCCTGTGCTCCGGGGGCGTATGCCTCGAGAACGCCAAGGACGCGGCCACTGACAAGCCAGTGGATTCGCCGGCAGATGCCCCGCTCGACACCTCGATCGACGGCCCGGCGGATGCGCCGGCGGACACGAGCAAGGACGCGATCCACGAGGGAACGGGCGACGCCCCGGTGCCACCGCAGGACGGCGCAGCGGGCGGAGCGCAAGATGGGGCGGCAGGAAGCACGCCGGGCGAGACACCTCCTGCTTCCGGGGACAGCGGAGGATGCGGCTGTCGCACGCAAAGCAGCAGCACCCATGCTGCAGCCTGGCTCGCCATGATCGGAGCCGCATCGTTGATGATCCGTCGCAGGCGCCGCAGCTAGCACCGCGTTCCCGAAGCCCATTGCCGGGCGATCCAGGGCTACAACCCCAGCTCAACCGAGAAGGATCCCAAGACCACGACGTGGATTGGGCTTCTCTGCGCTTGGTTTCAGCTCCACGCATGTTAAGCTCGGGGCATGCGTTTGCCCCATGGATTGCTTGTCGGGTCGGCGGCCCTGGCCGTCGTGTTCTTTGCTTTCACCGGTTGCTCCGATGACTCGGGCTCGGACAACATCCCGGTCGGCAACGGCGGTACGGCCGGGCAAGCAGGAGCCAAGGACGGGGGCGGCGGCACCACGCCGGACGGCGGAGGCGCGGGCGGCAGCAGCGGCGGAGGCAACGGTGGGACGGCTGGCGCTGGCGGCGTGTCAGGCAATGGGGGCACGGCAGGAACCGGGGGCACAGGAGGCACAGCAGGAACTGGTGGAACCGGTGGAACCGGCGGCGCTCCAGGGCAGTGCCCGGTCACGTTCAAGTACAATCCTGGAGGCTCGGTCAATTCGCTGGTCGTGGCCGGCGAGTGGCATTCGTTCAATCTTGCCACTGCAACGACGATGACCGGGCCAGACGGAACCGGCGCCTACACGGCCACGATCAGTCTCCCGCCTGGCCTGCAAGCGTACAAGTTCGTAGCCAACGGCAGCGACTGGCGACTCGACCCTAACCAGGGACGCCGGAAGTACATCGGCGGCTCGGAGAACTCGGCCATCAAGGTCCATGATTGCACGCTGCCCACGCTCACCGTGGAGTCGAGCCAGCCGGCGCGCCCGTCCGCGGGCAATGGCACCTACGACGCGCAAGTGATCAGTGTCGACGGCATCGACGGCAGCGGGCTCGACACGCAGGGGTACACGGGCAAGCTGATGCACGACGGGGTCACGACCGATCTGCAGATGAACGTGGACAATGCCGGGAAGGTCACCATCCACCTGACCGGTCTCGAGGACGGGAAGTACAGGGCTGTCATCCAGGGCAAGTCCAACAACGGGAAGGTCAGCGAGCCGCTCCGTCTGGTGTTCTGGATCGAAGCCGAGGCGTTCTCGTGGAAGGACGCGATCGTGTACATGGCGTTGACGGATCGCTATCGCGACGGGGATTCGTCCAACAATCCGCCCGCGACCGCAGGAGCGGATCCTCGCGGCGATTGGAAGGGCGGCGATCTTCAGGGGCTGCGGATGTCGATCGCCTCCGGAACCCTGGACAAGCTCGGCGTCAGGGCGATCTGGCTCACGCCGTTCCAGACCAATCCGGCCGGGGCCTACATGGCAGCGGACGGCGTGCACCAGGTGACCGGCTACCACGGCTACTGGCCTATCAAGGCTCGTCAGGTGGAGGCCAGGATCGGCGGAGATGCTGCGCTCAAGGAGCTGGTCATCGAAGCGCACAAGCACGGGATCCGGATTCTTCAGGACTACGTGCTCAACCATGTGCACCAGGGCCACGAGTACGTGCAGGCGCATGCCAACTGGTTCCGGACCGGCTGCGTGTGCGGCACGAACAACTGCGATTGGACGGCGCACGCGCTGGACTGCATGTTCGCGAGCTATCTGCCGGACATCAACCACACGGTGCCGGAAGCCAACGCGCAGTTCGTCGACGACGCGGTGTACTGGCTCGACGACTTCGACATCGACGGGCTGCGGGTCGATGCGGTCAAGCATGTGGAAGAGGTTGCGACGCGGAATCTGGCGGCAGAGGTTCGGGAGAAGTTCGAGCCGGGCGGGACGCGGTACTTCCTGATGGGAGAGACCGCGATGGGATGGAACGACTGCGCGTGCGACCAGAACTGCAACGACGAGAACTACGGGACGATCTCGAAGTACATCGGTCCATTCGGGCTCGATGGGCAATTCGACTTCGTGATGTATCACGGCGTGGCCAAGAACACGTTCGCCTACGGCGATCGCGGGATGATCCACGCGGACTACTGGACGAATTGCAGCCAGCAGAAGTTCGGGTCCGCGATCATGACGCCGTACGTGGGGAGCCACGACACCGCGCGGTTCAGCTCGTATGCGGACTACCGCGGGCAGGACGGCGCACACGACAGGAGCATTCCGAACAACCAGTGGGACAACACGGCAGGAGCGCCTGGAGACGCTGAGCCGTATTTGCGCACACGGACAGCGTTCGCCTGGGTGCTGACCCTGCCAGGGGCACCGCTGCTGTACTACGGCGACGAGTACGGGCAATGGGGAGGCTCGGATCCGAACAATCGGATGATGTGGAAGGATGAAGCAGCGCTCAATGCGGACGAGGCCACGACGCTGGCGCTGGTCAGGAAGGTCGGCACGGCCCGAAGGGACATCGCGGCGCTGCGTCGGGGAGCCTATGTTCAGCTCGGAACCACGGAGGATACCCTGGCGAGCGGCAGGAAGATCTCCGGTGGAGGCGCGGCGATCGTAGCCCTGACGCGCTCAGGCACGCCGCAGACGATCGACGTCGAGGTTGCCACCAACCTCGGGTTGGCGGCCGGGACGGTGCTGCACGATCATCTCGGAGGAGCGGATCAGACCGTAGGAGCCGGAGGGCACCTCGTGGTGCAGATCCCGGCGCGGGGCACGGTGATCCTCGCGCCCTGACCGGAGGGAACTAGCAACTGCGGACTAGGAATGCGAATGCGAATGCGAATGCGAATGCGAATGCGAATGCCGGAAAGGGAGTCCGGCTCTCACCATTCCGTGTTCGTCATTCGCATTCCTGTTTCTAGTTCCTAGTTGATCCGGCTCACCCTTGGGGCAACCCGCTCGCTGACGCCAGCGGCTCCAACGTCATCAGGGCAAAGGTGTGTAGGAGCTCGGCGCGTTCGACGAAGAGAAGTCGAACTCGAAGTACTTCGTGTAGCTCTTGTTCTTGCCGTCCACCAGGCCGGTCGAAGGAACGCCGGCCCAGGTCCATTCGTTGCCGGCCGCTTCGCGCAGCATGGAGAACACGACCTGGACTTTGGCGGGCATTCCGAACTCGAGACGCGGCAGGGCCATCTCCATGTACTGGCCGCTGGAAGACTGCTGAACGGCCCACCCCGCGGCAATCCATGCGCTCGTGCCGGTGTCCCACTTCTGCGCGTCGGTGTAGCTTCCGTCGGCCTTCCACCTCACGTGCCACGCAGATTGCATGGGGAGCCCGGGTGCTGTCTGTGCGCCGTAGCCGATTCCCGTCTGAGACCCCGGCGTCCCACCCAGATAGACGACAACCCAGTCCGTCGAGCTCTTGCTGGAAAGCGCCGCGCCATCCATGCCGACGTACAGGAAGTTGGAGTCCCAGGCCACGTAGCCCTGGTAGAGGTCTGGCGCGGTCGAAGAGGTGGCAAACTTGTCCTTGGTCGTATCGAAGTCGTTCACGCCGTCGATGACGATCGTGTGTGTGTAGCCTGTGGCGCCCCCTGCGCTTCCTCCCGCACCCGCCGCATCGCCACCTTCGTCAGGCGCGTCGTCGCCAGCGTCACCCGCTGCGCCGCCCTGCCCTGCATCCCCAGCAGCGCCGCCCGTGCCCGCAGTGCCAGCCGTTCCGCCGGTCCCGGCCGCACCACCCGTGCCGCCGCCGGCCTCGCCATCGACGCCGGAGTCACCCCTGGGAATGGGAGTCGTATCCGGGTCACATCCTGCAATCAGTAGCCCACCTAGCAAGAGCGAGCAGGGTGCGAGTCTCATGGTCGCCTCATCATGGTAGCGCGTTTGGCCGCAAAGTGCATCTCGTGCCGTCAGTAGGTGATCTGCGCCTGGAGCTTGAAGACCTTCTCATCGGGATAGCGCTCGCCCTGGATCTCTCCCTGGCGAAGCTGGACCGCCTGCTTGTACCAGTATCGCGAGAACTGAACGAAGATCATCTCCTGGGTGAGGAAGTGCGTGAACAGCGCGATGCGGGGGGAGATCACGCGGAAGGTGGTGGCGCTGTCGTCCTGGTCGGGCACGACATGATCGTAGCGCAGGAAGATGCCGGCCCATTCGGTCGCGCGCCATCCTCCTTCGGTGCCCCACTTCCACTTGGACACGCCATCGCGACGGGTATCGCGGATGGTGTCCGTGGTGGACCAGTCCGTGGGCTGATCGCTCTGTACCTTGGTGAGCATGCCGAAGACGGAAGCCGTGATGTCTCCTCCCCAGGGTAGGGGGGAAGCCTTGGTCTTCATGAGACCGCGGTAGAGGTTTGCCACGCTGAAGTCGTACTGGAAGGCCAGATTCTTCAGGAAGCCCATCCCACCATTGGTCTTGGCGTCCGTCCCCAGGTAGTTGTCCATGATCCTTCGGCCGTACGAATGCATGACCTCCAGCGCAGGGGACAGGTACAACACCCGGTTTGCGTCGATGCTCGAGTACGCCACGTACCCCTTGCCGAGCAACGTGCTCACCCTGGCATCCACCCCGAGCACGGTCATGTCCGAGTCGGTGATGTCCTGGAACTGGCGCTTGTCCTTGGTGGAAGCGTTCAGATAGTAGACGCCGACCTCGACCGTGCGATCGTAGCTCACGCCGCCGTGAGCGTAGTGCACCATGGTGAGCCCATGCTTGGACGCGATGTCCTCGCCATGGGTTCCGACGCCGTCCAGGACCCAGAAGGTGAAGGGCCCGGTCTGGAATTCCAGCCTTGCCTGCCCACCGACCTGATGCGTGCGGCCGAAGATGTAGGTGTCGTACTTGGGAAGGTAGCCGAAGCGATCCCAGAACGCGCCTCCTTTGACGCGCAAGCCGAGTCCCTCGACGATCTTGTAGCGGTAGGTGAGCCACCCCTGGGCGATGCCGAACTGCTTGTCGATCGTCGGCGTCTCGGCGTCGGAGAACTGGGTGGAGGCAAGCCCGACAGTGGCGGTCATCCGCTCGTTGCCGACGCTCAGGTACGTTTCGTTCCACGCCCGCTCGTTGATGGGAAGGTAGAGAAAGCCCGACTTGTAGTAGTCGTCGTCGACCAGGAAGGGTGTGCGGTAGTTGTACTCGCCTTCCTCGGAGGTGGTCGTGCCAGCGGCGCGGTGCACGCGAGAGAATCGCATCGGTGCTCGGAAGTAGCCGTGAAGGGCGAACCTCAAGGGAGGCAGCTTGCCGCCTCGCGAGAGCTCCACGTCAGTCTGGCCTCCCACCGGGTCCCCGGGATAGCGATCCTCGGCAAACGTGGGAGCGAGCAGGCGCGGGACGTACTCTTGCTCTTCGACTTTCGGTGGAGCAGGGGCGTTGGCCGAGGGAGGCGCCGTGGCAGCGGGCCGTTGCGCCGGCGGCGGGGTCGTGGCAGCGGCCGGCGGCGCCGCGACCGTCGGGGTGGGCGGTGCGGGAGGCTCCGCAGGCCGTGCGCTCTCGGTGGGCGCGGGCGGAGCCTTGTCCGGTTGTGGGTCCGAGCCGGGCTGCTGTGCACTCGCCACAGCCGCTACCGACACGATGGCCTGAACCAGAAGCAGATGACCTATCCTACGCATGCCCGTGGATCCTCCTACCCATTCGAGCTGGGAAGTCGCTTGGCTCGTTTGCCTCGCCGCTCATGATCGGCGAGACACCTGTCCTCGACGTCGCGCGAGCCGGCGCACGACGTACGCGAGCGGCAGCAGGGTCAGCGAGAGCCACTCGCCGGTCCGTGCAGCATTGTCGTCGATCCGGCACATACACGCGCCCTTGCGCGGAATCTCGGCGTCGCTGGCTGCGTTCGGATCCGTTCCGCCGCAGCCGAGAATGTCGTCGCAGCCGCCTGTGCCCGCCTGGCCGCTCTGACCCGTGCCGCCGTCGCCGCCGCCTCCTCCTGCTCCGCCATTTCCGGTGCCACCAGCTCCCCCTGTTCCTCCGTCGGTCGGAGGAGGGGGCTTGGTCCCGCAGTCGTTCGGCTCGATCAGCCCGGCGCGATCGAACAGGGTCAGCATGTACGCGCCGGCACCGTAGCCGACCATCGGGATGCTCCCCCAGTAATTGCCGATCGGTGCCTCGCTCGACACTGCGCTGTAGAGCTCTGGCACGAGGCCGAAGTTGACGGCGGCCTTGCCGACGATGGTGTCGAGCAGCTGGTCGGCTCGCTCGGTCTTCCCGGCCCGGCGCAGCGCATCGGACATGCGCAGGTCGATCAGGATCCACTCGTGCTCGTCGTAGGTGCTCAGCCCCTCGTCGTTGCGCTTGTAGCCGCCGCTGGAAACCTGCAGCTTATTGAGCAAGTCGAACGTCGGCTGCACCCACACCGCATCGTACTTCGTGATGATGTTCCACGTGAAGACCTCGATCACGGCGGCGTCGGCCCTCGACGGGGTAATCCCTTCGAGCGATCCGACGAATGCGTTGTTCTGGTCCACGAACGTCGAGACGAATCCCTTGCCGACCTTCTGGGAGAGCTCACGGTACTTCTGCGAGTCCGCATCGTTGCCCGTGCGCGCTGCGAGCGCTGCCATGTCGCAGAACCCGCGCGCCGCAGCGAGCGTGGTGTAGGCATAGTGCCTCGCCTTGCCCTGGTGGACCTCCCAGATCGAAGAGTCCTTCTTGACGATGCCCGTTGGCTCCAGGTAGCCCGCCAGCTTGTCTGCAATGCCTTCCACCATGACCTGGTAGTTGGTCTTGTCAGGGTAGATCTTGGTCTTCTCGTTGAGCCAGCCGACATCGCCGGTTGCGTCCACGTACTGCCGGGCGGCCCACAACGCCATCCCCCAGCCGTCCACCTCGATGTTCGGTGTGGGCTGACCGGAGAAGTCCGCGTCTTCCTCCCCGGAGCCGAAGTAGCGCACGGTCGAGATGCGGTAGTCCTGAACCTCGAACCAGTCCTTGTACTTGCCTGTGCCCACCGGCGCTGCGTTGATCAGGAAGTCCAAGGCGTACTTGGTCTCCTGGGCGTGGCCGCTGCGCGCCAACGCCACGATCGCGTACATGCCGTCGCGTACCCAGCCGCTGTGCCATTCGCCGTGGGGAAGGCTCGCGAGCATCATCCCGTGGCTCTTGCGCGTGTCCGTGTACGGCTCGAGCACCTGCCCCATCCGGAGCACGGTTTCGCTCTGCCGCCATATCTTGAGCTCGTCGGTCTTGAACTCGATCTGCGCTGGAGGCGGCTTGCGCCAGGCATTGAACTCCGCCTGGGTGTCGTCGACCATCTGCTGCGGAGTGCGGTTGTTCGCCCACGCCTTGAGATCCCCCGCAGCCTTCGCGGCGTCCGCCGCATTCTCCACGAACTGGACCCCCACCGCCCACATGCCATCAGCACCGAGCTTCTTCTGGAAGCCTATGCTCTGATCGTTGCCCGAGCAGTTCGCGTTGTCCGCAAGGTCCTGCCCCGCCTGGACCTTGCCGTAGGCGCCGCCGCAGTCGGCGTGGTCGAGGCCGCTGAGACCGACGTACACGAGTGCGCCGCCACCCGCTCCGGTCTCCTGAACAGCGCCATCGACGCCGTCCACAGGCTTGATCAGCTCGCCATCTGCCCCCGGATTGTTCTCCCCGCTTCCCATGTGGAAGTTGAGAAGGATGTACGCATCGGTGGCAGTGGCGGCCTTGATGACCGCCACCAGCGCGTTGCCCTGGTAGCCGAACGGCGAGAAGAAGAACGATTCAGTGCTCATCCCACCCAGGGAGATGGGCGCGCGGATGATGTTGGATTGATCGACGTAGTCAGGCTCGGATGCGATGCCGGTATTCAGCCACCCCGCGCCGCCGGAACCTTTGACGCCGAAGTACATGTCGAACATCAGGTTGCGTCGAATGATGCCATCGGACTGCAGCTGGCCAGGTCGAGGCCCCAGGAAGCGGTAGGGGTGCTCCAGGAACTCGACGAGCTTCTTGGCGTCAGCGTCGTAGACCTGGAATCCGAACCCGTTGCCGGTGGTCATGTACTTGAGGGTGCGCTGGTACGCCGGGGAAGGGCGCGCAGCAGCAGACAAGGCCACGAACACGCCGGCGGCGAGGGCGAGTCGCGGGACGAGGCTTCTCGCGGCACGAATCATGGAGCCAAACCTCCGGAAATCCAGGCCGGGAACCGGCCGTAGCTCAGATCAGGGTTACGTCGATGGAAGTAGCACGCGCCGAAGCAGTTTACCACGCGAAAGATGGGGCGTACGGGCAATCTCGGGGCCGGAGCTCCACGTTGTTGCGCTCCGCGATCACCCACTCCAGCAGACCACGCGACCTTCCCTGCTTGTGCCCCTCGAGGTGCGCGACCACGGGCGCGCCGGCAGAGTGTCCGCTGAACGATCCCGACAGAAACGAGTTGGCTCTCGGCCTGTACGCCCCGTGGTAGGCGGAGTCGCATTCGCGCACGAGGCGGAGGAGGCGCACGGCGCGCGAGCGCGGTGACGCGCTGCAGAAGGTGACGCGAGCTCGCGGAGCAGCCGCGCACATCGGGATGCAGGACCGATCGGCGCCTTGTGCCTCGTCGCGGACGTGGCCGAACCTGCACGGGTGATGTGATGGATCCTGGGCGCGGCAGGTCAGCCGGCGGCTCTCAGTTCGCGTCCGAAGGGCTACGCCAGCTGGTGGCACGCATCAAGTGACATCCGCCCCGGCCAGCCCCTGCCACAAAACTGCGAGCAACTCGCGCCGCAGCTCGATCCGTGGCCTGCGGCCCCGTTGGGGCTACCTTGAGCCCGCCCAAATCGTGAACGCACCTCTTCAACTTCTTGACAGACCCGTGCGCGCGGACGCATCGTGCGGCCTCGCGCGCCTGCTCCTCGGCTCGACGCGTCGCAAGCTCGGTTTTTCGGCTGTTTTCCACGGAGAAGGGAAAGGCAGATGCGACTGTTTTCGACTTCGATCGGCAGAAAGGGGGTCATGGCGGTCACGGGCCTGCTCATGGTCCTGTTCGTCGTTGGCCACCTGCTGGGCAACCTGACCGTCTTCAAAGGCCCGGACGGCATCAACGCGTACGCAGAAGGTCTTCACAAGCTGGTTCCGGTCGTGTGGGGGACCCGGATCGTGATGGGGTCGGCGCTCATCCTCCACGTGTACATGTCGATCCAGATCACGCTCGAGAACTGGGCAGCGAACCCGAAGAAGTACGCGGTGTCGCGGTCGCTGCGCGCGACCTTCTCCAGCAAGAACATGATCTGGACCGGCGCTGCGATCGGTGCGTTCGTCATCTACCACCTGGCGCACTTCACCTTCCGGGTGACGCCCAGCGATCTGATGCTGGGCACGGACACCATGGGTCGGCCCGACGTCTACCAGATGGTCGTCGATAGCCTTTCGGGTGCGGTGATCGGCGGCGTGTACCTGGTGGCGATGGTGGCGCTGTGTCTGCACCTCTGGCACGGGATCCAGAGCCTGTTTCAGACGCTCGGCTTGAGCAACGCGAAGCTGCTTCCGGAGTACGGCCTATGGGGCAAGGTGCTCTCGGGGATCTTCCTGGTCGGCTTCGGGGCGATTCCCGCGGTCATTCTCGCTGGCATCCTGAAGTAAGGACGACACCATGATTCTTGATGGAAAAGCACCGACTGGACGCATCGAAGAGTCCTGGGACAAGCACCGCTTCGAGCTGAAGCTGGTGAACCCGGCGAACAAGCGCAAGTACAAGGTCCTGGTGGTGGGCACGGGCCTTGCCGGCGCATCGGCAGCGGCAAGCCTGGGCGAGCTCGGCTACAACGTCGAGGCGTTCTGCTACCAGGACAGCCCACGTCGCGCCCACTCCATCGCGGCGCAGGGCGGCATCAACGCTGCGAAGAACTACCCGAACGACGGCGACAGCATCTACCGGCTGTTCTACGACACGATCAAGGGGGGTGACTTCCGCGCACGCGAAGCCGACGTGTGGCGTCTCGCTCAGGTCTCCAACAACATCATCGATCAATGCGTGGCGCAGGGCGTGCCGTTCGCTCGCGACTACGCCGGCTACCTCGACACCCGCTCGTTCGGCGGCGCACAGGTCTCTCGCACGTTCTACGCACGGGGCCAGACGGGCCAACAGCTTCTGCTGGGCGCCTACACGGCCCTGTCGCGTCAGATCAAGGCCGGCTCGGTGAAGCTGTTCCCCCGCACGGAGATGCTCGACCTGGTGGTGGTGGACGGCGAAGCCAAGGGCATCACGGTCCGTGACCTGGTGACCGGAGAGATCCGGACGCACGTGGGCGATGCGGTGGTGCTGGCAACCGGCGGGTACGTCAACGTCTTCTACCTGTCGACCAACGCGATGGGGTGCAGCGTCACGGCCATCTGGAAGGCGGCGAAGAAGGGCGCGTACTTTGCGAACCCGTGCTTCACGCAGATCCATCCGACGTGCATCCCGCAGGCGGGCGACTACCAGTCGAAGCTGACGCTGATGTCCGAGTCGCTGCGCAACGACGGGCGGGTGTGGGTCCCGAAGAAGAAGGAGGACTGCAACAAGCCGCCGAACGAGATCGGGGAGGATGATCGCGACTACTACCTCGAGCGCAAGTACCCGACCTTCGGCAACCTCGCCCCGCGCGACATCTCGTCGCGTGCGGCCAAGGAAGCTTGCGACGACGGCCGCGGCGTAGGACCGGGCGGACGCGGCGTGTACCTCGACTTCGCGGCGTCGATCAAGCGGCTCGGCGAGAACGTGATCCGGGAGAGGTACGGCAACCTGTTCGAGATGTACGAGCGGATCACGGACGAGGACGGCTACAAGCAGCCGATGCGGATCTACCCTGCGCCGCACTACTCGATGGGCGGCCTGTGGGTGGACTACAACCTGATGAGCAACATCCCCGGCCTGTTCGTGCTCGGGGAAGCGAACTTCTCGGTGCACGGCGCGAATCGCCTGGGAGCGAGCGCGCTGATGCAGGGGCTAGCCGACGGCTACTTCGTGATCCCGTACACGATCGGCGGCTATCTCGCGGCGGCGAAGCCGGGCAAGGTGAAGCCCGACCACGCCGAGTGCCTCAAGTCGATCGCCGACGTCCAGGAGACCGAGAAGAAGCTGTTGGGCGTCAACGGCAAGCGCACGGTCACCGAGTTCATGCGCGAGCTCGGAAGCCTGATGTGGAACAACGTCGGCATGGGGCGCTCCGAAGCGTCGTTGACCGAGGCCATCCAGAAGATCCCTGCCATCCGCGAGGAGTTCTGGAAGAACGTCAAGGTGTCAGGCGGAGGCATGGAGACCAACCAGCAGCTCGAGAACGCGGGGCGCACTGCGGACTTCTTCGAGTTCTCCGAGCTTCTCGCCCGCGATGCTCTGCACCGCAACGAGTCGTGCGGAGGCCATTTCCGCGAGGAGTATCAATACCCGGATGGCGAGGCGAAGCGCGATGACGCGAACTTCTGCTACGTGGCGGCCTGGGAGCTCAAGGGGGCCGGCCAGGAGCCTGAGCTCCACAAGGAGCCGCTGAAGTTCGAGAACGTCCACCTCGCAGTGAGGAGCTACAAGTGATGAGCGCGCAAGCTTCTGGTCACGGGACGATGAACATCAAGCTGATTGTCTGGCGGCAGGCGGGCCCCGACAAGCCGGGCAACTTCGAAACGTACGAGGCCAAGGGCATCACGCCGCACCACTCCTTCCTGGAGATGCTGGACGTGGTGAACGAGGACCTGATCAAGCAGGGCAAGGATCCGATCACCTTCGATCACGACTGCCGCGAGGGGATCTGCGGGACTTGCTCGGCCGTGGTCAACGGCGTGCCGCACGGCGGGCAGAAGCGCACCACGCTTTGCCAGCTGCACATGAGGAAGTTCAAGGACGGCGACTCGATCTACCTGGAGCCCTGGCGCGCGCGTGCCTTCCCCATCATTCGCGATCTCATGGTGGACCGCGGCGCGCTGGACAGGCTCATCCAGGCTGCAGGCTGGATCTCCTGTCACACGGGTGGGGTGCCAGACGGCAACTCGACGCCCATCGCCAAACGGGATGCCGACTATGCGATGGACGCCGCGGAGTGCATCGGGTGCGGCGCCTGCGTGGCGGCTTGCCCCAACGGTGCAGCCATGCTCTTCGGTGGCGCCAAGGTAGCTCAGTACGCCGCCTTGCCCCAGGGGCAGGTGGAGGCGCCCGAGCGGGTTGCCGCGATGATCCAGGCGATGGCGGAGAACGGCTTTGGCAACTGCTCGAACCACTACGAGTGCCAGGCAGCCTGCCCGAAGGGCATCGACGTCAAGTTCATCACGCGCCTGAACCGCGAGTTCTACAAGGCCTTGGTCCTGGACAAGGTCGGCGCCACGCCACCCAAGAAGTCGTAGGCCAGGCAGAGCGCAGCGGTCGGGACCCCGTCACGGGGCATGGGCTTCGTCCCTGCCCCGGCCCGCATCGCAGAAAGTGGGAGCTACGTGAGCCTCGATCCGGAACTGACCGCACAGCTGAAGCGGGTGCTCTGTGCCATCGAGCCGCTGCTGCCCAAGCCTTCCCTGAAGATCGACTGGGCAAGCTGCCTCGCGGCCAACTGGCACCGCAGCACGTTCGCAGGGACCATGCAGCCGGTCCAGAGCATCGAGGCGACTCGCCTGGAAGATCTCCTGGGGATCGACTCGCAGAAGCAGATGCTCCAGGACAACACCCGCCAGCTGCTCGCAGGCATGCCTGCGAATCATGCGCTGCTGTGGGGCACGCGCGGCACAGGCAAGTCCTCGGTGGTCCGCGCCCTGCTCCACGAGCACGCAGCCCAGGGGTTGAGAATCATCCAGGTGGACAAGGACGACCTGGTGAACCTCAGGGCCATCGCAGATGCGGTGAAGAACGAGCCCTACAAGTTCATCGTCTTCTCGGACGACCTGTCGTTCGAGTCCACGGACGCGAGCTACAAGGCGCTCAAGAGCGCGCTGGACGGCACGGTCAATGCCCTTCCCGACAATCTGCTCATCTACGTGACCTCGAATCGGAGGCATCTTGTTGCGGAGTTTGCGAGCGACAACCGCGGCGCGATGATGGTCGAAGGGGAGGTGCATCACGGCGAAGCGGTGGAAGAAAAGATCTCGCTCGCAGGCCGATTCGGCCTCTGGGTGGCGTTCCACCCGTTCAGCCAGAGCCTGTACGTCGACGTGGTCCGGCAGTGGGTCGCGAAGCTCGCTCGCAGGAGCGAAGTGAAGGTCGAGTGGACGAAGGAGGCGGAGGCAGCGGCGATCCTCTGGTCCCAGAGGAAGGGAGACTGCAGCGGTCGAATCGCCCTGCAGTTCGCGGTGGACTGGGTAGGGCGCGCAGGGCTGGCGCGAGGCCACGACGCATGACCTATCGCGAGCCGCCGTGCGCGTTCTGCGATGGCGCATCGACCCGCCATTGCCCTCGGTGCTCGTGCAGGGTATGCGAAGAACATTGGACAGGCGAGGCGTGGTGCTCGGTGTGCGAGCAGGAGCTCGTCGACGAGCAGGAGATGGCTCGGTTCTCGATGCGCATCTACAGGGTTGAGCCGGATAGGCGCGGCGACGAGCCGCTGTTCAACACTCTGCTCCAGTGGGCAGGGGACGTCCGCGCACGTCTCGCAAGGCGGCGGTTCAAGAAGCGATCGCGCGACGAGATCGAGCGCTGGAGAAAGCTTGCCAAGGTCAAGCAGCGGGGAGACGAATAGGCGAGGCAGGGGAAGAGCGCTGGGGAGGAGGATCATCACCTTGCAGGGCATGGCATGCCATGCCCGTCTAGGGCTTGCCCGTGGCAAGCCGCCACAGCAGCACACAACATCTACACGGAGCTCCAGGTAGCCCAAGGGTCCGTGGCGGCATGCTACCAGCATGCCCGAGGCGGGCATGCCACGGCATGCCTGGACCGTCAGAACCCGCCCCCCTTCTGATCGTTTCCGCGGCAGCCTGCGGGATTTGCCGCTTTCCCATCCCTTCTGCGCCATCCACGTGACCTCTGTGACCTCCGTGATCTCTGGGGTCGCTCTCCGAGCCACTTTCCCGATGCCCGGAGGAGCTTCCATTTCCCGCTTGCATTCTCGCCGTGAGGTGTGGAATACACGCACCCTCTCGCACATGCCCTCTTGCAGGTCATGCGGCGGGGCGAAGGGCACGGGAATCGGTATTTTTCGCCCGAATCGGGCGGTCTCGCTCGTGTGCCCGGGGTGGACGAGACGAACGGGAGACAGAGATGAACGCGAAGATCTGGATGATGGTGGGGGCAGTGGCTGCGGTGGGTTGCACAGCCGGGTGCGCAACTGGAGTCACGACAGGGCTCGACGAAGCAGAGGTGGATGGGACTGAAGTTTCCAGCGACGCGCTGGGAACGACTGTCGAGACGATCGGGTTCGGCGAGGTCAAGGTTGCAGCGATCGGGTGCACGCCTGTCTGCACGGCGATCGGGAGCAAGAGCGAGGGGTGGCGAGACGGCTGCACCGGGCATTTGCTGAAGTACGCGAGCTGCGCACAGGATGCTGCTTATTGCGGAGGCGTGGGCACCTGGTCCGAGGGCTGGTACTCCACCTCGGGCAGCTTCATTGCTTGGGACTGGTGCGACTCGCCTGCCAAGAAGAATCAGATGCGCGAATACCGGTTCAAGGGCAAGGCTGGACAGCACATCGACCTGTACGTCGACGGGCTGTTCGAGCATGGCGACGCTCAGGAACCCGGGCTCGACACGCGGGCTCGGCTCTACAAGGGCAACCACCACATCGCGACCAGCGACAACACCACAACGCCGGGGTGGATCCTTCGGCTGAACCAGCAGCCCAATGCCCACAGTTCGAACTTGAGTCTCGACCTGCCGTCCGATGGCGAGTACCGCCTGCTGGTGACCTCCAAGGGGAATCGACAGGGCTCCGCAGAGGTCGTGGTCAAGACGCCGGACGTGGACTTCTGCGCCATCGCGACCGACTACGACGCAGCGAGCCAGACCCTGTTCTTCGGCGCGCGCAACTTCGATACCGAGGCCGACGCCCAGCTCTGGCTGTCCCAGACCTGGCCCACGGCTGACACCGCGAACGTAGTCGCAGGTCCCTGCAACGAGCCGCTGTCGTGCTCCCAGGACTATGCGCCCGTGTGCGCCCAGACCGCGCAGGGACAGAACATCCAGTTCAGCAACGAGTGCGCGTTCCGTGCGGCGGTGCTCTCCGACGCTGGCGACGAAACGCCGCAGGAGTCCAAGGGCAAGTACGTTACGGGAGAGTGCGCGGACGTGGACCTGTGCGCCACGGCGATGGTGCAGTGGCCCGAAAACACTGACACCTACGTGTACATCAAGAACTTCAACGACGATGCGGAAGCGCAGTCGTGGCTGTCTTCGATGCCGTACGTGATCAGCTCCAACGTCAGGTCCGGGCCGTGCAACCAGCCGCCGAAGTGCCAGACAGGCTACTACCCCGTATGCGGCCAGGTGCTGATGGAGACGCCGCAGACCTTCTCGAACGAATGCTCGTTCAAGGAGGCCATCGGAGCGCAGGCCGGCGATGAGTACCCGTTGGAGGCCAAGGGCTTCTTCCACGTCGGCGCGTGCCAGTAGCACCTGCTGCTGCGCCGGTCCTCAGTAGGAATTCACGACAATCCAGCCACCGCCGCCGCCACCGCCGCCTCCCCCTTGCCAGTGCTCGCCGCAGACGGCTTCCAGGGTGGGAGTGCCGGTGGTCCCGCCATTCGCACCGTTTCCAGGCCACTTGTTCGGCGTATAGCCACCATCAGCGCAAGAGCTGTCCAGCAGCCCTTCGCCGCGCTGGCCGGGCGTCGCTGGCGTCGTGTCCGCAGTGCCGTTGCCGCCTGCCGTCCCAATCTTGCCGCAGGGGCCATTGTGCGTGTCTCGCTGGCCCGGCCCGCCGCCTCCCCCGCCCCCGCCATTGGCGAAGACCTTGGAGTTGGTGATGACGCCCTTGCCTTCCAGCAAGATGGCGCCGCCGCTGCCGCCTCCACCCCCGCAGGAGGGCGCAAGCTGCGCCGTGTTCTCGGCCGCTGCCAGAGAGCCCGGGCCACCGCCTGCGCCACCCGCGGTGATGGCGCCTGTGATCACCACAGCACCGCTCGCGCTGATCTGTACTGCACCGCCACCATATCCACCTGCGCCGCCTGGGGCGATGAACTTGGTGGCATCGTCTTTCGATTGGCCGTCCGCGCCCTTGCCTCCAGCGCACCCTGCCCGCAGCGGAACGAGGCTGCAGCTGAGCGCAGGGCCAGCAAACTGCGTGGCAGGGCAGGAAGACGCTTCGCCAATGTCGCGCGCAGCCCCGCCGCTGCCTGCGAACTGGAAACCACCGCCGCCGCCTCCGTGGCTCGGAGTCCCTTCAGGAGCTGCACAGCCCGAAGCCGAAGCACCGGCCCCGGCCGAGCTCGAAGTCGATCCAGCATCGAGCGTACCTGCAATCTCGACCGCGCCGTCCACCATGAATGCCACTGGCTTGTCGCCCTGGAGTCGGATGGTGGAGCCCGACGTAACCGTCAGGCCCTTGACCCAGAAGATCGCGATGTTCGGGCCATTGGGCTGGGAGCGTGTTTCATACGGGAGGGTCACGCCACACAGGGTTGCAGTCCCTGACCCGACTGCAGGCAATGCGGAAGTGTCCAGCGTCTCGTCGCAGCTCAGCGTTGCTGCGGTCGCGTTCTCCCAATTCCAGTAGCTCGAAGGATCGACGTTGCTCGGAGTGTAGGCGAAGCAATGGCCGCCAATGCCTTCGCAGCCGTTGACCGCGTTGCCGTCGCAATCGCGCGTCCCTGCGGGGCAGGGAGAGCAAATCCCTTCAGCGCACGCATTGCTGGCGCAGGGCACTGGCGCCCCATACTCTCCGCTGGCCAGACATGTGAGCACGCTTCCGCCCGAGCACAGCGTCTCACCTGGCGTGCACGGGCCGGCCGTTCCGCCTGCGCCCGCGGAGCCGGAGACGCCCCCGGTGCCGTCCATGCCCCCTGCGGCGCCGGCACCGCTCGTTCCCGCCACACCTGCCTCTGCGCCGCTGCCACCCTTGCCTTCGGAGCCACCGGAGCCTCCAACGGACGTCGCGGAATCCTGGCTTGCATCCGAGCCGGTCGCTGCATCGGACAGGTCTTCGACCGCCTCACCGTGGGAGTTCAAGGTGCAGGCAGGGATCAGGATTCCGGCAGCGAGTCCGATCACCGGCAGGCGCAGCCCCACTCGGGTTGACAGGTTCCTGGCGCCTCCGCGTGTCGCCTTGAGCATCACGACGATTCTAGCTGGGTCAGGGGGAATCGCAATGTCATGGAGCGCCCGGCACGGGGAGCGCGCCCTGCTCGGCAAGCTTGATCGGCGTGAAGAGGTGGGAGTTCTTCCCTTTGATTTCCCTGTAGAACGAGTTGATTCGGTCCGCATCTGCAGCCAGATCCTCGGTGGGCCAGAACACCTCCCCAAGCCCTCCGACCTTGCGCTCGTAGTCCAGGAAGCCGAGGATGATCGGGACCTGCGCACCGCGCGCGATGTGATAGAAGCCGGTCTTCCATCGACGAGCCTGGGAGCGCGTCCCTTCGGGCGGGATGATCACCATCAGACGATCCGCCTGCCGCACCAGACGCACCACCTGGGGCACCAGATCGTGACGGTCTCGTCGATCAACGGCGATGCCTCCGAGCGCACGGAAGAACGTGCGAAACGGCGGACGGAAGAGGGTGTGCTTGCCGAGCCACTTGACCTGGACGCCGAGTGACCAGGCGACAGCGAGCGTGAAGGGAAGGTCCCAGTAGGAAGTGTGGGGCGCTGCGACGACCACGGCTTTGGGAATGTCAGGCGCCCCGCCCTCGACCTTCCATCCGAACACGTTGAGCCACAGATCTGCCAGGCGCTTCTTGACGCCTCGAGCTGCCCAGATCCTGCTTTCAGACATCCGGCGAGCATGCGCCTTCCGGAGAGCGGCGTCACCCATCTCCTGGCCGTTCGCTGCGTCGCCTGCTTTGGCAGGCGCTTCGCCCGACAGGCGCGGCGCGCTGCGGCGCATCGATCCGGGCAGTGAGGTCTTGCCGTCGTGATCGCGACGATCCCGCGTCAACAACCGCACGCATTCTGCGGTCTGCTCCGTCTGTCCCCTCTCCAAGCTCCGACCCATGCCTGGCGATTCGCACGGGCACGGATCGTGCTTCCTCGCACGGCCCATGAAACGCAAGCGCGTCCTGCCGATCTGCATTGTGTGGGTGCCCGTCTGCATCGCACTCCTCGGGTGCGGCGACGCTGGTGATCCGGTCGAGCCGAGCCTCACCTCCGATGGCGGAGCCAGCCTGCAGGATGCCACGTTGGATGCGACGGATCCGACCGATGGAGAGCACAGCGATACGGCAAGCGATGTCGATCCAGCGTGCGGGGAAGCTGCGAGCCACATAGCCTCCTTCCCCAAGCCGCTGCTCGACCAGACGGTCGAATGGAAGAGCTGTCCCTTGGACGAAGCGAAAGGGACAGGCGACGGGGAGTGCGCGGACATCCGCGTTCCCTTGTTCTGGGACCAGCCTGAGGGAGAAACGATCCCGCTACGCATCAAGCGCAAGCTCGGCCCTGCGCCGCACGTGCGGCAGCTCTGGGTCAACGAAGGCGGGCCTGGCGGCTCGTCGGTCACCGACTTCGGGCCCATCCTGCAGGATTGGGCGAGCTACTTCCAGGCGGACATCTTTGCCATGGACCAGCGGGGAACAGGGCAGTCGGTCCGCATGGGGTGCCCGGACCAGGAAAGCGGAAGCTCCGAAGGCGGGTTCTTCATCACGGACCAGGAGTGGCCGGCCTGCATCGAATACCTGAAGAATCAGTGGTACGACACAGACGCCTTCACGGTGACGCAAACGGCCAGGGACCATGCGTTCGCGATCGAGCTGTTCCGACGTCCGTGCGGCAGGGTCTTCTACTATGGAGTCTCCTACGGAACCTATCTTGGTCACCGCTACGCACAGCTCTATCCGAACCAAGCCGACGCGATCCTCCTCGACTCCATGGTGCCTTCCGACGGGTGCTACCTCGATCGGCTCGATGAGAACGGGATCGTCACGGTGCGTAAGGTCTTGGAGGCTTGCTCGTCAGACCCGTTCTGCAACGGCAAGATGGGTGTCAAGGCGGAGGAGACGGCGTTGGCTGCGCTCGAGTCTTTCGGCAAGGGTGCGTGCGCGACGCTCAAGGGCAACGTGGCTCCAGACGGCCCTGCAGATGCCTACATGCGTATCCTCGCTGCGGTCCTTGCAGAGGATTGGTACGCCCGAACGCTGATGGTCGCCGCCTACTATCGACTCGCGCGATGCACGGACGACGATGTGGTCGCTCTCACCAATCTGTTCGGCACGGTGCTGGGCATGGGCCCCGCGGCGCCTGCCGGCAAGTCGGACGTATATGACCGAGCGCAGTCCATGGCGCTCTTCTATCATGTTGCGTTCGCGGAGCTCATGAGCGGGCAGCCGCCGGATCCGGTGAGCCGATGGTACGATTCCCAGGCCAGAGTTGCATCGACCTACCTCGACTATCGTGTCGCCAACGTAGCCAAGCTCGGCCTCTGGCCCGTGGCTCCCTCCGACCCATTCCATCACCAGTGGGCGTCGGCGGACGCGAGAATGCTCATTGTCAACGGCACGCTCGACTATCAGACGCCCATCGAGCTCGCTTCGCTCGTCAAGCCTCACCTGCAGGGATCTGCGCAGCACTTCGTGGAAGTCCCCCTGGCGAACCACTGCGTGCTCCGTCAATCACCAGTCCAGACGGCAGGAGCTCGACCGTGTGGCATGCAGATCGCGAAGTCGTGGTTCGAGGACCCGACCTTGCCGCCAGACACGTCGTGCATCGCAGATCTTCGGCCCCTGGAGTTCACCGGGTCTGCTGCGTACGGTGCAGCGCTGATGGGAACCGACGACATCTGGGAGGGTGTGCCGAAGGTGCAGTCCAAGCCGGTGTTGCCGGAAGCGATCGAAGTCGAAGCGATACGAGAGCAATTCCGAAGGAAGCTGCCGTGGCTGTGACCCGGGGCGGCGTCAGCTTGGCCTGGGGGAGCAACCGGACAAGGCAGGGCGCGCAAGGGGGGGCGCATGGGACTTCGGTCGCGGCACCATCACGGTCGCGGGGCCATCCCAGCGATTGCTACTTCGCTACGAGGATCATCGAGGAGCGGGGCGGGACCGTGGCCGACGGTCCGCTGACCGTGGTGGCCGTGAGCAGCTCGTCGAACGAGCCGCTGGGAAGACCGCCGATGGACTGCTGGGCGTCGCCGCGGTTGACCAGCACGTACACGGTCTGGCTGCCCGATTCCATCTTGTAGGCCATGGTCTCGGACGTCGTGTTGCCGATCGTGGTGCGCGATCCCCTGCGGAGCGCCTCGTGATCCGCACGGATCTTGCCGAGCTTCTTGAGGTGGGCGAGGAGCAGATTCTGCCCTGCGCCGTAGCCGGTCCACTGCATCATGCGACGGTTGTCCGGATCGCCCGCGCCCGCGAGCCCGATCTCGTCACCGTAGTAGATCAGCGGGATGCCCTTGGTGGTCATCAGGATGGTGAAGGCGTTGGCCATCCGCTCGTAGGCCGAGTTGCTCGCAGGCTGCCCCGGCATGTTGCTCCACGCCTTGTCCTTGCCGTTGGCCCACACGTCGTTCCACATCGGCGAGTCCTCGGCGAGGTGGATGGCACGCGGCAGGTCGTGGTTGCCGATGAACGTGCTCATGATCGCAGCGCTGCCGTAGTAGCCGTCGTTGCCGTTCATGAACCCTTCGAGATCCGACATGGGCGCGGAGCGCGTGAGCAGCGACTGCGCGAGCCTCGCACGCAGCGGGAAGTCGAACTGCCCGTCGAGCATCGACGGATTGACGTAGTACTTGATGAGCCCTTGATCGCCCGTGTACGTCTCGCCAACCATGTAGAAGTGCTGGCCCGAGGTGGGCTCGATCTCGGCCTTCACGCGCGACCGGATGTCGAGCACCCACTGGTCTTCGATGTGCTTGACCGCGTCGAGACGGTACCCGTCGATGCCGGTCTGCTGGATCCACCAGATCGTGTTGTCGATGCTCGCCTTGCGGGCATCGGCGTTCGTGAAGTTGAAGTCAGGCAGGTAGTCGCGGAACCAGCAACGCTTGGCGTACTGGCCATCCCAGGGACAGGAGCTGTCGCCGCAGATGCAGTGGTGCGAGCCGTTGCCGTCGCTGAAGTCGAGCGGCCAGAACCAGTCGTTGTGCTGCGAGTAGAGTGCGGCGGCCGAGTGCATGTGGTTCATGGCGTAGTCGAGGATGACCTTCATCTGCTTGCCATGCGCAGCATCGACTACGGCCTTGAGCTCGACCATGGAGCCGAACCGCTCCTCGGTCTTGGTGAGATCGCTCGGCCAGTAGCCGTGGTACGCCGAGTACGGCTTGCCGTCGTCTCCGATTCCCATCGCTTCCGGGTTGTCCATCGGCACGGTCAGCCACAGCGTGTTGATCCCCAGATCGGTGAAGTACCCGTCGTTGATCTTCTGGAGCACGCCAGCCCAGTCACCGCCCTGGTAGTTCGCCTTGGGATCCACGCCCGGCACCGCTGTGCCGTTGTTCGACGCGTCGCCGTCCACGAAGCGATCCACGAACGCGAAGTACATCACAGCGTCGCGCCAGTCGTAGCCGGTAGGGGGCTTGCCGCACGACCACCAGCCACACTTGACGTTCTTGAGCAAGGAATTGGGCGGATTGCCGGTGGTGTCGGGGTTGGCCGGGTCGAGTACCCAGTTCGTGCCATCGATCACGTACTTGTATTGAACCTGCGTGCCCCAGCTGAGCTCGACGAACGCCTTCCACCAGGCGCCGTCCTTGGTCATCGCCACGCCCTTGGTCCAGCCGTCGGTAGCCCAATCGCCACGCACCTCGACCGAGGTCTCGCTCGCCGCCGCGTACTGGAACTTGTGGTTGCACGTCCGGATCGTCTCCTCGCAATTGAGGGGAGCCGGCTCGGTCACGCACGACCACCACGTGCACGTCGTGCCCGCGAAGACCGAGTTCTTGCCACCCACGCCGTCGTCGACCTGGGGCGCCGGGCCCGGATCCGGCACCCAGGAGGTGCCATTGACGAGGAACTTGTACTGGAAGCTCCACCCCATCGGCACCGGGACCGATGCAGTCCACACGTTGCCGTTCTTCTGCAGCGGGAAGCCCTTCTCCCAGCCGTCGGCGGCAAAGTCGCCGCGGAGCTCCACCGACGTCTCGGTGCCGCCGTCAAAGCCGACCGGATAGGTGAATTCCTGCGGACAGCGCTTGTATTCCTCGGCACAGACCGGAGGGCCTGGCTCTTCGATCACGTCCACGCCGGCTTCGTTGGTCCCGCCAAGCCCGCCGTTACCGCCGTTCGCACCGGCACCGTTGCCGCCCTGGCCAGTGCCGCCAGGGTTGAAGCCACCGCTTCCGGCAGGATAGCTGCCGCCCTCGCCGCCCGCAGGCGAGTCAGGCCCACCGCAGCTCGCAACCGCGACGGCCATAGGAAGAGCAAGAAGAGGAAGCGCGACCAGCAACGACCTGGTGTTCATGGCAAGCAGGGCCTTTCGGGCAAGAGATTCACCACACAGACCGGGCAATCAACCTCGCACCCTGTGGATGCTATCTTAGTGACTCTATTCAGGGCAACGACTGTTTTCCCCATGATTTTCGAGCACGTATCAGAGAGGACATGGATTTCCCGCAGGGACGAGCACACGAGCGGTCAGAGGTTCCACATGGACCGACTGTCCGTAGCCCTGGGTTCCAACCGGAACCGGTTCGTCGGCTAGCACATCCAGGTATACGCCAGGCGGCAAGGCGTTGCCAGACAGCTCGAGGTCGGTCGCAACCGCGCCTTTGTAGAGCACGACCACGACCGGCCAACCGTCGCCTGCATCGCGGCGATACACGTACCTGTCCCCGAGCGTCATGAGCGGCACGCGCGCTCCCTGGCGCAGGGCCTTGGAGCAGCTTCTGAATCGCCCCAGCCTCCGGGTCTGATCGAGCAGCAGCTTGCGTGCAGGCGACAAGGTCTGCAGATCGGGCATCACGCGACGGCAGTCCGGATCCCCGGCGCCCGCCATGCCGGTTTCGTCGCCGTAGTAGATCACGGGCATGCCGGGCACGGTGAGCAGCAGCGCCAGCGCCATGGCCTGCCTCTGGTATGGGGTCGCATCGTCGGGCTGGACGGGCGGGTTCGTCCAGGGATCCCCACCGCCGCCCCCGGTGATCTCGGACATGAACCGCGAAGTATCGTGGTTGCCGATGATCCGCGCGAGCACGGCGCCCGAGCCTTCCAGGGCGACCTCGGTTTCGTGCAGTGCGCTCTCGACCTGGTCGAACCCTGCCTTGTTGGCAGCGACTGCTTCGCGCATCGCCCACATCAAGGGGAAGTCGAACGCGCTGTCGAGCCCATCCGGACCCATGAAGTAGCGGATGCTGGCGATCCCCGAGCGACCTGACCCTGTGAAGACCTCTCCGAGCACGAACTTCTCGGTGCGAGGGGCCCAAGCGGTTCGGAGCCCATGCGCGATACGACGCGTGGTCGCCCGAGGCATCATCGGCACGGCATCGATGCGCACGCCATCGGTGTCGAACTGATCGCTCCACCAGATCGCGTCCTGGACGGTGAGATCCATGACCTCGTGATTCTGGAACCGGAAATCAGGCAGATAGTCGGTGAACCAGCACGTCTCGATGTGCGTGGACCAGGGGCACGCTGCGTTGCCGCACACGCACTTGTCGTGAAACCAGTCCGTCCCCTTGTGCTCGACGTAGCGCGGGTGGGTTTCGTAGACATGGTTGGGCACGAAGTCGAGCAGCAGCCGGATACCGCGCGCATGAGCGGCTGCCACCAGATCGCGCAGAGCCTGGTCGCCACCGATGTGGGGATCCACCTTGCGATCATCGATGGGCCAGTACCCGTGGTAGGCTTCGTACATGTGGCTGCCGCTGCCCTCGCGCATCTCCGTGGGGTTGAGGTAGACCGGAGTGAGCCACAGCACGCTCACGCCGAGAGCGTCGAAAGTCCCCTTGTCGAGCTCTGCGCGGATTCCGTCGAGCGTGCCACCGGCCCGGTTGCCCGGCGTGGCTGGTGCAGCGAGCTGGGCGCCAGCGTCACCACGGAAGCGATCGATCACGATCTGGTAGAGGAGCCCATCCTGCCAGGTGGCTGCCGCAGGCTTGACCCAGGCGGCTGCACGCGCAGGACCGGCTGCGCGCCCGTCCGTGTCCGAGGCTTCGACGATCAGCGAGTGCTTGCCTTTGGGAAGGTTGCTGCCACGCAAGGAGATCTTCCCACTCGCCGGGTCGACCGATTGCACGGACAGGAAGGTTCCATCCCTCAAACGTGCGCGTGCGCTCGACGGATCCACTGCCTTGCCCGTGGAGGCCGAGAGGAAGGATGCCTCGAGGGTCAAGGAGCCATCGTCGCTTGCCTCGATCTTGTCCACGCGCACTTCGGGAAGGGAGCAATCGCCGACCAGCAGCAGGGAGACCTCCTGCTCGTCGCGAAACGTGCTGAGAGGGTTGCGCTCGTCGAGCTGCGGGACTCCGTCGACCTGCACCAGGTAGCCGTTGTCTCCTGGCGGCAGCTGCAAGATGGTCTTGAACCACCCTGCGCCAGCGGAAGGAACAGGCGTTGGAGCTGCCCAGCCGTTCCAGCTTCCGAGCAGGGACACCTGCTTCGCCGAGGGAGCGTTGACCCAGATGGTCTGCGAGCAGTCGCGGGCGGGCGGGGAGGGAGAGGGAGGAGCAGGGTCAGAGTGGCAAGAGGCCAATGAGAGGGCAAGGGCAAGGGCAAGGGCAGGGGCAGGGGCAAGGCCTCGGATCGGAGGAAGAGCGCGCATGAAGACATGGCAAGCGTAGCATGCCGCGGCGAGGTTCCGACAAGGCGCGTCAATTGACGTGCATGGACCTCCAGGCTACGCGTCGGACGCCATGAAAGACGCTCTTCGCTACGCATCCGTGCTCGTGCTCGTCGTGCTCTCTGCCTGCGGCGCTCCTGAGCAGCGCCCGCTCACCCCTCCGCCGCCGCCACCGGTACCGGCTCCGAGCGCACTGCCACCGGCGAGCGCTTCGGCGGCTCCGACCAAGACCGCGCCGGAGAAGCTCGCGGACAACTCCCCTCGCACGACAGCGGCAGGCACCACGTTCACGGCACCTGGCGGATGGACGATCGAGAGCGATGGGAACCGCACGATCCTCACGGGTCCGGAGCCGGATCTGAGGATCGCGATCGTGGAGTCAGCGATCAAGAGCGCAGACGAAGCGGTCGCAGCCGCGTGGCCTGCGTTGCGACCGGACTTCAAGCGTCCGCTCAAGCTGATGACGCCGCTGCCCGGTCGCCGGGGCTGGGATCTGAGGCGCGACTACGACTACGAGACTTCGCCGAACGAGAAGCTCGTCGTGTTCGCGGTGGCGCTGCGCCACGACGACAAGTGGCTCACCTTGGTGGTCGAGTCAGGCCAGGCTTCGTTCGAGAAGCGCGTTGCGAGCTTGAGGCTCGTGCGCGACAGCCTTCGTCCGAAGGGCTACACGAAGGAGACCTTTGCGGGCAAGAAGGCCCAGGAGCTCGACGCGGCGAAGATCAAGCAGCTGACCGACTTCGTGGACCAGGGGAGAAAGGCGCTGTCGCTTCCGGGCGTGGCGATCAGCGTGCTGCAAGGGGGCAAGGTCGCATTCGAGGGCGGGTTCGGCGAGCGCGAGCTCGGCAAGCCGGCCAAGGTGGATGCGGACACGCTGTTCATGATCGCGTCGAACACCAAGGCGTTGGCGACCCTGCTTCTCGCCAAGGAGGTCGACGAGGGGAAGTTCACCTGGGAGACGCCGGTGACGAGCGTGTACCCGTCGTTCAAGCTCGGGAGTGCGGAGACGACGAGCAAGGTGCTGATGAAGCACCTGGTGTGCGCCTGCACCGGCCTGCCGCGTCAGGACATGGAATGGCTCTTCGAGTACGACAAGGCGAGCCCGAAGAGCGCCATGGAGCTGCTGGGCACCATGGAGCCCACGACGAAGTTCGGAGAGTCGTTCCAGTACTCGAACCTGATGGCTTCGGCCGCCGGGTTCATCGGCGGTCACGTGGCCTATCCGAAGATGGAGCTGGGCGACGCGTTCGACGAGGCGATGAAGAAGAAGATCTTCGAGCCGCTAAAGATGAAGTCGACCACGTTCGACTTTGCGCGGGCGCTGGCTGGCAATCACGCGTCGCCGCATGGAGAAGGGGCGGACGGCAAGATGGCGGTCGCGCGCATGGACATCAATCGCTCGATCATCCCGGCTCGTCCTGCGGGCGGGGCGTGGTCGAGCGCGCGAGAGCTCGCCAGGTACGTGCAGATGGAGATCGACAAGGGCAAGCTCGCGGACGGCAAGTCGCTCTTGAGCGCGCCATGCCTGCTTGCGCGACGCGATCCCCAGGTATCGCTCGGCGAGAACAAGAGCTACGGCATGGGGCTGATGGTGGACGCCGAATACGGCGTGACCGTGGTTCACCACGGTGGAGACATGATCGGCTACCACAGCGACATGTTCTGGCTGCCGGAGCATGGGGTGGGAGGAGTGATCCTGACCAACGGGGACGGGGGCTGGCTGCTGCGCAAGCCGTTCGTTCGCCGGGTGCTGGAGCTGCTGTTCGACGGCAAGCCCGAGGCCATGGAGGACACGCTGGCAGCAGCCATGACGCGTTCTGCCGAGATCGCGAAGGTGCGCGAGCGGCTGGTGGTGCCTCCGGCAGCCGAGGCTTCAGCGCGTCTGGCAGGTCACTACAAGAGCAAAGCCCTGGGCGAAATCGTGGTGCGGGGCACGGGCGCCGAGCGCGTGTTCGACCTTGGCGAATGGAAGAGCGCAGTGGGGTCGCGCAAGAACGACGACGGGACCACGTCGATGATCACGGTCGACCCCGGAGTCGGTGCTGAAGGCGGGTTCGAGTTCGTGCTGGCCGAGAAGAACGGCAAGCGCGCGCTGATTCTGCGGGACATGCAGCACGAGTACGAGTTCACCGAGGTGCCCTGAGCGGGTGTCATCGAAGCGCGGTCGCGGCTACGTCCGAACCTGCAGGCGCGTGCAGTACGGATTGTCGACCGTGGTGCCGGTTGCGAGCCAGGCCATGCACGTGCACCCTGCGCGGCATATCCCGCCGAGCTCGCAGCTCGCGCACGCGCCCCGCAGCGATGCCCGCTCGAATCCGCGATTGTAGGAGAACGCGCCCGGAGCACTCCAGATCGTGGCCAGCGACTGGCTCCGAAGATTGCCCTCGTCGAATTCGGCGGGCATCGCCAGACACCCGCGCACGGTGCCATCCGAGGTGATCGCCACGGCCTGCAAGCCCGCCTGGCATGCGGCCCAGACCTTGGTGCCTGACCGGTTGCCTGTTCGAAGCAGCGGCTCGTTTCTGCCGTACCAGCCGATCGTGTCTGCTGCGATCACGTGCATGCGTCCCTGCGAGACTGCTCGGACCACCTGCTCCTCGAGGCCGGCAATCGCCTCAGGCCCCAGACAGATGCTCTTCGGCGTGCGACCTGTGGGGAGGGTCAGCTGGATCTGCCATCCCTCGAAATGGGCGTGTGCCAGCAAGTCGTGGGTCGCGCTGAGCTCGCCCAGGTTTCGCTGGTTCACTTGCGTGACTGCGCCGATCCGCACGCCTTGCCTTCGCAAGGCAGCGGCTCCATCGAGGGCACGTCGCAGCGCTCCGGCGCCCCGCAGGGAGTCGTGCACTTCGGGCGGACCGTCGATCGAGAAGCTGACCGACTCGAATCCGGCCGCTCCGATCCTCTCTGCTTGCGCGCAGGCGGCCAGGCCGTTGGTGATCAGGTCGATTTTCATGCCTGCCGAGCGGATCGCGACGGCGATCTCGAACCAGTCGTGGCGCAGCAGCGGCTCGCCACCGGACAGGGTCACGATGGTGCAGCCCATACCTGCGAGCTGCGCCACCACGTCAAGTGCCTCTTTCGTCGACAGCTCCTGGGATCTTGCGTGACCGGCGTCAGACCCGCAATGCTCGCACGCCGCATTGCAGGCGAGGGTCAGCTCCCAGACGCACACGAGGGGAACAGGCCGATCGGGGATGGTGGGAGAGCGGGTCATCGCGCCCGCTGCACGCAGTACGGGTTGTCGTAGATCGTCCCCGTCACGGCGTAGGCCATGGAGGTGCAGCCCGCGCGACACACCTGGCGGAAAGGACACGCGGCGCATTCTCCGACCAGCTTCGACTCGTCCCATCGCGTGTTGTAGGCGAATCGGGCTTCATCCGCCCATAGATCGGCGAACGATTCGTTGCGGAGGTCTCCAACGACGAAGGAGTCCGGGTGCGTGGGGCACCCTTTGACCGAGCCATCGGATTGCACGCACACGGCGAGGCACCCTGCCATGCAGCCAGTGAAGAACGTGCTCATGCCGCCCACGGCGCGACGAATCACCGGCTCCTCGCGGGCGTAGTAGCCGATGTTGTCGGCAACCATCAGCTTCACGCGGCCATCGCGCGCCAGCGCTGCGAGCCTGCGGTGCAGGTCGCCGAGGGATGCGGGGTCGATCAGCATGGGCGAGCTGCATTGCAGGAGCCTGCCCAGCGGAAACGCGAGCTGCACCTGCCAGGCTTCCACTCCCATCTCCGCGAGCGATTCGTAGATCGCCTCGAGCTCGCCCAGGTTGCGGCGATGGATCTGCGTGATCACCGCGGAGCGCAAGGGAGATCGCACGATCCGTTCGAGCCCGGCCATCGCCTGATCGTAGCGAGACCCCACCGCAGAAGGTGACACGCGAACCCAGTCGTGCACCTCGCGCGTTCCGTCGATCGACACCGCCACTCCGCCAACGCCGACCTCGACCATCTTCGAGATCGCTGCATCGTCCAGCAGCAGGCCGTTGGTGACGACCTTGACCAGCATGCCGTGGCGCGCGAGCCTGGCTGCCACCTGATCCCAGTCGGTGCGGAGCAAGGGCTCTCCGCCGGTCAGGCTCACGTCGATGCAGCCTGCCCCGGCGAGCTGGTCGGCGATGCGCAGCAAGTCCTGGGTGTCGAGCTCGCCGGGTCTCGGCGTCCCTGCGCTCACCTCGCAGTGGCGGCAGCGCAGATTGCAGGCGGTGGTGATTTCCCACACGCAGGTCCGCGGGACACGTTTGACCAACGACGGCAGAGGTCTCATCGCTTGGGAAGGGTCACACCCCTGTACGGCTTGGGCATCGAGCACAGCGTACCGTTGAGGAATGCGTCCTTGACCTTGGCGTAGTCCGAGTTGAGCTGCGAGGTGTCGTACTGGCAGCACTCCATCATCAGCTGCAGCTCCTGCGCGATCTGCTGCGGCGTTCCGGCGGCGAACAGCTCGGTCAACCCCTGATCCCAGCTCGCGTTGAGCCCGGAGAAACAATAGCAGAGCGAGGACTTCTGGGCGTCACCCAGCTGGGACGAGGCAAGCGTGTCGAACAGCACCGATTCCTTGTCGAGCACGCAGCCGTTGGCCCACCCTGCGTCGACCGGTTGAGCGTCCTTGCCTGCCTCCGCGGCTCCATCCTTGGAGGCGTCTGTCGCCTGCGAATCCGCGCTCGCGTCGCTCGGAACGGACTGCGTGCCGGTCTCCACATTGCCGCCGCATCCTACCGCGACCCAGCCGATCAGCAGGAAGGCGCCGAGCACCGGAGCCGCGAGAGGACGCGTGAACGCACGCCAGGTGCCAGGATCCGGCTTGTCAGGAAGCGAGCTTCGCAGCTCGGCGATGAGGGCTTCGAGATTCCAGGAGCGCAGCAGCTCCGCATCGCGCGTCGGGAGCCGGTCCTGCTCGGAGGCAGCCTGGATCACGGACGCGATCAGGTCGCGAAGAGCGGGCCAGAACGCGGAATCGGCGCGCCGTTCGGCGAGCAGCGCGTAGAGCCGGCCATAGGTCTCATCGAGGCTGGACCACGGTTCGACGTGCACGCCTTGGGCGGCGAGGAATGCGCGGACGCGGTGGGTGACCGTTGCGGCGAGGGCAGGGCGTTGCATTCCTCGAGGCTATCATTTGCGCGGCCGGAGCGATTGCGATCTATCATCCTGCCATGCCCAAACTCCTGCGGCTCGTCGTCTTGTGCGTGGCCTGGATGTGCCTTCTCTTGGACAGCGCCGCCCACGCGGACCTCGCCCCAGACCCTGGATGGCGCCGGATCAGCTACTCGTTCTCGATCGAGAACACGCAAGCTTATGGCGACTACGTGTTTCTTGCCTACCCATGCTCGTCGTCCAACGGCCGACCCATGTTCACGGTCGCGGTCGTGACCGGAGCCCCGGTGACCGTGGGATCCCGCGGGGGAATGCCCCGAATCTACGCAGTGCCCAAGGCAGAGTATGAGAAGAGCAAGGAGTCGATTGCCGGCGACGACGTCAGGACCGCGGCAATCAAAGCGATCCCTGGTGTCCTGGAATCGAGCTTCCGGGTCCAGCCCATGCACGGAGTGGGAGAGGATCAGCCCATCGACGGGGCACACGACGTGCTCAAGGTCGTCAAGTGCGACAAGACCGGGCTGGAGGTGGCTCCGAGCAAGGTTCGATACCACACGCTCAAGGGCAAGACGGTGGAGCTCGCGTACGGCAGCGGCGGTCAGCGTCCATCGCCGGCGCAAGCCCTGGCAAAGGGGACCTCCCCGGATTCGAGCGCAGCAGCGTCGGCCCCTCCTGCGCCCACTGCCCCTCCGAATGCGCTGGATGCATCCCCTGCCCCGTCGAATCCCCCCTCCTCCGCTGTGCCGACCCCAAGTGCGATCCCGACGCCCGCTGCTTCGACCACGGGTCGCGGATGTGGGGGCTGCATGATGGGTGGAAGCGAGCCTGGCGCCGGCGCCGTCATCTTCCTCGCATCGTTCGCGTGTCTGCTGCGAAGACGAGGGTCACGCCGCTGGCTGGATCGCGTGCGCGGCTGAGACGAATCACGCCTCCAGCACCTCCGCACGCGTCGCCGCAACCGCCCCCTGGCCCGAGGCCTGAGCTTCCTGTTGCAGCGCCGAGCTCGTCGCCCCACATGTTTCCTCGCGCGTGGACGGGATCGGTGCCGATCGAAGCATCGCGTCCCCAGGGCGCGAACACTGCATCCGCCTGCGAGCGCGCGAGCGTGCCGATCATGCCGAGCTCCACGGCATTCGCAGCCCCTGCGGCGTCGGCGATGTGAGGGTCTGGGTTGTCGACAGGTCCCTGCACGCCATAGCGGCCATCGCGCCTGGCAACCGGCAGGCCCATCTTGCTGCCGGCCCGCATACCGCATCGCGTCGGAGGCCCGGACGCTCCCATGGCATTCTCGGAAGGAGTCAGGTCATCTTCGGCCGCGCGCTCGGCGGCCGCGACCAGGTACCGATGGATCAAGACCGTGTTGTCGTGCACGGATGAGTCTGGGGCTCCGATGTGGAGGGGCGGGGATGCCATGGCAGCCGAAGCCAAGACGAGAGCATGGGCGATCGCAGACAAGCCTATGCACGAAGCCGGGTAGGAGGCGCGGGATGGGCTCGGCTCTGGCTCCATGTGAAGTTGGAGTGCGGGCGGACGTGGTTGTTCCCAGCTCCGCGCAGCAGGGAGGCAGGTTTCTCCGACGACTTGTCAGTGCGACCCCTGTGCCATACGCTGGGTCCAGGTAGATCAAACGCGCCGACACGGCGTCAGGAGGCTCCCGTGCGCACACGAACCGGCCTTTTCCTGTTCCTTGCTTTCGCTGCTGCGGCAGCATGCTCGGCTGGCGGAGGAGAGAGCTCTTTCCCGCCCGGAAGCGGAGGGGGCGGCGGCGCGAAAGGGGGTGCAGGAGGCACGTTCAACCCAGGAGGCTCCGGCGGCTCGTACATCGATCTGGATGCATCGGGCGACAGCTCCAGCTGCGACCAGCACTGCTCCAACGACCTGCATTCGATCCTCGACTGCAACAACGTGGTCGTGAAGAAGTGCCCGGATGATCAAGGGTGCGGCAAGGGCGGCTGCGTGCCTGCGTGCGACGCGGCGAAGGCCAACAAGTCCACGATCGGGTGCGACTACTACTCGGTCGATCCGGACATCATCTCCGAGGGCGCTGGGGCGTGCTTTGCGGCGTACATCGCGAACACGTGGAGCTCGCCGGTCAAGCTCACGCTCGAGCGCGGCGGGCAGACGTACGATGCGGCCAACTTCGCGCGCGTGCCATCGGGCAGCGGAAAGAACCTGTCCTATGCGCCGTTGCCCAACGGCGAGATTCCGCCGGGGGAGGTTGCGATCCTGTTCCTCGCGCGATTCGGCAGCACGCTGGTGGACTGCCCGGTCCCCCCTGCGTACACGGTGGGCGACGGTGCGATCCACGGCACGGGCCGGGGCTCGGCATTCCACATCACGTCCTCGGCGCCCGTGGTCGCCTACGACATCTTCCCCTATGGCGGGGGCCAGGTTGCGGCCACCAGCGCAACGCTGCTCTTGCCGACCACAGCGTGGGGAACGAACTACATCGCAGTCGACGCATTTCGCAAGAGCCAGCTCGTGCCCCAGGCGCAGCCATCGATCGACATCGTGGCTTCGGAAGACGGCACCACGGTGACGATCAGCCCGGTGGTGGCGATCAAGGCAGGCGCGAACGTGGAGGGGACGGGCGCAGGCGTGCCGAAGGAGTACACGCTCAACAAGGGCGAGATCCTGCAGTTCACGCAGGACCAGGAGCTGATCGGAAGCCCCATCCAGTCCGACAAGCCGATCGCGCTCTGGGGTGCGGCAACGTGCTTGAACATCGACGTCGGCTCGGCTGCGTGCGACTCGGCGCACCAGCAGATTCCGCCAGTGAATGCACTTGGACACGAGTACGTGGCAGTGCGCTATCGCAATCGGTTCGACAACAAGGAGGAGTCGCCGCCGTGGCGCATGGTGGGCGCAGTGGATGGCACAGTGCTCACCTACGATCCCGCGCAGCCGTCAGGAGCGCCGTCCTCGCTCGACACGAGCCAGGTTGCCGAGTTCCGCGCGCCCGGACCCTTTGTGGTCAAGAGCCAGGACAAGGACCACCCGTTCTACATGTCCGCGCACATGACAGGCTGCCAGGAGGTGGATCCCACCACCGCGGACTGCCGGGGCGATCCGGAGTTCGTCAACGTGATCCCACCGCAGCAGTACCTGGCGTCGTACGTGTTCTTCACGGATCCGACCTACCCTGAGACCAACCTGGTGCTGGTGCGATCCAAGACCAAGGATGGGTTCAAGGAGGTGAATCTGGACTGCGCGGGCGATGTGCAGGGCTGGCAGTCGCTCGACGGCGCGGGCAGCTACGAGTACACGCGCATCGATCTGGTTCGAGGGAATTTCCAGGGGCAGAATGGTTGCGACAACGGTCGCCACGAGATCAAGAGTGACGGGCCTTTCGGGCTGACGGTGTGGGGTTGGGGGAGCGCGGCGACGGGTGGCCAGTTTGGAATGCCGGGCTCCGGGTTCTACTCACTTGCGGTGAGCTACGCGTATCCTGCGGGGGCGAGCGTGGAGCCGATCAACACCGTGGTCGTGCCTCCTGTTCCGAAGTAGCGCTGCAGCTTGCTTCGTGCCCCATCTCGAGCCGCCGACGGAGAAGCGAGCGGCCATGGGTTTCGTGGTTCGCGGAGCGCCGGGGTCCGAAGTCGACGCCCCGCACTCACATGGACCGCTGCTGGGCAGGTAAGTTCCCTGAAACATGAAGTCACAAATATCCGGCACCCAAGCGCTCGGAATGAACAGCGCCTCGTGCTAGTTGATCGCTCGTGGCCGCTATCGACAGCATCCTCGGGCTGGTGGCGCAGCAGGGCGCTACCGAGCTGCGCGTAGGCACCGATCGAGAACCCGAGATGTATCGCGGAGCCACGCGCCTGCGACTCGCGCTCGACTCGACCCCGGATGACACGCTCCGTCTGCTGCTCGGGCCGCTGCTGGGGCCAGACAGGGAAGCGATCCTCGTGGAGAGCGGCTCGATCGAGTTCCTGCACATCGTGCCGGGGAACGGCGAATTTCATGTCGTGATGAAGCGCCGCGAGGCGGAGCCGGGTCACGCGCTTGCCGCCTTTGACGTCGTGTTTCACCGCGGGCAGCCCAAGCAGAGCCCTGCGCCTGCGGTTCCATCGAGAGCGGTTTCCGCCCTGTCTGAACCGGCGGTGCCCCACGCCCCGGCGCCGATCAGCGAGCGGGCAGAGCTGCTGGCAGAAGGAGCACGCGTCGCTTCTGCCGCATCGCTCGCCGACCCTGGCCCAGGGCTCGTGGCGCTGCTCGAGCATGCGGTGTCGTTGCGAGCATCGGACCTGCACGTGCGGGAGGGGGAGCGCCCTGCGCTGAGGATCGATGGACGTTTGCAGGTCATCCTGGCGGATCCTGTGGCGAGCCTGGGCGAGCTTCTCGGCGAATCGCTGTGGGCGAGGACGCAGACCGCGATCGAGAACGGCTGCTCTGTGGACGTGGCGTTCGAGGTTCCGGGGACCGGACGGTTCCGGCTGAACGTCTACGCTGCCTCGGAGCGAGCGTGCGCGTCGATCCGAGTGCTGCCTGCGACGGTGCCCGCGCTTGCGACCTTGCAGATGCCGATGGCGCTCGATGAGCTCGTGGATCTGCCGCACGGCCTGGTGATCGTGTGTGGTCCGACGGGGTCAGGCAAGAGCACGACGCTGGCGGCCTTGGCGCAGGAGGCGTTGCGACGCAGATCGATCGTACTCATCAGCCTCGAGGATCCGATCGAGTACCGCCTGCGATGCGGGCAGAGCGGCTCGCTGGTGCGTCAGCGCGAGGTGGGGCGCGACGTGCGTGACTTTCCTACCGGGCTTCGGGATGCGTTGCGCGAGGATCCGGATGTGCTTCTCATCGGAGAGATGCGCGATGCGGACAGCATCGGGCTGACGTTGACGGCAGCGGAGACCGGCCATCTGGTGCTGGCGAGCCTGCACAGCCGATCGACGGCATCCGCAGTGGAGCGAGTTGTGGACACGTATCCGCCGGAGCGACAGGGGCAGATTCGAGTGCAGCTGGCGGACTCGCTTCGGGCCGTGATCTCGCAGCGTCTGCTCCCGCACGCATGCGGCGAGGGAAGGATTCCAGCGGTCGAGGTCCTTCGGGTGACCTACAACGTGGCGAACGTGATCCGGGAAGGCCGGACAGCGCAGCTGGCGACGGCGATGCAGTCGGGTCGCAAGGAGGGGCAGCTTCCCCTCGAGCGGTGCCTGGCGGACCTGGTGCGAAGCGGGCAGGTCCGGATCGAGGATGCACGGGTCGTGGCCAACGATCAGGCCGCGCTCGGCTCGTACCTGCAGGGGTGAGGGGGTCGCCGGAGTCGGTTGCTCACGCTCGTGCGAGCTCGAATCTGGACACCAGGCCGTTGAGATCCTCGACCTGGGCGCGCAGGCTCTCCGAAGCGCTCGACGACTGCTCGGCGCTGGCTGCATTGCGCTGGGCCACAGAGTCGAGGTCCGCGAGCGACTTGTTGGCGTGCCGGATCTCGTCTGCCTGCTGGGAGGCTTCGGTGCCGAGCGCGTTGACCAGATCTGCGACCTTTCCCACGGACACGGTGATGTCGCCGAGGTTGCCGCGCACGCCGTTGCAGATCGATTCGCCTTGCTCGGCGAGCTTGAGCGACTGTCCGATCAGCAGCTCGGTCTTTCGCGCAGCGTCCTTGGCTTGCTGAGCGAGAGAGCGCACCTCTTCGGCGACGACCGCGAAGCTGCGGCCTGCGTCGCCTGCGCGCGCAGCTTCCACGGCTGCGTTGAGCGCGAGCAGATTGGTCTGGAATGCGATGTCGTTGATGTCGCGAATGATGGCGGCCGTGCTCTCGGCTGCCTGCTTGATGCAGGTCATCGAGGCGGACATCTCGACCATCGAGCCCTGCCCCTTGAGGGTTGCCGAGCGGGTCGACTCTGCGAGGCTGCGCGCCTGGTTCATCCGCTCTGCGCTGCTGCGCGTTCGATCGGCGATGCTCTTGAACTGCGTAGCTGCGCCGTCGACCACAGCGGCCTGATGCGACGCTCCTTCTGCGACGTCCTGGCTCGCAGATGCGATCTGCTCTGCCACCGTTCCGATCCCCCCTACCGACTCGGCCACGGTCTGCAGCGAGCTGTTGAGCTCGTCGATGATCCGGTTCACACCGGCTACCAGCTCGCTCCAGCTCCCTTGGAAGCCCTTGGCATTGCCCCGGACGAGCAGATTGCCGGACGCGACGGATGAAGACAGCCGGGAGGTTTCCCGGAGCAGGCCGTTCATCTGGCTGATGCATCCATTCAAGCTCTTCCGCAGCTCGTCGTACTCGCCTGCACAGGGATCCTTCAGAGGCTCCGGGATCCGGCCGCTGGCAATCAGGCCGACGTAGCTCTCGGCCTGGCGCAAGGGATTGACGAGCAGATCGAGCGACTCGTTGAGGCCGCGCAGGAGCTTTCGGTAGACGCCGGTGGTTCGATCCGGATGGGTACGCTCTGACAGAGTGCCCTCGCGCGCTGCCCGAATCGCCACGCCGACCTCTTCGACCAGCACCCGGATGGCGGCTCCGGTGGCGTTCAGCCCCTGGGTGATCTCGGCGAGCTCACCGGAGTACTCCTCTACGACCTGGGGTGGCGTCTGCCCGCGTCCGAGCTGGGCAAGATGGGAGGAGGCGAGCTTGAGCGGCCCGGTCAGCGAGTCGAGCATCGCGTTGATGGATGCGATCTGAACGCCGCTGTAGGAGCCCTCGTACTTGTCGATGTCTGCGCGGACGTCGAGCCGCCCTTCGCGGGCTGCTCCTACCAGAAGCTTGATGTCGTCATCGCGCATGCGAACCTGGTGCGTGACCCTGACGACCGCCTGGCGGATGTTTTCGGACTCGCCAGCGCGGGGCTCCTGCGGCACGGGCGGCACCACGCCGCGAGCGAGCCCGTCGCAGAACTCCACTGCGACCCAGGACCCACGGCGCATCTCGTCCATTACTTCATTGACCAGCTCCAGCACGCGGCGGTTCTCGCCTTCCGCTGCGTGGGTGTTGGCGCGTTCAGAGAGCTGTCCGGCTCGCGCACAGTCGGCGAGGCGAAGCAGCTCGTCGATCACGGGGTTGGAAGATGTCGTGGACAACAAGGTTGTGTGCCCTCACTTTCACGATGAATCCAGCGTGGACGGTGCAATGATGGGGCCGCGCTCGCAGCTGTCCGTGGCCGGGGAAAACGCGGAAAGCCGCCGCTCCAAACCGGACGACGCTGGAAACCGAGGGCAAATCGCGTACCGCGGAGCGTCATGGCGCGAACACGCCTGTCAACGCTTTGACGGGGCCGAAGGGCGAGCTCGCCGAGGTCGCGCGTGACGCGGCCCGCTGGCGCGGCGTATCATGAAGCCTGCCCGCGACGGATCGGGGCGGAGCATCCATGGAAGGGAGACATCAGCTTCCGGTTCGCGTCGGGGAAACCATCTCGGGCAAGTACCGGATCGATCGCGTGATCGGGGCTGGCGGCATGGGCGTCGTGGTCCAGGCCATGCACCTGCAGCTCGAGCAGCGCGTCGCGATCAAGTTCCTGCTACCCGATGCGGTCCAGAACCCTGAAGTGGTGACGCGTTTCGCGCGCGAGGCAAGGGCAGCAGCAAAGGTCCAGGGCGAGCACATCGTGCGGGTCATGGATGTTGCGCAGCTCGAGACCGGCATCCCCTACATGGTGATGGAGTACCTCGAGGGTAGCGATCTGTCTGACGTGCTCAAGTCCCGTGGGCAGCTCCCGATCGAGGAGGCGGTCGGCTACGTGCTGGAAGCGTGCGAAGCGGTGGCGGATGCACATGCGCAAGGGATCGTGCATCGAGACTTGAAGCCGGCGAACCTGTTTCTCGCGCGCAGGTCGGATCGCTCCACAGTGCTCAAGGTGCTCGACTTCGGCATCTCGAAGGCGATGCCGGGCGCGGCTGGAAGCAGCTCCGAGATGAGCCTGACCAAAACCTCGGCCGTGATGGGCTCGCCGCTGTACATGTCGCCCGAGCAGATGCGCTCTACGCGCACGGTCGATGCGCGCACGGACATCTGGGCCTTGGGCGTCATCCTCTACGAGCTCCTCACGCGCAAGGTGCCGTTCGAGTCCGATGCGATGCCTGAGCTGTGCGCCATGATCCTGACCGAGCCGCCGCGGCCGATCGCGTCCTTGCGACCGGACGTACCTGCTGCGCTTGCGACTGCGATTGAGACTTGCCTGCACAAGGCTCCTGACGAGCGCTACCAGAGCGTGGCCGAGCTTGCGGCAGCGATCGCGCCGTTCGGCTCGGCCAGCGCGCAGGTGCACGTGAGCCGTGCCCGTTCGGTGCTGCTCGCGGCCGGCATGGCCGTGCGCAACACCGAGCCCAGCATTCCCGAAGCGCCGGCGGCGACAGGGCTGGGCGGATCGACGGGCGTTGCGTGGAGCCCGCAGGACACGGGGAAGCGCAGCACGCGCTCGACGGGCAAGTGGACTGCAGCGCTGCTGGTCGCGATGGTGGTGATCGCGATTCCAACGGTGGTGCTGATTCGGGGCAAGCTCGGCTCGCAGACCGCCACCGATGATACCGCCAGCGCTCCGGTGCCCGCGGTTGCCGACAAGTCAGCGGTGTCGCCGGTGGTCGTGCTCGATCCGGATGCGGAGGCAATCCCTGCGGCGGCCCGCTCATCCATTCCTGCGCCGAGCGCATCCGTGGCATCCACATCGGTCGCGGGAGGATCCACACGATCGACTCCGGTGCGTACGGAGCCGCCTGGCACGTCCAAGACGCCACCTGCACCTTCGGCGACGACGGCTTCGACGCCGGTCGTGCCGCCGCCTGCGACCACACCGAAGAACAAGCTGGACATCAACCTGAAGTGAAGGGCAATGCGGGGGAAGACGAATCGTGCGCATAGGATGACGCCATGGCTGGCCCTGGTGGTCATGGCAGCGGGGTTGGTGGCGCCGTGGGCAGCGGCGAAGCCAAAGGCGGGAAAGAAGACGGCCACTTCCGCGTCGGCGTCTGCTTCGGCCCCTGCAGGACCCAAGCCGCTCGCTGAGACGCTGACAGGGCAGGCCAAGCAGGACTACGAGTCGGCGCGTCTGCTGTACGGCGACGGGGATCACGCTGGGGCGTTGCTCAAGTTCAAAGCGGCCTACGAGCAATCCCATGACGCCCGGCTCCTGTGGAACATGGGCGCATGCGAGAAGAACCTGCGTCACTACGCCAAGGTGCTGGTGCTGGTGCGCAGGTATCTCGAGGAAGGGGGCGCGCTGCTGACCGACCAGGATCGGACCGAGTCGCGCGAGCTCCTGAACACGGTGGAAGCGTTCACTGCTGCATTGAAGCTGACGGTGAATGAGGCGGGCGCGGAGGTCTTCGTCGACGACGAGTCGGTGGGAGCCACGCCGCTTCCATCGCCGGTGGTAGTGGACATCGGTGTTCGACGAATCCGGGTGAAGAAGGAAGGTTTCGTGGAGCACCTGGCATCCTTGCCCGTGGGAGGAAGCAAGGAGGTGGCGATCACGGTGGACCTCGTGAAGGAAGTCCATGAGGGGAAGCTTACGGTCAAGACGAGCGCGGATGCGTCGATCTGGCTGGACGGCAAGCTGGTGGGAAAGGGCACCTGGACCGGGTCGGTCCCGAGCGGTGGGCATACTTTGCGCGTGACGGCCGAGGGGATGGTCCCCTACCAATCCGAGGTTCTGGTTCAGGACAAGGAGAACCGGGCGGTAGAGGTTCCGCTCGCACGCGTGGTGCAGCCAATCGTCATGGCGAAGCCTGAAGAGGAGACGGGTGCGCTGCACGGCTTCGAGCTCGGGCTGCGAACCGGATACGGGTTCACCAAACCCACAGGCACGGAGCAGCCGATGTCGGCGGTCGGGTTCGTGCCCATCGGTCTGGACATCGGCTACCGGTTGGGAAGGCCGACCTACCTCGGACTCTCCCTGGAATATGCCGCCTGGGATACGAGCAATACCTGCGGTGTAGATCGCCATGGTGCTGCGCCGTTGTCGCCCGCAGACCTCCAGGCCCGGTACGGCTACGACCAATGCGTCCACATGCGCGCGGCTGTCACGCTGCTGTTCCACATGCTGCCCAGGACGATCGTGGATCCCTGGTTCGGATTCGACGTGGGTCCACAGCTGTCGTATCTGCACTACAAGACGTTCGATCCGCTGAATCCGCAGGCTGGCACGACGCAAGGGGACGATGGTGACATCGCGCTCAACACCGGTGCCCAGATCGGAATCGATGTCAGGATATGGCGAGGGCTCGCATTTGGCCCCTTTGCCAGGGCGGCCATGCTCCTGGGCGACACCTTCCGGCAGCACGAGGAAGAGAACACGGGACCGACGGATCCGGGACAACAGTCTCTCATCTGTCGCACGAACAACGGATGCAACACGAGCCCTTCGTCCGACGGCAAGGGAGGGCCCAATCCTCAGGCAATCTTCGGACTGCGCGTTGCGTACACGTTCTGAGGGCACAGGTGGGATGATGGCAGAAAGGTCCGTACGGTGGATGGTGGCCATGCTGGCAGGTGTGCTGGGGTGCACCGGCTTCGGGGACACGAAGGACCCTGCAGTGGAGCTCGCAGGTCCCCACGCCTCCGGCATCCTGTCCTTGCCCGATTCGTTTGACCTCAAGTATGTGGGCTCCACGGCTGCGGACGACACGGCGGTGTATGCGATGCTGGCCGCGCACGGAACCGGCACGGTCAATCGTTCGCTGTGGAAGGTGCCCAAGGACGCTGCGCCTGCCACTCGGATCTGGTCGCAGAGCAACAGTCCGGGACAGGACATCGGTGAGCCGCGCGTGGCGCTGAGCAGTGACGCAGTGTACTGGGTGCAGGCGGCAACCGGTGCCCCCAATGCCCAGAAGAGCTGCGAGGTCTGGCGATGGGGGAAAGACGGCAAGGCAGAACCTGCAGTGAAGTGGACGCTGTTCGACGGGAGCTTCTGCCGTCCAGCAGGGTTCGCGATCTCCGGCACCAGGGTGGCCTTGGCAACGATCACGAGCGCGTGCAACTCTGGCGATTCCTCCTCTGCAATGGAGCTGTGCCCGTCGCAATCGCTGGCGGGCAATCTCGCGGTCTGGTCCGCGAGTGCATCGGGGAATCCCTCGTCGAGCAAGCCGTTGAGCCGATTGGTCGCAGGGTATCTGGATAGCGCCGTGGCGATCGACGATTCCGACGTGTACTGGTTCGAGGGCGTCTCGCCGGACAACAGCGGTCCGGGATGGAATGGAGGAGCGCTCTACAAGACGAGCGGTACCCAGGCGAACGACACGGTGCACACGATCATGTCGTTCGACTCGCTGAGCTATCCGGTGGGAATCGCGATTGCGGGGTCGGACGTCCACGTGGCGTTCATGCCGCCCATGCCGGACGGCGGCGGCCCGATCATGGCGGGGTGCAAGCTCGCGAGGGTCTCCAAAGCAGGAGGGGCGGCGACCCCGATTGCAGACGTCCCGGCGCGGCTGTGCTTTGGGTTGCACTCGGACGGAGCGAGCAGCTACTACGCATCGCAATGGATCCAGGATGCTGGCGAGCAAGCGACGGAAGCGGTGGGGCGCGTTCCGGGGAGCGCTGGGCCCTTGCCGGGCACGGTCGTGCTCGAGCGCGAGGATCTACGCCTTCGGCAGGTGCTCACAAGTGGAACGGACCTTGTGCTGGTGTCCCAGCACCACGTCATCAAGCTGCCCAAGTCCCTTGTACCCTGAGAGGGGCTCAGGGGAGCGTGGCCCGGGTTCTGCGTCGGATCCCTTCGAGCAGATAGGCCATGATCAGGCAGATGCCATTGCGCTGCACGCCGAACACCTCGCGGTCGTCAAATCGGGTCGCAAAGTCGAGCCACTCGTCGTTGAGAACGCGTTGGTGATCCAGGGGAATGTAATCAAGGGCAAAGACTTCTCCCACCTTGGAGCGCAAGTAGTCGAAGATGGTCCGGTCGCGGATCCTCTCCTTCACCGCCTCCACAGTGACATCGCTGCACGCACCTGAGCCAAGGGCGGCGTTCAGGTGGAAGCACATGGCGATGTGGATGCGGCTGCTCATGGCGCGGAAGCTTGGGCAGCTTGCTTCATGGCGCGTTGTGGAGCAGGACACAAGCAGGGAAATCGCGACGTGGCGGGCAATCGGCGGACGTTCGGGCGGATCGGGGCCTGCGAATCCAACGCCCATGGCCGATCAGCCTTTGTCGCGGCTGCGTCGAGGGGGGACCGTATCGACGAGCATCGAGTTCACGATGTTGATCGTGCAGGGTCCGATGCTGCCTGCTACGGAGGGGGCGGGCAGGG
Source organism: Deltaproteobacteria bacterium (assembly GCA_016218915.1). Lineage (GTDB taxonomy): Bacteria > Myxococcota_A > Polyangia > Polyangiales > Polyangiaceae > JACRCQ01. The sequence goes on from JACRCQ010000074.1 coordinate 213,424, forward strand.
TCGGGACGCGCGTGTCGTGGACGACCTCGCCCCAGGAGCGGTCTGGCATGAGGTCCTCGAGATGTCGCAGGCCGAACTCGATGGCAAGGTCGAGCATGTCGTTGCGCTCGCGCCCGCTGAGCACGTGATCTCCGATGGCCCGGCCGCGCCTCACCAGCACATCGAGACGCTCCAGGTTGTCCGTGGTCAGGCCTATCGTGATCGGGATCTTGCTCATCGAATCCTCCCTCCGGAATGCTTCTCCGGCAGGACCGTCCGCGGTTGAGGCCGCGGCTTTGTATCGTGCCGATTCGGCATGCGCGCATGTTCGGCACGCCAGATCTGCGTGGTCTCAGGGTCCCACCACCCGATTCCTCCCCGCTTCTTTCGCTGCGTACAGCCGTCGATCTGCAACTTCCACCAGACGAGCCCCGGTTCGCTGGTCGCCGCAATCCGAGAGGCTGGCAACACCCGCGCTCAAAGTGATGCTGATATCCTGCTGCTCCCAGGGAATGCGCGCGGCAGCCACACCGAGGCGTATGCGTTCTGCCATGGCGCAGGCGCCCTGCAGGTCGATTCCACGGGCGATAACCGCGAATTCCTCGCCACCAAATCGACATGCCACGTCCTCGGCTCGGACGACCCTGGCCAACAGGCTTCCGACGTCTTGCAGGACTTTGTCGCCTGCGGGATGGCCGTAGCTGTCGTTGACGCGCTTGAAATGATCGATATCCAGCATCGCGAGCGCGAGCTCCGAGTGATGGCGAACCGCGTAGGCGACCTCGGCTGCCAGACGCTCCTCGAAGTGCCCCCGGTTGAAGACGCCGGTCAAAGGGTCGCGGACGCTCGATCGATACAGCGTACGCATGAGCGTCTCTTCGAGCTCGTCGGCCATGGCAAAGCGCAAGCTGACGCCGGGGCCGAGCTGCATCCGATCGCCATGACGCAGGATCTGGCTGCGGACGCGCTCGCCGTTGAGGAAGACGCCGTTGCGCGCCGCCATGTCGTGCAGCACGTAGAAGCCGCCTTGGGACACGATCCGGGCATGCACGCGGCTGACGCCCGCATCGTCGATCTGGATTTCGCACTGCAAGCCGCGGCCGATCAGCACGTCGCCTTCGATGCGGTGCACCTTGCCGGCTTCCGGGCCTGCGATGACCACGAGCGTGGCGCGGTCCCTAGGGGCAACGGCCGGTGGAAGCGACAGATCCAGCGTGTCCCGGGTGAATGCCAGGTCATCGCACGTCTGGTTGACGGGGAGGGAGGATGGGCTCATGGCGCACTCCGCGAACGTATGGGGAGGCCACCGACACGTTGCACTCGACGAGAAAGCAATCATCGGGCCAACGCGAAGAACGGGAATCGCGGGTTGGAAGGGTCACCGTTCCGTGGTGCAATGGAGCCTTGGAGACGCTCGGCAGGACAGCGGCATGGGTTGCAGCCGCAGGGGTTATGCTGGTTGCATCGGGGTGCAGCAGCGCGGACGAAGGAGCCCCTGCCACAGGGTGGCATGCGGACGCCTCGGCCGAGGTGGGCGTCGACGCACAAGCAGAGCCCGAGCCCATGGTGGAGACTTCCGCGGAAGGCTGGGTCGAGGCACAAGCAGAAGCTTCCCTGGAAGCAGCAGCCGAATCGTCGCTCGAAGCGCAGGTGGAGGCTGGGGCCTGTCCGGCGGAGATGGTTCTGGTCGGCAGCGTTTGCATGGATCGGTACGAAGCGCCGAACAAGCTGGGCGAGCTGCCGCTGGTGATGCTGCACTTCGACGAGGCGGAGTCGTGGTGCGCGCACCGGGGCAAGCGGCTGTGCTTCGACGACGAATGGACGCTGGCTTGCGGCGGCCCGGATGCGCTGGCGTACCCGTACGGCGACACGCTCGATCCAGGCGTGTGCAACGACGACCAGGTGTGGAAGCAATACAATCAGACGCTGCTCAACGGGTGGCCGTGGACGCTTGCGACCGACGAGATCGAGACTCTGGGGGAGCTACTCGACGCAGCGCGAGCGACGGGGGCAACGGGCAAGGCGGCTGCGGATCACGTGGAGGCGCTCTACCAGGGCACTGCGGCAGGAGTGAAGATCGGGTGCGTAGGGCCTGCGGCGGTATTCGACCTCACGGGGAACGTGGAGGAGTGGACGCGCAGGCGGGATGGGGGAGAGACGAGCTTCCACGGCAATCTGAAGGGGAGATACTGGGCTGAGTCGCGAACGTGTCAGCAAGGGGTGAAGACCCACGGGGACACGTTCCGGTTCTACGAGATAGGGTTTCGGTGCTGCAGGGAGTTGTAGGGGAGCGCGCTGGCGCCGGGAAATGGCGTCTAGAGAGCCCTGCTATTTGAACACCTCTGACGCGCGTGTGGCAGAGGCAGCGCGGCGAATCCACGTTTCTAGGGTGGGCAGGTCGGTGCAAGCGAGCACGGTGGCACGTTGCTTCTTCGAGATCTCGACCGATCGAGCAGAAAGGACTTCGAGCAACGCTTCGGCCCTTCCGAGTGCCACACCACGCGCTTCGCCTTCCTCGCGTCCTTCCTCGCGTCCTTCCTCGCGTCCTTCCTCGCGCCCTTCCTCGCGCCCTTCCTCGCGACCGATCGCCATCCACTTGCGAACCGCGGGAGTGTCGTGCTTGGGGTTGGCCTGAATCATCTCTTCCTCCAACGCTTCGCGGGCTGCTCGTCCCAGCGCGCTGCAAAGCAAATCATACCAGAACCGGACTTGGTGGCCATCCAGTACCGAGATCGCACGCACCGCGACCCGAGCAGCGTCGAGCGCTTGGGGCGTGCGCGCTGAAGCAAGTGCGTGGAGCACGGCCAGCTCGGGCAGGGATGCGATCTCGTCCGCAGGGAGCATTCCCAAGGAGGCTGACGGGCCGACCACCCACGCCTGAAAGGTGTTCGCCCCGGGGCCGAGCCGAACCACATGCGCAGCCCATCGGGCAACCGACTTCGAGATGCAAACAACCATCACGACGACAGGACACGCGAGTCGAGCACGCGTTGCAGCGGCGTAGACCGGCCACACCAGGAGCTTGTTGCCTCGCCGGCGCAACTGGACCTCGATGATCACTGCAAGGACTGGTGCGGCGTGGCGCCGGAAGACCAGCGCGAGATCCGCGTTGTACGCAGGCGGTCGGCTCTGATCGAAGGTCGCTGACTCGACCGCAGGGTGGGCTCCTTTCAGAAGCTCAGGCTCGACGGTGGTGGCCAGCAACGGCGCTGCGATCTCCGGACGGGACCTGAAGAGCTCGACAATGCCTTCGTGGAGCAGGCTGGGCATGGTCGGGTCCAAAGCACGACACGGGCCAACCCAAAATGCTCAGAAACGGCCAGAAATGCGAGATTCGCAAGTGGCGGCCGCCACGTCGTTGTACGGCAATTCCTTCTCCCATCCGTCAACTATCCCGCAGAAACAGCGAAGTGGCGGGCCGCCACTCTTGGATCGGCGCCGCCACTGTGACCACGCGAGATCGACACCCGGGCACGGACGGGGGAAAGGGGGTCACAGGACCCCTGCTCGGCGACCGTGCCGCCGCATGCGGCCACGCTGAAGGTGGCGACCAGGAGCCATGAAGCGGCAATCGAACCCAGAGCAAGCAGAGCCGGAGCCAGTGCATCGGGCGGGCTGCTTCCTGGGTCGCGAGAATATTCACCTCCACCCCTCAAGTTCTTCGAAACGAGCCGTTCTCAGGGATCGTGAGACCCATAACCTCTGTTGCGCTCGAGGGTATCCAACGCGCCGACGCCGACATGCTGGCGGCGGCAACCAGGACCGCTCAGTCGACGGCAACGGCTGGTGGGCTCGACACCGGGCAGCTCGCCGCGGACACGGTCACCATCATGTCTGCCAAGGCGCAGCTGCGCGCCTGTGTCGCGGTCGCCCGGACCGCTGACGAGGTCACCCGCAGTCTGCTCGATCTGGTGGGCTGAACGGCCTTCCTCCCCTCCCCGACCACCTCCGACCACACGCCGCGTCGCTCTCGCGAAGCCGTCCCCCAACTACTTGCGGACAATCGCTCAAGCCTCGCGCTCCGCGGGCGTTCAGGGATCAGCAGAGCCTTCGACCATGCTCGACATCGGCCAGATCCTCGATGACAAGTACGAGATCGTCCGTCCCCTCGGACATGGCGGCATGGGTGCGGTCTTCGAGGCGCTGCATCTACGGATCAAGCGCCGCGTGGCGGTCAAGGTGATCCTCGACGAGCGACTGCGACGCAACTCCGAGGCGATGGCGCGCTTTCGCAGGGAAGCGAGCGCCACTGGGCGCATCGAATCGCAGCACATCGCCCAGGTTCTGGACACAGGAGAGGATCCACGCACCGGGTACACGTACATCGTGATGGAGCTGTTGTCCGGCATGGATCTGGACGCGCTCAGCGACCGACTCGGTCCCCTTCCCCCTCGTCTGGTGCTACGCGTGCTGGCGCAAGCGCTGCTCGGGCTGTCCAAGGCCCATGATGCAGGCGTCATCCACCGCGACATCAAGCCGGGCAATCTGTTCGTCGCAAAGCGCGATGCCGGCGAAGTGGTGGTCAAGGTGCTCGACTTCGGCATTGCCAAGACGCGCAACGAGGAGTCGAAGCAGGACAAACCTGCGACATCCATCACGCAGAGTGGCGTTGTGGTCGGCTCGCTCGACTATCTGTCTCCAGAGCAGGGAATGGGCTTGAGCGACCTGGATCATCGTACCGACATCTGGTCGCTGGGCATCGTTGCCTACAAGGCACTCACCGGTACGACGCCGCATGGCCACATCAGCAATGTCGGGTGCCGCCTGATGTCGATCTGCCAGGAGCCGGTGCGCCAACTGCAGGATCTCGCACCGTGGGTGCCTCCCAGCCTGGCCTCGCAGGTGCACAAGGCGCTCAGCATCGATCGATCGCGTCGATTCCAGTCGGCGACGGAGTGGTTCGAGCTCGCCTCGCTCTTCCTTCCGGACGGGTGGACCATTCACGAGCGGATGCTTCAGCCTCTGAATGAAGCGGAGAAGGCGAAGGTCTCCACCCGGCTGGTGATGACCCCGACCGGCACGCCGGCGAGCGACGCTGCAGCGGTCTGCGAAGCTGAGCTTGCGGGGGAAGGCGAAGGGGCGCTGCTCGGCGGAGCGTGCGAGCCTGCCAAGGAGCCGCAGCGCGGCGGCGCTGCCATCGCCTCGACGGGCAAAGGCGACCCTCGTGCATGTCCGAAGCCACGGGCCGGCGGAGTATTCGAGCGGCTCGAGGCGGCGTATGCAGCCGCGGGGAGGTGGGACTCTCTCATCGACCTGTACGAGGGCAGGATCAAGACCCGCACGGCTACGGCGGAGAAGACCGAGCTGATGCGGCGGCTCGCGCGGATATTCGGCTCCAGGTTGCGCAACAAGGACCGGGCATTCAACCTGTTGCTCAAGGCGTACTGGACCGACCTGATGGATACGGCGACGATCGAGCAGCTCGAGCGTGCAGCCGAAGAGGCCAATCGCTGGAGCGATCTCGTGGCGGCGGGAGCGAAGTGGCTGACCGAGGAGACCACAGCAGAGCGCGGGCTGCCCCTCGGCATCCAGCTCGCCAAGTGGTATTCGGAGCACGGCCATGCGGACCGCGCCCGGCCGCTGCTCGAATGGGCCATTCCCCTTTCGCGGGATTGGCCATGGGCACTGCAGAGGATTGCGGACGTGTACCGGAAGATGGGGCAGATCGAGGACGCTGCGCGGCTCGTCGGGGCGCCCCCCCCAGAGCCATCCGGACCCCTGGTGGAAAAGGCGGCGGCACAGCATGTCCCGCCGGGATTGTGAGACAAGTCCATGTTGAGAAGATCCAAGTCGTCACGACCGCCGCCTGCGAAGCCCACGCCGCGACAACAGGCCCAGTCGATTGCGGGCTATTCGAAGATCGATGACGCGGAGCTGCTCGAAGCGGTCCTGAGCGGTGCTTCGGAGACCGACATCGTCACGCAGGGCAAGCGAGCGACCGCGCGGCAGGTGGTCGACGATGCATTTGCCATGTACCACAAGGCATGGGAGTTCGTTCGTCGACTCGATCCCAGTCGCAAGTCGGTGCTGCGGGGCTGCTCGCGCGATCTTCTAATCCTGGCGGCACGTCAGGCGATTCTGCTCGACGACCTGCTGATTCGCCAGGAGGCGAATGCCAAGGAGCAAGCCGACGCGCACCAGAAAGGGCGACAGCAGCTTCAGGCCGCGTTCGACAAGGCCACGAAGCTCCGGGACCAGGCGCGTCGATTGTTCAACAAGATCGTGGGAACGGACGCGGCAGCCCAGGCGGAGACCAACGTCGCGGCACTGGCCGAGGACAGCGGCGGCTCCATCGTGGATGCCCTGGAGCAGCTGGCGCAGTATGGGCGGAGGCTGCTGTCCGACGACGACCCGACGCGTCGCCAGTGCGTACGCATCTATGGGCTCGACGCCGAATACGTGCAGATGCTCATCGACTCGAAGGAAGAGCTGATTCGCTGCGAATCCGAGTTCGAGTCGCTCGCAGAGGCAGGCAATGCCGAGGAGCAGATACACTGGTGTGCAGGCGTCAATCTGCTGCTGATGACCCAGATCATCGAGGCGTTCCTGGGCGCCAACGAGCTGGATTCGTCGGTGCCGTTCCTTCGCCCTGCGCACCACGAGCACTTGGTGCGGCGCATCTCCCGGCTCCCTCCCCCGCCCTTGCCGCGGGCCCTGGCGCCCAAGGTCACGGGCATCTCTCCTCTTCCTGCGCCTGCCGCTGCGGCCAAGGCTACTCGTCAGTACGTGGCAGCGCCAGTGGCGCCGCGGATTGCCTATGCCGAAGAACGCCGGACCGGCCCCGTCGGCCTCGCTTTCAAGGGAAGGCTGGGCGGGAGATAGAGCGCCCCGGAGAAACTAGCAACTAGGAACAGCAACACGGGAACGCGAACGGAGAACCGCTACGCACGTTGCTCGGCTCTGCGGCGAGCTGTGTTGGCGGATGCTGTCAGGGGCGGGGACGCTCAGCGATATCGTCGCCCTTGCGGAGCACTCCGTGTTCTGCGTTCGCGTCGCTATTCCTGGTACTGCGCGTCCGAAGCTCGCAGCGGGATCATGGGGCAGCGCCGGCTCGTCTGGATTCTTGGTTCAGCGCTTGCGACTCGTGTGAAGACACGACGCTTGAGCCCGCCCCTCCCCTTCCTTGCGTCTCACTGCGCCACGCACACGCCTGCTCCGATTCCAGCCGGGAGCAGCTGGTGCGTGCAGGTGCCTGTGGGGCAATCGCCCGATTCGCAGCAAAGGCGCACGCAGCGTCCAGCAACGCAAGAGTGTCCTTCCGTGCATACGGAGTACTGGTTGTCGCAGTGCTGACAGGCAGCGATCGGCCCGAGCGTCTGGCAATTGGTCTTGATCTGGTCGCCCAGGGAGATCAGCACGCAATGGGCAGCGGGGCCGCACAGCGTATCGTTGACCGGGTTGCAGGGAGCTGAGGACATGCATGCTCCGGAGATACCCGCCTTGTACGGGCTGGCGGAGCACTCGAGCGCAGCGCAATTGCACGTAGGAAGGAGGCGAGCTTCCAGTGCGCACGCAAGGCTCCAGCGCACTGTGCAGCAGTCGGGACGAGCCTGGCACACTGCTACAGAGCAATCATTCTCAGTCGGAGGAACGTCGGGGCTGCCGTAGCAGACGTCGAACGCAGCGCCGCCAGCTCCAGCAGCGCCAGCGACTCCAGCGCTTCCTGCGGCGGCACCTTCGGACCCGCTGTCGGGCTGGGCGCCGCCGGCTCCGGCCGATCCGCCCTGCAAAGGCGTTCCCCCGGCGCCCGCTGCAGAGGCAGCGCTCCCAGCGCCTGCCTGCCCTCCAGCTGGCGTCGCGCCTCCAGCTCCTGACATGCCGCCCGCCTGCCCCCCGGTCACCTTGGAGCCACCTTGGCCTGATGCTCCACCGGTACCTGTGCCCGCAGCGGACTCTGCGGTCGCAGCGTCGGCCTCGCCCCCTGCCTGGAATTCTCCGCCCCCGCAGGCCGCAGCTCCAACCAGAGCTATCGCTGCCGCTACGGTGAGGACGAAGGCTGCTTTGGTGTTGAGCACGGATCGGGCCCTTCCCGGGCTGAGGTCGAAATCGGAGCACGCAGGCTCTTCCGCCCCCCAGAACGACCGGTAGGCATCGACCTTGAGGGGCATCTCGAACTGCGCGGCTCAAGGCGAGGACTGCGCGCCCGTTAAGGGAAATACACAGAGGTCGTCCGATGAAACAGATCCGCTGTCGTGGTTGGGTCGCCGCGTTGTGTCTGTGCGTGTTCGCTCTCACCCCCCTGAGCATGGCGACAGCTGGCAAGAGCGGGCACATCGCCCTGGTCAAGGGCTCGTCGCCTGGCCTTTCGCTCCGGGCCACCCCTGTGAGCCCCTGGCAGCCGGTGGCAGGCGAGCAGCCCATCCTTCCCGGTGGCACGCTCCGGACCGGCTCCGAGGGCGCGATGGCAGCCCTGGTCGGCGGAACGCGCGTCGACATGATGCCCGAATCGGCCCTGCAGCTGTACGCGCCGACCGAGGTGAACCTCGAGCCAGGCCCAACGACCCGCGTGGACCGTGCGGATCTGAAGAAGGGAATGGTGTGGGCCAATGTTCCACAGGGCGGCAGGCCGCTGCTCGCGGTGACGGCCAAGGACATCATGGTCGCGTTCCGGCTTGGAAGAGGCTATGCGCGGCTCACGCCTTCGGCGGTGATCGTGGCGGTGGAAGAAGGCAGCGCCAAGGTTGCGAACACAGGCAAGTGGACGTCGCTGTCATCGGGCCAGTACCTGGTCGTGCACGCGCCCGGGCGGCAGGAGGGTCCCAAGCCGCTTCCTCCAGCGCCTACCTTCTCGACCGATGCATGCCACGCGACACCTTCCCAGGCGTGCGCGATCGCTGTCGTCTCCGGGGATGGTGCAGCCCGTGTCGGAGCCCGCTGGCAGCCGCAAGCGTCGGGATGCCGCTACCACGTCGAGCTGATGCGAGGGCCTGACGGCGGTGAGGTCCTGCAGAAGGTGGAGCTGGAGGGCGACAAGACCGCGTTCACCTCGGACCCTCTTCCCATCGGAGCGTACTCGCTCGCGGTGCGCGCGATCAATTCCGAGGGAATCGAGGGCGTCAGGATCGTGCGCGCGATGAGGGTCGTCCGCTTCCTTCCTGATCCTGGCGTGCACTGGATTGGGCCAGAGCAGGTGTTCGTGGCTGCTCCTGGACGCAGGGTAAGGATGGATGGTTCGCCGGGCCTGCTGAGCGCATGGGAAGGTACCCACTTCCTTCCGGTGCCGGCCGGACACTCGCTCCTTGCGCGTGCCGTGAAGCAGACATTTCGGCTGAGGATCGACTCGGTGCCGACAGACGACGTCGCTGTGGCGCTCGAGCCCTTGGCGTTGCGGGCCGACGCGCGGCTGACCCCGCAGACTGCGATGTGGCCGCGCGACCGCGTATTCATCGATATTCGCCTTTTCGACCCGAGCCATCGGATCGACCCCAAGACCGTGATGCCGCGGCTCCGCGCCTCGATCAACGGCTCGCCGATCCAGGTGGGGCTGGCTCGGGCGGGTGACACGTGGCGGGCAGAGATCCCGGCGCGGAATGGACCCGGGCCGTGGGTCATCCGCACGGACGTGCTCGACAACGATGACAACGTCATCGGCCAGGAAATTCTGAACGTCGTGGGCAGGGAATCTTCCGCGAAGACCCTCTGGTGAGAAGGAAGAATCGGGCCAATCCGATCTGGCCTCGCGTTTGCACCATGCGACTCGAACGAGTCTGACTCGTGCGTCGCTCGCCTTGCGGGCGACATGGAGGTCCGCATGGGCTGGTCCCGCAGATGTTTCGCTTTTCTGACCATTCTGGTGCTGCTCGTTGCAACGCCAGCACTTGCACGCGCCGGTGAGGGAGAGCCTGGACCAGGGTGCGTGCGTCTGGTCGGCGAATCGAGCGAATCGTTTGCGATCACCATCGGGCCCCGATGCGATCTACGGGAAGCTGCGCGGCTATTTCCGCAGGTCGATCCGGAAACTGGCCGAACGCTGCCCATGCAGGAGCAGCTGCGGTCGATCTTCGCGATGAACGAGGCTCGCCATGCGTCGGGCCAGAGCAAAGTACGCACGGTAGGGCGAGCATGCGTGCCCACGGGGCAGGCGCCAGGCTCGGCGACGGCCGAGGAGCTCGAGATCTGCCCGCGGGGTCTGGTCAACTACTTCGGAGTCGCCAGCCACGGAAGTGTGGCTGTGATCCAGGTGCCCAAAGCGCGCGTTCTCACCCGCGCCCAGCGGCTGGACGCTCTGGCGCGATCAGCGTGCAGCGCATTGTCGGGCACGAGGGAGGCTGGTTCAGGCGGCAGGGCAACGGAGGTCGTGTCCGGTTGCCGCCAGCTGCTGGGAAACGACGCCGTCGCCGCTCCTGCGCCGCAAGCGTCAGAGGAACCCCCAGCACCCAGTGTCAAGGCTTTGACGCCGGAGCCAGAGAGCAGACAGAAGCAAGCTGAGCCCAGGGCGCAGCCGGCGGCAGCGCGTTGGCCTGCGCAACCTTCGGACGGTCGTGGATCCTATGCGGTACTCTTTCTGATCGCGCTGGCGCTCGCAGGGGGCGGATTCGGGTGGCTGCGGTACCGCAACGACGCGGCGCGCGCTGCGGCCACGGCAGCGGGTGGCCCAGCGCACGAGGGCAAGGTCGTGGTCGATCGGGACATGCTCTCCCGCGCCATGCTGGAGGTGAACCGGGAGTTCAAGGCCAGGCTGGATCAAGAGCGTTCCCGTCACGAGCAGGAGATCGAGCGTTGGCGCACCATGGCTCAGGAGCTGGAGGACCGGCTCAGGCAGCGAACCTCGCAGCCCGCGCCGGAGCCTGCGCGCAGACGCGCAGCGCGTGAGAAGGAAGAGAACCTACAGGCGGAGATCCAGCGGATGCAGGAGGCTCACCTCGCCGAGGTGAGCGCCAGGGACGACCAGATCGCCCGGCTGCAGGGAGCGCGAGAAGGGATCGAGCGTCAGCTGGCCGGGCTCAACGCGGAGCTGCTCAAGCACAGGAAACGAGAGGTCTCGCTTCGCACGCGTCTTTCTGCAGCGCGGCAGAAGGGCGCTGGAAGCTCACTTCGCCCGAGGGAGCATCACGAGGCAGGAGCGGGAGGCCTGCCCGCGCCAAGAGCCGAAGCCGGGTTCGCTGTGGCGTTCAACCCCTGAACGCGAGCAGCGCCTCCGGCGTCCCTCCACGCTTCCCGTCCTCAAGGAAGGACGAATCGAGCCGTTCTAGGGAACGAGTTTCCTGCGGGACGCGGATGGCCGCGACAACGCAGACTCACGGGAAAACCACATGTTCTGGAGCCGAAGCTCTTCCAAGCCTGCTGCAGCACCCGAGGGAAGCGTTCCGCCGCAGGGACAACCCGCCGTACGGGACAAAGGTGTCTCGCAAGCGCCGCGAGCCGGCGACGAGGCAGAGGCTGCGATCGACACGGTGGGAGCGATGCTTCGCACGCTGGGCAAGCACGCCATCCAGGTAGCGGACGCTGATCCGGCGCAGGTAGCTTGTGAGTTCGAGGACTGGGCGCGGCACGTGCTCGTACGTGCCCCACGCCCTGGCCGCGCGGCCCCCACCCACGGGGAGGTGGTACGCCGGGACTGGGCGGGTCTTCGTGTGTGGCTCCAGGGTCATCGCAAGGCCGAGTCAGAATCCGTGGAAAAGGCCATAGCAGATCTCCGTGGAGCGCTGTGGGCGCTGGTGCGTTGCTTTGCCCGGGCTCTGTCCGAGGATGGGGAATCGGATGGGCAGGTGAATGTGCAGCTGCAGCGTCTCAAGGGCGTAGTGGAGCTCGACAACCCGGAGGAGATCAAGCGCGAGGCGGTGGCTATTGCCGAATGCATCGGCGAGGTGCTGGTGAGCCGCAAGGCACGCCAAGCGAGCCGGCTCGAGGAGCTGGCGGAGCGGCTCAAGGCGCTGGACAACGAGCTGGAAGATGCCAAGCGCGAGAGTGCGACGGATCCTCTTACACGGCTGTTCAATCGGGGAGCCTTCGACGAGCATCTGTCGAGGATGCTGGACATGTCGTGCCTGACCGGGCAGCGCATCTGCCTTCTGCTGATCGACATCGATCACTTCAAGCTCGTGAATGACAAGTACGGCCACCCCGGGGGCGACGCCGTGCTGCGGGAGCTGGCCGACTGCATCACACGCAGCTTTCTGCGCCGAGGGGACTTCGTTGCCCGCTACGGCGGAGAAGAGTTCGCTGTGGTGGTGAGCGAGGTCGCGGCCGAGGACGGCGTCAAGCTCGCCGAAAGGTTGCGCCTCTCGATCTCCAGGATGGTCGTGCGATACAACAGCGCGGAGATCCGCATCACGGCATCCATCGGCGTAGCCGCGGTCGTCGCCGGTCGTCCTGCAGCAGAATGGCTCGCGCGTGCGGACCGGGCGCTCTACGCTGCGAAAAAGGCCGGCCGCAACCGCGTTCTGTGCGACGACGACGTGCGTGCGGGTGCTTCCGAGTCACCGCGAAAAAGCGCGTAGCCGCGATTCAACGCCACAGCCCGGGGAACAGGTCGGTGATCGGACGCCACCCGTCCCAGCCGTCCTTCCACACGAGCGCCGACCGTGGCACGCGCTCTTCCTGGGCGCCCCACAAGAGCTGTGTGGCGCGCATCGGCCCCACGGTCGTGGTGCCGTCCGAGATGTAGTACTGCCCGAGCCCCACGAGCTCGGGATTCGCATATCCGATCAAAGCCGGATCGATCGGGCCAGCCCTCCACGTGTGGCCTGCGGCGGGAGGGGGAGCCGTCTCACGCAAGCTCTGCTCGACACGCGCTTCGTCCGCCTGAAACCCGTGTACGAGGTCGCCGTCGAGCTCGTCAGCGCGAATCCATTCGCGCCATCCCTTGCGCCAGATCAAGGCAGACACACCCATGGCGCCGGTGCCGATTCCGTCGCGCAGCAGAGAGTTCGACACCGGTCCGACCGTGACCCCCTCGCTTCTGACATAGTACGATTCCGCCTCGCGGGCGGGTTGCTCCTCTGGACGCGGAGCTTTGCACAGCATGTCAAGCGCAAGTGCCATCTCCGTCGCGTCCTGGAATCGCAGCTCCGGCTCTCGCTGCAATGCCCGCTGCGTCCAGGCGTCGAATCCAGGGGGCACGTTGGGCTGCAGCTTGGAGGGGACCGGGATCGGATCGCGGCAGATCGCGACGATCTGCTCGGAGGCGTTGAGCTGGGCAAACGGGAGTCGGCCGACCATGCACTGGAAAGCGAGCACGCCCAGAGCCCACAAGTCGGCGCGGTGGTCCACCGCCTGCCCTTGGCACTGCTGGGGACTCATGTGCGACAGCGAGCCGATGGCGCAGCCGCTTTGGGTGCCTGGCACGCCGGGCGGCAGCTCGATCTTGGCGAGCCCGAAGTCGAGGACTTTGACCAGCTCCGGACCTTCCTCCTCGAACTGCAGGAAGATGTTGTCGGGCTTGATGTCCCGGTGCACGATCCCTGCGCGATGCGCATGAGACAACGCCCTAGCAACTTGCCGTACAATCCGCGCCGCTTCCGGGTGCGGCAGGGCTCCGTCCCGCCTCAACCGCACGGAGAGAGGCTCGCCTTCCAGAAGCTCCATCGCGATGAACGGCCCCAGCGACGGGTCCACGTCATAGTCGATGATCTGGACGATATGCCGTGACCGAAGCTGCGCGGCGGTCCTCGCCTCCCTGCGGAATCTCTTGACCGCCTCTTCGTTCCGCGCCAGCTCGTGCGTCATGAGCTTGATCGCAACTTCCCGTCCCGTGGCGCGCTGCTCACTCAACCACACCGACCCCATCGCCCCGCGCCCGAGCGGACGCAGCAACGTGAAGCGACCATCCATGAGTTGACGCATCGACATCGGAGTCCTGCACCGTACTGAACGTAGCTTCTGGAGCGATCTTGAGCGGTGGACCGCAGGAACCGGCGGCGGAATCGCGATTGTCTAAGGATCGGGTCCGGGGAGCCGTTCAGGGAGTCTGCAAGAACGCCGCAATGGCCTTGCCGCCCATGGGGCGCGCCCTGCGCCCAACGACGGGAGATCGTGCCGTGCTTGACAGGACCTGTTCCACGCTGCAACCAATCGCGCGTCCGGTGGCGCAAGAGCGGGCTCGCCCCGTCGTCGCCATGGGCCGGCTCAGCCGCCGCCAGCAGGAGCGGATCACCCGGGCCGCGAGCGCAGCGTGCCTGGAGGTGGAATTCCTGGACGGCGATTCACCAGCGACGCCCTGGTTCGACAGCCACGACGCGCTCGCGGTGCTGGTGGCCCTGGGGCAGCCAGGCACGGAAGCCACCTGCATCTCGATCCGCTCCAATCCTGCGCTCTCGCCGGTACCGATTCTCGGCCTCGCGCAAGAGGTGCAAGAGCTGAGCTTTGCCGACATCTACGGTGTTGGCGGCGACGACGTGGTGAATCTCACGAATCCGGTTGCGTTGGAGCGAAGGTTCCACACCTTGCCCCGAAATCTGGCGCACCAGGCCCCGACGCCACGCGGCAAGGTGCTGCTCGTGGATGCAGATGACCGGCGCCGCCTGCTCATGGCTCGCCTGCTGCGCAACGCTGGCTACGACATCCACTTCTCTCTCGACGTCCGGGAGCTTGGCGAGATGGCGCTCTCTGCGGACATCGTCCTGGTCGCCGTAGACGTCGAGCTCGATCCGGCCGGCGTTGTGGGGGCACTCGCCGCCACGCGCTCCGCAGGCATCACTTCGCCGTGGGTCCTGTCCGTGCCTCCCAAGAGAATGGGGAGGATGATGGAGCTGACCCGCGGCGTGAGCGGGGTGACGCTCTCGGACGCCTTTGCGCCCCTCGAGAACATCCTCTTCACGGCCAACGAGGCATTGCGCGGCTCCATGGCGGAGCGTCGGTCGAGCCCACGGCTGCTCTACGGGGCAACGGTCGGATTCCGCACAGCCGGTCGAGAGGCCGACGACCATGGATTCGTCTACAACATCAGCGCAGGCGGGCTCTACGTGCGAACCCTCGCTCCGCTGATGAGCGGCGACGAGGCGTGGATCGAGCTGAGGCCTCCGCGCACCGACCGGTACGTGCGCCTGGAGGCGAAGGTCGTCTGGCAGCGACTCTTCGGACCGGTGGGTGGTGCCACCGTCCCTCCGGGCTTCGGCCTGTGCATCACCGGCGGCTCTGCAGGGGATCTCAAGCGGTTCCAGGACGGCTATGGGAGCTTCGCAAGGGATCTCGCATCGGTCGCGATGTCCATGGCGCCTCGACAGGGAGTATCGCAATGATCCACGGCAGCGGGAGCGAACCGGTCACGATGGCGGCTGGGGGACTCGCCCTTTCCCTGACCCGTGACGCGCAGGGCGACGACAACCTGCGCAGCCGCTCGACGCTCCGAGACTGCCCAAGACCCCTGTGCGCGGTCGGCAACGTCACCCCCGCGTCGGTCCGGGACGTCGGCGACGTAGTAGGGGGGCGCTACCGGATCCATCGCGAGATTGCCCGCGGGGGAATGTGCGTCGTCTTCTGCGCAACCCACCAGTTCTCCGGACGCAGCGTTGCGTTGAAGCTGCTGCGCAAGGAGTACGCTGACGATCATCGAGCCCGGATCCGGCTGCTGCGAGAGGCGCGGCTCATGGAGATGAGCCGGTCGGAGTTCGTGGTAGATCTGCTCGACGCAGGGATGGAGGATGACGGGTCGCCGTACCTGGTGATGGAGATGCTCGAGGGCAGGACGCTGGACGGGCTTCTGGCAGCACGCTGGACCCTGAGCGTGCCTCAGGCGGCCGCGATCGGAAGGGACTTGTGCAAAGCGCTGGCGGTCATCCACGACAAATCCATCGTCCATCGCGACGTCAAGCCGGCGAACGTGATCCTCGTGCGCACGCCGGATGGAAGGACCTCGGCCAAGCTGATCGACTTCGGCATAGCCGCGTTGATGGGACCGTCAGAGGGCCCTGTGGGCCAGCCTGCGGTGGATTCCAAGATCACGGCGGCAGGGGAGTTCTTCGGCACTCCGGAGTATGTCGCGCCCGAGACCGTGCAGTCCCCGGAGAGCCTCGATCGCAGGAGCGACCTATTCTCTCTCGGTGTGACTCTGTTCGAGTGCATATCCGGTGCGGTACCGTTCACCGGCTCCTTCGGCGAGGTGTTTGCAAAGGTGATTCTCGCGGGCACTCCGCCGGACGTCCGCAAGACACGCAAAGGCGTCCCCGATGCCCTGGCCGAAGCGCTCCGAAAAGCGATGTGCGCGAAGGCAGTGGACCGCTACGACGATGCGTCGCAGTTCGAGCGCGCGCTGGCGGAGGCGATCGCGCAACCGACGCCCGAGGCGACTTCCGAGGCGCGAATGCCCCCTCCTTTGCCCGTGTCCACCGCGGTGCAGCGTCGTCGCTATGCGCGAGTCCCGTACGTCACACCCGTCTCCATCATCCTGTCCGACCAGAAGGTGGTCACCGGTCGTAGCGAGGATGTCTCGGAAGGTGGGCTGCTGGTCGTGACCGAGCAGGCTTTCCCCGACAATGCAACCGTCGAGGTCCGGTTCGTGACACCGATCTTCGGCCGTACGGCCCATGCGCGTGCGGTGACCCGGTGGATCCGCACTGCGCGGGACAAGGCGGCCGTCGGCCTGGAGTTCACGTCCATCGCCGACAACATCCGGCAAGAGATCGCGAGATTCGCCTCCCAGTCCCAGGCAGAGAAGTAGGTCAGTCGCGCCGCTGCCTGCAAAGCTCCACGATCGCTCGCGGGATTTCGTCGAGGCTCGCCACGGACTGCGCCGCACCCAGGTCGATGGCAGCTTTCGGCATGCCGAATACCACGCTGCTCGCCTCGTCCTGCGCAATCGTGGCCGCGCCTGCCTGCAGCATCTCGAGCATCCCCTGGGCACCATCTGCTCCCATGCCCGTCAAGATGACTCCAATCGCATTCCTGCCGGCGATCTTGGCGACGGAGCGGAACATCACGTCGACCGACGGGCGATGGCGATTGACCGTCGGGCCGTTCTGCACGCTGACGAAGTATCGCGCCCCGGATCTGCGGAGCACCAGATGGCGATTGCCCGGAGCGATCAGGGCCACGCCCGGTACGACGGAATCGCCGTCCTGCGCTTCCCGGACCTCCATCATCGCCAGCCCGTTGAGCCGCTCGGCAAACGCCCGGGTGAACAGCTCGGGCATGTGCTGGGTGATGATCGTTCCCGGCATGTTTCTCGGCAGAACCTTGAGGATTCCCTCCAGCGCAACCGTGCCCCCGGTGGAAGCGCCAATGGCCAGCACCTGGTTGGTGGTCGCTTCCAGGGCGAGCGCCTGTCCCGACGCGTTGCTCGCAGCTGCGCGGGCGCAGCGGCTCACGTCGACCTGGGAGGCGGCCTTTACGATCTCGACGAGCCGCTCGCCGATGTCCCCCACCTGGTAGGCGGCGCCTGGCTTGCAGACCACGTCGATGGCGCCCGCTTCCATCGCACTGAGCGATAGCGATCCGCCCTTCGGCGTCAGCGACGAGACGACCACCACTGGCATCGGTTGATACCGCATGAGCTTGCGCAGGAACGTCAGCCCGTCCATGCGCGGCATCTCGATGTCGAGCGTCAACACCTGCGGATGGAGCGCCACGATCATGTCGCGCGCGACATAGGGATCCGGTGCGGTCCCCACGACCCGGATGTCGGGGTCGCTGGACAGCTCCCTTCGGAGC
Organism: Deltaproteobacteria bacterium; assembly: GCA_016218915.1. Classification (GTDB taxonomy): domain Bacteria; phylum Myxococcota_A; class Polyangia; order Polyangiales; family Polyangiaceae; genus JACRCQ01. Next base: position 230,989 of record JACRCQ010000074.1, read on the forward strand.
ACCTCGCGCACAATCGCAGAGTCGTCGACGACCAACACGTCAATCATGCTCTCGGCTCCAGGGATGCTGAGACAGGTCCTGGCAGCATGGCGGTCCAGATCCTCGCGCCCAGATCGGTCGTGAGCATCGAGCCACGCGATTCAAGGTCGATCAGCCGCACGCTCGCACCATCGAGGACCTCGGTCACGGGCGTGCTGAACCGCATCGGGAGGCCAGGGGGGGAGCATCGTACCGACAGGGCGCCGGAGATCATGTTCAGCACCTCGCCCACGGCGTCGGCGGACTTCGCCGCGGCCTCCGGGTCCGCGGGATCGAGGGCCAGCAGGTTTGCGGCGATCTCCCTCGCTACCGCGGGCTCGACTGCGAGCAGCACAGACCCCGACCCCTGGCCGGCGACGTGAATCCGGGATACGAATATCGCCCCGTCGCCGGGAGGCTCGACCTCTGCCGGCTCGGCAAAGACGAACGCCGCGTCTTCGAGAATCTCCTGGGCAATCTCTGCAAGCTGCGCACGGATGGGGTCGTTCATGACGGCTTGGCTCCGGAATCTCCGAGGACGGCCAGGACCACGCTTCGGAAGCCTTCTGGACGAAAAGGCTTCTTGAGGTAGGCGCGTATTCCGCGCTTCTTGAGCGCTTCGATGACGACTGGGTTCTGCTCCGCCGAGACGATGACCACCGGAATGCTCACCAGCAGATCGTCCCCGGCCATCTTCTCCACGAGCTCCACGCCCCCCATGCAGGGCATGTTCAGGTCTGCGAACACGATGTCGATCCATTGATGTGCAAGAACCTCGAGTGCTTCCAGCCCGTTGGCAGCTTCGTGGACCTGCCCGACCTGCAGGCCCGCCATGTCGATGGACTTGCGGACCATGGAGCGGATCACCGAGGAGTCGTCGACAATGAGGATGCTGTAGCTCATGACTCACTCCTTCGCGTGGCATCGAAGGGCGGTTGGGCGCCGCTCGACAGGAGCGTCTCGGCTCCGTGGATTCGGACCCGGACCCGACCGCTTCCGACGTCGAGCGACAGCGTGCGGGATACATCCCCACCCACGTGCTCTGCGGTAATGATGACGTTGTTCTTCCAGAAGATCTTGCGCAGCAGGGTGTAGTTGCGCTTTCCGATGTTGAACACGTGCTCGTTGTCCTGGATCTGCGCTCCACCGGCCACGTACACGAGCAAGTCCGCCTTGCGGCAACCCAGGGCGTACATGCTCTCGAACAGCAGCGGGATGCCGGTGTCGCCAAACATCACCGGGTTCTCCTTGCCACGGTCGCTGGCAGCCGAGCAGGTCGGAAGCATGTAGTGGATCATGCCTCCAGCTCGGCGCACCGGGTCATGGAGCGCTACGGCGATGCAAGACCCGAGCGCGTACGTGACCAGGGTCACGTCTGGATTCGGGCTGACCTGCATCTCGGCGATGCTCACGACCAACGGCATCAAGGCTCTCCCTCCGGGTCGTCGTCATCCGCGCATTTCTCGTACGCGGAAGGGGCCACGCGCTTCAGCTTCGTAGCGATGTTGTTGAGCGTCTCGGCATGCCCGATGTACAGCAGGCCGCCCGGGGCGAGCAGGCGCTCGATCTCGCTGATCAGGGCTGCGCGCTCCCGTTGCTCGAAGTAGATCATGACGTTGCGACAGAAGACGGAGTCCAGGGGCCCTTTCATGGGAAAGGGTGGGGTCGCAAGATTCAGCCGCTTGAACACGACCATCCGCTTGAGGGTGTCGATCACGCGCCAGCGCTTCTCGCCGCTGGCTTCGTCGCGCTCCGCGCTGAAGTAGCGGCTCAAGAGCCGCGACGGCAGGGGCTCCACGACCTCCGCCGGATAGACGCCCTCGCGGGCCGTGGCAAGTGCGCGCGTCGAGATGTCCGTGGCCAAGATCCGGATGTCCGCATCGAATCCCTCGAACACATCGTGAAGGACCATCGCAAGCGTGTAGGGCTCTTCGCCGGTGGAGCTCGCGGCGCACCACAGGCGTATCGTGGAGCGCCGCTGCGCGCGCCAGCGCTCAGCCGCAGCGCGAAGCTGAACGAAGTGCTCAGCCTCGCGCATGAATCGGGTGTAGTTGGTCGAGATGGCGTCCAGGAACTGAATCATCTCCTCTCCCGAATCGTCGTGCTCGAGGTACTGCAGGTACTCGACCGGGTTGTCGAGCTGCAGCGCGCGAAGGCGCTTGCCGATCCTCGAGGCCAGGAGCGTCTCCTTGCCGGGTCGCAGGGAGATGCCCGCGGTGTCGCGTGCGATCTGGGAGAGCTTGCGGAAGACGATGGGCTCCATGGAGTCCTGGTGGTTGCTTGCTAGAACGATGCGAGGTCAGGGTCCGAGTCCAGCGGGATCACATCCTCGGCGTGCAGCCGAATTCCACCGTTGCCGCCGTTGCCGCCATTGGAGCGCGCGGGCTTGCGGTCCGCGACCTTCTTGGGAGCAGCGTGGGCCGGGGCGCCCTTCGCCTGGCGGGCGCCAGCTCCGGCAACGGACCGGGTCGTGGTTCGCGAGAGCTGGAACTGGCCGACCATGGCGGCCAGCTCCTGCGACTGGCTGGCGAGCTCTTCCGCCGCGCTCGACGACTCCTCGGCATTGGCCGCATTCTGCTGGGTGACCTTGTCCATCTCGGTGAGGGCCTTGTTGACCTGTCCGATGCCTTTGGACTGCTCGCGGCTCGCAGCGGCGATTTCGCCTACGATGTTGGTGACCTTGGTGACCGACTCGTTGATCTCGGCCAGATTGCCATTGACCTCCTGGGAGATAGCCTGGCCGCCTTCGGCGAGCTTGACCGACTGGCCGATGAGCTCATCGGTCTTGCGCGCCGCTTCCTTGGCCCGTTGTGCGAGATTCCGGACCTCTTCCGCGACCACGGCGAAGCCTCTGCCGGCGTCGCCTGCGCGCGCCGCTTCCACTGCGGCATTGAGGGCCAGCAGGTTCGTCTGGAAGGCAATGTCGTTGATGTCGCGGATGATCACGGCGGTGCCCTCGGCCGACGACCGGATCTTGCCCATCGCCTCGAGCATCTGGACCATGGCGCGAGCGCCCTTGTCGGCAGCGAGTCGTGTCCCTTCTGCGAGCGTCTTGGCCTGCATGGTATTGTCGGCGTTCTGTTGGGTCATGCCTGCCATCTCCTCCATGCTGGAGGAGGTCTGCTCGAGGGCGCTCGCCTGCTCCGAAGCGCCCTGCGCTACGGACTGGCTACCTGAAGCGATTTGACCCGAAGCCGCGGAGATCTGGTCCACGGCCTGGGCGACCTGCGCCAGAGCGTCGTGCAGGGCCGCTGCTGTCGAGTTCACTGCACCCTTGATCTTCGCATGGTCGCCTTGGAAGTCGCTCGTCACTCTCGCACGCAGATCGCGCTCGGCTAGCTTCTCGAGGACTCCTGAAGCTTCGATGACCGGCTCCAGGACCGCGTCGAGCGTATCGTTGACGCCCTGGACGATCTTTCGATAGTCACCTTGGTGCTTCGTGGCGTCCGCGCGAGTCGACAGGCGACCTTCCACGGCCGCCTTGGAGAGCATCTCCGCGTCGGCGACAAGCTCTTTGACCGCGTCGATGCAGGTGTTGAGGTTGTTCTTGATCAGGTTGAAGTCGCCGCTGTAGGCGTCAGTGATCTTGGGCGGGATGTCGCCCTTGGAGATCTGGTCGACGTACCCGGCGGCCACGTTGAGCGGTCCGATGACCGCGTCGAGCGTATCATTGACGCCGCCGACGATCTTGCCGAAGTCCCCCTTGTGCCTGGAGGCATCGGCCCGGGTCGCGAGCCGTCCTTCGACAGCTGCGCGGGACAGGAAGCTCGCATCAGCCACAAGGGCTTTGAGATTGGAGCGCAGCAGCTCCAGGTTGTCGTTGATGAAAGCCTTCTTGCCGGGGAATCGCTCGAGCTCCGCCTCGAAGTTGCCGGCAGCGAACTGGGCGACACAGGCCATGGCCTTCTTCTTGACGCTGATGTGGCCTTTGACCATGTCGTTGACGCCCTTGGACATGGTCCGGAAGGCACCCTCGAACTGTTCCTCGTGAATCACTACATCAATGTCACCGGCGTCGTGCTGCCTGGACATCTCGGCCATCTGGCCGATGAACTCCAGGACGTTCCCACGGAGGCGCTCCAGGTTCTCGTTGATGAACGACTTCTTGCCCGGGAACTTCTCGAGCTCCGCGTGGAAGTTGCCCTTGGAGAACTCGGCGACGCAGGCCATGGCCTTCTTCTTGACGCTGATATGGCCCTTGACCATGTCGTTGACGCCCTTCGACATCGTGCGGAAGGCGCCTTCGAATTGCTCCTCCTGAATCACCACATCGATGTCGCCAGCGTCGTGCTGCATGGACATCTCGGCCATCTGGCGCATGAACTCCTTGACGTTCTTGCGCAGGTGTTCGAGGTTGTCGTTGATGAAAGCCTTCTTGCCGGGGAATCGCTCCAGCTCTGCGTCGAAGTTGCCGGCAGCGAACTCGGCGACGCAGGCCATGGCCTTCTTCTTGACGCTGATATGGCCCTTGACCAGGTCGTTGACGCCCTTGGCCATGACGCGGTAGATGCCCTCGAAATTGTCTTCGGGGATCATGACGTCGATATCGCCGGCGTTGTGCTGGTCGGACATGTGTGCGATGGCGTCGGCCAGCGCCTTGACCGCCGCGGTTCCTGAATCTTCGCAAAGCATTGCGACGACGCCTGCGGTGGAAGAGCCGCTGCGCACCGGGCGCGCTTTGAGCAGGAACTTCTTGTCACCGAGCGCGATGTCGGCTTCGGTCGCCTCGCCATCGGCGAGGACCTCATCGAGAACGGTTGAACGTTTTTTGGGATACAGACCGGACCACGACTTCTTTCCGAGCACGTCGGCCGCGACGCGGCCGGTGAGCTCCTCCATCGCGGCGTTCCACACCGTGACTTTGCCTGACTCGTCGATTGCCACGACGGGCACGGGCAATGCGCGAAGGTGCGCGTCGGCTGCACGAATCGTATCCTGCTCGTTCGTCTCCATTTGATCGCTCCCCCGGTGCGGCCAACTCCGGTCCTTTTGCCGCAGTTCGGACTTTCTTTGGATGGCCCATGGCGGGCCGAATGGATCAGCTCTGCGCCGTTGCCTGGACGTTGCGGGACTCTGCGGCGCTGAGGACCTTGCCGATGTCGAGCAGGAAGATCACGCGCTTCTCTGCTTTACCGATCCCGAGAATGAAGTCGGTATCGAGGGCCCCAGAGCCGAAGTCCGGCGGCGGCTCGATCTGGTCCGGCGCAATGCTCAGCACCTCGAGCACCTCGTCGACCAGAATGCCCATGGTGTAGTCCTGACCTTCGGTCCGGTACTGCACCACGATGATCACCGTCTGGTCCGTGGCCTCGATCCGGTCCATGTCGAACTTGAGCCGCAAGTCGACCACGGGGATGACCTTGCCGCGGAGATTGATGACCCCGCGAATGAACTCCCGGGTCCGGGGCACACGGGTGATGTCCATCAACCCGATGATCTCCCGCACCTTGAGGATCTCGAGGCCATACTCTTCGTTCGCCAGCTTGAACGTCATGTACTTCCCTGCCAGCCCAGCGGATGCCGATAGGCTTGCCGTCGCAATCGCCGCTGCTTGCTCGTTCATCGATGTCGTCCCTTCTTCGTCATGCACCCCGCTCCATGAACGGTTTCACGGTGCACACACTTGAGAAAATTGTTCTCGCGTGGCACGTTCTTTCGGTCGCCCGACCTCGTCGAGCCCCGCAAGGCCCCCGATCTCCGCCATGTTCAGGATCAACCCTACTCGCCCATCGGATAGAATTGCTGCCCCGGACACGAACCGAATGTTCGCCAGTCCCGTTCCCAGGCTCTTGATCACCACCTGCTGCTGCGTGATGACCTCGTCGACCAGCAACCCGAGCTTCTTTCCCAGGCTCTCCACAATCACCACCAGTCCCCGGGTGGGGTCCTGCTGCGCGCCTGCCACTACGAAGAGCCGATCGAGCCGCATCAGGGGCAGGATTTCCCCTCGAACGTTCACCAGCTCGCCTTTCGACGCAAACGACACGAGCATGGACGCATCGGGCTGGATCGACTCGATGATGGATAGGGTCGGCAGGATGTAGCGCTCCTCCCCGCAGCGCACGAGCATCCCGTCGATGATCGCAAGAGTGAGAGGGAGAACGATCTTGAACGTGGTCCCCTCTCCTCGCTTGGTGGAGATGAGAACGCGGCCCCGCATCTTTTCGACATTGCGCTTGACCACATCCATCCCCACGCCTCGCCCTGAGATCTCCGTGACCTGGGCCGCTGTAGAGAACCCCGGCGCGAAGATGAGATTGTAGACCTCTGCATCGGTGAGCTTGTCCGGATCGCTGATCAGCCCTTTCGAGAGCGCCTTGCGCGCAATCGTTTCGCGGTCCAACCCTCTTCCGTCGTCGGCAACCTCGATGACGATGCTACCCCCCTCGTGGAACGCCGACAGGCGCACGGTCCCCATCGCGGGCTTGCCAACACGAAGGCGATCCTCTGCGGGCTCGAGTCCATGGTCCAGCGAGTTGCGGATCATGTGGACGAGAGGGTCGCCGACCTGCTCGACCATGCTGCGGTCCATCTCGGTACCTTCGCCGGAGGTGATGAGCTGGACCTGCTTGTCTGCCTTCTTGCCCAGATCGCGCGCCATGCGCGCCATCTTCTGAAACACGCCTCGCACCGGGACCATGCGCATGCGCATGCCGACGTCCTGCAAGTCGCGCGTGATCTTGGACAGCTGGCTCAGGTAGTTCTGGACGCGCGGGCTGGTGAGGGACACCACCTCGGGCGCGTGGGCCACCATGGTCTCGACGATGACGAGCTCGCCGATCATCTCTACGAGGGAATCGACGCGAGCGAGGTCGACCTTGATGGTTTCCTGGAGTCTGTGGCCCTGGGCACCTGTGGAGGGGTCCACGACAGCGTTCTGCGCGCGCAGCGCCTGGGCCACCTGCTTGGGTTTGACCGCGCCCTGGGCAATCAGCTCCTCACCGAGCCGCCTGCCCGTGACCTTCTGCGCTTTGAGCGCTTCGTCGATGACCGCAGAAGGGACGTCAAGCGGAGGCATCGAGAGGATCTCGCCGAGCCGCATTCCGGGGAGCGGGTCTGGCTGGGATTCCGCCACAGGGGCTCCCTGACGCGCTGCCTCGAGCCGATCCAGCAGCCCTTGGAGCCCCTCGGTCAGCTCGAACTCGGTGCCTGTCTCGATCCCGCGTCGGACCTTGCGCATCATCGACGCAGCCATCTCGGTAGAATCGAAGACGAGGTCCACGACCGGACCGCGGAGCTCGAGCTTGCCCTCGCGGACCCGATTGAGCATGGACTCGGTGGCATGCGCGAGCGACGTGACCTGCTGGACTTCAAGCGCACCTGCCACGCCCTTGATGGTGTGGAAGATGCGGAACAGCAGATTGACCGCTTCCGGGTCTGCTCCCTCCCGCTCGACGTTCATCAGCACCTGATCCACGCGGCCCAGGCCGTCCTCACTCTCGTGCAGGAACTCAGCGAACAGGGCGATCGTTTCCTCGTCGCGCTCCACGCGCGGCTGCTGGCAGGTCGCCTCCACCGCTGGCGTCGACGGCGCTGCGATCCGAATCTCCGCAGCTGGGATCGCGAGCGCGGCCTCGGCCGCCGGAGCAGGAGGCGGGGCTTGCTTGGCGAGATAGTGCAGGATGGTCGTGGCTGAAGGCTCGGGTCTTCCCTCAGCAGCGTCGATTGCCGCAGAGCGCAGCCAGTCACACGCACGAAGCAGGCGATCGGCCCAGTCAGCGCCTGGAGTGCGCTGCAGGACCTCCTCCACGGCGTGGCAGACCGTGGCGGACGCACTCAGCCCCAGCACGCCGGATTCTCCCTTGAGCGTGTGAATCCGTCGGCAGAGCATTCCCAGAGCTTCCTCGTCGCCTTGCTCGGCGGCCAGGATCTCGGTCTCCGCTTCATCCAGGCTCGTTCGCGCGCCGTCCGCGAACTCCCGCATCAGCGCCGGGTCCACGAGCGGGCTCGAGGCCCCGGCAGCCTTCTCGGCCGCCTGGGCCGCCTCGAGGCACCGTTGAATCTCCGACACGTTGCTGCAGATCTGGTCCAGCGCGGACTGCGCTTCGTCACCCTCTGCTTCGCTCAGCGCTTCGAGCTGAGCGCTGCATCGGTCGATCAGCCCAGCTGCGTCCTGTGCCAAGGGATGGGTCCGCAGCTGCGCCAGCAGCTTGGCAACCTGTTCGATGGAGCTCGCGTCGGAAGGGTCTGCCGCCATGACTGCAGCGGCCAGCTCATCCAGCACGGCAAGGGCTTGCGGAGTCGTCATTGCCGGGCCCTCCGTAGCTCGTCGGAAATGCGAGCCGCGCGCGAGATCGCCCGGCAGGGGCATTGGAAACAAGCATCGTGCGTTCGATTGACGAAAGTGTGCATGTCGGTCATGGGGGCCTCGGTCTGCGAACATCCCCAGCTCTGCAAGTTGCCTGCCGTGGAAAGTGCGTTGGCCCATCGGTCCTGGGGCCTGGCCACCGCAGCACGCGTCATCCGGCTGTGGCAGGGAGCGTCAAGGCTTTGACGCCTGGCTGCTGCGGGGAGCACCAGGACAGAAAGCATCGTGTTGCGGCCGGATTGATGAGGGGGAGCTCAGGCGGCACGGAGCGTCATCTTGCCGTTGCCGTAGGCGGGGATCATCACTTCGACGTCGAGGCGCGTCACCGGGTGGAACATCACCTCACGGACCGGGTCCGGGATGGTACCTGGGAAGGCCAGGGTGCCACGGAAGGAGATGCGTGGACCATTGTCTGCGAGGAAGAGCTGGGAGCAGACGTTGAGGATTTCCTTGAAGTTCTCCATCAGGCCCGGAGAAAGGCTCCGGGCGCGGATCGCTTCCTGGGCCACGCCCGCCGGCACCAGCGACAGGCAGGCTGCAAGGTGAGCGGCAAGGGGCAGGTCGAAGACGCAGACTCCGGAGACCTCTCCCTCGTTGGTCTGGAAGTGCGCGACGACCGCAGGGGTCGGAGCAGCGAGATTCAGGGCCACGGTGGAGCGCTTGACCGTGATGGGACGCATGAGCAGACCTGACAGCAGCCTCGAAACCGTCTCGGGCGTGGTGAGCGATTTCGTGGACTTCGCCGGGCTCATGGCATTCAGGCCCCCATGCTGCCGATCGTCTCCTCGAACACCTTGGGAGTGAAGGGCTTGGTGATCAGGAACTGCGCGCCAGCGGCCGCGGCCGTGTCCTTCATCTCCTGGCTCGCCTCGGAGGTCACGAAGCCGAACGGTATCGAGTTGTTTGCGCTCCGTAGCGCACGAAGAAGCTCGATTCCAGACATCTCCGGCATGTTCCAGTCGCACAGCACGAGATTCGGCTGGCTGGTCTCGATGGCAGTGAGAGCTTCGCGCCCATTGCCCGCTTCCACCAGCGTGGCATCGCCGTAGCCTGCTTGTCGCAAGGTGCGCGCGACGATCATCCGCATTGCCTTGCTATCGTCGACGATCAGGATCTTCATCATAGCCTCCATCGCTTCGCGTCATCGGGGCGCCTCTCTGGGCTCGATGCGCGACGCTCCTTTCAATGGGCATTTCGCTCCAGCACTCCAACCATGAACGGGTGCCCGTCGGTGGCGAGCGAGAGTTGAATCAAGACTGACGTGCCTGGGACACCGACCCGGTACTCGCGCCCTTCCACCACGGCAGGCAGCGAGAGCTGGCATCCAGCCGGAAGGTGTATCTTCAGATTGCCCGCGATCATGTTCACGACCTCCCCGAGCGCGTCGCGAACCTCGTCGGGGGAGGCTTCGGACGGCGCGGTGCCGAACATGGCCGCAGCGATGCGACCTGCGAGCTCCGGAAGGCAGCGGAGCGTGACGGCGCCCTGCCAGAGGCCGGTCATCTGCACGATGGAAGTCATCGTTGGCTCCGCGGACGGAACGGTGAGGGTGGTCCGCTCGAACTGCATGTCGAGGGTGGAAGACCAGACTGCCTCGACAATCTGGACGACGTCGCTTTCAGCGAGCCGCATGGGATGTGCTCCTTGAAGCCGCATAGGGCGGCAACGTCCTGCGCTGGAGCAACCTTCGGGCCGTCCATGGCCGGCTCGGTTTCGGCGCACAACGTGCACGTCTTCGAGCTGCGCAGGCGACTTTCTCGTGCACATCGTGGATATGCCAATCCCGAATGCGTGTTCCGTTTGACGCCAAGCAGTCAGCGGATTGTCGCTCGCGGCACCCGTAGCTTCTCTGGAAGGAGCCCGGGTGGTTGCGCTTCGGTCGGCCCGAACCTTGCTCCAGAAGAGGTCGATGCTCCCAGTCGGTCCCGTCCTCATGGCACCGCGGTCGGTCGCAGACGGACCGTTGGCTGCAGTCCCCCCCCGGTCTGGGGAGCCCTTTCGCACCGAGCTGCTTGCCCAGGTCCACAAGGCCGTGGCCCGCACCCCTGCAGAGGTGGCGATCCAGCACACGCCGATGACGCTGGACGAGGTCGGCTCGACGCTCTCGGCTGCCTGGAGAGCGTTGCACGGGGAGGATCCGCCGGAGGGGCTGGTACCGCTCCTGACGGGCCAGGTCTCGATCGAGACCGGGGGCGGCGTAGGAATGCTGAACAACAACTTCGCTGGAATCAAGGGGACCGGCCCGTCCGGCATGACCGTACGGTGGCGCACGACCGAGGGCTCTGGAAAGAATCTCCAGCACGTGGTCGACCGGTTCCGCGCGTACCGCTCTGCAGAGGAAGGTGCCACGGACTATCTGCGTCTGCTGGAATCGAGGTTCGGCACCGCGCTGGAATGCGCGAAGACGGGCGACGCGAACGGCTTCGTGCACGAGCTCAAGAAAGCCGGCTACTTCACGGGCGACGAGAAGGTCTATGCGCGGGTGGTCGGAACGGTAGCTGCCCGGAGCGGGTTGGCGGAGGGTGCGGCTGTAGCCGAGCCCAGGGCTGCGCCGCCGCCTGTAAAGGCCAGTGCCCGGCCGGCCGGACCCAAGCCCATCGAGCTTCCGTCGTCGGTTCGCACGGACGAGCTGGAGTGGGTTTCGGTGATGACGACGATGAGCGTGGCAGACGAGCTTGCCCGGGCAGCGATGCGAATCGCAGCGACTCCGGAGGAAGCACGTACGCACCGCGACTGGTTGACGGAGGTGACCGCATGATCGTGGGATTCATTCCTGCCCGCGGGGGCTCGAAGCGACTACCGCGCAAGAACATACGAACCTTTGCAGGCAAGCCGCTGATCGCGCACACGATCGCACAAGCTCTTGCCGCCCGGTGCATGGATCGGTGCGTGGTGTCGACCGACGACGACGAGATCGCGGGCATTGCGGCCCGGCACGGAGCCGAGGTCGTGTGGCGCCCTGCGGAGCTGGCGACCGACGTGTCGCCGACCGGAGCCGCCGCCCAGCACGTGCTGGCGGAGCTGGCAGGCGACGATGTGGAGGCGATCGTCACGCTCCAGCCCAATTGCCCGCTGCGTCCAGCTGGCATCGTGGACACGGCCGTAGCGCTGTTTCGCGCAGACGCGGCGGATTCGGTGGTATCGGTCACGCGAAGCGCGGAGAAGGGCGGCCTCCTCGTGGAGGGGCGTTTCACGCCCGACTATCGTCCCGGGACGCGCAGCCAGGACATGCCCGAGCGCTACTATGAGAATGGCGTAATCTACGTCTCGCGGGCATCGATGGTACGGGAGCGCGCTGACCTCTTCGGCGTACGCATTACGCCGCTCGTGCTCGATTCGTTCTACGCGCGCGGCGACATCGACACCGCGCTCGACTTCGCTGTTGCGGAGTTCCTCTTCGATCGATGCAAGGACCACGTCCCACAGGGACTCGAGTCTCCCGGAGGATTGGCATGAGCTCATTCGACCTTTGCGGGCGCCGCGTCGGCACCGACGAGCCACCCCTGGTGATCGCAGAAGTGGGCATCAACCACGAAGGAAGCTACGAGAAGGCGCTGCGGATGGTGCACGACGCGCACGCGGCCGGGTGCGAGTGCGTGAAGTTCCAGTGCCATGTCGTGGACGACGAGATGGTGCCGAACCGGGTCATACCTGCCAACGCCAAGGAGAGCATCTGGGACATCATGGTCCGATGCTCGCTCACCCGGGAGGAGGAAGTGCTGCTCAAGCGCGAGGTGGAGTCGCTCGGAATGATCTACCTGAGCACGCCGTTCTCCCGGGCTGCGGCCTTGCGGCTGGAGAGCATGGGAGTCGGCGCCTACAAGATCGGCTCCGGCGAGTGCAACAACGACCCATTGCTTCGGCTCGTGGCCTCCTTCGGCAAGCCGGTCATCTTGAGCACGGGCATGAACGACCTCACGTCGGTGCAGCGCGCCGCGGCGATCCTCCGCACCGCAGGCGTGCCCTTCGCATTGATGCATTGCACGTCGATGTACCCCACTCCGTACGACAAGGTCCGTCTACCGGCCCTGGCCGATCTGGCAAAGGCGTTCCCGGACACCGTGCTCGGGCTGTCCGACCACTCTCTGGGCAACTACACGTGTCTGGGTGCGGTGGCGCTCGGCGCCAGAATCCTGGAGAAGCACTTCACGTCGGACATGTCCTGGCCTGGCCCGGACGTTCCGATCTCGATCGACCCGGAGGGCCTGGCCGATCTGATCCGCGGATCGCGCGCGATCCAGCTGGCGATGCGCGGCAGCAAGACGGTGCTGGCCGAGGAGGAGCCGACGATTCGGTTCGCCTACGCGAGTGTCGTAGCGACCCGTGACATCGCAGCCGGCGATGTGCTCACCGAGGACAACGTGTGGGTGAAGCGTCCTGGCACCGGAGAGATCCCGGCGCGTCGCTACGACGAAGTCCTCGGGCGCCGGGCCGCTCGCGACATACCGACCAACCGGCAGCTTGCATGGGGCGATCTCGGATGAGCCGGCCCCAAGAGATCGGGACGATCATGGAACCGAAGCGAATCATGTTCGTGACAGGTACGCGTGCCGATTTTGGCAAGCTCAAGCCCCTGATGGAGAAGGTACGGGACACTGCTGGATTCGAGTACGGCATCTTTGCCACGGGGATGCACATGCTCGCGCGCTACGGCTCGACGGTGCTCGAGATCACGAAGGCGGGATTCGACCGCATCTTCCCCTACATCAACCAGGACGCGTCGGTGAACTCACAGATGGATCTGGTGCTCGCCAATACCATCCAGGGTCTGGGGCATTACGTCCGCGAATCGCGTCCGGACATGATCGTCATCCACGGCGACCGCATCGAGGCGCTCGCCGGCGCGATCGTCGGCGCCCTCAACGACATACTCGTTGCCCACGTCGAAGGCGGCGAGCTGTCCGGCACGATCGACGAGCTCCTGCGCCACTCCATCAGCAAGCTTTCGCACGTGCACTTCGTGTCGAACGAAGATGCCCGCAGGCGGCTCGTGCAGATGGGAGAAGCCCAGGAATCCGTGCTGGTGATCGGCTCGCCGGACATCGACATCATGCTCTCGAGCCGGCTGCCGGCGCTGCAGGAGGTCAAGAGCTACTACTCGGTTCCCTTCGATGACTACTCGATCGTGATGTACCACCCGGTGGTCACCGAGCTGCCTGCTCTGCGTGGGAACATCCGCGAGGTGCTCGCGGCGTTGCAGGGTTCTGGCAGCAACTACGTGGTCATCTATCCGAACAACGACTCAGGGTCCGAGATCATCATGCAGGAGCTGGAAGCGCTCCGGGGGCAGGAGCGCTTCCGCTTGCTGCCGTCCATGAGGTTCGAGTACTTCCTGACCCTGCTCAAGAACGCGACGTCGATAGTCGGCAACTCGAGCTCCGGAATCCACGAGGCTCCGGTCTATGGCGTGCCCACGATCAACATCGGCACGCGCCAGCTGAACCGGTTCCAGCACCCCTCCATCGTGAACGTGCCCGAGGATGCAACGATGCTCCTGGAGGCGCTGCGAGGCCCCATTTGCAGGGTTCCGCCTTGCTTCCACTTCGGCGACGGAGAGAGCGCGACACGATTCGCGGCCCACCTGCGCGACCCCGACCTGTGGAGCACTCCGCGCCAGAAGCAGTTCCGTGACCTCAGAAGCCTGAGGCCGCCGGTGAGCGCCGAGCCTCTGGCGCTTGCGGTCTGACCCGGCCTTGCCCGCCCTCCCTCGAAGGGCTCAAGTCCCTCGCTATCGTGTCGTTTCAAGAGTCGCAAACCTCGAGGTCCCGCATGGCGACGACCACCTCCATCCGTGTGCTTTGCGTCGACGACGACCCATCCCTGCTGCGACTCTGGTCCATGGGGTTGGGTGCGGCCGGAATGCGCGTGCATTCAGAGTGCGAATCCGAGTCGGCCCTGCGTGCGATCGATACGCAGGCGTTCGACGTGGTGCTCTGCGACTACCGGATGCCAGGGCTGGACGGGATCGACGTGCTGGCGCACGCGCGCGACAAGCAGCCCGACGCAGTTTGCGTCATGATCTCCGCCCAGAGCGACTTCGACATGGCGATGCAGGCCGTCAACCGCGTCGGAGTATTTCGCCTCCTGGCCAAGCCCGTCCGGATCCACGACTTGCGGGAGGCGATCCACCTGGCCGCGCAGTCTTCTCGCCTCTACGCCGAGAACCGCAGGCTCACCGCTGCGCTCGCTGAACGCAATGCCATTCTGGAGCAGATGAACGCGGAGCTCGAAGCCCGGGTCGCAGCCCAGGCCATGCGTGCCGTGTGCACCCTGCTTCACACGCTGGGGCTGTGGAGCGAGGACCATCAGCGTGACGCCACGCTGACCACGCAACTCGCCCTGCGTCTGAGCGAGCGCATGGGGCTGGATGCGGAGCACAGGGCAGCGATCGAGCTCGGGGCCCCCCTGCACGACATCGGGATGCTCGCAGTACCTCGCAGCCTGCTGGTGTATCCGGGCTCGCTCGATCCGGACTCGGAGGAAGAGGTCCGCAAGCACGTGAGCATGGGAAGCTTGCTGGTGCGCGGGCTCGGGCTCGCACAGGATGCGCAGCGCGTCGTGGAGGACCATCACGAGCACTGGGACGGCTCCGGGTATCCCAGGGGGCTGTCCGGAGAGGACATCTACATCGGTGCACGCGTGGTGGCGGTGTGCGACAGCTACGTCGCCTTGCGAAGCGTCGGCCCTCGCCGCAACCCGGTCTCCCACTCGATGGCGCTGCTCGACGTCAAGCAATGGTCCGGGAGCCGCTTCGATCCGTCAGTGGTCACCGCGCTTTGCGGGCTGAGCCACGCGGAAGCGGAAGCAGCCCTGATCACGCTCCAGGGCTGACGCCACTTTTTCCTCCATCTTCAGCGTTCAGAGCCGTTCAACAGCAAAGCAGACAGTTGATCGGCAAATCCATGATCGATCTTGCACTCAAGCGGAGCATTCTCGAGCTTCGGGACCTTCCCACTCTTCCCGAGGTGGTCACGAGAATCGTGCGAACCATAGAGGACGGTGCTTCATCGGCCGCGGACGTCTGCGCGGTTCTCGAGATGGACCACGCGATTTCAGCTCGGGTTCTGCGGCTCGCCAATTCCGCATTCTACGGCTTGTCTCGCAACATCGGGACCATGCGCCGGGCCGTGGTCGTCATCGGATTCGAGGGAGTGCGCCTGCTGGCCATGGCGACTTCGGTCTATGACGCGCTCGGACATTGCAGACAGGCGGTGCTCGATCCGCGGGACTTCTGGATGCATTCGTTCGGAGCAGCGCGCGCAGCGCTGCTGATCTCCAAGCGGGCGCGCATGCAGGAGTGTCCGGAGACGCACTTCACGGCCGGGCTGCTGCACGACTTCGGGAAGTACATCCTGGCTCTCGCCTTCAAGCAGCGATATGTCGAAGTCCTCGAGACGGCGAGGCAAACGGGAGCACCCCTGTGTGCGGTGGAACGCTCAACTTTGCATACGACGCACGGCGAGGTAGGGGCCTTTGTCGCGCGACGGTGGCAGTTCCCCGAGAGGCTCGCGGAGACGACAGCGATGGTGGAAGGCTACCGTTCGTGCACGAGCGGACTACGGCGCGATGTCTACGTCGTAGCCATGGCCGACCAACTCTCCTGCCTGGCGGGCTTCGGCCTCGCCGGCGAGAGCTCTCCTGCCACAGTCGATCCGTGGCTCCTCGGCGCCCTGGGGTTGGACCAGGTAGAGATGGCGCAGCTGCTCGAAGAGCTGCACGCGGTACGCGATGACACCGAGTGTCTGCTCGAGCAGATGAGGGAGGGTTGAGCCATGCCGGACGTTCCGCAGCAGTCGTGGGCTCAACCTGCGCGCCCGTACGCAATCGCGCTGCGCGACATGGCCGGCCGCTACGAGGAGCTCGTCCGCGGGCTTTCGATCCTCAAGCAGATCGACTCGCTGGATGATCCGCAGCGTCCCTTGCGGGACATCTGCATCCGGTTGCTGCAGACCATCACGCAGAACCTGCTGGCGGACAACGGCTCTCTGATGATGCTCGACGCCCGCGGCGAGCATCTGGAGTTGTGGGCAGCCACCGGCTTTCTCGAAGAAGAGGCCACCTGGATCGTGGACCAGGGGTCGCACACGAAGTTCCGGGTCGGCGAAGGATTCGCCGGCAGAGCGGTGGAGACAGGCCAGCCCATCAGCTCCGAGGACGTGACCGGAAGCGTGGACTTCCTCCCGCAACCAGGATCGCGCGTCGTGATTCGCTCGCTGATGTGTTTTCCTCTCGTCGTCGAGGGCCGCCCCATCGGCGTCATCAACCTGAGCCGCTCCGCTCCGCCTCCCTTCGGCCGTGACGTCGAGTGCATGATGGGCCTGGTAGCCGAGCGCTGTGCAAGGCTCCTCGCCAGCCATCGAGTCCATGCGGCCCGTCGCGAAAGCGAAGCGTACCATCAGCTCGTGTGCGAGAATGCGGGCGACGGAATCCTCGTATTCGACGCATCCGGCAAGCTCGTCACGGCCAACGCGGTCGCAGCGAAGCTGCTGGAGTCACCCCTGGAAGGGCTCCTGGATGGGAGTCAGTCCTGCACGCAGCACGTGGTGCTGGAAGACCTGCCGGGGCTGCTCGCGAGCCGGACCGGAGAGCTGGCAGCTTCGGAGCCTCGGACGGTCGAGTACCGGATTGCCACCCTGTCCGGGGTCGCCCGTCATCTCGAGGAGCGCAGCTCGGCCGTGCTCGATCCCCAGGGTAGGCTCCTTCGCCGCGTGTGCGTCGTCCGGGACAGCACCGAGCGCAAGCGCGCTGAGGAATCGCGCCAGCTGCTCGAGGTGCAGCTCTATCACGCGCAGAAGATGGAGGCGCTCGGAGAGCTCGCCGGCGGCGTTACGCACGACTTCAACAATCTGCTCACGGGAATCCTGGGGAGCGCCGGATTGGCCCGTACCACCAACGACATTGCGGAGCTGCGGGAGCTGCTGGGCGACATCGAGACAGCTGCGGGACGTGCTTCCGCTCTGACGCGGCAGCTTCTGAGCATGAGCCGTCGCGCCTTGCCCGCGCGACGCCCCGTCGACGTAGCGGCATTGCTCCGCGAGGTCGCGGGCGTCATTCGCAACACCTTCGACCGCAGGATCCGGATCGCCGTCGACAGCGACAGCGAGGTCGGCCTGGCCCTGGCGGATTCTGGGCAGATTCACCAGATGCTCCTCAACCTATGCGTCAATGCCCGCGACTCGCTCCTGGAGAAGTCCTGCGCCACAGGCAACGACGATCTGTCGGTCTCGCTGCACGCCGGCAATGCCAGGATTGACGAGGCCTACTGCAGCGCGCACATCGAGGCCACTCCGGGTGACTACGTGCGAATCGACGTTGCGGACACCGGCTCGGGGATCCCCGCGGAAGCCCAGGCGCGAATCTTCGAGCCCTTCTTCACGACCAAAGGAGAGACCGGCGGCACCGGCCTCGGCCTGGCGATCGTATACGGCATCATCAAGCAGCACAGCGGCTGGATCGTGCTCGATTCCGAGCCCGGGCTGGGCACCACCTTCCGCGTCTTCCTGCCCGTCGCCCCGAGCGAGTCCGTGGCCTCGATCGTGCCCCCTACCTTCAAGGTCAGCGGCGGCAGCGAGACCATACTGCTGGTCGACGACGACGAGGTCGTGCGGAAGCTCGCGAGGAGAGTCCTCGTCCGGCTCGGCTACACGGTTCTGATGGCCAACGACGGTCTGGAATGCCTCGAGACCTACGAGCGCGAAGCTGGGAGAATCGACGCGATCATCCTGGACCTGTGCATGCCGCGGATGTCCGGGGAGGAAGTCCTCAAGCGCATCCTCGCAAACCATCCTGATGCCCGTATCATCGTGTCGAGCGGACACACCCAGAGGGAAGCCGCAGAGCTGGAGCTACCCCAGCGACCTGCCGGCTACCTTACCAAGCCGTACTCGCATGCGCAGATGGCGACAGTGCTGCGTCGCGTGCTGGACGGCAGGATGCAGGAGGACGGCTGACTGGATTGGATGGCTAGCGCCCCTGAGCCCGGACGCAACGGAAGCCCACCGGGCCGCGCATGTCCGCCGGGGCGGTGGCTCGCGCGTAGCCGTAGCCATACACGAGACCGCTCGCCCAAGACCCACCCCTCACGATCTTCATGGCGCCGCTCTTCGGGCCCTTCGGATCGGTCGTGGGGCCGGGCGCGTAGGAGCCCGCGTAGTCGGCAACCCATTCTGCGACATTGCCGATGATGTCGAACACGACGCGCATGGGATCCGCAGGTGGCACGGAGCCCACCGGTCGAGGCTGGCCTCCCACGTACTGCGCGCACGGACCTCCGCTGTACCCGCCGAGCACAGCCCGGCTGCAGGCGAAGTCCTCTCCCCACGGAAAGACGGACGCCCCCGGTCCGCGCGCCGCATATTCCCACTGCGCCTCCGTGGGCAGCGTTCGGCCTCCGTCCCAGGCGCAGAAGCCGCTGGCTTCCTCCCAGGTGATGCCGATGATCGGCAACGCGTCCGATGCTCCCGCTGAGGAGCTCCAGGTGCTGGTCGCGCCGGTAGGAGGGGCAACGCAGAGCCCGGCCTGCACGCAGGCGCGAAACCTGCCCACCGTGACCTCGTACGTGTCAATCACGAAGCGCGAGAGCGACACTTGATGTGCAGGCGTGTGGTCCGCAAAGGCCTCCCCGAGATTGGGGCTGTCGCTTCCCATGGAGAACGAGCCTGCTTCGATGCAGGTCTCTCCCGCGTAGAAGTCGGCGTCCGATGCCCGCAGCATGCCACACGGGCTTTCGACCATCACTCCTGCAGCCGCGTCCAGCACCGCCGCTGATGCGTCGCCCGTCTTGCCTGGCCCGGACTCCTTGGCGTCGGAAGCATCCGGATGCGAGAAAGCGTCCGGCGGCGCGGCATCGGCTCCCACGCTGGACCCAGCGGTCGGCTCGAACGGGGCTCCGCCGCAACCAGCACCGATCGCAAAGACGGGTAGAAGCGAAGCCAGGGCAGCACGTGAGCGTGGATTCGCGGTCATGGCTGCACCGATTCCGCGGTCGGGGTGGAGGCGAGCTGTCGGCCCATGAGCTCGACCTCGGGGTGGTCCGGGGCGAGCGCGCGCGCCACGCCGAACTCCAGCCGGGCATCTGCGAGGCGGCCGGCCATCGCAAGGGTGCGAGCCAGCTCCATGTGCACCAGCAGGGCATCGTTATCGTCGTATTGCCGCACCCGCTCGAGGGCCTGTATGGCGGACGCTCGGTCGTCGCACGCCGAGGCGGCGCGGGCGTAGCCCGTGGCGACTGCTGCATTGTCCGGCACGAGATTGCAGGCTCGGCGCCAGCTGGCTGCAGCGCCGGATGTCCCTAGCTTCTCCGCGGCCTGGGCAGCGACGCAGGCGGCGCCGGGGTCAGCAGGATCCAGGGACAGCGCGATCTCGGCCAGCTCCAGGGCCTGCGACGTGTCGCCGATGGCGAGATTGAGCTGGGCGAGCCCAGCGAGAGGACGCGGGTCCGAAGAATCGAGCCTTCGTGCCAGCATCCAGTACTCGCACGCAGCATCGCCCTGGTTGCAGGCGAAGTGCAGCTCTGCCATGCCGATGGTTGCTTCGAGCCGCACGGCGGGCACCTTGGAGCTCAATCCGCGCTCGTAGGCGGCGACCGCGGCGACCGCGTCTCCGGCCTCGACCGCTCTCGCTGCTTGCAGCAAGGCGTCGTGGTGATCGTCGGCTTGTCGGCTGGCAATGCAACCCTGGAAGCTGCCTGCGGCCAGCACCCATTCCTCGACATGGAATCCGGCGGCTTCCAGCAGGCGGTGCAAGGACTTCTGGGAGAAGGCGCGTCGGAGCGGCGCACGCAGCGATTGGGACGGATACGCGGACGGCTCGCAGACCGCCAGCCGTCCGCCGTCTGCGAGCATTCCATGCAGGGCGCGAAGAGCGGAGAATGGCTGGGCCAGGTGCCCGAGCACGTCGACGACGAAGATGGAGTCGAATACGCCGCGCTCGCCCGGGGCTTCGAGGTCGCCCTTGAGCAACTCGGCGCCGGAGCAGTACTGGCGTGCGAATTCGATGGCGGCGGCGCTCTTGTCGAGGCCGACGACGCGCTGGTAGTGGGTGAGCAGATCAGGCAGCCCGGTGCCGGCACCACACCCAGCATCGAGGGCGCGGCACCCGACGGGCATGCGGGAGAGCAGAAGCCTGTAGAGTGCAGAGGTCGGCGGAGCGGGGGATGCGAGTCCGGGATAGCCGCGAGCGCGGGTCCGCTCCGCTACCAGGCTCTTGCCTGATGGGAACTGAGCCCACACCGCACTGCCATCGACCGCGTCCGCGAACACGGGGTTCTGCTGGGCCGTGGGGCGGTCTTCGCCCCCGGTTGGGAAGGCTGGAGCCGGAATCATGGAGCCGGCCGTTCGTGGCGCGTGGCTCGGACGACGGTCGTGAAGGCCTCGCGTACGGGCGTCATGACGCGCAGTACCTCGTCGAGGGCTGACGGGTCGTTGTGCCGGTTGGCATACACGATCTTGTCCAGGCAAAAGCCATAGACCCCCTCCAGGTTCCTGCAGAGATCGGGTGCCTGGGCGTGGTCGAGTGAAACGTAGAGCTCGGACAGGATAGCGTGGGCGCGACATATGGCCTCCCCCGCGGGCGCGCGGGCTCCATTCCGCAGCAGGTGGCGTCCCTGGTTCAGGAACTTGAAAAAGCCATCCAGCAGGGCAATCAGGAGCTCGCCGGGATTGGAAGTGCTGACCTGGACTGCCTGGTAGCGTGACGCCGCGTTCTCGAACATGGGCTATCCTCTCCACGCGGGGAGCGTTGCTCACCCGGTGATCTTGGACAGCTGCAGGATCAATGCCTGACTCTGGCTCACGCTCGTTTCCATGGCAGAGAAGCTCTTGCGGAGCATCGTGGCGTAGTTCTCGAGCCGGGCCTGCTCTGACGTGCACCAATCGTCGAGCTTCTTGGCCTGGCTGGTCCAATTGTTCTGCTGGTTGACGATCGGGCTGGTATCGCCGGTGCTGAGCGCGGCAACCGCGGTCTGCAGCGCAGCCATTCGACCGGACAGCAGCGTCGCTGCGCCCGTCGGATCGGTCGCCAATGCAGCCGTGAGCTTCGTCGAATCGAGCTTCAGCGTCCCGTCTCGATTCAGGGTGATCCCAATCTGGCTGAGCATCTGGTACGTGCCTGAGCCCGAAGGCGTACCGAGGATCGATGCCATACGGCTGGTCACCGTGCGCAATCCGCTGTTGCCTGCGAGCAGGCTGTTGGATGCCGCGACGGTGCCGTACCCGGCCGCGGTGTGCACGGCCTGGATGGTGGAGTTGTACGCTGTCAGCACCGACGCGATCTTCAGCTGCAGAACCGAAGCCTCGGCACCCACGGTGACCGTGACCGGGTCCGCGGACTTGGCGTTGATCGTGAGTGTCACGCCCTTGACCAGATCGGAGATCGTATTGGTCGAGCGGGTCACCGTGAAGCCGTCGAGATTGAGGACGGCGTCGGTGGCTGCTACCGTCTTGCCTCCGTCCGGCGTGGAGCCGTCGCCATTCAGATCCAGCGTCGTGCCCGACTCGGTGAGCGTCACCTTGTTGGCGCTGCCGGTGTCAACTCCCCGGATGAGCAATCGCGACTTGGTACCATCCTGGAAGACCGCGGCCGTGACCTTCACGCCAGCTGCGTTGATCTTGGCGGCAATCGACGTCAGGGAATCGGCAGCCGTGACCTGGATGGTCGTGTTGCCGGTGCCTACGGCGATGGTGAACGAGCCGGCCTGGCCCAAGGCCTGGGTGGCCGAGTCGAATCTGGAGGAGTAGGTACGCTGCTCTGCGGCGACCGAGGTCACGGTCATCGAGAGCGCTCCGCACATGGCGCCTGCGCCCGCGTTCGCGGTCACGGCTGAGGAGCTCGTGGTCGCCTTCAATCCCGTAGCCCCATCGACGGTGGACAGGGCAGAAAGTGCGCTCTGCAGGGAGGACAGACCGGAGCCGATGCTCGAGAGGGTCGAGACCGCAGCGCGCATGAGCGAGGCGCGATTCTGCTGGGCGGCTAGAACGGATGAGCTGGCGCTGACCAGGCCGGTGATGATGCCTTCGGTGTCGATGCCCGAAGCGAGCCCGCCGAGGTGAACGGTGCCTGTGTCGGAGATATTGCCTGAAATGGAGGAGGTCGCCATGGCTCACGTTCCGCGTTTCGGGCTTTCAGGCGTGGGGGGCGGATGCCCGCCCCCCTCAGCAGAAGCCTGCGGCGTCTGCTACCTGAGCAAATTGATGGCCAGCTGAGGCGACTGGTTGGCTTGCGCGAGGACGGCGGCGCCGGCCTGGGCGAGCACCTGGTTGCGCGACATCGTGGCGGTCTCTTCGGCAACGTCGACGTCACGGATGCGCGAGTTGGCGGCCGAGAGGTTCAATCGGGTCGTCTGCAGCGTCTGGGTGGTGATGTCGAGGCGGTTCATGGCGGCGCCGAACTTGGCGCGCGCGGTGGACACGGTCTTGAGCGCCGCGTCGATGGTTCCCAGGGCCGCCTGCGAGTTGCCGGCCGTCGCGCCGGAGACCTTGGTGCCCGTGGACAGCAGGCTGGTGAGCTTGACGCCGCCGAACACGACCGTGACCTGGTCGTTCGCGACGTTGCTCAGGCCGACCTGGAACTTGACGGACGCGGTTGCGGCCGTGACGAGCGCAGTGCCGTTGAACTTGGTGGAGTTCTGGATGCGCTTGACCTCGCTCTGCAGCTGGCTGAATTCCGTCGCCAGGTACGAGCGGTCGTCGACGCCGAGGCTGCCGTTGGCCCCCTGCATCGCCAGCTGCCTCATGCGGCCGAGGATGTCGGTCACCTCGCCGAGCGAACCTTCTGCCGTCTGCGCCATCGAGATCGCATCGTTCGCGTTTCGCTCCGCCACGGAGTACGAGCGGATCTGCGACTTCATGCTCTCGCTGATGGCCAACCCGGCAGCGTCGTCAGCCGCCGTGTTGATGCGGAAGCCGCTCGACAGCTTGTTGAAGCTCGACGAGAGGGCCGCCTGCGTCCGGTTGAGGTTCTTCTGGGATTGCAGAGACGCGACGTTGGTCTGGATGATGAGTGCCATGGAGATTCTCCTTCCTGGAGATGTTCAATTGCCCCTTGGGGGCACCTTTCAGAGCCTTAATGCCCTGCATGTTGATTGAACGGCTCCGGGAGGGAGACCTTGAGCGCCGCAGGTCGAATCTCTTCGGCCTGCGGCCTGCTTCATTACTTCAGAAGGTTCAACGCCAGCTGCGGGATCTGGTTCGCCTGGGCCAGGATCGCCGTGCCAGCCTGCGAAAGCACCTGGTTGCGCGACAGGTTCGCGGTCTCCTCGGCCACGTCGACGTCGCGGATTCTCGAGTTGGCGGCCGACAGGTTCAATCGCATCGTCTGCAGGTTCGCCGTCGTATTGTCGAGCCGGTTCATCGCTGCGCCGTACTTTGCGCGCTGGGTCGAAATCGTCTTGAGCGCCGTGTCGATGCGTCCCAGCGACGCCAGCGAGTTGCCGGCTGTGGCGCCGGACAGCTTCGTGGTCGCTGCCAGCAGCGACGTGAGCTGCAGGCCGCCGAACGTGACCGTGATCTGGTCGGTCGCGATGTTGCTGAGCCCGACCTGGAACTTGATCGAGGCCGTAGCTGCGGACAGCAAGGCCGTTCCGTTGAACTTGGTCGACGCCTGGATGCGCGTGATCTCGCTCTGCAGCTGCGCGAACTCGGTGTTGAGGTACGAGCGGTCGTCGACGCCGAGGCTGCCGTTGGCCCCCTGCATCGCCAGCTCCCTCATGCGTCCCAGGATGTCCGACACCTGGCCCAGCGCGCCTTCCGCCGTCTGCGCCATGGAGATCGCGTCGTTGGCGTTTCGCTCGGCAACGCTGTACGAGCGGATCTGGGTCTTCATGCTTTCGCTGATGGCCAGTCCAGCAGCGTCGTCGGCGGCCGTATTGATCCTCAACCCGCTCGAGAGCTTGTTGAAGCTCCGGTTGAGAGCCGCCTGGGTCTGGTTGAGGTTTTTCTGCGATTGCAGGGAGGCTACATTGGTTTGTATCAGCAGAGGCATCTTACCTTCTCCGTGTCTGGCATGGCTTTCCTGCCATGTCGGCTTGCGAGCGCGTGGAGTCTTTTTTCCAGGTCGCAAGCCGCTCGCCTTACGACCTCGGTTACATTGCATTCGGCTTCTAGCGCTGTCCGGGCATTCGTCTGCACGTCCCCGGACACCGATCGATCCTGCTGGGCCTTGGTCAGCTGCTGCAGCACCGAGCACGCCCAGGCTTCCGGCATGTGCTGCTGGCTCGAAGCATTGGCGAGCCGCGCCTCGGCGCGGGCCAGGACCCGGAATGCGCGACGCACCTCGCGTGGATCCTCGTCCTGCATCACCGCGGTCGCTGCCCTCGCAGCCCGCTGCAGACGCCCCGAAGCCACATGCACGCCCCGTACGAGATGGGCCTGCTCCCTCGCCCACTGGCTGATGTCCTGCCTGCGCACCGGTCGCGCCGCTTGCCGCGCAGCCTGTGCGATGTCGGCTGACGTGATGTCGCGCACCGGCATCGACTCCAGAAGCTCCGCCAGCCGCAGCTCCTCGAAGCCCCGGATCCTCGAGCCCCCTTCTGACGCGTTGATCAGACGTCGGTCGGGCCTTTCACGCGCGACCGCACTGGCGTTCAGCTCGAACCACGTGCGAAAGGCGTTGAAGGACTCGACGGTAGGGACCTTGCCCTCTCCTCCCCACGCATCGACCAGCTGCATGGCTGCGCCGTCGGGAAGGGGTCCTGTGGACGTGCCGTGGGACTTGCGCGCAGCGTCCGACCACTCGAATGCGAAGCGTCCCTCGCCCACCTGCCTGGCCCGCGAGCCGGCATACGAGCATCCGGCTGCATAGGTCTGGCCCCCGGGGTAGGCGAGATCCTGACCCAGGAGCACGATGGGAGAGCACCCCATGCGCAAGGCGATGGAGAAGGCGGCGGTCGACACGCTCCCGCCGACCGGCACGCCCGGCTGCTTGAGCAGCGCGTTGAGCGCCTCGAACTCGAACATGCTCTCGTGGAAAGCAAGCCACGGCCCACGCCCGGTCCGAACCGATTGCGGGCTCGAAAGCAGGCTGAACATGCGGACCACGCGATCGATCCAGGGCAGATCCTTGAACTGCGCCGACAGATCGATGGATTCGATGCTGACCAGCACCTGCGGCTCTGCATTGTGGTGGGCGCAGATCTTCCCGGCCACGTCGACCGCCATCACGATCCCACGTCGCGCAGCTTCTCGAAGCAGCGCTCCGTTGTGGTTCAGGGACGGGCCGGCGCCGAGGATGAAGGCTGGCACCCCCTCGAAGGAGTCTGCCAGTGCCATGGCGGGCACTGCCCCCGCCAGCTGATCGACATTCTCCAGGACATGGTCCAGCCAGGCCCGAGAGCGGGCTCGATACGTATTCTCGTTGAGCTGGACCTTGCCGACCAGGTCCGGCACCAGCGCCGCCAGCTCCGCGTGCTCGTCCGGGAACGCAGCGTCGTATCCCGGAGTCGTCACGAGGGTCGCCAGGGATCGGCCGCGTGCGAGGTTGGCCCAGCAGGTCTTGAGCTGCTGCAGGTCGATGACGACCGGGACTCCGCCCAGATCGGTCGGGCCTTGGGTCAGGACGCGACGCAGGATACCGGGGCTCGGCTCCACGACCACCACGGCCAGATCGCCACGCTCGCGAATCTGTCGTACAGCGTGCCCGGCGCCGAATCCGAATACGACCACCACGCCATGGGGATTGGTGGAGATGTCCTGGAGCGTGCGGCTTCGTGAGGCTTCGTCGGCCGGTGCGCCGAGAACCGTATCGCGATATCGGATCGCAGGGTCCCCGTCTGGAAGCCTGATCCACTCTCCCTGCGGCTCAGCGGCCAGGAGTCGCTCGCGGGACGCCCCTTCCATCAGGAGCGCGTCAGCATTGCACGCTAGAAGATCCAGCGCGAATGGCTCGGAAGCTTCGCTCACGGCAATCCCTCGGTGGCGGGTTGCAGGGCGCGCAGCGAAGAAGGATGCTTGGAGGATGATCGAACGCGCGGAGGCTCGTCCTTCGGCTCGCTGTCTGACGGAGGCTCGTCCCAGCTGCTTTCGGCGGCGCGGCGATTCTGCTGCTCGACCGCGTCACGCACCTCGCCGCGGAGCACCTGGATCCCCGGTCCTGCCTTGATCCCGAGACGCACGGTGCGTCTGTGGATCTCAGCCACGACGATTTCGGTGTCGTCATCCAGAACGATACGCTCGCCAATACGGCGCGAGATCATGAGCATGGCAGACAACCATGCACGGTGGGTGCCAGTGCCGCGAAGACGCAGCGAAAAGCTCAGATCTGCTGAATGGAGAGAGTGTCGAGAAGGGTCTTGGCGACCGAGATGGATGTCTGCAGGCCGGCCTGCAGCGCTGTGAGGCGGGAGTAGGATTCGGCGGGGTCGGCGTCGCCCACTGCATGGCCCTGGCTGGACAATGCCACCTTGGCCTGCTCGAAAGCCACGTCGGCCGTATCCATGCGCGCCAGCTTGGTGCCAGCGTCCGCGCGTGCGGCGACAATTTGACGCTGACAAGCGTCCATGGACTTGACGCTTGCAGACACGGCAGCCTGGTTGTTGGAATCGAGCGCGGCCGTGAGCGCGTCGATCTCCGCAAACACGTCGTTGCCGCCCAGCGCTGTGAATGCCAGAGCGCCGCTCGCGCTCACAACCATCGACTGCCCCGGGCCGATCTTCGCGACCCGGTCCTGGGGGCTTCCGAGGAACGTGCCCGCTGCATCGAACGGGGCGTCCTGGTCCGAGGTGCCTGCGAACAGGTAGCCGATGCTCCCTTTCTGATTCGCCAGCCGCAGCATCTCGGCCTTCAGCTGCTTGACCTGCGCAGAGAGCGTGGCGCGGTCGCTCGCAGTGAGCGCTCCGTTGGCCCCTTGCAGCGCCAGGTCCTGGATCTGGCCGAGCACGCTCCCGGCATCGTCGAGCGTCGCTTCCGACATCTCGAGGTCTCCCCGGACGGTTCGCAGGACTGCGCTGTAGGATTCGGTCTCTCCGATCGCACCTTGGATGCGCACGAGCTGTGCGGCTGCAACGGGGTCGGAGGATGGGCCGGCCAGGCGGCTGCCGGTCGATGCCTGTCTGGAGGCAGCGAAGAGCTGGCGCTGAACCGACGCGATGTCACGCATGACCGTGCCGAGACGGGTGCTGTCCGCTATCCTCATCTGCCGAGCTCCTGGATCAGGCCGGCGATCAGCTCGTCAGCTGTCCTGATCAGCTTGCTGGCCGCCTCGTAGGCGCGCTGGTACTTGCTCAGCGACACCATTTCCTCGTCGATCGATACGCCGCTGACCGAGTCGCGCATCGTGGTCACCTGCGCCTTCATCGCTTCGCGGATCTCGCTCTCCTGAGCGGCTGCCGCCTTGCGCATTCCCACGTCGCCAACGATGTCCGAATAGGCTTGTATCGCAGTGCGGGTGCCGCCGGAGGCGATCGGCGCGGACGCAAGGGAAGCCAGCTTGAGGGCGTTGCCCGTGCCCCCGGGAAGGTTGGCCGCGGTGTCCGATGCCGCCAGTCGCTCTGGATGGCCCTGCATCGCCTGAGCAATCTCGATTGTCGCCGCTGTTCCCGGCGGCCCGGAGAGCGCAAACAGCACGCGTCCGTTCTGGGCGTCGAGACCGTAGCCCGCTGCATGCTGCGTATTGATCGCGGTCGCTACGTCAAAGACGAGCTGGTCGAGGTTGTCGGCGATCTGCACGGCATCCACGTCACGGGCTTGACGGATCCCCGCCAGCTGGCCGCCTTGCAGGCGCTGCGTGATGTCATCGGAGCCTCCGCCGGGGTGATTCACGCTGATCACCAGGCTGCCGTCCAGTGCCGTGGACACTGCCATGCTGCTGGCCTGCCCGCCTTCCAGCAGCGTCGTGCCAGAGCCCTGGATCACCAGCCTCCCGGAGCCGTCGGTGAACGTGTGCACGTCGGTGAGCTGGGAGAGCTGCTCCACCAGCTTGCCCTGCTGATCCTGCAGATCCGCGGGCTGTGCCCCTGTGGCGACCTGCGCAGCGATCTGCTGATCGAGAATCGCAATCTTGGAAACGAGCTGGTTGACTTCGGCGGCGGTGCCCTGGGCGCGCGACAGCAGGTCGGTCCTCAGGGTGGAGATGGTGCCAGCGGCCGTGTGAACCTGGGTTACGAAGGCCTGCGCCTTGGCCAGCACGGCCGCGCGCGTCGTGGGGTCCGACGGATTGGCGGTGAGCGCAGAGAACGACTGCAGCATGTCCGAGAGCGACGTGCCCAGCCCGGTGCCACCGAAGTCGTTGAATACGCCCTCGATCACGCCCAGCGCGTCGTCGCGCGCGCCCGCTGCGGCCGCAAATCCCGATGCCTCGAACAGGCGGGCGTCCATGAACTGGTCGCGCATGCGACGAATTCCGGTCGCCTCGACGCTGCCCCAGGGCTGAGGCCCTGCGGTGCGCGTTTCGAGCGTGACCTCGCGACGAACGTACCCCGGCGTGTTGACGTTGGTGATGTTCTGGCCCGTGACGTTGACTGCGAATGCCTGCGCCGCCAGCGCGTCACGACCAATATCCAGCAATCCGCTCAACCCGGCCATGGCTCACCCTTTCAGGTTGACCCGGAGCGGTCCGGCGCCGGCGCTGGAGGCATGGGCATAGGGTTCCGAAGACTGTCCTGTGGCAAGCGCGAGTGCTCCGCGCACGCAGGAGCGGGCGTGCACCAGAAGCAGCTGGTTGGCGAGAGCGGCATCGCGAACCTTGGACACGGCGAGGCGCTCGTCCTCTGCCAGCGGCCCCTTGGCGCCAAGCTCGCGCAGGCGCTGCTCTAGCTGCTTCTTGCGCTCGGCGGCAAGCTCGATGCCCGGTAGATCCAGCGTCCGCAAGGCGACCCGTTCTGCCTCGAGAACGTCCTGGATTTCGGCCAGCGTCGTGCGAATGGGCTCGTGCATGTGAGTGCAATCATCCCAACTTGTCGAGGAGACGCGCTGCGAGGATCTGCGGGTTGACACTGTAGGTGCCTGCCTCGATCCTCCCCTTGAGCGTCGCCACCTTCTTCTCGTCGATACCAGCGCTCTCCGCGGCCTTCTCCCGGCCCTCTGCCGAGATGGTCACGTGAGCAGCCTCCGAGGCCGCCGCGTCCGACGAGGCTCCAACCGAGTGCGGCGGCTTGGCGGAGCCGACAGGCAGGACGGTGGCCGTCCTGATGTATGCGTCCAATGCTGGACTGTGCACTTTCATGGCGGGATCCTCCGTGGTCAGGAGTTGCACAGAGCGGGCCAACGCCCGGGGCGGTGGCTACGCGTGGGTATCGACTCCATGAACGGACCTGGTTTGGGTTCCTTGAGGAATTTCTTTCAAAGGCTCCGTGGCCGCCTTGGGGCCTGGGTCCGCCTTCGGCTGCTGGCTGCGAAGAAGGACCTCCCCAAGCCCGATTCCGCCCGCAGCTGCCAGCGCATCGGCCAGCACGTTGACCATCATCGAGGTCTGGATGCCCCCGCCCCCTGTCATCGGCCCCTTGGATCCCGCCCCTGTGGTCTTTTCCAGGCACGAGAGCATCTGCCGAAGCATGATCGCCTCGAAATCCCGTGCGACCTTCACGGCCTTCGGGTCCGGCGGAGCTTCGGTCTTGCCAGCCGGTCGGATGGCTGAGGGGCCTATCACGTTCATTGGACGATGACCTCCGCGCGCAAGGCGCCAGCTGAACGCATCGCCTGCAGCACGCTCGCAAGCTCCCGGGGCGTGACCCCGAGCGTGGAAAGCGCATGCGCCACGTCGGCCAGCGACGACGCCCCGTCGAGATAGGTCATCGACGGCTGCGACCCCTGCTCGATCGGGTTGATGTCGGTCTGCGGAACCACCGCGGTCGTGCCTCCAGCGAGCGCATTGGGCTGCGAGACCTTCGCGGTTTCCGTGATGACGATCGTGATTCCGCCCTGGGCGATGGCTATCGGCGACAGCCTGACGTCCCCGCTCGCCACGATCGTACCGGTTCGCTCGTTGATGATCACGCGCGCTGGCGACGACGGGCTCACGTCGATGGCCTGGATCCGGGCAAGCACGTCCACGGGTCTCGCGGCCTGGGCTGCCGGAATCGTAACCTTCACTGCGCCGGGATCGGCCGCCACGGCAGAGCTCTTGCCAAGCTCCGCCTCGATCGCGGTCGCAATCCGCTGCGCGGTCGTGAAGTCAGGCTGCCTGAGCGACAGCGTCACCACGCCTTCCTTGACGTAGCGCGTGGGGATCTCCCGCTCGATCAGGGCTGCACCAGGCGATCGGGCCGTGGTGGTCACATTGGTGCGGACCGAGGCTGCCTGCCCTTTCGCGTCGTACCCTCCCAGGAGCAATGCTCCCTGCCCGACCGCATACACGTGCATGTCCGCACCGTACAGCGGCGTCTGCAGCAGCACGCCCCCCTGGAGCGATCGCGCATTGCCGATCGAGGAGATCGTGATGTCGATCCGGCTGCCCGTGCGGGCAAAGGGCGGAATCGTGGCAGTGACCATCACGGCGGCGACGTTCTTGAGACGGAACTGGGAGGAATCGATCTGCACGCCGAGGCGACGCATGATCGCGAGAAGCGATTGCGTGGCAAAGGGAGCTGAGATGTCGTCACCGGTGCCGTTGAGGCCGGTCACGACGCCATAGCCGATCAGCTGGTTGTCGCGCACGCCGACCACCTCGCACAGGTCTCCCACCTTGTCCGCCTGCGCCGGCGTGCTGGCAGCCATCGTACATGCGGCAAGGACCGTCGCCAGCCACACTCGCATCGCTCGAACGGACATCCCTGCCTCCTCGCTTGTCAGAACGGGTTGATGGCGTCGAAAATCTTCGCCAGCCAGCCACGATCGATCTGGTCTGCAACGTCGCCTCTGCCGGTGAACTCCACCTGCGCGTCGGCAATGCGCGACGACGACACCGTGTTGTCGCGCCCGATGTCGCTCGTCCTGACCAACCCGGAGATGTACAGGTGATTCTCCTCGTTGTTGATCATCACGACCTTGGTGCCTTCCACGAACAGGTCGCCGTTGGGCATGACCTCGCAGACGCGCACTGCGATGTTCCCCTTGAGGGTGCCGGTGCGCTTGGTCTGGCCATCGCCCGCGAAGTCCGAGTTGGTCATCCACGACAGGAGCTTGGCCGGATCGATGTCCGGGTGGCTCTTCTTGAGTGCAGGCACGAGCCCGAGCACGGCCTGGACCTGATCGTCCCGCTTGGAGCTCCGCGTGAGCTTCGTGGTGGCGTTGCCCGCGGCGTTGGTGTCTTCCTCGATCTTGACGACGAGCACGTCGCCTGCGCGCACGGCGCGCGTGTCCGAGAGCAGACCGCCGTAGGCCTCGCTGAACAGCGATCCGTCCACCGGCTTGAGATCCGCCTGCGTGGCCGCGTACTTCCCAGCCTTGTAGTTCCGGTGCCGTGGGGTGAACGGGCGCACGTGAGGCGGTCCGCATGCCGCAAGAGCCGTAGCGCCTACCATGCAAGCCACTATGAGCTTTCGATTCATCGTTGCTCCACCACGGCTGCGCGATCCTTGGACGTCAGCCGGACCTGCACGATCCGTCCAGTGCTCCGGATCGATGCCCGGACGACGTCCCCGATCATCCCATCGGCCAGGCTCACGCCAGGCGCGCTCACCTGCACGCGATTGCGCCCCGCCACCACCACCAGCGCTGCGCCCTTCAGGACATCGGGCGCTGCAGCCTCGGCGCTCACATCGAGAGCCACATTGACATGGCCCGTGGCGACCACGCGATCGTCGCAGACCCATTCCATGCCCGCGGCGATCAGGGCGCTGCCCTTGTGACGGGGAATGGGCGCGAGCTTGACGGTGCGCAAGGTGGATCGGGGGGATACCACCACGCGAGAAGAAGCATCGACCCGGACGAGCGTGACCCCCTTGGGAAGGTCTTTGGCGATCATCGGCGTGACAGCCGCCGACACGTCGGCAGGCTCCAGCACGCGCGAGGCTCCGGTGATTCGAACGGAAGCGGGAATCGACAGCCGGTTGCTCTCCACGCCCGCTCTTCGCAACGCATCCAGGATCTCGGACCGGCCCAGCAGCCGGGTCCCGCCCGGTGGGGGCGCAGGTCCCAGGTCCACCGCGGCCGCGGCCACAGGAGCGCCGTGCACCACGTCGCCCACGCGCAACCGCGCGGCGTCGACGGTCACAGGCGCGTCGGCATGGGCCGCAATCGACAGCAGGAAGACCAGCAGAAAGGGGGCTGCTCTCATGGGTGGCTACCTCAATGACGTTGCTGTGCGGAGCATCTCGTCGGCTGCCGTGATGACCTTGGAGTTGACCTCGTAGGTTCTCTGCGCAGCAATCAGCTGCACCATCTCCTCGGCCACTTCCACGTTCGCGTGCTCGAGGGAGCCCTGCAGGAGCGTGCCGCGGGAGTCGGTTCCCGGATTGCCCACCTGGGGATCGCCGCTGGCCGCAGTGGAGGTGAACAGGTTGTGCCCTGCTGCCGAGAGCCCTGCGGGGTTCACGAAGGTTGCCAGCTGCACGATGCCGAGCTGCGACGGAGTCGTCTGGCCCTTGATCGTGGCGTTGACCGTGCCGTCCGAGCCGATGCTCACGCTGGTGGCATCCGGAGGGATGGTGATCGGCGGCTCCAGAGGCATGCCCTCTGCGGTGACGACCCGGCCCTGGGAATCGGTCTTGAGAGTTCCGCAGCGCGTGTAGGCGGGGGTGCCGTCAGGCTGCTGGATCACCAGGAACCCGTTGCCTTCAATGGCTACGTCGAGCGGGTTGCCCGTGTTCTGGATCGCTCCCTGCCCCTGCAGACGGGTCGTAGCGACGAGCCTCACGCCGCTTCCGACCTGGAGGCCGGTGGGCGACTGGGTGCTCGCGCTGGTCTGGGTACCTGCCGCACGCATGGTCTGGTACAGCAGGTCCTGGAAGTCGGTGCGTACCTTCTTGTATCCGACCGTGCTGACGTTCGCGAGGTTGTTCGAGATGGCGTCGAGCTGGGCTTCCTGCGCGGCCATCCCTGTCGATGCGATGTGAAGGGATCGGAACATGAGGGGTCTCCTTCAGCCAGTGATTGCATGACGGGTGCCAGCGCTGGCGAGGGACCTACGATTCAGTCGGAGTCAGGTTCGTCGGCGCTGTCCGCATCGGCGCTGTCGCCCGCGTCGGCCCCGGAATCGCCGGTCTCCGCATCGGTCGTCACAGAGCTGTCGACGTCCGTTCCCCCGTCGAGCTCGCAGCTCTCGTCTCCGTCACAGGAGCTGTCGGCATCCCCGGGCGCGCCGTCATCGCATTGGCCATCGCCGTCGCAAGGCGCAGCGGCTTCGCACGCCCCATCGCCGTCGCACGCCGCACCGCTGTCGCAGTCCCCGTCGCCGTCACACGTCGCGCCGCCGTCGCAAGCACCGTCGCCGTCGCAGAGCGCAGCCGCTTCGCAGAGCGTGTCATTCTCGCAGATCGCGTCGCCGTAGGCGTCCGCGCTCTCGCTCGACGCATCGGAGATCGGCTCGATGCCGGAGGTATCGAGGATGCAGTGCCCCTGGATGCAGAGCTTGCCGGAGGCGCAGTCGGTGTGTCGCAGGCAGGTGCTGGGATCCGCAACCTGGCAGCCTGGCGCCAGGGCGCCGAAGAGAAAGGCGGCAAGGGCCGCGACGGAAAGGATGCTAGAACTTCGCATGGATCCCTCCGGAGAGCAGACCCCAGACCAGGACGCGATCCGACGGGAGGTCGGTGCCGAGCGGCAGGGCTGCGAATGAGGGTTCGAAGAAGACGGTGACACCGGCGGCCATGGGAAGGTGGAACTGCAGCCCGAAGTCGGCGCCGAGCAGGGTTCGCGGGGCAAACACGCCGGTGGCGCCCACGAAGCCAATCACGTTCGGGCTGAACCAGCGCATGTAGCGAAGCTCGCCGCCGAGGGTCGCATGGGGCTCGATCTCTGCGAAGACGACCAGGCCGAGTCCGTTCTTCAGATCCTCGTCGACCCTGCCGTCGACTCCCACCATCACGCGCGTGCGCGCACGGCGGAAGGTCGTCTGCCCAGACCCGGGATCCCCGGCTTCCATACCTGTCGTGGCACCGACGTGCCCGCCGAGCACCGGCGTCTGCGCCATGGCAGGCGCTGCGAGCAGCAGCACGAGCGCCGTTGGAACTATGACGCTGATGCGTGTCATGGCCTTGTCTCCTTGGACGACACATCGGCCACCACGATGATGTCCACGCGCCGGTTCTGGGCTCGACCTTCGGCCGACTCGTTGCTGGCAATGGGGTGGTGCTCGCCGTAGCCTGCGGCGGCCAGGCGATGGGGCTGGAGCTTGTGGGTTTCGAGCAGCACGGCGACGGTTGCCATGGCCCGCGCGGTCGACAGCTCCCAGTTCGAGGGGAAGCGTGGGGTATGGATGGGAGCGGAGTCGGTATGCCCTTCGATCCGGATGCCGACCGCGCGCGACTGGAGCTCGTCGGCAATCGCCTCCAGCGCCCTGCGCCCCTCTTCGTGCAGCGTCGCCTCCCCCACATCGAACATCAGCCGCTCTGGAAGACGCAGCACCAGCTCGCCGTGCACCTCGAGGACGGTCAGGCCGGCGAGCTCTGGGATCGACGAGGCCTTGCGGGTAAGGCCTTTTCGGATGGTGTCCTTCTCTACGGAGTAGTCTCGCAGCCTGGGGGACGGCCCGCTGATCTGGACCGAGCCAACGCCTTGCGTCGTGGGCTTGTCGCCATGCAGCAGCCCCCTGCCCTCGCCGCTGAGCACCTGCCACTCGAGGGCTTCGTTGAACGACTCGGTGAACCGTCCCACCTTCTTGGCGTCGACCTGGGAGACGGCGAACATCACCACGAAGAATGCGAACAGCAGGGTGATGAAGTCTGCATAGGAGACCAGCCACCTCTCGTGGTTCACGTGTTCGGGTGGGCCCTTCTTTCGCGCCATCCTGCACCGTCCGCTCAGGCAACCGCGTCGGCCTGCTCGCTCGCTGTCTCGGAGGCTGGCTTCGCCGGCGCTTCAGGCGCGGCATGCAGGCTCGAGAGCCGCTCGCGGATCAACTTCGGATTGAGCCCCTGCTGGATCGCCAGGGCTCCTTCGAGCATCAGCTCACGGGCGGCAACCGCCTCCCGATTGCGCAGCTTGAGCTTGCCGCCGATGGGCAGCGCGATCAGGTTCGCAAAGCCTACGCCGTAGATCGTCGCTACGAACGCCGTGGCAATGCCCTCACCTACTTTTGCGATGTCCGACAGATTGCTCATGACCTGGATCAGGCCGAGCACGGCTCCGATGATTCCGATCGTAGGAGAGAAGCCTCCCGCGGCCTCGAATACCTTGGCAGCATCCTCGCCCGCCTCTTCGATCTGTCCGATCGCAGGCTCGAGCGACTCGCGCATAGCCGTGGAATCCGCCCCGTCGATGGCCATCATCAGGGCCTTGGTCAGGAAGGGATCCGACGACTTGCCGACGATGCCCTCGAGGGAGAGGATTCCATCCTTGCGCGCGATGGTGGCGTAGCCGACGATCTCCTCGATCACCGCGCCGGTGCGGCTCTGCGGCTCCTGGAACACCGTGCGCACGCTCTTGACCGCCCGAATGAACGTGCGGAAGGGGAACTGGATCATGGTCGCCCCGATCGTCCCTCCCAGCACGATCATCGCAGCGGTCGGCTGCATGATCTGCGAGAACTTGCCGCCTTCGATCAAATTGCCCAGCAGGATGCCGCCAACGCCGATCAACAATCCGAGGATGGTTCCAATGTCCATGTCCTGCCTACTTTCGGAAGATGATGGGCGGAGTCGTTGGATGGCTGGGGCGTGCCGAAGGACGTTCAGGAGTCGCCGACTCTCTCCGCCACGCCGCGCCCTGCAGAACTTGCGATGATGGTGGGTAGGCCTGGCTCGCACCGCCGCCGATCGCCTTGCGGAATGCGACCACCCGCAGCACAACCTCGTCGAGCGATTCTCGGACGATGATCTTGTCGCCGCCCAGCAACGACACCGTCGTGTCGGGCGTGACCTCGATCCAAGTGATCAGATCGGGATTGATCGCTACGATGGTGCCGTTGAGCCTCGACAGGGTGATCAAGTGAACCTCTTGGGACGTTCAGCCATGGGTCCGGTGGCCACAAGGCAAGGAGTGCGCCAGCGCCTCATGCGGCCCGGGTCGACAGCCGCTTGCGCTTGAGCATCTCCACGAGGGTCGTTCGGTTGAGCCCGAGCAGCCGCGCGGCGCGGTTCTTGTTCCAGCTCGTGCGATCCAGCGCCTGGCGGATCAGCTCGTTCTCGAACGACTCGACCGCAGCACGCAAATCGAGCCCGGCGTCAGGAAGCTTGGTGCCGAATCGCTGCTCCGCGGACAGCCCCCGGATGCGAGAGGGGAGATCCCCCGGCTCGATCGTCTCACCCTGGCAGAGAATCGCGCTGCGCTCGATCGTGTTCTCGAGCTCGCGTACGTTGCCCGGCCAGCTCCACGAAGCCAGAAGCTCCATCGCAGCCCGCGACACACGCAGCGCGGACCGGCCTACCCTCTTGCATGCCTGCACCAGGAAGTGGTCGACGAGCGCAGGGATGTCGTCGGTGCGATTGCGGAGCGAAGGCACGCGCAGGTGGATCACGTTCAAGCGGTAGTACAGATCCTCGCGGAACATACCTGCTGCCACCTCGGACTCCAGATCCTTGTTGGTCGCTGCCACGATCCGCACGTCTGCTGCCATCGTGCGCGTGTCGCCCACGGGCGAGTACTCGTGCTGCTGGAGCAGCCGCAGCAGCTTCACCTGCAGCGCCAGCGGAAGCTCCCCGATCTCGTCGAGGAACAGCGTTCCACCCTTGGCTGCCGCCACCCGGCCTTGCCGCGTCTGGTGCGCGCCGGTGAACGCGCCTCGCGCGTGGCCGAACAGCTCGCTTTCAAGAAGCGCCTCGGGAATGGCTCCGCAGTTGACGACCACGAAGGGCCCTGCGCTGCGAGGGCTGTTGTCGTGCACCGCACGCGCAACGAGCTCCTTGCCAGTGCCGCTTTCGCCCGTGATGAGCACGGTGGAATGGCACCTCCCCACACGGTCGATCATTCCGAACAGCTGGAGCATCAGCGTCGAGTCGCCAATGACGTTGCGCATGCTCAAGGGCCGCGCCGGCTTGGTAGCTGGGCTTGCAACGGGCAGCGACATGGCCACGGAGGAGTCGAGCTCCGGCTGGGCGCAGACAGCAGACAAAGACTCGTTGTTCGAGAAGAGCTCGCTCATCGCATTCCTCCATGCGTCACAAGTCCCCAAGGGACGAACGCGGCGACTGGCCTCAAGCAATTCGCGGTCCATCACGTCGGCGCGTTGGCGCAAACCGTGTCGGTGCATTGGCGCCCTCGGGCGTCATCAAGCGCAACCCCGCAAGCCCTGCGAGACATCCGATTCTTCAGCGGACAGGCACCTGCCGCGCTCGATCCTGCGCACGGCCGGCCTCGGCCCCCAGCACCACCGCCGGAGCGCCAATGCAGCCTGGGGTGCCGTCGACCCAGTGGGGTTCGTGCACCCCGGAATACGCGCTCCCGCTGTTCGGCACGCCATGTGCTCCCTCGGGCGACGATGGATCTGTTCGTTGGCATTGCCCCGCTTCGCGCCGCCCTCGACTATCACCTGGAGCGCCACAACGTCCTGTCGTCCAACATCGCGCACGTCGACACTCCCGGGTACGTGCCGCGCGATCTGGCCAGGATTCCCGCGAACGACTTTGCTTCCGCCCTGCACGTCGCGGTGACCGCGACCCAGCCCCTGCACATGGCTGCTGGCTCGCTCACGCCCACCACCGGGCGCGTCTTCCAGGATCGGTGGGAGGGTGGAGGCAAGGACGGCAACTTCGTGTCGCTCGATCGGGAAGCAGGGAAGCTTGCGGCAAACCAGCTTCGCTACGACGTGACCTCAGCGATCATCACCGCGGAGTTCGCCGATCTGGCTTTTGCCGCCAGTGACGGGCGAACCGGATAGAAGGAGGAAACTCGATGTTGGGAGTCTTCAGCGCGATGGAAGTGGCTGCCTCCGGCCTTTCTTCAGAGCGCATCCGCATGAACACGATCGCGTCCAACCTCGCCAATGCGAGGACCACGCGCACCGACAAGGGTGGGCCCTACCACAGGCTCGACCCGGTCTTCGAAGCGGTTGCGCTGCGAAAAGGGGCCATGACCGGCGGCGTGTCCCTGGCCCGCGTGCGCAGCATCAAAGAGGACGCGCGGGACCCTCAGCGCGTCTACGAGCCCGGGCATCCGGATGCCGACGCCCAGGGCTACGTCTCCTTTCCCAACGTCAACGTCGTGGAGGAGATGGTGAACATGATCACCGCTTCTCGCGCCTACGAGGCCGGAATCACCTCGATCGATTCGATCAAGGCGATGGCGCGCACTGCGATCGGGATCGCGCGATGACCGCGGTTCATCTCGCCCCGGTGGCGCAATCGCCTGCTCAGATCCGGCCGCTTGCCGACGGCGGCATGGCGCTGGAGCGCGGGGTTGGCGGCGCCGATGCGGTTCCATTTGCGGACTGGCTTCGAGACGCCCTGACCACGCATGAGACCCACGCGGCCTCGGCACAGAGAGCGGGCGAGGCATTTGCCGCAGGGAGCCTGGACGACATCCACGGCACGATGATCGCTCTGAAGGAAGCGGACATCGAGCTTCGTGTGATCGCGAACGTGCGCAACAAGATGCTGGATGCCTTCAACGATCTGATGCGGATGAGCGTGTAAGATGAAGGAAAAGGCCCTTGGTCTGTGGCACAAGGCACGAGAGTACTGGGCTTCGCTGTCCACGGCCCGACGCATATCGCTGCTCTTCCTCGTGAGCGTGGTGCTCTCCGGCGTCATCGCACTGTCGTACTTCGGCTCCCAGACCCGGTACGCGTACCTGTTCACCGACCTGAGCGCCGATGATGCAGCGGCCATGTCCGCCCGTCTCAAGGAGCTCAAGGTGCCTTTCCGCGTGGATTCCTCAGGTACCGCCTTGCAGGTGCCGGAGGAGCGCGTGCACGAAGTCCGCTTGCAGCTCGCCGGATTCGGCCTTCCCAGAGGTGGCGGCGTGGGCTTCGAGCTGTTCGACAAGACCCAGTTCGGTGCCACCGAGTTCGAGCAGCGCATCAATCTTCGACGGGCCCTCGAAGGGGAGCTGTCGCGAACCATATCCACCATTGCCGCTGTGCAGTCGGCTCGCGTGCACCTGGTGATGCCCGAGTCGAGCGTCTTTGCGGTTCGACAGGAAAAAGCCTCGGCGTCCGTGGTCCTGCGACTCCGCACAGGACGCGCGTTCTCCAAGGCAGAAATCGCTTCCGTGGTGCACCTGATCACCGCAGCGGTCCCAGGCCTCACCCAGGATCGCGTCTCCGTGGTGAGCGCCGACGGTTTGACGCTCCACCGTCCACGCACCGACACCTCTGGGGGAGTCGGCGGTGCTGACGACAGCTTGCTCGAGAGGGAGAACGAGATTGGCGGCGCGCTGGAGCAGCACGTCCTCAGCCTCTTGGAACGTACAGTTGGCCCTGGACATGCGGAAGTCCGCATCCGGGTACAGCTCGACCCAGCAGCCCGCGAGCGAACCGAAGAGCACTACGAGCCGAGCAAGACTGCGCTGCGAAGCGAGCAGAAGGTCGAAGAGCACTCCAATGGCGACAGCCCGAGCGTCGCCGGCGTGCCCGGCGCGCAGAGCAACCTTCCTGACACGGACCTGCAAGCCAATGCGGACTCCGAGGGGGGCGGCACAGCTCGCACCAGCTGGACCCGGAACTGGGAGGTCGACAAGGTCACCGAGAAGACCAGCGTCCCAGCAGGCAAGATCGCCCGTCTCACCGTGGCTGCCCTGGTCGATGGAACCCAGCGTGACGTCGGTGGCCGTCAGGTTTGGCAGCCCCGTGACAAGGCTGAGCTCGATCGATTTGCCGAGCTGATCAAGGGTGCTGTGGGATTCGATGCGGTTCGCGGCGACGCGATCCAGATCGACTCTGCCGAGTTCACCAAGGCAGCGGAAACCCGCCCGGCAACGGACATGGTCGACCCGGCCAAGCAAGCCCGCTGGATCTACATCGCCATCGGCGTGGGCGCTGTCGCCCTGCTGGCAACCATCATCCTGGTGACGCGCCGTCGCCCTGTGCATCAGCCGACCGCGGTCGCTGCCCTGGGGGCCGCGCAAGACACCATCGCATTGGAGGCAGGGCGGCCAGTGCGTGCCCTGCCGAAGCACCTGAGTCGGGAGGAAGCCACTGCGATTCGAGGCGAGGCGGTGCAGATGGCTGCGCGCGATCCCGCCACGGCCGCCGTGATCCTGCGCGAGTGGCTCAACGCCCCTTCGAATGCAACCTGACCGTCGGCATGGTTCTCGCAACCGCTGAACCTCTGATCCGGACAGGCAACCCCGATGACGCTCACCGGCCCAGAGAAAGCTGTCCTCATGCTGCTGTCGCTCGACGAGAGCACGGCGGCTCCGATCGTCTCGGAGATGGACGGCGTCGACCTGCGGAAGCTGCGGGAGGTCGCAGCGCTGATGCGGGCGATTCCCGCGAGCTCGCTTGACGACGTCTACTCGGAGTTCGTGATGCGAGGCGAGGAGCTGGTCGCCGTGCCCCACGGCGGCGTGAGCTACCTGCGGAGGCTGGCAGCGAACGCGCTCGGCGAAACCCGGTCAGAAGAGATCTTCGTGGATGCGCCGCAGTCCGGCATGGAGAAGCTGTCGCGCGCAGCGCCGAGCTCTGTGGCGGCCGTGCTCGAGAACGAGCATCCCCAGGTCGTGGCAGCGGTCCTGTCGCAGCTGGAGGCGGGCCGCGCAGCACGTGTCTTCGAAACGCTCAATCCCGAGATGCAGATGGCAGTGCTCCAGCGCCTCGGCATGATGAGCGAAGTCCCGGCCGG
The DNA here is from genome assembly GCA_016218915.1 of Deltaproteobacteria bacterium. Classification (GTDB taxonomy): domain Bacteria; phylum Myxococcota_A; class Polyangia; order Polyangiales; family Polyangiaceae; genus JACRCQ01. The sequence continues at coordinate 272,055 of JACRCQ010000074.1, forward strand.
CTTGCTCGAGACCGTGGCTTCGGCGCTCTCCACCGAGCTTCCCCCTCCGGAGGCGGAAGCTGCCATCTCCGTGGACGGCGTGGCTCGCGCCGCTGCACTGGTCCGCAAGCTGGGCAAGGACACAGCCGCCGAGATGCTCGTGCGCCTTACCGACGAGAACGGTGAGCTGGCGAACCTCGTGCGCCAGGCCATGTTCACTTTCGAAGACCTGAAAGGCGTCGACAAGCGAGCGCTGCGCACGCTTCTCAAGGAGGTTCAGACCGACCGGCTCGTGCTCGCTCTCAAGACCGCGAGCGATCCTCTCAAGCAGCACGTCTTCAACAGCATGTCGACACGCGCGGCCGATCTGGTGCGCGACGACCTGGAAGCGCTTGGGAGCGTGCGTCTGGCAGACGTGGAAGCTGCGCAGCGCGAGATCGTGGAGCTCGCCCTCATGCTCGAATCCAACGGAAGCATCACGCTGTGGAGTGATTCGGATGACATGGTTTGACAGGCAACCCAAGGCTGCACCCTCTCCTGCCCCTTTCGCAAACCGAGGGAGCAGCCGACGCGCCATGCCAGCGTGGATCGTGGCACAGAGCGCGGAGAGCACGGTGCAGTCCGGCATCTTCCCATTGCGGGGGAATGCAGCACAGCCCGCGCCCTCCCCTGTGGAGCACCATGAGCCGGAGCCCGCTCCGATCCACCCCATGCCTGCTGCCGAATCCATGCGTCCCCCGGAGCACGTCTCGTTCGTGCCTCCGACCCCGATGGCGTCCTCACAGCCCGATCCAGCGCTGAGCGAAGCGCTCGAGCGCTGCATCGCCGATCTGGTGCACGTGCGAACCCGCGTGCTCAAGCAGTCCGAGCAACAGCTCGTGGCGCTTGCGGCCCGGATCGCCCGGAGGGTCATAGGACGCGAGATTGCCGAGGATCCGAGGATCCTGATGGACCTTGCCACAGAGGGCATCGAGGCGCTGGTCAGCCGTGATCAGACCACGGTGCGCGTGGGCGACTGGATGGATGAGCGCGCCTTCGAGTCGTTCCGCGCTCGCTTGCAGGCACAGCGCCCTGGCTGCCGCGTGGTCCAGGATTCATCCATCGGGCCTGGCGGATGCATCGTGGAGACCGACATGGGGAAGGTCGACGAATCGGTGGATACGCGATTGGCGAATGTCCTCGCCGGCCTTCCCACACAGGAGACGACGCACAAGTGAGTGAAGTCCTACGTCTGGACAAGTACGCCCGCGCGGTGTCTGTGGCCCCCCCGCATCGGCCCACCGGCGTCGTGCTCGAGGTCGTGGGTCTGGTCGTGGAGGTCGGAGGCCTCCAGGCCGGAGTCGGCGACATCCTCGAGGTGGCCACCGATCGCGAGCACCCCTTGGGCCTCGAGGTGATCGGCTTCCGCTCCGGAAGGCTGCTCGCCACGCCGCTCGGCGCGATCACAGGGGTCCATCCGGGAGCCACCGTGGTCAAGTCCGGGCGCGGGTCGACGGTCGGGGTGGGGATGGGAATGCTGGGAAGGGTCGTGGACGCATTTGGCACTCCGATCGATGGAATGCCTGCGCCAGAGACCGAGGAATACTACCCGGTGCATGCGCCTCCGCCGCATCCGTTTGCACGGCGTCCGATCGAGACGCCGCTCGAGACCGGGCTGCGCGCGCTCGACGGGCTGCTCACGCTTGGACGCGGGCAGAGGATCGGCATCTTTGCGGGAGCAGGCGTGGGCAAGAGCACGCTGCTCGGCATGATCTGCCGCTCGACGCAGGCGGATGCGACGGTGATCGGCTTGATTGGCGAGCGAGGCAGGGAAGTCAACGACTTCGTGCGTGCAGCGCTGGGCAAGGAAGGGTTGAAGCGCTCGCTTGTCGTTGCGGCCACGAGCGATCAGCCGCCGTTGGTGCGAGCGCGCGGCGCCGAGACCGCGACTGCGGTTGCAGAATACCTGCGCGATCAGGGCCTCAACGTGCTGCTGGTCATGGATTCTCTCACGCGATACGCCATGGCGCTGCGCGAAGCAGCGCTGGCATCGGGTGAGCCCCCGGCGACCAAGGGCTACCCACCCTCGGTCTTTGCGGCGCTTCCGCGGCTGGTCGAGCGTGCAGGAACCTCGAGCGGCCCAGGCGTGATCACAGCGTTCTACACGGTGCTGGTGGAGGGCGACGATCTGTCGGACCCGGTAGCAGACGCCACACGAAGCCTGCTCGACGGACACATCGTGCTGAGCCGGGCCCTGGCCGAGCGCGGGCACTACCCAGCCGTGGACGTACTGCAGAGCGTGTCGAGGCTCGCCAGCGCGGTTGCGGCGCCAGAGACCATCCGCGACGCGATCGCGCTTCGCGACATGCTGGCATCCTACCGGGAGGCCATCGATCTGGTCCAGGTAGGTGCCTACGTGGCGGGAACCGATCCCAGGGTCGATCTGGCGCTGCGCATGGTTCCTCACATCGACGCATTCCTGCGTCAGGACTCGGACAGCCGGGTTGCCATGACCGAGACCCTGGCGCGCATGCGCGAGATCGCATCTGCAGCTGACAACCGGTGAGTGAGGTCTTGCCATGCCAGGCCAGGAAAAGAGGCTTCGAAGGCTCCAGCGGCTCTCCGAGCTGATTCGTCGCAAGCTCGACCAGGCCGTGGCCGCCCTGGCCCAGGCGCAGCGTGCACAGCAGGAAGCCCGCGACGCCCTGGCGTCCGTTACGCAGCAGTTCCACGACGCCATCGAGGAGGCGAGCACCGCGCTGGGCAACGGCGCGCACGCCGAGCAGTGGAGGATCCGCCACGCGTGGCAGGAGACCCTTCGGACCCGCGTGCAGGCCGCCAGTGCGCTCCTGGAAGCGCGGGGAGGCGAAGTGGTGGAAGCGCGGACGCGGGTGCTCGTGGCCAATGAGGACCTGCAGAAGCTCAACGCCCTGATCCAGCGCGTGCGGGCCTGCCAGCAGCTCGAGGACAACCGGCTGGAGCGCAGGGCGGAAGACGCGACCTACGCGGCGCTTGCAGCGCTCTCCTGCAAGCAAGCAGCGTCATGAACACGTCAGGCTCCGGCTTCCTCGCCCCTCTCGGCAACGACCTTCCCAGGCCAGAGGAACCCGACAGCCGTCAGCGCGACGAGGTGGCGTCCATGGTCTTCGCGGCGCTTTTCGCCTGCCCGGCGCCTCCGCCGCCACTTCCTGCCCCTGAGCTCGCTCCGACCCACGCTGCCCCTGCGGTCGCGACGACCTCATGGCACCCTGCCGCCAGCCCGATGACGCCCGCTGTGCAGGGATCGTCGTCTTCCGCGATCGTGACCCACATCGATTCCGAGGTGCTCGGCCGCGTTCAAGTCGCGGTCGATCAGGTGGGCACCACGGTGCGGGTCGTGGTGACAGCCGAGCGTTCCGACGTGCTCAGCGCGATGCAGGCGCGCAAGGGGCAGCTGCTGGGGCAGCTACAAGCAGCGGGACTGTCGGTCGGATCGCTTTCGCTGGTCCGGGGAGAGGCAGTCGGCATCAGTCTTGCTCAAGAACGGTCAACCGGAACGACCCCATTGCCGCGAAAGCGCCAGGGGGGCGAATCCAGTGAAGAGGCCGAAGACCCTGTGCGCAAGCGCCGGGGACGAGCCCGAGCGGTCAACCTGACAGGATGATCGCTCCGAGCGTGGAGCTTGGTCATGGCGGGTGAGATCAACAACGTAGGCAGCACGAGCGCTTCATCAGGGCTCACCTCCGCGCTGGGCGGTGGCAGCAGCGCGCTTGGTCAGGACGCATTCCTCAAGCTGCTGGTCGCGCAAATCTCCCACCAGGACCCGCTCAAGCCGATGGATGACACGGCGTTCGTGGCGCAGCTCGCGCAGTTCTCGTCGCTCGAGCAGGCCATATCGACCAACGCGAAGCTCGACTTCCTCGCCTTGCAGCAGCGCGGCGTGGCCAACACCGAGATGGCTGTGCTGGTGGGCAAGAATGTGACGGTCAAGGGGGACAAGGTACGGCTGGATGGTCAGAACCTGGCGGTACCGGTGAACTTCACGCTGGATGGTGATGCGACGACCGTGGCGGTGACGATCAAGGACGCCCAGGGCAAGACGGTACGGACTATGCAGTTGGGACAGCAGCAAGCAGGTCTGGTGAAGATCAACTGGGACGGGAAAGACGATAACGGCATGACGCTGCCCACGGGAACGTACTCGGTATCAATCGAAGCGAAAGCCGATGGCGGTGCCCCGGTTGGATACACCCAGGAATGCTCGGGCGTGTTGAAGTCGGTGTCGTTTGCAAATGGGTATCCGCTTCTGGAACTCGACACCGGGGTGACAGCTCCGGCGTCGGACCTGCTCAAGGTCAACGACCAAGGCAAGGTGCCGTGAGCTCGTAGCCAGGCGGTGGGAGTGTTCCGGACGCAGCGAAAAGGCTGACAGGAGGAGACAATGTCGATTCTTCAGACGATGTACACAGGAGTGACGGGGATCGCCGCAGAAGGCGACACGTTGGGCATGATTGGCGACAACATCGCCAACGTAAACACGGTCGGCTTCAAGGGCCAACGAGCGATCTTCGAGGATATGCTCGGGCACTCGATCACCGCCGGTACGTCGTCGGCGCTTCCAGGGTCCGGTGTGCGCCTCGCCCAGATCCAGCAGCTCTTCACCCAGGGCTCGCTGTCGACCACGGGTGTGTCCACCGACCTGGCCCTCAACGGAGACGGATTCTTCGTCGTGAAGGGCACGGTCGAGGGCGTAGCCGGCAACTTCTACACCCGCGCCGGCCAGTTCAAGATCGACAACGCCGGACTCCTGGTGAACCCCGAGGGGCTGCAGGTCCAGGGCTACGCCGCCAATCCGGATGGCACCCTGTCGGCCGCTGTCAGCTCCCTGAAGGTTCCGACCGCTGCGCTCCCTCCTCTGGCCTCGACCAAGATGGGATTCGTCTCGAATCTCGACAGCACTTCCACTGTGCCGACCGCTGCGTGGGATGCCCAGAATCCGGGTGCCACCTCCAACTTCTCGACCTCGATTACGGTGTACGACTCGCTCGGCAAGTCGCACAGCCTCCAGGTCTACTTCCGCAAGACCGCGGCGAACACGTGGGACTACCATGTGCTCGCCAACAGCAGCGAGATCCAGGGCGGCCTCAACACCTACACCGAAGTGGGCGCCGGCTCCCTGAGCTTCACCACCAGCGGTGCGCTCAACACGGTCACCACCACTACGCCCGTGTCCGCCAACTTCATCGGCGCTGCGCCCGGCCAGGCGATCGCCATCAACTTCGGGACCTCGATCGGCGCCGGTGGCACCGGCCTCGACGGAATGACCCAGTTCGCGTCTGCCTCCAACGTCTCGAGCCAGACCCAGAACGGGTACACGTCGGGCGACCTCGCAGGCGTGAGCGTCGACGGAACCGGCCTGGTCAAAGGCCTGTACACGAACGGCCAGAAGCTCTCCATCGGCCAGCTGGCGATCGGGAAGTTCCGAGCCAACGAGTCTCTGGGACGCTGCGGCCACAATCTGTGGATCGAGACCCGGGACAGCGGCCAGGTCGCGATGGGCACTGCGGGCAGCGGTGGCCGTGGCGCTGTGTCCGCGGGAACCCTCGAAGCTTCCAACGTGGACCTGGCGCAGCAGTTCGTGGACTTGATTGCTCACCAGCGCGCCTTCCAGGCGAACTCCAAGACCATCACGACAGCGGACGAGATGCTGCAGGAGCTCGTAAACCTCAAGCGGTAATCTGCTGACGCCGGCTTCGACGTGACAGGGGTTTTCCGTGGAAGAATCGAACTCTCCGCAGTCCAAGTCCGACAAGGACGCACCGGCTCCCAAGAAGCGCTCCTGGGCCCGAAAGCTGCTCATCCTGCTCATCCTGGGACTGATGATCGGCACCTTCGTAGTGGGTACCCTTCTCGGTCCCAGGTTCCTCACCAAGCTTCCCTGGCCGAAGCACGCGGATGCAGCTGCCGCGGAGAAGGAAGAGCCCCCTTCGGCCTCGGTCGCCATCCTCGACCCCATCGTGGTCGACCTGCGCGAGTCGTCCGGAGAGGTGCATCACCTCAAGGTCGGCATCGCCCTCGAGCTTCAGGGCTCGGTCCATGGCGAGGAGTTCAAGCGTTACGAGCCGCGCGCGCGCGACGCGGCCATCACGATGTTTCGTGCGCTCACGTTCGAGGAAGCAACGAATCCGACCCGGCTCGAGCACATTCGGGGTCAGCTGGGAGAGCGGATCGCGGCCGCGATCGGACGCGGACACGTCCGCAAGATCCTCTTCACCGAGTTCGTAGCGCAATGAGCCATGCCTACCCCGGATCCCAAATGCCTGGGCCCCCCTGAAATCCGGCCGCTGGACCTGATGGGGCGAGAACGACAGCTTCGCTCCGCCCTGTCTGCCATGGCCGGTATTGCCGCCAGCTTCGCGCGCGCCGCGCGAAGATCCCTCCCCTTCCTCGCCCGATACCGGGCCACCATCGTTCCCACGCCCGTCACCCTGCTGGCACCCATCGCCGAAGGGGGCCCGTCGTTCAGCATTCCCATCACCGGAGCAGACGGCTCCGTGGCAGCTGCAGTCACCGTGGATGCCAATGCCATCGCCGTGATCGTGGAAGGTGCGCTCGGCGGCTCGATCATGCAGAACGGGCTGCCGCCCGGCTCGGAGCTGACCGCTGCGCAGCGCGCCCTGCTGTCGCGCATCGGACGCAGCCTGGCGCTCGACCTCGCCTCCAGCATCAAGTCCGCGGTCGGCCTCGAGATGTCGCCGGCTGCCGGGGATACCAGCCACGGCGCCCAGGACTCGGCCACAGGCAACTCGCTCTTCGTGGCCTGCGAGATCGAAGGCCTGCCCATCCCGGCGACCATTACCCTGCAAGCCAGCGCCGAAGCCCTCGAATCCGCCGCGCGCGAGCAGGATCTCGAGCCTGAAGGACAGGTCGATCCCCGCGTCGCCCAGGCCGTGCTCGACGTCCCCGTCGAGATCATTGCCGAGCTCGGCCGCGTCACCCTCGGCGTCGGCGCCATGCTCAAGCTCCGCCCGGGCGACATCATTCGCCTTCCCACCGCCACCGACGACACCGCACGAGTCTACGCTGCAGGCGTTCACAAGCTCGACGGCATTCCGGTCACGTCCCGCGGACAGCTCGCGATCGAAATTCGCACACGGCACGACGGCTGAGCTCAGGTTCGGCACGGACAGTGTATGTGCTGTGGGCCAGGAGGCCCTTCCATGACCGACGTCGACCGCTCTGCCCAACCCTCGTCCCCCTCTGAGCCGGCCCACGAGTCCCCGACAGCCCTGTCGGAGGACTTCAAGACCGAGCGTGAAGACGGTCTCGACTTCGTGATGGATGTGCCGGTCGATCTTACGGTCGAGATAGGACGCCGGGTCATGAAGATCGGCGACATTCTCAGGCTGCGATCCGGCTCGATCCTGGAGCTTACCAAGGCTGCGGGCGAGCCGCTGGAGCTCTACGTCAACAACCATCCGATTGCGCGCGGCGAGCCGGTCGTGGTGGGAGACCGCTACGGCGTGCGGGTCACCGAGGTCTTCGTGGATGACGTGGCTCGCCGCAACGGAGGTGGACGGTGAGTCGCCGGATGGCAGGTGCAGCTGCCATCTTGTTGACGGTGGCAGTCATCCTGGTGGCGGCCCCGGCAAAGGCCGACCCCCCGGACGCCGGCATTCCCTCGTGGCTCTCCCAGAATCAGCCGGTCGAAGCGGCCCCGGCCGGCAGCCTGCCCGTGGGCAGGATGATCGTGCTGCTGGTGGTCACCGCAGGGATCGGCGGAGGCGCCTGGTATGTGCGCAAGCGCAAGCTCTCCAAGGCAGGGCTGTCGCAGAACAAGAAGCTGCAGCTGGTCGACTCGACCCGCGTGGGTCCCAAGGCCGAGTTGGTGATCGCCTCGGTCCAGGGCAGGATGATGCTGCTGGGCGTCACCGAGACCAACATCCGGCGACTTGCCTGGCTCGACGAGCAGGCCCCGGCCGAAGCGGCTGCGCCTGCGGACAGCAGCCCCCCTGCGCAGTCGCCCGATTCGTTCACCGCAATGCTCCGGAGCCTGGTCGACACGGACTCCGCCCCAGGTAACGAGGATCGAGAAGACATTCCGCGTGCCCAGCCCGCAGCGCGAGCAGCCTTCGGCAATCGGGACACAGTGCGCCAGCTGCCGGCGCAGCAGGTGACCGACAGCGTGGAAGGGCAAGCGGCCGGCCTGACGCGGCGATCGCGGAGACGGGCATGAACCCTCTGTTCTCCAATGTGCTGGATGGTCAGGGAGGCATGACGCCGCCGCTCAAGATCCTGGCGCTGCTCACGCTTCTGTCGCTGCTGCCTGCCATCGTCCTGACCATGACCTCGTTCGTCCGAACCGTGGTGGTTCTTTCGTTCGTGCGCCAGGGAATCGGCACGCAGCAGACCCCGCCTACCCAGGTAATCGTGGGGTTGTCGTTGTTTCTCACCATGTTCACCATGTCGCCGATCGTATCGGCGATCCAGAAGGACGCCATCGAGCCGTACACGCAGCATGCGATGACCGAAGGACAGGCGCTCGATGCCGCAGTGATACCGGTCAAGGCGTTCATGCTTCGGCAGACGCGGCAGGCGGATCTGCTGCTGTTCTACTCGGCCACCCAGACGCCGCTGCCGCAGACTCCGGACGAAGTCCCGATGCGGATTGCGATTCCCGCGTTCGTGATCTCGGAGCTCAGCACCGCCTTCCAGATGGGCGTGATGGTGCTGCTCCCCTTCCTGGTGGTGGATCTGGCTGCTGCCTCGCTCTTGATGTCCATGGGCATGATGATGGTTCCGCCAGCCACCATCAGCCTCCCCATCAAGCTTCTGCTCTTCGTGCTGGCCGACGGCTGGAACCTCGTCGCAGGTTCCCTGCTGCATAGCTTCCGATGACGACCTCCGGGGCACTCGAGCTGTTCCTCAACGCCGTGCTCGTTGCTGCACAGGTGGCCGGGCCTGCCCTGCTCGCCGCCCTCGTGGTCGGCGTCGTGGTCGGTGTCCTGCAGACCGCTACCCAGGTCAACGAACCCTCGGTCAGCTTCCTGATCAAGCTCCTTGCGGTCGCGGTCGCATTCGCCATTGCCGGGCCGTATGCCGCCACGCGCATGGTCGACTACACCCGATCGAGCATCGGCTCGATCACCCAGGTCGTGCGGTGACCCTCGAAGCGCTTGCTCCGGAGCTGGGGTTGTTCGTCCTGCAGACGTCCCGTGTCGGAGGTCTGATCGCCGCAGCGCCTCTTCCGTGGAAGGAAGCCCCGGTGAAGCTTCGAGCCGGGCTCGTGCTCACGCTCGCGTTTCTGGCCCATGGCATGCCAGGCGCTTCTCCCCTGGAGCCGCTCAACGCCACGAGGACACTGCTCGCTGTTCCGACCGAGGTCCTGGTCGGCGTGGCGATGGGGCTTGTGGTCAGGATCGCGTTCTCAGCCGCTGATGTGGCGGCGGACGCGGTGGGGCCGCTGATCGGCCTTGCAGTTCCCAGCGTGTTCGATCCGCTCACCTTGAGCAGCGCAACGGTGCTGTCCCGCATCTTCGGGCTGCTGATGGCCCTGCTCGCGGTTCTCGTCGGGGTTCATCGGATCGTGATCTCCTCGGTGCTGGCCAGCTTCCGCGTCCTTCCCGCCGGCTCGGCCATCGATCCTTCGCTGGCGACCTTCCCGTTGCTCAAGATGGTCGTCAGCACCCTGGTCCTCGGCCTGCGGCTCGCCCTGCCCCTGGCAGCCGTGCTGCTGATGACCCAGGTCGCGCTTGCATTCCTGTCCCGTGCAGCGCCTGCGATGCAGATCTTCTCCATCGGGTTCGCCGTGTCCCTGGTGGTCGGCGCTGGCATCCTGATGGTCAGCTTGCCGGACGTTGCCTCGGGGATGGCCGCGGATCTGTCGTCCATCGGCTTCCGCATCGAGGTGGTGGTTGCAGCCCTGATGGGAAGATGAGCCGTGGCTTCCGACGACGCTGCAAACAAGAGCGAGAAAGCAACCCCACAACGGCGAAAGAAGGCGCGCGAAGAGGGGCAGCTGGCGCGCGCGAGGGATGCCGGAGGCGTGGCAGCCACGGCCGGTGTGCTCCTGGTGCTCGCCGTGACCGGACCTTCCTTTGCGCGGACCCTGCAGGAGTTCGCGAGCTGGTGCTTTGGACGCACCGGCGATCTGGCGCATGCCGATCCCAGGGCCGCAGTTGGGCGAATGCTCGCCGTGGTTGCGACGCTCGCGGTCCCCTCCGCGGTCGCCGCGGCGGTCGGCTCGACCGCGATCGGCTTCGCGCAGGCAGGCTTCCAGCCCCAGCTCGATCTGCTGGCTCCCAAGTGGAACCGGATGGATCCGCTGGCGCGGCTCAAGTCGATGATGGTCTCGCCCCAGACCCTGATCGAGCTGGCGCTGTCCGTGGCCCGCGTAGGCGTCGTGGGCTATGTCGCCTACACGACCGTGGCCGATGCGCTCCCCACGCTGAGCGCCTTGTCCCGCGCCGGTCTGGTCACTGCCACCGTGGAGCTCTGGCACGTCGTGGGGCAGCTGGTGCTGCGATCCACGATCGCCCTGGTGGTTCTGGCAGCCGCCGACTATCTGCAGAGCTGGCTTCGTCTCGAGAAGCAGCTGCGCATGTCGCGCCAGGAAGTCAAGGAGGAGATGAAGCAGCAGGAGGGCGATCCCCAGATCCGCGCTCGCCAGCGTGCACGTGCCCGCGAGTCGCTCAAGAAGGGGCTGAGCAAGCAGGTCCGTGCTTCGGACGTCATCGTGACCAATCCGACGCACGTGGCAGTGGCAATCCGGTATCGCCGCGGGCTGGCGGCACCTGTGGTAGCTGCCAAGGGCTACGACGAGATGGCTCTGCACATTCGCCAGATCGCCAAGGAGGCCGGCGTGCCGATCGTGGAGAACCGCTTGCTGGCGCGCGAGCTCGCGAGGCGGGTGCGCGTGGGACGGCCGGTGCCGGTCGATCTCTATGCGGCAGTCGCTGAGGTGCTCGCCTTCGTCTATCGGCTTCGGGGCCAATTCTGGGCCTGATCGGCCTCGGCACGCCCGATGGCATGAGGCTCGCACAAGACCGGCCCATGGCCGCTGCCGTCGCAGGCAAGTCCACACTGCGCGCCGCTTCCGAGCTGGCGATTCCCATCGGCATCATCACGATCGTGCTGATGATGGTGCTGCCAGTACCGCCGCTGCTGCTTGACGGTCTGCTCGCCATTAGCTTGACGATCGCGGTCGGCGTCTTCCTGATCGCCCTCTTCATCGAGCAAGCGCTGGAATACAGCGTATTCCCGGCGGTCATCCTGGTGGCCACGCTGCTTCGGCTGTCCTTGAACGTGGCCACCACGCGCCAGATCCTGCTGCACGGGGCGGAAGGTCACTCTGCCGCAGGCCGGGTCGTGGAAACCTTCGGACAGATCGTCGTCGGCGGCAATGTCGTCGTCGGCCTCGTCGTGTTCTTCATCCTCGTCATCATCAACTTCGTGGTCATCACCAAGGGCGCCGGGCGCGTGGCAGAGGTCGCTGCCAGATTCACGCTCGATGCGATGCCAGGCAAGCAGATGGCGATCGACGCCGAGCTGAATGCCGGGTTGATCAGCGCGGATGTGGCCAAGACGCGCCGTCGCAACGTGGAGCGCGAAGCCGACTTCTTCGGGGCCATGGACGGCGCGAGCAAGTTCGTGCACGGCGACGCTGTCGCAGGGCTGCTCATTGCGGTCATCAACCTGGTGGGCGGCCTGCTGATCGGATTGTCCTCCGGCATGGGGCTGTCGCAAGCGGCCGAGACGTTCTCGATCCTGTCGATTGGTGATGCGCTGGTGACGCAGATCCCCTCGCTGCTCGTGTCGACCGCATCGGGCATCGTGGTGACGCGCTCTGCAACGGGTGAGCAGCTTGGCAAGGCCCTGGGAAGCCAGCTATTGGGAAGCCCGCGCGCAGTGGGGCTGACAGCCGGCGTGCTCGGAGCCTTCGCCCTGGTTCCGGGAATGCCCGCCCTGCCGTTCGTCACCCTGTCGACCGTGCTCGGGTATGCGGCCTGGCATAGCCACAAGCTGCAAACCAAAGTCGCGCCGCAGGCCCCTGCGGCCCCTGCACCAGCCCCCGGCTCCGCCGAGGATATCGAGTCTTCGATGGTCGTGGATCCCCTCGCGCTCGAGGTCGGCTACGAGCTCATCTCGGTCGTCGACCCTTCCATGGGCGGAACCCTGCTCGACAGGATCTCGGTGCTGCGTCGGCAGTTCGCGCTCGACCTGGGGTTCGTCATGCCCCCGGTCCGCGTACGCGACAATCTGCAGCTCCAGCCCTCGAAGTATCGATTCATGATTCTCGGCACCGAGATCGCGGAAGCCACGGTCCGGCCCGGGCACGTGCTCGCCATGCAGTCGTCGCCCGACGCTCCCGACCTTCCGGGCGAGGCGACCGTGGATCCGGCCTTTGGCACCCGTGCCTGGTGGGTACCCCTTCGCGATCGAGAGCATGTGGAGGCGCTGGGCTACACGGTAGTCGATCCCACGACCGTGCTGGTGACGCACCTGGGCGAGATCGTGCGCGCCAATGCGTACCAGCTGCTCGGGCGCGGCGAGATGCAGCACTTGTTCGACGTATTCTCGCGCTCGCACCCCAAGCTGGTGGACGAGCTGATTCCGAACTTCCTGAGCGCCGGCGACGTGCTCAAGGTGCTGCGCAATCTGCTGCGGGAGGGCGTGTCGATCCGGGATCTGCGGAGCATCCTCGAGGCCCTGCTCGAGTTCTCTCCGTCGACCAAGGACACCGAGCAGCTGACCGAGCTCACGCGCCAGAGGCTCTCGCGCCAGCTGACCGCGGCCTACAAGGCAAAGGACGGGGCGATTCACGCGCTCATCCTGCACCCGCAGGTCGACGACATGTTCCAGCGTTCGCTCCGGGACATCGCGGCAGGCACCGGAGGCGCGCTCGATCCGGAAGAAACACGACGCCTCGGGCTGGCGATCGAGCGCGCCGTGGCCCGTCAGATTGCGACCGGACGGCCTCCTGTGCTGGTGACCCGTCCCGATCTGCGCCGCTATATCCGCGCGTTCGCGGAGCGACGCGTTCCAACCCTTGCGGTCCTCTCGTTCCGAGAGGTCGAGCCCTCGGTCACCATCCGCCCGATGGAGACCATTTCGTCAGCAGCATGAATCGAACGCCCACAGCAGCGGGATTCGTCGATGCCCCGGTTGGTCCCGAAGTTGCTCTACGCCAGATGAGACATCCCGCTTGTGATTCGAGAGGTGCAGCATGCAGTTCGAAACGTTCCGCGGAAGAACGGTCGAAGAGGCAGTAGCAGCGGTAAAAGCTTCGCTCGGCTCTGATGCCCTGATCGGCTCCACCCGTCGCGTCACCAATGAACGCTCCGGCCAGCTCGGAGCCTCCTTCGTCGAAGTCACCGCCGCGCCTTCACCGCGCAATCCCGCGCAGAAGCTGCGCTTGTTTCCACGCGAGGAAGGCGAGGGAACGGACGCCTACACTTCTCGGCGACCGGCTCGTCCGGCCCAGCCCAAGGCCTTTCGCGCGCCTGGCCCCGATTCCCCGGTAGCGAGCAGCCCGGAGTCGAGGAGCGGAGAGCTGGACATTCGCGAGGAGCTGCAGGCCATTCGCTCCCTGCTCGAGGAAGTGACCTCTTCCCAGCCGCCCCGTACACGGGCCACGAGCATTCTTCGCTCCGCTCGCATCGAAGGGAAGCTGGCAACCCGCCTGGTGGCAGGTGCGAGCCGTCTGCCTCCAGGGTCGGATCTCCGACGCTGGCTGCGTCAAAGGATTGCCGACAGGCTGTCCATCCTTCCCAATCCGATTGAGCAGCGGGGCCCCCGTCTGGTCGTATGCGTCGGCCCCACCGGCGTCGGCAAGTCCACGACCGTGGCAAAGCTCGCAGCCCGTGCTCACCTCGACCTCGGCCGCGTGGTGTCCATCATCTCCCTCGACACGTTCCGTGTGGGCTCGGTCGAGCAGATGCGCAGGTTCGGCGAGCTGATCGGGGTTTCCTTCGACGTGGCGGCGGATCGCGCGGCCTTCCAGCGCGCGCTGACGACCCGCAATGCGGATATCACCTTCGTGGACACGGCGAGCCTGCCCGCATCCAACGAGTCGGCGCTGCGCAAGCTCAACGACTGCCTCGATGCCGCGGAAGGGCGCGTGCGGGACGTACTGCTGACCGTGCCTGCGGGGATTCATCCGCACGACGCCGAGCGTCTGGCGACGGCGTACCGGGCGCCCGAGCCGACCGGCGTGATCATCACCAAGGTCGACGAAGCATTCCACATGGGCGGCGCGCTACACGCCGTGCTGCCACGCCCCTTGCCTCTGGCCTACCTGTGCAGAGGTCCGCGCGTTCCCGAGGACCTGCAAGCAGCTACCGTTCAATCGGTGCTCGATGCCGTGCTCCCCATGGGCGATGAACATGCTGACTGAGGATTCCAGCTCCATGAGTGTTGCGGCAGGTCCGCCTGTCCCGCCTTCGGACCCGATGCTGTATCGCCAGTACTCGCCCCTGGTCCGGCGCATCGCGATGAAGACGGTCCGCCGGATGCCGTCGGAGATCTCGCTTGACGACCTGATGGGCGCGGGATGGATCGGCCTGGCAGAGGCGCTGCGTCGTCGAGGAAGCTGCAACGACGAGAACCACTTCGAGGCGTATGCCTCTTACCGGATCCGGGGAGCCATCCTCGACTACCTCCGGAGCCTCGATCCGATGTCGCGCAAGCTGCGAGGCGCCTCGCGGGAGATCACTGCCGCGATCAAGCGATTGACGAGCCGCCTCGGTCGCGTGCCGGAAGAAGAGGAGATCGCCCGGGAGCTCGGAATCGAGCTTGCCACCTACCAGGAGCTCCTGGTCGAGGTATCGCAGTCTGCCCCGGCACGGATCGACATCTCGGAGCTGACGACCATCAAGGCATCACCGGACATGGGCCCGGATTCGCTGCTCTCGCGTCGCCAGATGGTCGAATGCCTGGCCGCTGCGATCCAGCGCCTGCCCGAACGCCTGCAGCTCGTGCTCGATCTTCACTACCAGGAGGAATGCAGCCTCAAGGAGATCGGCGCCGTCCTGGGCGTCACCGAGTCCAGAGTCTGCCAGCTCCACAGCGAGGCCGTACATCGTATTCGCGCCGAGATGGAACGCGACCTCGAGCCCACCCAGTCCTCGTCGAGCATCAAGCGGAGTCAACCGAAATGAGCGATGGAATCTGGTCCGCCCTGTCCGGCGCCGTGGGTCAGCTCACCGCGCTCGACATCGCCGCAAACAACGTCGCCAACGTATCCACTCCCGGCTACCGCGCTGACCACCTGGTCTTTCGCGAAGTGCTCGGCAAGGCCACCGCCGCCAAGGGCCGCCCGTCTCCTGGCATGAACTACAGCTCCGTGGGCAACGTGCTCGCTGATCAGAGCCAAGGGACGGTCGTGCAGACGGGCCGGCCGCTCGACACGGCCATCCGGGGAAATGGGTACTTCGTGATCAGCACTCCGCGCGGCGAACGCTACACGCGAATGGGCAGCTTCGAAGTCGCCCGGGATGGCACTCTGACCACGCGCGAGGGTGCCCCGCTGATCGGCGTCGATCTCAGGCGCATCAAGCTGCCGCAGGGCGCGACCGATGTGCGCATCGGAGCGGACGGCACGGTACAGGTAGCCGGGCAACCTTCCGGGCAGCTCTTGACCGTGTCGTTTCCGGGCAAGAGCCCGCTCGAAAAGGAAGGCGCCGTGCTGTTCCGGCGGGCCCAAGGTGCGGCGGCTCCTGTTCCCACTCCCGCAATCCTCGAGCCCGGTGCCCTGGAGCAATCCAACATGTCCGCGGTCACGGGAATGATGGATATCGTCGGCGCCAGCCGAAGCTTCGACGCGTGCCAGCGGGTCATCGACGCGTTCCGCGACGCGGATCGACGCGCTGCGATGAACATCGCGGCCAAGGTGTGACGGGTGCGAGATCGATACGCGCCAGTTCTCCCTAAAGATCTAGCAGAACAGCCGTTCGTGGGATCGGTAGTGCTGAGACCGAAAGGAGTGACCCGGTGGCCGACCACAATTCGTCCGGTCCGGGCAGGGCGCCGATCGCGTTGTGCGACGAAGGCAGCGGCGTGTTCGTCAGGGGTCGCGGGCAGTGGCAGGACGCGGTCGTCTATGCGATCCACGATGCCCGCAACCACGTGATGTCGATCCTTGCGAGCGTGGATTTCCTGCAGCATGCGAGCACGCGGACCCTCTCCGACCCCGAGGTGATCCAGGAGCTCGGCTGCGTCAAGGCTGCCGGCAAGCAGCTCGCGTTGCTGCTGAGCGAGGCATTGGCCTCCGGACGCCATGCCCCCCATGAAGTGGTCGGCTGCAACCAGCAGCTGGCGCAGATCCTCGACGAGTCCGCGGCGCGCCTGCATCGGTACGCTGCCCTTCGACGTGGCGTGACCATGGAGGTGCGGCACGGCCCTCGCTCGGTGATGATTGCCGACGCAACCTTGCTCCGCAGGGTGCTCGACAACCTGTTGCTCAGTGCGATCGAGCACGCGCCATCCGGCAGCGTGGTTGACGTCTCGTGGTCCATCGAGGATGACCGGCTGACCGTGCGCATCGTGGATCCCGGCTGGACGAGCGACCGGGCTGCGGGCAACGGCGCGCGCGTGCGAGAGGTGCCGGAAGGCGCGAGCCTTCCCGAGGCGGACCGTGACGGGCTCGGTTTTGCTTTCTGCCGCGCCGTGGCTCGGGCGTACGGCGGAGAGCTTCGATTCGGGGATCCTGGGCCAGGAGGCGCGGTGGTGAGCTTCTGCCTTCCGATACCTGACCAAACGGAGGCTGCCAACGAGCAGATGGCTGCCGCGTTGTAGCCCGCACTCTGGCACGGCACCTGCTACTCGGTGCACCAAGGATTGATTCGATGGCCACGGTCGCCATGGAGGCAGCATGAGAGTCCAGAGCAGCAGGTTTGGTGTGTGTGAGGTGGAGAAGAATGCCGTCATCCGGTTTCCCCGAGGACTGATCGGGTTTCCCAGAGACACGGGTTTTGTTCTGCTGCGGCGTGATGCGTCGGCGCCGGTAGGATGGCTTCAATCCATTTCCAATGCGAATCTGGCCTTCCCGGTGGTCTCAATCGAGGCTCTGGAAGTGGAGTTCCCAGCCCAGCATCTCGAGGAGCTCGCCACCAGCTCAGGCGTTGCAGCCAGCAACGATTCCTGCGCGATCATGGCGGTAATCACCGCTTCAGGCGCACGTCGCCAGGCGACCGTCAACCTCCTGTCGCCTATCATCGTCAATTCCGAGACCAGGACAGGCGCTCAGGTAGTGCTGGAGCGTTCGCCCTACTCGACCCAGGAGCCCTTTCAGCTCCGTAGACGTGCTACCCACGTTCCGACACCGGCGGCCCACGCCGCTCCACCGTCGCCCTGACCCGGGAGGCCAGGAAGCATGCTGGGATGTGAGCCTCTGAGCGAGCAACGCACGCTGCCGCGGAGCGACTTGCCGGGGGCTACCAGCTATCCGCCGATCAAGGAAGAGCCCCCCCGCGTACTCATCATCGAAGACGACCGAGAGCGCCTCGAGTTCCTGGCTGCATCGATGGAGCAGGAAGGGTACGTGACGCAGGTGACCGATACGTCGGCACGCCTCGACGAATTCTCGATCCGATTCCAGCCCGATGCGGTGCTGCTCGGGATGATCCCATCTCGCGGAGAGTTCTACCAGCTCTGCGGCGACCTTCGCACGATGGAGCCTCTGCGGAACGTGCCGGTAGTGCTGGTGTCGTGGGAGGAAGCCGACGACGAGCAGGTGGCGCGTGCCCTGCTGGCAGGAGCCGATGACTTCATCCCGTGCGGACGGCCCCTGGAGCTGCGGGCCCGCATGGCCGTCCGGCTGCGCAACAAACGCTACCGAGACGCGCTCAGGCGCGTGCGCAGCCA
This sequence comes from Deltaproteobacteria bacterium, assembly GCA_016218915.1. Taxonomy (GTDB): domain Bacteria; phylum Myxococcota_A; class Polyangia; order Polyangiales; family Polyangiaceae; genus JACRCQ01. The sequence goes on from JACRCQ010000074.1 coordinate 289,854, forward strand.
GCGCGACATCCTGCTGCGCCAGGCTACGGTCGATCCGCTGACCGGCATCCTCAACCGTCGGCCGATGGAGGACGCGGTCAACAGCCTGTTCATGGCAGGCGCGATGTTCGGGTTCCTCTTTCTGGACATCGACCACTTCAAGCGCGTGAACGATCGCTACGGCCACGACGCAGGCGATCAGGTGCTGCGGGGCATTGCGGACTATCTCAAGAAGGCCATCCGGGCCGGGGACTTCTGCGGCAGGTTCGGCGGCGAGGAGTTCGTGGTGCTCGTGCACGGAGCCGACCTGGAGACGGCAGAGCGCATCGCAGAGCGGCATCGCCAATCCATCGGGCGCATCCGCTACTCGAAGATCGGCCCTGGAACCGCAGTCACAGTGAGCATCGGTGTCGCCGTCTACGATCCCGTGCGACCCGACATCGACCCGCCGGCGCTGCTACGCAGAGCCGACTCTGCCCTCTACGAGGCAAAGCGCCTCGGGCGCAACCAGGTGGTGATGGCCGCGCTCGCGCGCAACATCGCCGAATCCCCCTCTTCCGATTCGTCCCATGGCACCCCGGTCATCTCCCTTCGCCCCAGCGAGCCTGAGCACGTGTCCATCCTGTGCGACCCCCAGCCTCGCCCCAGCGCCGGCGCGACCTGCGCCTCGGTCGCCATCGAGCTGGAGCTCGTTCGCAAGCTCGACAGCGGACGGGCCGCGCTGCCCGTGCTGCCGACCGCCGCCGCCGAAGCCCTGCGCCTCGCCGCGGACCCCGACGCGAACGTCGGCAAGCTCGCCTCCCTGCTCGACCATGACCCCCACTTCGCTGCGCGCTTCCTGTCGCTGGCCAACTCCGCGATCTACTCGCGGGGGATTCGCACCACCACGATGCGCGACGCGATCGTCAGGATCGGCCTGGCAGCTGCTCGCGACCTGCTGTTCCAGATCGTCTACGCAGCGTCGACGTTCGGCATGCCACGCTACCAGGAAGCCGTGTCCCGGTCGTTCCACCGAAGCGTGTTGTCAGCCCTTGCGGCGCGCTCGATCGACCAGGCTGCGAGGAAGAGATATCCCTACGCCTACCTGTGCGGATTGCTGCACGACATCGGCGAGGCGCGGGTCTACCGCCTTCTCGCGAGCCTTCCGCAGGCTCCCAGGGATCCCGACGTGGTCGACGAGCTGGTGGCTCGATACCACTGCCGCGCTGGCGCAGAGCTCGCCGTCGCATGGCGTCTTCCCTCGGACATCTCCGAGGTCTGCTTGGATCACCACGCCAGGCCTGACCCCACCCACTACCACGTGCAGGTGGCCATCGCTTCGGATGCGCTCGTGGAGGTATCCCATCTTCGCCCCGACGATCCGGTGCCGGACGCCCTGCTGGCTCCGATCATGGCCACCGGATTCCCTGCCGATGCACTGCCAGCTGTGGTGGAGTCGATCCGGCAGGCCGCCCGCACGCTCGACGGCTAGGTCAAGTGCTGCGCCGGGTGTCGAGAGCCTCGCGCACCATGCCCACCAGCACCTCCATCCGGAACGGCTTCTGGATGTACGCCGTGCCGGGAGGAAGCACGCCCCGCGGGGAGATCTCCTCGCCGGTGTACCCGGACATGAACAGAACCTTGAGCGTGGGTCGCGAGGCTCGAAGGCGCTCGTACAACTGCCAGCCGTTCATCTTCGGCATGATGACGTCGGTCAGCAGCAAGTCGATGACTCCGGGATGCGCATCGCACAGCTCGAGCGCCTCCTCGCCCGATGAGCCTACCAGCACCTGGTATCCCTGACGGGTGAGGATCCTGCTGGCGACCCGGCGAACCGTGGGCTCGTCCTCCACCACGAGCAACGTCTCCCGCCCCACCGGCAGGACGACCGGGCTGCGCGCCGCCTGCGTCGTCGCGACTCCAGCGCAGGCGGGAAGGTAGATTCGGAACGTCGTTCCCTTGCCTACTCCGGACTCGACGTCCACGAAGCCGCCGTTCTGCTGCACGATTCCATATACCGTCGACAGCCCGAGCCCGGTCCCCTTCCCCTTCTCCTTGGTAGTGAAGAAAGGCTCGAACAGGTGGGCAAGAACCTCCTCGCTCATGCCGCAGCCCGTGTCGCTCACGGACAGCATCGCGTACGGACCTTCCTTCCTTCCCACGCCCCCCTTCAAGCTGTCCCTCACGAAGGTATTCTCGGTCGTCAGGGTCAGCTTGCCGCCTTGTGGCATCGCGTCGCGCGCATTCACTGCGACATTCGTCAGCACCTGCTCGAGGTGGCACGGGTCCGCCTTGACCGTGCTCAGGTCTGCCCCGGCCACGAACTCGAGCTCGACATCCTCTCCGATCAGCCGCTCGAGCATCTTGCTCGACTGCCCCACCAGCTCGTTGAGATCGACGATGGTGGGAAGGATGGGTTGCTTGCGGCTGAAGGCGAGCAGCTGGGAGGTGAGCGCCGTAGCCCTCTCAGCGGCCTTGCTCACGTCATGCAAATCGGATTGCAGCGGCGATGACGGACCTGCGACTGCCATCATCATCTCGGTATGCAGCGAGATGGTCGTCAGCACGTTGTTGAAGTCATGGGCAACGCCCGCCGCGAGCCGCCCGACGGCTTCCATCTTCTGGGCGTGGCGGAGCTGCGCTTCGAGAAGCTGTCGATCCCGCTCGCTGATCATGCGCTCTAGCTCGCTGGCCGCCCGGGTCGCGCAGATTTCGAGCATCGACGCCACGAAGCCGGCGCGGTGGATCACGGTGCGGCTCATGACCGCAATCAGCCCCAGCACCTGTCCAGCGGAATCGCGCAGCGGGCTGCCCACGTAGCCCGCCATGCCCAGCTCGCGAAGCAGCGTCGCACCGGGGAAACGCCCCTGCACGTCGTTCGGGTACATGCAGGGCCCCCGGCCCACGCTCTCCTCGAACGGTGTGCCGCCCAGCGCCAGGTCGTACTGCACCGGAGCGCCGTCGAGCCACGCCGCGATCGTCTTCACCTCTGCACCGTCGTCGCTCAGCTGCGCCACGAGCGACAGCTCGACCTCGAGCGCGGTGGCCAGGCTGCGCACGAGCTCCGGAAAGAATGCGTCTCCCGATTCCGCGGACACGCCGCGAACGACGTGAAGGATCGCGAGCTCGGTCGACTTGCGCTCGGAGATATCGCGCGCGAATGCGAGGACGAACTCCTGCCCTTCGAATTCGACATAGCTGGAGGAGACCTCCACCGGAACCGTGCGCCCGTCCTTGCGCCGCTGCTCCGTGTCTCGCACGATCGAGTGCTGCGCCTTGAGCTGCTCCCAGAACGGAAGCCATCGTTCGGGCCGGAAGTGGGGATCGATGTCCCACACGCACCGCTCGAAAAGCTCCTGATCCGTGTACCCGAGCGTGCAGCAGGCCACCTCGTTCGCGTAGGCGAAGCGTCCGTGCCGATCGATCCAGAAGACCATGTCCGGTGCACGGTCCACGGCAGCCTGCGTGGTGCGCAGCGCTGCTTCGTAGTGGCGACGCTCCCGCATGTCGCGCGCGATCCCGAGCAGCGCGGGCTGCCCCCGCACCTGGATGCGACGAAATGCCAGCTCCAAGGGCATCTCGGTGCCGTCCGAGCGCAGCGCCACGGTCTCGATGTAGCCGGCTTGCGCCCGCTCCTGCGCAAAGCTCCTCTGCGCAGACTCCAGGTACTTGGGCGCAATCACCCGGCGAACCGTCAGCTCCAGCAGCTGCTCGCGGCGGTAGCCGATTTGCGCGCACAAGGCCTCGTTCACGTCGAGGATCTTGCCCTGCAGGTCTGCGATGAATATGCCGTCCGGCGCCGTCTCGAACACCGCCCGAAAACGTTCCTCGCTCTCCAGCAGCGCAGCGTCGCTCCTGCCATCGCTCCTTCCAGCAGCCGCCCTCCCACGCCGTCGTCCCCCCGGATCGGCCGTCACCTCGCTTCGTCGAGCGCTGTGCGCTGCCGCCGTTCGAGAACCTTTCGACTTGCACACCGCCATGCGGCCCGTCCTCCAGGACCCTGCAGCAACGGCTCATCGGAACACGACTCGGCATTGGATGGAAGGGGGTGCTGGTCCGAACCATGCAAACAGCTCGGACATGCTCGCTGATTTCGTCCTCACCTACATGGAAGTCGTCCACGTCACCCACCCCTTCGTCATGCGAGGAGAAAGCTTGTCTCCCGCCGACAATCTCGCGTTCCTCGTGTTCCAGAAAGACTTCCGCAGATGGAGAAGGGTCCGACAGGCCAATTGACGAGTGTCAGGTTGGTGGCTCCCGGGCGGGCGCAACTCTGACGCCCGCCGGGATGAGCCGGCGATCGGCCGCGCGAGAAGCGGTCACGCCACGCGCTGAGCCATTCGCTTGCGTTTGATCATCTCGACGAGAGTGGTGCGATTGAGCCCCAGCAAAGTCGCAGCGCGGTTCCTGTTCCACGCGGTCCGCTCCAGGGCTTGACGGATCAGCTCGTTCTCGAACGACTCCACGGCGGCGCGCAGATCCAGGCCGCCTTCGGGAAGACGCGCTCCGGTGCGCTGCTCGACCGGTACGCCTCGCATCCGCGGCGGAAGATCCGCTGGCTCGATCGCCTCGGCGGGACACAGGATCGCTACACGCTCGATCGTGTTCTCCAGCTCACGAACGTTCCCCGGCCAGCTCCACGATTGCAGGATGTCCATCGTGTCCTGCGACACCGTCAGCGACGGACGCCCCAGCTTCTGGCACGCCTTCGCCAGGAAGTGCTCCACCAGCGCGGGCACGTCTCCGCTCCGATCGCGCAGCGCTGGCGCTCGCAGGTGAATCACGTTCAATCGGTAGTACAGGTCCTCGCGGAACGCGCCGCTCGCGACCTCAGCCTCCAGATCCTTGTTGGTCGCCGCAACGACCCTGACGTCCGCGGACACGGTCCGAGAGTCGCCCACCGGCGAGTATTCCCGTTGCTGCAGCAAGCGCAAGAGCTTGACCTGCAGGGCCAGCGGCAGCTCCCCGATCTCATCGAGGAACAGGGTGCCGCCTTTTGCCACAGCCACGCGCCCGGGACGGCTCTGATGGGCTCCGGTGAAGGCACCGCGCACATGCCCGAACAGCTCGCTCTCCAGCAGCGCTTCCGGAATGGCGCCGCAATTGACGACCACGAACGGCCCCGATGCCCGCGGGCTCACCTCATGCACAGCCCGCGCTACCAGCTCCTTGCCTGTGCCGCTCTCGCCCGTGATCAATACGGTGGACTCGCATCGCCCGACCCGATCCACAAGGTGGAAGAGCCGCACCAGGACCTCGGAGCTTCCAATCACGCCTCGCATGCTCGCCGGGCGCTCTGCTGCCCGAACGGTCAGGCCCTCGCGCTCGTTTGACGCCGCGCGCCCCTCCAAATCGGGACGCAGATGAACGCCAGACGCACACTCGGACACAGAGAAAGAGTCGCTCATCAGTGGCCTCCCAGCCTGTCGATCCGTCACCAACAACGGCCGCGGCGACCTAAAGCAAGGCTCGGTCCATCCCATCGGCCGGTTGGCGCTCCGTGCGCCATGTTCATGACAGAGCCCGGAAGAAGCGTTGTCCGGACATTGGAAACCGGTCCACCATCCCGCCTCGCCCGCCAGCAGGGTCAGCCATACCTCAGGTTCTGGCCACCCCATCCCCGATATTCCCACCGGCTAACGAGATTCGGCCAGCTTTTCACTCATGATGCACAGGTCCAGTTTGACCCGTAGCCGGGGTTCATGGACCCCACCAGCTCTTGCTCACGAAGACCCAGGACAAATCCGGACCAGGCGATCGGAACGCATAGAGCTGCGTGCGGACGCTGGAATCTTCCTCAACCATAGCCCCCTGGTGCCGTTCTTCAGAATGGCTGTGACGGGTCCCCCGGCGCAGCGTAGCCGCGCGCGTGGTCTGTGCGGCCCACCTACATGATCAGGCACGACCGATGGTCCAGGTGATGATAGTCGACGACGAGGAGCCGGTCCGGCGCATGCTGGCTCGTCTCCTCGCCCGCGAGAACTTCGACTGCGAGGTTGCTGCGGACGCTGCCGAAGCGCGGGCCCTGCTCGGCAAGGCGCAGTTCGACCTGGTGCTCAGCGACGTCAACATGCCAGGCGAGTCCGGCCTGGCGTTCGTCAAGGACCTGCTCACCGAGTATCCGGAGACTGCCGTCATCATGATCACCGGGCTGGACGACCCGGCCCTGGGCCGCGTAGCGATCGAGCTGGGCGCGTACGGCTACATGCTCAAGCCGTTCCACTCCGACGAGATCCTGATCAACATCGCGAATGCGTTGCGCCGCCGTGCGCTGGAGATCCAGAGCAGCACGCATCGCGAGCGGCTCGAGCACATGGTGCAGGAGCGTACCACGGCTCTGCGCAGCGCCATCGATCGGCTCCAGAAGGCCGAGATCGAAGTACGCGCTTCGCGCGAGGAGACGATCCGCCGCCTGTCCAAAGCAGCAGAATTCAGGCACAACGAGACAGCCCTCCACATCGAGCGCATGAGCCGCTACTGCGCGCTGCTGGCGCGACAGCTCGGCATGCCCGCCGAAGGCGTCGAGCTGATGCGGACCGCCAGCGCCATGCACGACGTGGGCAAGATCGGCACGCCCGACTCCATCCTTCTCAAGCCGGGCAAGCTCACACCGGAGGAGTTCGAGATCATGAAGCAGCACTCCGAGATCGGGTACCGGATCTTGACCGGCTCCGATTCGGACCTGCTCAATCTGGCTGCGACCATCGCGTGGACCCACCACGAGAAGTACGACGGCTCAGGATATCCCCAGGGGCTCCGAGGCGAGGACATTCCGATGGAAGGAAGGGTCTGCGCGATTGCCGACGTATTCGACGCGCTGACCTCCAAGCGGGTGTACAAGGGCGCGATGGGTGTGGAGGAGTCGACCGCGATCATGCGCGATGGGCGGGGTAAGCACTTCGACCCTGCGATGCTCGACCTGTTCCTCGACGCTCTGCCGGAGGTTCTCCACATCCGCGATCACTTCGTGGATGGCTGAGCGGGCGCCTCATGTCGTACATACGTCGTTCGGATTCAGCGTGATGATCGCCGTCTGATCCTCCAGATCGATCTGGTGGATCGGGATGAACGAACGTCCGTTGCTGTCGTCGACCTCCAGCATCAGATTCGGCGTCTCGTGCTGGAGCGTCACGAGCATGCCGTAGTGCCGGACGCAGTAGCGGAAGTGCTTGAGGTCGACGATCTTGTTTCGATAGGTGCTGACGCGCATGCTCCGGGTTCTGCCAACCTCGTGCCACCTTGGGGCTTCGCGCTTCCGCGTGGTTGCACGAGCTCATGCGTCAAATTCTTGACGAGGGGGTCATTGGCGCGACGGCGTGATGGCGCAGCCTGTGGGGGAGCTAGCCGTTGGCGACCATGTCCGCGGGGTCCCTCGATGCCAGCACGACAAAGCCTCCTCCGGCCGTTTCCCTGAGATCCAATCGCATGGCTGGCGACGCGAGCCAGGGGAATCGATCGAATTCGAGGGGCTCCAGATAGTTCGTCCGGGTGTGGGGATTGTCCGCTACCAGATTCACCGCCGCGTTCAGCGTATTGAACACCTCGGACATGGCGGCGGTCACGTCCTCCGAAGGCGTTCGCGCACGTTGTTGCGACTGGATCTCCGGGGCTGGCAGCATCATCAGCGCGCCGCCGATCTGGATCACGGCCTTCGCATCCGCGAGCATCGCTGCTGCGACGCGCATCTGATCGTCCAGCATCGCTGCTGCGTACCATCCAGTGCTCGAGGGGCCGAGCTTCGGACCTGCCTTGCGGGGAAGCTCGGTCAAACCCACGGCGTCGCCGACGAGCTGCTGAAGCGACACGTGGAGCGCATCTGCCGGGGGAAAGTGCACGGGATGCGGAAGCTCGATCTGCACCGCGCGAGTTTCCTGCGCGGCAGGCTCCGCAGCGGGCGCCGCAGCAACCTCCGCATCAGGCGATCCCCGTTCCTCGTCCTGTGCAGCCGGCACTGGGCCTGACGCCAACCTGGCCTCCAGCATCTCGACGCGTCGATCGAGCAACGCGTTGCGGCGCACGAGGTCTGCCAGGTGTGCCTCCATCTGCTGCCCTCTTGAGGCCTGCGCCTCGAGGTGCTTGAGCCGGGCCCGGAGGTGCTCGATCGTGCGGGTGAGCTTGCTGGTTTCCGCGTGCTCGTGCTCGTGGTCTGCGAGCTCCGTCGGCGATACGTCGCGCGGTAAAGCCAAGCCGACCGGAGGGGTGAATGCGACCTGAACCCATCGGTCCTGGTGCGGCCGGAATGCCCGGTCTTCCACGGTTGCCGTAGGAGTCAGCATGATGCGCTGTGCCGCCATGGACAGCTCGGTGCTTACCGCGTGCTTGGACAGCTCCTCGACAATAGCGAGCTCGCCCTCAGCGCACCGCACGACAGGACGCAGAATGCTCACGTCGATCAACTCGATGCTCTCGACCTCGAGGAGCCAGCGGCCCCTGTGCTGGAGCAGGCGCCGGATGACCGAGCTCTGGGGAACTTCTTGCGACATGATGGGGAATCGGCGGCTCGAGCCGCAACCTCGCAACGACGAAGTCCTTAACGGCCGGCTTCGCCGGCACAATAAGACAGGCGCTCATGGGCCGCGTTGGTGCGCTCGGTCTCGTGCCGGATCGCGTAGGCGCTCTCTGCTGCCAACCGATCGTCGAAGTGGCCCCGGTTGAACACGCCCGTGAGCGGATCGCGGACGCTCGACGGGTGCAGCGTGCGCATCAGCGCCTCTTCCTGCTCGTCGCTCCGTAGCGCGGTCCCTGGGCGCAAGAGCAGACGGCAGGAACACCTCCTTGGTGTCCCGGATGGGAACAAGAGGTTCCATGGGTCTGGAGTCGGGAATGGATGACGAGCTCATCGTGCGCCCCCTGAAACTCCTAGCTTGCCTTGTCCAGCGAGCCTTCCAGCCATCGCATGAATCCGTCCACGACCCGAGGATCGAACTTGCGCTGCGTCTGTCGCACGATCTCAGCGACCGCCTCGTCCTTCGACCACCCCTTCTTGTAGGGTCGGTCGTGGGTCAGCGCATCGAACACGTCCGCGACCGAAGTAATCCTCGCGGCGAGGGGAATGTCGTCGCGCTTGAGCCCGTCGGGGTACCCGGTGCCATCCCAGTTCTCGTGGTGATGGCGGGCGATGGTCTCCGCCATCTGCAGGAGAGGAAAGCGGCTCCCCGAAAGCAGCTTTGCCCCGGTGGACGCGTGCGCCTTGACCAGCTCGAACTCCTCGGCCGTCAGCTTGCCCGGCTTCAGAAGCACGGAATCCGGGATCGCGATCTTGCCGACGTCGTGCAGCGGCGCAGCGTGCTGGAGCAGATCAGCTTCGTGGGCTGACAGTCCGAGGGCCAGGGCGATCTCCCGCGCCGTGGCGCCCACACGCTGCGTGTGCTCCCCCGTGTCGTCGTCGCGGAACTCCGCCGTCTTCGCGAGCCGCGCAAGGATCTCGTACTGCGCGTGCTCGAGCTCGATCGTCCGATCGATCACGCACCTCTCGAGGACTTCGTTGCGCGTGCGCGCAGTCGTGTACAGCCAGTGGGTTTCCAGAAGATTGCGGACCCGAAGCGTGATCTCTGCGGGATCCAGGGGTTTCGAAAGCAGGTCGCGCGCGCCCCGAGCAAGGCAACGCTTTCGGTTGGCGTCGTCGGCTTGACCCGTGATCATCAAGACCGGCGGAAAACCCGCCTCTTCCATGTAGGGCGCGAGCTCCTCCATGACCTCGCACCCGTCCATCTTCGGCATGGCCAGGTCGAGCACCACGACGTCCGGGCGGAACTCGAGGAACAGCAGCACGGCTTCCCGAGGGTGCGTCGTGCTCTTGACTCTCGTGTAGCCGACACGGCGCATGGCGAGCTCGAGGGACTTGAGAATCATCGGCTCGTCGTCGACCAGGAGAATCTTCGATTCCAGCAGGGCGTCGGGACAGGCGTGCATCATGGGTTGGTTGCTCTGGCGCGCCTGCGCCGGGAGCGTGGATCACGCTCGAAGCGGAAGCGCATTCATCCCTGCACCCGTACTTTGCAAGGAGCGATCCAACGTGCCCGGAGCCCGCAGCCCTCGTGCAGCAGGCTCAGGCTAGGCCGTTGATTGCGGACCCTCCAGCACGGTGTAGTGGTGCGACTGAGCAAACGGCTCGTGAGCTTGCGAATCATCGGGTCGTCTTCCGGCGTTCTGCTTGACGATGCCGTAGACGGTGGCGAGGCCGAGACCGGTTCCATTGCCAAGCGTCTTGGGTGATCCGGAGGGGGTCGGCCGACAGGCCGGGGGGCGGTGAATATCCTACGCGCCGGCAGTCCAACCCGCCGCCCACGCCTCCCAGCGCCACATTCCCTCATCGAAGTCCCATACCGGTGCAAGC
>JACRCQ010000017.1 GCA_016218915.1 Deltaproteobacteria bacterium
AGCGGGAACCGCTTCGATTTCCCTACCCCCTCCGCCGCCCGACCGCTTGGACTCCCCGGGTTTGCATCGATGAATCGGCGGGCGTGCGGAGGGGGTGCCGAGCGAAGCGAGGCGGGGGAGGTGATCAAAAAGTTCGTCAACAGAGTATTGAGACAGTCTCTGACGGTCGCGGCTCCATGCGTCGAGATTGACTAGAAATCGTTCGGAAGTGCCCGGAGCTCCTGTGCGGTGAACACAGGCCCGTCCTTGCACACGTAGACCGGTCCGCAGTTGCAGCGGCCACACTTGCCGATCCCGCACTTCATGCGGTTCTCGAGCGTCGTGTAGATCTGGTCCGGCCCGAAGCCGAGCTTCTCGAGCACCGGCAGGGTGAACTTGATCATGATCGGCGGGCCGCACACGACCGCGTAGCAGTCCTTGGCCGCGGGCTTCGCCTTCTCCACGATGGTCGGCACGAACCCGACCTCGCCCTTCCAGTCCTTGGTCTCGCCGCCCGGATCCACGGTCTGCCAGAGCTTCACGTCCTTGCGATTGGCCCAGTCTTCCAGCTCGCGCTTGTACACGAGGTCGCCCACGGACCGCGCTCCGTAGATGATCGTCACGTCCTTGAACTTGTCCCTCAGGTCCAGGGCGTTCCAGATCACGCAGCGCACAGGCGCCAGCCCGATCCCGCCAGCGATGAACACCAGGCTCTTGCCGTACATCTTGTCGAGCGGGAACGAATTGCCGTACGGCCCGCGGAAGCCCATCGTGTCGCCCACGTTCAGCTCGCGCATCGCCTTGGTGACCTTGCCGACGCTCTTGAAGCTGCACTCGATGTAGCCCTTGCGGGTCGGCGACGACGCGATGCAGAACGTGCATTCGCCGGCACCGAAAACCGAGTACTCGCCGAACTGTCCGGCCTTGAAGTCGAACTGCTTCGCCACGTCTTCAGACTTGAAGCTCAGCTTCAACGTACGAGTATCGATCGTCTCGTCGATGATCTCGTCAATCTTCATCAGGTAGGGCTGATAGATGTTCATGCAGCACCTCCGGCCATTTGCCCGATATCCGAGAGAATCTCGAGCAGGTCCATGCCGCCGGGGCAGGCACGGGCGCACCGCCCGCACCCCGTACACAGGATTTCCTCGAACTTGCGCGGATAGATCGCGAACTTGTGGGTGACTCGCTGACGGAACCGCATGTTCTGCGTGCCCCGCGGATTGTGCCCCGAGCCGTGCAAGGTGAACTTGCCGGTCTGGCACGTATCCCAGTTGCGCCTGCGCGCCCCCTCGTAGATGCCTTCCGGCTCGTCCACGATGTCGAAGCAGTGGCAGGTCGGGCAGACCGAAGCGCACGCGCCGCAGCCGTGGCAGCGAAGCGCGATCTCGCCCCAGTACTTGTCCTCGAAGTGCCCGTCGAGCCAGGTGCGGATCGGCTTCGGGTCAACCTTCAGATTGCCTTCCACCTTGGCCCGGGCCGTCTCCCGGAACTTGCCCGCTTCGTCGGCCGACTTCGCCTCGCCAAACCGCTTGCCGAAGTCCTTGACCAGCGCCTCGCCCTTGGCAGTCAGGATCTCTGCGTGGTAGCCGCCCTTGACCGGCACGAGCAGCACGTCCGCTCCCTTGGTCGAGTCAGGTCCAAGCCCGACCGCCGTGCAGAAGCACGACTTGTCCTGCCCGTCGCAGGCCAGCGCCACGATCGTGGTCGCTTCCCTGCGCCCGTTCCACAGCTCGTCCTTGTAGTCCCAGTTCATGAGGCGGTCGACGATCTCCGGCGCCGCAGCGTCACAGGGCCTGGCCCCGATCACCACGGTCTTCTGGAACTTCGTCTCCACTTCCTGCAGCTCGAAGTCGTTCTTCTTCTGCTTCCACCGGAACAGCACCTCCGTGGGAGGGAAGAAGAGCTCCTTGATGGACCTCTTGGGGAGCCCGGCGTCGAGCGTCATCTCGTCCGCCTTCTTGATCTCCCGGTAATCGAGGTGTTGGAGGGGCCCGACGCCCGTGCGCGACGGCGCCACCACGCGCGTGCCCGCGGCGACGAGATCGCCAACGAGCGACGCCAGATCGGCCTGGGTCAAGGTCTTCGCGCTCACAGAATGAACTCCTGCTTGTCGTCTAGACGATACGCACCCATCGGAGCGGGGACCGTGGGGTCGTCGCTCACGCGGTATCCGAAGCGCTCTTCGACTGTCTGCGTCATCTTGCGCAGGATCAGCCCGAGCGGGATGTCGACCGGGCAGGCCCGGGTGCACTCACCGCACCCCACGCACCGTCCTGCCATGTGCATCACGCGGGTCATCTGCCAGGACAGGTTGCCACGCGGATGCGGAGAGCTCTCGATCCACTGCGGCATGCTCTTGTCCGCAATGCACCGATCGCAGAAGCACATCGGGCACACCTCGCGGCAGGCATGGCAGCGCACGCAGCGCTCCAGCTCCTTCTGCCAGAACTCCCAGCGCTCCGCCGGGCTCATGGCGTCGAGCTTCGCGATCATGTCCGGCCCCTTGCCCTTGGGCGGCGCCGAGGCTTCCTCGCCCATGAGGTGATCCGCCAGCTTGGGCTCGCGATCCGGGCAGTCCATGCAACGCGGCGAGACGGTCGCTTCGGTCAGCTTGCCGTCCATGTCCGAGTCGCGCACCACGCCGCCGCAGCGCATGCCGATGAGAACCACGTCCTCGCGCTTGACCTGCGTCTCGCGGATCAGGCCCGCCACTGCCCGTGCGTCGCAAGGCTTGACCACGACGGCCTTCTTGACGAACGGCACGAGGTGCGCGCGCCTGGGATTGAGATAGGTCGCCAGGTTGTGGACGCAGCGGGTGTCGAAGATGAGCCGGTCGGCGTGCTCGGGCTGGGTCACGAAGATCGGCCGCGGTCCACGCGGCCCTTGTCCCCATCCGATCACCACGTTGGCCGTCTTGTCGGTGAGCAGCTTGCGTGCGAGTTCTTGAAGGGCTTGCATGCCTACACCCTCGCCTCCATCTCGCGGTATGCGCTGAACGGCCCGAGCTCCTGAACCCGTGCCGTCGTGTCGTTGACCACCTCCGCCCACTTTCCGCCCTCCGAGGCGGAGACCCAGGAGAAGGTGATGCGCTTGGGGTCGATCCCCATGAACCCGAACACGTCGCGGGCCACCGCAAAACGCCTGCGCGCATGGTAGTTGCCCGAGGTGTAGTGGCAGTCCGCCGGGTGGCACCCGCTCACGATCACGCCGTCCGCTCCGCGCTCGAACGCCTTGATGATGAACAGCGGGTCGATGCGCCCGGTGCACGGGAGACGAATGATGCGGACGTTGGGAGCCATTTGCAGGCGGCTGGTGCCGGCCAGGTCAGCTCCGGTGTAGGTGCACCAGTTGCACACGAAAGCGGCGATCCTCGGCTTGAAGGATGCCTTGTCTGTGGAGGTCTTGGCAGCCATGTTGCTTTGCACCTCGTCCCTCTAGAAAGCGTTGATCGCCGCAAAGATCTGCTGGTCCGTGAAGCCCTGCAGCTCCACCGACTTCGACGGGCAGTTCGCCTGGCACGTGCCGCAGCCCTGGCAGACTCCCTTGTTGACCTGGGCCACCGTCTTGATGAGGTTGCCCTTGCGGTCCTTGACCTCGAAGTGCTCCACCGCGCCGTAGGGGCACACGCGCACGCAGTGGAAGCATCCGGCGCACGTGCCCTGGTCGACCTGCGCCACCAGCGGCTCGCGCTCCAGCTCGCTGGCGCTGAACAGCCCCAGGATCTTGGAGGCCGTGGCGCTCGCCATGGCCACCGCGTCCGGGATGTCGCGCGGCGCCTGGCATGCACCTGCGACGTACACGCCTGCGGTGTTGGTCTCCACCGGACGCAGCTTGGGGTGCGCTTCGTTGATGAACCCGAAGCGGTCGTAGGAGACCGACAGCTTCTGCGCGAGGCTCTCGATGCCCGGCTGGGGACGCATCGCCGTCGCGAGCACCACCATGTCGGCGTCGATGTGCATCGGCTCGCCGCTGAGCGTGTCGAAGCCGAGCACCTTGATCACGTCTCCATCGCGGTACATCTTGGAGACGCGCCCGCGCACGTACAGCGCGTCGTTCTCCTCGATCGCCCGGCGCGTGAACTCGTCGTAGCCCTTGCCACCCGCGCGGATGTCCATGAAGAACACGATGGCCTGCCCGCCATGCACCTTGTGGTGGTAGAGCATCGTGTGCTTGGCAATGTACATGCAGCAGATCTTCGAGCAGTAGTCGATCCCCTTGGCCGGGTCCCGTGACCCGATGCACTGCAGGAAGACAACGGTCTTGGGCTCCTTGCCGTCCGATGGACGAAGGATCTTGCCGCCGGTGGGGCCGGAAGCCGAGGCCAGACGCTCGAACTGCAGGCCGTCGATCACGTCGGGAATCGTGCCGTAGCCGTATTCGCCGTAGCCGCTGATGGCCTCCTTGTCCTGCTCCTTCTTGATGTTGTAGAGCTGGTAGCCGGTGGCAACCACGATCGCGCCCACCTTCTCGGTGAGGAAGGTGTCCTGCTGATCGAAGTCGATCGCCTTGCGTCCGCAGACCTCCTCGCACTTCTTGCAGGCGTCCTTCTTGGCGTTGCGCGCCCGCCCCTTGTACAGGGCGCAGTTCGCACGGTCGATCACCGGGATGTTCGGCACCGCCTGCGGGAAAGGCACGTAGATGGCCGGCCGCTTGCCCAGCCCTGCGTCGAACTCGCTGGCAATCTTCTTGTTCGGGCAGACCTTCTGGCACTCGCCGCAGCCGTTGCAGAGCGAAGCGTTCACGCCGCGCGCCTTCTGACGCACGGTCACGGTGAAGTTGCCGATGTACCCCTCGACCTTGTCGACTTCCGCATAGGCCATCAGCTTGATGCGCGGGTGCTGGTAGACCTCCACCATCCGCGGCGTCAGGATGCACTGCGAGCAGTCGAGCGTGGGGAACGTCTCGGACAGCTGGCTCATGTGCCCGCCGATCGAAGGCTCCTTCTCCACCAGCACCACCTCGCAGCCGCCGTCCGCGATGTCCAGCGCTGCCTGGATGCCAGCAATGCCTCCGCCGATCACCAACGCCCTGCGCGTGACCGGGATCTTGATGGGCTCGAGCGGCACGTTGTGCTTGATCTTCTCGACGATGAACCGGGTCAGGTCGATGGCCTTCTGCGTGGCTTCCTCCCGGTCCTCGTGGATCCAGGAGCAATGCTCGCGCACGTTCGCCATCTCGCACAGGAACCGGTTGATTCCGGCGTTGGCAACGGTCTTGCGGAACGTCTTCTCGTGCATGTGGGGCGAGCAGGCCGCCACCACGACGCCGTCGAGCTTGTGCTCCGCTACCGCCTGCTTGACCAGGGCCTGGCCCGGGTCCGAGCACATGTACTTGTAGTCGATGGAATGGACGACTCCGGGAAGCTCCCCGCACGCCTGGGCGACTGCTGCACAGTCCACCGTGCGTCCGATGTTCTCCCCGCAGTGGCACACGAATACGCCGATTCGGGACATCAGGCTTCCTCCCTCGCTGCCGGAAGCGCCTTGACCGTGGCCTTCGCGATGATCGGTTGAGCGCTGACGAAGTGACGATTGAGGCCCAGGATCTGCTCGGAGATGCCCATGGCAAGGCCGACCAGCTGGGTGATGAACAGGATGGGCATCTCGAGGGGCTTGGCGGTCTGCTCTGCAATCGCCTTCTGCCGCAGATCGAGATTCGAGTGGCACATCGGACAGGCCACCACAACCGCTTGCGCGCCCGCTGCCTGGGCGTCCTCGAGGATCTCCTTGCCCAGACGGATCACCGAGCCGGTGCGCGACAGCGAGAAGCCGCCGCCGCAGCAGTCCAGCCGCTTGTTCCACTTCACAGGTGTGGCGCCCGCAGCCCTGCAGACCTCTTCCATCGAGCTCGGGTCCTCGGTGTCGTCAAAGCCCGTGACCTTGGGCGGACGCACCAGCAGGCAGCCGTAGTAGCAGGCCACCTTCAGGTCCTTGAGCGGGTGGGTGACCTTCTCCTTGATCGCAGGGAGATTGTCACGCAGCAGCTCTGCGATGTTCATGACCTGCACCGAGTTGGTGAAGTCGCGCTTGAGGATGCCCGTGACCTTGCTGAAGAGCTTCTTGTCCTCGGCCATCTCGTGGCGGGCCGTGGCAAGGCGGCTGTAGCAGGCGGCGCAAGGAGCCACCACGCGCTCGAGCTCCTGCTCCTCGGCCAGCGCCAGGGTGCGCGCCGGAAGCGCGATCGACAGCAGGTGGTTGGTCGCATGCCCGGAGGTCGCCCCGCAGCATGCCCAGTCCTTGATCTCTTCGAGCTCCATGCCGGCCGACGTCGCGACCGCCTGCAGGCTCGTGTCAAACTCCTTGGCCGAAAAATCCAGGGAGCAACCCGGGAAATATCCGATCTTCATCGCTCCTCCTCGGCCATGCAGGCGTCGAAGATCCGGCGCACGTCGTCGACCCCGTCGATGGTGTGCGGTGTCAGCTTGAGCTTGCCCCGAAAGTACATTCCCGGCGCGTTCAGCACGTCGTCGAACAACGCCCCGGACCGCATCTTGTAGGCGAACACCAGCCCGAACTCGAACACCCGGCCGTGCGACCGGATCTGATCGAGGAACGAGCTGTGGAACGCCTGGATGCGTCGAGGCGCGTTCTCCCCATGCGCGCGCAGCGACATCTCGCGCAGCCCGTCCAGCATCCGCGCAGGATCGAATCCGTTGGGGCAGCGCGCCGTGCAGGTCTCGCACGTCAGACACAGCCACATCGATTCGTCTTGCATCAGACGATCCCGTCGGTCGAGCTGCACCAGACGAATCATCTCGTGCGGCATCAACGTCATCTCGGAGGCCATTGGACAGCCTGCCGAGCACTTGCCGCACTGATAGCATTTCGCCGGATTGAGCCCGATGGCCTGGCGCACTTCGGAGCGGAAGGATTCCTCCGCATGGCCGTGATGAGCCGAGGCGGACGTGTTCTCCGACTCCCCGGAAGCAGTTTCTTTCTCCATGACGATTCCCACTCGGTTACGCGGGCGGTCCACGGACACTCGATCAGTCGAGTTGGCGCAGTCTGTTTAGATCCGCTCGCGATCGGCAGTCAAGCAACGCGGTCGAGCTATTTCGAGGGGATTCCTCGGCAATTCGTATGCGCCTCCGGCCCGCTGCACGATAACGAATCAACCGCTCCGGCACTGCTTCGTGCCGTCACCCAGGGCGATTCTCTTGAGCGGCTCGTCCGGTCCGGGCCGTCGGCGCTATCCACCGGTCATAGGCCAACAATCCCAGCATCGTCACCACGCCCAGCCCGGTGAAAAGCAGCCACAGAACCCGAGGCATGTGCATTCGATCCACCAGCCGCGCGTACAAGAACGCTCCCACGATCCCTCCCACCGAAGAGCCGATGATCCCGTACAGGAACGAATACCCCATGTACGTGGCTTTCTTGTCCTCCGGCGCGATCTGGCTGATGTACGAGTAGTACTTGGGGTGCGCCGTCATCTCGCCGATCGAGAACACGATCATCCCCGCAATGAAGACCCAGGGATTCGACGACACCGCGAGCAGCAGGAACCCCGCGGTCCCCAGCCCCAGGCCGATGATCATCGTTGGCAATGCCCGCGTGTTCTTCACCAGCGACGAGATCAGCAGCTGCAATGCGATGATCGTCCCGCCGTTGATCACCGTCACGTGCTCAGCGTCGAACTTGAACACGTAGCGGATCCTCGCCTTGGCGAGCACGAAGTTCACCACCGCGTTGATCGGGCTCATGTCAACGTGATCCTTCAGGTACCAGAGCACCGTGTCGAACATCTGGAAATACATGATCCAGAAGCCTGAGTAGATCACGATCATCAGCATGAATCGCACGTCGGTCAGCACCAGCGCCGCTTCTCGCAGCACCTGCCCCACGGGCTTGGTGTTGGCGGGACGCGGCGGGTCGCGGAACCACAGCAGCGTGGGAAGCACCATCACGCCCGTGCACGCCGCGGACAGGTAGAACACCGCCGACCAGGACACGGACTTGGCCCACGTCACCAGGAACAGCGGAAAGACGAAGGCACCCAGGTTGATCGACCAGTAGTACAGGCCGAACGCGACGCTGGACGTGTCCTTGTCGGTCACCCGCGCGATCGTGCCTGACACGATCGGCTTGAAGGTCCCGGCCCCGAGCGCCATCACCGTCAGCGTCGCAAAGATCACCCAATACGAAGTGACCCTGCCGGACAGGAAGTGGCCCGTGGTCAGCAGGGAGAACGCCACGAGCAGGGTCCGCTTGTAGCCGAACCGATCCGCCAGGGCCCCGCTCAGGATGGGAAGGGCGTAGAGCAACGGCGTGATCGTGCCCTTGATCAGCCCGACCGCAGGCTTGGTGAAGCCGAGCCCGCCCGACGACACCGGGTCGACCATGTACACGCTGAGCACGGACCACAAACCGTAGTAGGCACCGCGCTCGAAGAACTCCATGACCACGACCGCCCAGAAAACCGCAGGGAGCGTGCGCCAGACTCCCTTGCCGGACGATTCGTCGCTCATTGATCCTCCGGCCCGAAGTATTGCTTGGGGCACGTCTTCATCCGACGCTCGAGCACGTCGATCTCGTCACGCAGCACGGTCACCTCGGCATCCACCACCTTGGTGCCGATGTTCTGCTCGCCGAGCAGGTCCACGGAGTTGAGGTAGCGTCGCTCCAGGGATTGCTTGGTAGCCGAGGCCCAGTCCAGGGCGGAACGCGCAGCTCTTGCGCAAGGCTCCGCGACGGACGCGACCTTCCCCTGGGATTCGTCGAGCGCTTCCTTGGCCGCAGCCATGCGAGGCGTGTCGTCCCCTGCTTCGAGTCTGGCCACCACGACCCACATCCGAGCCATGATCAGCTGGGTGAAGGGGTTCTTCTCGTGGTCATACGACGCGCTCATGGGGTCGCGATCGCGGTTGTAGGCGGTCGCTGCGGGTTTGGAGATGGAAGCAGAAGGGGCGGGTGGGGGAGGAGCGGGCGGGGCCACCGGAGGCGGGGGCGGGCCGCAAGCAGCAAGGGCCGCAGCGGCTGCGCCTGCGAGACCTGCGATGGACAACCAGCGAGACAGGTGGCGAGGGAGGGTCATCATGCGGCCTTGGTCTTGAAGTCCTTGCCGAGCCAGCCTTTGGCAAGAAGCAGGATTACGCTCGAAGACACCGCGATAACGCCGTACCAGAACCACATGCGCTCGGGGTGGAGCTCGCCGCCCTTCTCAGGTACATAGTGCGCAAGGAACCAGCCCGAGTATACGCTGGTGACCATCTTGGTCAGGACCCACGGGAACTGCGCGACGCCCATGTACTCGCCGGTACGCCCCTCGGGCGCGATCTCGGCCGCGTATTGCAGGAAGCGCGGCTGCCACATCGCTTCACCGAGCGTGGTGAAAACCAGATAGCCGGCCAGAAGCCAGATATTGGTTCCCATCGCCAGGAGGAACGTGGGGACCGCCATCACCAGCGTGCCCCAGATCATCATGTTGTAGACCTTCGCCTTCTCGGTGAATGCAGTCACGATCGGTACGAGGACGAAGATCAGAAGCGGATTGAAGTTGGAGGCGGCCTCGAAGTTGTCGCCCATCCAGGTGCCCCGGTACGAGCGCTCGACGTACATCGGAATCGTGAGCCAGTTGTGGGCAAACAAGGTCTGGACCGGGATCAACGCGAAGATGAAGAAGGAGAACTTGGCATCCGCCAGAGGGTGGTTCCTGAGCCACCTTCCCATCGAGAAGGGCTCCTTGGGCTTGTCCTTCTTGTCCTCTTGCTTCTTGTCGTCCGAACCTCCCCCTTCCTTGGCTCGCGCAGCCTTGATCTCGTCAATCGTCCTATTGACGACCTTCTTCGACAAGATGAGGTAGGTGAGAATCAACCCTGTCGATGCGATGCCCACGTAGACCCAGAATGAGCCGGCAATTCCCACGCGTTGACGAATCGGGCCAAAAAAGGTCGGCAGCCAGCCGCCGAGATTCATCAATGCGTAGAGCATGGCGTACCCCATGCCCGAGGTCTTCTCGGTCGTGAATTGACGCACGGCTGCATACGCCGCCGGCTGATACATGCCGTATCCGAGGACCACGATGAGCATTCCCAAGAGCGCTGCGATCAAGACGCCGTATTTCACCAGCAGCGCCGAGACGGAGAACACTCCGCTGGCTGCCAACGCCGGACCGCCGGCGAGAAGCATGCGGCCAACGATCATCAGCGCAAGCGACGCGAGCAAGGCAATGCGCACCCCCCACTTGTCTGCGAGCCCTCCCATGAAGACCATCGAAAGCGTGATGCCCCAAGTCAGCACGCCAACCATGCGCCCTGCCCATACGTCGTCGAGCCCGGCGTACTTGTTGAAGTACATGGCCAGGTAGGTCAGCATCCCGAAGTAGACGAATCCCTCGATCAGGTAGCCGACGTTGATGCCCCAGAGCGCGCGGGGCGCGTGCACGAGATCGATGAATGGCTGGACGATCTCCTTGAGCGGATTTGGCTTCTTCTCCGGCACATTCGTGGTGCTCAAGGGGACCTCCGGCAGACGTGTTTGTGACGCGGGCGCGCATTGTGCCAGAGCGCTCGGGTAATGTCAGTACGTTCGTCGATCGGCGCGAACCGGAGCCGCGTGCGGGTTTACATCCCCCCGCAACCTTCGCCAGCGTCCAGCTTCGTCCCGGCACCCCCTTCTGCCTTGCCGCCCGCTTCCTTCCCTCGTCCCGCGTCCCCAACCCCGCCGTCCCGCCGCCCCTTCTTCGAGATCGTGGCAAACCCGTGCAGCGTGCTCCAGTACACGTCCGTCTCATCCACCGCGATGCGCGCTCCAGACGCAACCTCCGCTGCAATCAACACCGGCGTGCCCCCTGCCTTCGGAACCTGGTACACCGCAGGCTTGCCTGCTGTCGTCTCGTCGATGAACCACACCGACGTCCCGTCCACCGCCAGATCGCTCACCGTCATCTCCGCGCCGCTCGCAATCGTGACCGGCGTTCCCCCGGACTTGCCCACCCTCTGCAGCACGTTGCGCGTTCCCGCCTCCCCGGCCCAGTACAACGTGTCCGCGTCCGCCACGACCACCTGCGCCTTGACCGTCGCCGAGGTCACCGGCGATGCGATGCCTCCCTTGCGAGGCGCCATCAGCAGCGTTCCCGCATTCCAGTCGGACCAATAGACCTGCTTGCCGTCCGATACGACCGATCGCGACGTGTTGTTGAACCCTTCGATCTCGATTTCACCTCCATCCGGACCGATCGCGAACACCGAGGAATACCCCTCCGCATACGCCGTCTTGCCCCCGACCGGCAGAGGCGGGTCTGCGAGGTACACCACGCCCGCGTCGTCCACGATCGGAGAGCCCGCGCGCACGTGCAGACGCGCCAGGCGCACCATGTCCCCTCCCTTCTTGGGGATTCTGAACAGCGATGCCGTGCGGCTGCTTCCTCCCCTGCCATCTGTGGTGACGTACACGTTCGCGGCGTCGATCGCGATCCCGGTCGCCTCGTCGATTCCCGACGCAAGGTCTTGTGGCTCCCCGCCTTGTTTCGACTGTCTCCGGAGCTTGCCCTGGGACCTGTCCGCCCAGTACACGTGCGTGGCATCGAGCGCGATCGGTCCTGGACGCTCCAGTGCGCCCGAGGTCTGCTGCGTCGTCTTGGTCGACGGGGGAAGGGTGTAGCTCGGGGGCGTGTACGAGCCCGGCCCTGAGCTCGATTTGGCCACGATCTTGATGATGCCGAGGATGACAGCGAGCACCACGCCGATGTGCAACGCCGGCTTCGCCTTCTTGCCTTCCGGCAGAAAGGAGCGTCGCTGCGACGGCGGCGGTGCCGAGTCGCGCGCTGACGCCACAGGCGCAGTGACAGGTGACGCGGGCTTTGGCGCAGCGGGCTTCGGCTTCTTCTTCGGAGCTGGCGCAGGGGCGTCGACCACCGCAGGCGCGCTGATCTCCAGACGCTTGCCCGCGATCGAAAGCGCCTCGCGCGCAAAGGGCTCGCGCTCGGCCCACGCGTTGGCGTGTCCGACGTCGACGCGCCGTCCATCCTGCACGCAGGCCATGGTGTGCGAGCCCTGGGAGTAGAAGCGCGCGAATTTGTTTTCCTGGGACACGAGCAGCAGCCCGGGCGCATCCTCGCCCTCTCGCGTCACGGCCAGCACGAACGCGATGGCTGCTGTCCCCGTGGCCATCACCTCGCCCACCAGCACAGCGATGTGCGGACCGATCCGGTATCTTTGCAGCACCTTTCCGCCTGTGAAGCCAATGCCCGCCTTGGCCGCTGCGCGCGTGATCGATTCGAGGGTCTCGGTGTCCTGCTCGGTCATCGCTGCGAACTATACTACGCTCCTGCTTCCCGGGTTGTGAAAGCAGGCGGCTTTCGGTATGTAGACTCCCATGTGCTGGAATGGTTGGGCAAGCTCCGCCGTCGCAATCGCCGGCTTCTCGAGCGCCTACTTCCTACGGAAGAAGGGGCAGCCCAAGGAGATCTACATCCCCCCTGCGTACTTCGTCCTGATGGAAGGCTTGCAGGCGGTCACCTATACAGTCGTCGGAAGCTGCGGCAATCCGATCAACACCCTTCTCACCGATCTCGCCATCGTCCACATCTCGTTCCAGCCGTTCTTCATCAACATGCTCGGCATGGAGTTCATCGATCCGCAGGTCAAGCAGCGAATCAAGAAGTACGTCTATGCGATATGCGCTCTCACCGCGGCGTTCTGCCTGCTACGCCTGGTGCCAGCGCCAGGATTGCTGGGACGCTGCGAGCTGGGGACGCCGATGTGCAGCCACCTGGAGACGTGCGCCTATCGTGGCCAATGGCACATTGGCTGGCATGTGCTGCTCAATGGATTCAACGAGCGCTGGCGGTGGTACGTATTTGCCGGGTTCCTGGTGCCGATCGTGTACGGCTCGTGGAAGTGGTCCCTCTACCACTACATCGTGGGGCCCTTCCTCGCGAGCCTGACTACCACCGACGTCAACGAGCGCCCCGCGGTCTGGTGCCTGCTCAGCACGTGCATCATCGCGCTGCTGGTCAATACCCGCGTACGAAACTACGTGTACGTCAAGCGCTGGTACCTGTGGAAGTACGCGCGACCCCGGGGGCTGGTGGAGGAGCCGGCTCCGTAGTTGAGCGCCCCCCCTTGCGAAGAGCCGAGCGCGTCCCCAGGTAGGACGCCATGACCACCATCGGAATCATCGGCGCAGGGCACATCGGCAGCCAGGTCGCACGGCTCGCGATCAAGAGCGGCTATGACGTCGTGATCAGCAACTCGCGCGGACCGGAGACCCTGTCCGCGCTCATCCAGGAGCTGGGCCCCAAGGCGTGCGCTGCCACGCCCCTCGAAGCAGCCAAAGCCGGAGACGTCGTGGTGGTCACGGTGCCGCTCAAGAGCTACCGCGCGGTCCCGGTCGAGCCCCTGGCCGGCAAGATCGTAATCGACACGAACAACTACTATCCACAGCGCGACGGGCACATTCCTGAGCTGGACAACGAGTCGACCACCACCTCCGAGCTGCTGCAGAATCACCTGCCGACTTCCAAGGTCGTCAAGGCGTTCAACCACATCTATGCCGCAGAGCTGACCACCCACGGGCAGCCTGCAGGCTCGAAGAATCGACGCGCCCTGGTGATTGCGGGCGACGACGCCCAGGCCAAGGCGACCGTGACCCATCTGCTCGATCAGTTCGGCTTTGACACGGTCGATGCCGGTCCGCTCAAGGAAGGGTGGCGCATCCAGCGTGACACGCCCGGATATGGACCGCGCCGCACCGCTGAGGAGCTGCGCCGCGATCTTGCGGCGGCCAGGCGCTACGCGGACATGTAGCTCAGCGCACCTTTCCGAGCACCGCTCCGAGCGTCATGACGATGCTGAATCCTGCCAGCGCTGCGGGAAACGCGATCGCTGCCATGCGCGCAGCGCCTTGCCAGCGGTCGAGCGGCTCGCCCTGATCCATCTTCCTGAGGTTGTCGCGAAGCACCCGGCGCCAGGCGAGGACGAACGGCATTCCCACCAGCATCGCAATGGCGTGCCACGTGTTGACCAGGCCGATCAGCCCCAGGACGAACAGCACGACGACCAGCAGGAAGACAGGATCCTTGAACGCGCGAGCTCGCTCCGTGCGCCAGCCATGGCCGATGAACACAGGCGCGAACACCACGAAAGCCCAGTTGATGTTGGAGATCCCATGGGCATAGCGATGGAGCCCGATCTTGAGCGCCAGCCCCACGCACCAGCACGCAGCGCACAGGGCACCGAAGCGCCCTGAGCCCAGCACGCGCTCGATCATCGACCCGAGCACCAGGAAGAAGACCGAGTTGATCACCAGGTGCGCCGTCGTGCCCGGAAATCCTCCACCGTGCACGAAGGTCGTCACCAACGCGTGCCACCAGCGGATGTGCGCGTTGTCCGCGTCCTCATGGCCCACGCCCAGGATCAGGTAGTAGCCGCGATCGAAGTACATCGGCAGCGTGGTTGCCACGCAGCCAGCCACGAACAGCAGCGTAACCCAGGGCAGGCCCAGCTTCGCACGGAGCAGCGCACGCAAGTTCGTCATGGTTCTTCTCCCGTGTGCTCCATGGATGGGCCTTCCACCACTCTCACGGTCGGCAACCGTCCGCAACACGCGCCGTCCGCCCCGGGTGAACCGTCCGCAACGCGATCCAATTCGCACGAGTGCAGGATATCATGAGCGGGATGGAGACGCCCCGAAGGCAAGAGGGCCATGATGCGATCGAGCTCCTGCCGTTCGCGAGCATCGATAGGGAGAGGCGGTCGAGTCATCGACTCGTAGGCGCGTTGCTCGTCGCTCACCTCGCCGTGCTCAGCGGTGGATGGTTCGTTTGGAAGATGACCTCGGCACCCCTGCACGGTGGATACGTCGCGCTGATTGCCGCGCATGCGCTCCTTACGGCCCTCTTGTTCGCCGTTCATGGGTTGCGCGCGCGGTCCGCGAGGCCCATTCCCCAGAATCGCTCGGTCACGCAACATGGCGAGCTGGAGCTTGCATGTCGCAGGGCGCCCTCGGAGGACGATCTTCCGACCGCGCGGCTCGCATCCAGACTCGATGCGATGCTCGGGGAGCATGCCCGACGCGCCTCAGAGGTTCGCCGGCTCACGCGTGAGCTGCAGGACCTTCGAGAATGCGCGCAGGAGGTGATGACGTTGGCGACCGCGACGCCGAGCACGTTGGAGCTCCAGGCCGTGGTGCAGCCCAACGGAGATGGCTTGCGCTTCGGCTCATGTCGAGCCGGGACTCCAGCCCCCAGCGGATGCGTTGCCCTGGAGCCGCGGACCGGCCGCGAGCTGGTTGCTGTCGGGGCTGCTGAGATGAACGGGCGCGAGCAGGACGACCTGAATGAGGATCGGGAGCGGGTCGTACTCGTCTCGACTGGGAAGATAGGCTCGCGGTTTCGCGTGCTGCTGCACAAGATCGGCAACCGGGTTCGCGATACCTCGTCGCTGGAAGCGTGGCGCAGGAAGACGCGGTGATGGGCTTGCCAACCGCTCTGCTGTCAGCGTGAACCTCGGTCGGTACAACGATGCAAACAAGGACCTCACTCTCACGGACAACTACCTCGTTGGCGCCACGGAGTTCCCCAATCCGTGGCAGACCATGACGATCTCCGGCAACACCTTCATTGGCCCCGTGACGGGCGCCATTGATACGTCGCAATACCCAGGCAACGTGTACCTGGCCGACAAGCCTACAGGTACCAAGGTGTTCGTGCGCGCGAATCGGGAGCAGGCGGGACGTGCCCACGTCATCGTGTACAACTGGGATGGCGCAGACCAGGTCGAGGTCGATCTGGCTGCCGTGCTCAAGAGCGGTGACGGATTCGAGGTCCGCAACGGGCAGAGCTTCCTGGCTCCCGCGGCTGCAAAGGGAACCTTCGAGGGCGCGCCGGTATCGCTGCCGGGGCCCTGGCCCCACGGGAAGAGCTTCGCAGTTTGATTCCGGATGTGGCTGCCGCGTCGGCGCGACGATCCCTGCTCGCAACGCGGGATGGCTCCTGGTCCTGGGGCTCGCGATGCTGGCTCGAAAGCGGCGCTCGGTCGCGACCCCGTAGCCCTTCACTCCACAACGACGGACTTGTGGACCGTGACCGGAGCCCCTGCGAACGCTGGGATGGTGACCTTGCGGAATGTCTGCGCAATGCACGCTCCGACCGGCGTGCCCGCAAATGGGGGGCCCACCACGCTCGCGCTCGTCACGCGTCCCGACGGAGCGAAGGTGACTTGGACGCGCCCTGCGCCGGAAGGTCCCCCGGGTTGCTTGCAGGCTGCAGATGCCTTGGAGGCTTCGCTCAGCGCGGCGAGCGTGGCGCCACGGTCAAACGCAGGGCCCGCATCGCTCACCGGCTCAGGTTCCGTGGGTGCAGGAGGAGCAGGTACGATGGGCACGTAGGGTTCGCGCGGCGCTGAGGCAGTGTCAGGCGTGACCGTGACCACGACCGGAGGCGGCGCCGACGACGTGCGGAGCATCAGGAGCGCGCCTCCCACGATGGTCGCGCATACGATGACGGCTGCGCCCACGATTCCGATGAGCAGCGGCAATGCGCTGGACGTCTGGCCCGGATCCGCAGCGCTCTTGGAAGCGCGCAGCCATTCGATCTCCTTCTGGATCTGGCGCACGCGCTCGTCCGACCGCGCCTCGGCAGCCTCGCACTCGCTTCGTGCCTTTGCCAGCTCCTCTTCGAGAGCGCGGATGCGCTCCTGCGCCGCCTGCACGTCGTCCCGATAGATCGACATTAAGGCAGCCTAACGGATCGCGCGCCAGCACTCCAGCCTGCGTCGCGGCTGGCGGCCATTCCCCGGGGGATTGACGCCTGCTCGTGCGACAAGTATGACCAACGGTATGACCGCCTCGAAGATCGCCGTGAGCATTCCAGAGCACCTGCTCGAGCGTGCGCGTTCGGCAGTGAGCCGCGGTCGTGCAGCGAGCGTGAGCGCTTATGTCGCGGCCGCCATCGACCAGAAGAGCAAGCTCGACGACCTCGAGACGTTGCTCGAAGAGATGCTAGCGGAAACCGGTGGCCCGCTGACCGCTGCCGAACGTCGACGAGCCGACCGGATCCTCGGAGTCCGCAAGACGCGCAAGAGGCGGGCAGCGTGAGCGGCATCACGCTGGATGCCGGCGCGCTCATCGCCTTCGAACGAGGCAACCGTCTCGCGGTCTCCGTCATCTTGCGCGCCGTGCAGCAACGCCTGCCAGTGGTGGTTCCCGCAGGCGCGCTCGGACAGGTCTGGCGAGATGGCAGAAAACAGGTGCGTCTGGTCCGGCTGCTCGGCTCCGACGCTGTCGAGATCGAGGCGCTCGATGACGCACGAGCACGGGCGGCCGGGCAGCTTTGCGGAGTGACGCGGACGACCGACGTGATCGACGCGTCGGTGGTGCTGTGCGCGCGGACGCGTGGCCATGCGGTTCTGACCTCCGATCCGGGCGACCTGCAAAGGCTCGATCCTCATCTGAACATGCACAGCGTGTAGTGCGCGGCTCACTCCGCCTTCAAGCATTCTGCCAGCGGAATCTCGGACGCTCTCTTGGCGGGCATCCATCCAGCCAGCAGCCCGGCCAGCGCGGCTCCTCCCACAGCGGCTCCGATGGACCAGAGCACCACGTCAAACGGCCAAGGCGTCACGAGAAGCGTAAGCGCCTTGGATAGAGCCCAGGCCAGACCGAGCCCTGAAGCCACGCCGACGACACTGCCCACCAGCGTGCAGGCAAGCGTCTCGAGAAGCACCCTTGCCCGAAGCTTCCTCGCTGAAAGCCCCAGCGCCCTGCAGATGCCGTATTCGCGCGTACGCTCTGCAATCTGCACCAGCTGCGCATTCATCACGTTCACTGCCCCCACCACCGTGGCAACCAACGCGCACCCGAGCAGGATCACCCCGAGCGCTCCGGTGATCAGCATGTCCACCTGCATCCCCTTGCCCAACGCGTCGAACTCGAAGTTCTTCACACCCAGGTGCAGGTTCTGAAGCAAGGGCGAGAGGCGCTGCGCGATCTCGGTGCGGTCTGGAAGCTTCCCTTGTCGTGGCTCGGCCTTCAGCGCGATCTCGTCGAACTCCTCCATAGGAGCCACGGCCCGCGCAAACGTCGGATTCGACACGATCACCCTTCGATCCACCATCCACGTGCCGTCCCCGTCCCCGCCGCCAATCGGCGGACGAGGTGCCAGGACGCCGATCACCGACAGACGCGTGGCGTGGTTCAAGACCAATGCGTCGTCCCGCAAAGGCCATTGCCCCTCGAACAGCTCCTTCCAGACGTCAGCGCCGATCACGCACACGCGACGCCCCTCTTCTTCGGGAAGCATCCAGCGACCGTGCTGCAGCTCGAAGCCGGACAGCGCAGCGTAGCGCGTGCCACCGCTCTGCACTCCCACCGGCTTGGCTCTGGCACCGACCGACGCTTCCTGATGGTAGACCGTTGCGCTCGCGATCGTGCGCTCATGCGCAATGCGCTCTCTGTCTGCCATGGCACGCATGTCGCGCTCGGAGAGACCTGGCGCGACCCGGGTCATCGCTCCAGGGCCTGGCGTGCGGCGAGTGACGCGCGTGATGTCGTCGCCGGTCGCTTCCTGGCTCGCCTGATCCAATGCGAAAGTCGCAGCTCGCAGGGTCGATGCGAGAAGCACCACAGCGCCGCTGCCAATCGCGATCCCGAGGAGCGTGAGCAGCATGCGGACCGGCTCGCGACGCATCTGGCGGATCAGATCCCGCAGCATCTCCATGGCAAGCGCCCTATGCCCTTTCGCCGCGAAGGCAGTCGACCACATCGAGCCGCCCTGCCTTGCGCGCTGGACGCAACCCGAAGACGAGCCCCACGGCGATCGCTGCCAAGGCCGCAACGACCGCAGCCCAGGGAGAGATGTGATTCTCCCATGCCGGAGCAACGCGGACTGCCACCCATCCCACGAGCACGGACAGCACGGTACCCCCCAGGGCTCCCACCACACCGCCCACGCCGGCGATCAACGCGGACTCGATTGCGAACTGAAGGCGGATGTCGCCCTGGGACGCGCCGAGAGCGCGGCGGATCCCGATCTCGGTCACGCGCTGGCGCACGGACGCGAGCATCACGTTCATGATTCCAGCTCCTGCGATGAACAGCGAGACGGCCGCGATCAGCCCCACCAGCACGCGAAGCCCGGCAAAGACCTTGTCGAACTTGGACATGAACGCTTCGAGGTCGAAGAACTCGAAGTCCTCGACGCCCCTGTGTCGCCAGGAAAGCACGCTGGTGGCGATCCGCATCTGCAGGTCGTGGCTCGCGGCGCCGTTGCTCCGCATCACGATGAATCCCTTGGGCTCCAATCCCTCGCCCGACAGCGTGGTCGAAGCCGGCACGATCACGGCGCGCTGCTTGGATACTCCTCCCATGTTGAAGCCGAACTTCGCAGCCTCGGACGTGACTCCCACGATCTCGTAGCGGTGCCCCCAAAGCAGGACTCCTTGCGAAAGCGCTGCCTCCGGCGTGACGAACAGCTCTTCGGCCACAGCCTTGGACACCACGACTACCCGCCTGCCGCTCTCGGCTCCTTCCTCCGGAAGGGAGGCGCCGCAGATCAGGTCCTGAAGCAGCAGGTTCTGCCACGCAGCGCCGATCGCCACGTCGACGTCAGCCTTCTTTCCCGCGCCCACCATCACCTGGTTGCGCAGGCTCATCAGGTAGGAAAGCTCGGCGAGCCCAGGAACGCGCTCGCGCAGCGCACGCGCATCTTCCAGGGTGAGCCGCGACGCTGTCTGGGCCGTGGGCTGCTTGGGCTTCTTGGGCTCCAGGAACACGATCTCCCTGCCACCCACTGCGTCGATGCCGGTCGTGATCGTGGCGAGCGCGCTGGAGGCGAGGGAGACGAGCAGCGCGATGGCCCCTGAGCCGAGCGCCACCGTCAGTGCCGTCAGGATGGTGCGCAGCCTGTTGGAAGCGAGCGCTTCCCATCCCACCCGGAGGTTCTCGAGCCACAGGTCCATCAATCGTCCGCTCGCCTTGTCATGCCTTCATGCTCGTGCTCGTGCTCGTGCTCGTGCTCATGCTCGTGCTCGTGCTCGTGCTCGTGCTCGTGCTCGTGCTCGTGCTCGATCCGGCCACGCTCACTGCCCTGCCTGGGACGTTGCCTTGGCAGGTCGCATCCGCACGCGATCCCCTTCCTGCACGCCAGATACGATCTCTGCGACCTTCTCGTTCTGGAATCCCACCCCGACGTCGACCAGCGATTCCTTGTCCTTGGCATCGACCTTCCTCAGGCGGGTCTTGCCACCTTCCCGGACCAGCGCTTCGAGTGGGACCACGAGCACTTGATCATGAGCAGCGATGTCGATCGTGATGTCTGCCATCATGCCCGGGCGCAGCCCTTCTGCTCCGGGTTGGCGCGTGTCCACCACCACGTCGACAGGGAAGACCATCAGGTTGGAGTCCTTGCGACGCTCGCTGCGCTGCGCCATCGCAGCCATCCTGTAGACCTCGCCCTCAAAGGTGCGATCCGCGAGGGCATCCACGCGCACCTGCACCTTGTGCCCCGGCTTGAGCCGGGCCACGTCGATCTGGTTGAGCTCCGCACGGACCAGGAGCCGCTCGACCTGGGCAATCATGAGCAGAGGCTTGCCGTCGACCATGGCTGCCACGCCTGGGGTGACCATCTCGCCCGGCTGGATGTTGCGCGCGAGCACCACCCCATCGATCGGGGACTTCAGCTCGGTATACGAGATCCGATCCCGCAGGATCGCCTGCTCCGCACCATCGACCTGCATCAGCGCCTGCAGGCGTCTGACCTCACCGTCGGCAATGGCAAGGTCCAACGGCGACAGCGCTCCTTGCGAATGGGCCTTGTGCTTGAATTGAAGCTGCGCCGATGCCTGCGACAGCAGCGCCTGGTTGACCTGGTGGCGCGAGGCCGCCAGGGCAAGCTCGCGACGGGCATCCCGCGGATCGAGGCGCACCAGCACATCGCCGGCTTTCACCAGGCTTCCAACATCGACCAGCACCTCGGCCACCTGGCCAGAGACCTTGGACTTCAGATCGACCTTCCGCATCGGCTCGACCGAGCCGACTTCCTGCACCGTCACCTTGACGCTTCCGCGGGTCACGGTGGCAACCGCGCCTTCGGGCTTGTCAGCCGCGGAGCCGCGAACGGCGAGGGTGAGGCCTGCGCCGGCCAGGAGCACGAGCAGCGCAACCAACAGCACAGCCTTGAATCGACGCTTTCGGATCATAGCCCGTACCCTTCGGCCCTCAGCCTGTCGATGTGCGCGATCGCGAGATCCAGCGCTGCCTGTACCTTCCTTCCCTCAATCCCGATGCCTTCGATCTCGGCGTCCAGGACTTCGGTGAGGATCGTGTTGCCTGTCTCGTATCGAATGCGCGCGAGCTTGACCGCTTCTGCTGCAGTCTCCTCGCCGCCAGCCAGAAGCCGGACCCGTCGCTCGGCTTGCGACTCCCTTGCCGCCGCCTGATCGCGCGCGCCGCGCACGTTGCGCTCTGCGTCTGCGAGCCGGGCTCGCGCCCCTTCGGCTGCCAGCTCCGCGTACTCGGTCCGATCGCGGGTCGCATACATGTCGAACGCTCGCCAGCTCAGCATCACGCCCGTGGAAGCCGCGCCCTGGAAGGTCCCGATGCGAGGATCTCCCGGATAGGCCATGGGCACTGCGCCCAGGCCGGCAGGTGAAGCTCCCATCCAGCCATTGCCATACTGCCCATTGGCGAACAGCTCGACCGTGGGAAGGTATCCGGCCCGGGCCACGGTCACGTCGGCCTTTGCAGCCCCAGCCTGCGCCTGCATTGCGCGAAGCTCAGGGTAGTTGCCAGGCCCTTGCCCACGCACGTGCGCGACCGACTCCAGGCTCTCGATCGCCTCGATCGCCTCGCCAGGTGGGAAGAGCAGCGATGCCCGCAATCCAGCCATCGCAACGTCGCGATCCGATTCGCGCGCTGCCAGATCTTCTTCCCGACGCAGCAGGAACAGCTTGCTGCGCGCCACATCAGCAGGCGAGCCGATCCCGCTGTCCCGACGGGTCGTCGACAGCTCCAGCAGCGCCTGGGCGCGATCGCGTCCGCGGCGGGCGACCTCGACCTGACGCTGCGCTGCGGCTACTGCCGCATACGCCGTCAATGCCGCGCGCTTGAGCTCCTGGCGAACCAGCTCCTTGTCCTGACGGCTTGCTTCCAGCCGAGCCGCGGCAGCGTCGATGGCTCCTGCGATGGCGCCGCCTGCGAAGACCGGCACGCGGAAGTCTGCGTAGGCAGAGCCTGTGAAGCGGTCTGCGGTCCGGACTGCCTCGGATTCGCCTCCGGCAGGTGCCAGCCCGCTCACTCCAATCGCGTGTCCGCCCTGCACGCCAATCGCGCCTCGGACCCGATCCCAGCGCGCGCGCCGCAAGGCCACCTCGGATTGCATCTGCTCGGCCGCTTTCAGGCGCAATTGAGGATCGAGCGCGTCCACCCGATGCAGCACATCGCGGATCGCCAGCGGTTGCGTGGCAGCCGCAGGGCTCGAGAGCGTCGAGCCCGCCAGCACGCCGATTCCTGCGAGAAGCGTCGTCCATGGGATTCTCATCTACGCCACCTGCACCGGGCATTCCGGCGCGCCAGCCAGTGCGTCGTCCACGATGCAGCCATCCTTCATGCGCACCACGCGCTTGGTTCGAGCCGCGACCTCGCGATCGTGGGTCACCATCACGATCGTCACCCCGCCTTGGTTGAGCTCGTCGAACAGCTCCAGGATCTCGGCGGTGGTCGAGGAATCCAGGGCGCCAGTGGGCTCATCGGCCAGCAGCAGGGCAGGGGAGTTGGCAAGAGCGCGCGCGAGCGAGACGCGCTGCTGCTGTCCGCCGGAGAGCTGCGAGGGGAGGTGATCGGTGCGGTCTGCCAGGCCGACGCGATCGAGCGCGTCCAGGGCGCGCTTTCGACGCACCGAGCGGGCGACGCCTGCATAGAGCATCGGCACTTCGACGTTTTCGAGGGCGGTGTGGCGCGGGAGCAGGTGGAACGACTGGAAGACGAACCCGATCTTGAGGCAGCGCAGCCTCGAGAGCTCGGAGTCGCTCAACCCTTCGGTCGCCTGGCCGTCGATCCGGTACGAGCCCTCGTCGAGCCGATCGAGGGTGCCGATCACGTTCAGGAGCGTGGACTTGCCGCTGCCGGAAGCCCCCACGACTGCGACGTATTCACCGCAAAACACGAACAGATCGACCTGATCGAGCCCAGGGACTTCGGTGCTGCCGCGCCGGTACACCTTGCGTGCACCGAGCAGCTCCACCACAGGCACTGGGACCGTCGACGAAGCCATGCCCCCCTTGTCGGAGCAGGCTTGTGATTAATTTCAGCTCCGCCGCAGGAAGCCGATTGCCTCGCGAAGCTGGGCGTCGGTGATCGTGTGCCCTGCCTTGGGCACAGCCATCTCCCGGTGCTTCCAGCGCAGCGCACGCAGCGCTGCCGCGAGCTTCTTGCAGTCCTTGACCGCGGACTTGTCCTTCAGGCCGTAGCCCACGAAGATCGGGGGACGCAGCCTGACGTGCGACATCATCGGCCGCGTGTAGGGCGCTGCGCCGCCCGCAAACACCGCGTAGCCGTCCACTGGAAGCCTTCCGCGCAGGGCCAGGGAGGACGCGTAGTACGCACCGCTCGAAAAGCCGAACACGAAGACCTTGTCGAACTTCCTGCCCGCCCGATCCTCGAGGATGCGTCGCGCCTCCATCCACTCCGCGATGACCGCTGCCTCGTGCTGCTGCTGTGCGGCCGATGACGTGGGCCAGGCCCAGTAGTCATTCATCTCCGCGCGCGCCACCCCGCGCCGTCCACGCGGTGCGATCAGGGCGAATCCCAGACGCTTGGCCGCTGCGCCCATGCCTCGGATCGGGTTGTGCTGCCAGCCGCTGCCCGGCTGCACCACCCCGTGAAGGAAGATCACGAGCGTTCGCGGAACATTGTCCGGAAGCGAATCAGGAACCACCGCGCACACCGATCCCGCAAGGGTCTCGATTCCCTCGGGACACCATGGGACTTCGTCCGCAGTGCTACCATCACTCCCGGTCGAGCCGTCCGATGTGACTCCCCCCTGTGCGACTCCCGCGTCCTGCGCCTGCGCGAGCGTGCACCACAGCGCGCTGATCAACACCAGCCACAGCGCTGTGATGCGGGCTCGATTCATGCTGTCGTGGTGTCCGATTTGGAGGTTCGTCTACTGGCACTGGTTCTGGCAATTGCTCCAGATGCAACCGTTCTGCGCAAGCAGCGCCATGATCTCCTGCTGCCCGCCCGGATGCTGCGCCACGCACTGGTTGGGGCAGTTCTGATTGTTGGGGTCGCACTGGTACATGCAATCGAGGATCGCCATGCACTCGGGATCGACCTCGCACGCCTGGCATTCCCCGGAGCAGTTGGAGTTGATGCAGCTGTCGCACTGGGACATTCCCGACTGGATCGGGCACGTGTAGGACCCGCCAGAGCCACCCACGCCGCCAGCGTATCCAGCATATCCACCGTACCCGCCAGCGTAGCCACCGTACCCGCCCCCGTACCCGCCGTATCCGGCCGTGCCGCCCGCACCGCTCGTGCCCATCTGGCAAGGCCCTGCGCAGGAGTACGCCATGCACCCGTTCTGTCCGAGCAGCGGCATGGCGTCATTCAACCCGTTGGGGTACTTGTTCACGCACCCGGTGAGGCAGGCCTGGTCCTGGAACGAGCAGTAGCCGATGCAATCCAGCAGGCCGGCGCAGTCAGGGTTCATCGTGCAGATCGAGCACTCCTTGACGCACATGCCGTAGACGCAGCTGTCGCATTGCGGATAGTAGCTGTGGAAGTTGCAGGAGATCGCGCCGCCTGCGCCGCCGTAGCTGCCGCCATACCCGCCGTACCCCCCGCTGCCGCCATAGCCGCCATACGCTCCTGTGCCTGCCCAGCCCGCATTGCCGCCGTATCCGCCCCAACCACCGGCTCCACCATCGCCCCCGCCATATCCGCCCCAACCACCGGCTCCACCGTCGCCCCCGGCATGTCCGCCCCAACCACCGGCGCCGCCGTCGCCCCCGCCGTACCCTCCGTAGCCACCAGTACCGCCCTTGCCCCCTGAGCCGCCCTGGTAGGTCCCACCTGTGCCAGCCGTCCCTCCGGATCCAGCCGTGCCAGCGGCGCCGCCCGTGCTCACCTGGCCGCCGCACCCCACCACCGCGATGATTCCAAGAGCAAGCGCAATCCCGATAGCGTTCTTCATGGCTCTGCCTCCAGCGTAGCCCGCCTCACGACGTTAGCACCAATCCTTGGTGAGAGCGGAGCCCCGATCCATTCAATCCCGGGGCGTTTCGGCTCTCGTTGCACGCCGCGTGCCGTGGCCGTCCTCAGGATTCCTGCGGCAATCGCGCTTCCCTGACGCCTGCGGTGTGCCACGGTGTGCCCAGCCTGTCGCTGGGTGCCATGCCCGGCTCAATCCCCGACGACTCTGCGCTTCACCCAGCCGATGCCGCCGCGGTTGTCGTGCACGACCGCATAGACATAGGCGACCTCCCCAGGTCCTGGGGGCGTGTACTTCACGCCGAGATCCTCGTTCCACCCTTTGGTCGCATCGTTGACCAGGCGCGCGGACTTCGCCGGTTTGCCGCCGCTCGCGTAGTAGTCGACCCACACCATCTCCGTGAGCTGGGTGCCGTCCGGATTGACCGCTCCTGGGTCGATCTCCGCACTCGCCTTGTCGATGATCGGCTTGATGTTCACGTCCGGGCAGTCGTCCGGGCGACACCCCCGCAGATGCGTGTCCGGGATCGGCTCGGTCTCCGGATAGGATTTTCCGTCGATCTCGAAGCCGGTCACGATCGGATTCTGGTTCGTGCGATTCTCGTACGAATACAGGTTCACGTAACCCGGCACGAAGTCGTCCGCCCCCAACGCCTTGCCGTTCTCGTCGTAGCACCCGAGCGGGATCGCGGAGGACCCCACCTCCTCGGTGGGCTTGATCTGCCCCGCGCACACGGCGAAGAACACGAATAGGGTGCCGTAGGGCTCCACGCCCTCGCGCGGCGGGCGACGCGACACGATGTCAGCCGGCACGTCGATGTCGAACGAGTTGCCCGTGCCGATGAACTTCAAGGCCTCGGGCGAAGGTTGCCCTCCTGCGCCGAACAGCTTTCCGAGCTCCGGGTAGCAGGAGTAGTACAGATCGCCGATCGGATCGAAGCATCCACCGATCCAGAGGATCTGGATGTTCTTGCGCGGCTGGTCCGCAGGCGATGCCCCGTCGTGCCAGAGCATCTCGAGGTGAACCTTGCTGCCCGGCTTGGGGTAGGGATTGTCGGCGCGCACGGCCAGGACGCGCAGGGTGGTCAGCTTGCTGGAGGGTTCGAAGTCGGGCTCACACGCCCCGACGACCGATCCGAAGATCATGCAACCCGTGCACAGCGCCAGACCTCGAAAGAAGGACTCAGCTCTCATGTTCAGAATTCTCCCCGCACGCCCAGGCTGGGGATGATGGGTAGGCCCGTGATCTTCGTCCGTTGGGTGTAGTTGTAGTTGTAATTATAGTCTTCCACGTTCTGCGCCCAATAGACATTCTGCACGTCGAGGTAGGTGGACAGCTTCCAGGTACCGTAATCCCAGCGCTTGTCCACGCGAAGGTCGAGCTGGTTGAACATGGGAAGCCGCTCGTTCTTCGTTTCCGAGGCGCGAATCTCGACGTACGAGCCGGAGTTGGCGTTGTACAGCGAGCCCACGATCGGCGTGACCGCATTGCCCGTCACCAGCCGGAAGCGCGCCCCGAACTCCCATCCGCGCCCCAGCCGGTAGCTGCCCAGCACGGTCAGGATGTGCGTCTGATCCCACATGAACAGCGCCAAGGGCTCATCCGGCATCGGCCTGCGCATGCTGCGCGACAGCGTGTACGCAAGCCACCCGAAGAACCGCGAGTCCGGCTTGTACTTGATCAGCGTCTCGGTCCCCACCACGTAGCCTGAGCCGAGGTTCGCGTAGCTGAACCCCCCCGTCTCGTCCGGTGTGCGCGACACGAGCTGATCCAGATCCTTGTAGAACCCTTCGAACGACACCTCGATCTGACGCGTCAGATCCTGCTCGAAGCCGAGCGCGTAGTGGATCGCCCGGTTGGAGTGGATCGTGCGCGAGCCGAACGGCGGAAACGTCTCGCTGACCTGCGGCGGCGCATGGTACACGCCCACCCCGCCCTTGAGCGTCGTGCGCGGAAACCCTTCGATCAGCGCGTATCTCGCGTTGAACCTCGGGCTCACGTCCCAGACGTTGACCATGCTCGCGTAGTCGACGCGGATGCCCGGCACGAGCTTCAGCCGCCGGTACGGGACCATCTCGAGCTCGGCATAGGCACCAGGACGATAGATCGAGTTGGAAGCGATCAGCCGCAGCGGCGGCCTGGTGGCGAACGGGCCTGCAGAGGGCTCCCCCGGACGCGGTGGCTGCGGCGCGCGCACGTCGGCATCGGCGTTGCTGTAGAACATGTCCAGGCCCACGTGCGCCGTCGCCCCGTGTCCCAACCTGGCCGTCAGCTCCGTACGGTTCGTGAGCGGGTAGCTCTGCGTGTTGAAGAACAACGCGCCCAGCCCCACCTCGATCGTGTTCTTTCCGTACGCCGTGACCGAGCTGAGGCTCACGTCGTCGGATAGATCGTTCTGGTAGCGCGCCATCAACCGCAAGAACCCCGTGTGCGCCTTCAGGTTGCCGGTCAGCACCGGATCCACGTCCGCCGTGTCCTTCACCAGCAGCTCGAGCCGATCGTCAGAACCCAGGAACGACACCCGGAAGCTCGATCGCGGCGATGGCTTCGTCTCCGCATACAGCTGCCAGTCGTAGTACACCGGCGCCGCAGACACGCTCGTCCCCAGGCTCGTCAGCACAGGCTTGAGCCAGGTGTCCACCCAGCTTCGACGAAAGGCTGCTGCGAAGTTCCACCCCTTCACGAACGGCACAGGACCTTCGAGCAGCGCACGACCGTCGATCAGGTCGAACTGCCCCATCCCGTGGTACTTGCCGTCGCTCTTCGGGGACCTCAACCCGACATCCACCACGCCGCCCGTGACCCGCCCGAACTGCGCGCTGAAGTTTCCCGGATAGAAGTCGATCTTCTCGAGCAGCTCCGTGGGCACCGCAGAGGACAGACCCCCGAAGTGGTAGATCAGCGGGATCGACGTGCCGTCCACGAACACCGCAGTGTCGTTGGGCGCTGAGCCGCGCACGATCAGCAGCCCCGCAAATCCAGGCGGACGTGCCACGCCCGGCAGGTTCTGCAGGGAGCGAAGCGCGTCGCCGTTGGTGCCTGGTATGCGCTCGATCTCTCGTCGCTCCAGGGTCCGGCGCGTCACCTCGCGCGGTGGACGCGTGCCTCGAATGACCACCTGCAGCTCGCCCTCGGGCACGAGACGATAGACGACCTCGGTAGCTTCGCCCCGGGCGACGTTCTCCTGCACCTCGAGCTTCTGGTATCCAGGCGCCTGCACCAGCACGGTGTACTGCCCAGGAGGCAGATCGATCAGCGACCACGCACCGTCCTCGCCCGTGCGCGCTGTCTTCTCCTGCCCGTTGACGTCGCGCACGATCACGTTCGCACCCGCGATCGGCACGTCCGTGCCTGCCCGCACCGCGCCCGACAAGGTCGTGGTCGGCACAGGCGGCCCCCCGGCCCCCTTGTCCGATGCACCTGGGTCCTTGACCTTGACCGCGAGCGTGAAGCTGTAGCGATACAGGATGCGCGCAGCCACAGCCTTGCCGTTGCGCAACGCCGGCGCGAAGGTGAACTGCTTCGCAGCCTCGGCCGCCGCTTCGTCGAACCCGTGCCCCGCAGGGTTCACCACCGTCGCACCCGTGACCTTGCCTTCAGCGTCGATGTCGAGCTGGAGCACGACGTTGCCTTCGAGCCCCTGCTTTTCGGCGTCGGCAGGATAGGTCGCGCTCACGAACTGCTTGAGCTGAGGTGGGATCACCTGCGGGCCCGGGGCCGGCTTGTCCGGAGTCTTGTCAGGAGCCACGGCTGCGCCCGAGCCGCCGCGCGGCACCGCCCCCTGCGCCAATGCGCGAGCGCCGAAGCACGACACGGCAGCGCCGATCGCCACAGCCAGCGCAAAGCGCCTGCGCTTCGGATCACGACGTGGACAGGGATCGGGGAGCATCCGGGACTCCCGCTATACCGGGAGTGTTCGCCCGACGCCAGCCCACGCGTTGCGGCTGGGCAGCCCGCCCGGATCGCACCCGTCTCGCGCGAGCTAGGGCCACCAATCCTCGAACGCGCGCAGCCTCTGCGCAAGCGTAGCGGCCGTGTATTGCGGCAGGTCGGTGACCCTTCCGAACGTGTAGGTCCCCACGCCCGCGATGCCATTCGTGCAGGAGCCCGCGTGCAGGGCCGCGAACTCCCTGTACAGCATGCCCGAGCTGTCCGAGGCGAGATCCGTGTTCGGACGATCGAGGTAGATGTACTCGCCGTTGCCGCCGGGATCGTAGTTGTCGATGCCCAGCACGATTCCGAGCTTGGACTTCACGCCCGCTGCCAGGGCCACCGTCTTGGTGCACTGCGGGTTGAAGAACGTATTCTGCAATGTCGCCGTCGAGTGCTCCGCGCTCGAGAACAGATACCGCTCGAGCATGATTCCGCGCCCCTTGGCCGCGATCGTCTTCACCATGTTCGGATACGCGGTCGTGATGTCGCCGATCCCGCCGCTCGACCAGTACCCGATGAACCTTCCTTCGTAGGGCGGAGGCAGCGCGTTCATCATCGCGATCAGCATCTGCCCCTCTGCCGTCCCGTCGTGGAATCCCTGGTTCGAGTCGCGAAACTCGTCGAACGCCACGTAGTCCCACCCCTGATCGATCTTGGCCTTGAACCATGCGACCGGATCGGCTCCGAGCTCGGCGAGCGCATCGTCCCTGAAGAGCTTGTAGGCCCAGCGTCCCCCCTTGGCGCGCCAGTACTTGAACGTCGCGTCCTCGGTGCCGCACGGCACGACCGAGCGGGTCGTCATGACGTTGTCACCCTTGCCCGCGAGCGCGTCCATGATCGGCTGCGAGGGCACGCCGACGTAGTGAACGAAGAGCGAGCCGGTCCCCACCGGGTTGATGGGGTAGCTGCACGCAGGAGGATTGCAGCAGTGATCGCAATCCGCAGTCTGCTGACCCACGCCGCCGCAAGCGCCGTTGCCGTTCACCTCGCAGAGCGTTCCACCGATCGCGCCGCAGGTAGGCAGCGGGTTGCCCGTTCCAGCGCTTCCCGCTGATGCATCCGCGCCCGCAGCCCCGGCTGGGCCTGCTCCGCCAACACCCTGCCCGGAGGCTCCCGCATCGTGCCCTGCGTCAGGCCGCGCACTGCCAGCAGCTCCACCTGCGATCACGGATGGGTCAGCCGCATCGTCGCCACCGCACGCAGATGCCAGGCCGAGCAGGGTTGCGAGCACCGCGACGAAACGGCGAGAGGTCATCATGTTCGATGATCCCTTGTCCACCAGGAGTTCGCAATCGGTTCGTGAGCCGGCCGCTCGCTCAGGGGTGCGTGTAGACGATCGTTCCGCCGCGCGGCTGGAGATACCCGTGCCAACCCTCGGGCACCTGCGGGTCGGTCCACGCGAACAGCCACGACGCGTCCTGCGGCGCAAGGTTCACGCAGCCGTGCGATCGCGGCGTGCCGAACTCCTCGTGCCAGTACGCCGCGTGAAGCGCATATCCCTCTGTGAAGTACTGCACGTACGGGACGTCCCGAAGGTCGAACTCGTCGCCCACGTCGTCGCCATCCATCGTCGCAGCCACGTGCTTGGTGTGCACCTGGAACACGCCCTGCACTGTCGAATGCGTCTTCTCCGGGTCGCCAAGCCCGTCGACCCCGGTCGATACCAGTGTCGCGTACACCGGCCGCGTCCCCTCGAACGCAACCAGCGTCTGACGCAGGATCGAAACGTCGATCCACCGCTTGCCAGCCGTGGCCCAGCCCGGCACGTTGCTCATGCGCGGCACCACGACCACATTGTCCTTCTCGCGGATCCACGTGCCGTCGCGTGCCTCCAGGTAGACATCACCGCCCAGCCGCGCCTTGCGACCGGACAGCGACATCCCTTCCCGGTACGACACAGGCCCTGCATCCGACAGCGCGTGGGTGGTTGGATCGATCCTGTAGCGACGCGCGTACTTCGACCGCACGAACGCCGCGGGCAAGCCGTCTTCACCTTCAAACGCGATGCCTTTGAACGCTGAGGGCTTCAGGATGCGCGTCCGATCGAGCGGGATCACGTTCATGTCCGTGGTCAGCCCAAAGGGTCGGCCGTTCCAGTCGAATGCCTGCAACAGGGCAAAGCCGGAGCGCGGCACAGGACGCGACGAGTACAGGGATTCCCGCGAGTGCTTCGCACCACTGATGGTCGGCGCCGGGTCGCCGTAGAGCAGCGCGCCCGGGATCGGACCGAGCTCGATTCCTTCGATCGGCTTGCTCCGCGCCTGCTTGAGGTGCGAGGCGAGATCGGACTCGACGGCTTTCTGCTCCTGCTCCGAGGGAAGGCGCAGATACAGCGGCGGCGGCGGATTGCGCGACATCACGTAGTCGTAGGGCAACCCGCGCGATCGGTCCGGCCGGTGCGCCGCCGCATCCAGCACCGCATGGGACGCGTCGAGGGTCGCCGAGTTGCCCACGCATGCGTAGCCGCGCGGAACCAGGCGATACCACCCCTTGTCGCAGCCAGCATATCCCGCAGGCTTTTCAGCGCGCTGCACGACCGCACCGGCGCGCAGGTATCCGAGCTTGCGCGAATGCCAGCTCGGCTTGGTGAAGATCCAGGTCTCCTTGACGATCGCGCCAAGGGTCGGGCCTTCGATCACGCTCGCCTTCGAGGATGTGTCCGGCGCCTTGAGATCAGGCTCGGGATCGTTGTCGTCCGCCGACGCCAGCGGCTCCTGCGGCTCCTGCAAGGATGCGACTGGCTCCGCAGCCTCCGCGGTCACAGGCGGCAGCGCGGTCATTCCCTCTGCCAGGGCTTGTGGCGCTGAGGGCGCTGAGGGCGCTGCGACGCTGCGCGCGCTTGCAACTGCTTCAGGGATGTGCGGCCAGTGATTCGAAGCATCGATCTGACCGAGGGCGGGACAACTCAGGCCCGCAGCCGAGCAGACGAGGACGAGGCTGGCAGCTCCCCAGCTACGGCGAGCCATGGCCACGGGACTAGCGGAGGCGAAGACGCATGGCCAACTCCCGTGCCTACAAGAGGAACTAGGAACCGGGAACTGGGAACTGGGAACTGGGAACCGGGAACTGGGAACTGGGAACCGGGAACTGGGAACTGGGAACTGGGAACCGGGAACCGAGAACTAGGAACTAGGAACCGGGGACCAGGAACCGGGAACTGGGAACGCGAATGCGAATGCGAATGCGAATGCGAATGCGAATGCGAATGCGAATGCGAATGCGAATGCGAATGCGAATGCCGGAAACCCGGGTCACCTCCCACCATTGAACGAAGCCGCTTCGCGGCGGGGGTCTTGCCGTAGTCGGCGTTGAGGGATCGGGCGTGTTTGGGTGGCGGGGGCTGTGCACCCCCGCGCCCCGCACGCGGCAGGGCCGCGGGCCAGCGTGCAGCTGGCGTGTGCTGAACACGTGGTCATCAAGACTCGTGCAAGCGTAGGCGGCAGCCTCCCTGGTCGGGCGAT
>JACRCQ010000075.1 GCA_016218915.1 Deltaproteobacteria bacterium
GCGATCCGCGGGGCATGCGATCGGCGGGGCATGCGGTCGGCGGGGCGTGCGATCGGCGGGGCGTGCGATCGGCGGGGCGTGCGATCGGCGGGGCGTGCGATCGGCGGGGCATGCGATCGGCGGGGCGTGCGATCGGCGGGGAATGCGATCGGCGGGGCGTGCGATCGGCGGGGCATGCGGTCGGCGGGGCGTGCGATCGGCGGGGCGTGCGATCGGCGGGGCATGCGATCGGCGGGGCGTGCGATCGGCGGGGCGTGCGATCGGCGGGGCATGCGATCGGCGGGGCATGCGATCGGCGGGGCATGCGGTCGGCGGGGCATGCGATCGGCGGGGCATGCGATCGGCGGGGCATGCGATCGGCGGGGCAGGCGGTCGACGGGGCGTGCGATCGGCGGGGCATGCGGTCGGCGGGGCGTGCGATCGGCGGGGCGTGCGATCGGCGGGGCATGCCGGTGGCATGCCCGCCTAGGGCTTGCCAGTGGCAAGCCCCTACGAACCACAATGACGATCGCGGTTCTGATCGCGGTCCTGATCACGGTTCTGATCGCGGTTCTGATCGCGGTCCTGATCGCGGTTCTGATCGCGGTCCTGATCGCGGTTCTGATCGCGGTGCTGACCGCGGTTCTGATCGCGGTCCTGATCGCGGTTCTGATGGATCATGGTTTCCTGCTGGCAGGCGATGTTCGGAACTTGGGCAACACCATCTTCACGCTGAGCCCCTTGCCCTCGATCCCAGTGCCGAACTCCAGAATCCCGCCGTGCTCGCGTACCACGTCGTTGATCACGCTCAGCCCCAAACCGGTCCCCCCGGATTTCGTGGTGTAGAACGGCTGCACCGCGCTCTTGAGCTGCTCGCCGCTCAGCCCAGGCCCGTCGTCGTCTACCGCGATCAACACCTGATCCGCAGCTTCCGCACAACGCACCTGCACCCGTCCGCCCTGCCCCGCCGCCTCGATCGCGTTCGCTACCATGTTCGTCATCGCCTGCGTCAAACGCGTAGGGACGTGCTCCATGCGCGGGATTGTCTCCGGCGTCGGCCATTGCACCGCCACACGGCTGAACATCATCTTCTGCCTCAGAAACAGCCGCGTGGTGTCGATCGCCATCGCCAGCGAATCGTCGACGAAATGCGCGTCCTCGCGCTTTGCCGTGGTGCGCACGCGCGCGATGAACTCCTGGATCACGCGCGTAGCCAGCAGGATGTCCTGCACGGACTGCACCGCGTTGTCGCGCTCCGCAGGCCCCAGCTTCGGACGGTGCAGCGCTGCCTCGATCATGTCCGCGTTGGTCATGATCGCGCTCAGCGGCCCGGCAAGCTCGTGCGCCGTGGTGGCTGCCACGGTCCCGAGCATCGCGATCGCATCGACGTGGCGCACCCTGGCTTCGAGCTGCTTGAGACGCTCGAACTCGAGCTTGCGCTGCGGGATCGCTTCCTTGAGCCTGAGAATCCGCCCTTCGAGCGTGCCGATGTCGAAGGGACGCGACACGACGTCATTGGCACCTGCCGCGATGAACGCGCCGGTTCGCTCGGCCTTGTCCGACGCTGCGATCACCAGCACCTGCGCCCAGGGAACCCGCTCACGAAGCTGCCCCACCAGCTCGATCCCGTCCCCATCCTGCGCGTCCGGATCCACGATCAGGATCTCGGGCACCTCCTGCTCGATCACCTCCCGCGCAGCCTCGATCGTCTCCACAGCCCGCAGCTCGCCCCACCGGACCAGGAACCGCGA
This sequence comes from Deltaproteobacteria bacterium, assembly GCA_016218915.1. Taxonomy (GTDB): domain Bacteria; phylum Myxococcota_A; class Polyangia; order Polyangiales; family Polyangiaceae; genus JACRCQ01. The sequence goes on from JACRCQ010000075.1 coordinate 1,731, forward strand.
CAGCACGCGCCGCGCGTCCGTGTCTGCCTCGAGGAACAGGATCACCGGCGCGTGCTCAGCCACTCTTCCCCCCAGGGCCTGCGTCGCGCGGGAACTTCAAGTCCGTCCGGATCGCCTGCGTCGGCGAGTCGTCTTCCGTGTGCATTGCGCTGTACATGTGCGGGCTTGTGCGCGTCTGCTCCCTCGAAGGCTCCGCGGATTCCGTCAGGCGAACCTGCAAGCTCCCCACACGAATCTCGTCATGGGGCGTCACGCGCACTGGCTCTTCGCCCACCTTGTTGCCATTGACGAACGTGCCGTTGCTGCTGCCGAGATCCCGGATTTCGCACCCCTCGCCCACCCGACGGAGCGAAGCGTGGAGCCTGGAGACCGACGGGTCGTCCACGACCATCGTGCAGTACAGGCTGCGCCCGATCACGAACTCGGTGGCGCCAACCACCGCGCTCTTGCCGGCTGCTTCGACTCGATAGGAGATGGTACTCACGTCACGACGTCCGAACGGCCGATTCTAGGCCGGCATAAGGCGATGACAAGCTCGAAGCTTGAATGCCTCGACAAGTGCTCGCGATTTCGAGCGCGGCGCTGGCATTTCGGTCTGGGGAGCAGGCGCTGCCCGGATCAGGGGGCCACTCGCTCCGCCACCTCCAACGCCCTGGCAGCGTCCCCCGATGCACTTCGCTTCTGGCCGTAGGGGCCGGATGCTCACGGGGTCTTTGCGTTCACCGCGACACCGTCTCCACCAGCGACACGTACGTCCGATCCCCCTTGGGATGCGCGATCACCAGGATGTCCGAGCCAGGGCGCTGAAATGCCCGGGCATCCGACTGCTTGGCCGCAACCACCGGCAGCGCTGTCCACCCGTGCTTCGGCATCTCCTCTTCGTACCCCCGAAGCACTTCCTCGCTCTTTCGGGGCACGTCGTAGATGTGCACGCCGTAGGGCGCTCCCTCCACCTCGGCACTCAGCAGCCGCGTCGCGCCCATCGGACGCGGCGTGTCCGGCGGATCACTCCCAGGCGGCTCAGCCCCGTCCATGGGAACGATGTTCCTGATCTTGAACGACCCGTCGGTCCACACCACCACCACGTGCGTCTTGCCCGCCGCGGTGCGCGTCGCATACACGTAGCGAAGCTTGCCGATCGAAGCCAGATCCCCTGTCGCAGCGAATGCGTCGAAGTTCCGGAGCACGCCGCGGGAACCTTCCTTCCCATCCTGCGACAGGCACGCGATCACGCCTTCCTGATCGCCGTCCTTGCGCAGGATCCCCACGCCTTCGCTCCCCTGATAGCGCTCCGGCACCTTGGCGCGGACCGCCTCAGGAAGGTTCTCGAACTCCTCCACGAGACCGCCCGCGTGCTCTCGGCACGTCTTGTCGAACCGGTCGATCACCTGCTGCACGGTCTGATCGGTCATCGCGCTCGCCACGAACACCGGCTCGCCATTGAGCCGCAGACGATGCGACTTGCCGAGCAGATCGCCGAACGTCACAAGCTCGCGCCCGAGCACCAGCGCTGATTCCTTCAGGTCGCCCCAGGCCGATCGCGCGGCGAGCGCGCTCATGACCAGGCACACCACGAACGCATAGGCCATCACGCGCAGCACGCCGAGCAGCTTGAGCTTGCGCCGCGTGCGCTTTGCAGGCGCGGCGGACTCTACGCTGGATGCGCTGTCGTTCATGTCGCTACCACGAGGTGAGGGCCTTCCATGCGAACCTGAGCACGCCGATCAGATCACCATCGACCGGCTCCTCGTTGCACTGCACGCGCGTGGTGGTCGACAGGTTGTTGGTCTTGCCGCCGATGATCTTGCTCGCGGTGACCTTGCCCTGGACCGTGGCGACCGAGGTTCCGAAGTCCTTGCTCAGGGACTTGTCGCCGCCCACTCCCTTGTAGTTGTTGGCCTCGCCCAGATCGATCCCAGGGCCGCCATTGCCCTCGGTTCCGACGTTCTGCGCGGAGCCCGTGCAGTTGCGCATGGCATAGGTCCAGGCGTACTCCTTGGCCTGACGCAGGGTGCGCTGCTTTTCGCCGTAGAGGCGGCCGACGTAGAGCATCGACGCGAAGATGATGATGAAGAAGGGGACCGCGGCCAGGGCTTCGACCATGGCAGCGCCCCGCGACCTTCTGCGGCGCCGGCTCAGCTGGAGTCTGTTTCGCGTTGCCATGGTGTTCCTCAGTGGATGAGCTCAGCTCCCCAGAAGCCAGGGATCATCGTGTAGCCGGAGGGAAGGGTCACGGCCCCGCTCTGGGCCCCATCCGAGATCTCCCCCTTGAGCTTCCCGATCCAGGCTGAGCCGTCGAACAGGTCTCCCCATCCGCCTCCGCCCAGCACGCTTCCATCGATGAGCTGGGAGGGGTCGCCGATGCCGAGCGAGCCGGCCATGGCTGCGATGGCGCTCACCACGTTGAGCGCGGCACCGAGCTGGCCAGGCGGACGCACCCTGCGCAGGCGTGCTCTCCAGCGCATGTTCCACATGGCGTCTTCCTTGAGCCCGTTCCAGGACCCGGAGCCGTCGTAGTAGAACTCTGCCTGGGCGATGCCGATCTTGCCCCATTCCGGAGGGGGTTTGGGCTTGGCCTTGTTCCAGGCTGCGATGCCCACTCCCTGGCCACCTTCCTTCAGTCGCGCCTGATCTCCCCACACCACGGACCAGATCTGGAAGTACTCGTTGCCGTTCTTGGCCCCTTCGTAGACCTTCTTGGGCGTCTTGTTGTTGCCACTGCTCGACTGGCTCTGCTTGTTCTTGCCAAGCTGCTTGTTGGCGTTCTTCTTCTCGTCCTCCATGCACTTGTCGTAGTCGAACTTCTTGTGCCCCTTGTACTTGTCGTCCCACACCTTCTTCTTGGCGTCGCACACCCCTTGCGCGGTGGTGCCGCCGAGATCGACGCCGGAGCCATAGGAGCCTCCTCCTCCTCCTGAATCGCCGCAGAAGTATCCTGGGAAGCTCGACACCAGGCTGCCCACCAGCCCAGAGGCCCAGCGCGTGTCCACGCCAAAGACCTTGAAGGGCGCCATGACCACCTCGCCTACGACCATGCCGGCGCGACGGCACAGCTCCTTGTAGGTGTCTTCCTGTACCGGGAGCCCGAGGCGATCGCTGGAAGGAACGAGCGACGACGAAAGGATGACGCCACCCTCGACCGGCTTGGAATAGCTCTTGGCCACCGAGACCGCCCGCGCTTCTGCGATCCAAGGCATGGTCACAGAGACCACGACCTGGGTCTTGCTCAGGATGGGAAGCGTGATGTCGCAGAACTTCTGGACCGCATCGATCGCCTTCTGCACGTAGTTCTCGGCTGTGCTCGAAGCGGTGCAGATTGGGCAGGCCCACACGCCCACGCCATAGGGCAGCGCGCAGATGATGCAGGAGATGATGTTGGTGATGATCAGCAGGATCTGGCAGATCTTGAGGGCCACGAGCACTGCGAGGATCGCTGCCATGATCAGGTTGATCATGGCGATGATGTTCATGCCGCGCGCATGGTAGACCGCTGCTGCGAACGCCACCGCATCCGCGCCGTCCTGCATGCGCTCGCGGTACAGCAGCGCATCGCCGAAGCCGATGATGTACCAGAGCGCGCCCACCAGGAAGGCCGCCATGAACACCGCGATCACCATGACCGCGCCGCCGCGATCGTCACGCAGATCGCGCAAGCGGCGGGGAGGCGACGGATTCTCTGGGGTGGCCTTAGTCATAGTCGTAGTCCGCCCCCTGGTTGGGCAGCGCTGCCTCTGCCGTCAGCTTGCGCGTGGTCGTGGTCGCATTGCACACGAAGAACTTCGCGATCGGGATGGTGCACTTGTAGATCACCGAGACCTTCACCCGGATCAGCTCGTCGCGCCCTACCTGCGATCGATCGTCGTCTCCTCCAGCGCTGGTCGGGAAGGTCACCTTGATGCCAGCAATGCTGCTCACCGCCGAAAGGGGAAGCGAGGCAGCCTTGACGATGTCGTCGCGGCGCTTGCCGTCGATGTTGCCCACAGCCACATGGCTGTACTGCGCAGGATCATCGGGCAGGACCACGATCGCCGCACGCACCCCGGTCTCGGCTGCGTGGAGCGTGTCGAGCTTGGCCATGTGCACGCCCGCCATCTGCAGCAGGCACATGAAGAAGATGAACATGGGCAGGAAGGCGATCAGGAACTCGACGTAGATCGCCGCGCGCCTGTCGCGCCACAGCCGCCTCATGGTCCCCTCCAGTTGAGCAGCACGGTCACGCACATGCCCACGAACATCGGAGGACCGAAGCGCAGCCAGGTCATCATCTCAGGCGAGACCTCGCGTCGTTTGGCCTTGGGAAGCACGGGATTGAACGCGAGCGAGAAGGTGTTGCCCAGGGTGCGCAGCAGCTTGCCTTCGTAGGCAAGACGCGCAGGCGCGTAGAGCGCTGCAGCGATGAACCCGTACAGCTCTGCCTCGATGCCCAGGCTGTGGCCGAGCAGCGCGCCGATTGCGACGAGCAGCTTGACATCGCCTCCGCCGATCGCGCCCTTCCACCACAGGAACACCGGCACCAGGCCGCAGGCTATCGCTCCCAGGAGCGAGCCGATCACCGACCAGAAAGCACCTCGGGCTCCGTGGGTCATCCCGCCCAGCACCGCGTGCGCCACCAGCCCGGCAGCCAGCGGCCCGAGCGTCACCCAGTCCGGGATCTCGCCCTTGCGCCAGTCATACCAGGCTGCGGCGGCCGTGACGGCCATGGCCGCGATGAGAAAGCCGAGACGCTCCATCGTCGCCTGCCCATGGGCGATGCGAGCAGCTCATCCGCGCGCACCGCCCTGCAATGCCCACCGACACCGGATCAATTGCCGATCGTCTCGACCTTGTTCGCCTGGTCGTTGACCTTGTCGGTGACCTTCTTGCCGAAGAACTTGAAGCCCGCGAGGGCAATCAAGGCAACTACGCCGACCAGGATGATGTACTCCACCAGGTTGGCGCCCCGATTGTCCTTCAGCAGCTTGTTCAACTTGATCAACATGGCTCGTTCTCCTGCAGATCGGTTTCGATCGCCCCGAGCGCGCGCTCAGGGAAGTGGACTCATCAAGATGCCGCGGGATCGTTCGTAGCTGGCAAGCAGCTGGGGCCCTATCCCCACAATTGCCGTGGCGATCACCAGCCCGACCACACCCACGAGGATCACGTACTCGGACATCACTGCGCCGGAGCGGTCCCGGACCAGGTCGCGGCGCGCCCCATCCAGCTGCACCATGGCCCGCAGGACCTGGTTGGAGCAGCGTTGGAGGAGCTTGGGCAAAGTCATCGTGAGCTTAATCCGACTGATCCTAGCACGAGGTCATCATGGAGCTTCTGCCAACCTCCTCGCAAGTTTCGGACCACGGTGTGCATCGCGCAGTTTGAGCAACGAACCGCATTTTTGTCGGGCTCTGCCCAGGATCGCGAAGGATCCATGGATGGGATCCAGCAGATCCATCCCTCATTCCAATGGGAGCCTACTTCGTCACGAGAGCGTGCTTGCGCAGGTGACGTCGCACGTGCACCCGCTCCAGCCCTGACCGGCGCGCCATCTCCGAGATGTTGCCTGTGCACTCGCGCGACAGGCGATCGAAGTACTCGTGCTCGAACCGCTCCATCGATTCTCGCCGTGCCTCGTGGTAGCCGAGCGCTCCGCCCACCCCCATGGGCCCCCCGGATCGCGTCGCCCCGCCCACGTGCGCTGCCACGTCGACCGGCCCGCCATCCTCGGCCAGGGCCAGCGCAACCGCTACGGCATTGCGAAGCTCGCGCACATTGCCAGGCCAGTCGTAGCGCATCAGACGCTCCAGCGACTCGTGCGGAACCCGCCTGTACGCCTGGGCGGCTCCCATGTCCGAGAGCATGTGACGCACCAGACCGGGAATGTCCTCGGTCCTTTCGCGAAGGGGCGGCAGCGAGATGGTCACCTGGGCAACACGGAAGTACAGGTCGCTGCGGAATCCCCCTTCATTGACCGACAGCGCCAGATCCCTGCGGGTTGCGCACACCACGCGCACCTCGATCGGGTTGTAGCGCGTACCACCCACGGCCTTGACCCTGCGCTCCGCGAGCGCGCGCAGAAGCTTGGGCTGCACGTCCATGGGCAGCTCGCCCAGCTCGTCGAGAAAGACCGTTCCCCCTTCTGCCTCCACAAAGGGTGAGACGCGCGCAGCCACGGCGCCGGTGAAAGCCCCGCGCTCATGGCCGAACAGCGCCGACTCCGCGAGGCTCTGCACGATAGCGCCGCAATCAATCACCACGAACGGGGTCTTGGCTCTGCGGCTGGCGTTGTGGATCGCCTGGGCAACAAGCTCTTTCCCTGTGCCGGTCTCTCCCTGGATCAGGACGGTAAGGTCTGTGGCCGCGACCTTGTCGATCCGGTCGAACACGGCTCGCATCCGGGCGCTTCCCCCGTACAGCGGCCCGAACGTCTCGTGCGTGGGCAGATGCAGGTGCGTGGGGCGCGACGGCTCGAACAGGATCTCGGTCTCCCCGACCCAGATCGAGGTCTTCTCCGCGAGGTAGGCTTCAATGATGCGGACCTCGCCCACCCAGGTGCCGTTGCGGCTTCCCAGATCGCGGACCCGCACGCCGCGTTCGGTTGCCACGAACTCCCCGTGGATCGAGCTGACCTTCGGGTCCTGAAGCACCAGGTGGCAGGAAGCGTTTCGCCCGGTCAGCACCGGCTCGATCCCGATGTCGACGGTCGTGCCCTTGGCAGGGCCACTACGCACGACGAGCTTTCCCCCTCGCGTCGGAAGCCCACCCGAAGTCGCTATCGTCACGCTGCTCATCGTTTGCGGCCTGTTCCCTTGGGGGAAATGCGTCGCGGATGTGCGACGGTCATGGTCATCGTCTCGGTCCGGGTGTTCTCTTCTACGGCCTCGACGGGAGGCGGCGGATGGCGGCTCGCGCGAGCACCCTTCTCCCTGGCTGAGTCGGTGTGCGCCACGACCATGCGCCAGGCAGCGAGCGCGCTCCAGGCTGAGGGAAAGCGATCCTCGCGTCTGCGCGACAGCGAGGTCTGGAGGAATCGCTCCAGATCCGCGGGCCAGACCTCTGCGGTCACCTCACCCAGACTCGGAGGATCTCGTTCCACCTTCATGGCGACGACCGCGCGAGGGCTGGAGGCCTCAAAGGGAAGACGTCCAGCCAGGGCCCGGAACATGATCGTGCCCACGGCGTAGATGTCAGCGCGCTCATCGACTTCCCAGGCCGCTTTGGCCTGCTCTGGCGCCATGTAGGCAAGGGAGCCGAGCTCAGAGCCGTCCCGGGTGAGCGTGAGCTCTACGCTCGGGGCGCGCTCCTTGGAGATGCCGAAGTCGAGGATCTTTGCGCGCCTGCCAGTGCTGACATCCTGCAGGAAGATGTTGGCCGGGGTCAGGTCGCGATGGATGGCACCGGCCGTGTGGGCTGCCACGAGCCCTTCGAGCACGTTGTCGAACAGGATCGCGACTTCAGAGAAGGGGAGCGAGGTCTCGCGGCTGAGCAAGCGGCTGAGCGGCTCGCCATCGAGGCGTTCGTAGACGATGTAGGGGCGACCGCGCGCCGAGCCTGAGCCCAGGACCGCGCAGACGTACGGGCTCTGGATGGCTGCGGCGATGCGAGCTTCCCGCTGCATGCGCTCGATCAGCACCGGGTCCTTGGCCGTGCGCACGTGCATCAGCTTGAGGGCGACCTGACGGCGCGAGCTGAGATCGGTAGCTGCCCAGACGTCAGCCATACCACCCCGGCCCAGCCGCTCGAGGACCTGGTAGCGTTCGTCGATCGTATCTCCTGGCGCAACAGCCACGCTCGTGACCGTGGGAATAGCGCACAGGAGCGACGATTCCAAGAGCAACGATGCTGGCGCAAGGCGCGGAAGGCCGCGCGAAGCGCGTCACGATCGCGGCGTCAGGAGCGTAAACGGCATGGATCGCGTGAGATCCAGCACGCGACCCGGTCCAGAACGGCGACAGGCGAATTCTTGCGAATGCATGAACTGCCCTGCGGGCTTGATTCTTGCTTGACAACTTGTCGACCCCACGGAATCCGTGGATACTGAGGTACCATGTGGACAAGACTCTTCCGCGATCGCCGCGGCGCCAACCTGGTCGAGTACATCATCCTCGTGGGTGTCGTCGCACTCATCGCCCTGGCTGGCTTCAAGGTCTTTGGCTCCAAGGTCCGCCAGAAGATCGACAACCAGGCTGATCAGGTTGGCAACATAGGCAATTGACCCCGTGCTCGCTCCGGGGGGTAGCGGCGTCACGCGGGAACGCACCGTTCCTTGTTACCGGCCCAGGGCCGGGTAGCGAAAGGCATCAAGCATGAAGCGCAGTCTTGGCATCACAGCTCTTGTCGCTTTTGCCGTCGCAATCGGGTGCTCCGGCTCCACCCCCTCGGACCCTGCACCCACCGGCAGGCCCGTCGTCCTGGGTGAGCGTACCCAGGTCGTCGACAAAGCCGCGGCCGACAAGATCACCGTCGAGACCGATCGCCTCGTGTTCCCCAAGCAAGGCTTTGAAAACCTCCTCTCCAAGACCGCCGGCGACATCCTCGTCGGCGACAAGGGTTCACCCACCAGCAAAAACAAGGACGGCTACCTGCGCAAGGTCAAGACCGTGGCGCAGGAAGGCGAGACGATCGTGGTGACGACGGATCAGGCCACGATCCCGGAGGCGATCAAGGACGGCACCTTCACGGGCACGCTGCAGATTCCGACCCTGGGACCGACCGGGCCGCAGTACTTCCACGACACGCCGGGGCTGCAGCCCCAGGGCGGCCCGAAGAACCTGCTGAAGTTCGACGGCATCGTGCTGTTCGACGAGACGCCGACGATCGACGTTGGAGGCAAGCAGATCGGCTTCCACACCTGGGCCAAGACGAGCAAGGGGTCGGTGGACTTCACGCCCAAGTTCGACGTGGGTGCAGATGTCGGGTTCTTCGAGCTCAAGGAGTTCCACGCGATCGCCACGGGCACGCTCGATGCCGTCGTGGAATTCGATCTCGGGCTGCAGGCCGCGGGCAACCTGGATGGAGACACGCTTGCCCTGCTGATCGCGCAGGCGATCACCAAGAAGCCCAGCAAGGTCCTGTTCGAGTACCCCATCGATCTCGGCACCCTGATGCTCGGCCCCCTGCCGCTGCCCTCGTCGGCTGACTTCAAGGTCACGCTCGACTGCGAGTTCATCTGGAAGGGCGGCGCCGAGGTCAAGGTGGGCGCCGAAGGGCAGGCGGTCATCACAGCGGGCATCAAGTACAAGAACGGCGAGATCTCGGGCGTGTTCGACAAGTCGGCCACGATCAATCCCACAGGGCCGAACTGGATTCTCGACGGCGCGGTCAAGGTCCGCTGCGATCTGAAGCCGCAGTTCGATCTGAAGTTCTTCGGGATCGCGTCTGCCGGCGTGTGGGGCGATGCCTACGGGCAGCTCAACGCCAACGTGGAATGCGGCACGGGCGACAAGCTCACCGGCAAGGTCAACGGCGAAGCGTTCGCAGGCGCGCGCGCTGGCGCCTACGCCAAGGTCGACGTCTTCGGGCTCTACAAGTGGCACAAGGAATGTACCCTGTTCGACGTCGAATCAACCCATGCGACGGCCAGCGGCACGTTCACGCTGCCAGGCGGGCAGGGCGGGACGTGCACCCCGGACGTGGCTGCAGTGACTCCGCCACCCAAGGCGGATCCGAACCTGTGCTTTGGCAACGACGGCTCAGGGGGTAGCGGCGGCACGGGCGTGGGCGGAAGCGGCGGCGGCGGCTCTGGTGGCAGCGCGGGCAAGGATGCAGGAGGCGATGCGGACGACGGTGGCGAAGCCGGGCCCTGCACCAAGGTCCTGGTGGCGCCGGACGTGTGGACGTGCGACCCGAAGAAGTACGGCGACTGTATTTGCGACTGCAACTGCGGCGCAGACGACGACGACTGCAAGACCGGGGAGTGCAACGGCTGCACGCACGACGAATGCACCACAGGCGACGCGCTCAACCCGAGCTGCAACACATGCGTTGCCGAGATCTGCAAGAACGACTCGTACTGCTGCGCCACCCTGTGGTCTGGCAGCTGCGTGATGGAAGTGGAGACCTACTGCGGGAAGAAGTGCCCTTGATACGCTCCGGAGAACTAGGAACAGGGAACAGGAAACACGGGAACGCGAATAGGGAATGGGCGTTGGGGCTTTTGGGGCAAGGGCAAGGGCAAGGGCAAGGGCAAGGGCAAGGGCAAGGGCAAGGGCAAGGCGGTAAAACGCGCGTTGGAGCCCGAAGCGACCGTGGGTGGGGGCGTTCAAGCGGTCCTAACCTGGTACTGCGTGCCCTATGTCCATAGGGGGATCAGATTCGACACGACCGGGCACGGCCTGCCGTGCCAAACTCGGCACGGTCTCGGAGCTCGGTTTGGCCCAGTACACGAATGCCGTGCCGCTGTCGTCGTACCCGCGGGTGTGGATCGCTCGACCGTAGGCGGCAAGCCGGACCGTCAGCCCCCAACTTCGCCCGGTTCGCATCCGGCGGGTCGCCTCGGGTCTGCCCGACGATCCACCTGCGCACTTCGGGAACGCATTGCTAATGCGTCAGCTTGGTCGGCCCGGTGGGCCCGCCGCGCCACTTGATCACCTTCTTCTCGAGGGTGAACTTCTGATCAAACGCGAACACGTCGTCCTGCCCCTTGACCACGAACGTCGCCACCGGGTTCTGCGGACGCAGCCGCTCATAGGCCTTATCGCTCGTGTTGAGCACCAGCTCGAACGACTCGTTGGGCTTGAGCTGCAGCAGCACGTGAGCCGCGCCTGACTCGTCGGTCCGCCCCACCTCCTTGCCCAGGTGCATCACAGGCACGTTGGCGCCGTTTTCCGCGCGCACTGCCACCACCACGGTTCGCGTCGATGGCGGGCAGGCTGCCTGGTACTCGGGGCGCTTGGACGAATCGACCATCTTGCGAAGCACGACCTGGATCGGCTGCTTGGGGGACTCGTACTCAGCCGGGCACTGCACGCCGAACAGGAACGCCTCCCCCTCGGTTCCACGAAGCCGCAGCAACGCAGCTCCGTCCTCCCCGCTCGTGCCCACCTTCTTGCCGTCGTTCGAGATGATCGCTCCCTTGATCGGCCTGTCCCGATCGCTGCTCACGCGGATCACGACCTCGTAGACAGGCGGCGGCGCAGGGGTGCAGCCCCATTGCGCGACCGCAAGGGCGATCGCGATGCTCAGGCCGGTCATGGGGCAGAGGTGCACGTCGCAACCCTACCACACGGCGCAGGGGCCCTCACTTCGTTTCGGCCATTTTCCCCTTCAAGATGCGCACGGCTTCCTTGTACACCGGCATGTCCGGATGCTCCGCTGCAAGCTGCTCGTAGACCTTGAGCGCTTCACTGAAGGACCCCGCAGCCACCGCATCGGACGCCTGACGCTCGAGCGATCGAGGCGGCGCACCCTTGCCGCTGGTCGCATGCGGCCCCTTGTCTGCCGCTGCATTGGGCGCAACCGAAGGGGGCGGCTTTGCGGACGCAACCGGCGCAGCCGTGGACGGCGGCGCGCTGGCAGCCGACGTTGTACTCGCTGGGGGCGACGTGCTCGCTGTGGGAAGGGCGCTCGCGCTCACGATTGCAGTCGCCTGCGGCTTGGGCTTCTTGCGTGGCGCCTCGGGCTCGTCATCGCCGAACATCAGCAGCACGGCGACGAACGCGAACGGCAGCAGGCACAGGATCGCTTTCTGCGGGATGCTCGCCTGCTTCCACGCTTCGAGCACCTTCGCGACCGTAGGGTTCTTCGCCGCCGCGGCTTGCGCGGCCGCGCGCGAAGTCTGATCCGGGCTGGTCTTTGCCAGCGGGTTGACCGCAGGCATGGCCCCTGGTGCGCCGATCGGTGCGGGCTGTCCGCTCCATGCAGGCGCCTGCCCCACACCTGGCGGAACGAATCCAGGGGTCGTGGGAAGGATCGGCTGGGTCTTGGCAGGCATCGGGCCGGCCACGGGTTGCTGGACCGGCACCGGAGCATCGCCGAGCACGCGCGGCATGACGACAGCAGGGAAGGGGCCTGGCTCGGTGGCGACCTGCTGCTGGGCAAAGCGTTGCGGCGACGGATCGGACAGCTCCGACTCTCGCCAGGGCGTGGTCTCCGGCTCTGCCAGGGGGCGGTAGAGCGTGGCTTCCTCTGCCCTGGGCACCCTGATCTTCGGCTTGCGACGGCTCTTGCGCTTGGCCATCTGCACGGTCGGAGGATCCGCCATGCGCGTGGGCTCGTCGTCGTCAGGCACCGAGACCCGCGGCTTGCGCTTGCGATGCTCTGCCTCGAGATGGCGACCATCCACCTTTGCGGTCGACAGCTCCCCTTCGTCGAAGTCCATTTCGGCCGGGTGCTCGACCACGGTATCCGAGGCGCTGCTGTGGCCGAGCGCGACCTTGACGGTCTGGGCCGCGTCGCGCAGCAGCAGCACTGCATGGCCGAGCCGGATCTCGCAGGGGGGAAAGACCTCGGTCCAGTCGCCGCCCACGAGCGCGCCGGCTGCGACCGCAGGATTGGACATGTCCGCGCTGGCCACGAACACAGCGTCGCCATCGAAGTAGATGAACGCATGCACGCTGGAGACGCCCTCGGCCAAGACCTGCCAGAAGGCATTCCTGCCGATGCTCAGGGGCTCGAGGGGCTCACCGGGTCGCAGGGACACCGAAGGGCGATCCGTTACCCCGGATTGCACTTCGACGATGAGCTCACCCTGGATCATGCGCGCGTTGGTACTCCAGACGCTCGGCAGCATGATACACAGCGGCCGGCAAGTCCACGCCGTGCTCGGTCAGCTGGTGCATCAAGCTGGGCAGCGCTCCGGTCGGCAAGAACTCGCTCATCACCTTGCCGTCCGGGCTGATGCCCGCGAAGTGCCGCACGAAGATGTCCTGGACCTTGTACTCGCCCTTTTCCGTGTCGAATCCGAGCACCTCGGTGATGTGCGTCATCTTGCGCGAACCGTCCTGCAGACGGGAGACCTGCACGATCAGGTTCACGCCCGAGGCGATCTGGATGCGCATGGGAAGCAGCGGCATGTCGATGTCGCTCATCATCGCCATGGTCTCGAGACGCGAGAGCGTGTCGCGGGGATAGGTAGAGTGAAGCGTGGACATGCACCCGCCATGTCCGCTGGTCATGGCCTGCACGATGTCGAGCGCTTCGCCGCCGCGGATCTCTCCCACCACGAGCCTGTCCGGGCGCATGCGCAAGGTGGCTCGAAACAGGTCGCGGATCGACACCGCGCCGCGTCCCTTGGGATCGGGTGGACGCGCTTCGAGCTGCACCACGTGCTGGCGCTGGAGCTGCACTTCCTTGGAATCCTCGATCACGATCACCCGCTCGTCGTCGGGAATGAACGAGCTGAGCGCATTGAGCATGGAGGTCTTGCCGCTGCCGGTTCCGCCCGCGATGATCACGTTGAACTTGGCGATGACGAACGCTTGCAGCGCTGCCGCGGCATCCGGGGTGAGCGCGCCGAAGTCCACCAGACGCTGCACTGTGAGCGTCTCGCGGAAGAACCTGCGGATCGAGACGTACGGTCCGTCCGGCGCTGCAGGCGGAAGCACCGCTTCCACGCGCGAGCCGTCTGGAAGGCGCGCTTCGAGGATCGGCTTGAACTCGTCCACGTGCTTGCCTGCGAACTGCGCGATGTTCCGCAAGGCGGTCATCAGCGCTTCCTGGTGATCGAACCGTGCGTCGGTCGCCTCCACCTTGCCTCGACGCTCGATGAAGATCGTGGACGGGCCGTTGATCATGATCTCGCTGACCGCGGGATCGTCGAGGAACCGACGCACCGGGGCCAGGAACTGCAGCAGGGTTTGCTCGTAGACCTCGCGAGGGATCACGGCACGCTCTTGAGCAATGAGCCGCGCGCCTCGTCAGCGTGCGGACCTTTGGGGTTGATGCGCAGGTACTCACGGAAATGGCGGTCGGCCTGCACGATGTCATCCAGGGTATCGCGCAGCAGCACGGCGAGCACGTAGTGCACCTCCGCGTCGTCAGGCCGCTGTGCGAGCACCAGCTCGAACTGCTCGCGGGCATGCAGCGGCTCGTCGACCGCAGCGTACAGGTTGCCCAACAGCACGCGCAGCTTGAGGTCCTGCGGGTGCTTCTTGAGCTGGTTCTCGCCGTAGTCGATCGCTGCGCGGTAGCGACGTGCCTCCACGCACACGCGAAGCAGCATGGGCACGATCACCTTGGGATCGCCGCCCGCGTCGACCGCGGCAGCCAGGTACTGCTCGGCCCGCGTGAGATCGCCGATCGACGCAAACGCCTTGCCCCGCTCGAACAGCTTGTCCGGGGTCTGCTCGCGGTTCATGGTCTGCACGTCGGCCCGGACCTGCGCACCGGGCGGCGGACCGCACTGCGTGGTCGCAAGCGCAGCCACGGAAGCCAGCATCCATTCCGCTCGACACGCCGTCATGGACCCTTCCGGCCGAACTTGAGCTGCAGCTTGCGGTCGAGGTTCGACAGCCACGTGACGTACTCGCCCTGCTTGCCATCGGTGAGCGCGAGCAGCACGCGGGTCTCCTTGTGCGAGGTCGCCCAATCGCTCACGGCCAGCGCGTGCTCGAGGCGGACGCGGTGGGTGCGGTAGTCCACGCCGACCTCGTTGCGCAGCGACTGAGCCGCTTCCGAAGCTTCGCGCGCCAGGCTCGTCTGCTCGGCCATGCGGAAGCACGCGGCAGCAAGCTCGTACAGGGGAACCGCGGCCACGCCATCCTGCACCCGGAACGGCCTTCTTTCCCTGCGCGAGTTCGCCAGGGCGAGCTTGTCCGACGCCAAGGTCAGCGCCTGCTCCGCGCTCTGCTGCGGGCAGGAGGTGATCGGCGCGTCCCACAGCTCCGGGAAGCTCGACGGCGGCTTGGGTGCCATCGCTTCCTCGTCGTCGGCGAGCAGCAGATAGGCTGCCAGCGGCATGGCCAGCAGCGCCAGCACATAGGTCATCGTGCTCGTCTTGCTCTTCTTGCGCGACCCGAGGGCAGAGCCATCGAGCACCTCGATGAGCGTGACCTGGATCTGCACGCGTCCCACGCCGAGAATCGCGCCGGGCAGGACCTGGGTTTGCGCGAACGGCGCGCCATTGATGGTGGGATAGGGCTGGCTGGCCCGGGCCTGCGCAGCGATCCCCTCGGGAGCGACCTGGATCGCCACGTGCTCCACCGCGGATTCTTCGACCGGAAGGCGGATCTCGCAGTGCGCACCGCTGCCGATGAGCACGCGATCCGAGTCGATGACCATCTCCTCGATGCGCCCGTCAGGCTGGCGGATGTGGAACTTCAGACCGTTCAAGAGGGGAGGATCATAGACGCGGCCGGGGGAGGGCGCGGGAAAAATGTTGGATCCCGGAAAACTAGCAACATGCAACATGGCAACACGGGAACTCGAACGAGAAAACGGGCTTGGGGCGAGTGGTTCGTGATTGAAGCAGCCGGCTGGAAGCCGGGGGCTGATGCAAGTCAGCTGCCGGTTAGCCAAGCCCCCTTCGGGGGCTGACGGTCCGGAGCAGCGCCGAGGTGCAACGGCACCTCATGGCATGGAAGCGAATAGGCAAGGGTGAAACGAAGGGAACTCGCATGAGAGTGTGAGGTCAGCGACGCGCGGCCGAAGAGGCACGGACGGGGTAGCAGACCACGTCCGCTCGAACCGCGGGGCCTCCGGCTCGTGGCGCTGGAGGCCGAACACTCGGCAGGTCGCTACTCCGGGCGCAGGCGCGGGTACGGAGCCGTCTCCATGAGCTGCAAGATCCAGGGTACAAGCACGTCCGTCGCCGGGCATGCGCGGCGTTGGGTGTCTGTTTCTCCGCCAAGCGCGAGCGCGACACCATCCCGTGGAGTCGACGGTGCGCCGTAGACCCGGACACCGAGGTGAGAGCAGTCGTCACATTCGGAACGATCGATCCGGATCATCTCGGCTTTCACCGCCTGATCGCGCAGCGCTTTCATCAAATCAACTATCCCAGGCTCGATAGTGCCGACCAGCCACCACTGTTCTGGGCCCAGCGAATTCGGCCTCTCGCCCCTGAAGACCCTTCCTGCCGTGTCTACCACCACATAGTGCGGATTGGCTACGAACCAAGTCATGACCGAAGTCCATTGGAACACCCGTTCTTTGGGCTCATCCGCGCGCACGGGCTCAATTGGGCGTAGCCCCGTCTGCTTCGGGAGATCCTTCCAGCGATATCCGAAGAGATACAGGGACGGCACGTCTTGAAGCGTGATCACGACCTCGACAACGGGCTTCTGTCTTGTTACCGCGATGCTGTCCTTCGACACTTGGTCCCCAAGCAACGCCTCGACGAACACCTGTTTGTCGAATGGCAC
The DNA here is from genome assembly GCA_016218915.1 of Deltaproteobacteria bacterium. Taxonomy (GTDB): domain Bacteria; phylum Myxococcota_A; class Polyangia; order Polyangiales; family Polyangiaceae; genus JACRCQ01. The sequence continues at coordinate 18,008 of JACRCQ010000075.1, forward strand.
CTGGAAGCTCGCGGGGAAGGCCGTCGGTCGCCACTCCAGGCCACTGGAGTCGGCGACCCACACGCGGGTCAAACGCGCTCCGGCGCCGTCAGGGAAGCGCACGCACAGCACGCCGCTGTTTGCTGAAGTTGCGTGCGAAATCGGGCCGCAGCTCTCGATGCCTGCATCCGCAGATCTCGCACCATCCCGAGCACGACAGCCACTCGCCCACAACCCCAATAGAGGCAGGAGTAGCACTGTCCTCATTAAGATGGTGGGCCCCGGACTCCACATCAACAGATGTGGATGATACCACAGCCCAGTGCTTCTGCCTGTCTTCACGCGAGCTGAGGTGAAGGTTCGGGCTCAACCCGCACCACCTGGATCTGCCACTTGATCCAGCGGACTTCGGGCACGCAGTACGCGGCTCGACCTCGACCACCTCCACGTCGCCGTTGCACCGTCAAGGTCCACGACAACGACGACGACCAAGTCCACGTCAACGACGCGACAGGCATGCTGCGGCAACGCAATCGCTGCAACAAGGCTGCCCAAGTCAAGACAACTGCGTGCCCGCCACCCTTGAACACCCGCGGCGTCCTGAACGAAGCCGCCCTCGCCGTGCACCAGCGAGACCGGACCCGAACCCTATTTCTCGCGCGTCCATCGTTGGCGCCGCGTCGGACCGTCAGCCCCGAATGGGGGCTTGGCTAACCGCGCAGCTGACTTGCATCAGCCCCCGGCTTTCAGCCGGCTGCTTCAACCAAGGACAACGTCGCGCTGATCGCTTCAGCAGATCCGCACCCTGGATCCCCGTGCTACAACCGCTTCGCCATGCAGAACCCACCTGCCCCCGAGACGCCTTCGCGCGCTGGCGCCCTGGCCCTGATCGGAAACACCCCCCTCGTCCGCATCCGTACCCTCAACCCCAATCCCAAGGTCGAGATCTGGGCCAAGCTCGAACGGGGAAACCCGGGCGGCTCGGTCAAGGATCGCATCGCCCTGTGGATGATCGAAGACGCCGAGCGTCGAGGCGAGCTGCGACCTGGCAAGACCATCATCGAGGCGACCTCGGGCAATACCGGCATCGGCCTGGCCCTGGTCGCTGCCATCAAGCGCTATCCGCTCGTGCTTGCCATGAGCGAGGGCGCGTCCGTGGAGCGGCGCAAGATCCTCGCAGCCTTTGGTGCGCAGTTCCTGCTGACCCCGGCTGACAAGGGAACCGACGGGGCGATCGAGCGCGTCTACGAGCTGGGCGCCGAGGATCCGGACAAGTACTACATGTCCGATCAGTTCAACAATCCGGCGAACGTGATGGCGCACTACCACACGACCGCCCAGGAGATCTGGCAGCAGACCGGCGGACGCATCACGCACCTGGTGGTGACCATGGGGACCACCGGCACGATCATGGGCTGCTCCAAGCGCTTCCGCGAGCTCGATCCGCGCGTGCGCATCATCGGCGTGGAGCCCTACCTCGGCCACAAGATCCAGGGGCTCAAGAACCTCAAGGAAGCCTATGTTCCGGGGATCTACAAGGCCTCTGCGCTCGACGAAAAGATCAACATCGACGACGAAGCTGCCTACGAGATGGCGCGCAGGCTCGCGCGAGACGAAGGGCTGCTCGTGGGCATGAGCTCAGGCGCTGCCATGCACGTCGCAGTCGAAACCGCTCGCCAGATCGAGTCCGGCGTGATCGTCACCATCCTTCCCGACGGCGGCGATCGCTACCTGAGCACCTCGCTCTTCCAGGTCGCCGAGCCTGACACGGTGCCGGCCAAGCTGCACTTCTTCAACACCTTGACCCGACGATCCGAGGCTTTCGAGCCGCTGTCCAAGGGCAAGGAAGTCACCATGTACTCGTGCGGGCCCACGGTGCACAAGCGTCCGCACATCGGGCTCTTGCGCAGGCTCATGGCCGATGATCTGGTGCGTCGCACGCTCGAGTTCAGCGGCTACACGGTCAAGCACGCGGTGAGCATCACCGACGTGGACGACAACACGGTGCAGGAGTCGGAGCGCACCGGCGAGAGCATGAAGGAGCTGTGCGACAAGCACGAAGCAGAGTTCCACGAGGACCTGCGCGCGCTCGCGATCCTGCCCGCCTGGCGCTACGTCCGATCGAGCGAATCGGTGGCAGACATGGTCAACCTCGCGCGCTCCCTGGTAGGGACCGGATATGCCTACGAGAAGCTGCGCAGCGTGTACTTCAACATCGGAAGGGTGAACACCTACGGCGAGCTTTCCGCCATGGATCTCGGCAAGATCAAGAGCGGCGCCACGGTCGATCTGGAGAGATACGACAAAGACGATCCGCGCGACTTCACGCTCCTGCGTCGCTCCACGCTAGCGGAGCTGCGCAAGGGGGTGAGCTACAAGACCGAATGGGGCAATGTGCGTCCGAGCTGGCACGTGCAGTGCTCCGCCATGGCGCGAGCCGCGCTCGGCGAGCGGTTCGACATCCACATGGCATCGGTCGATCTGCTCTTCCCGCACAACGAGAACGAGCTGGCGCAGAGCCGTGCGCTCACCGGCGAGTCGCAGGCGCGGGTGTGGCTGCACAGCGAGCTGGTGCTGCTCGACGATGGGAAGAAAGCTTCCTACGAGGAAGACTCCTACGTGACCCTGCCGGATCTGCAGGCAAGGGGAAATTCGCCGCGAGAAGTCAGGCTGGTGCTCTTGCGCACCCACTATCGCCAGCCGGTCACCATGACCGATCAGGCGCTGGAAGATGCGCGCGCGAGCCTGCGTCGGATCGACGAGTTCATGTCCAACGTGCGGTCGGTCACCACCAAGGAGACGCACGTGGAAGAGGTGCAGGGCTGGGTGCTGGAGATGAAGGAAGCGTTCCGCACCGCCCTGTACGACGATCTGAACACGCCGGCTGCGCTGGCTGCAGTGTTCCGTCTGGTTCGCCAGATCAACCACGTGATGGCCCAGGGCAAGCTGTGCTCGGATTGCGCGGCCAAGGTCGTCGAGGCGATGCAGTGGGTCGATCAGGTGCTCGGCATCCTTCCTCCAGAAGAGGCACCCACGGAGCTTCCCCAGGAAGTCACCGAGCTATTGCGACAGCGGGAAGAAGCGCGAAAGAGCAGGGCGTTCGAGCGCGCGGACGAGATCCGTCAAGAGCTGCTCGCCAAGGGATTTGTCCTGGAGGACCGAGTCGAAGGCACCCGGGTGCGGCGGAGGTGAACTAGCAATAGGGAACACGGGAATGCGAATGCGAACTGGGAATGGGGGAGAATGGGGCGACGAGGCGCGCGGTGAGGGCTGCGTGTTGCCAGGAAACGGTGCGGGGGATCCTCGTCCAGCAGGGCATGGCATGCCATGCCCGTCTAGGGCTTGCCCGTGGCAAGCCGCCACAGCAGCACACACGGGACATCTCAACATGGAGTTCCGCGTAGCCCCAGGGATTGAGGAGGCAAGGGGTTGAGGAGGGTCTGTGGCGGCATGCTATCAGCATGCCTCAGGCGGGCATGCCACGGCATGCCTGGCTTCCGCCGGCATTCAACTCCCCGATCAGAGCGTCGGCATGTGAACGCACCCCCCCCCCCACCATGTCTACTCCCAGTGAACACCTCTGCCCTGCAAGGTAGCCCCCCAGGGTTTCCCGCCCGCGCACCAGGCAAAACGAGCTACAAATCACCCTCCCAACCTCCCCTCTCCCAGTGAACACCTCTGCCCTGCAAGGTAGCCCCAAGGGTTTCCCGCCCGCACACCAGGCAAAACGAGCTACAAATCACCCTCCCAACCTCCCCTCTCCCAGTGAACACCTCTGCCCTGCAAGGTAGACCCCAAGGGTTTCCCGCCCGCACACCAGGCAAAACGAGCTACAAATCA
>JACRCQ010000076.1 GCA_016218915.1 Deltaproteobacteria bacterium
CCGAAATCGCACGTGGAATCAGGCGTCGAACCAAGGGAAGCGGCTTTTTCATGCGCCGCCAACACCCGACGAGACCGATGGATTCCCGGCCCGGAGATATTTGTCGTCAAACGCTGCAAAAATCGAGGGGATCGCTCAGGGTGGCCACCCGTTTTAGTCGGTCCGCGGTAACCGCCGGGTCAGCAGCATCCTGACGGCTTGCGCTGGCACTGGTACGGCGCGCGCATGAAGAAACGCATTTCTGTGTCGGAATGGGGGCGTCGCGTTCAAGCCTGGCAGCGTAGCGGGCTAACCGCGGCGCAGTATGGCGCGCGCCATGACATCGACTCTCGGCGACTATCCTGGTGGAAGTGGTGGCTTCGGAGGAAAGGGCTCATCGAGCCGGACACGCCCGTGGTCGCGTCCCCTGACCCGTTCACCATCATGAAGTTCGTCCCTTGCTGCGCGGGGCACCTCGTTTGCTGCTCGCGGTTGGGCGGGTTGGTGAAATGAAGTGGCAGTTGGTAGTTCAGCGCTCGCGTTGGACAGCCTAACCGACCGTTGCACACCGAGCGGACTGATCGGCGCTTCGCTCGGCTCCACGGTCGCGCGCGTTGCGATCCGGTACGGGTGCCGGCCCGGAACTCACCCTTCAGCGTTGCCTTGCCGCAAGGATTGCGCCATTCTAGGTGTGCACGACGGTCAATGATCGGAGGCAAGGTCGATTTCGTGGACGGGGTTCGAATGGCAGTCTTGAGTCAAACACCTCCAGGAAGAATGCGCGACCGCGGCGGACATCCATGTGTAGGCGGTCACTTCATCATCCTATTCTGTGCTGCAGCAGCTGCGTCGTGTGCAGGCGATCGAATACGACCGACACACACAGAGCCAAGGCACGCCACGGCGCTTCCGTCGCCAGACGCATCACTGGCACCCACGCCGCTCCCGGATCATACCGCCGCGCCCGCGGCGCAGAAACCGATCTGCACGGAGGACGGCTGGTGTTGGCAGCACCCCTTGCCTCAAGGCAACCAACTGGGTGCTCTCTGGGGGACCGGTCCGACAGAGGTCTTCGCCGCTGGGGTAGCCGGCACGATTCTGCACTATGATGGTAGAGGTTGGACGAGACACCCCACCAAGACTGTTCAGACCGTTGCTGCTTTATGGGGAACAAGCTCAAAGGATGTATTCGCGGTCGGGCGCGATGGCCTCGTCCTGCACTACGATGGCAGCAATTGGTCGCTCCAACCCAGCGGTTCACACGAGTACTTGGAGGAGATCTGGGGAAGCGGCCCAGCGGACGTCTTTGCCATTGGGCACAATGGTACGATATTGCATTACGACGGGCAGAAATGGTTGCCGCAGGCGGCACCTAGCAACGATGACATCTGGCATATCTTCGGGTTTGGCCCTCGTGACGTTTATGCGGCTAGCTCCAGCTCTATTATCCATTACGACGGAGTTGCCTGGACTACGCAGAACGCTCCCGTGGTGAAGCGAATCGTGGGCTTCTGGGGGAAGTCAGGCAAGGATGTCTTCGCAGCGGGGATGGATGGACAAATCTTGCATTACGATGGCAATCTGTGGCAGAGTACGCAGACCGTTGCTGCGCTCGAGGCGGTATGGGCTACCGACAGCGCGGTGTTTGCGGTCTCCCGTCAGGGCGATGTTCTTCTATTCGAGCGTGGGGCTTGGCGAGTCCTGCACAGGTCGGGTGGCGACCTCTCTACCATCTGGGCTAGCGGCCCTGATGCAATCTTCGCCGTAGGCGGGGTCGGCAGAATCTCTCACTACAATGGCCGCGAATGGACGACAACGGCCGGGAATCTGAGCCACGATCTTCACGTGGTGTTTGGGACGAGTTCCATGAATGTGCTTGTCGGAGCAAGCATGATTCCGAATACGGTCATGCGCTTTGACGGGCACTCCTGGCGTCCGGAACCGGACTTCGAATGTCACGAGATTCTGGGTATGTGGGGACTCGCCGCCGACAGCATCTTCGCGACCTGCGGAGATGGCTCTGGAGGTGTCTACCACTACAACGGTAGCGTATGGAATCGACAGACAGATGGAGAGAACCTAGTCGCAGTCTGGGGAACCAGTTCGCGCGATATATTTGCAGTAGGGGCAACCATTCGGCACTTCGACGGCGAGCGTTGGACTACGCAGTCACGTGATGGTCCGTTTCGGGGGGTATGGGGAAGCGGTCCGCGAGACGTCTTTGCCTCGACTCAAGCTGGCGCCGTTCTGCACTACGACGGATTGCGATGGCGCATCATGTCCAGGCTTTCGGACCTGCCGCTCTCGGGCGTCGCCGGGAGCGGTCCCAACGACGTGTTCGTCGTTGGCGCTGCGGGGAGGGTCTTCCATTACGATGGGCATTCCTGGGCGGCGCAGATCAGCGCTACGGATCTGACCCTTCACGCGGTGTCAGCGCTCGGGCCGCGAGATGTGTACGCAGTAGGCGAAGATGGCGTGATTCTCCACTATGATGGTAGTGCCTGGTCAAGGGAGACGAGTGGAACCGACCACCAACTCTATTCGGTTTGGGCGACCAAGAATGATATCTTCGTCGTTGGCAGTCTTGGCACGATCCTGCACAAGGGCCGACGATTGGATCCGTGAGTCGTTTTCGGGAGGCGTGCGTCCCCCAAAAGGCGCTACGGTCGCGCGGCTCCGCTCCGCCGCCGGCCGCCCGGATCAGGAAAGGGTGACTACACAACTCCCACGCCTCAGCTCGCCACCACCGCGCACTCCACCCGGTTTCTTCCCGCGTGCTTTGCCCTGTACACCGCACGATCCGCTTCCTCGAATAATTGCGTTGCGTCCAGGTTCCCTGCCAGCGAGCACGCTACCCCAGCGCTGATCGTCACATTGCCGTGCGGCATGTCCCCTGCGTCTTCCACGGCCCGCACCAGCTTGCGTGCGACGATCGCCGCCTGCTCCAGCGTGGTTCCTGGCAGCAGCACCGCGAACTCTTCTCCGCCGTAGCGCGCTACCAGATCGCTCTTTCGCGCATTCGACGCCAGCGTCGATGCCACCACCCGCAGCACGTCGTCCCCTGCCAGGTGCCCGTGACGGTCGTTGAACTGCTTGAAGTGATCCACGTCGATGATCACCAGCGACAACGTCCGCCCGGTCTGACGCGCTTCGGTCAGCATGCGCTGCACGGACACGTCGTAGGTGCGACGGTTGGCCACGCCGGTCAGACCATCCACCTCGGCCAGCGCTCGCATCCGCGCAAACAGCCGCCCGTTCTCCACTGCAATCGCGGTCAGGTTCGCGAGCGCAATCAGAAGCTGGTTCTCGCGGATCGTGATCACCCGCTCGCTGAAGGCGTTGTCCACCACCAGGACCCCGACCGCGTGCTCTGGAGTCGCCAGCGGCACCATCCCCCAGTTCTTGAACACAAAGGGGTCTTCCGACTCCTCGCAGGCGAGCTGCACCGTGTTCGAGAACATCGGCTCGCCTGCCAGCAGGCACCGCGCCACCATCGCCTGGATCGGTACGGTCCCGGTCGCGTCCACAGGTACTGCCTGCGCTGCCAGTTGCTCCAGCTCGTTCATGCCGATCGTCAGGTGGCCGAGGTGGTGCGTGAGCTCGTGCGCCGTGGGATCGTCCTTGACCTTGTCATACGCGGTCAGCAGCGCACCGAGCGTGAGCTCCTTGGCCTTCATGTCCTCCCAGATCCGATGCGCATCCGCCTTGTGCACAGGCCCGATCGCCATGCTGGTACGAAGCGCGCGCTGCCCATAGTCCACCAGCATGAACAGCCCGCGGTTGAAGCCGAGCCCTTCGCCTGAGGTCACGCCGGAAAGCACCACGTACAGGATCTGATCGATCTCCAGCGTGCGCAGGATGGCTGCAGTCACCTCCAGCTCGAACGCGAGATCCCGCATCGAGAAGACCGGCTTCTCCAGGTCGTCGTCGTGCTCAGGCGGAGGGGGATTCGTGCTCGACATGGGAAACTACTGCGCGCAGCCTGCTGGCCAGGGCTGCCAATTGTAGCGCAACCCGACGCACTGCCATCACCCTTCGTACCAGAGCCCAAGAGAAACTCCCCGCGCCGATCCTTCTCGGGCCGTGAGCACTTTGGCGAAGGCTCGCGGGCGTGCGCTCCCCCGGAAACTAAGAACATGCAACACCGCAACACCGGAACTCGAACAGCAAATGGCTTCGTTCGTCGTGCGGTTCGGTGCGGACGCCGAGGAAGATCACCGAGCACCAGCCCTTGGATCTTTTCTGCGGCTGATCTGCGGCTGATCTGCGGCTGATCTGCGAGATCTGCGGCTCCCCATCCGCGCGTCCTTCGCTGAGGTTTGGCCGCCGATCTTCGCAGATCCCAGCAGAGGCTTGCGCACAGCGGACGCCGAGGAAGACGCACAGCGGACGCCGAGGAAGACGCACAGCGGACGCCGAGGAAGATGACCGAGCACCAGCCCTTGGATCTCTTCTGCGGCTGATCTGCGGCTGATCTGCGAGATCTGCGGCTCCCCATCCGCGCGTCCTTCGCTGATCGCAAAAAGCTCCGACAAAGTGCGATATGGAACGCACAAACCCACTTGTGCGTCGCGGACGCAGCCGGATGAGACCCATGCTCAGGACGGCGAGGAAGGGAGGGGTTCACGCGCCGTGTCTGCTCGCAAGTCTACTCCCCCGCTTCAACCCCCGCTTCCGGCGCGCAGCCCCCCACGCCCCACTGCGCCAGCGCCTTGAGCGCTGCCTCGCAAATCGAACCTGCAGGCGGGTTGTCCACCCGCGTCCAGTCCGGTGGCCCATCGCACATCGTGAACGAAAGGTGCGCGTGCCCCTTGGTGTCTACCCAGCACACGGTCTGCTTGCACGTCCCAGGATCCGGCCCTTGCAGCACGTCGTCCAGCTCCACCGGGCTGAGGCACTGCCCCTCTGCGTCGTAGTCCGAAGAGTAGAAGGCGTGCGCGCTCGACGACTGGCATCCAGCGATCAGAATCGTCAGCAGCAGGATCGAACGGCCCACGACGCTCCTATCTCACTCCTTGGCAACCACGGTCTGGATGTGCAGATCCGCGAGCTGCTCCGCAGACACCTCGTTCGGCGCCTCGGTCATCTGATCCGTCCCCTTCTGCGTCTTGGGGAACGGGATCACGTCTCGCAGGCTCTCTGCCCCGGAAAGCAGCATCGCCACCCGATCCCAGCCGATCGCGATCCCTCCGTGCGGCGGCGCCCCGAACCGCAGCGCATCGAGCAGGAACCCGAACTTCTGACGCGCTTCCTCCTGCTCGATCCCCAGCGTGCGGAACACCTTCTTCTGCACTTCCGGATCGTGCAGACGGATCGAGCCTCCGCCGATCTCGAAGCCGTTGAGCACCAGATCGTAGCGATAGCAGAGCACCTTGCCTGGATCCGACTCGATGAACGGCACCGAGTCGTCATGCGGGCGAGTGAACGCGTGGTGCGCAGCAGCCCACCGCTTCGTCTCTTCGTCGTAGTCGAACATCGGCGGCTCCACGACCCACAGGAACTGGAACTTGCCACCGTGCCCGTACTCAGGGATCAGCCCGAGCTTCTTTGCGATCAGCACGCGCAGGTTGGCCAGCACCGTGTGCACCATCGCTGCCTTGCCGAACTGGAACAGGATCAGGTCCCCGTCCTTCGCACCCAGCGCCTTGTTGATCGCCAGACGCATCTCCGGCGTGACCGTCTTGGCCAGCGGCGATTGCGTCCACGCGCCGTCTGCCGCCACCTTTGCGCGCGCCAGCCCCTTGGCTCCCATGGACTTGGCAACCACCTCGAGCTTGTCGGCTTCTGTGCGCGACATCCCGGCATCGGCTGGGATGATCATCCCCTTGACGATCTCCGGCGGCAGATCCCTGCGCAGCGTGCCGTCTTCGTAGCGCTTCGCGATGTCTGCAAGGAACGGCACCCCGCCGCCCTTGTGCTCGATCACGAGGTCCGTCAGATCCACGTGCTGCATGCCGAACCGCAGATCCGGCTTGTCGTTGCCGTACAAGCGCATCGACTCGTCGTACTTCATCCGCGGAAATCGCCCGCCCGGGTAGCTCTGCTCGAGATCGATCCCGAGCGACTCCCTGAACACGCGTACGAGCAGTCCCTCCACCGCTGTGAACAGGTCGTCCTGGTTGACGAACGACATCTCGATGTCGACCTGGGTGAATTCCGGCTGCCGATCGAGCCGGAAGTCCTCGTCGCGGAAGCACTTGACGATCTGGAAGTACCGATCGAACCCAGCGACCATGAACAGCTGCTTGAACAGCTGGGGGCTCTCGGCGAGCGCGTAGAACTTTCCCGCATTGTGCCGCGACGGCACCAGGAAGTTGCGCGCCCCACCAGGCGTGTACTTGACCATGAACGGCGTCTCGAGCTCGTAGCACCCGATGCCGGTCAGGTAGTTGCGCGCCACCTGGTTGATCTTGTGGCGCAGCCGCAGCGTCTTCTGCATGGGCGCGCGACGCAGGTCCAGGTAGCGGTACTGCAGCCGCACCTCTTCGCGCGTGTCCAGGTCGTCGACGATCTCGAACGGCGGCGTGTCAGCCCGGTTGAACACTTCGGTCTGCACGACCCGGATCTCGACCTCGCCGGTCGGGAGCTTGGGGTTGGCGTTGGCTCCGCGCGATACGACCACGCCGCGGATGGCGATCACCCATTCGGAGCGCATCTGCTCGGCGAGGGCATACGAAGCCTTGATTTCGTCGGGGGACGAGGGGATTTCAGGGCCTGGCGCGAGGGATGGGTCGAATACGACCTGGGCGATCCCTTCGCGGTCCCGAAGGTCCACGAACACGCACCCGCCATGATCGCGACGGTTGCCGACCCAGCCGAACAAGACCACCTGCTGGCCGATGTGGCTGGCCCGAAGCTCGCCGCAATAATGGGTTCGTTTCCAATGTTCGATGAACTTTTGCGTGTCCAAAGTCGACTCCTTGCCGAGCGGAGCGGGCAGCTTAGCTCGTCGCTCCCCGGTGTCGAGCGGTTCGCTCAAACCTCAAGTCCGGTGGGAACTTTGATGAATCAGGGCTGTCGGTGGTCTTCAAGGGAGCTGGTCGATGAAAATGAGGATGGCTTGCGGAGCGGTTCTGATGGGTGTCCTGGGGCTGTGCATGCTGGCTGGCGCAAACCGGGAAGCCCCCCTGGTAGGACATCAGAAGCTGGGGGACACGGTCCCGCAGCTGGAGAACGCGGTCGCAAGGCAGCCCAACGACACCGAAGCCCTGATCAAGCTCACCGAGCACTACATCGAGCGCGGAGCGCCGGGCATGGCCTTGGCCGCCCTGGAGCACGCCCCTGAGTCCGTCCAGAACAATCCCAGGGTTGCTCACCTCTGGGGGATCGCCTTGCTCCACGAGGGACGCTCCACGCAGGCATTGGAAAAGGAGCGACAAGCGATTGCCGGCTGCTCCGAACGTCGCTGCGCCCCGTGGGTGCTGGCAAGCGCCATGCGTCACGAGCAGTTCCTGGCCGAGCTGGTTCAACGGGGAGTCGAGGATTATCGTCGAGACCCCGAAGCAACCCAGGCGGCCTATGGCCGGCTTTCCAGAAACGTCGTCGCAGTGCTAGAAATCCCGCAAGCCAACTGACCCGCCCCGCCCTGCGGACGCCCAGACCACGCTCGCGTGGTCTTGGTGTTTTGTAGTGCTGCGATTTCGACCCGGCGCTGCCTCGTGCGGTACACTGGGTCCGTGCGCAAGTACTGGCGAGGTTTCCTCTGGGGCGGCCTGATCATCGGCACCATCGTGACGTTGCTGCGCGTCTTTCTGCTGCGCATCTGGGTCGTGCCCACGGATGACAAGCTCATGGCTGCCTCCGTCGCCCCGTCCCTGGCTCCTGGCGACGTGGTCCTGCTCTTCACCGCTGGCACCCCTGGATTCTCGGACCTCGTGCGCTGCACCGACCCGGAAGAGCCCCGTCGCTTCGTGATCGCTCGCATCGCGGGGGAGGCTGGCGACAACGTCCTGATCGAGGGGCCGACCGTGATCGTCAACGAGAAGCGCGCAACCCTGGAGCACGCCTGCTCGCCCCACATGGTCACCATCCTGGATCCGAACACGGATTCGCCTGTGGAGATCAAGTGCGACTTCGAGACGCTTGGGGGCTCGTCGCACAAGCGCGGCACCCGAGCCATGGGCGACGTCGCGCGGGTCGAGCGCGCCATCCCGCAGGGATTCGTCTGGCTGCTCAGCGACAACCGAGCCTATCCCGACGATTCGCGCCTGTTCGGAGCCGTGCGCCCAGAGTCCTGCGACGGGCGGATCATCTTCCGCATCTGGAGCGCCAAGGGGTTCTTCGATACCGCGAACCGGTTCACCTGGATCAATTGATCTCGCGGGATACCCTGGGGGGCTACCTTTCAGGGGCAGAGTGTTCACAGGGAGAAGGGAGATCGGGTGGGGATTTGGCGCTCACGGATCGCGCGGAGCTAGCGGGAAACCTGCGGGGGTTCCTCCAGGACGCGGGCTCCGACCGGAGTCGCCGTAGAGCAACGCAGACTAGTACCGTGTGACCGAAGTGCATAGCGGGATCATTGGCGACCACCGCCTTCCGCCGACCGTAGCGACACGGCACCGCCGTGTCTGCGTTTGGCACGGCATGCCGTGCCAAACGTAGGCACGCCGTGGCGTGCCGATACCGGGACCCACGCGTCCGGTGCCTTGCGCCCCTGGAGAAGGCGTCGCGGGGATCCCCCAAGGAACGTCGGGCACGCAGTACTAGAGCCGCTCCGCGATCTGCACCGCGTTGAGCGCTGCGCCCTTGAGCAGGTTGTCTGCCACGATCCACAGGTTCAGCGCCCCGGGCACCGCAAGATCCTCGCGCACGCGCCCGACGTAGACCGGGTCCGTTCCAGCGGCTGCAGCCGGCTGCGGGTGATCGCCTGGCGCATAGGTCTGCTCTGCGAGCACGACTCCTGGAGCCTTGCGCAGCAAAGAAAGAGCCTCTTCGCGCTTCATCGGGCGCTTGAACCTGACGAACACAGACTCGGCATGCGCGCAGGGCACAGGCACCCGCACGGTGGTGGGCGAGACGCCGATGCTCGGATCTCCGAGGATCTTGCGGGTCTCGTGCACCATCTTCCACTCCTCTTCGGAGTACTCCTGCGCTCCGGCCTTCCAGTCGCACAGCAGGTTCATCGCGATCTGCCCTGGCATCACCTTGGATTCGATTGGCTTGCCCGATGCCAGCGCGCGGGTCTGCGCCCACAGCTCCTCGACCGCAGCATGCCCTTTGCCGCTGACCGACTGGTAGGTGCTCACCACGATGTGCTCGATGTGTGCTGCGTCGTGCAGAGGTTTGAGAGCGACCACCATCTGGATCGTGGAGCAGTTGGGGTTCGCGATGATCCCCAGTGGACGCGATGAGGCGTCCTGCATATTGACCTCAGGTACGACGAGCGGCACTTCGGCGTGCATTCGCCAGGCGCTCGAGTTGTCGATCACGACCGCGCCGGAGCGTGCAGCCACAGGCGCCCACTGCAGCGACGTGGCTCCGCCTGCGCTGAACAAGGCGATGTCCACGCCCTGGAAGCTGTCCTGCGCAACGGGCAGGACCTGCACCTCTTGCCCGCGAAAGCGCAGGCTCTTGCCAGCGGAGCGCGGAGAGGCGAGCAGCACCAGGCGGCGCACAGGGAAGTCACGTTTTTCGAGGGTTGCGACCATTTGCCGTCCAACGGCCCCGGTCGCTCCAAGCACAGCTACCACGCGAGACATGCCGCACAGGCTACCTTCCCGGACGGGCGGATGCATCTTTTTGTGCGATTCTGAGCGCCTGGCCCGGGCGGGCGTCGCCTGCGACGATCTCTTCGGCCTTCCCACACCGCCATGATCTCCGGCGCCTGATGCGCCATCGCTCTCGTTGCCGTGCCACACACGAAGCACTCGATGCACCGCTCGCGCTGCTTGAGACTGTCGCAGGCTTTGGGAGATGTGGGTGACGATGTCGGTGACCGGCGCGACGCCTTCTCCAGGTGCGCAATGCGCCGGGTCCGTGGGTCCTCGTAGCTGCACGCCACGGCGTGCATGCGTTGGGCACGGCATGCCGTGCCCAACGGGGACACGGCGGTGCCGTGTCGCTACGGTTGGCGGAAGGCGGTGGGCGCCACGGATCCCGTTACGAACTTCGGGAACACGGTACTAGGGCATGCGGAGACGGTGATAGCAGTGTACCTGGGACAAGTGCTTACGGGCGCGACAGTTGTCCGAACACCCTCGGCTCTCAGGTGCGAGGGGCCTTCGTTCGGCCTGGCACGCTTACGACTGCGCTTCGGGCAAAAGCGCACAACACAGGCCTCGATGATGTCGACCGGCTGGAGAGAGTCTGTCACTCCAGCCTCCGACACACCTCTTGACTCGCAAGGACTTTCGCGCTCACATGTGCTGCAAGGGTTCAAGGGGCAACTGGGCCCTAGCGTGGTGGCTGCCGGACAAAGGAGAACGGTATGTCGTTGAGCACCAGGTACGAACGAGGGCTGGGATATCGCTTTGTGCTGTTGGCATGGGTGGTCGCGGCGGGATGCGCATTGGCGGCCTGCGGGTCCGACGACGCGAGCAGCCCGGGGGGCGAACCAGGCGGGAGCGGCGGCGATGCAGGCGCTGGAGGCGTTGGAGGCGCTGGCGGCTCAGCAGGATCGGGCGGTCAGACGCAGGGTGGCTCTGGCGGCACAGGTGGAGCCGGCGGCTCTGCGGGGCAGTCCGCGGGTGGCTCTGCGGGCACGGCGGGATCCGGTGGCGCCACCTCCACCAACTCCAGCATCCCAGGCGCCAGCTTCGAGTTCACAAAGGAAGGTGACGCGCAGGACGTGGTGTTGGTCAGCTCCAACTTCCTTCAGAAGCCTTCCGGCGGACAGTACTATCAAGAGTGGATCGGCGAGGTGAAGAACACGGGCACCAAGCTCTTGTGCCATATTCAGGCCACTGTGTCGCTGCAAACGGGCACAGGCCAGGAGCTGGCCAAGCTCGACGGGTTTGCCAATGCGCCTCCCTACTACTCCGGGACTGGGAGTCTGATGACTCCGTGCGCCGGGCCCGGCGTCTCAGGAGGCCTGTACAGCAACAACTTCGGCCCGTCCGAGGTTCCGCTTGCGAACGTCGCGAAGATCGTGGTCACGCTCGGCGCCAGCGTGTACCCGAACATGACCCCCGCCACCGCTGCGCCAACGATCGCGGCGCAGCCAGCAGAGGTGTATGGCACGGGCTCTGGCTACTGGGCTTTGAAGGGCAAAGCCACTGCAACGCAGAGCATCAGCAATCTCAGCCTGAAGACGTTTCCCTACGGGCCAACCGGGCTGCTCACCGGCCAGCTCGGCGCTACCAATCTCAATGGCATGGCCGCGGGCTCAAGCTGGGACTTCGAGTCCACAGCGGTCCAAACCAAGTTCACGCAGTGGATGGTCTTTGCGGACTTCATGACGAGCAGCGGAGGCAATGCGTACCTCATGCCGCCGGGTTGGCAGACCAACGATGCGAAACGCAAGCTCTCGAACCAGACAATTCGCGAGCGTGCCCTCTGGCACAACGCTTCTACCTCCCGGGGCGTCACACTCGATCCGCGGTGACGGTTGGCGAGCCGACGCCCAGTGCCGCCAGCGCAAGACCACACAGTAAGCTCCCATTGTTGCGCCGGTTGGGCACCGGCCTGTGCGACCGGTGCCCCGGGCCTGCAGACTCAGCGCTTGGGCATCGCCAGTCGCGTCAGCATCGCGCTGAGCCTCCATAGCTTGGCGATGACGCCGGCTACCGCTTGTGGGTCAGCCGCGCGAAGCTTCGCCAGCGCTTCGAGCACAGCGGCTGCTTCGTTGGCTTCGGCTCGCGCCCAGCGAAACCGGCAGGCGCGATCATCCCCGGTGCGCGCTGCCGCTTCGCTGGTGAGCGTGAATGCGCCCTGCAGCGCACGAGCGAGCTGGTCCTTGAGTTTGCCGTACCCGCGTGGGATCGCCTTGCTGATGCGATCGCCTTCGACCAGGGCCTCGAAGGCGATTGTCCAGGCGTCGAGCCGGTGGTGGTCGAAGAGTTGCTGCGGTGCGTCGGGATGGTGATCTTGTTGGTCCATGTTGTCTCCTTGTGCCCGCCTCGAAAGGTGCGCGGGCTTCGCCCACCCACGCGCAGCTTGCGTGACAGCGAAATTGCGGTGAAGTGGATGCAAGCTGGCAGCTGGCACGCAAGGTGCGCGACCCAAGCGAAGTCCGCGCGCCGTGAGGCGGGCAACGAGCGAGCAAGCGGCAAGCGCAGCCGGCAGCGGCCAGCGAGTAAGGCCAGCGTGTAGGTCCAGCGGGCAGAGGCGAGCGGCGAAGGGCGAGCGGCAAGCGGTGAGCGAGCGCTGGCATTGCCGCCAGCACGACCGCTCCCCGCTATCCGCTCCCCGCTCCCCGCTATCCGCTCCCCGCGCCCCGCTATCCTCTCCACCTACACGCTTGCCGAATCAGTGAGCGAGCCGCCGCCGGGGCGGGTGGGCACGTGCGGTAATCTGGCCAAAGTGCGGGGAGGCGGCGGCGAGCGAACACCGAAAGTAGGCGTCACGCCAGCCCCGACTCGCGCTAGCATCATCCAACATGCGCGCGCTTCTCCCTGTGAGCTTCTGCCTGCTCGTCGCCATCCTCAGCGACTGCTCCGGCAAAGCACCGCCTGCGCCCACCTCCCCCAAGCCCGCCGGGTCTTCATCAGCGTCCGCATCCGCATCTGCGCCCCTGCCTCCCGCGGGCCGTGCGGCGTTCGTCTCGCCCTCCATCCTGCTGCCTGACATCGCCCCGGATGCGCCAGGGACCGGATTCGAACCAGATGGCAGCCGACGCGCGATCGTGGCGCAGATGCGCATCATCGAGCATCCCGATGGGTCGCTGGAACGCGCGGCTGCCCTGCTCCCCGCGAGCCATTCCCGCATGCTCTCGGTCGAGCTGCCGTCGAGACTTGGCGGCGGGTTTGCCTTCGTGGCCAGCGCCGACTCCTCCGCACAGGTCTGGCGCGCTGCCAGCTGGCTGTCCGCTCTGGAGCCGATCGCGAGCACCAGCCAGCCAGTCTACGAGGTCATCCCTGGCTTTGATCGGCTCTACCTCCGCCACGCTCAAAACGCCCCCTTGTATGGCATCGATCTCGAGAAGGGCGAGTACACCGACTTCTCCCGGCTGCCCGTGCCCCTGCGCCTCGGCCCAGCCTTCTTCGCCGATCCATGGCGCGCTGTGGTCGTGACCGATCTGCGCGGGCCGCTCGCCACGTTCGACGCTGGCATCACCTGGTATCCGCTAGGGATTCGTTCCGCGGTCCAGAAGGTCGACGCGCTCGGTGACCGCATCCGCATCACAGCGCGCGACGACGCCTGGCTGCTTTCCCCGGACGGCGTGCTCACCACCATGGGTGGCGCGCCGACCGCGACTGCGACCGCGACAGCCACGGCCATGGGTGCCGCACCCGCCACGACTTCGACCACCCCTGCCACGCTTCTGACTTCACCCAAGCCCGACGCCAGACAACCTCAGCCCCTGGATCGTCCCCTGGGCGCTCGCCCGCTGCGGCTCGCCCTCGAGCGCGGTATGCCGATCGATTCCAACCGCGCAGTGGTCGCCCACGGAGGCAACCTCGCGATCATCGATCTCAAAGCAGGCACGATCGCCGAGCTGCATCGCAACGCCTACCCTCACTCGTACACCGAATGCAATGCCATCGCGCTGGGCGCCGGCGTCGGCTTCGTGTGCGGCGAGCAGAACGGTGCGACCACGATCTTTCGCCTTGATCGGCCGTCGCGCATGACGCCCGTCGCGCAGTGGCCCGTGCCCCGCGCCATCTTCCCGAGCGGCAACGGCGCCCTGGTCGCTCGCGCCCCGTGTCCCGGCTCCACGCCGGCAGAAGGCCTGTCTCAGTACTGCGTTCGCAACGTGCAGGGGTTGACCCGGGAGCTCCGATTCAAGGGCGATGTCGGCGCGGAGCGCGTGGTTGCCCTTTCCGACGGCAGCATCGCGATCCTCATCGCGCCCAGGCCAGGTGCCGAAGGGCGCCTCGTGATCCTCAAGGGAGAGAAGTCTCTCGCGTTCGTACTCGACTTCCAGAACGTGCCGCGACCCGTCGTGGAGATGGCGCGCCGCGGGCTGTGGATGAACGGTGTGCAGGAGCTCAGCCCCGGTGTGCTCGGCGTGTGGGTCGAAGCCGGTGGGCCGATTGTGGGATTGCGCATCGACGACAAGGGCAAGGTCACATCAGGTCCAGTGCAGAAGACCGCGTCCGATACCGGCGACACGATCGTGTCAGGTCGTTTCGGGCTCGTTTGGAAGAGCATCGGGCACGGGATGGAGACCACGGACGGCGGCATGACCTGGAAGGAGCTCGATCTCCCTCTGACACCGCTCCGCGCCCTGCCCGAGCGTCGTGCCTGCTCCGCTGTCGGATGCGTCATCGGAGGCTGGCTGCGCGTGGGATGGGGACCCACCCGCAACGACAAGGATCTGGAGCCGCCGCGCAAGCCGCCGCTGCGCTACATCCCGCAGCGCAGCGCAAAGCCGATGACCCTGAACTGCGACCCCACGGGCCGCCTGTCTCCACCCCCTGCGACTGTGCCGGCACCTCCTCAACCCCAGGCTGCCGCGCGTCCTCCGGTCCGCTACGGCTACGGCCCAGGTGGGCACGTCGCCGTGGCTCATGCCGGATACGGGGCCTGGCAGGCTGCACGCTGGCTGCCTTTTGGCCCCTTGCCCGCGCCAGTGCTCGGCGCAGACGAAGAAGGCCTGTCCACGAGCGGCCGTGACTACGGCGAGAGTCGAACGAGCTATCGCATCTACGTGTGGGGGCCGAAGTCCGCCGACTGGACCCGCGCAGGACACTGGTTGATCCGGTTCGACGATCCCTTCGACACGCCGTCGTTCCCGCGGTCCACCTTGCCCGCGGTCTCCCCGTGGCCTGACATCAGCAGCGCTTCGGCCACCTTGAACTCGGGGCCGGATCGTTCGTGGTTCGATGCCGAGATGCGCTCCGGAGTGATGGGCTGGTGCCAGGGACCGAGGCAATGCAAGCACTTCGGCATCACACCCCAGGAGCTCCCTGTCCCGTTCACGACCAACGACCCCGCCGGATTGCCTGAGATCCTGTCAGCGATTCGAAGCGAGGACAGCTGGTACATGCTCTCCTCGGGCACGCAGCAGGAGATCGAGCTGTGGGTCGTCAATCTCTCCGGCATGGCCCGAAAGCTGCGCACCTTCCCCAGGGTCGAGCACGGCAGTCAGGTCTCCCTGGTTCGCCGCGCGCGCTCCGCAGGGTTGGCCCTGCTCACCATCAGCTCTCTGGCGCAGCGCTCCGGAGCCGAGTGGATCGCCCTGCCGCTCGACACATCGACAGGGCAGGTCCTCGATGCGATTCGCCTGGGCCCCACCGACTTCGACGGCATTGTGCCTCCAGCGTGCGCGCGCGATCAGGACGGCTGGCAGTTCGACAGCCAGCCTGGCTCCGTGCCCCAGCTGAATCTGCCCGGAAAACCCTATGTGAGCGAGGTCCGCGCAAGGTTGCGCGCCGATCCGGGACGCATCTGCGTCGCCGGACTCACCGGACGCGTTCGTCGCCCAGAAGGCACCGAGCCCTGGCCGCCCCGTACCGCTGGCGCGCCTGCCGCTGCCACACCCTCGCCCGGGGTCCTGCTGTCTGCTTGGGAGGGTGATCAGGGACGCAAGATCGAGTTCAGCTGCCACGCCCCATGACAACCGCCAAGCCCATTGGGTCGGTGCCATGGGCAAGCCCAAAGGTGATGCAGATCCGAAAAACGCTGGGCTTGCCCGTGTAGAATCCAGCCAAGCATGTGCATTCCCACCCGACGCCTGCAGCATCTGACGCTCGACCGCGAATCCTTGGGCTCGTTGCTGCCCGAGCTCCTCCCGTCGTTCCTTCCCACGCAGCGGTGGTATGGCGCACGCTCCACGCCGGTTCGCAATGCGTCCGTCATCGACGTGATTCCGATTCCGGATGCTGACATCGAAGCTGCCGACGTGCTGACAAAGGTGCTGTCCATCGATGGCGCCGAGGGCGTCTACCAGCTCGTGCTCGGAATCGCCGACCCGCGTGCCATCCCTGAGCGGTTCGTGCTCGCGAAGCTCGAGCTGCCCAGCCGCACGGCTTGCCTGTACGACGTGCTCGGCATCCCCTCGGATTGCGAACGCATCCTGCGAACGCTGCAGCGCAGGTCCGCGCTCGCCGGCTCGCAAGCACGGGTTCGCATCGATTGGACCGCAGCGCTGGCCGAGATGGCTCCCCCCTTCCGCGCTCGTCCCCTCGATTCCGAGCAATCCAACAGCTCCATCGTGTTCGGCGAGCGCGCTATCCTCAAGGTGTTCCGCAGAGTCGAGCCTGGCACCCATCCCGACGTCGAAGTCACCCGGTTCCTGACTGCCGTCGGCTTCGCAGACATCCCTCGATACCTGGGCGAGCTGTCCTATGCGTCCCCGGACGGAAGCGTCTCGACGCTCGCAGGTATCCAGGAATACGTCGCAAACGACGGCGATGGCTGGGCGGATGCGCTGCGCAGGATTCGCGCCTATCTCGACGATCCGACCCCAGGTCGCCTCCGTGCCGATGCCGCTGTCGCCCGGGAGCTCGGGATCACCACTGCGCAGATGCACCTCGCACTCGCCACGCCCGGAGCTGATTCCGCGTTCGCGGCTGAGCCGATTACAGGGGTGGATCTGAACCGCTGGCGGCAGGGTGCCATCGACGCTCTGCGCCGTGCGACGCCCGCGCTCGGCGACGCGCATCTGCTCGATCTGATCCCTGCCGTCGAGTCGCTGCTCGACGCGCTCGCAGCAGTGCCGAATCCAGGACGCAAGCAGAGATTGCACGGCGACTTCCACCTGGGTCAGGTGCTTCGCGCCGCGGATCGATGGGTGATCTTCGACTTCGAGGGCGAGCCTTCGCGTCCGATCGCCGAACGCCGGGGCAAGCACACTCCGTTGCGCGATGTGGCAGGCATGCTGCGCTCCTTCGACTACGCGGCATTCGCGGTGCTGTTCGAGCGCGCGCAGCCCGCAGAGGCGGCCTGGCATCAGCTCGAGCCGCTCGCGCTCGCCTGGGAGGAAGCGGCCCGCCAGGCCTTTCTGCAGGGGTGGACCGACACCGTGCGCGACACCCACGCAGCTCCTTCGGACGCGTCCTCGACGAGCTTGTTGCTCGATGCGCTCGAGCTCGACAAGGCGCTCTACGAGCTTGGCTACGAGCTCGATCACCGCCCCGGCTGGTTGCCCATCCCTCTGCATGGTATGAAACGGATCATCTCCCGAAGGCGAGTGTGATGTCGGCAGGACCTTCCTCCCCAGCAGGCCCGCTCCCTTGGACCTTGCCGTTCGGCGCACGCCCTCGCGCGGACGGAAGCACGCATTTCCGCGTGTGGGCGCCCAGAGCCAGCCGGCTCTCGGTGCAGATCCTCGACGAGGCCGTGCGCATCGTGCCCATGGCTCCGGATGGGGAAGGCAGCTTCGAGTGCACGGTCCCCGGCGTGCGCGATGGTACGGAGTACTTCTTCGTCATCGACGACGTCCGACAACGTCCCGATCCGGCGTCGCGTTCTCAACCCCACGGCGTGCACGGACCATCGCGCGTGGTGGACGCCGGCGCCTTCCGCTGGAGCGACGATTCCTGGAAGGGCATCGCGCTCGAGTCGATGATCTTCTACGAGGTTCACACCGGCACGTTCACGCCGGAGGGCACCTTCGAGGCGATCATTCCCAGGCTGGCTCACCTCCGCGATCTCGGGATCAATGCCCTGGAGCTGATGCCTGTGGCGTCGTTCCCAGGTGGGCACAACTGGGGATACGACGGCGTGCACCTGTATGCACCCCAGTGCACCTATGGCGGCGGCATGGGTCTCAAGACTCTGATCGACGCCTGTCACAAGCACGGCATCGCGGTCGTGCTCGACGTCGTCTACAACCACCTCGGCCCGGAAGGGAACTACCTGCCCGAGTTTGCGCCGTACCAGACCTGCAAGTACCGCACGCCCTGGGGCGATGCTGTGAACTTCGACGGCGCAGAATGCGACGGCGTGCGCCGACACATGATCGACAACGCGCTGTACTGGCTCACCGAGTATCACGTCGATGCGCTGCGAATCGATGCGATCCACGGGATCTTCGACTTCAGCGCGCGCCACATCCTCGACGAGATGCGCGACAGGTTCCACGAGCAGGCGCGTGCGCTGGGTCGGCGCGCCTGGCTGATCGCAGAGAGCGACCTCAATGACGTGCGCGTGATTCGCGCCCCAGAGCAGGGCGGATTCGGCCTCGATGCGCAGTGGAGCGACGATTTCCACCATGCGCTGCACACGTTGCTGATCAGCACCTCCCACGGGTACTTCGCCGACTTCGGACGCCTCGAGCACCTGCGCAAGGCGCTGCTCGAAGGCTTCGTCATGGATGGCTGCCGTTCGACCTACCGCAAGCGGCGCCACGGTTCGTCGTCCCGGGCCGAGCCAGGCCACAAGCTCGTGGTCTACTGCCAGAACCACGATCAGATCGCCAATGCCTCCCAGGGCGAACGGCTCTCCACGCTCGTGACCTTGGAGCAGCAGAAGCTCGCGTCGTGCGCGCTGCTCTGCGCGCCTGCCCTGCCCATGCTCTTCATGGGGCAGGAGTACGGCGAGGTCGCACCGTTCCACTACTTCATCAGCCATGGCGACCCTGCCCTCGTCGATGCGGTGCGCGAAGGACGCCGCAAAGAGTACGCGGCTTTCTCCCACTTCCGAGACTTCCCAGACCCGCAGGACCGCCACACCTTCGACAACTGCCGGCTCGCCTGGAGCAAGCTCGCGCAATCCCCGCACCGCCAGATCCTCGCCCTGCACCGCGACCTGCTGCGGCTGCGTCGAATGCATCCCTCGCTCGGCAACACCCGCAAGGATCTGTGCGAAGTCACCCTGGATGAGCAGGCTCGTTGGCTGGTCTTGCACAGGCGAGACCCGAGCGGTCCGCCGGTCCTGATCGCCTTCAACTTCAGCGGCGAAGCCACGCACGTGGCGCTGCCCGAGCCCGAAGCTCCCTGCAAGCTCGCCTTGTGGACAGGTGCACCACGCTACTTCGGCCCCGCGGACGGCGTCGCTCCTGCGGATCAGATCCACGCCGGGTCAGCCCGGATCGAGCTGTCCCCCTGGAGCGCCGCGATCTACGTCGCCGCCGCGTGAACCTCCTGGCGATCAGCCTTTTCCGTTGGGAGCGAGCTTGCGATCCAGCTGCTCGCCAAGCTCTTCGCCGCGCTTGGTAGCGTTTTCTACCGCGTCCATCAGTGTTCGACGAAGCCCGCCAGCCTCCAGCGTGTGTAGGCCCGCGATCGCGGTCCCGCCCGGGCTCGTCACCATGTCCTTGAGCCTGCCAGGGTGCTCCCCCGAGTCCAGCAGCAGCTTCGCCGAACCGTATACGGTCTGCGCCGCCAACAGCAGCGCTGTCTCGCGGTGCAGTCCCACCTTCACCCCGCCGTCCGCCAGCGCCTCGATCATCAGCATCACATAGGCCGGTCCACTACCTGACAGACCCGTGACCGCGTCGAGCAGATTCTCGTCGAGCACCACCGTCTTGCCGAGCATGTTGAACAGGCTCTTTGCCTGGCGCATGTCCTCGGGCGACGCATGCGTGCCAGCTGCGATCGCGGTGGCACCTGCCAGCACCATGGCCGGCGTGTTCGGCATCGCCCGCACCAGCCGCGTTCC
Source organism: Deltaproteobacteria bacterium (assembly GCA_016218915.1). GTDB lineage: Bacteria > Myxococcota_A > Polyangia > Polyangiales > Polyangiaceae > JACRCQ01. The sequence goes on from JACRCQ010000076.1 coordinate 19,624, forward strand.
AGCCGGAAGGCGCGCCTCCAACGCTGCGAGCCGGACGCCTGCCACGATCGAGATGGTCACCGTCTCCGGCCTCATGTGCTCGGCCATCGCAGGCAGCACCTTGTCCACGACCTGCGGCTTGACCGCAAGCACGAGCAGGTCCGCATGCTGCACCACCTCTGCGTTGTCCATCGTCGTCATCACCCCGTACGTGCGATGCAGATCGTCGAGACGATCATCGCGCACGTCCGAGGCCATGATTCGCTCCGGGCTGACCACGGCCGCGTTGAGCAGCGCCTTGATCATGGCCCCTGCCATGTTGCCTGCTCCTAGAAATCCGATGTTCTGGTTCTGCATCCTTTGCTTCCTCGCCCGCGCGGCATGCGGTCGAGCCCGCAGCGCGTCAACCACGAACGCCCGAGCGTCCACGACTCTGATGGGATTCAGGAGGGGAGGTTTCGACCGGTGAGACCTTCTACGGCGCTTTGATCGGCATGGATGCGCTGTGGCAGGAGTTGCATCCTGCAGCTGCCACGCCTCCCATCATCACCTCGCCGTTCGAATTCCTGGCCCTGACCTGCGCGTTCGCCCAATCCACGGGCGTGCCGGTGAACGGGACCCAGAAGTTGCCGTTGGTGCCCGAGAACGCCGAGTAGAACCCGGTGGGGTCCTTGACCGCGACTTCAGCGTGCGCGACCGGCGTCGTGCCGCTCGTGTCGTAGATCGTTCCCGCAAACAGCCACCTCGGCGCCTCGCCTTGGCCCGTGTGGCAGCTCAGGCAGTCCTTGCCGGCATTGTGCTCACCTGACTTGACCGTCGCCGTCCCGTTCGGATCGTAGGCGTTGGGCCACCAATCAGCAGCACCGCCAGTCCCCGCTGCGCCACCTGTTGCACCGCCCGCAGCTCCACCCGCGGCTCCTGCCGCGCCGCCTGCTGCGCCACCCGCATTACCAGCCGCGCCTCCGGTCGCGCCGCCCGCATTGCCAGCCGCGCCACCTGTCGCGCTGCCAGCATTGCCAGCCGCACCCGAGCCGCCGCCCGTCCCGGCTGCGCCGCCTGCGCCCGGCTCCTGGAGCGTCGACGCGCTGTCCGAGCCTGAGCAACCCCACAGGGCTCCCAGCGACACCGCGGCGGTGAAAGCGATCCAAGCACTACGTTTCATCGGTAAGCACTCCTTTCGACAGTCAAAGCCGACGGCGGAGATGCCGTCCGGCCGTGAGCGACGTCGCGCGTGGCGGCCTGCCCAGGTCCATGACCTCAAATGGGCATAAAGTCTATGGTGCTACTTGCAATTAGGTAGGATGCACGGCGCCGACAAAGGGTTCGCGCCTGTGATCTTTGCTCCGACCGGACGGTCTGCCTACAGGCCCGCCGCGGTCGCCGCTGCAATCAGCTGGTTCTGCAGGAACGATTCCGCCATCGCTCGCGCCACCGCACCTTCCGGACGAGCCCCAAGATCCGTCGCCACCCGATCATGGCGCGCAGCCAGCTCAGCGGCGCGCGACAGGCTCGGATCGGTCGACAGCGCTGCAAACCACCCGAGCGCCAGACAAGCCTCGCGCTGCATGCGCTCGAGAGCATGACGCTTCGCGAGAATCACCGGCCCCGCGTTGTCGATCGCTGCCAGCGACTCCGCACGATGTACGGTCGGTAGCGCGATCTCCGCAGCGAGCCGCGCGAGCCTTTGCCCGGTCTCCGGCTCGTCGCTCAGCACGTAGCGCACCGCGTCGACTGCCGCCGACCCAAAGCTCTTGCGACCATCCACACGCGCTCGCGTCTCCTGCCTCGACGCCTCCGCATCCTGGGCCAGGATGCCGAACTTCTGCGCCAGCTTGTGCACCGCATCGTCTTCCCGAGGCTCGATGCCGTCGCTGAAGGCTGCCATCCACGCCCCTCGCAAGAGCGACTTGGCAACCTTCGGATCCATCTCGCCGTACACCTCGATCGCCTCCGGAGGCATCGGCTTCTCCGCCGTCAGCAGCCGGCTGTCCTCGTCGGGCAGCCCCAGCGCTGCAACCAGGCTCGCACGCAGCAGCTCCTCGTCCGGGCGGAGCTCACCGTCGCATCCAAGCACCGCTGCCAGCGTCCGCACTGCCAACGCCCCGATGCGTCGAGTGCGCTGGATCTCCTTCTCGCTCGGCTTGGAGGTGAACAGCGACCGTACCCCGCGAGCCCCTGCCTCGAGCGACACGTTCTGGACCAGATCCCGCATCGGCAACCACTCGGGCGCATGAACCGGAGCCACAACCGCGCTCATCGCCACGATCCAGCTGCGCCAGTCGTCGATGTCCATCGGGCCCCCCTTGCCGACCGACTCGTACATCGGTGCCCGACGCTTCGAGATCGCAGCCAGCTCGTCCTCCACCACTTCGTGCGAGGAGGCGAGCGCGAAGATGACGTCCTGACAGACGCAGCGCAGCAGGTTGACGAGATAGGGCTTGGGCTGAATGGCCATGGTGTCTGCTCCCCTGTCTGGAAGGCGGCCGGCCCCCTGTCGATCAGGCCTGACGCGCCGCGGCTGAGTCGATGGAAACCACCTCGGAGGCAAAAGCGTACAGCTCGCTGCGTGCGAGTCTGCCAGGCTTGCCCGCGGCCACCCGTGGCAGGATGGCCACAATCCGGCAGATCTCGTCAGCAATCCTGCGCGGCAGCGCAAGTCGGTCGATCACGGGCTGGAGCACCTCGTACGCAGACCCCACGCGATCACGGCTGCCATTCACGCCTTCCCGCAGCGGCTCGAGCAGAAGGGTCGCCATCAGCACCACGTCGTTGAGCGGCGCCCCCAGCAGCACCGTGCGACGATCGACCTCGCCCAGCGCTCTCCAAGCGCGCGTCGCCGGCCCACGCTCCGATAGGTCGTCGTCGAGCAACGTCGCCAGCTCGGGCAGCAGCAGATGCAGCAACCCGGTCTCCCACGCGAGCCAGACCGAACGGCGAGCCGCTCCGCTTCGAAGGACCTTGAGCAGCTCCTCGAACAGCCGCGGACGAGCCGCCGATGCGATCGAATCCCTGCACAGCACGATCGCGTCGTAGACATCCGGCGCAATCCCTAGATCGAGCCGTGCCGCAAACTTGATCGCGCGGATCATGCGCACCGGATCCTCGCGGAACCGCACCTCCGGATCGCCGATCGTCCGCACGACCCGCCCCTCGATGTCCGGGATGCCCCCCACGAAGTCGATGACCTGCCGCCGATCCACGTCGTAGAACAGCGCGTTGATCCTCAGATCCCGACGCGCTGCGTCTTCCTGCGCATTGCCAAACGCGTTGTCGCTGCGAATCAACAGGTCGTCGCCAGGCAACGCGTCGTCGGCCCCGTGTGGGTTTCGACGAAACGTCGCGACCTCGATGACCTTGCGCTCGCTGAACAGCACGTGGACCAGCCGGAACCGACGTCCGATGATGCGTGAGTTGCGGAAAAGGGTGCGAACCTGCTCGGGCCGCGCCTTGGTCGCGATGTCGAAGTCCTTGGGACGCCGCCCCAGCAGCAGATCGCGTACGCCGCCACCGACCAGGTACGACTCGAACCCGTGCCGAACCAACCTGCGCACAACCTTGAGCGCGTCCGGATCGATGCGGGCTTCGTCCACCAGAAGCGCAGGCCTCGCCACAGCCCCACGCTCCGGAGCTGCGACCGGCCCAGGCTCTTCCATCCGCGTCAGCTCCCCAGCCGGTGCCGGCTCTACAGCACGCGCTCGCTCCTCAACCGGTGCCAGCTCCTCAACCGGCGCCAGCACCTCAACCGGCGCCAGATCGCCAACAGCCAGGGGCGCACGTGTCTCGTCCTCGACCGGCTCTGCGAGCAGAATCGGGGGTTGCTCCACTGGCTTCTTCGGGCCGGCTACCTTCGCGCGTGGTGACGCGGCCTTTCGAGCGCGGGGCTTTCTGGTTCGAGGACTGGGACTACTGGTTGACACGGGAGCGCTTCACATACCACGCCGCGGCATCGCGCGGCTCGAAACCCAACATCGGTCGCAGGATAGCAGAATCAACCCCCGCTACGGGTCCAACAAAGCCGCTGCCCCGCTCCTGAAGGAATCGAACGCCTTCCTCGGTTGTCCGTCCAACGTGCGCAGCCCAGTGCTGCACCAGTATGCGAACAGCTCCGGCGATCCCGGCTTGCCCACGGCTGCTGCTTTCGCCAGACAGCTCTTCGGCTCAGGATCGTGCAGCGCACTCACCGCGACAAAGGGGACGCTCGCTCGCTGGGCCTCCACTTCGAGAAAAAGCAGGTCGAAGAAATGCGCCTGCTCGTCCTCACTCCCCCCAATCAGCGTCGACGATGGATAGCTCACGGACGCGAGGACGATCGGCCGCTCTGCCGCAGCCACGACCATGGCCGGAAGATCCCCGTGCACGCTGTCTGCAGGACCTGCCCGCAGATCCTCGCCGATGGGCGTGTACGACATCATGACCACGTCCGACTCTTTCACCAGCCCCGTCGCCCACGTGCCCGGCGTGGGCTCGCTCAGCCACGCCTTGTGCGACCAGGTCACACCCGTCTGCGCGTTCTCGCGGTCCGGATGCGTGTTGGCGTACCGAACCGCGTCCTGCATGAATGCAAGGAGTGCATCACGCTGCGCCGGGTCCGAGGTCGCGTACCGATCCAGCTCGAATCCCAAGCTCAGGTAGCGCAGCTCAGGGCCTAGCTTCGCAAACAGCCGGTCCACCAGCGTCTGCATCCCCGCCTTCGTCGTGGCCGAATCCCACCCCGCCCCCTGCAACGACCCAGGCCGCCCATCGACCGTCGCATCCACAGCCGGGATCGATAGCAGCAACACCCTCTTCTGCGATCGCAACAATCCGGCGAGCGATTCCAGCCTCGTCCACGCCGGCGACGTCTCATCTCCTTCCAGATCGGCCCATGAGACCGTCGCTGTCAGCCCGCGCGCGCCTGTCGCCATGCTCAGCAGCACCGCGTCGAGCTCGCTCGATTGCGCAGTCCCTCCGTCCGGCACCGCATGGGGCGTGGGCTCCAACCCCACGGTCACAGGCGCAGGCGGCTTCGTGCTCGATTCCTTGACGTCGTCCGACGCGTCCGGCGCTTCGTCTGCAGCGTCCTCGTCCACGACGTCCAGGGCCCCGTCCGCAGCATCCGTGGGCTCGGGAATCGCAATCTCGGTCGATGGAGTCGAAGAGCACGCCGACAAGGCGAGCACGCAGACAAGGGCTCCATAAGACCTGAGTAACCGCACGCGCCGATCATAGCAGGAACCCGGCTTCGTTGAAGTCGCGTCCTGCCCACTGGCTTCGACGCCTCACACCACTTCGAAGCCCTCGTCCTTGATCGCTTCCCGTACCGCGGTCTCGTTCATCGGCCCGTCGGTCGTGATCACCGCCTCGCCGATCGTGACCTTGACATCCTTGATCCCATCGAGCTTGCGGAGCGCCTGGTCCACCGCCTTGACGCAATGACCACAACTCATGCCCTTGATCTGAACTGTGGATTCCATGTTGCGGCAGCATAAGTCCGGCGGAGCAAACCGGAAGGGGGCAAGAGGACAGGTCGCTCAAATCGCTCCAGCGCGCACGCCTCGTGCGTGCCGAATGCGCAGCTCGGACGATGCTACGGGATCAGGGCTTGGAAGGCTTGAGGTCGATCGGGTCCGAGGGCGCACCCTTGTGGATCGCGTTGTTGCCGACCCAGTAGATGTAGCGGGCGTCGCGAAGCCCTCCCAGGTACACGTCGAAGCGCACCGTCGTGCCTGGCGTGGTGACGAACCTCATCCCGTCGAAATCGGACCACGTCGTCACCGCTAGCTCCACATTGTCCATCCCCGGATAGATCGTATCGCCGTCCTTCGACTCAGCGCCCTCGATCGACACGTCCGTGATGAGCTGGCCTGTGCCCACCGAAGCCACCACGTTCCAATCGCATCCCTCGCCGTAGAGGTTGGAATCGCACGCGGTGTACACGTGCCAGTGGCCTCCTTCGTCGTATTCGATGAATACGCCGGCTCCGACCCCCGGATCCGTCGACAGCGTCTGGCCGGTGTCGATCTGGGCCGTCGTCACCGCAGGCGCGCTGGGCGAGCCAGCCGTGCCCACCACCGGACCGCCCATGCCGCCGCAGTGTTCGCATCGGTCCGCCTCGACCATGCATCCGGTGGCCGCGCTGGGGAGCACGACGGCAAGTGCGAGCAGCGGGAGCCGACAACGGGCGATGAATGTCACAAGTCCATCACGCATGGGTTTCGCTCCTTGAAGCATCACAGGCTGAGCAACCTCGCATCATCAACGGTGGCGTCCACCTCCGCCGCGGCTGTGCCCACCGCCGAACGATCGTCCCCCGGAAGGCATCGAGGAACCCGAGCTCGGTGGACGGTACGACGGCGGTGCAGACGGTGCGTGGAACGAAGGCGAGCCGCCTCCGCGGAACGAAGATCCTCCGCTGTACGAAGGCGGCGAGTAGGAACGCGAGCTGCCATAGCTCGGGGTCGGGGATCGGTACGAGCTGCCGTACGAAGGGGACGCCCCGTAGGAAGGCGATCTGCCATACGACGGAGCCCGATACCCCGGGACCGAGCTGGAATGCCCGGAGCTCGGTCCGTAGTACGGGCTGGGTGAGGATCGGTAGCTTGGCGAGCCCGACGATCGGAACGCAGGGCTCGCACCACGCGTTGCGTAGGTCTCGCGGCTCATGCGCGTGGGCATCCCGCTGTAGGTCGCGCGGCTCACCGAAGAGCCCGGCGTTACCGCACCAGCCCTGCTCGTCACGCCAGAGGGGGGCCTCACGAGCGCGTGCGAGGCAGCCGACGCGGGACTCGAGGGACGCGCCATGGACCAGGCCTTGGGATTGGGCGCGGCGTAGGACTTCGGAGCCTTGTCCCCAGGGATGTTGGCTTGCGCCAATGACGGGCCGCGCGTGGGAGAGGCAAAGCGATGTCCGCCGTTGCCCGAGCCCATCGAAGGATTTGCAGGCGTATAGGGGCGGGTTCGCTGCGCCGCTTCGCGCACGCCCGCTCCGGTGACCATGTGGGAATGCATGTCAGGCCCGAAGACATAGTGGCTGTGGCAGAACATGTAGGGCGCAGGCGGCACCACCCAGAGACCCACCGCAACGCCGCCACTCCAGTAGTACCAGGGCGGCATCGGCGCCCAGCCGATGTAGGAATACCCGTCGTATCCCGTGCGCCACGTCACCCACGCGTGGGCATATCGCCGCCCTGCAATCCACGCCCACCCTTGCCCAGGCAGCCAGACCCAGCGGCCGTAGTGGAACGTCACCCACCCGAACGGGTACGTCGATTCCCAGATCCAGTCGCCATCCGCAGTCAACGCCCACTGCCCGCCCGTCGAGTACGGCGCAAAGTCGGCGCCTACCACCGAAGCGTTCGGCATCCAGACCATGCCGTAGGTCGGGTCGTTGATCCACACGCCATACGGATCGAGCTCGCTCTTGAACTCCGTGAGCGCCGACGGGTCGGTGTCCTGGTAGTCCGCGTTCGTCAGCGCTGCCTGGTCGGCTGCCGAAACCTGCTCGTAGGCAGGCTCAGGTTGCGCCGGAGCAGGTGGGTCGTCGGCGCTCGCGTAGTCCGCAGGCGTCGCAGGGTCCTGGTAGGCACCCGCGCACCCGACCGTGAACATCACGACCGTCATCCATGTGAACAGCCAGCCACGCGTCATCCATCGGACCATAGGAGAAATCATGATTCGTCTCCCTGTGCCACGCCAGTCGCAACAGGTGTGCCAGAGCTGTCATTCCGCCGGCAAGTCCGACGATTGTCGCCCATGTCGGCCCATACTTCCAGGCAGGCTCGCGCCCTGCCCACTTCTGTGGGTATCCTTCGGGCCGTGCGACCCCTCCGGCCATCCCTGCTGACATGTCTGGCGACGATTGTCGCGTGGACCACGACCGCCTCCGCCCAGACAGCGCCTCGGTTTCAGCTGGATCCGATCCAACCAGCCTCTCCCCAGAGTCCATTCCTCGTCGTCGAGGGGCCGGCACGCGCAGACACTTCAGGAGCTCGCCTGCTGTCCGCTGCCCTGCTCGTCGACTACGCCCGCTCACCTCTGACCGTTCACTCGCGTCAGGCGGGAAGCCTGGAGAAGGTCGGATCCCCGGTCGAGAACTCGCTCATCGCCCACGCTGGATTGGGCCTGCAATTCACCCGTGCCTTGTCCGTGGATCTGCTCGCTCCTGTCTCCCTGCTCCAGCAGGGCAGCGATACCACGGTCGGCGATACCGTCATCCGCGCGCCCGCTTCGAGTGTGGCCCTCGGTGACGTGCGCGCTGGGATCCTGCTGCGCTCCTGGGCCCAGCCCTGGTTCGGCTACGCGCTAGGCGTTCGCACGCGGATGCCGACCGGCAATCGCGATGCCTACATGGGCGACGGCCGCTGGCACCCCGAGCTGCTGGCCGGAGCGTTCGCTCAGATCGACCCGGCTCGCCTGGGGTGCACTGCGTTCTTCGGCCCAGGCTTCGCCGCCTCCAAGCAAGGAGACAGGCTCGCCTTCGGATGCGCTGCCGATGTGCGCGTCGCCGCTGGCGGTACGTCCGTCGGCGCCGAGTTTCTTGGGGCCGGGCTGCGCAAGGCCAATGACGCCTCGGTCGATTCGCTCTTCGAGATCTGGGCAACCGTGCGCCAGCCGTTCGGCCCGCTGACCGCCGGCCTGGCTGCAGGGCCCGGCATGGGAACCTCACCCGGGACCGCTGCGCTCCGGGCGATGGCAACCGTCAGCTGGGCACCCCAGCTGCCCGCAGACAAGGCGCCCGCGTCCGATCAGGACCTGGACAGCATTCCCGATGCTGACGACGCCTGTCCGAAGGAGGCAGGGCCGAAGTCGACGGAGCCCGGTCGAAACGGATGTCCGAATCTGGATAGTGACGGAGACGGGGTGGCGGATCACCAGGACGGATGTCCCAAGAACCCTGGCTCCAAGAGCTCGGACCCTGCGATCTCTGGCTGTCCTGACGCGGACAACGACGGCGTGGTCGACAAGCTCGACAAGTGCCCATCGGAGCCCGCCGAGGCCAGCGGCGACAAGGATACCCTCGGCTGCCCCAAGCGCGCCCACCTGCGCGGGGACCGCTTCGTCGTCCAGCCCCCGCTCGGCCCCGAGCCCTCTGCCTCCGATGCTTCCGCGCTCCAGGAGATCGCCTTTGCCCTGCGCGCCATGTCCTCCATCCGCCGCGTCGACGTCGAGGTGGTGCTGCAGGGCTCCGATACCGACGAGGAGCTGGCCGATCGCGCCGTCGAACGCGCTGCCCAGCTCGTCAAGCAGCTCATCGATCTCGGGGTCGACCGCCGCCGCCTCACGCCCGTCGGCGCGGTCTCCTCCAACCCCGCGAAGATCAACTTCACCGTCACGGACAAGGCGCCTGCGCCCAAGTGATGCGGTGACCCACGCGCTCGCACCCTGCTTTGCACTGACGCTCGCGGCCATCTCTGCGTCGTGCCGTTCCACGCAGACCCTGCCCCCAGCCGGCGAACCCGGCGCTCCGACCCCCGGCTGCCGGATCGTGCTCCCCGCATTCGAGCCCGAGCCAGGCCAGCCCCCGGACGCACTCGACGCATCGCGCGGCGACGAGCTGCATCGCTCGCAGATCGGCGCCACGATCCTGGTCAGCCTCTCTGCAATCGCTTCGCGCATCGCCTCCGAAGTCCCACCGCAGGCAGCCGCAAGCCGCGTCAACGTCGGCGCCGCTGGGCTGCTCACCTACACTGCACGGCGTACGCCGTTCACCGCGTCGCTCCGAGGCCAGCGTCTGCACTTCACCAGCCAGATCAACGCGACCGCCGAGGTGTGCAAGCCGCTCGGTCCCCTCGGCTGCGTCGTGTACGCGGAATGCCAGCCCGCCGCCGTCGCCGATGCCTCCCTGGGCCTGGAGCCCGCCACCGATTGGTCCCTGGGCCCTTCCAGGGTCGTGGTCGCGATGACCCGCTCCTGCACGCTCGGGCCCATCGACGCCACCTCCATGATCCAGCGAGGCGCCAACCAGCAAGCAGCAGCCCTGCGCGCGAAGATCGATGCCTCCCTGCCGTCGCTCCTGCGCCCCGCCACCGCCATCTGGAGAGCTGCAAGGCTCGACGCTGAGCTCGGCGCGCAGCACCTCCGATTCGATCCCGATCAGATGACCGTCGGAACGCCCGTGATCCAGGGCGACATCGCCTCGATCCCCGTCGTGGTCCGCGGCGCGGCGGTCCCGGGTTCAGCCGCGGCCGCGCTGGCTTCTCCTCCGAATCCGCCTCCCCCCCGGTCCGATCCCAAGTCCGCTGCCGGCATCGTCGTGCGCGCTCCCCTGCTGCTCGACTCCCGCTCCCTGTCGCAGAGCCTCGTGCAGAACCTCACGCCCTTGGCGATTTCCGCGGGCAGCGCGAGAGCAGCGCCGGTCACTGTCGAAGCCCATCCCATGAGCGATGGGCTCCGCTTCGAGCTGCAGCTCGGCGGTGACGTCTGCGGCAGGATCCCGTTCATCGCAACGCCCGCTCTGGATCGCGAGCGAGGTGCAGTGCGTCTCGACGACGTCAAGGTCATGCTGTCCGCCCGGAGCCCGCTCACCCGCGCCTTGCCCGATCTCGATCAGCGTCAGCTCGAGCTCGCCATCCAGCAGCGCGTGTCGATCCCCATTCCGACGAAAGCAGAGGCCGTCGCCGAGCTGCTGGGACGCTCCACCGACAAGATCCGTCCGGACGGCGCCGCCACGGTCGAGCTCGGCAAGCCCGCAGCCACCTTCGAGGGCATCACGCTCGCGCCGCAGGGCATCTTCGTCTGGGCGACAGTCCGTCAGGACGCTCGCATCGAGGTTCGCTGACTGCTGCCCGTCCCGTCATCCGGATCGGTAGTCGATCGTCGCGTTGAGCGACTGCTGCATCTCGTCGTAGCGGCGGTCGAGCTCCTCCAGGAGCTCGTCATGCTCCTGCTGCGTGATCGCCTTGGAGAGCAAGCGAAACGAAAGCGCTTCCCGCTCCCGGTCGTACCAGGCATCGTGGTCGAAGTTGTACGTCATCGCCGGCCCAGGCGTGGTAGCGCGCTATCGCCACGCGAGCAATCCGACGCCTGCCACTGCGAGGATGGTTCCTGCCACGCCCCGGAGCGACGCTCGCTCGATCTTGAACGCGTGTGCAATCGGCAGCACGAACACAGGGCTGGTGGCCAGCAGCGTGGAGGCCACGCCCACCGACCGGCTCCTGGCAAGCGCCACGAGCGACAGGAACACCCCCACGCAGGTTCCGATCAAGGCCGCTCCCGCAACCTTCATCCACGTCCGCTCCCGTCCCAGCTCGGACAGCCATCCCTTGCTCTGGCCGCTGCCCCAGCCCAAGACCGCCATTCCCGCCAGCCCCACCGCGAGCCGCACGACCGACGCTCCCAGCGGATCCATGCCTTGCTTCATGCCCATGCGCGCCAGGATCGCGCCCACGGCCTGGCAGAGCGCTGCGAGCGCTGCCAGGGCCACCCCGCGCACCAGCATCGCGCGCGAAAGCTCCCCACCGTTGCGGCGATAGATCACCATGCCGATGCCTGCCAGCGTGACCACGATCCCCGCGGCGTCGCGCGCGGTCAGCGGCTCGTCCATGCCCAGCCCGATCAGCGTTGCGATCACCGGTGCGCCGGAGAGCATCAGCAACGCGCGGGGCGCTCCAATCGCCCTGATCGCGCCGAAGTAGGCGGTGTCGCCTACCGCGAGCCCGATCAGTCCGCTGATCGCAAGCAGCGCCATCTCCCTTGCGCGGGTGCCGGCCGGCCAGGCGCTGCCCATCCACAGCGCTCGCGCCGTTGCGAGCACGACCACGCCGGTGAGCAGCTTGCCCGCGTTCATGGCTGCAGCGCTCGCCCGCTTGCCGATGAACCCGTAGAGCAGCGACCCGATCGCCCAGGCGAGGGCCGCCACGATCGCGCTGATCTCTCCGATGGGCATCAACGAGGCGACGTCAGCGTGAACCAGGCATCCTGCTTCACTCCCAGCTTGTACGCCGACCCGACCACCACGCCGCGCGCCACGCGCCGCACGAAGTCGTGCATCCGGCTGTATACAAATCTGGATATCAGCTGGTCGTTGGTGACGTATCTCGGCCAGCCCGCAGGCTCGAACGGCGGCGGCTCCGTGTAGTCGAACAGCAGCTCTCCCGGGTGCTCTTCGTCCGCCAGCTTCACCGTGAAGTACCCGGGGCCCGTGGCCGCCGACGCCGCAAACGCATTGTGTCCAAAGACGATGCCGTCGGCCGTCCGCGTGAACCGCTTCTGGAACTTCGAGAACGCCGGCAGCGAGTTGCGACCTTCGAACGCCACCGTCGCACCCGCAGGCGTCGAATCCGCCACCAGATCGCTCAACGCCAGCGCCGCAGTCCCCTTCGCGAGATCGTAGAGCACGCCAACCAGACGTCCGCGCAGCGATCGCACCTCCTCGACCCTGCGCGCCGCCGGAAGCTCATCCAGATACGCTCCGATCTCTGCAATGGGCGCTGCGCCTTGCACCATCGCTCGAAACCTGCTGCTGGCCCTGATCAACATGTCCGGAGCATAGCCACATCGAGCTTCTGCGCACAGCCGGCTGCTCGAGGCATCCCTCACGATCCATCGCTTCCAGCGTTTCCGCCGCCCCGGTCAGTTCATGTCCTCGTGCTGGCCGCTCGCCTTGGACGGCCGCGCCTCGTCCATCCTCCCACCGAACGTCAGCCCGAACGGAAGCGCCGCGATCGCCAGTCCCAGCGTCGCCCACATCCCGATGCCGAAGTGGAACGCAAAGGGGAAGTGAAGGTTCTGCGGCGGACGCGGCGGCGCCACCATGAGCACGATCGTGCTCAGCAGCGGGATCGCGCAGAACAGCGCGGTCACCACCCGCGCACCACGCATCCCGACGATCGATCGACGCGCCATCAGGATGGGCACGAGCATTCCCCAGCTCACCACGCACGCCCACATCCACACCAGCCGGCGCGCAAGCTCGAAGCCGGTGAAGTCGAAGCGGTCCGGCGCTGTCTCGTGGATCCACGGGAGAAAGAAGAACGCCACCCCGGCGACCGCAGCGATCAGCAGCGGCAACCGTCCCCGACGCCAGTACAGCAGCGGCAGCGTCTCCCACCCGGGCTTCTCCGGAAAGTCATCCTCCAGCTTCGCCTCATACGATGGAGGCAGCTTTGCGATGTCGGACAAGCCCAGGCCGCACGACGGGCACACGTCCGCCTCGCCAGCCTTGAACATCTCCCTGCAGAACGGGCATGCAACGAGGTTCGCCACGATGAGCGACAGCATAGCGACGGAGCTTGCCCTGGGCCAATGCACCTTGCGAGGAACGGGCCTGCGGACGGCATTCCAGGGCTCGATCGCGGTCTGGCTGGCAACCGACGCGCCCTGGATCCAAGATGCCAGGCCAGGCTTGTAGCCCGACGCGCCCGACCATCATGGCAACGATCCCTCCAGCCTCGGAACTGCTCCGCACGCTCGGCCTCGATCGCGAGCCGCCCCACTTGCAGGAGGCGCTCACGCACGCCAGCTACGTCAACGAGCACCCTGGCGCGAGCGACTACGAACGTCTCGAATTCCTGGGCGATTCGGTGCTCGGGCTGTGCGTAAGCGAGCTTCTGCTGCAGCACATGCCCCGGGCCAGCGAAGGACGGCTCACGCGTATGCGCGCTGCCCTCGTCAACACCGAAGCCCTCGCGGCCTTCGCCCGCTCCGTCGAGCTCGCCCGCTACGTGCGCCTCGGAAGGGGCGCCATCGCGGACGCCGTCCAATCCAAGGTGCTGGCCGACGTCGTGGAAGCCCTCGTCGCTGCGGTCTGGCTCGATGGCGGGCTCGACGCCGCCCGCGCCTTCACCGCGCGGATCGTGGGCGACGTTCCCCACAAAGCTGCCCGCCTCGCTGCCCGCGACCCGAAGAGCCGCCTGCAGGAGATCGTGCAGCAGGCCGGAAGCAGCGCCCCGGTGTATCGTACCGTGGCTGTCGAAGGACCCGACCACGATCGGTGGTTCGAGGTCGAAGTGCAGATCGACGATGCACCGCGCGGCAGAGGCCGTGGCCGTACCAAGAAACAGGCGGAGCGCGAAGCTGCAAGGTCCGTCCTCGAGCTCGACCCCGCAGTGCCGGAGGATCCAAGATGAAACGTCTGGTGCTCCTTCTCACCTTCGCCCTCGCCACCCTCTTCGCGTCGCCAGCCCTCGCAGGCCCGTACATGAACACGGCCGCGATGCTCCTTCGCGAAGGCTTCCAGTCCGTCGAGTTCGTGCGCTCCAACCTCGGCGACCGGGAGCTCGCTCGCGTGGCGCACACCATCGCAGAAGCACGCATGGACGCGGCTGCACACCTGACGATCCCCAAGGAGGTCGACAAGGCGCACCCGCACTTCCTGCTCGCGCTTGCCAGCCTGGAGCGCGCCACAGAGGCTGCCAGCCGCGGCGACGTCTCCGGTTGCCTGCGCAACATCGAGACCGCGCGAGGAGAATCGCGCACGTTTCGTGCCCTGCTCGAGCAGCAGCAGCTCAAGCTCCCTGCCGTGCGCGAGTGCTCCTTGTCGCGTCCAGAGCCCGACGGCGCCCGCTCAGCGCAGGCCGCGCGGAGTGTTCTCCGGAGCGTTAGCGCCCGGCTTTCGGTAGATTCGGCCCGGCTTGCCTCGCGGCCCTAGCTGGCCCGTGGAGGTCACCTCGAGCAGATCGAGCACCGACGTGTTCACGTTCTTGACGTCGCGTTCGCGCAGCGACGCAATCAGCTTGTCCTGGCTTCCCACGGACCGTTCGTGCGCCAGGATCCGCCGGATGTTTTGCTCCTCCTGCTTGAGAGGACGGTGCACCTCAGGAACGCTCGATCGGCGCCACACCACGGCCCATCCAGCGCCCTCTGCGACCGGATGATCGATCAGCTCGCCGTCCTTTGCCGCCTTGACCGCGTTGACCACCGAAGGATCCACCCGGATCTTGCCGTCGGAGCTGTCGCCCGATTCGGTCACGAACCCGAGATTGCCACCCCGTTGGTTGGTCGCCTTGTCGAGCGAGCGTGCGCGCGCCAGCTCGTTCCAGGTCTTCGGCGTCGGGTCCTTGCGTGCCTCTGCGAGCACGGATGCTGCTTCGTCCTTCGACGCAAGCAGGATGCGCCAGATCGCGTAGCGCGGAGGCGAGTCGAACTGCGCCCGGTGCGCTGCGTAGTAGGCTGCGACGTCGGCGTCGCTCACCGGTGTCTGCGCTTCGCCCTTCTCCTTGACCTCGCGCAGCGTCGCGCTCTTGAGCACGTCCCTCATGCGCGTGCGCGTGTCGATCTCGTTGTCCATCCCCTTTGCCAACGCGCCCTGCGCGTACAGGTACTCCGGGATCAAGACCTTCTCGAGGAACCCGCGCCGGATCTCCGCAGGTGTCTGCCCGTAGGTCGACAGCTGGAAGCGCGGGAGCTTGGCAAGGCGCCGCTCGAACTCGCCCACCGTGATCGCATTGTTTCCCACCCGCGCAACGACCTGGTTCGGATCCCGATCCGGTTGCGCTTGCGCAGTCCGTGCGTCGATCAGCGCTGTCGTGATGAGAAAGGCTGCTGCGCCCAGGGAGAAAGCACGCTTGGTCATGGGTGCTTCGCTTTTTGTCGACCCGGGCCCTGGGGTCAAGGCGCGTGACGCCGCAACTGCCCAGGGGCCTGCTGGCGCTGCACCGGGACAGCCCGAAACTCGGAGAACTGCACTCCAGCCGCTGCCAGCCTCTCGCGGGTCACCCCAACCGCAACATGGCTCTGATCCATCCCCACCGCCCTGCGCCCCAGCTTCGCGGCCACCGACAGCGTGGTGCCGCTGCCCATGTACGGATCCAACACGATGTCTCCAGGCTCGGACAGCGCTCCGATCACACGCTCCAGCAGCCCCTCCGGCTTCTGCGTCGGATACCCCGTTCTCTCCCGCCCCACCGGCGCGATGATCGAGATCTCCCACACGTCCCCCAGCGGCACGCCCGGCGACGGGGCTTGCTCGGTCGACGATCTGCGACGGCGGCCCGTGCCATCGAAGACCGCCTTCTGCTTGCCCCGACCCCACGTCTTGAGCGTGGACGGCGCCAGCTCTTCGTACAGCTGCGTGAACCGGGGCGCTGCGCACGGATCCGCCACCCAGCGCAGCAGCACGTCGTGCACGCGTTGGAAGTTCGGAGTCCGCGCGGGCCAACGCCGGTAGCGCCACACGATCTCGCTCGCAAACGCGTCTGGCCCGAAGATCTCGTCCCCGAGCACCTTTACGTAGTGACTGGTGCGCGGATCCACGTGCACCACCACGCTGCCGTGCGGCGAAAGCAGCTTGCGAAGAAGCACCAGCCTGCTGCGAAGCGACGAGAGATAGCTCTCCAGCCCGCACCAGCGATCGTCAAAGGCCGGCGTCAGGATCCGCACCGGCGGGCTCGTCCCGCTCTTGCGACGCGTCACCCGCTCGAACTCGCGCATCGTGAAGAAAGGCGGGTCGAGGTAGACCAGAGAGACCTTCCCCTCGAGCTCAGGCGCCATGGCCTGAAGCACCCCTTCGTTGTCCCCATGCACGATCCGGATCGCCGAGTCGTCGCCCGCTACTCGCTCCAGCTCGACCTCAGGCACTGCGGCCTCTGGCCCGGTCCGCCCAGGCCACGACAGCAGCACGCTCCAGCTCTTGCCCATGGCGTGCGATCGTAGGTTCCACCCAGGGTCGACGGCCAAATTCGATGTGATTTCTGAAGCATTGGCGCCTCGCGCAAGCCAAGCTACAGCACCAGCCGCGACCCGGGTCACCCCGCGCCTACCAGCCCAGGTGCCCGGAGCGTCACCCTTGGTTGCGCCAACATGAGGTTCGATCCGCTGCGTGCACAGAAGCTCCCGGTCGTTGCGCCAACGCGCCGATCGAGTCCGCCAACGTGCTCGCGCCGATCGCTGCTCGTGGGGCTGTGCCTGCTTGCCGCGGGCTGCTCGCGTCGACGCCCCGATGCCACGCCGGAGAGCGTCGTGCGCGAATGGATCGAGCGCATGCAGCGCGTGCACGGTAGCCCTGAGGCGTCGCGCGCGGCCTATGCCCTGCTTTCCCAGTCCGCAAAGGCGAACCTCGAAGAGCGGGCGCGTCGGGCCTCTGCTGCGACCGGACGCAAGATGGAACCCG
Organism: Deltaproteobacteria bacterium; assembly: GCA_016218915.1. GTDB lineage: Bacteria > Myxococcota_A > Polyangia > Polyangiales > Polyangiaceae > JACRCQ01. The sequence continues at coordinate 36,629 of JACRCQ010000076.1, forward strand.
AGCAGATGATCGTGCCGTCGCGGTTCTCTCTCCGCTTCGTGCCGCGCCAGCTCACCTCGCGGATCGCAGGCGACACAGCCATCGTCGAGGCCGTGGGCGCGGACCCCGAAGTGGAGCATGCGTCGATTCGGTGCGTGCGCGAGAACCAGGCCTGGCGAATCGATCTGCAGCTACCGCCGTTGCCTCCTGTGGAGCGGCGTCCGGACGCAGGCGTTCTGTGACGCTCGAGGAGGAGAGTGGATGGGGTCAGTCGAGGGACTCGAGGCAGGGGCCGGGCCTCGGCGGGGGGTGGGATCAATTAGCTAAAAAAATCGCTTCGATCTCCGTGCGCACCTGCTCTTCGGTCTGCCCGCGGGAGATGGCGATCTCCTTGACGATCAGAGAGCGCGCCGTGTCGAGCATCCTGCGCTCACCGAAGCTCAGCTGCTTGTCGGTCTTGAGGCGGTACAGATCGCGCAGCACTTCGGCGACGTCGTAGATGCTGCCGGTCTTGATCTTGTCCATGAAGCCGCGATAGCGGCGATTCCAGGTCTGGTTGTCGAATGCGATCGTGCGCTCACGCAGGATGTCGAAGATCTCGCGGATCTCCTGCTCGGAGATGACCTGACGCAGGCCGACTGCGCCGGCGTTGGCGACCGGGACCATGATCTTGCGGTCCGTGTCCATGATCCGGAGCACGTAGAAGCGCTGCCGCGAACCCGCGATGTCTTTTTCCTCGATGCTGATGACCTCTGCCACGCCCTGGGCGGGATAAACGGCCTTGTCGCCAACCTTGAATTTCACTTCCGCGCGTGCCTGCATTAGCGTCTCCTTGTTCACATCCGGCCGCAATCGAACCAAAATCGTGGCCCTGACGCCGAGTTCGAAGGGGTCCTCGACGCAACCGAGTCTTAACGGTTATGGGGTCGACTTATTCCAGCACCCTGTCATGCGGCGCATTCGCGTTCCTGCAGCTGCAACCGGGGGCTAAGATTTCGGGTCACAAGTGCGGCAGGCGCCGGGATCCTAATAGGCCGAGGCCGATCTTGTCAAGTTAGTTGAGACGATCCTGGAAGATAGTCGATCGACCCGGCATTCTTCGTCACGGCGCCCTCGCCAGCTCCAGCGCCAGGCCCCAACGGACACCTCGGTCGCTGACCATCATGGAGCCTGCGGCGCCGGATGCAAGGACCTCGCGGACCACGAGCGCTCCTCCCACGATGACGTCCGCTCGCTTGGGCTCCAATCCGCGCAAGGCCCGGCGTTGCTCCAGAGGCATCGAAGCGAGACGCTCGATCAGGCGGTCGATCTGCTCGATCGACAGGGCCGCGCCATGGATGCGCTTCGGATCATAGGGAGCAACCTCGATCGCAATCGCCGCAAGCGTGGTGATGGTTCCCGCGATTCCCACCCATTGCACACCCGCTTGCACCTTCGGAGCCCGCTGCAGCTCTTCGCGCACGTGGGCGCGCACCGCATCCATCTGCTCTTGCGTGGGGGGATCCGAGCGCAGGAACCGCTCGGTCATCCGCACGCTGCCGACATCGATCGAAACTGCGCTGAAGACCTGTGGATGCCCCTTTTGCAGGGCACCGACCACGATCTCCGTGCTCCCACCCCCGACATCCTGCACCGCCACCGGTCCGTCGATCGGCAGTCCCGACAATGCACCGGAGAACGTCAACAACGCTTCGCGTTGTCCGGATATGACCTGTGGTGCCGCACCCAGGATGCTCTCTGCCTGACGCACGAAATGCTCGGCGCCCTTGGCGTCGCGACTCGCGCTCGTGGCCACGACTGCCAGCCGATCCACAGGGTGCTGCTGCAGCATCGTGGCATAGTCGCGCAGACAAGCGAGCGTACGATCAACCGCATCGGGATGGAGCGACCGCGTGCGATCGACATCCTGGCCGAGGCGGGTGATGGTGGATCTCTCGACGACCGGCTCGATCCGGCCGTCCGAGGCTTCCGCGATGAGCAGCAGCACCGAGTTGGTGCCGATATCGATGGTGGCAACGCGCATGGCAAGGCTCCGGCGAGGTAGGCCGAGGGAGGGTGCGAACGAGTCGGGATAGACGAGGAAAGCTGGTGGGCAGGGGTCAGGGCGAAGAGGTCAAGCTCTTGAGGTCGAGCATTTCTTCGACATTGGGCATGATGACGAGCTCGACGCGCCGGTTCTTCTGCATATTCTCGGGGGAATCGTTACCGACGATCGGGTCGGTGTCGCCGTAGCCGACAGCGCTCCACTTGCTGGGGTTGAGGGCACCGCCGCCCTTCTCGGCCGGGGAGATGAGGTACATGAGCACTTCGCGAGCGCGCATGACCGACAGTCCCCAATTGTCCTTATAGGGACCACCCTGAAGGGGCTTGTTGTCGGTGTGGCCAGCGACCTGGAAGGTGCGCGAGTTCAGCTGGGCATCGCCGCGGATGACGTCCGCGACTTGTCCGATGATCTTCTTTCCTTCGGTCTTCAGGTCGACCTTGCCGGAATCGAACAGGACGTCGCCGGGCATGGAGATGACCATGCGGTTGTTGCGTACGGATACGGTCAGTCCGAGCTTGGTGAGGGCATCGAGCTTCTGCTTGAGCAATTCGAAGCGCTTGCGGATGGCATCGAGCTGCTCGGCGCGGCGTTTGAACTCCTCGAGGGCCTTGCGCTGCTCGGCGAGCGAAGCGTTGAGCGTCTGCACGTCGACGCCGGCCTTCTTGAGCTGCTCGCTGAGCTCCTCGATCTTGCCCTTGGCGTCGTTGTAGTCGCCCTGGGTTTTCTGGTGAGCTCTACGCTCAGCCTGCAGCTGAGCCTTGAGATCATCGACTTCCTTGAGCTTGGCCTGCCACTCGTCCTCTCCATGACCGCAGCCGAGGGCCACGAGGCCGAACAGCATGCAGGCCGACAGCCACAGCCAAGTGAAACGACGCCAGATCATATCGGTACCTCCAGGGTGTGAAGAGCGGTCCATATACGCGTGGTTGGGGCGAAATGGTGCGAGAAATTACAGCGAAAAATCGCTGAGCGTCAACGCAGGGAAACAACAGTGAGAAGGGGGAGAAAAATGGGCGGAGGGTGCAGGGGATGGATACGGATGAACAGGGACGGGGGATCAGTCGAAAGGCGGCCAAACAGCTGCGCGAACGATGCGTGCGCAGCGGTTGCGGAGGGTAGGTTGGAGGAAGTCAAGGGGGCTGGATCGGCCCATGAACTTTTTTCATTGACATGCACAATGCATAGCCATATATGTCGTGCAACATGCGTTGCCTCGTATGGCGAGGCGGCTCACCAGGAGGGTCTCTAAATGGCTGCTGCGAAGAAGACTGCGAAACCGAAGACGAAGACGGCGAAGAAGGTTGCGGCTCCCAAGGCTGGCAAGGTCGCGAAGCGCGCGACGGCTCGTAAGCCTGCTGCCAAGAAGGCGGCGAAGAAGCCGGCTGCCAAGAAGGCGAAGAAGCCGGCCCGCAAGCCTGCCAAGCGCGCCGCGGCGAAGCGCGCGACCGCGCGTAAGCCCAAGGCTGCAAAGGCCAAGGCACGCAAGGCCCGTCCAGCCAAGCGAGCTGCCGCTAAGAAGCCGGCAACTCGTAAACCGGCTCGCCGGGCCGCCGCGAAGAAAGCTGAGAAGAAGCCGACCGCCAAGAAAGTCGCTCCGGTTGCTCCCAAGGAGCCCGTGATGCCGGCTGCGCACGACGACGAAGAATAGTTCAGTGATTTCAGGCCTCCTCGTGCGGCCGTATTCGTTGTTGCGCCTCTCTTAGCTCTTGCTTGCCGGCCTCGGACCCTGGCGCCGAGGCCGATCGTTTCCGCTCCTACCTGCCAGGTCGTTTCACTCATCCTCAGCTTGCAGCTGCGTTCGCTCCCTGAGCGGCGCGCTGCGCCCTTCATCCCCCCATTCCAGCCCCACGCGATGTTCCGACTCGCCGCATTATCCCGCCCCGCCCCATCCCGCACGAGCATCCGTCCACGGTGTCGTGAATCGCTCGCTCCACTACCCACAAAAGGATAGACGACCCGACCCATCGCACCTCCACGTCCCGTCAACTTCGCCGTCCATACGCCTTTGCTTCGCGCTACCGCTTCCCATCCCGAATCCAAGACAATCCGTAAAGCGCGTTCCAGTGCCATCACCATCCAGGACGCACGCAATCCTCCCCTCGCTCGTGCCGTGATCCCCTCCTGTCGCTGTTTTTTTCCTCACTTCGAGCTGAGCACGCCTCGACACCGCGCTTGCCCCCCACTCCGCATGCTCGCGTCGACCAGCGACCGGCTTGCCCCGAACATGCATCCGTATCCGGATAGTTCACGAGCGTGCGACGCTACCGCATCGCGCCCGACGCCCTCGCCCGGGAGCGTCACTCGCCCAGGTAGAGCCGCAGCGCCGCCGCAGCCGCGCGCTTGTCGAAGACCGTTCCTGCCAGCTCCTCGCGCCGTCCAACCTGATCGAGCAGCTGCACGAGGAACTCGTGGAACGCCTCGCACTCCGCGATCGCGCGCTCGAGCTTGCCCGGGTCCAGCAGGTCCGTCTCCTGCAAGCCCGTCATCGCATCCACGAATGCCTCGAAGCGCGGATAGTCCGCCGCACGCAGCAGCGGGTAGCCCATCGCCCTGAAGTAGGCGAGGAACTCGCGCACGAACTGGAAGCCGGACACCGACGCCCACCGCTCGTCGCTGGCTTGGGCATGGCGCGCCTTGACCGCGAACGCGCGCACGATCTGCGAGAACATCCAGACGTTCTGGCGCAGCCGCTCGGACAGCTGGCGCCGCGCCGTCTTGTCGTCGAACACCTGCCCTTCCTCGAGCCGCGCCCCCAGCGTCTTGCCGAAGAACAGCACCACGTTCTGCAACGCCGGGCGAAGGATCGCCACAGCGCCCATCGCCGCCCTGCGCAGCTCGGCCTCGGTCGCACCCGCCTCCGGCGCCGGCAGCACGTGGTCGTACACGCGCCGAAGCTCCAGCCGAAGGTTCGCGTTGATGCACTCGAACGCGCCACGAATCTCGATCAGACGATGCGCGACCGCCCGGAGCGTCTCGTAGCGTGCATGGATGTCGTTGGCAGGGGTGTGCAGCAGATCGTGCTCGAACGAATCCGCAAGCAGCTCTCCGGAGTTCCTGCGCAGGTAGTTGGACAGCGCGCGCGCATCCGAACGCAGCACCGACAGCACCAGATAGATGCGTCCGGCCACGAAGTTCATCGGCTCCGGCATCCCCGCCGCGATCTCCTCGATCAGCTTGAGATAGCGGAGCATCCGGAACAACGACAGGAACGTCAGGGCCACCAGCCGCTGCGCTTGATCGCCAGGCACGCGCTGGATGATGTCGAGCACCTGCGACGACGAGATGCGGTCGAACTCGGGACGGAACTCGAGGGCCGAGAGCGGGTTGAAGAACGTGTTCTGCGCGATCTCGCGCTGGGCCACGCTCGCGGTGGCGTAGAACAGGCGGAACGGTACGCGCGTGAGCCTGTGCAGCCCCTCGGCCACCTCGGTCAGGTTCGTGAAGGAGCGTCGCAGCCCGAGCAGCGCGCCCTCCGGGGAATCCGGGGCGGTCTCCTGGCGCACCAGCCGCGTGCGCGCTGCATCCTCCGGCAGCACCGTCTCCAGGTAGCGATGGAACACGAACGTCCGATCGCGCTCCCCCAGGCAGCTTCGCGCCAGGTAGCTGATGCGCTTGATGCCGCCGGTCATCACGGCGAGCGGCTCGTGGAAGTCCACCGCGACGATGGGCACGCGTCCGCGCTGGCCGGGGTGGTTGCGGGGGTTGGCGAAGCACGCCATGCCTTTGAGAAGGATCTCGAGCTCGAAGAGCGCTTCACGCTTGTCGGCCGGCAGACGTGCGAAGAATGCTTCGCGGGCGCGATGCTCGTCGCCGCGCAGCCCTCTCGTTTCGCGCAGCAAGTCCGCATAGGCGTCCCTCTCAGGCGTCGGGGCGCCCAACCGGGCCGGTGGTGGAGCACTGAGCCGCTGCACGCTGCCATGGGACCTAACACGACCGGGCGGGTCGGTCACGATCCGAGCAGCCACCGGGCAAAATGGCTTGTGCTAGGCTCGCGCCAGATGAACCCGGTAGTCGCGACCCTGTTCACGCTCTCCTACACCTTCGCGATGAGCGAGCGCGCAGTGCTTGCTTCGGCCTTGCGAGGCTCGGACAGCGTGGTGCGCGACGTGGCGCTGCAATGGTCGCGCAACCTGTGCAAACGCTGCGGCGTGGTCATCGAGACCCGCGGCGCGGATCGCGTCGACTGGGAGCGCCCGCTCGTGATCGTGTCCAACCACTCCAGCCACTTCGACATCCCCGTGATGATGTCAGGCCTGGGCCGTCCTCTGGGCTTTCTGACCAAGAGCGAGCTGTTCAAGATCCCCGCCTTCGGTACGGCCATGCGCAAGCTCGGCTGCGTTGCGATCGACCGCGCGCAGACGTCCAGGGCGCGCGCAGCGCTGCAGCTCGCGGCGAGCCGCGTGCGCGAAGGGGCCCAGCTGGTGGTGTTCGCCGAGGGTACGCGCACGGACGACGGCTCGCTGAAGCCGTTCAAGAAGGGGCCGTTCTACCTGATCCAGCAGGCCGGGGTTCAGGCAGTTCCGGTAGCCCTGGTGGGGACGCGCAAGATCGCGCCCAAGCACACGCTTCGCGTCAACGCAGCGGAAGTGTCGCTGCGCGTAGGCGAGCCGATCCTGTGCGAGGACGATTCCTCGGAGGCTCGGGAGCGACTTCGCGACCGCATGCACGCGGCCGTGGCAGCGTTGATGCAGGGCTGAGGCTCAGTCGACCGGCTTGGGCGGGGGGCCCATCTGGATCCGCTCGCCGATGTAGGAGCCGATCAGGGTGAAGAGCACGCCGACCGCGGCCATGATGATGAACATGAACACGGGCGTGAAGTCGCGGGTGCGGGTGATCACCGTGTAGAACACGGTCGGGATCGCCACGAAGAACGACGCGACCACCGGCTCGATGAAGGTCTTTCCAGGGGAGATCATGCCCACCAGCAGCCCGCCCAGGAACCACACCGGCACAGCGACGTACATGCCGGCGATGCCTTCGAAGTCGAGCGCGCTGACGACCATGGGCAGGCCGATGACGAGCGCAGCCGTGAGCACGCTCTGCACGAGCAGCGAGATCACGAACCAGATGAAGCTGAAGCCTTCCTGCTGGTAGCGTCGCTCCAGCTCTTCTTCCCGGGTGCGTGGCACGCCGGTTCCGAGCGCCTCCATCTTGGCGCCACACGAAACGCACCGGCCGGGGGCCGTGTTCTTGAAACCACAAGAGGGGCACGTAATGGGCTTGCTGGCCATGGGGACCTCGTCCAGGGGCCCCAGACTAGCGCAACCAGCGCACGGGACGCCAGCAGAGCCGTGCATCCCGCCCTTCCCTCCGGGAACCCGCACAGATAAGGGTTGTCGGAACGTTGTGGCCAAGCCAATCTCTGGCCATCGGACGGAGCGAGCGTGAACCCAGGAGCAGAGCAGGCGGCAGTCAAGCCCGTGGTCCGGACCGAAGTGGATCCGGAGCTGCTGGCTTTGCCTGCTCCGCCGCGCAGGGATCGAACCCTGGCAGTGGTGCTGATGCTGGTGACCGCCGTGGCTTCGATCTCGATGTGCTGGGCCCTGCGTGGCGAGGTTTCCTACGCTTTTTCCCGGGCCGTCCCTGCGGAGCTCGGCGACTTGACCACCCTGCAGCTCGGCTCCGTGGCGCCAGGCAGCTATGTCGAGGCGCGCGGCCTGCTCGGGACCAACGGCGCGATCCGATATTCGCGTCCGCTCGAGGGTGACTCGTTCCGCCTGCAGCCTGTAGCCGGCAACGACAAGCTTTGGGTCGAAATCCGCGTTCCCGAAGGCATGGAAGGGCCCCGGTTCATCCCGCCGATCTCCTTTGCAGGACGCCTGTCTCCCATGAAGTCCGCTGGATTGCGTCATGCCGGGCTCGCACGCTCCGTGCACGCGCAGACCTCGGTGGTCATCCCGCAAGACGCGTGGATCCTCGTGGACGGAGCTTCGCCGCGCGCATCGCGCTGGGCTGTGGCGCTCTTCGCGCTGTTCGCGTTCTTCGCCGCCTGGAACGTGGTCAACACGATCCGCATCGTGCGCAGGGTCAGCGATCGCTGAGCGCGGGTGCGGCCGCAGGATCGCGGCTCGATGCGGGGGGGCAGCTAGATGGGGATGCCAGGGGCGGGGAAGTCTTTGCACATGTCGGCGACTTCGCGCGCGGTGCGCGTGATCAACGCCTCGTCGTCGTGCTTCTGGATGACCTGATCCATCCACCCCGCGATGCGCTTCATCTCGGCTGTGCCCATGCCGCGGGAGGTGACCGAAGGCGTGCCCAGGCGCAGGCCCGACGGATCGAAGGGCTTGCGCGGATCGAAAGGCACCGTGTTGTAGTTGGCCACGATCCCGGCGCGATCGAGCGCTTTGGCGGCGATCTTGCCCGGGATGTTCTTGTTGGTGAGGTCGATCAGGATCAGGTGGTTGTCGGTTCCACCGGTCACCAGGCTATATCCCAATTCGGACAGACCTGCGGCGAGCGCCTTGGCGTTCTCCACGATCTTGTGGGCGTAGGTCTTGAACGCCGGCTGCGCTGCTTCGTGCGCAGCCACTGCAATCGCCGCCGTGGTGTGGTTGTGCGGCCCGCCCTGCAGCCCCGGGAACACCGCCTTGTCGATCGCCTTGGCGTGCTCCTTCTTGCACAGGATCATGCCGCCGCGCGGTCCGCGCAGCGTCTTGTGCGTGGTCGTGGTGATCACGTCCGCGATCCCCACCGGCGACGGGTGAGCACCGCCTGCGACCAGCCCTGCGATGTGCGCGATGTCAGCTGCCAGGATCGCTCCGACCTCGTCGGCGATCGAGCGGAACGCCTGGAAGTCGATGATGCGCGAGTAGGCGGTGGCGCCGCAGAAGATCAGCTTGGGACGATGCTCCTTGGCGAGCTCGCGGGCTTGATCGTAGTCGATCAGGTGGTTGTCCTTCCGGACGTTGTAGGCGACGCTCTTGAAGAACATGCCGGTGATGGAAACGTTCCATCCGTGGGTGAGATGGCCGCCGGAGGGCAGCGCCAGACCCATGATGGTTTCGCCCGGCTTCGCGAACGCCAGGTAGACCGCCAGGTTGGCCGGGCTGCCCGAGTAGGGCTGCACGTTGGCGTGCTCGGCGCCGAAGAGCTTCGCCATGCGCGCTGCCGCGATCTCCTCGACCTGGTCGACCTGCTGCTGGCCTTCGTAGTAGCGCTTGCGCGGGTAGCCTTCGGAGTACTTGTTGGTGAACACGGAGCCGGCCGCCTCGAGCACAGCGCGCGATGCGTAGTTCTCGCTGGGGATGAGCCGGACGGTGTCGTGCTCGTAGCGCGCTTCCTTTGCCACGAGCTCGGCGATTTCGGGGTCGGTTTCTGCGAGCGAAGGCTCGCGCCATTGAATGATCGGCTGAGTCATGGCGTGACGGTACTCCATAACCCGGGGTGAGATTCAAGACTCCTCGAGGGGATCGCTCGATCCGCATCCCGGACGGCCCGGGCCGGTGTCCGGTTGCCACGGCACGGCGTCCGCTTGACGCGCCATGCGTGCGGGCGGTACTGCTCGGCACACATGCCCAAGGTCAAGTTCGTCGTAGAGCACCAGGTGGTCGAGGCTGAAGCCGGCCGCAAGTTGCGTGAAATCGCGCAGGATGCCGGGATCAAACTCGAACGGGAATTCTTCCGAGGGGTCAACTGCCACGGATTGGGCCTATGCGGCTGCTGCAAGGTCTGGGTCCACCCGTCCAGCAGCAACGCGCTCAATGCGCCCAACCTCCGCGAGCGGATCTTCGGCATGAGCGCCGGACGCAGGCTCGCTTGCCAGGCCCGCGTCCAGGGCGACGTGGACGTCACAAGCATGCCCGGCGGCGACGATCGGTTGGAGACCCACCGGTCGATCGCGGCGACTCCGGGGCCTCTTGCGGATGCGAGCGCACATCGCAAGCCCATCGACGAAGCAGCATCGATCGCCTACCCCTTGGGCCACCCTTCTGCTGTGGGAAAAGGTGAAGTCCCTGCTCCGGCGGCCAAACAAGAGGCTGCGCCTGACGCAAAGCCCGCTGCAGGCAAAAAGGAGCCTGCCAAGCCTGAGGCTGCGAAGAGCGAGGCTGCCAAGCCTGAGGCTGCGAAGACCGAGGCTGCCAAACCTGAGGCTGCGAAGAGCGAGGCTGCCAAGCCTGAGGCTGCGAAGAGCGAGGCTGCCAAGCCTGAGGCTGCGAAAACCGAGGCTGCCAAACCTGAGGCTGAGAAGACCGAGGCTGCCAAACCTGAGGCTGAGAAGACCGAGGCTGCGAAGAGCGAGGCTGCCAAGCCCGAACCTGCCAAGGAGGACTTGAAGTCGACCAGGGCTGACGCACCGAAGGCCAAAGCGGTTGCGGAAAAACAGAAATCTACGGACGGCGTGCCCGAGCCCCCTGCGGACCCACCTGCTGAACCCAAAGCTGAGTCCAAGGCGGCAAGCGAAGAAGGCTCCGCAAAGGTCGACGGTGCGGCGAAGGAGCCTGCGGCAGCCGAGCCCGACAAGAAGGTCGAGCCTGAGGCAAAGTAGAATCTCCCAGCCCGATGCTCGCGTCGCGCGACGCGATGAGCTGCGCAACCGCACCACAACGGAACGGAATAGGCTGGCGTCGCGTCGTCGGGCTGGGTCAGAGTAGGGGTTGCGCTTGGGGCCCGGAGCCACCCAAGCCCGGGGACAAGGTTGAGCATGGCTGAGGAGCCCAGCACGAGGGAGAGCTCGAACACGATCCTCGTCGTGGACGACGATCGTGCGACGCGTCGGACCCTCGAGAGGATCCTCGTGGATGCCGGCTATGCGGTGGAGACGGCGGCGGACGGTCCTTCCGCCCTGGACCGTCTTCTCGCTGGCGGCGTCGAGGTGTGCCTGCTGGATCTGGGCCTGCCCGGCATGAGCGGCATGGAGATTCTTCGCAAGCTGCGCGACGAGGAGTCGCGTCTGGAGTCATCGCCGGCAGTGATCGTGATCAGCGCTCGCGACGACATGAAGACCACGGTGCAGGCGGTGCAGCTGGGCGCATACGACTATCTGGTGAAGCCGCCGGACGCGAACCGTCTGCGAATCACGGTTACCCGCGCGCTGGAGCAACGGCAGACCTCGCTCGCCCTGGCCCATCTCGTGGCTGAGGAGCGCGAGGATCACGGTGTAGGCAACATCATCGGCAAGTCCGAGTCGATCCGTGACGTCTACAAGAAGATCGGCGCTGTCTCCACGAGCCGCGCGACCGTGCTGATCACGGGCGAGAGCGGCACGGGCAAGGAGCTCGTGGCGCGTGCGATCCACTTCTCTTCCGAGACAGCGCAGTATCCCTTCGTGGCCGTGAACTGCACGGCGTTTCCCCATCACCTGCTCGAGAGCGAGCTGTTCGGGCACATTCGGGGCGCCTTCACGGGAGCGGTCGCAGACAAGATCGGACGATTCCAGCTGGCTGCCCAGGGCACGCTGTTTCTCGACGAGATCGGCGAGCTGCCCATTGATCTGCAGGCCAAGCTGCTGCGCGTGCTCCAGGAGCGCGTGTTCGAGCGCGTCGGCGATACTCGCCCCACCAAGCTGCTCGCGCGCATGATCGCTGCCACGCACCGCGACCTGGGCCAGATGGTCAAGGAAGGAACGTTCCGCGAAGATCTCTACTACCGCTTGAAGATCGTGGAAGTCCATCTGCCGCCGTTGCGCGAACGACGGGAGGACATCCCGTTGCTGGTCGACCACCTGTTCCGCCGCATCACGCGCGAGACGCACCGTCGAGTGCGCTACGTCTCGGCTGAAGCCATGCAGCTTCTGTCGACCTACCAATGGCCTGGCAACGTTCGCGAGCTGGAGAACGCGCTCACGCGCGGCGTGGTGCTCACCCAGGGCGAGGTGCTCACGGTCGACACGCTCCCCATCTCGATGGACGACGAGGATTCTGCGGATGCCGGGGCGAACGGTCATTCCGATCCAGCTTCGGGCGCCAAGGGCGCTCCTCAGTCGTCGGCGCACGGCGAGCAGCAGCTTGCCACGCTTCGCGAAGTCGAGCGCCTGCACATCTTTCGCGTGCTCAACCACACGCATTGGAACAAGCGACGAACCTGCGCGATCCTGCAGATCACCCGCCCCACGCTCGACAGGAAGATCCGCGAGTTCGGATTCGAGCGCCCGTCCCCAGGCTCCGCTGCGGGCAGCAGCTAGGGCCGCGTTCCCGGCGTGCGCTGTGGGGGCGTGCGACGGCCCGCCGCGCCTGCGCCGAGAGCCGCTATGGCGAAGCGGGCACAGCTTCGCCTTCGAGCAGGCGTCGCACGGTCGCCAGGATGCTCGCATCTGCAGGGGGAAAATCCTGGTCCACGAGCTCTGCACCGGTGCGCCACTGAAGTGCAGCCACGTCGATCACCGCGGGCGCAGGGGAGCCCGGTCTCCGGTGCGCTTCGTAGAAGAGGATGAGCACGCTCTTGCCAGGATAGCGATGGAACGCGACGTCGAGGATGGCTCCGACCTCGACCTCCACGCCGAGCTCTTCTCGCAGCTCGCGCACCAGAGCATCCCGAGGATCTTCGTCTTGCTCGACCTTGCCGCCGGGGAACTCCCAGGCGCCGGCGAGGTGCGAGCCGGGCATGCGCTGCGTGACCAGCACGCGCCCGTGCTCCACGATGACAGCGGCGACGACGAGGACGGTGGGACGAGCCTGGCTCACGGCTGGGTGTCTACAAGCAACCGCGGGCAGAGGCCAGCTCGGATTCGTCCGGGCGCCCTACGGTCCGCGCGTCAGCGCGGGAGGCTGCGCTCGAGGAACCTGGCAGCGCGTGCCATCAGCTCGATCATGTTCTCCACCCGGTCGACCGAGTGTCCTTCGTTGGCAGCGACCATGTACTCGACCGGAACTCCGCGCGCGCGCAGTGAACGCACGATCTGATCAGACTCGGAGCGCGGGACCCGCGGGTCGTTTTGTCCCTGGTAGACGAACAACGGGTCGACGATCTTGTGCGCATCGGCAAGAGGCGAGGTCGAATCGAGGAATGGTCCGTCCTTGTCCACGCTTCCAAACTCCTTGGACAGGAAGCTGGCGATGTAGCCTGCCGTGGATGCCATGAACGATCTCCAGTGCGACGGGCCCACGAGGTCGATGCCAGCGCTCCACAGGTCTGATTGCCGCGTGAGCGCCATGAGCACCATGTAGCCGCCGTAGCTTCCGCCAAACACCACCATGCGTCGTGCGTCGGCCCACGGTTGGCTCGCAGCCCATCGGCCCACAGCTTCCATGTCCTTGACCGCATCGAGACGTCGGGGGCCGTTGTCTGCCATCTCCCACGCGCGTCCGAAGCCGGTCGAGCCACGGATGTTTGGCTCGACGACCGCATAGCCGAGGGCAGAGAACCAACGGGTGAATGCGTTCCACTGGATCGACGAGGACGCCGCAGGGCCGCCGTGGAGCGTGACGACCACCGGCAGCTTTGGGGGTCTCGCGGCGGAGGACGGAAGATACAGATTCACGGGGACCAGCTGGCCGTCGAACGAAGCGACCTGCACGATCGAGGTCTCGATGGCGGGCAGCGAGGCAAGGGTCGGTCGCGCCTCCCTGCGAAGCGGCTGGACAGCGCCGCTGGCTACGTCGATGCGAAAAACTTCAGGCGGCCGATCCGCGGTGGACCACGTTGCGGTCAGATGCTTGCCGTCTTCGGAGAACCTGCCCGCGCTGCCCGAGCCCAGCGCAAGAGTCACCGGGCGGCGGACCTGGAGCGTGGCCGCGTCGAGGATCCTGAGCTCCTTGTGGTTGCCAGCATCCACGGTCAGACCTAGCGCTCCGCCTTTGCGGCTCACGGACACCGACGTGATGCGGGCCGTTGCCGGGTTGGATTCGACGTAGCGCGCCTTGTGCTTCAAGGTTGCCAGGTCGAGCGCGATCAGCGTGCCGGTCTCTCCCCCGTCGTCCGTCGCGATGAACACGCTCCGGGCGTCAGCCGACAAGCTCGCGTCGTGCACCACCGCCGGCTTGCCGTCCGGGAAGATCACGCGGCCCGTGCCCCGCTTGAGATCCACCAGCAGGAGCTTGGATTCCGAGGGGGACTCGAACCGGATGAACAGCGCGCGGGAGCCGGTGGCATCGACATCTGCGAGCGCGCCTGGGGAGGGATCCGTGTAGACCACCGTCGACTTGAATGCAGGCGAGGTGGGCTGGACCAGGATCCGGGTGGAGCGATCCGCGGCGCTGCGCGCGGAGTAGACCATGGTGGCCGGCGCGCGCTCGGGCAGGAAGGGAAGATCGCGGTGCAGCCTGTCTCCTGGCGTCAGCTCGACCAGGTGGCTGCCATCGAGATCCACGCGAAAGATCGAGTAGTTCTCGTCTGCGCCGCGGTCGGACAGGAACACCGCGGACTTGCCGTCGCGCTCCAGGCGCGCCCCTGCGACGGCTTCCGAGGTGTTGACGATGCGCAAGGGGGGAGCCTCGGGGTGTGCGAGCTCGCCCACGTACAGCTGCTGGATGCCGGGCATGTTGGAGCGAAAGAGGAAGCGCTTGCCATCTGGGGCAAGCTCCGCGTCGCGATCGTGGAAGGCTGCCACGATGCCTTCCGCCTTGCGTGCGAGCTCCGCAACGCGTGCTGCCGGCTCCCCTCGGACCACGTCCGGATCAGAGTCGGCCGGCAGCCTGGCGGAAGCTGCGGGCACGGTCGTGGAGGCAGCTGCGACGGGTGCAACTCCAGGGCCGCGAGCCGCCGGAGGGCGAGGTGAAGGGGCCGCTGGCGCGCAAGCGAACAGCGCTGCGGGCACAAGCGCAAGGGCAATCCTTCTCATCGCGCTCACTGCCAGATGGCGACCGCCTCGAGGAGCGTCGTGTCGCTCTCCCGAGCAGCGTCGAGCAGCACACGCGTCGTGGCGCCTTCGGGGAGACACACGATCATGCGCGGAGGGTCGCCGCGCACTTCGACGCCGGCGGCCACGGCGCGCTCGACGAAGGCAGGCTCGTTGCCGCGCACGACGATGGCGTAGAGGCGGACGCCCTTGAGCAGAGCGTCGGGCTGTCCGATCCAGCTCGTTCCGCTGTCGGACAGCAGGGCCACGCAATCCGCACCGAGCAACAGCTCACGCTCCGGGCTGGAGGGATCAGAGCGGAGGGCTGTGGCGATCACGGAGCGGGACTTGCAGGCCTGGCCGAGCACGTTCAGAACGTATCGCGCGGCCTGGGTCTCGAGCCCTGCCAGGGGTGCCTCGGCGAACAGCACGCTGGCACCTGGGAGCATCGCCTGGGCGATGACCGCGGCTCTTCGCTCGGCCAACGAGAGCGTTGGGGCCTTGCGCGTCTCGAGCGCGCGCAGCCCGAGGTCGTCCATGGCTGCGTGGGCGGCTGCTGCGGCTTCGGTGCGAGACAGACCTGCGAGGCGGAAGCTCACGGTCACGTAGGCGAGGATGCTGTCACGGTGCGGCAAGGGCAGATCCAGCGCAGCGATACCGACATGCCCGAAGTGGGCGCCCTGGGCGACGTCCTTGCCGTTGATCAGAAGCGAACCGGACACGACCGTTCCACGCGACGAGATCGCTGCAGCGATCGCTGCGCTCGGCGCGCCCGCGAGCACGAGACGTCTGCCAGCAGCCCGCAAGGCAAGCTGATCGCAGGCGGCCGCGCCTTCCACGTCGATGCGCGCGTCACGTACCTCGATCGAGACATCGACGGGCTGTGTCACGGCGTGTCCGCAACCTCCATCCTGGCTAGGGGGCTATCGGGATCGTAGATGAGGAAGGGGGCAAGCGGGCGAAGCAGATTGAGCATCTGCGCGGGGACCGAGGCGCGCAGCTCTTCGCTGCTGGCGTGCAGCCCAGCGGCGTTGGCCACGATGTCGAGCAGGGAGCTTTCCGGGACCGGAAGCTCGATCACCGGACTGTCGTCTTCGACCCCGGCGAGGGAGCGTGCCTCGGCGAGCGCCTGGCGGAATCCGCCGAGGCGATCGATGAGCTTGTGGTTGAGGGCCTGCCTGCCCATCCACACGCGACCCCGGGCCACCGCATCGACCTTGTCCGCGCTCATGTGCCGTCCACGGGAGACCCGGTCGATGAACACGTCATAGAACTGCTTGACCTTTGCGCCGAGCAGCTTCTTCTCCTCGTCAGTGAATGGACGGAACACCGACTCGGCGTCGGCGTGCGGAGCGGTTCGCATCGTCTCGACCGTGATGCCAACCTTGGTCAGCAGCTGGGCGATGTCAGCCTTGCCGTAGAAGATGCCGATCGAGCCGGTGGTGGTGTACGGGGTGGCGAAGATCAGCTTGCCGGGCGTTGCGGCGTAGTAACCGCCGCTTGCGGCCACCGTACCCATGGACACGATGAGCGGCTTCGCGCGCGCGATCAGCTCGGCCTCGCGCCAGATCACGTCAGCGGCCATCGACGAGCCGCCGGGGCTTTCGATGCGGAACACCACGGCGCGCACGGACGGGTCTTCGCGAGCGGTCTTGAGCGCCTTGGCGATGGTGTAGGAGCCGGCCAGGCGCATGCCGAGCAGCGGCACCTTCCGGCTCTCGCCGTCGATCATGTCGCCGTCCAGATACACGACTGCCACGCCTGGGCGCTCGCCGAAGGACCGGTCCTCGACCGGCTCGTAGTCGTCGGTGAGCGACGACGAGCGTCCGCCGAGCACCTCGTAGACCACACGCCGAAGCTCGTCGTCGTAGGCGTAGCCGTCCACCAGCCGGGCGCGAAGCGCCTCGGAAGCCGTGAACGGGCCGTTGTTGATGCTCGCGCGCAGCGCCGCGGGATCGAGGTGCCGGCCACGGGCCACGTCGGCGACGAACTCGGACTCGGTCTCGCGCATGTTGGCCGCGTTGGCCTCTCGCGCAGCCTGGCTCGCCCCTTCGTGCGTGAACTCCTCTGGGGCGCCCTTGTACGCGCCGATGCGCACGAACTCTGCGCGCACACCCAGATTGGTCAGGAGCCCGGCCAGGTAGATGCGCTCGGACTTGAGCCCCGAGAATCGGATGCCACCCGCAGGATTGAGCACGATGCGATCCGCGTGCGAGCACAGGTACAGCGCGCGCGAACCCTCGGATTCCATGTGGCAGATGACCTTCTTGCCGTGCGCGCGAAGCAGCTGCACCGCGTCGGCCATCTCGTTGGCGTGGGCCATCGAGGACGCAGGCTCGGTCTTGAGATGGAAGACGACCGCGTCGATCTCCGGGTCGCGCGCCATCGTCCAGAGCTTCTGGAGCATGTGGATGTGGCGACGATTGGACGGCGTGCTCGTGATGCGAAAGCGCACCGCGTGGGCGGGGGCTGGAACACCCGGGTCGCGCCATCCCCGGACCGAAACGCCGGTGACGAATCCCGCTCCGTCGCGCCCTCCAATCGCACCACCGAACACGCCGCCGCCGGTCAGAACCATATGCGGGAACGTCAGGTCGATCAGCGCCGAGGCCGCGATCTCGCCCTTGGTGCTCTCGGGAGTCCGGGGCAGCATGGCCAGGTCCCCGCGGATCCGCCCGACGTACGGCACGTCGAAGGCGAGCACCCCGCGCGGCACCCAGCTCTTCTTGCTCTCGTCGCCGAAGTAGCGCGCCTCCAGCCCGACCTCGAGCGAGCTGTCGCCCAGGGGGCGCACGGAAGCTCCGAGATTGTAGCTCCGATCAATGCGATTGCCCGCGCTGCCCGAAGGGGCGTTCAGATCCTGGGCCACGGCTGCGACCGACAGGAATCGCGCAGGGCGCCCGGTCCAACCGAGCGAGATCGACGTCGGCCCGTTCACGGTCGCGTCGTTCGAGTAGACGTGCGCGATCGACATGCCGAGCGACGAGCTCTTGCCTCCGAAAGAAAGGCCCCACGTGAGCCAGGAGTACGGCGAGTCGTAGGGTGCAGGGGCGTGGTTGGGCGGACGCAGGAAGTCGAGACGGACGCCGGTTCCGAAGCCGAACGGAAGGGCGCCCGCAAGTGCGAACGAGTGCCCTCGCGCTGAGGACGTTCCTTCCATTCCCGTGCGCACCCAGTTCCATCGGAACTCGGCGCCTGGCATGAACGTCAGGTTGGCCGGGTTGACCACCAGCGCCGAAGCGTCGTCGCTGCTCGCGACGGCGCGTCCGGGCTCGGGTACGCGTTGGGCGCGGGCGGCGGGTGCCGCAAGCTCCTGTGCCTGGGTGCTGCGAGCCGAAAGCAGCAAGGCCGGCACGATGCCGGCAAGGGCGAGGGCCGAGAGTCGACGAAGCCAGAGTCCGCGGTTCATTCAGGTCCTGCCTGCGCGATTTGCATGCCTCGCGCCTGAGCCACTTCAGCGATCTCGGGTCGGCGCCGCTCCAGCTCCTCCATGTCCTTGACCGGCAGGAAGCGCGAGACAGCGCCGAGACGGGGAAGGTGAAGGAATCGTGTCGCAAGCGTGGAAGTGATCTCGCCGATCAGCCGCTCGAACTGCACGGCCTTCCGGTCCCCGACCTTCTTGGACACCTGCACCCAGGTGAACTCCATGTCCAGATCGAGCAGCGCCCGCGCCGTAACCAGGAACGTGTTCGTGTTGAACACACGCACGGTCGTGGGATCGAACTCGCGCGGCAATCGGAACTCCTCCAGGATCAACCGGCGTCCATTCCAGCGGACCGGGATGCCCCCCTTGTCGCTGCCGAGCTTGTCCACGACCTCCACTGTGACCGGGTCGCGGTGCTGGATGTGCGCCCCGAGGATCGCGGGGTCGATCGTTGCGCCCAGATTGTCGATGTTGGCGATGGCGACGTACTTGCCGCCCCGAGCGAGGAATCGCTCCAGCAGGCCGCTCCGGCGCAGCGCTGCTGGCAGGTCGCCGTGTCCCGGGGCGTACAAGCTCGGCTTGTCCCCCTCCTCCCGGAACAGATGTCCGTCCTCGGTGAGGCGAACCGACAGGTTCTGCTGGAACGTCGCGATGTCGTCCTGCCGAAGGTGCGAGCCGAGCGCTTCGCGCAGCCGCGCATCGGTCGCATGGCTCGTCATCAGCCACAGCGGCACCTGCTTGGCGGCCAGCTTGCTCCAGTGCCTGTTTTCCGCGAGACGCAGATCGAGGAACGTCTTGTCCCCGAGCGCGGGCACCAGCGCCTTGACCACGCCCCCCATGCGCGTGGCCATGCCGCCTGCGAGAACGACGACCGCGAGCTCGCCCCGGGCCAGAGACTGCATGCCCAGGTCACTGAGCGCCGCGTGCTCCGCCGTGCCCTGATCGGGCAGCTTCGCCAGATCGTCGGCAAGGGGCGCTGTCACTCCGCCCGGAAGTCGGTTTCGGGCATCGACGTCCTCGGCCATCCGTGACGCGAGGCGCAACAACAGCTCAATCTCGAAGCCGTTTCGGGCCAGCTCGTCAAGCAGGTCTGCTGGAAGCGTCTTGATCTCGTGGGCCAGAGTTTCCATCCCGTCCTCCGCACGAGCGGGAGCGCCGCGATCGTGGTGCGCAAGCATGGCCGCCGACAGCCTCGAGCGTCAATCGGAACGCGCCATCAGGTGCAGACCCCGACGATTCTCCCCGTCTGCGAAGAGGTGCGCGAGGGTGGACAGGGGTGCGGGGGAATACAATGACGGGCGTCCGGAGTTCGACTCTGGTAGTCTTTGGATTTCGGCGGGGAGCCATGATGCGAAACCGACTGTCGATTGGGTGGGCTTGCCTGTTGGCGACAGCGATCGCACCGCTTTCGATCGGGTGCACGGCGACATTCGAAGCGCATCCGCCCCGGTCTGTCTATGTGGCGCGTCCGCCCCCTGAGCCCTTGCCGGAGATGAAGAGCGGCCCCCCTGCGGCGGGCATGGCATGGATCGGCGGCTACTGGCATTTCAACGGCACCGACTACGTGTGGATCCCAGGGCACTGGGAGTCCCCAAGGCCAGGGTGGGCCTGGAAGCCACCAGCGGTCGTCTACTCGCAGCAACGCCGCGCCTGGGTCTACGAGCACGGCCAGTGGCAGCCTGCTGATCCGGGCGTCGCTGAAGCCAAAGCCGCGCACTGACCCTTCCGCAAAGAAAACACGCAACCGATCACCCGGACCGTCCGATAGGGCAGCGTGCGCACCCTTCGTGCGCCCAGCACCGAGGTGTTCGGCATGAGCAAGCCATCTCAGTTCAGCTTGAAAGAAGGCGCGTGGATCGGCGGCACGCCGTATCGGGTGGTCCGGCCGCTCGGTCTTGGTGGCATGGGAGAGGTCTACGAGGTCGACCACACGCGCACTGGCACGCGCCGGGCGATCAAGGTGCTTCGCGATGCCAAGGACGTGTCCGGCAATGCAGCGGTTCGGCTGACACGCGAAGGCCGCGCGCTCGCTGTCATCGATCACCCGCACGTGGTGCGCGTCTTCGAGATCGGCGCCATCGCCGATGGCCGTCCCTACTTCGCCATGCAGCTGCTCGAAGGCACGACGCTTCGCGGCTTGCTCGCACGCGAGCGCAAGCTCGCCCCGGCTCGCGCATTGCGCTTGATGCTCCAGGCCCTGGCCGGGCTCCAGGCCGTGCATGAGCACGGGATCGTGCATCGTGACGTCAAGCCGACCAACCTGTTCGTGTGCCGAGGCGAGATGGTCAAGGTGCTCGATTTCGGGGTCGCCAAGCTGCTGTACGGCGCGACGATGAGCCCGAGCACCGCCGAGGGGCTGGTGCTCGGAACGATGCGGTACATGGCGCCCGAGCAGCTGAGCGGTGCGCCTGTCTCGTGTGCAACCGATGTCTACGCTTCGGCGCTCGTGCTCTTCGAGCTGATCGCAGGGAGGCACGCATTCCAGGGGCCCAAGGGCAGCGAGGCATCCGTGGTGGCGCGACTTCGCGAGGTTGCGCCTCGTCTGTCGAGCGTAGCGGACGTGCCCCTGCCGGCAGCGTTCGATGACGTGATGGCCCGCGCGCTCGACCGCAATCCTGCCAAACGCTACCAGACGGCCGCTGCGTTTGCAGAGGCGCTGCGCGACTCCTGGGGGACGCGTGTGGTGATCGAACGCGTGCCCCGCCCTTCCCACCTGCCTCGAAAGGTGGACCTCGACTGGACTTCGCCGTCCGAGGGAGAGGATACGGCGGAAGCGACCCGCGTATGGTGCCCGGAACGTCGCGTCGAGCCCGAGATGCGGCCGGACGCGATGCTTCGGTTGGGCATGGTGGCATCGATTTGCTCGCTCGTTCTCGGGAGCATCGCTGTGACGGTGGCGATTGCGGGGGCCCTTTCGCATGCCGGGCCCAGGTCCAGGATCGAGCTGCCGCAGGCGCCGGCGGGTCATCTGACGGGCGCTCCGCGGTAGCCGTCATCCGCGGACCGGCTCGGCAGTGCTAGACTCGGCTCGATGCGACTTGAGATGAAACGAGTGATGAGCGCGGTGACGCTGGTGTGCGCCGTGCTCGCGATCTCGTTCGGGGTGCGGGCTGACATCCCGCAGACCGTGCTGCACGAGTTCATCCCGGCGGATTCGCGCGAGGACATCGAGCTGTCGGCGACCACGCCAGATGGGAGCATGCCGGCTGCGATCGAGACGCCGAGCGGTGTGGTGGCGGCGCCGGACACCACGCGGCTTCCGACGCCGACCGAGAAGTCCTACGGTGGAGCGTCGGCGAACCCGGGCGCGGAGAAGATCTTCACGCCGGACCTGGATACGCGTCGTCCTAATGTTTCCCGCTACGACGATCCGTTCTCTCCGTCGACCGCGCCCTACAAGCGTCTGCGCGCGTTCGACGCGGTGCTCGAGGACTTCTCGATGACGGTGGCCGATTCCGGCGCGCGGAGCGTGCCGGTCGGAGGGGCAGCGCTCAGCACCGAGGACAGCTTCTTCGGGGATCTCACGGTGGATCTGGTGCCTGGCGACGGGGTCCCGATTCCGACGGTCGGCCCCGGGGCGCGCGTGATCAAGATGGTGACCGTGCCCGCGGTGGGATTGACGATCACCGCGGACAGCGCGGACAACTGGTACGCACGCGCCAACGTGCGAGCACGCGTGCGCTTGGTGGAATGGCTCGCGATCCCCCGCGAGACGTTTGGTGGCGTGCTGCGAGACACGCCGATCTCGCGTCTTCGCGGCGCGCGTCCCGTGCCCGACAACGTCCGAAGGTCCGCGCTCGAAGTCGCGCGCACGATCGGCGTGTCCTCCAACGGCACCGTTCGAGATGCCGTCGGGCCCATGGTGGCGTGGTTCCGCTCGTTCGAGCCTTCCGAGGATCCGCCTCGCGGAAGAGAGAACAAGTACCTCGACCTCGCACTATCCAAAAAGGGTGTGTGCCGCCATCGCGCCTACGCCTTCGTCGTCACCGCGCTCGCCCTCGGCATCCCGTCGCGGCTCGTGGTGAACGAAGCGCATGCGTGGGTCGAGGTGTTCGACGGCGCGCTGTGGAGGCGCATCGATCTTGGCGGCGCTGCAGCGCACATCGAGCAGGATCCCGCGGACGCGCGTCCTGCGCACCGATCGCCTGCCGATCCGTTCCCATGGCCCGCCAAGGCCGATTCCGGCGAGGACAGCGCGCGCCGCAGCCGCGCAGAGCAGGACAGCAACGGAGGCGGCAACGGGGGAGGCTCGCAGACCGGTCCGTCGCCCATTCGAACGGCCAATGGATCCAACGTCGGGCCCGCGGACCGCGTGCTTTCGACCTCGAGAATCGCCATCCTGACCAACGACCCACGCGTGATGCGTGGCTCTCCCCTTCGCGTCGAAGGCACCGTGATCGGCTCGCAAGGACCGTGCAGCCACGTGCGCGTGGACGTCGTGCTGGTCGACGCGCGCACGTCCAAGGAGATGACGATCGGATCGCTTTCCACCGATGAGCAGGGCAGGTACCAGGGGGCTGTGGTGATGCCGCTCGAGGTACCGGTCGGGGACTATGACCTGCTGGTATCGACGCCAGGCGACGGCAGCTGCGGGGCGGGCCGAAGCGGCGGATGATCGCGAAAACAATAGGTATTCTTCGGATCCAAGACGCGTTGTGCCACGTGCGCTCACCGGCCCGAAGTCCCTGGGCTGACCGTGCGCGGTTCTTTCGTTGACGCCACGCCGCGGCTCACTACGATTCCATAGCGGAGGTGCAGAGATGCGCTCTACCGCCTGGCTTGTCCTTCCATTGCTTGCAATTGCCCCGTTCTACGCGTGCGCACAGGGCACGCCCACGGACAACGTGATCCCCGGAAACCCGCAGGACGGAAGTGTCGGGGGCGCCGGCGGAGAGCAGGGTGGCGGCGCCGGACAAGCCGGTGGCGCAGGCACCCAGAGCAATGGCGGCAGCCAGAATCAGGGGGGCAGCGCAGGCACAGCGGGCAGTGCAGGCACCGCAGCGGGTGGCGCAGCTGGAAGCGGCGGCGTCGCAGGCGGCGGCGGTAGCAGCGGTGCCGCAACCGGTGGCACAGCGGGCAGCGGCGCTGGCGGTGGTGGCACAGGTGGCAACAACTGCACGCCTCCGGTGCCCAACGCGCCTTGCGACACGTTCCCGCAGTGCGGCTGCAAGGCAGGCGAATCTTGCGACGTCAACAACGCGCAAACCGGCATGACCCAGTGCGGACCTACGGACGACATCCCCAAGGGAACGGTCTGCCAGTACAACAACTCCTGCGCCCCTGGCCTGTCGTGCGTGGGGTTGACCTGCAAGCCGTTCTGCGAGAAGGCGACCGATTGCAGCACTTCCGGAGCTGATTGCATCGGGGTGCAGTACACGCAGACCGACGGTGGATCAGGCGATGTGCCTGCCATGAAGGTGTGCACCGATCAGTGTGATCCGATCACGTCGCAAGGCTGCGGGGCTGGCGCTGGCTGCTACCCGATCGACGATCTCAACGTCAAGCCTGGCCATTCGCTCTGCGCAAAGGCTGGAACGAGCACCACGACGTGCAGCCCGACGGTCGACTGCGCACCAAGCTACGTCTGCCTGAGCGACAACCAGTGTCACAAGTGGTGCCGGTCCACGGTCCCGACCGACTGCACCGGTGGGCAGACCTGCTATCAGTTCCAGGACAACAGCACGCCGCCGGTCGTGGGCTTCTACTATGTCGGCGCGCAGGGCTTCGGCGTGTGCGGCTGATCTCGGGTTCCACCCCCCACAGAGAATCTTCGAGCCAGCGATGAACACTCCGAGCACGCACCCTCCTTTCGAGTCCAGCGTCAACGCGGAGACCCTCGGGCGGATCGGCCTGTTCGGTGGGCTCAACGAGGAGATGCTGACCTTCATCGCGGGCTGCTTGCGCGTGAGCACGCTGTCGCCTGGCGACGCTGTCTTCCACGAGGGGGAAAACGCAGCCGAGATGTTCGTGGTTCTCAGCGGCGAATTCGAAGTGCTCAAGCGATCCAAGCGCGGCATCGACGCGCGCGTCGCCATGCTCGGCATGGGTGACTGGTTCGGTGAGATGTCGATCCTCGACGTGCAGCCGCGCTCGGCCACGGTGCGCGCGCTCGCACCGTCGCGGCTCTTGCTGATCACGTCCGGCGACCTTGACGCGATCTACCGAAAAGATCAGAAATCCTACGCGCTGCTCGTGCTCAACGTTGCACGCGAGCTCAGCCGTCGCCTTCGCGTTGCCGACGGCATCCTCGCGGATCTGGTTGTGAGCTTGATTGACGATCTCGTGTCGTCACGACACGGGACCGCGACGTGATCAATCCGGGCTGACGCCGTCGATTGCTACATCTTCCGACGAGTCGATCGGTGCATCGGTCGCGTCGTCGAGCGGCCCATCTTGTTCGCCATCCGTCGGCGCATCGACGCCGCCGTCGTTGACCTGGCCCGCACCGCCCGAGGCGCCAGCTGCGCCAGCCGTGCCAGCTGTGCCGCCTGTGCCAGCGGCTCCGCCAGCACCGCCCGCGCCTCCGGAGCCAGCAGATCCACCTTTGCCGCCTCCAGCGGCACCAGCAGATCCGCCCTTCTCGCCACCATCCGAACCCGCGCCTCCACCCTGGGCACCGCCGCCCTGGGATCCATCCGCCGCAGCATCTTGCTTGGACCCACCGCCGCTTCCACCGCTGCCCGCGCCGCCACCACTGCCAGTCGCCATGGGTGGTTCAGGCTGCGGGTTGAGCGCACAAGCACCGAGCACCAGGAGCGCTGCGACCAGGCAGGCACCAGGAAGGAGGGACAGGTTCCGCTGGCACATGCGCGCGATGCTAGCACTTTTCGCTCCATCGCGGTTTGCTCTGAAAGCAAAGTACCACGCCTGTGCGCCATGGCACAGAATGGCACAAACCGGACCCGCGCGTCAGGGGTGGCAGAGCTGGCTCAATCCGGCGCGGTCACGTCCGGGGGCTCAGCCTCAACCTCGCTCGCGTCTGAGCCCGCACCGTCCGTATCCGATGCCTCGCACCCGCCGTCCTGCTCGCAAGCACCATCCCACGCGGCGTCACTGCTGTCGCACGCTGCATCGCACGCACCGTCTTCGCCATTGCACTTGCAGTCATCGCCTTCGCACGCGTCGGACGGGGCAGCGTCTGCATACCAGCCGGTGCCGCCGGCGCCGCCCATGCTCGCTCCGCCTGCGCCTGACGCGCCGCTTGCGCCGCCGCCGTTTGCTCCCGCATGGCCTGCGTCATGTTGCGTGGTGCCGCCGCTTCCACCGGTTGCGCCTGGCACTGCCATCGGGGGTTCGGGCTGCGGATTGAGAGAGCACGACGTCAGCCACACGCAAGCTGCAGCGAATGCTGACGCCAGAACGATGGAAGCCCGTATCCCCAGTGCCATGCGTTCGACGGTAGCACTTTTCGCACCAGAGCGATGCGTGCGCACCTGTGCAGCGGAGCGCTGCAGTGCATGGACCCTGAGCGCATGGACCCTGACCGAGCGATAGCGGTCCAGACGCGCATCAGACGGGAATTGCGATCAATCCACGGCGTTCGCGTCGACTTCGCTGTCCTCATCCCCCGCGCCATCAGCGTGCGCATCGGTACCGCCCTCGCAGGGGCACATCGCATCCGGGTCTGCGTCCCACGAGCCGCCTTCACAGCCGCCGTCGTCAGCGGTCGCGCAGGGGCAATTGCAGTCGAAGCAGCCTGCATCGTCGGTCAGCGGCGCATCACCGACGCTCGCGTCATGCATCACGGAGCCACCCGAGCCTCCTGCATAGGCGCCGGCAGCGCCAGAGGCTCCGCCCATACCCGTGCTACCTCCGCCGCCTCCACCCGCGTCCTGGGTGCCGACCCCATCGATCATCGGGGGCTCCGGCTGTGGATTGAGCGAGCAGGCGGCGACCATGGCGACGCACGCCGCAAGGGCAAGCCAGAGGTAGTGGGAGCGAGCGAGCATGGCAGTAGCTTCCCCTAGCACAACGCGGGCCAGCTTCCAGAGGGCCGCGCTGGTGCATTCATCCTACATGCGGCTGCGGCGTAGGCCAAGCTTGCGCTTCGACATGGGAAGGCGGGATACAGACAGCATGATCGAGGCAACGATCGGGCAAGCGCTTGGCGCGGTGAAGGAGCGCATCGCACGAGCTGCGGAGCGGGCAGGGCGTCGGCCGCAAGACGTACTTCTGGTGGCCGTGTCGAAGACGAAGTCAGCGGCAGCCGTTCGCGAAGCGTACGAAGCGGGGCAGAGAGACTTCGGGGAGAACTACGTGCAGGAGCTTGCGGGCAAGGCGTCGTCGCTCAGCGATCTGCCGGATCTGCGCTGGCACATGATCGGGCATCTGCAGACGAACAAGGCGAAGCAGGTGCTCAAGATCGCGCACATGGTGCAGACCGTCGACAGCGTGCGGCTTGCAGCGGAGCTGGGTGCGCGTGCACAGCAAGCGGGCAAGCGACTGCCGGTGCTGCTCGAGGTGAACGTAGGAGCCGAGGAGCAGAAGAGCGGGGTGAGTCTGCATCAGGCGCGCGATCTGATGGAGGCGGTTGGTCAGCAGGAGGCATTGGAGCTGCGCGGGCTGATGACGGTGCCGCCGTTCGAGCTCGATGCCGAGCAGACGGCGCCGTACTTCAGGAGGATGGCAGAGCTGCGAGAGGAGCTTGGGGGCGCGCTGCTGCTGCCGGAGCTGTCGATGGGGATGTCGCACGACTTCGAGGTGGCGATCGAGCATGGGGCGACGATGGTGCGCGTGGGGACGTTGGTGTTCGGCTCGAGGACGTGAGGGGGTGGGCGGGCAGGGCCCACAAAAACGGCGTGGTTCCATGATGGAAGCGGATCTCGAGCGATTTTCGAACAAAATCGGTTGCTAGGTGGTTGGCGAGTTGCTAGAACGCGCGCTCCCTGATTTGGCCCTTCCTTTTGGGAGGGGCAGCGAAGGCGAGCCGTAACGGCGCACGCAGGATTCACGTTCCCTGGAAAGGCTGCGCACAGCCAACCAAAGCGCAGCGATGGAAAGGGGCTTCCAACGCGAATCCCACCCCGTGCGAACGACGGACGCCGAGAGGATGTCCGATGATAAGCAAGGCGAGTGCGATGTTTGCGCGGATCGCGCCGCGCAAGGCCAGGGTTGTCGCCGATCTGGTTCGGGGCAAGGACGCCGGAGCTGCGCTCCAGATGCTCGAGTTCCTTCGCAAGTCGGCAGCGCCGGTCGTCAGGAAGCTCATCGAGAGCGCCCTGGCGAATGCGCGTCAACTGGCACCCAACGCGGACGTGGACAAGCTGTTCGTGAGCCGCATCACCGTGGACAAGGGGCCCAACCGCCAGATGCGTCGCTGGCGTCCTCGGGCGATGGGCAGGGCTACACGCATCACCAAAGGCGTGAGTCACATCCTGGTTGAACTGGACGCGCGCTAGGCAAGAGGATTTCCGATGGGACAGAAGACTCATCCGTATGGCTTCCGCCTTGGCGTCATCAAGACGTGGACCTCGAAGTGGTACGAGGACAAGGCGTATTCGAAGTGGCTGCACGAGGACATTCGCATCAAGCGGGCGGTCAAGGACTACCTGTACAACGCCAACATCGCGGGCGTTGAGATCGAGCGTGCGGCCAACAAGGCCAAGGTGATCGTGTTCACGGCTCGTCCGGGCATGGTCATCGGCAAGGGTGGCAAGGGCATCGAGACCCTGAAGGTCGGCAACATCAAGACTGCGCAGAAGGGCGAAGCGAAGTTCCCGGGCGTGCAGGCGTTCACCGACAACGAGGTGTTCATCGACGTCCAGGAAGTGCGCAAGGCCGAGACGAACGCGCAGCTGGTGGCCGAGAACATCGCCACGCAGCTGGAGCGTCGTGTGGCGTTCCGTCGCGCGATGAAGAAGGCGGTGTCCACGGCGATGAAGTTCGGCGCCAAGGGCATTCGCGTGCGTTGCGCGGGGCGTCTGGGTGGCAGCGAGATGAGCCGGGTGGAGATGTACCGCGAAGGGCGGGTGCCGCTGCACACGCTGCGAGCGGACATCGAGTTCGGCCTGGCAGAGGCGAAGACGACCTACGGCGTAATCGGCGTCAAGGTCTGGGTATTCAAGGGCGAGGTTCTGCAGCGCAAGGCGCGGCGGATCCCAGCGTAGTGGTGGAGAGAGGTCATGCTTTCCCCGAAGAGAACCAAGTACCGGAAGATGCAGAAGGGCAACTCGCGAGGCCTGGCCTATCGCGGGTCCGACGTATCCTTCGGTGATTTCGGCCTGCAGGCGATCGAGCCGGGGCGTCTGACGTCGCGTCAGATCGAGGCCGCGCGTATGGCGATCACCCGCCATGTCAAGCGCGAGGGCACGCTCTGGATCCGGGTCTTCCCCGATCGTCCGATCACCAAGAAGCCGCTCGAAGTCCGCATGGGCGGGGGCAAGGGAGCGCCGGAAGAGTGGGCGGCGGACATTCGCCCCGGGCGCGTGATGTACGAGATCGCGGGAGTCAACGAGGCGATGGCGCGCGAGGCGTTCCGACTCGCCGCGCACAAGCTCCCGCTTGCGTGCAAGTTCCTCGTGCGCGGAGACATCACATGAAGTCCAAGGACCTGCGCGAGCGATCGACGGAGGATCTGGTTCAGCTGGTAGCGCAGCTTGGAACGGATCTGTTCCAGTTCCGCATGAAAAACTTCACCAACCGTCTCGATGACACGAGCCTGGTACGCAAGACCAGGCTGGACATCGCTCGGGTGCGAACGATCCTGGCCCAGCGCGAGCAGGCAGCCAAGAGCGAGGCGAGGTAGTCATGGTCAACGAGCAGACGACCCAGGGCGCTGCGCCCGCGAAGCCGGAATCCGAGGCCACCAAGAGGCGGACGATGACGGGGCGCGTGACCAGCGACAAGATGGACAAGACCGCGGTGGTCGAGGTCGTGAAGTACGCGCCGCACGCGGTGTACAAGAAGTACGTGCGCACTCGGACGCGCTTCAAGGCGCACGACGAGAAGAACGAGTGCAAGGTCGGCGATCAGGTCGAGATCGTCGAACACCGGCCGCTGTCCCGCGAGAAGCGCTGGAAGGTCGCGCGCATCATCAAGCGCGCCGTGGTCGAGTGAGCGAGGTGAAGCCATGATCCAGATGCGCACAATCCTCGATGTCGCCGACAACTCCGGTGCCCGCTCCGTGCAGTGCATCAAGGTGCTCGGCGGCTCGCGACGCAAGTACGCCGGCCTCGGTGACGTCATCGTGGTCTCCATCAAGGAGGCCCTGCCGAACACCAAGGTCAAGAAGGGCGACAAGGCCAAGGCCGTCATCGTGCGCGTCGCGCACGTCTGCCCTCGCCCGGATGGAAGCTACATCCGTTTCGACACCAACAGCGCCGTGCTGGTCAATCCGCAGATGGAGCCGATTGGCACGCGCATCTTCGGGCCGGTGGCGCGCGAGCTCCGCGGCAAGAAGTTCATGAAGATCATCTCGCTTGCGCCGGAGGTGCTGTGATGAGGCGCATTCGCAAGGGTGACCTGGTCCAGGTCATCAGCGGCAAGTACAAGGGCGCCAAGGGTCGCATCCTGGTCGTGCTCGCCGACGAGGACAAAGTCGTCGTCGAGGGCATCAACATCAAGAAGCGTCACGTCAAGCCCAACGCGAAGATGCCGCAAGGCGGAGTGGTGGAGCGCGAAGCGCCGATCCATTCCTGCAAGGTGATGCCGATCGATCCGAGCACCGGAAAGCCGACGCGTGTGCGGATCAAGATCGAGGACGGCAAAAAGGTAAGGGTCGCCGTCAAGAGCGGCACCCTTCTCACGGCTACGGCTAATCCCTGAGGCTTGTCATGGCGAAGACCGACGACGAGAAGCCCGGCAAGGAAGACAAGGCCCCGAAGGAGCCGAAGGCGCCCAAGGAGCCGAAGCAAGGCGCCGAGGCCGCCGCGGAGTCCAAGGAACCCAAGGAGCAGAAGCCCAAGAAGGAAAAGGCTGCTGCGTCCGAGGGCAAGGGCGACAAGGGCGGGCAAGGCAAGGGCAAAGGCGACAAGGGCAAGGGCGACAAGGGCAAGGGCGACAAGGGCGACAAGGCCGAGGCCAAGAAGCCCGAGCAGCCTGCGCGTCCCGCTGCGCCACCGCGCCTGCGCGACCGCTATCACCAGGAGATCGCCGCCGCCCTGTCCAAGAAGTTCAGCTACAAGAACCCGATGCAGGTGCCGCGCTTGACCAAGATCGTGGTCAACATGGGCCTGGGTGCGGCCGTAGCGAACCCCAAGCTGATCGACTCGGCTGTCGAGGAGATGGCGCAGATCACCGGGCAGAAGCCCATCGTGACCCGCGCCAAGAAGGCAATCTCCAACTACAAGCTGCGCACCGGCATCCCCATCGGCGTGATGGTGACCCTGCGCCGCGAGCAGATGTGGGAGTTCCTCGACCGGCTCATCAGCTTCGCACTGCCGCGCGTGCGCGACTTCAAGGGCGTGAGCGCCAAGGGCTTTGACGGCCGCGGCAACTTCACGCTGGGTCTGCGAGAGCAGATCATCTTTCCAGAGATCAACTACGACAAGATCGACACGATCAAGGGAATGAACGTGTCGATCGTGACGACGGCAAGAACCGACGAGGAAGGGCGTGCATTGCTCTCCGAACTCGGCATGCCTTTCCGCACCTGAGGGAACTCACGATGGCTCGTGCATGCTCCTTTGCCAAGTTGAATCGGGCGCCGAAGTTTTCGGTACGTCATCGCAACCGCTGCAAGATGTGCGGTCGCTCACGCGCTTACTACCGGGACTTTCAGCTGTGCCGTCTATGTATGCGCCTTCTGGCGCTCCGTGGGGAACTCCCCGGTGTGATCAAGGCGAGCTGGTGATGCCATGATGACTGATCCCATCGCCGATATGCTCACTCGTATCCGCAACGCGGCGCTCGCGCGCCACGACCGGGTGACCCTGCCCTCGAGCAACGTCAAGCGTGCCGTGGCAGAGTTGCTCAAGAACGAGGGCTTCGTCACCGAAGTCAGGACCGAGGACGCCAAGCCTCAGCCGCTGCTGACGATCGTCCTGAAGTACGGTCGCGACCGCAAATGCGCCATCGATGGCGTCAAGCGCGTCTCGCGCCCGGGCCGTCGCGTCTACGTGCGCCACGACAAGATCCCCCCGGTGCTTCACGGCCTGGGCGTAGCCATCCTGTCGACCTCGCACGGCGTGATGACCGACAAGGACGCACGTCGCAACAAGCTGGGCGGCGAGTTGCTCTGCGAGGTGTGGTGATGAGCGAGCAGCAGCAAGACAGGCTGACATCGCGCACCAGCCGGATCGGCAAGCTGCCGGTGACCATCCCCAAGGGGGTCACGGTGACGATCCAGGGTGCGAAGATCAACGTACAGGGTGCGAAGGGCAAGCTCGAGCTGGCCCTTCCGCTGAACACGTCCGCGGAGCTCAAGGATGGCCGCGTGGTGGTGAGCTCAACCCTGCCGGGACGCGACGCGGCCCGCATGCAGGGGCTCGCGAGAGCGCTCATCGCCAACATGGTCAAGGGCACGACCGAGGGCTTCACGCGCACGCTCGAGCTGGTCGGCACCGGATACCGGGCCGAGATGAAGGGCGGCGCCATTCACTTTGCCCTGGGATTCTCCCATCCCGTGGTCTTCCCGGTCCCGGCTGGCATCTCTGCAGTCGTGCCCGCGGACTCCAAGGGTACGCAGATCGTGATCACGGGCGCTGACCGCGCCCTGGTCGGCCAGACCGCGGCCCGCGTCCGCGCGATTCGTCCCCCCGAGCCCTATGGTGGCAAGGGTGTCCGATATCGTGGCGAGCAGGTCCGCGAGAAGGCGGGCAAGGCAAGTGCGAAGGGTGGCAAGGCCTAAACGCGATGGGCTGGTCCCGGGTGGGACGGTCCACAGCGCGGAGTCATGACGATGGCTATGAAATTGGTCGGACGCGAGCGACGCAAGCTCCGCATTCGCAAGAAGGTGGTCGGAACCTCGGAGCGTCCGAGGCTGACCGTGTTCCGCAGTGCGCGCCACATCTACGCGCAGGTGATCGACGACGTCGCAGGGTGCACCTTGGCGCACGCTTCGACCTTGTCCAAGGACCTGGGGGCCAGTGCGGCCGCCGAGGGCAAGCCGGCCAAGAAGACCGACAAGGCCAAGCAGGTCGGCGCCCTGGTCGCGAAGATGTGCCTTTCGAAGAGCATCAAGCAGGTGGTCTTCGATCGGAATGGTTACAAGTACCACGGGCGCATCAGCGCTCTTGCTCAGGCGGCCCGCGCTGCCGGGCTGAAGTTCTAGCGGAGACAACTCATGAATTTCGAGCAGCTTCAGCTGGACGAGGAAAAGCTCAAGGAGCGCATCATCCACATCAACCGCGTTGCCAAGGTTGTGAAGGGTGGACGCCGCTTCAGCTTCTCAGCCCTGGTGGTGGTCGGCGACGAGTCGGGCCACGTGGGCGTGGGGCTGGGCAAGGCCAACGAGGTTCCTGAGGCGATCCGCAAGGGCAACGACCAGGCGCGCAAGAACATCTTCACCGTGCCCATGGTCGGCTCTTCGATCCCCCATGAGACCGTCGGACACTTCGGCGCAGGCAGGGTCCTGCTGCGTCCGGCCGGCGACGGCACGGGCGTTATCGCGGGCGGCGCGGTCCGCGCGGTGGTCGAGTCGGCCGGGATCCGCAACATCCTGACCAAGTGCCTGGGCACGACCAACCCGCACAACGTCGTGCGCGCCACCATCGCTGCCCTGCGCGGACTCAAGAGCATCGAGATGGTCGCCTCCAAGCGCGGCAAGTCCAATGACGAGGTCCGTCCCACGCCTGTCAAGAAGCAGGAGGTGGCACCGTGAACAAGAAGCTCAAGGTCCGTCAGATCCGGAGCTTGGCGAACCGCCCGCATCCTCAGCACGCCGTCATCAAGGGCCTGGGGCTGCGCGGCATCGGCTCCGAAGTGATCGTCGACAACACCCCTTCGTTCCGGGGCATGGTCAAGAAGGTCCTGCACCTGGTGCGTGTCGAAGAAGTCGAGGGATAGCGTCATGGCTGACATCCTCTCCAAACTGCAGGCACCTGCAGGGTCCAACACCCCCAAGACGCGCGTGGGGCGCGGAGTCGGCTCGGGTCTGGGAAAGACCGCCGGCAAGGGACAGAAGGGCCAGAAGGCTCGCAACACCGGCGGCTTCAGCAAGAGGCACTTCCAGGGCGGCCAGACCCCCATGCAGCGCCGCCTGCCCAAGCGCGGCTTCTTCAATCCCTTCGCCCTCACGGTGGCTACGGTCAACGTGGGCGATCTGGATCGTTTCGCGGCAGGTACGGTGATCGACGAGACGCTGCTTCGCAAGGAGCGGCTGTTGCGCGGCGCCTGTGATCGGGTCAAGGTGCTGGGCGAAGGCACGCTGAGCAAGGCGCTGACGGTCAACGTTCACGCCTTCTCGGAGTCTGCCAAGCAGAAGATCGAAGCGGCCGGCGGCAAGGCGAACCTGATTGGCCCGCCGGCGGCCAGCTCCGAAGAGGCAAAGAGCTAGCCTGGACGGCAGACCATGGCATTCAGCATCGCGAACATCACGAAGGTCCCCGAGCTGCGCAAGCGGATCCTGTTCACGCTGGGGATGCTTGCGGTCTACCGGATCGGTGTCTTCATCACCGCGCCCGGCGTGGATCGCAACGTGATGCGGACGGTCGTGGGGCGTCAGTCGGGCGGCCTTCTCGGGATGTTCAACCTCTTCTCCGGAGGCGCACTCGAGAACCTGTCCATCTTCGCCCTGGGCATCATGCCCTACGTTTCCTCGTCCATCATCCTTCAGCTTCTCGGCATGGTCTACAAGCCCATCGACGAGATGCGCAAGGAAGGTGAGCAGGGGCGTCGGAAGCTGGACCAGTGGACGCGCTACGGCACGATCGTGCTCAGCGCGTTCCAGGCGTTCGGCATATCCATGTACCTCGAAGGGTTGAACAACAACGACCTGGGCGGGGGACGATTCGGCGACGTGGTAGCGCACCCGGGCTGGGCGTTCCGGCTGATGACCATCATCACGCTGACGACCGGCACGGCGTTCATCATGTGGATCGGCGAGCAGATCACCGAGCGAGGCATCTCGAACGGCATCTCGCTGATCATCTTCGCCGGCATCGTGGCCGACATCCCGTCGGTCGCCTACAGCTACATCCAGCAGAACGCCGGCAACGTCCAGCCGCTGAGCGTGGCCATGCTCCTGGCGGCCTCGCTCGGCACCGTGGCTATCATCGTCTTCTTCGAGCGCGGCCAGCGCAAGATCCCGATCGTGTACTCGAGGCGCCAGGTAGGGCGCAGGGTGTACGGCGGGCAGACGGCGCACCTGCCGCTGAAGGTGAACACGGCCGGGACGATTCCGCCGATCTTCGCCTCGTCGCTGCTGATGTTCCCTGCCACGCTGGCCTCGATGAAGCTGCCGGGCATGGACTTCCTGCAGGGGCTGATCAACCGCGGCGACTGGGTGTTCAACACGTTCTATGCGGCGCTGATCATCTTCTTCTGCTTCTTCTACACGGCGGTGACGTTCCAGCCGGTGGACGTGGCGGACAACCTGAAGAAGCAGCAGGCGAACATCCCGGGGATTCGTCCGGGGCGCCAGACCGCGGAGTACATCGATCGGGTGCTCACGCGCATCACGTTCGGCGGCTCGCTGTACGTGGCCGCGGTGTGCCTGATCCCGAACTTCATCAGCTCGTACTACAAGGTCCCGTTCCGCTTCGGCGGCACGTCGATCATGATCGTGGTGGGTGTGGCGCTCGACATGGTCTCCCAGATCGAGTCGCACCTGTTGACGCGCAACTACGAAGGGCTGACGGGGCCGCGGGTGAGTCGAATCCGCGGGCGTCAGGTGTAGGGGGACTTCGATGCGTATCATCCTGATCGGGCCCCCGGCATCCGGCAAAGGCACACAGGCGAAGGTGCTGTGCGACCGATTTGCCGTGCCCCAGGTCTCGACCGGGGACATGCTTCGTGCGGCGAAGGCTGCGGGGACGGCGCTGGGGTTGAAGGCAGCGGCGTTCATGCAGGCGGGTCAGCTGGTACCGGACGAGGTGGTGATCGGGCTGATCGACGAGCGGCTGGGGCAGGGGGACGCGTCGAAGGGATTCGTGCTGGACGGGTTCCCGCGGACAGTGCCGCAGGCCGAGGCGTTGGGGCGATTGCTCGACGGGCGCGGGCTGAAGCTGGATCACGTGATTCAGATCGACGTGCCGCGAGCGCTGCTGGTCGAGCGTGCAGTGCTTCGTCGCACGGACAAAAGGACTGGACAGATCTACCACTTGAAATACAATCCCCCGCCCCCCGAAGCAGATTTGGAGCATCGGGCTGACGATCGGGAAGAGACGGTCCTTGCGCGTCTCGACACGTACGAGAACATGACCGCAGCGCTGCTTCCGCACTACGAGGCCCTGGGGCTGTTGCGGAAGGTAGACGGGGTGGGCAAGCCGTCCGAGATCACGGACCGGCTGCTGGCGGTCCTGGGGAACATTGGATGAAAAGAAGAACCGGGGAGCGACGAGAGAGAGAACCGAAGGGCGACAAGCTCGAGTTTGACGGTGTTGTCACCGAGGCACTTCCGAACGCGATGTTCAGGGTCAAGTGTGACAACGAGCTTGAAGTGCTCGCCACGATCAGCGGCAGGATGAGGCAGTACTACATCAAGATACTTCCCGGTGATCGAGTGACGGTAGAGGTTTCGCCGTACGATCCCAATCGGGGCCGGATCACGTACCGGCACAAGTGAATTCGGAGAGCAGTCATGAAGGTTCGGCCGTCCGTGAAGAAGATTTGCGACAAGTGCATCATCGTGAAACGCGCAGGCGTGGTGCGGGTGATCTGCAAGAAGAACCCGCGGCACAAGCAGCGTCAGGGCGCCTGAACCCGAAGCAGGAGTGACGACAGATGGCACGCATTGCTGGTGTTGACCTTCCGCGGCGCAAGCACATCGCCTTTGCGCTGCCGTACATCTACGGGATCGGGCAGAAGCTTGCGCGCGACATATGCGCCAAGGCGAAGATCGATCCGAAGAAGCGCGTGGACGACTTGACCGAAGGTGAGGTCAAGGCGATCCGCGACATCATCGACGGCGACTACAAGGTCGAGGGCGACCTGCGCCGCGAGATCCAGATGAACATCAAGCGCCTGATGGACCTGGGCTGCTACCGGGGCCTGAGGCACCGTCGCGGGCTGCCCACGCGTGGCCAGAGGACGCACACCAACGCGCGCACGCGCAAGGGTCCCCGCAAGGGGATGCTGTCGCGCGCCCGGACCAAGAAAGTCTAGCGGGAGCGTGATGCCATGAGCACGACCAAGGCCAAAGCCAAGGGCACCAAGCAGAAGAAGAAGGTTCGCAAGAACATCTCGACGGGCATCGCCCACATCCAGTCGACGTTCAACAACACGACCGTGACGATCACGGACGTGAACGGGAACACGATTGCGTGGTCGAGCGCGGGCTCGAGGGGATTCAAGGGATCGCGCAAGTCGACGCCGTTTGCGGCGCAGCTTGCGGCCGAGGAAGCGGCGCGCCGCGCGATGGAGCATGGAATGCGCTCCGTGGCGGTGTTCGTCAAAGGTCCCGGGGCCGGACGCGAGAGCGCGCTTCGAGCCCTGCAGGGCGCAGGATTCAAGGTCACGTTGATCCGCGACGTGACTCCCATTCCGCACAACGGTTGTCGGCCGCCCAAGCGCCGACGCGTCTGATCATCAACCTTGTAGAGGACGACGAACATGGCTCGCTACACAGGCCCCGTTTGTAAACTCTGCCGTCGCGAAGGCGAAAAGCTCTTCCTCAAGGGAGAGCGGTGCATGACCGAGAAATGCGCCTTCACGCGTCGGCCCTACGCTCCCGGCCAGCACGGCCAGGCCCGCGTCAAGCACAGCGAGTATGCGCTGCGCCTGCGTGAGAAGCAGAAGGTACGCCGCATCTACGGCGTGCTGGAGCGTCAGTTCCGCATCTACTTCCACCGCGCCAGCCGCATGAAGGGCGGCACCGGCGAGCAGATGCTGCAGCTGCTCGAGCGAAGGCTCGACAGCGCCGTGCAGCGCATCGGATTCGGCTCCACCCGGTCCGAGGCGCGCCAGCTGGTCAAGCACAACCACGTGCTGGTCAACGGCAAGCGCGTCAACATCCCCTCCTACATCATCCGCGTCGGCGACAAGATCGAGCTCCACGAGAAGAGCCGCAAGCTCAAGATGGTCGAGCTCGGCATGTCGCTCGCCACGCGTCGTACGCCCCCGGGCTGGATGGAGATCGACGCCGGCAACTTCTCGGCCGTCATCAAGTCCAACCCCATCCGCGAGGAGCTCAACGAGCCGGCCATCCGCGAGCAGTACATCGTAGAGTACTACTCCCGGTAGCCAGACGACCTGATGCGGCAGCCCTGGTGCCCTGCGCCTCGACTGCCGCGTTGCGATCGACCCCGGTAGAGGTCATCTTTCGGGGCTGAGCGCAAAGAGAACGCGGGCAGGGGACGGGCAGCGCTGGCCGAGCGGGTTCGACAGCGCAGCCGGGATCCCCGCGCGAGACCGCAGCTGGAAACGAAAGGAAACGTGCCCATGAACATGATCAGCAGAAATTGGCGGGACCTGATCCGCCCCAAGGCCATCTCGGTCGAGCCCGAGACCCTCACGGACTTCTACGGCAAGTTCACCTGCGAGCCGCTCGAGCGTGGCTTCGGGATCACCATCGGCAACTCGCTTCGCCGGATCCTGCTTTCGTCGCTCCAGGGCGCTGCGGTCACCGCGATTCGCATCGATGGCGCGCTGCACGAGTTCACGACGATCACGGACGTGGTCGAGGACGTGACGGACATCGTTCTCAACATCAAGGAGATCGTGTTCAAGGCGCAGTCGCCGCGCACCTTCACCGTGCGCATCGACAAGGAAGGCCCGGCTCCGGTGCTCGCCCGGGACATCCAGCTGGTCGACGGCCTCGAGGTGCTCAACCCGGATCACCTGATCTGCGTGCTCGACAAGAAGGGCCCGCTGGCCATGGAGCTGTCGGTCAACGTCGGCCGCGGCTACGTGCCTGCAGAGCGCAACAAGACCGCCACCATGCCTCTGGGCACGGTGCCGATCGATGCGCTGTTCGCGCCGATCCGCAAGGTCAACTACACGGTGCAGAACGCGCGCGTCGGGCAGGTCACCGACTACGACAAGCTCGTGCTCGAGGTCTGGACCAACGGCTCGGTGAAGCCTGCGGACGCGGTGGCGTTTGCCGCCAAGATCCTCAAGGAGCAGGTCTCGATCTTCATCAACTTCGAGGAGACCGAGGAGACGAGCTACGCGCAGCCCGCCACGGACGAGGAGCCGGTCAACGAGAACCTGTTCCGCAGCGTCGACGAGCTGGAGCTGAGCGTGCGCAGCGCCAACTGCCTGCAGAACGCGAACATCACGCTCATCGGCGAGCTGGTGCAGCGCACCGAGCAGGACATGCTCAAGACGAAGAACTTCGGCCGCAAGTCGCTCAAGGAGATCAAGGAGATCCTCGCGAGCATGGGGCTGTCGCTGGGGATGAAGATCGACAACTGGCCGCAGCTCTTGGAGCGGTGGAAGGCTCAGCAGAGCCAGAACTGATTATTAGCGAGGCAAGATCGCCATGCGTCACCTAGTCGCAGGCCGACAGTTCGGCCGTAACTCCACTCACCGCCGCGCGATGTTTCGCAACCTGACGGCGAACCTGATCGCTCACGAGCGCATCGAGACGACGGACACCAAGGCGAAGGAGCTTCGCCGCGTGGCCGAGCGTCTGATCTCGAAGGCGATCCGGCTCGGCGAAATCGCCTACACCAAGCCGGGCGAGGTGCCGACCGATGCAGCCAAGAAGCGCGAGTTCGAGAGCAACCGCGCGCGCCGGCTGCACGTCGAGCGCCTGATCCGCCAGTACATCCCGCGCTTCGGCACCAAGGTCGAAGGCGACGAGATCAAGCGCATCGACCTGGTCGAGAAGGTGCTCGTGGACCTCACCAAGAGGTTCGCCGGGCGTCCGGGCGGCTACACCCGCATCATCAAGATCGGGCGTCGCCGCGGCGACAACGCTCCGATGTCCCTGATCGAGTTCGTCGGGCCCTACGAGGGACCGCGCAAGAAGAAGACCGAAGAAGCGGCAGGCTGACAGGTTCGGCCGCGCTTCGATCCCCCGCCTGAGCGCCGGTGGTCACCCGCCGGCGCGATCTCATTCGCCCACCGAAGTACTTCATGGAAGCACGCTGAAACCTATCAGCGCGGCCGCTGCAGCGAGCCTGCGGTCGAAGCACACGAAGTGACGACCCTTTGGGCGCTCGCGACACAACACGAGCGCCGAGGCCAGCTGCAGGGCGTCGCCCGCGCGCAGGTCGCCGCGCGCGATCACGTCCACCGCGATCTTGCGCAGTCCCTCGGATGGAGTGACTTCCAGTGCGGCGTCGCAAATCGCGGCAGCGCGCCGCAAGCTCGCAGCGAGCTCCGCCGATCCCAGCCCACCTTCTCCGTGCACCCGAAAAAGTGCGCTGTGAACCTCCACTGCGGTGCCCCACCAGATGGCCATGAGACTGGATCTGGCTCGAATCCTTCGTGCTGCTGCGGAGCTCGGCTGATGGGCACAGAGCAGGAGCACGCCGCTCGCATCCCAAAAGAATCGCTCAGCGGCTGTCGCGGTCTTCACGCAGGATCTCCAAGAGGCGATCGTTGGCGACGCGTGGCCCCCAAGCCTTCCAGAACGCGGCAGTGAGCCGCTTGATCGGAAGACGCACTTTGCCCTCACTGGCGAGGGCGGCTTCCTCCGCGGGAAGGTCGTCAATTCCGCTGAGTGGAACGATGCGCGCGATGGGAGTCCGTCGATCCCGCACATCCGCCCAGAACGTTCGCTCGTTCGGGAGGCTGCCCACGGTCTCCCCATCCGGATCATGCTCGCGAAATGCCGGACGCTCCCGGCCGAGTCCATCGGCAGCTTGTCCCATTACGCCCTGGACGAGCGGTATCCGGTGGTGGCGGAGCTGTTCGACAGGAACCGCACCCGGAAATTAGCGATACGTCTGCTCGGCGTGGCGCTGACGAACCTGGGGGCCGACCGGGCCCGACGGGGACGGATTGACAGCCTTCGTCCATAACGCGTATCATCCGGGAAACTCAGGAAGGAAGGGGAGCGCGATGAAGGTTCAGAAGCTGGTCCTGCTGTTCGCCGCATTGCTTCTCCTATTGCTCGGGGGGGGGGGGGCTGCCAGGATGCGGCAGCACTTCTGCGCCTGAGGTGTCGAGAGCGGAGCCGACTGCCGCGGTCTCGCAATCGGTGGTGAACTCGCTCGGGGAGGTGACGCAGTTCAACGGGGATCTGTCCGGAATCGTCAGGCTGAGCGTTGGCGGTGTCGGCGGATGCACGGGAACCCTGATCGCTTCGAATCTGGTCCTCACCGCGGCCCATTGCTTCGATGTCAACGTCTCGGACCAGCCCCATACCTTCCAGATGGCACCCGGTCCCATCGTAGTGAGGTTAGACAGCGCACCAGGATCGGTTCCCCGGACGTTTTCGGTTCCCGTTGTGGCTGGCGACACGGTCTTCGTCAACCCGGACTTTCACTCTGGATTTCAATCTGGAACCTACGCGCCGGCAACCGCGTTCTTTGATATCGCAGTGATCAGGTTCCCGCGGAGCTTCTCTCCGACGCTGACAGCTCGATTGGTGGACAGGAAGACGGCAATTCCGCTCCGCGTCGCGCAAACGAACCCTCAGCATTCGGTGTTTGAGGGCGACCCGGAGGGACTGGCGGGCTGCCAGCAGGCGTCCAGCGACCCCACCACGTGCATGCTTCTGGGTCATACCTCGTTGTTCGCCGGCTACGGACAAACGACAGAAGGGGGCAGCGAGCTCCCCTTGGGCGATCCTGCGCTGTTTGGGTACGGAAACATCAATGGTCTTCAAGAGGGATTCGCGTGGATGCCGGACTCAGGCCGATACGACAACGCCTTCATCATATACGTCATCGAGCCCGGCGGTCCTTACCCGTCCATTGGGCATGGGGACTCGGGCGGACCCGACCTGTTTCTCCCGTCTCTTCGCGACACCTTCTCTGAGACTGACCCTCTGTGGGACCGTCCAACAATCATCGGCGTCAACTCGCAGGGCGGCCCGTCACGTTTCAAACAGGCTCGGGTAACCGGCGACTCGAACCGCGCACTCCTGGCGTCGTTCCGCGATCAGGATGGAGACGGCGTTGACGACTGGGACGATCCGTGCCCCCTGGATCCGAACAATCAAGACGACGACGGAGACGGGCTCGGAGGACCCTGCGATCCCTGTCCGCGCGATGGGAACGCATACCAAAGCTTGGTGGCGCTTGCGACAAACACCACCGATTCAGACGGCGACGGAACTGCCGACGCGTGCGACGATTGCCCAGATGATGTGAACGAAGTCTTTCCCTGGCAAGACGGGGACGGTGATGGCGTCTGCGGGATCGTGCTGCCTGGGCATGGGGAGTCGGACAATTGCCCCGCGATATTCAATGACCAGCAGGAGAACTCGAATCGCGATTCGGAAGAGGCACACGGGGCGAAGCTGGTGGGCGATGCGTGTGAGCCGGTCCCCACGCCGGTACATGCGTTCGAGAAGGAGCAAATCGATCTTGGGTGCACCTCAGGCCCTGGAGTGAACTACTGTTTCTCTGCGTTTGTCGTCAACGGTGTGGACCTCAAGCCCCGGGGCTCGTTCGGGACCGGGGAGTCTCCCGGCGATCCTGCCATGGCCGGAGTCGAGGTTCCAGTCGATGTCGCGCAGACGAATCACCGGTACTGCATTCATGATCTTTCCGTGCTCGCCGACTGCTACAGCTCAACAGCAATCGACGATTCCTATCTGACTCTGTCTCTCGGGCAGGAAAGCACCCTGAACCTCTGGCACCGCATACACATAGACAACATCGATCCGGCGCCGTCGCTCACCGGGCCGCTGACGTACGCAACAGCGACTCCGGCACAAGGACATGCGTGGCTGTGGAACCTCGATTTCACTGCATGGCAGTCGTCCACTTGGGGAAGCGGCTGGGTACCGAACGTCACAATCCCTTCCGGGCCGAGCGACCCTATCACGAGCGCGTTTGGACGGTACTGGACGAATGCTGACAACGTCAAGGTAGGCATGAAGGGCGGGCCCGCGAATATGGCCAACCTGACGGGCGTGCACACCAAGACCGACGGCACAGAAGCGGAGCAGCTGGCGAATCACTACTCCGACGTATTCCCGGTCATGCACGCGATGAAGGCGACCAAGTTCACTCTGACCTACGTACCTGAGCCATTCGGCTGGGCTCGCCCGTGCGCGAACTGCGGTCCACGCGAGTTGCTCGAGGATTTGCGCCAACGTGTCACCCACCCGGACCTGTGGTCGCAAACGCTCGCGAACGCGTTCGCGCCCGGAGAATCCAGGCCGCTCGTCAAGACCCCGTCCGGTGTTGGTATCTTGACCACACAAGGGACAGTTCTCGAGATGCCGGCCAGCTCTCTCGGAGCATCAATCCTGCCCGTGCTCCAATCCGACCACGTCTTGGTCCAGCAGGCTGAAGCGAATTCCATGCTGGGGCGAGGCATTGGTGCACCGCACTCGCTTGTGCTTTAGCCAGATGGTGCCACGATTCTCGAGAGCATGTATGGTCCGGCGGAGTTGCTCGTTTCCGGCTCCGATCTAAGCCCTACACACGGGGAGCCGCCAGCCGTCAAGACCGTACAGCCAGGCAATGCGGTTCAATCCGCCGCTTCGCCCACCGCACGTTCTGGCTTCCAGGCGGTATACAGCCGCGCAACTGGCAAGCTCTTCCTGATAGGCGGAACCGATTCTACGACTCATCAGCCGACCGGCGACCTGTGGGTACGGGATTCTGGGCCATCCGGCACCTGGACACCGCTCGAGATCCCTGGGTATCAGCCGCACAGCACGCTGGCTGCTACGTACTCCTATCTCAATGGACGGCTGTGGATCCTGGACGAGAGGCCTGTAGGGCCCCATTGGAGCCTCGCCCGGCTGGTCGCAATTGGCGCGGATCAACGGGCGGTGACAATCGGGGCGTGGCCTCGGTTGAAGCTTTTCGATCGCCACTGGCTGCTTCTAGACCGCGACGGTTCCGTGCTGCTCGTGGCTTCAAGCACCAAGCTGCGAAAGCATGCGATTTTCCGCTTCACCGCGGTCGGGTCTGGTGTGCGGCTGGTGCGCATTGCAGCGGGCTATCTGCCATCCGCTCCGGTCGTGGACTTGGCCGGATATGGCTTCATCGTCCGGAAGAACGACAACTCCCCCCCAACCCTGATTCGGATGCGTGAGTTGGGGCATGGCGCAGCCGTCTCGTCGGCCGCAATGGGGGCCTATCTGTGAATCGCCCGTGGCTCGCGGTTTCGCTGGGCGCAATCGGCACCATCAGTGTCGTGGCGTTCGCGCGACCCTGCTGTGACCAGGCCTCTTCAGCCCCGGGATCAGGAGGCTGGGACCAGCAGGATGGCGGACTAGATGCGGCAGCTGGAAGCGCGGGAACTGGCGGTTCGCAACACGCCGGAGGCTCTGCGGGGGGACTGGCCGGCTCGGGCGGGACCGCAGATGGGGGTAGCGATGCACCCACGTGCCCGGCCCTGGTTCCACCTGCGAACGTCCCGCCTGGGTGGCAAGAATTCATCGGGCACGCGTGTGATTGTCGATTGTTCATCCCGAGTTCGCAAGGCGAGATGCCTCCGCCAATCGAATGGGAACCGTGTCCGCCCGTAAGCCCTCAAGGCGTTGTCTGCCGGATCATGAAGACGA
The DNA here is from genome assembly GCA_016218915.1 of Deltaproteobacteria bacterium. GTDB lineage: Bacteria > Myxococcota_A > Polyangia > Polyangiales > Polyangiaceae > JACRCQ01. The sequence goes on from JACRCQ010000076.1 coordinate 80,466, forward strand.
CGGCAGGGAGCGCGGAGTTCTTCTACCCGGCCGGGGTGAAGTTCTCGGCGAATTCCGGTGGGGCGCCGCTGATCCTGTTTGGAAGAAATAAGGTGGGCGGAGATCCAGACTTCTTGCTCCGGATGATTGCGGAGGTTGACGGGCCAGTTCGCAACGCCTTCCTCCAGGCTGGAACGTATGCTCACAGCTGCGGGCTTAGCGGGCCGAGTCTTGGAGAGGGGAAGTACGCGTACAACTTCATTCGCAACGGCGCGAACGGACGTGGAATGCTCGCTGGCGACGTCGGAACGCCTTCGCCTTCAGTAGTGCGAGTAGTGCCCGACGGCCATCCGGCAGACTTCGACGTCTCCTCGCAGTGGCTGCTTCAGAAGACGCTTGGACCGTATTCGGTGTTCACCTGGGACATGCAGACGACAGCCACGGTCTACGACCCGAGCCAGGACCCCGATGGGCTGCCGGCCCACACCAGTGTGCTGGTGAAAGGCGACGTGTTCTTTCGGGTGTCCTCGGGTGGCATGTCAGGCGTCATGTCGTGGAACCAGTCAGCCGGGCTCAGACCGCTGCTCCGATGGTACGGCGATTGGGATCGAGCGAGCGGCAACTTCGCCACCGATGGCAAGGACATGGTTTGGACGTATGGGGAAGGGAAACTCTCGGGGCTGTACGAGTTCAGCAAGCTGTCGATCATGACCGCCCCGTATACGACTGACCCTGCGGAGGCGCAGGCGAAGGCCAAGAGGCTCCGATCCGATCCGAACACCTTTTTGCCATACGGATATCAGGTTGGGTGCGGTCACGCGGCCCGGGCCGCAACGAACCAGCAAGGAGGAAACGTCCTGCTCATCGTTCGGCTCTCTGACGGCGTTGCCTGGATGCTGACAGGAACGAATCCCATGACGTACACGATGGAGCCAGTGGGGCTAACCTGCGAGGAAGTGTTCTTCGCCGACCCGGCGAACCGTGTTGTCCGGATCAGGATCGATTCGCTCGGACCCGGCGTCCCTCCGGATTGATCAATCCGGTTGACCCCCGGCCGCATCGGCCTAGACTGAACATATGGACAGTATCCAGCGGCCCCCTCCCCGCATCTGCTGTCTCGACCTCGATACCTTCTTCGTGTCCGTCGAACGCCTGTTCGACCCCTCCCTGATCGGCAAGCCTGTCGTCGTTGGGGGACGCCCTGGCGAGCGGGGCGTCGTCACCGCTTCCAGCTACGAGGTGAGGGCCTTCGGAGTCCGCTCGGGCATGTCGCTCACCGAAGCCGCGCGCCTGGCCCCCCACGCCATCTTCGTTCCCACTCGACACGGCGTCTACGGCGACTACTCCGAGCGCGTGAGAGCCATCGTTGAGCGTGTCTGCCCTGTGGTGCGCATGGCATCGATCGATGAGATGTACCTGGACTTTGCCGGGTGCGAGCAGTTGTATCGGCGCGCCAGCGACGCATCCGACGATGCGGCGATCGAGCGGATCGTGCGGGAGACCACGGCTGCCATCGACAAGGAGCTAGGGCTGCCGGCGAGTGCGGGGATCGCCACGAGCAAGCGCGTGGCCAAGGTTGCTTGCGGGCTCGCCAAGCCCAAGGGCGTACGGCTGGTTCCCGCAGGCACGGAGCGTGAGTTCCTCGCTCCGCTCCCTGTGCGCAAGTTCCCTGGGATCGGGCCGGTCGCAGAGAGCCGGCTTGCCGCGATGGGGATCAAGACGCTCGGTGAGCTTGCAACATCTCCCCGCGCTGCGCTCAGCCGCGTATTCGGCTCCCTTGCAGAGTCGCTCCATCAAGGCGTGGTTGGACAGGCTGCCGATGGACTTGGTCGTGAGCGTCCCGCGTTTCGCGAGCACGACCCGGACGGGGAGACCGTGGGGAGCATCTCGAACGAACGAACGTTCCGCGAGGACGTGCGGGACCGGGCGAGCATCGACTCCGTGTTGGGCTCCTTGTGCGAGCGGGTCTGCTGGCGCGCGCGAAACCGGGGGGTGAAAGCCAGGACGGTGACGCTCAAGCTTCGCTACTCGGACTTCCAGACGATCTCCCGCTCCCGGTCCATCACGCCCACCCATGCGGATCTCGAGCTGTATCCCGTGGTGGCGGAGCTGTTCGACAGGAGCCGCACCCGGCGACTTGCGATACGTCTGCTCGGCGTGGCGCTGTCGAACCTTGGGGCCTATGACGAGCAACCAGGGTTGTTCCGAGATTCCGAGCCTCTGTACGAAGCGGTCGACGCGCTTCGCGAGCGATTCGGATACGAGGCAGTCCGTCTCGCGACGTCGGTGGAGCGGCGCGGCAACACGGTCGGCGGCGCAGGCAGGTAGTGCTCTCGCGATACCGAGCCGGCGACGCTTGGTCCGAAGCGCGTCAATGCAACGACGGCTGCACGCGCACGAAGAACTCCTGCTGCAAGCTTCCCATGCCTGACGCGTAGGGCTGCGCTTCAGCGGTCATGTAGCCTGCTTCCGCGAGGCGGCGTCCGGCGAGAAAGCCATTGCCCTGATCGAAGTAGGCAAGCGCGTCCGTGTACTGATCCTTGATCAGCTTCCAGTACGCCACCGCGCCATCGAGCGGCGTGCGATAGGCGCGAAACTTCATGTTCACCTGCTCCCACTTCTCGAGCCGCGCTTTGGCGTTCTTGCGCGTGCGCTCCGTGGCCTTGAGCACGTAGAAGTCCCCGGCACCGTTGTCCGGCATGATGATGTTGCCGAAGTTGTTGCACTCGATGTCGCGGCCTCGTCCATGCTCGAGCGCTATCTGCGCCCAGGCCACGGACAGGCGTTGATCATTGGGGGGAGAGCCGAACACGACCTCATGGGCCTGGATCAGCAGCCGAGCCACGTCCACTTCGCTCTGCGGCGTGGGCACTCGAGGGATCTCTCGCGGGACAGGCGCCTCCTCGTCGTGCACAACCTGCACCGGGCCTTGGGCTGCCCAGCGGGTGGGAGCAGGTTTGGATGCGATCAGGTCAGGCGGATCGATCTGCTCGACCTTGGGAGGTGGCGGGTCCGCAGGCGCGCTTCGCGGTTTCCACACGACCCAAGCGACCAGGATCACCACAGCCGAAAGGAACACGCCTCCAAACACGAACGAGAAGGGCACGTCTTTCGAGCGGGGATCCGGCGGTGGGTCGGTCATGACGTCTTGCGCGGCGAACGTCAGACTCTAGCACATTCCTCCTGCGATGCGCTCACGGCCGCCCGGGTTCCTGCCGCAGAAACGGCTGGAATCCGGCAGGGAGCTCCTGCTCGTTCGCACGGGGAAGATCGGTTCCCAGGCGGTTCTGCGTGCTCCAGAAGAGCACGACCTGATCGCGCAATGCGCCTGCATCGTCGGTGACCGCAGCAAAGGCCTTGGCGGTGTACGTGGTCTCCAGCTCAATGCCCGTGGCCTCGCGAAACACGCGCATCGCGTCGAGCCCCTTTCGCGTGGGGCGCGCATACCCCTGTCCCACGTAGCCGTGGCGTATCCCTGTGTCCTCGCGCTTGAGCGTCAGCGCAGGGAAGGATGGATCCATGGAGCGCAGCAAGCCGATCGTGGCGTCGAACAGCTCCACCATCTTGCCTTCGGATGCGGCATCGGTGCTCGACGCACGCACGGGCACAAGCCTGGTCTTCATCCCTGCAGCGCGCAATCCGATGGCCAGACCCACAGCGCTTCCCATGGTGCCCATTGCCAGGTACAGCACGTCAGGCTCTGGCATCAGGCCCTGATCGATCTGCTCCTTGAGCTCGAACGCAGCATTGACGTAGCCGAGGTTGCCGAGAGGAGAGCTGCCTCCGGGCGGGATGACGTAGGGGCGATCCGTGGGCGCGCTGGCTCGTACCCTTCGATCGGCACGCGCTCTCGCCTCGGTCACGCTCGGCATGAACACGAGCTCTGCGCCGAGCCCTCGCTCGATCAGCAGGTGGTCGCGGACATGGTCCGACGGGAGCTCAGGAGCGAGCATGAGCATCACATCGAGCCCGGCACGCTTGCCGAACAACGCTGTTGCCAGTGCATGGTTCGAGCCCACGCCGCCAAAGGTGATGACCTTCTTGCTGCCCTTGCGAACAGCATCACCGAGCAGGAACGCGAGCTTGCGCGTCTTGCTTCCGCCGCAGGTCGGATCGCTGAGGTCGTCTCGCTTGAGGTAGAGCCTTGGAATCCCTACGCGATCGCCAAGGCGTTCCGCTCGCTCGACCGGAGTAGGAAAGACGCCGATCGGGAGTACGGCAAGCTTGTCCGCAAGTGCGGGAAACCGACGGAACAAGGGCAGGGTGGATGCTGGAAACGGCGCGGCCACGGGCGCAGCGGAAGCGGAAGCCGCAGGCACCGGGGCAGCGTCTGGCGCGGGCCGTGCAGCGGTTGGATTGCATCCCACCAGGGCCAGGGCCAGGGCGAGCGCGAGCCAAGGCCGCGCCACGCTCAGAGTCGCTCCGAGCGCGACGGCGGATCCGGGAAGGCAGGAGGGGGCTCGTCCGCGGTCTGCCTGGGTGGAGCAGGCGCATCGCCGGAAGGGGGGCGCGGGCCTGGGTCCGCATCGCCCTTCTTTTTTCGCGGAGCCAGCGCGATGAAGAGCATGGCGGCCAAGGCGAGAACACCGATGGCAACCGCTGCAGCATAGCGGCGCCACGAAGCCTGACGGGTCTCGGTGTCGTGCTCGGCGCGCTCGAGGGCAGCGCGCGCTCGGGCATTGCCTGGATCGAGGTCCACCGCTCTCTTGAGCAACGAGACGTCGACGAGGCCGCGCACTGCGAGCTCCTCGGCGTCGAGCAGGGCCTGCTCGCTCTGCACGCTCTTGACGTTCGGTCCATTCGGGTCGAGAAGCTCCGCGCGCCTGAGGGCAGCGCGAGCGGCGACGCGATCCTTGTCGCGCAACGCCCGCGCCTGATCGAGGTAGGCTGGGGCCATCTCGGCCTTGCGCGCGAATCCAGGGGCGCGTGCGAGCACGCGATCAAAGCTCTTGATCGCCTCGTCGAGCTTGCCCTCTTTGTAGCGGGCAAAGCCCTCGTCGGCCATGCTGTAGACCTCGGAGAGACGTGCGCGATCGTAGGCGGAGAACAGCTCGATGGCGATGCGCTTCCAGTCCCAACCCGATTCGGCCTTGCGACCGGTCAGGTTCTCGAACGCTTCACGCAGCTGCCAGCGTGCGGGCTCGCCGATCTGGCCGATCGCTTCGCGCGCAGCTTCACGGACCTGGAGCCGATCGCTGTTGGCGTAGGTGACGATCACGCGGACCGCCTCGACCTCGCGTGCGCGCCCGTAGGCGCGAAGGATGTCTGCGAGCACCTGATTGTCCGCGGTGCGGACCGCCTCGCCGGGGATCACCTTGCCGAGCACGTCGAGGCGTCGCTCAGCCCAGGTTCGGACCATGCGCGAATCGTGGTACTTGGCCTCGATCAAGGCAGGGACCGCGTGGTCGCCCATGCGCTCGAGCTGGCGCTGCACATCGATGCGGAACAGGTCACCGAAGTAGGTGTAGCCGTTGATGATCTCGCGCGCGGCAGCGGTCGTGCCGATGCACACGCAGGCTCTCTGCAGCGCGAGCACGGTCACAAGGTCCTTGTAGCCGGGCTTGTCGCGTTCGCTCAGGGCGAGCACTGCACCGAGCGCGTCGTTGCCGGACGGGTCGATCAGCTTGTGATCGCAGGCCGATGTGGTGGAAGCGTTTGGAGCCTTGTCCGTCGGCTCGGATGCGGGCTTCTCCTTGTGATGACGCTTGCCTGCGTCCGGATTCTTGTCTGCAGGGGGCTCATCGTCAGGCTCGCTCGCTTTCCCTTTCTTGCGGGACTTTTCGAGCAGCTTGGCCATGCCGTCGCGGTCCGCGGTCTTGCGCAAGGCCACCAGCTTCGCGGCGATCGCCGGCAGGATGGTCGCGTCCGAGTCGGCGAGATCCGCCATGGCATTGCGACGAGCGGCCTCGTCCGGGCCCGAGAGCTTTGCGAGGTGCTCATCGAGCTCGGAGACTGCGGTCGGCTCCGGGGCCGGCAGGGTGGTCGGCTGGGGCGCCGGGATCGTGGGCGCAGGAATCGCGGCCGAGGTTTCCGCCGGCGGAGATGCCGAGGGGGACTGTCCTGATGCCGGCTGTGAAGCCGATGCGAGGAAAGCGACGATCAGGACGAGCTCGGGACGGATTGCACGCATGGTTCAAAGAGGAAACGCCGCAGCAGGGAGAGCTAGTCCACGGTGCGGAAGTCGTGGAACTCGCCTGTGAAGGCACGCCATCGGACGTCGACGTTGTCTACCCGAGCTGCGCTCGGTCCATGGTTGGTCCAGCCGATGAAGTCGCGCAAGACCTCCTCGTCGCCTTCTGCGACCAGCTCCACGGTGCCGTCCGGGCGATTCTTGGCAAAGCCGGTCACGCCGAGCGTCCTTGCTTCACGCTGCGCGCTGGCCCTGAAGAAAACTCCCTGGACCCTCCCACGAACCACCAGATGAACCTGCTTGAGTGCCATGACGGTATGAAAAGGTCGTAGCGTCAGGGAGCGGCTTGTGCAACGGACATCGCCCCATCGAGGCTCACGCGCCGAATGCGAGCAGCAATTCCGCGGCCGAACGCACGGCTCGGACCGGGTCTGTGCCGATCGCGGTCTCGTCCGAGAGCACGATCCCGGCGTATCCGCGCTGAATTACGTCGAACAGGTGACACACCTCGGAGCGCGTCGGTGCAGCATGCGCGGTGAGGTGTTCGAGGACCTGCCCTGCCAGAAGCGTTGGGGGGCAAGCTGCAGGACGGAATTGCGCCAGCCAGCGTGCGAGCGCTGCAGGGCCGAGCTGCGCGCCGAGATCGCCCCTGCAGATCCAGACCGTGTCCACGATGCGCTGGATCGACCCGAGCTGAGCGATGGCCTCCTGGCGTTCGATCTTGCCGATGACCGGGCAAAGCGGTGCGCGATCGCGAACCCAGCTCGCTTCGTGTCCGTCGGCCATGAACGAGATCGCGAACGCGATCGGTGGGGAGCTGATGGCCACGCGAACATGCTCTTGATCCGCGTGCGTCAGATCATCGAGAGCGACAGGGTGCTCGACCACGTTGACGCCTTTGCGAGGCCGCAGCACGCCGCCCAGAGTGACCTCTGCGCGCAGCGTGGTCCTGGCTGCATCGACGACCCTGACGCGCACGCGGTCATCGTCGATGCTCAAGGTGTCGCCCTGTCCGACGCAGCGGAACAGCTCCGGGTGCGGTATGGGGATCGAGCCAGCGGGGGGTTGGTCGCAGGTGAAGTCCAGCACGTCGCCTGGGACGACGGTCCAGTCCTGGAACGTGCCGAGACGCATCTTGGCGCCTTGAAGGTCGACGATCACGGTGGTGTCCGGGGCCTGGGCACGAACGGTCGCGATAGCAGCGCCGAGCGCCGCAGGGGACATGTGGGAGGCATTGAGTCGCAGGGCAGAGGCGCCAGCGGCAACGATGGCAGGGGCGAGGTGAAGGGAAGCCGGGCCTAGGGTGGCGACGAGCTGCAGGGGCATGGGGGGATACAAGCACAAGGCGCGGAGGATTGAACGCGCCGCGCGTTTTTCGCAGCGTTGTCGTTGCGCGAGCGGGCGGAATGCCCTAAGAACCCCATCATGCTCGCTGAAACACGTGACAAAATCTTGGACCTCCAAAGGCGTTTTGAGGCGCTAAGGGGGCATCTTTGACGTCCCGAAACTGACCGCAGAGCTGGAGAAGCTGAACCAGCAGGCTGGATCGCCTGACATCTGGAACGACCAGGCGCGAGCGCAGGCCCTGCTTCGGCAGCGTTCCGGCGTGGAGCAGAAGCTCGAAGGGATCACGAAGCTGGGCCGTGAGCTGGGCGACGTGGCCGAGTACTTCGAGCTTGCCGCGATGGAGAACGACGAGTCGGCGCTCAAGGACGCGGAGAGCCAGGTCGAGGTGCTCGACAAGCACATCCGCGAAGCCGAGCTTCGCAGGATGCTCTCCGGGCCCGTGGATCACGCTGCAGCGATCGTGTCGATCCATCCTGGCACCGGCGGAACCGATGCCAAGGACTGGGCGCAGATGCTCCTGCGGATGTACATGCGCTGGTGCGAGACGCGCGGGTTCAAGACCGACGTCATCGACATGCAGGAGGGCGACGAAGCTGGCATCGACAGCGTGTCGTTCACGGTCAACGGGGACAACGCGTACGGGTATCTGCGCTCGGAGATCGGGGTGCATCGGCTGGTACGCATCAGCCCGTTCGACGGCAACGCGCGCCGGCAGACGTCGTTTGCCGCGGTGGAGGTCACGCCTGACATCGAGGACGAGATCAACATCGAGGTCAAGGACGAGGACCTGGACATCACGACGATGCGCGCTGGCGGCAAGGGCGGGCAGAACGTGAACAAGGTCGAGACAGCGGTGCGTCTGCGGCACCTGCCGACGAACATCATGATCGTGTGTCGGGCCGAGCGGAGCCAGCTCCAGAATCGCCGGATGGCGCTCAAGATGCTCAAGGCGAAGCTCTACGACATCGAGATGACGAAGCGCGAGGAGCAGGCAGCGGCGGCGGCAGCGGCCAAGACTGCGATCGCGTGGGGCAACCAGATCCGGTCGTACGTGCTTCAGCCCTACCGATTGGTCAAGGACCTGCGCACGGGCTACGAGATCGGCAATGTGGACGCGGTGCTCGACGGCGATCTCGATGCCTTCATCGAGGCGTATCTGCTGGCAGCTGCGGGTGGGAAGGTGAAGAAGGGCGGCGTGGTGGAGGCGGTGGAGCCGGACTGAGCCTGGTCTGGATTGGCCCCTGTCCCGCGGCCTGCCTCTGGCGCAATCGTGTGCGTTCTTGCGCGGTATCCATCACCGCGCGCGATGGATCAGGCGAAATTCTCGCCTTGCTTCCCGCTCACATGCCGATCTAAGGCTCGAGCATGTCGACGTGTCCGAGCTGCAACAGCCGAAAGGGCAAGCGTCCGTGTCAGGCCCGTTCCGCACCGGTGTGCTCGCAGTGCTGCGGCACCTCACGCGAGCCGACGGCTTGCGCAGGCTGCGCGTTCTACAAGGCGCCCAGCCGCAAGTACGATTCCTTGCCCCGCTTCAGCCCGGGTGAGATGGAGGATTCGACGAAGCTCCAGGAGATCGCCTTCCCTGTCGAGGCTGCCGTCTGCTCGCTCGATAGGCAGCGCGGCTTCAAGCTCACCGACGCTCAGGCGATTGAGGTCTTGGAGGTACTGCTGGACCTCTACGAATTCGGTGATTCCATGGAAGTTGCGGCTGCGCGTATCCGCGCCCTGGACTGCCAGAGCGTCGTCGACCTGGTGCAACGCGAGCTGCAGCCGTTCGACCGCCCCACGATCGCCAAGGTGCTCGCCACCACGCGGTTCGTTGCACGCCGTCGTGCAGTGGGCGGACGGCATCACGTCGCGGTGCTCCAGTCGTACGTTGGGTCCTTCGTGAGCCCCGGCGTTGGATTGCGAGTCTTGGCAGACGGAACCGAGGTCGCCGTTCAGGGGCTGTGAGGCCCACGCCTCCGCGTTCCCTTTGCCTCGCAGCGCGCTTCATGGCACATCGGCCATGACGTGCGGTCTGCTGTCCTTCGCGTGGTGTTGGTTGCGGTCGGCCTGATGGGCGTGGCCGGGTTCATCTGCGCCGCGATCGAGCCGTCCGAGGCCCTTGCAACGGGCAACACCAAGAAGAAGGGCAAGCAGGGCAAGGGGCACAAGCATGGGCGTCCTGGGGCTGCCGCGTCGGCTACGGCGCGCCCGATCGAGCGCACGCAGCCCTATGATTCCTGTCCGCCGGAGATGGTGTCCGTGCGCGGGCGGTTCTGCATCGATCGATACGAAGCGGCCACTGTGGACAAGACGACGGACCGGGAGCTGTCGCCGTACTACCCGCCGAATCCGAAGCTGCTCACCTGGGTGATGAACACGTGGGCCACGCAGCTTGCGCGGGATCGGGCGCAGGCGTTCGGGTGGATCGACGCTGGGGCTCCGGATGGGGGGAAAGAGCAGGATGCGGCGGCAGCGCAGCTGGTGGCAGTGTCGTGGGAGCCGGAAGCAGGGGTGACGATCTGGGAGGGGGGCGTACCGGAAGGGGGAACGATCGCGCGCGCGCAGGTGGATGGTGGGCCTGCGGTGCTTCCTCTGGGCGTGGTGATGGACTTGCCGGAAGTGCCAGCGTGGCAGCGCGGGGTGGCGTTTTCGGCCAAGGCGGTGTCACGGGCCGGGGTGATACCGCAGGGGAGCACACCGGGATTCGTGGCGCCGGAGGCGTGTCGGGCCGCGGGCAAGCGTCTGTGTCGCGAGGAGGAGTGGGTGACTGCGTGCAAGGGGGAGAAGGGCACGAAGTACCCCTACGGCGAGCAGTATCGGCAAGGGGCGTGCAACGTGTTCCGGGCCGATCATCCGGCGCGGATTCTTCACGGCAATGCTTCCGAGGGGTTGAGCGACCCGAGGCTGAACCAGGTGGTGTACGAGAACGCGGCGATGCTTCGGGAGACGGGCGGCAGCCCGTTGTGCAAGAGCGTGTGGGGCAACGACGCGATCTACGACATGGTGGGCAACGTCGACGAATGGGTGGACGATCCGGAGGGGATGTTTCTGGGGGGATTCTATTCGCGCGCGACGCGAAACGGCTGCGAGTCGAAGATCACGGCGCATCCGCTGGCGTACTTCGACTACTCGCTCGGGCTGCGGTGCTGCGCGGATCTGGCGGGAGCCTTCTGAAAGCGTTTGACGTTGGCGCGGCGGTGAGTACCCTTTGGCCTCCGATCTTTGAAAAGAGGTGCGTCGAGGCCTGGCTGGCTCCTGCCTGGGAGGAGTGGCCGAGTGGTCGAAGGCAGCGGTTTTGAAAACCGCCGTATCGCAAGGTACCGGGGGTTCGAATCCCTCCTCCTCCGCTACGAAACGGTACGGAATCAGGGGGAGGGAGCAGGGTCTCGACGACATCAGGAGAGGTGACCGAGTGGCCGAAGGTACCCGCTTGCTAAGCGGGCGTAGGTCAAAAGCCTACCGAGGGTTCGAATCCCTCCCTCTCCGCAATCATTCCGACCACTTAGAGCTGCTGAGGACCAATCCAGGACCAATCCGGAGGGGTTCTTGGGGGTCAACAAGCTCTCCGGTAGGGGAGGGAACACCTGCCCGAAACCATCCCGAAGCACCTCTGCTTCGCGAATGTAGATCTCCGTGGTCGAGTACTCCTCGTGCCCAGCGCGGAACTTGATCTTCCGCATCTCGTCCCCTCGGATTGCCATCCAGGTGATGCCGGTGGCGCGAAGGTCGTAGAAGCGCATCGGGAGGCTCGCGTCGTCGCCCTTGAACAACTCGGCCCGGGTGATCCCTGCCTTCCTCAACCAGTGCCGCAGGCCACGAGAGAGATCTCGATCGCTGGGAAGCTGGATCACAATCCCCGTCCCTCCGCTCTCCGCGTGCAGAGCGCAAAGCAACGGCATCAACTCGGGCTCGACCGTGAAGCGCCGCGTCTGCTCAGTCTTGGTGCTCTTCTCCACCTTCGCCTTGGCATCCCAGGCATGCTTGATGTTGACCGTGGCCTGGTCGATGTTGATGTCCCGGTCCATGCGGAGCACGCGAAGCTCGCCCGGTCGCGCGTAGAGGTAGACGTTGAGCGCCACGATGCGCCGCCACACCAACGGGACCTCCTCGCTCGCCACGAACTGCAAGAACTCGGCGGGGTAGAGGTACTGCTTCCCCCGCTTCCCGCCTCGGTCAGGTGGCGCAACGCCAGCACAGGGGTTGTCGGTGCGGACGCGCAAGGCACGGGTCTTCGATCCGCACGAATCTCGCATCATCTTCGACAGAACGCCCCAGTTGTTCTGGGCGGTCTTCCAGTGCAGCTCGCCATCCTGCACCTTGGCGTCGGTCTCCTCGACCCAGGCTTCGATGTCCGCGCGTTCCACGTCCACGACCAGCTTGCCGCCCAGCGAAGGCTCGATCCACTTGCGGTACCGCCCATGATCGCCGCCCGCGCAGCCCAACCCTCGCGCCTTGCGATCCTTCACCCAACGATCGACCCAGGTGTTCAAGGTCTCGCCCGTGCTGGTGGTTGCTTCCTCCGGGCGGGTTGGCGTTTCCTTTTCACGGGCACGGCGTTTGGGGGCGCGCATGCCTTCCGCGTCCCAGAGTCTGACAGCCAGATCCGCCGCGAGCTGCGTCGCTTCATCCTTCGAGAGCCCCGGCTTGAAGTGGTACCAGGGGCGCGTGCCATCAGGCTTTCGGATCCGCGCCTTGTAGTGATCACCGTCCCACACAACGGTCCCTGTGCGCGGACGTGCCATGACTACTTCCTCCCCTTCGTTGAGCGAGGTCGTCGAACCAGCGTTCGCTGCCCGTGCCGCTCAGCGTACATGTGGCGAACCAGCTGGCGCACGAGGTCGGCCACGGAGATCCCTTCCTCGTCAGCGAGCTGTCGCATCATCTCGATCTCGTCGGGCGACATGCGTGCGGTGAACATCTTCGTGCGGATCAGGACCATCGGCTTGGAGTGTAGCACACGTATATACGTTGACCTGCTCATTTCGCCCCTGCTTCGCGGATGCCGCGTTCCTTCATCCATTCTGCGACCGATCCCGGCTCGGACCGGTCAGCGGGCGCGGTGCGTGCGTGCCCCTCGATGAACGCGTGCACGTCGGACCTGCGCGCAAGCAACCGGTTGGTCCCCGGCGGACTGAAGGTCGGAAACGCACCTGCCTTGGCGTCGTCGTAGAAGCGACGACGACCGAGGGGATATGAATTGGCCTCGTAGTAGCGAGCATCTTCTTCATCGCCGGAGACGTCGGTGCCAACGGCGGTCAACAGTTCGCGAGCAGCGGCCAGCGCCGCGTGCGCGGCGTCAATAGCGGTGAGTGCGGCGACCATGGCTCTGCGCACGGTCGGGCGGACGGGCTGATCCAGCCCCGTCCCGTGGTGTCCCGCCATTTTGGACTTGCCGCGTTCCATCTCGATCTCAAGGAGACTCCGCGGAGGTCGCCCTGCCCTTCGGTTTGGATCGGACCCTAATCATCGCCGCCCTCGCGTCCGGTGATTCGGTCCGGGGCCGGCGCGGCAGGTGACGCCGCATCGAGGTGGGCCGCCAGCGTCACTGCGCGCTGCCTCAGTGCCCGTCGATTGACTTCGCTGAACCACGAACTCGGTCCAGTTGCGGCGATCACTCCCCCCTCGAGCCGATCAACGTGAACGCCGCCTGAAAGCAGAACGGAGACCAGGCGGATAGGGTCGCACGCAACCTGGCTGGAGTCGGGGTAGACCAACCATGTCTGCTCGCCGAGTTCGCGCAGCAGGAGCGGTTTGCAGCGTTCCACTTCTGCAAGCACCTCGGCGGTGACACGCGCCTTCGGACCGCGGACTCGGATGCGCCCCCCGGGTAGGAGGAACAGGCGAATTCCCGCCAATCCGAGCTGCCGCACCAACTCAGATGTCACGAGACACCTCTTCCTCTTCCGCAGATGGTGGAGATGGTGGACATGCTGCTGGTTCATCCCAACCGTCACGCGTGGAAGCGATTGTCTCCGACAGTGTCTGCAACGAACCGAATCCATCTCCACCATCTCCACCGTCTCCACCACTCTCTTCGTCGCTGTCGTCTGATCGCCCGGAAACGGGTTCGAGGTACCAGAGGTGACCGCCTTCGTTCGGCGGTGTTCTGCAGAGTCGGAATCCGTTGCGCACCTTTCCGCGAAATCGGCGGAGCAAGTATCCAAGGTCCTTGCTGGCGAGCGGCTTATCAGAGCGTACGCGCGTTAGATCGATGACCGCGGTCCGAAGGGAGTGGTACTCGCCGGAACGATCATTCAACACCCTCGCGATCTCCGCTGCCTTGAGGGTGAAACGACTTCCCGACCCATGCGACCGAAGTACTTCGCGCAGGCCCGTGAAGAACAACCCGATCGACGATTCCGCGGAATCGCCTTCGGCGAGCTTGGCGCGGGACAAGTACGGATCGGGCTGCCCTGCCCAAATCAGGGACGCACGGATGAGGTCGCTCCAGGCTTCGAAGCTGCCCCACGCCGGCATGTCGATCTTGGGCCTTCCAGCGACCACGAACGCGCGCAACACCGTCAACGCGGCACGTACCAGTCGCGGACGATTTTCCCGTACCCATGGGACGAGAGGGCTGTGCTTGAAACCAGTACGTGCGTCCGGTTGATCGCAATCAGGTTCGAGCCGAACCAGATTGATGCGACGCACGGCATCGCCGATGAATTCCACGTTGTTGCCAGTCGCTATCCAAGTGACGAGCAGCGGCATTCGTTTCTCAGCGGAAACGCCGAGGATCCGATCGCTCCACATCGTCGAAGTCAGTGCAGCGTCCATGACCGGTCCTCCAAGCTTCGTTAGATTGTCGAGCAGGACGACTCGCACTCCGCCCAAGGCAATCGCCATGATGCGCTTGCGCATCTCCTCGCCGTCCGAGGTCTGGGGCGTCACCGGCAGTGGGCGCCCGGTAGCGATCTCACCCTGAATGGTGGCCGCGAGGCTCTTGCCGGTCCCGCGCTCCGGCGCCTCGATTAGCTGGAGCGGGGCACAACCGGCGAACGCAAATCTCGCGAACATCGTCAGCAGTCCGGCCATCCACGCTGATCGGTGTTCGGGACCGGCGAACGGAAAATTGACCACCACTTCGGCAAGCACCTCGCAAGCCGCCTCCGCATCAGCTTGCGTCGGCATTTTGGGTACCGGATCGAATCGCCCATTGGGAAGGTAGAGAAGACCTGTCGCACCGTCGTAACCAGGCACGTCAAGCACGGACCCATCGGGTCGCATGACCGGCGATTCGACCACCCCTTCGAGCACACGGATGTCCTTCCACTCACCGTAGTCCGCCACCTGTCGCACCAGGCGGTAGGGAGGATGTGCTGCCACCCATTTGCCTGGGCCCCGCCTGTTGTTGCGCCAAGCTCTCCAGTCCGCCGCACTCGAGAGATGCATCGAGATCATGGAGTGGGGCAGGATGTCGATCGTGGGCGTTCCACGCGGCAAGACCACGCCTCCCAGCTTGGTCTGCTCGTCAAGCACTCGAACCAGGAAGCCGCCTCGCTGGAAGATCGGCCGACCAGTCGCGACCATGGCAGCGACCGCCTCCTTCAGCACGCGCTCTTCATCGGCGTCGAGTCTGATCTCGGGCTTCGCGCCCACCGATGTCGTTGGTTGCCCGTCGGCCAAGAGTCCGTTCGCGTACGGCGTGCCGGTCATCGGGTCGTCCGGAAGCAGACCCTGACGAGCGAGTTCGTTAACGTCGGGGCGGGACGGCGGCGGCTGTGTGCTCATCCGAAGATCCCTCCCCGAATGAGCAGGCACCGCGAACCGAGGGTCAGCGCGATGTGCGCCGCGTAGCGTTCACCGGCGGGATCTGCGTCAGTCCAGATCGCAACTCGGGTGCCGCTCGGAATGCGCGCCGCAACTTCTGGACACCAGGCGCCAGAGTAGATCCCGAGGACGGCGTGGGAGGGAGGACAGCGGAGCGGCGTGCGCACGGCCCAGGTCAAGAAGTCGAACTCGCCCTCGGCTATGACGACGCGAGGTTCGCTCCTCGCCCACTCAGGCCAACGCCCGGCGCGAAGTACTTCAACACCCATGGCGTCGGCCATCACGAGACCGCCGGTCTTGTGGCCCGCTGGCGGCAAGCGCTTTGGGCTGTCTCCATCAACAACGCGGCAGGCTCGGACGCCGACGACGTTGCCGCACGCGTTGTAGACAGGCAGGACTAGAAGGTGGCCGGTCTCGACCCAACTCTGTCCGCGAAAGCGCGCCCACCTCGGAAGCTGGAGGCACGATCGTGGGATCCCGAAGGCCAAACCGCGTACGTCTACTTCGCGGGGTTCGAGGCCGCGGCATCGGACGTGTCGAGCGACCGTCTCGACCTGATCGGTGCACACGCACGAACCGATGAACTTCAAGAGTCCGTCACGGTCCAGATACTCCCTCTCGGACTCTGGTCGCGGCGGCGCCGATGCTGGGATCGGGCATGAGGCCGCATCGGTCGCAGGGAAGGGGCCCTTCGCGTCAAGGGCTTCGACCAAGTCCCAGCGTCCCAGCGTCTCGGCTTCATGCACCAGGACGTTTCTGAACCCTGACCCTGTCACCTCGAACCCGCGCACCTGGGCGAACAGCGCGTGGACGTCCCGGGTCTCGCCGCATCCGAAGCAATGCACTCGGATCGAGCCTTGCGGCCCGATTCCGATCCAGCAGGATGGTGTACGCTCCTCCACCCAAGGACACCGGACGACGGCTTGTCGGGATTCCTTGCGGAAGCGGAGCCCGAGCAGCTCGCAGACAGCGAACGGACCGATGCGAGTCCACTCGCGGGTGAGGTCGTCCCGGATGCCACGAACGTCGATCACTGCACGACCCCACATGGTGATGGCGCTGCAACTCCAATCTGGACGATGATGCAGTCCTCGATAACGATGCTGTCGTCGGGCAAGATCACCACGACCTCATTTCGAGGGTGCGGCGTCCGAGTTGCGAGTGCGACCAGGTCGGGTCGATGAATAGCCTCCAACGCCCAGGCCACCTCATTCCGCGTCATCAACAGCATCGTGCACTCGGTGGTGAGAAACACGCCCACCGACTCGGGGATGTTGAAACCTGCGTCTCGCGTGTACCTGATGTCCGCGCAGTAAAGGACTCGACGCTGGGCAGACAGCGTCATCGCGACGCTCCTTCCGGCCGCCTCGTCGATCTCGCGCGCCGGATCGGTCTCGCCACGCAAAGCCGGGCGTAGGCCCGAACAAGCCTTGTGAAGATCTGGGGGCGCACAGGCGCGCCGAACTCGAATGCTCGCACAGTTGCCGGTGCGCAATCGGCTGCCACCGCAATATCGATAAGGCGAACGTGTGCGCGCAATCGAAGTTGCCGAGCGCGATGTGAATTGAATCGCATTGCCTGATCATGCGAGAACGCCAGACCATCAGGGGACAATGTGGGACAAAGAGCAGCTCGTTTTCGGCGACCTCCAAGTGCGCGAACTTCCGAGTCCATTTGCCACACGATCGCCGGACGGGCGGTGCGTCCTCGGTCGGGCTGGGCTCCCCTTGCGCTCAGGGATGCAAGCGAGCAAATGGTCGGAATGGTTGCTGCGTTCGCGTGGGTCACAGACCAAGAGCAGACAAGGAGGCCGGTGTCCGAAGCGGACTACAAGAGCTTCCTAAAGTCAGCTGGGAAGTACCGCTGGATCATCGATGGAGCGGCGCGGGAACCGTACGTGCGGACTGGGCGGAAGAAGTACCGTCTTCGCAAGCGCGACGGAATCGAGGCGGTTGCAGAGATAGTTCGAGCCGACGGAAAGCTCGTCGAAGTCTGCGACCTCCGCGTCAAGGACGATGTGATTGAACGAATTCGATTCATGATAGAGCCCCCGAGGTTCAAGACGAAGGAGGGCAAGAAGGTGCTGGACAAGGCGGCCACGAGGAAGTCCCGTTCGTTCCATGTCGAGGGTCTGGGGCGGGACAAGGCGTGGCGGTTCTCCCCTCGCGATGGTGCGAGGTACTGCGTCATCGAGCGCGCTTCGGCGTCGGATAGGACGGAAGCGGAATCGTTGTCGGCTCCATCCGCCGGGATCGCGGGTTCGACCGGTAGGGGTTCGGAGACTTCAGTCAGCGATCTGATTCGGAAGGGTTGGATGAGAGGTTTCGGCAAGGCGCCGACCGCGGATCCCGTGGGGAACGAACTCGATCAACTCATCAGTGGTGCCTCGAGTGGGAATCCATTTGGTCCACCGATGACCGCATCCGGCGCGATGGAAGGCGAAGTCCGTCGCGAAGACTCAGGCGGATCACCCCGAGAACGTAGTCAAGGTCGCGCGCATCCGCCGCAGGTGACGCGAAAACGCTAGATCTTCCGGGCCACAACACCGTCTGAGTTTGGCTGCCGATCGGCTTCCGATTGTCCCCGCAATCGGTAGATCTTGCCAGAGGGACAACCGGAGGTTGACGATGCGTTCATCGGAGATTGAGCAGTGGATGGAAGACCGTGGTGGAGTGGCAACCACCCAAGAGGTCGCCGAGTACCTCGAGATCGATCGTCGCTACGCCACGTCAAAGGCGGAAGAGATAGGGGTCCGACGAGTTGGGTCGTCGTACGCCTGGCTTCTGCCGGACGTGCTCGCTCTGGATGAAGTGAGCAACGAGGACGACGAAGACGAGGACGACGAAGACGAGGACGACGAGGAAAGAGAAGAGTGATTGCGAATCCCTTCCCGGAAGCTCGATGCAACAAGCACTTCGTTGCGTCGAGCCCATCGCTCAATTCGATCGCTCTGGCCGTATCGCCGCCGGACGCTTCCCTGCCCGAGGAAGCTGTACGGCTCATGCTTGCCTTCGCGCCGACCCAGCATCCTCTGGCGCCGTTACGTAGGTGGCGCTCGCGCGTCGGAACTGTGCAGCGTGCGCGTTCGGGGTCTTGTTGCGCATGATGAAGCGGGGCAGGTGACTTAATTTCGGGAAGGACGGTAAGACGCCGGTCGTGTTGCACACGCGAGCGACCTGGCGCGATCTCCAGGCCTTGGCTGACACTGCTGACCCAGACGCGTGAGCACGAGCTGGGTGCGCCATGCGCGCGCGAGCGAGCCATGCGATCGACCGTGGCGCACCGGTCAGCTTGGTGCGGTCAGCCCCAAGGCACGCATCGGTGAGCACGGCATCGCCGTACTCGCAAGCGCGGCCCAGAGCAAGCTCCGGCCAGTACCTGGCAGTACCTGGGGGCGTGAGGGGAGTGGAACCGCCAAGAAGAAGAGGGTCGCGCGAAAATCGACCCCAGGCGAAGAGAACTGGGATGAGCTACGCGCTCTCTATAGGTTTTTTTGGGGTCAGGCCGGCGCGAACCGCCTGGAGGTTGTGCTCCAGCCCCGCGTTAGATCAGGACAGGGCAGGGCATGATGGGCGATTCGCGTGCATTGGGTGGGTAGGATTTTTCCATTTCCTGGGCGCACCCTGGGTGCCTATGATCCGGCATCGACAGCACCTTGTCGAATGAGGTCGGGTAGGTGTGCCAGCACATGACGGGAATCATACGCGATGCAACACTATGAGCCAATTCTAGCCGCTATGCTTAGACCGATTCAGATCCCTCCCCCAGCGAATTGGCAGGACTTTGAGACCCTTTGCCATGACCTTTGGCGCGATGTCTGGCAGGACGATGAAGCGCAGAAAAATGGGCGCAGCGGGCAGCCTCAATGCGGCGTCGATATCTTCGGTCGTCCGGGTCTCGGTGCCGAGTACGCAGGCGTCCAGTGCAAGGGCAAGGACCGGCTCACCGCTAAGCGGCTTACCTCAGCGGAGATGAATGCTGAGGTCAAGAAGGCAAAGCGCTTCCAGCCCCGCCTAAATGCGCTCGCGTTCGCAACCACTGCACCCCGAGACGAAGGAGTTCAGGAGGCGGCTCGAAAGATCACAGCGCAGCTATCGAAGCGCACTCGATTCACTCTGAGCGTCTGGTCGTGGGACGACATATCCGATGAGCTGTGCAAGCGACCGCATGTCCTTCAGCGACACTATCCGCAGTTCTTCCAACGGGTCGGCCTGTTGCGTATTCTAGCCCTGAACGTTGTTGAATTCGACTACATGACCCATAGCTGCTCAGAAGAAGATCTCTTCGATTTCTTCGGATCTCCCGCCGTTCGTGCTCTCTTCTCTGAGGAACTTCGCCTCGACATGCAGGCCATCGTCGCGGAACTGGTGTTGAACGCCTCATCGCATGGGGGCGCTCGCTGGTGCTCGCTGAGAATTGAGAATGACCGAGTCACCTACAGAGATGACGGCGGAGCCTTTAACCCCTTGAACAAGGCACGGCGGAAGAAGGGCGCGAAGATGGGAACGGGGGCAGGGATCCCCTTCATCCGGTACGTGCTCCAAGCCTATGCGGGCAAGATTCGCGCGGGCTACCAACGGGACGGCGATAGAAACGTGATCGAGTTTGCATTTCAGGAGCGACTGGCTGCTCTCACGCTCGCCAAGAATTGCAAGATCTGGCTGCGAGGAAGTACGTGTTTAGCGGGTAGGTCCATGTCATCCATGTCCCACGTTGTCCTTCGAAAGTTGAGCGCGTGATCTGATTCTGCTGTCCATGGGAGCAGTGTTGTGAGATCCGGGAATGAATGACGCCCGGCGAGTTGGAGCAGGAAAACGAGCGACTCCGCAAGGATGTCGAGGAACTGCGTCGCGAGAATGCCGGGCTTCGGGAACAACTTCACAAGGTGCTCAAAGAAGTCGAGGAGTGGAAACGAGGGCATCGCGAGCGTGGCAAGCG
>JACRCQ010000077.1 GCA_016218915.1 Deltaproteobacteria bacterium
CAACCGTGCTACGTTGCGCATGGCGGCCTCCTGGTCGGGATTCGTTTCGCAACGTCACCCTATCGGGAAAGCCGCCCTATTTCTCCATCAAAACCATCGGCCACCGCGCATGTCTCCATTGCGTGGCCGGTCATTTAGAAAGCGCGCAGCTCACGCCATCGAGTGGCCGTGCTTGGCGAGCAGCTCGCAGAGCTGACGCGTGCGCTCCACGTCGCGCTGAGGGGCAGCGAGCGCTTTCTTCCACGCCGCGATGGCCTGCTCCTTGTCTCCTCGCTGCAGCAGGAGCTGGCCGAGCTCCAACCCGGCCCGGCACGCGAACGCAGGCGCTTGCGCCGCAAGAGCAAGCTCCTCCAGAGCATCTTCGATCAGCCCCATCTCCCGGTAGGCAGCCGCAAGATCGTAGTGCGCCTGCCCGTCCTCGGGGCGTATGAGCTCCTCCACGCCTTTCTTGAACGACGCCATCAGCTCTTCGACGTCCTTGGGGTCGTCTTCATCGTCGATGCTCACCGCGTCATTCTACCAGCTCACGGCTTGGCCGGTTCTGCGGTCTTGCACGCGGAGAGGATCTTCGGGCTCACCGTGTTGGGGTCAAAGCTCGCCTGCGGATCGGCCGCTTTCCACGCCTGGCAAGAAGCACCGGCGAGGCCCGGCGTGTCGAGCGCCGCGAACGCTTCGGTCAGCGCCCGGTGGATCTCCGCTTGCTGCGGTCGGGTGAGCTCTCCAAGCGTGAGCAGACGCGTGCCGCGAACCACGGCATCCAGGTAGTGCCCGCCGCGAACTTCTGCGAAGAGCTGAGGCAGCTCCGCCAGCGCTTTGCGCTGCGCCTCACGCGCAGCCCCGGCCCCTTCGGACCGTACGCCCGCCTCTGCCTGCGCAGCCTCTGCCTTCCCAGCATCGGTCAGCGGCAAGTCCGTCAACGGCACCAGCATCACGTCGCCTCGTCGCACCGTATGCCCGCCCACGTGGTTGTACCGATCCAGCGTCCACGCGAACTGGTTCTCCGCCGAGAACTTCGAAGCGATCGAGGGAACCGTCTCTTCCTTCTGCACCACGTAGCGAAGGTTGTACGGGATGATCAGCTCTGCGCCGTCCTCAGGCGCCTGCCATGGCTTGCCGTGATTGGCCTGGGCCAGCACCTCCGCCCGCTTGTCGTCGCCCAAAAGCTCTTTGGCAAGCCCTTGCCAGGTCTCTCCGGCCGACGCGCGCCTGTGGTTGACCGCCGGCACCTCGAGAATCATCCCAGGCGTGATCGACGTGCCTCCGCACGCATCGAGCGAGTTGGCGTACACCAGGATTCGCTCGTACTGGATGCGTCCGTAGACCTTCTCGGCAATGCTCGCGAGCGTCTCGCCCTTCTGTACGACGTGCGGAAACGCATGCGCGGGCGCCTGCGATGACAGCGCCACGCCGATGCCCACGAGCCACGCGAATGTGTTCCGAAGCTTGCTCACGCGCGCATCGTAGCGCACGTTCAAGCCTCTGGGCACAATCCGTCCGAAGCGACCTTGATGCTGCTCAAGTCCCTTTGCCGGAGTAGTTCCAGCCGCGTCGAATCTCCACCCTCGAGTCGTTCCACGACACGCCTGTGTTCAGAGCGTCCCACTCCCCTCGCAGCTTTGCCTCGAGCTTGTTGTCCCAGATGTAGTTGGCGGCATACTGGCTGCGCACCGCGTAGCCGTAGCGAACTTGCTGCTCCGCCTCGCGCCACTTCGCGACGGCCTTGTCACGCACGGCCCCAGCCTTTGCGATCTGCGCCTGCCCCTTGGCTACGACAGCGATCGCCTTGCCCTGCGCTTCCGCGATCTTCTCAGCTGCTTCTGCCTGCTGGGTCGCGAGCTCTTTCTGTACCGCGGCAACCGTCACGAAGAGCTTGCGCTCTCCCATGGCCACGTCCTCATTGGCTTTGGACACCGCATTGGCTGTGTTGACAGACTCCTTCTCCGCGTTCTGCCGAGCCTTCTCCATCGCGTTCGCAGCGGGCGTTGGGTCGTTCGGTCGGGTCATGACGCCGGGTGGAGGGATCGGCTCCGAGCCCACCGACTGCAGGACGGTGTCGGCGATGTTCTGATTGAGCTTGTGCGAGTTGTCGTTGGTGAAGTCGGCCTTGGTCTGCTCCCAGTCTCTTTCGAGTGCAGCCTTCACCCGGTCCCAGTCTGAGGTGTGCTTGTCCGTCCACCATGCGGGCTTGCCCGCCGTAGCTTGCGTGCCATCTGCCATCGCGGCCTCCTTGCGCTCTTCCTTGCGCATCTGAAGCGACGGAATTGCCACTTCGACGCGCGGATCGGCGCCACTGACAGACGTCGCGGGCTGCACACGGCATGCCGCGCTTCACGGCTGGCGTTCGTGCGCCGTTCTTTGCCCGCATCGCCGCCCTCCGCGGGCCCGGCGCACATGGGCGGCGCCTGAGATCGGACGTTGCTCCTCATCAATGCGAAGGAGTGTCCCCCTCAAATCGACGGGGCTGTTCGCCGCGCAGATTGCTCAAGCCTCCGGGCACACTCCCTCCGACGCACTTCGCCCGATCGATGCCACAAGGATGCAAAGCAGCGGAGACAGCGGGATGTGGTAGCGATCCTCGCCGAAGAACACCACGTGCACGATGTCGAAGCTCAGCACCGCCCACGCGATGAACAGCCCAACAGCCCCGGGACGCGGCGCTTGCGGACGCGGCACCAGGATCACGATCGGTAGCCACAGCGCCAAGGGCCAGAACGGGAACTGATCGTCGTGCCAGCCATAGGCCACGAGCGCGATCGTTGCGAGCCACAGCGCGGCTTCCACGCTCATCCCCACCATCACGGTGCGTTGCCGATCCCCAGCCAACAGCTCGCGCATCCGCTTGCGCGACACAACTCCCAGAAATCCGAAGGCCGCAGCGCTCAGCAGCAACCGGTGAAACGTCGACAGCCGCTCCCTCCACCAGGTCCGACGCTCTTCCGGCCATGCAGCCGGATCCCCGGTCTTGAGGTACTCGACCGCAAACGACTCGTGGTTGAAGCTCTGATCGAGCTTCTTCGGCGCAAGCCCGAGCCACCGCACCGGATCCTTGCGAATCGACGCCCACCCATGCTGCGCCCAGCACCGATCCTGCTGCACCTGCCCAGTCACCACCTCGCACCCGTCCGAGGCTCGGAGTGTTTCGAATCTGCCTGTGGCCCGGGCAAACGAGCCGATCGCAAGATTCCAGCCGCCATTGGTGGACACGAACGCGCAGCCGTCCATCACCTTGCAGTTGCGCAGAGTCCAGGGCGTGACCACGGCAAAGGCCACAGCGGTCACCACGGCTCCGCGCTTGAGCACGTTCAACCACGCCTGCTTCCAGGGCGCAGAAGGCACCAGGGCGAGGCCGATGGCAGGTGCGAGCACGATCGCCTGCGGGCTGACCAGCGTCGCGAGCCCCATGGCAAGGCCGGAGAGGGCTGCTCCGCGCCACGGATGCTTGTCGCGATCACGAAGCGCGAGCCACAGCGCGAACATGGGAAGAAAGGCCGAGAGCAGCTCGGTCATCACCAGGGCGCTGTACAGGATGAGCGCCGGGTGCAGCGCACACAGGATCGCTGCTGCGCGCGCGCGCCACTTCGACATCATCTGCAGGGCGATCTGATGCGTGAGCGCCACCACCGCAGCTCCCAGGATCGCATTGGCCACGGTCGCAGCGTGCGGGCCATCGCCGAAGAGCTTGTACACGCCCGCGAGAAATCCGCTGTAGCCCACGGGGTAGTGGCACCACGGGTGCCACCTCGCCACGCCCGCCACGATCACGTCGTCGGAATACCCGAGCCCAGCCGCAATGCGTCGCGCCCCAAAATCGTAGTAGTGGCCATCCCACACAGGCTCGCGGGCCCACGCCAATGCCACGAACAGCCGTGGTGCCAGCGACGTGATCGCAACCAGGAGCATGAAGCCCAGGTCGCGTTGCTTGCTGTGATCCGCGGATGGTTGGCTCATCGAACCCGCCGACGCTCCGGATCAACCCTGCCCGCGCGCTGCCAGCGCAACACGCATCCTGCGGATGTACGTGCGCACGACCTGCGCCGGGTCGAGCTTGAGTTGTCGCGCCACGAGCTGCACGAATCCTCGCACGTATACCTCGGCCGGCAGCTCGTCGTAGCGCTCGGCCTCCAGCGCGTTGAGGTGCGGCAGGGTGATCTTCGTGCGGGCCGCGATCTCCGCCTGCTCGATTCCATTGGCCTCGCGAATCCTTCGCAGCAGCTCGCCCGTGAACTCGGTCTCCGGATGGATGTCACGCGCAAGCTCGGCCTGCAGCATCAGCTGATCCTGCGTGAGCCCTTGCCGCGCGTCCGATTGCCCCCGCTCGGCATCTTCCAGATCCGGGAACGCCGAGATGTTGTAGGCCCTTCGACGCACCGGATCGAGGATCGTGTCGTACGCCTCCTGCACCAGCGAAAGCTCGGCCCGCATCTGCGCTTCGTCGATCAGCGACACCAACGGGAGGCTCCCGGACGCGAACAGCTCGCGCTGCCGCTTGTAGGCCCTTCGCACCTCTTCATCGGATGCGCCTCGCCCGATCCCGAGCACGTCGTACAAGGTCGCCCGCCTGTCCCGGGGCGGCGGAGGTGGCTCGGACACGCGCTGATCCAGGGTTCCCGCGAGCGCTACGATGCGACGCGCAATGCGTTCGAGGTTGCGTGCGCTCTTGGCCGTGGGGCTGTCGACCAGCAGCGGACGCCTTCGTCGCGCGGTCAGCCAGGCTTGATCGTCCTGCTCGACGTGCCCCACGTATTCGAGCTCCAACCCGAGATAGCGCTCTGCCATGCCCTGCATGTTCGGGCCGAGCTCCTGGTCGGTTCGAAGCCGGGTCTGGTTGACCACCAGCTTCGCGCGAACGCGGTGCAGGTGCGCTGTCGCGAGATCCGCGAGCGAAGTGTCGTGGCGTGCCACGGCTCCGATCACTTCCAGCGGCGTGGGCAGCGGCGGAAGCTCGTGCATCGACCGCTCGAGCATGCGCAGCTTGAACCGCTCTTTCATCAGCGCCCTGCGAAGCTGCCGCAGGTACAGCGCCCGCAAGAATCGATAGGTCGCTTCGACCGCCGCCGGATCCGGCACCGTCACGCAGATCCCGACGTCCGCAGACAGAAACAGATCGAGCGTGGCCGGCGACGTCCCTGACCCGAGGTGCACCAGGATGTAGTCCGCAGGAAGCGATCGCAGCCGCGACAGCCAACGCACCTTGCGCCCGGGCCTGAACGGCGATGCGGCCATCGGATCATAGGCCGAAGGGAGCAGACGAAGGCCAGGCACCGACGTCGCCACAGGCTCGAGCTTGAGGTTCTCGACTTCTTCCGTGGTCGCAAGCGGCGCGCGCTCCAGCCCAAGCTGGATGTGCAGGCTCGAGCCGGCCAGATCCGCGTCGGTGATCAGGACTTCTCGCCCGAGCTGCGCCAGGTACACCCCGAGGTTGACCGTGAGCAGGCTCTTGCCCACGCCACCTCGCCCCCCGCCGATCGTGATGACGTTGCGAACGCCCTTGGGGAGGTCGGCGAGGACGGCCTTCGACGGGCCCAGATCCAGATCCTGCTCATCCATCTCGATGGGGCGGATTATGGACCACATCCGCCTGGATACGCCCTGCAAAGTGCGATCACAGGCCTGAAGCCGGCAGCTTGCTCGTTCCTTGTGGAGGAGGTTTCGACGCAGGCACCTTCGAAGTCGCAGCGCCGCCCGTCTTGGCTGCCACAGGTTCCCGCTGTGGCGGCTTGCGTGATGTCGTGACGGCCAACGGCTCCGCAGGCGCGGAAGCCGAGGGTGCTGCGCTTTGCGTCGGGATCGCAGCTTCTTGGGTTGGCGCGGAGGAAGCGCCCGGCTGCGCCGCCGTCTCTGCGCTCGTCGTCGGCGCGCTCGATGCCACCTGCGCCGGGCGTGCGCGAAGATGCGCTGCGCCGATCGCGGCAGCGACTCCGATCGGAACCACGAACGCAGCAACGCCGACGATCCACCACACCGCTGAGGAGCGCTTCGGCGCTGCTGCCGTCGCGCTCGATTCCGAAGGGTGCACCCAGACCTTCTGCACGGAGTGCGAGGTATCGGCGCGGGCCGGCGACTCCGCGAGCTCGGTCGGGCAGTGCTGTGCCGCAACCGCAGGCAGCATCTGCGTGCCCGTGGGCCCCATCATCTGCGGTCCTGCTTCCACGCTCGTGCGTGTAGGAGAATCCGGATCCACGCCGGCAGCGTCGATGCGCTCCGTCAGCTCGTGGTGCGCTGCGCCCGGCTGCGCATCGGTCCGATCCATCGCGTGCCCGGTGGCCTGATCTGCCTCGAACCCCGGCACCGCGGCCGTGCGATCCCCAGGTCCCGGTCGATCCGGCGCGGTCGCACGATCGCGGGTCGTGACCGGCGCAGATGCGATGGGCGCAGCAGCCACGGTGTCGATCCGGACCGGCTCAGGCTGCGGAGTGATGGACACGGCCCACGGTCGTTCGTCTTCGCCCACGGCGCGGCGGATCTCGATCGCGAATTGCGCGGCCGTGGCTTGCCTGCGCGCCGGATCGCGATCGCACGCCGTCATCACGGCCTGCGCGAGGGACTCGGGAATCCCGAGCATCGCCGCGTCGAGCGGCATCACGCCTCGCGTGAGCTTGGCCTTGAGCATGTCCACAGGATCCGGCTCGCTGAATGCTGCACGGCCCGTGAGCGTCTCCCAGAGCACCAGCCCGGCAGAGTACAAGTCCGATCGCGCGTCCACCACCCGCCCCTCGGCTTGCTCCGGCGACATGTAGCGGGGCGTACCTACGGTCATGCCCGTGCCCGTGAGCTGCTGCGCAGGCATCCACGCGTCGATCGTCTTGGCCACGCCGAAGTCGAGCAGCTTGACGATCTTGCTGCGGCAAATGAAGATGTTTTCGGGCTTGATGTCGCGGTGGATGAGCGCCGCCTGGTGCGCAACATGAAGCGCATCGAGCACCTGCGCCATGATCTGCACCGCGGGCAGCACCCCGAGCCTGCCGCGCTGACGCTGCAGATCGCGCAGCGTGCTGCCGTCCAGCAGCTCCATCACGAAGAAGATCCGCTCGTCCGCCGCGGTCGCCAGATCGTAGACCTCGACCAGGTTCGGGTGCTTGAGACGGGCAAGGCCGCGCGCTTCGACCCGCAAGCGCTCCGCAAGATCGTCACGTCCAGCGAAATCCCTGGCCAGAACCTTGAGCGCGCGACGCTGTCCGAGGTTGTCGTGCTCGACCTCGTAGACCTCGCCCATGCCGCCTTGTCCGAGGGGACGAACGATGCGGTACACCGTACCGGGCACCAGCTGGCCAGGCGCCCAGGTGGCAGTTGCTCCGCTCGATGGCGTCATCCGAAGTGAACAGGAGACCGCGACGCGGTGAGGAAATCAAGGACGATTCGTCGCAGAGGTCGGAAGCGGCACGGCTTCGCCATGCCATGGGGTGCTGCTCGCTACTCAGAAGGCGCGGCGTACGCCGCTGACATGCAGTTCGGATCCTTGGCGCAGTCCGCGTCCTTGCAGTCGATCAGCCCGTCGTAGTCGTTGTCCTTCTTGTCGTCACAGACCTCGACCGGCGCCGCATAGTCCGCATTGCAGAACGGCTCGTTCGAGCAGTCCGAGTCTGCGCAGTCAATCTGGCCGTCGTAGTCGTTGTCCTTGCTGTCGTTGCAGATCTCCACAGGCGCCGCGTACTCGGCACTGCAGAAGGGCTGGCTCGAGCAGTCCGAGTCCGCGCAGTCGATCTGGCCGTCGTAGTCGTTGTCCTTGCTGTCGTTGCAGATCTCCACAGGAGCCATGTACGCAGGCGCCGCGCACTGCGACACGCAGTCCGGGTCTGCACAGTCGATCAGCCCGTCGCTGTCATTGTCCTGGTTGTCCTTGCACAACGTCTCCTTGCCAGGCGTCGCCTCCGACGCTGCATCGGACGCATCCGGCCCGGGCGCGGAGTACACAGGCGTGCTGCAATCGCAGTCCGGATCCGCACAGTCGACCTTGCCGTCGCCGTCGTTGTCCTTGCTGTCGTCACAGACCTCTCCAGACGGCGAGCCGGTCGAGTCCACGGATCCGCTGCAACCGATCAGGCCAGCGGCGAGACCCACTGCCGCAGCAGGCATGACCACGGGCGAGGTCCACCACTGCCTGCGGGGGCGGGTGAGCCGCCGGGTCCGGTCCAGCATGGAACACAGCTCTTCCAGATATGCCGTTGCTGCCTGAGCATGAGGATTCATGGACATGGAAACACCTCCGGATCGAGCTATCCTGTCATGCACGCGGCGTTCCAATGCGGCTCATTCGTAGAATCAAGCATTCTTCGCGGGGTTGGCCCGATCCTCGTGCCGTTGTCGTGGCACGCCGTGGCACAGCATGCTCCTGTCATTGACCTGTCCCGGAAGCTCCCATGATCAAGCTGCTTCGAAAACTTGGATTCTTCCCCCGCCTCGCCGTGTGGGAAATGACCCTCGGCTGCAACATGAACTGCCGCCACTGCGGCTCGCGCGCCGGCAAGAAGCGCGACGACGAGCTGACGCCCGAGGAGGCTCAGAAGCTCGCGGGTGAGCTGGCAGACCTGCACTGCAAGTGGGTCACCCTCGGCGGAGGCGAGCCCCTGCTGCGCGCAGACTGGCCCGACATCGCTCGCACGCTCATCTCCCGCGGCGTCAACGTGAACATGGTCACCAACGGCCGCGCGTGGTCGCCTGCAGTCACTCAGATCGCAAAGGACGTCGGCCTCGAGAGCGTTGCCTTCAGCATCGACGGGCTCGAGCAGACCCACGAGTACGTGCGACGCGTTCCTGGCCTGTTTCGCCATGTCCTCGAGTGCGTCGACCAGTGCATCGAGGCAGGCATGATCGTCAGCGCGATCACCATGATCAATCGTCGCGTGCTCCCTGAGCTCGACGATCTTCGCAAGCTGCTCGCTGATCACGGAATCAAGCGCTGGCAGATCCAGCTCGGGACACCGACCGGCAACATGTCCGATAACCAGGATCTGGTCGTCGAGCCCGAAGACCTGCTCACGATCATGCCCAAGGTCGCTGCCATGTGCCGCGCCGGCGCCACGCCCAAGATCTTCCCTGGCCACAACATGGGCTACTTCGGGGAGCCGGAAGCGGACCTGCGCGATCGTGGCGGCGCAATCCCGTTCTGGGTCGGCTGCTCTGCGGGCTGCTCTGTGATCGGCATCGAGAGCAACGGCAACATCAAGGGCTGCCTGTCGCTGCCCTCGGAGATGAACGGCGTCGATGAGTTCGTCGAAGGCAACATCCGCAAGACGCCGCTCGCGGAGATCTGGCGACGCAAAGGGGCATTCGCCTACAACCGCAACTTCCAGGTGCGTCAGCTCAACGGCTTCTGCCGCACGTGCGACTACGCCGAGATCTGCCGTGGGGGTTGCACCTGGGCAGCGTTCTCCAAGACCGGCACCCGCTACGACAACGTCTACTGCTACTGGCGTCAGCTCCAGCTCAAGCAGCAGAAGGACGGCGAACCCGCGGAGCCGTTTGCGGGGTACTGAGCAGGCGCGATCTTCTGCGGGCTCGAGGTTCTTGCCGCGCGACGCCAGGCACGGGGAGTTGTTGACGGACGTACGTACGTACGTCATAACCGGAGCATGAAGCGAACTGCAACGGACCTGCGCGCACACCTTTACGAAGTGCTCGACGGGGTCGCGAAGACCGGCCGGCCCGTCGAGGTGACCCGGGGCGGAGTGGCGCTCTGTATCGTGCGCAAAGAGCTTCCTCGCAGGCCACGCAAGACCCCTCGGACGCTTCCTGACCTGATTGTCGGTGACCCCGACGACCTGATCCACATGGAGTGGCCGTGGGCTGCGGGGCGTGACCTGTGAACTTTCATCTCGACACGCATGTGGCCCTCTGGATGGTTGCGGGTGACAAGAAGAGGCTTCGTCCCGCCCAGCGTCATATCCGCGGCGGCTCGCTCTTCGTCTCTCCCGTGGCGCTCCTCGAGATGGAGGTCCTTCGCGAGATCGGACGTATCCGCGCGAGTGTAGACACGATCCTCGATATCCTCGTCAGCGATCACGGCGTCGAGGAGGCCTCCGGCGACCTCGGGGAAGTCGCACGGCATGCGCGGAGCCTAGGATGGACGCGCGACCCGTTCGATCGCCTCATCGTCGCGCACGCTCTTGCGAAACAAGCTTCCCTGCTCACGGCGGACGAAACCATCCGTGGACATTGTCCGTTTGCGCGGTGGGACTGACGACGCCTGCGCGCGTGACCGCCCGCCATGAGCTCATGCGAAGCGAGCGCCGTCCCCGCGCGACGCAAGAGGTTTCCAAGCGCGAGGGAGACAACGCACGCGATGAAGGGCGCCAGGAGGACCGCCGTTTGCTGGGCGCGTGTCCAGAACCAGATCAACCACGCCCCGGTCAGGATGCCAGCACCCATGCTCATCAACCCGGTCCAACGGACGTACCGCCCCAGGGTCGAGATGGTGGAGCGGTCCTCGCCCGAAAGCGCTACTGACGCTGCTGGCTCGTCATGATCAGCTACCGTCGGCGAAGGCACACTGTCGGGCGTCTGGCGGTCGCCGCCGCGATCAAAACGATGGCCGCACGCACAACGGCTGTCGAGGATCGAATTGAAAGCACCGCACGAAGGGCAATCCATGGGCACAGCCTATCAGTTCAATCGCGCTGAGCACCTCAGCGTTTGAAGGCGACAGCCACAGAGCTCCTTCACCCACGCTCGCCCGCTGGCTCGATCGCCTCCACCCGAAGCGCCACCGCATCGCCTCCGCGCCACGTGTCGCGCCGAAGCCGCCCGATCGCATCCACGCGGCTCGACACCACGAGCGATGATGCGCGATTCCCCATGGATAGCCCGAACCCATGGAGCGCCTCGCCGCCCCGCGTCTGCAGCGTGACCTGCAAGTGCCCTCCGCGCACCGCCTGCACCCGCGTGACCGTCGCATTCAGCACTGCCATGGACGGCGCCGGGTTCGTCATGCCGCAAGGCTCGAGCCGCCCGAGATCCACCACGACGTCGCTGGCCCGATCGCCGGGATCGAGCTGGACCTCGGCGAGGCAAGTCTCCAACGCCGTTGTCCGGGCTGGAAGCGCTTGCGCTGCGGCGTTGAACAGCTCGCGCAGTCGCTCCAGCGCCCCGACCTGCACCTGCACTCCTGCGGCTGCCTGGTGGCCGCCAAAAGTAACCGGCGCTTCGCGGCTCGCAGTCAGAAGATCGTAGATCGGAACTCCTGCTGGCCCGCGCACCGATCCTCGTCCGACATCCCCGCTGAATCCGATCACGATGGTCGGCTTGCCGAACCGCTCCACAAGCTGCGCAGCCACGATCCCGACCACGCCCACGCTCCAGCCTTCGCGCCCGACCACGATCGCGGGATCGCGCGCAAAGCCGCAGTCCGCGATCTCCGCAAGGGCCTCGGCCACGATCTTGTCCTGGATCTGACGTCGCTGGGTGCGCATCTGCTCGATCTGCACCGCGAGCTCCCGCGCCTGATCATGGTCCCGCGCGAGAAGCAGGTTCAGCGCAGGCAACGGGCTGCCCAGACGCCCTGGCGCATTGAGACGCGGCGCGATCTCGAACGAGATCGTTACCGAGCTCACCCCCGACGACAACGCGATCTTGCCGAGATCCGCGAGCCAGCGCAGCCCGAGGCGCGTACCGGACTCGAGATACCGCATGCCCGCCCGAACCAGCACCCGGTTGTCTCCATCGAGCGGCACCACGTCGGCCACTGTGCCGATGGCCACCAGATCCAGCCACTTGCGCACATCGAGCTCGCTGCCCATCTCGCCGCGAAGACCGGCTGCGAGGCTCAGCGCAAGCCCGCAGGAGGCCAGGTTCTTGTAGGGGAACGGGCAGTCCGGACGGTTGGGGTTGAGGAACGCCAGCGCCGGCACCGGCTCCGACGGAACCAGGTGATGATCGATCACCACCACGTCGACGCCCTTCCTGCGCAGCCGCTCGAGCCTCTCATGGTCGCTCGACCCGCAGTCGCACGTGACCACCAGCGTGGGCCCGGCCTGCAGGATCGCATCCACGGCCGGGTCCGTGAGCCCGTAGCCGCCACCGTACCGGTCGGCCAGCATCGGGCTTGCCTCTCCGCCCAGCGCGCAGATCACCTCGGTCATGATCGCTGCCGACGTGATCCCGTCGCAGTCGTAGTCCCCGAACACGACCGTGTGCTCGCGCTTCCTGATCCCGGCCACGATCCGCTCGATCGCCACGCCCCGACCCGCCATGTCCTTGGGCGACGTCAGCTGGGACAGTCGTGGATCCAGGAAGCGAAGCGTGTCGTCACCACCCACATGCCCCCTTCGATGGAGCACGTCGGCAAGCGTGATCGTCACGCCGAGCGAGCGGGACAGCTCTCGTGCCTGGGAAGATGCGGGGTCAGGAATGGCAAGCACAGGACGCACGTGTCTTCTGTCGCGCAGGCGACGTCAAAGGTTGGAGGATATCGACGAACGACTAGACGACCTTGCGGCACCAACCGAACTTGTCCGGGCCGCGGCCGCGATGGATGGCCGTGATGCCATCGAGCAGGCGCTTCGAGAGAGGCCCCGGCTCGCCCGTGGCAACCTTGACGATCCGCTCGTCGACCATGACCTCGCCAATCGGCGAGACCACAGCCGCAGTGCCGCTGCCGAACATCTCGCTGATCGAGCCGCCGCGGATGCCCGCCAGCAGATCGTCGAGGGAGATGCGACGCTCCTGCACCTTGATGCCGAGCTCGGGTGCGAGCTTCAGGATGGAGTCCCGCGTGATGCCCTTGAGGATCGTCTCCGAGGTGGGCGGCGTGTACAGCGTGCCTTTCTCCACCCAGAACACGTTGCTCGCGCCGGTCTCCTCGATGTAGCGATGCTCGATCGCGTCGAGCCAGAGCACCTGATCGCATCCATGTGCCTTGGCGCGTACCGCGGACAACATCGATGCCACGTAGTTGGCGCCGGTCTTGGCCGTGCCCAGCCCGCCGGGAGCCGCGCGCACCATCTCGCGCTCTGCCTTCACACGGATGCCCGAGAATCCCTTGCTGAAGTAGGGGCCTGTCGCCGTGGCGAGCACGAAGAACAGGTAGGTGTCCGCAGGCCGCACGCCGAGCGCAGGCTCGGTCGCGATCATCGTGGGGCGAAGGTACAGCGATGCGCCATCGCGCTGCGGCACCCAGTCCCGCTCTGTCGCTGTCAGCGCCTCGCAGGCCGCAATGAAGTCGTCGACCGGAAGCGGCGGCATGCAGCATCGCTCGCAGCTGCGTTGCATGCGCTCAGCGCCAGCATCGACGCGGAACATCACGATCGATCCGTCGTCCTGCTTGTGCGCTTTGAGTCCTTCGAAGACCTCCTGGCCGTAGTGCAGGCTCATCGCTGCAGGGTCCAGGGAAAGGTTCGCTCGTGGGACGGTCTTGCCACCATGCCATCCCTGTTGCTTGTCCCACTCGATCACCACCATGTGGGGAGTGAAGACTCTGCCGAAAGGCAACTCACCCTTGATCGTAGCTTCCGCCGTAGCCCGATGAGCGGAAGCGTCCAGAGGCTCTATCCGCATGGGATCTTCTTCCCGCTGGGCTGCAGCGCGGTCAAGGGATCTCGGTGCGAATGCTGTATCTGCCGACATAAACGAGCCCTTTGCCCCTGGGTTTCTCGCATCCCGTGCGTTCGCGGATGCCACGCGCCTGGGCCGCTCAGTGGTGCTGCCCCAGGGCTGCGGCGGCGCCCTTGGTCACCGCCGATTCCACCGCCGCACCATAGAAGGAGCCAGCTTCATGCCCGACAACACTGCTGACCAGATGCTCCCCAGGGGGCCCGCCGATGCCAACCGAAATCGCGGACACGGCAAGGTGAATCGCGGCGTGAATCGCAGCTCCGTCGAACTCCTTATGCAGCTTGCCGACCCTGGCGGCCGCCGCGCCGAACGACTCCGCGCTCGCCTTCATTCTGGGAACCAACGAGGTCATGGCGTTGAACGTGCTCGCCGCCTGCTTGTAGTCCCCAGTCCGAATCGCCTGCTTGTAGCGAGCGTTCAGGTCACAGTACTGCAAGTACTGCGCGCTGAACTGGTCGTGGCCCGCTCGGGCGCTTGCTAGCGCGCCGTTGAACTCGCTTTGCATGAGCATGCTTGCTGCCCGGTCGGCCGAGTGCAGGGCCCCTTCGAGCACCGCGGGATTTCCGGAGATCTCCCTGGCAGCAAGCCCCAAGACAACGTTTCCGACAGTCCCCGTCGCGTTCACCAGCCCCACCGCGCCGCGGGCCAGCGGGTTGATTCCCCTCACCTGCAGGTTCGCCGCGCGCACCTTGTCGTTGAGCGCCCTGCACGCCGCAAGCTGCGCGTCCGCGCCCGCAATCGCCTGCCGGTTCAAGTCGTCGAGCGACGCCGGCTGGGGCGAAGGGGCCAAGGCCCGGGCTCGCGCCAGCTCCGCATCCTCGATCTTCATCGCCTGCTGCAGCGTGGTCCCGCGCGTCTTCGTCAACGCCGCAAGATCGCCAAGCTGCTCCGGCGTGTACTTGCCGAGCATGTTGAGCGCGTTGACGCAGGCGGCGTACTTGAACCAACCCGAGGAACCCGACTGCTGCATGTACAGCTGCACCAGGGCCCGCTGGTTGTCGCTCACCCCCTTGAGCTTGAGCTCGATGAGCGGCTCGGCGAGCACGGGCGACTGCTTGATCGCGCGCTCGGCGAACTTGTTCCAGGCCTGCGCGGCGCTCATGTTCCGATAGGCCTCGCCCTGGAACTCCTGGACCAGCGACGACAACCCGCCGCCCTTGCCATCGAGCTTCTTGGCAAGCTCGGTCGCCACCTGACCCGCAGCGTGGGCCGGACGCTCGAGGAGCCTGGCACAAGCCTGCTTGGCGCTGCCGCACATCGATGCGTAGTGCGCTGCCTGGTCTGCTGCGAGCTGCTCGGCCGCGAGCGACACGGCGCTCTTCGGACCGGAGAGGCCGCCTGTGGCGACGCCCCCTTCCGCGGATGGCCCCGCAGTCTTGCGGTGGGTGGAGGAGCTGTGCGCAGCTTCCTGCTTCTGCTCCGGGGATTGGAAGTTCTGGGCCCTCTTGTTCGGATCGATGTTCATGTCGCCCTATCGGACAGAGCCCGCCACCGGTTGCCAGAAAAGTTGGGGGGCGATGACGAATTCGTCCGGGGCGACAAAACAAGAGCGCGGAGGGCTTTCGCACCTCCGCGCCGCTTGCCCGCTCTAGCCGAGGCGGGTCAGACCACCACTTCCTTCTTGCGAAGCGGGGCCTTGGGTCGCGCCTTCTTGGTCGAGAAGAAGTGCCGGTCGATGTACTCGGTCGTCGGGGCTGCGATGAACACCGACGAGTACGTGCCGGTGATGAACCCGACGAACAGAGCGAACGCGAAGTCCTGGATCGTGCCGGTTCCCCAGATGAGGAACGCGGTCAGCGGTATGAGCGTCGTCAACGTCGTCAGTATCGTTCTGGACAACGTCTCCGATACGCTCAGGTTGATCATGTCCGGGAAGGTCCGGCCCCGGTGCTTGCCGAGATTCTCGCGGATACGGTCGTAGATGATGACCGTGTCGTTGACCGAGTAGCCGACGACCGTCAGCAGAGCTGCCACGGTCGACAGGGTGAACTCCTTGCGGCTCAGGATGAAGAACGCGAGCACCACGAACACGTCGTGGATCATGCCCACGATGGCCCCGGGCGCGAACCGCATGTCAAAGCGGAACGCGATGTAGGCCATGATGAAGATCATCGAGATGCCCACGCTCTTGAACGCGGCATCGCGAAGCTGCTTGCCAGCCTTGGGGCCGACCCATTCCACGCGCAGCGGGGCGTCAGGCACCGTCTCGGCACCCATCACCTTCACCAGCCCGTCCATGAGCTGATCGCCCTTGGACTTGAGCAGCACCTCGACCTTGTGATCGCGCTCGCTGACCACCTGGGGATTCTGCGCCCCTGCGCGCAGCTGCACGTCCTGCACCGACGACACGCGCTCACCGATGAGCTTGAGATCCGGCGTCGAGTCGTAGCGCAGCGTGATCTTGTCGCCGCCCGGAGAGAACTTGAGCTCGGTCGCTCGCGTCCCCGCAGGGCACTTGTCCGCTGGGGGCTCTCCGCCGCCCTTGGCTGCAAAGCACAGCGACTCCATCAACGAAGACTTCTGGTCGTCGTTGAGCGCTGTGACTTCCTGCACGCGGATCAGGAATCGGTAAGGGTTGTTCGGGTCGCTGACTCCGACCACGTCCGGGGAGTGGAACCCGATGCTGCCGATCTGCTTGCGGAGCTCACCGGCTTCCACCGGCTTCTTGAAGGCGATCTCGACCTCGGTGCCGCCCTTGAAGTCGGTCCCGAGGTTCAAGCCCGGATACACGGTGAGCATGAAGATGGCGGACAGGTTCACCAGCGTGCTGATGATCAGCCACCACTTGTGCTGGGCCCAGATGTCGAAGTAGCGACCAGGTTTGAAAAACTCCATGCGTCAGCTCCCTCAACCCATGCTCAGCGTCTTGGCCTTCAACCCGCGCGCCCACCAATCGAAGATGACCCGCGTGCTGAAGACGGTTGTGAACAAGCTGGCGACAATTCCCACGACGAGTGTCACCGCGAATCCCTTGATCGGCCCGGACCCGTACTGGGCGAGCACCAGGCCTGATAGAAGCGTCGTCACGTGGCCGTCGAAGATGGCCGCGAACGCGCGGTCGTAGCCTGCATCCACTGCAGCGCGCACGCTCTTGCCTGCGCGAAGCTCTTCCCGGATGCGCTCGTTGATCAGCACGTTGGCGTCCACCGCCATGCCGATCGTCAGCGCGAGCCCGGCAATGCCAGGCAGCGTCATCGATGCTCCGAATCCTGCGAGCACCGCCATCTGCATCAGCAGGTTGAACAGCACGGCGATGTCGGCGATGAAGCCGGCGCGGTGGTAGTAGATGACCATGAAGATGAGCACGACCGCTGAGCCGATCGCTGCCGCCTTCACTCCCTGCTTGATCGAGTCCAGTCCGAGCGAGGGACCGATGCGCTGCTCGTTGGAGGGCGTGATCGGCGCTGGCAACGCGCCCGATCGAAGCACCAGCTCCAGCTTGCGCGATTCCTCGAGCTGCGTCTGCGGGTCCGAGGCCCCCATCGTGATCTGAGCGTGCCCGCCCGCGATCTTCGACTGGATCACCGGCGCGCTCTCGGTCTTGCCGTCCAGGATGATCGCAAAGCGACGCTTGATGTTCGCTCCGGTGATCTCCTCGAATCGCTCGCCGCCGGAGTCGGTGAATGTCAGCGCCACGTGCCAGCCGCCCAGGCTCTGGCTCCCCTGATCCGCCTGCGCCGAAGCATCCCGGATCTGGTCGCCCGTCACGTCCGCTCGCGAGAACAAGTAGTACGTCTGCCAGCCGGTCTCCTTCTGCACGAGCGTGTCCGGGTCCGTGCTCCTCACGACCCCGTATCCCACTTCGCGATCGCTCGGCACACCCAGGGTCTCCACCCAGGCCTTGAGACGATCGAGCGCCTGCTGCATGGTCTCGTTGGACTGCTTCTCGATCACCGCCGCGTGGATCTGGTTGGTCTTGCCCGGCCCCACCGACTGCGTCTGCGCCTCCAGGCGGATGCCTGCCGGCAGCTCCGGCTTCGGCCCCAGCTTCTTGACCGCGGTGCCGATGAAGTCCGTGTCGTCGTCGAGCATCTTGAACTCGAGACGCGCCGTCTTGCTGATGATCTCGCGGATCTCCTTGAACGTCTTCTCGTCCTCGCCCGGCACTTCGATGATGATGTCCTCGTCGCGCACCGTGACCGATGCCTCGCGAAGACCGAGCTCGTCGACGCGGCGCAGGATCGTCTCCTTGGCCTGCGTGACTGCACGCTCGCGGATCTGGCTCTCGACCTCGGTGCGAATCCGGAAGTTGAACGTCTTGCCGTCCTGCTGACGGAGCGTCGTCATCTCCCACTGGAAGCGCTTGTTGAATCGCTCGTCGAGCTTGCTCGCGTCCGACGCGTCCTTGAAGACCAGATTGATCAGGTCCGCCTTGGCGCGCGGCTTGTCCATCTCGATCTTGTCGTTGAGCTTCGCCAGCTCGTCGCGGGTCGGCGGCTTGTCGCCGGAGTGGAACCCGAACGACGTGGTCAGCATCTGCCGCATCTCGTCGTAGTAGCGGTCACGCTTGTCGCGGATCGCCTCCTCGACATCGACCGTGTACACGAGGCGCAAGCCGCCGCGCAGGTCGAGCCCGGCAACCATCTGGAACCCCACGTTGTCCTTGATGTACTGGGGGCAGGGGACCTTGCCGCTCGACAGCCGGTGCGCCGTGGGCCACAGGCTCAGAATGCACAGCAAGCCGGTCGCGATCACCATCCCCAGCTTCACGCGCCAGGCCAGGTCGATGTAGCGCGCCGCCGTGATCGCCGACCAGAGCATGATCAGCGCAAAAATGACCATGACCCAGAAGCTGTCGTAGTGCGCTGCCGCCGCTGCAGACCCGCCAGCCACCGCTGCGATCCACAGCGAGTTGCGACGGACCTTGCTCAGGTAGCCGCCGACCGCACACACCAGAGCCAGGCCGAGCAGCCCGTATTGCAGAATGTTTTGTAGCATGGTGTAGACGCCGGAAAGGACCGGCTATTTCTTCAGTTCGCTGAAGGGTTCCTTGTCCGACCCCTCGGTCTTGCCTTTGCCCGAATCCTTGGCGGACTCCTTGGAGGACTCCTTGGAAGCCTCCTTGGGGGCATCCTTGGACGCTGGCGCTGGCTCCTCGCCCGCGTCGAGGCCCTGAATGGCCGACTTGAGCATGGTCACCTTCACGCCTGGTGCGAGCTCGAGCTTGACGTACTTGGTGCCCATTTCGGCGAGCTTGCCGATCACCCCGCTGGAGGTGATGACCCGGTCGCCCTTCTTGAGCTTGGATTCAAGCTCCTTCTGCTTCTTGCTCGTGGATCGGTTCAGCAGGAAAATAACCAGCAGCATGGGCAGGAACATCAACAGCATCATGCCGATGTTCATGCCGCCGCCGCCCGCGGCCGGGCCGCCACCTACCGGTCCGCCGGTTGACGGAACCCCGGCAGGGGGTTGAGATGGCTGGACCGTCTCGGCCCTCCCAGGTACGTTCTGCGGGATCTGGGGCTGGAGCTCCATTCCAATAAGATTCACGGTGCCTCCGGAGTTCGCCGGCTATAGCGGCTTCCAGGCCGCCATGCAACATCGCGAGCGGCATACGTTTGGGGGAGAGGGTTGAAGCGGTGGGCCGGACCTGTTCCGCCGGGCAGTGTACAACACGCCCGCCGACTCACAACTCCCCCTGGCTCGATTTGTCGGGTTGGCTCCGGCCAGGTACCTGAACGTTTGAGTCTGGCTTTCGGCTACCAGCCTCCGGCTTCTGGCTCCAGGCTCCAGGCTCCAGGCTCGAAGCTCGAGGCTCGAGGCTTGAGGCTCCAGGCTCCAGGCTCGAAGCTCGAGGCTCGAGGCTTGAGGCTCGAAGGTTGAGGTCGAAGCTTGAGGCTCGAAGCTCGAGCCTCGAAGCCACAAGGCCGGGCTCTCCATCGGATTCTCCTGATTGAGATATCTCGATCTGGCTGAAGCCTGCAGCCTGAAGCCTGCAGCCTCTCCTCCGCCAAAGCCTGGACGCTACCCGCCCATCATCCTGCGGATAATGTCCGTCATCGATACCACCCCGATCGGAGACCGCTTTCCCTCCCGATCATCCACGACCACCAACCGGTGGATTCTCATCCGGGTCATGTCCGTGATCGCCTGGCTCAGCGCGGTGCCCGCTGTGCAGGTCACCAACCCAGCCGTCATGATCTCGGTCGCTTTCATGGCCGAGAACGTCTCAGGGCTCCTGCCCTGCCTGGCCAGCACCAGGTCGGTCTGAGAGACCACTCCGACCGCATCGCCCGCTTCATTGACCACGACCACAGCGTGAATCTGGTTGTCCACCAGGAGCCTGGCGATCTCCGTGACGCTGCTCTGTGGATTGCACGTGATCACGCCCGCATGCATCACGTCCCCCACCAGCGTCTTGTCGTCGAAGGTCGGCGGCTCGATCGGCTCTGGTCGCGGGCGGACGTAGACTTCCTCGGGCTCCGGGAACGCAAGCTGCTGGGGCGCGGTGCGCTGCATCTCGGCGCTCACGCCCGTGCCCAGCTCTCGAGCACCCACGAGAATCGCCATGTTTCCGTGTGGATGCCGGTTCTCATGCATCAGCTGGTGCGCGTCGGGAAGCTCGTTGAAGGTGAACGTGCGCGAAAGGCAAGGGTCCACCTTCCCCTCGATCACCAGCTCGTTGAGTCCGTACGCCTGCTCGTCGTTGGCAAAGTGCGAGCCCTGCAGCCGCTTCTGCCTCATCCACAGGTACCTGAGGTCGACCGTCGCGTTGTAACCGGTCGTTCCCGCGCAGATCACCACCATGCCGCCCGTGTCGCATACGAAAATCGAGGTGGGAATCGTGTCCTCGCCCGGGTGCTCGAACACGATCCGCGGGCTGCGCCGCTCCCCAAGCACGTCCCAGATCGCCTTGCCAAACGACCGGACCCCCTTGAGCCACGCGCCGTAGCCGACCTGGTCCTTCCAGTGAGGAAGCATGCCCCAGTGCTTGAAGTTCCTACGATTGATGCTGCCTTTGGCGCCGAGCTGCTTGCAGTAGTCCGCCTTGTCGTCGCTCGAGATCACTGCGATCGGGATCGCCCCCTTGGCTTTCGCGATCTGGATCGCCATGGACCCGAGACCACCTGCGCCGCCCCAGATCAGCACCGCGTCGTCCTTCTGCACCGCGTGCTCATCCCAGCCGAGCAGCATCCGATAGGCGGTCGCGCCCACGAGCATGTACGCAGCCGCAGCCTCCCAGGTCAGGTGCTTGGGCTTGGGGACGCATTGATGCGCCTGCACACGTGTGAACTGGGCGAACGATCCGTAGTTGGTCTCGTAGCCCCAGATGCGGAAGGTCGGTGACATCATGGGGTCCTCGCCCCGACGCACCACCGGACAGTCGGCATTCCACGTTCCGCAGTGCAGGACCACCTCGTCTCCGACCTTGAGGTTGGTGACCTTCTTGCCGACTTTGTAGACGATTCCCGAGCCGTCGCTTCCGCCGATGTGGAAGCTCTCAGGCTCGCCGGCCTTGTTTCTCGTTTCGATCACGTCGATCGGGACGCCGAGCCCGGCCCAGACATTGTTGTAGTTCACGCCCGCGGCCATCACGTACACGAGCACTTCGTCGTCGCGTATCTCCGGGACCGCGACCACCTCGAGCACGAAGGCCTTGCGAGGCTCGCCGAAGCGCTCCTTGCGAATGAGCCATGCCCACATCTTCTCGGGCACGACGCCGATCGGTGGCGCCTCGCCTGGTTGGTAGAGTTCCTTGCCCATGTCTTGCCCTCCGCAGACTCCTGCCGCTTTGCGCAAGGCATTGGATGCGCCACGAATCCCGCGGGTAGCGCGCACTGCCGCTGCCGCTCCCTGGATCCCACTGGGCGCCACGGCCAGGCTCGCGAGCCTGCAGAGAGCTACTCGCCGATGATCTTGATCAACGCGCGCTTGCGCCTTCGGCCATCGAATTCGCCGTAGAAGATCTGCTCCCACGGGCCGAAGTCGAGCTCGCCCCCGGTGATGGCCACCACCACCTCACGGCCCATCACCTGACGCTTGAGGTGCGCGTCGCCGTTGTCCTCCCCTGTCCGGTTGTGCCGGTATTTGGACGTTGGCTCATGCGGCGCCAGCTTCTCGAGCCAGTCTTCGTAGTCCGCCAGCAACCCCGATTCGTCGTCGTTGATGAATACGCTCGCCGTGATGTGCATCGCGTTCACCAGACACAGGCCTTCCTGCACGCCGCTGTCGCGCACAGCCTGACGCACGCGGTCGGTGATGTTGATGAACTCGCGGCGGGCCTTGACCTCGAACCACAGCTCCTTGCGATACGACTTCATCCTGCTCGCTCCTCGTGAATCGGTCGTCGTCGATCACTCCGCCGGCACAGGGATCGGTCGTCGATCCGGTCCCACGGCCACGAAGATCAGCTC
Source organism: Deltaproteobacteria bacterium (assembly GCA_016218915.1). Lineage (GTDB taxonomy): Bacteria > Myxococcota_A > Polyangia > Polyangiales > Polyangiaceae > JACRCQ01. The sequence goes on from JACRCQ010000077.1 coordinate 21,900, forward strand.
CGCTGAGGTCACGTGAACCGGATCGCCCCCGTCCCGCCGATGCGCCCAGACCTCAGCCTGGATCTTCATGCTCGTTCGCCCCACGCCCATCAGGTTCGCGTAGACCGAGACGAGGTCTCCCACGAACACCGGGTTGTGGAAGATGACCTCGTTCATCTTGAGCGTGACCACGCCCGATCGCGCGCGCACCGACGCTACCGTGCCTGCAGCCTGGTCGATGAGCGACAGGATGATCCCGCCGAAGATCGTGCCGTGGTAGTTGGTGTCTCGCGGCATCATCATCGCCCGGATGATCGGCTCGCCGTCTTGCCCGTTGGGGGCCTTGATCGTGCTCATGGCAGCCAGAGCCTGCCATGGGTCCACGCCGGCGCCCAAGCGATGCCTGCGATGCCGCACATCTTCCCGTGGATGGATGGGGCGTTTCAGCCGTACATGTCGGACAGGTCGCCCGAGATGTTCTTCTGCATCGCCTCGTTGGTCCCACCGCCGATCGACAGCAGGATCGCGTCGCGCAGCATGCGCTCCACCGGATAGTCGCGCAGGTAGCCGTATCCGCCGAACACCTGGATCGCAGCGCGCGCGACCCGCTCGCCCACGCCCGTGGCGACCAGCTTGGCCGAGGCGGCCCCGAGGCTCTCGCGACGGCCCGGGGAGATGGACTGCGCAACGGTGTAGACCAGCGCCCGCGCGGCCATGGTGTGCGCGTGGGATTCTGCAACCATCTGCTGGATCTGCCCGAACTCGATCAGACGCTTCCCAAAGGCCTTTCGCTGCTGGGTCGCGTAGCGCGTCATCTCCTCGCAGCAACGAAGCGCGATCCCGACCGACTGCGCGGCCAGGGTGAGACGCTCGATCTCGAGGTTGCGCATCATGTGGACGAGCGCACCGCCCTCCGCGCCGATGCGGTTCTCCTCGGGGACTTCCATGTCCTCGAACACGAGGCACGAGGTGGGCGACCCGCGCATGCCCATCTTCGTTTCCTTCTTGCCGACCGAGAACCCCTTGAAGCCGCTCTCGACCACGAACGAAGAGATGTCGCGCCGCCCCGGTCCTGTCCGCGCATACACCAGGAACACGCGCCCGTAGGGCCCGTTGGTGATGAACTGCTTGGTGCCGTTCATCACGTAGCGATCGCCCTTCCTCTGCGCTGTCGTGCGCATTCCGAGCACGTCGGTGCCTGCCTCGGGCTCGGTCATCGCCATGCCTGCGATCCATTCGCCAGACAGCACCTTGTCCAGGTACCGGTCGCGCTGCGCGGCGTCGGCTGAATGGTAGAAGTTGTTCACGAACAGGACTTCGTGAGCGAGATACGACAGCGTCGTGGCCGGGTCGAAGCGCGAGAACTCCTCGTGCACGATCACCGCCGCCGTCGAGTCGAGGCCCACGCCCCCGTGATCTGCACTGACCGTCAGCCCGAACAGACCGAGCTCTGAGCCGAATCGCGCAAACAGGCCCGGGTCGAAGCTCTCCTCGAGATCGCGCTTCGAAGCCTGCGGGCCGAGCACAGACTCGCCGAACTTGCGCGCTGTCTCCCTCAGATGGCGATGCTCCTCAGTGGGATTGAAGATGTCGACGGGCTGCTTCACAGGCTCGCCTCCTCGCTCGTTCGCTTGCTGCGTTGGTCTCGTAGGGGTCGCCACGCTCGCCAGTTGCATTGCTGCCTCGTCTCCATCCACAGGGCCTGCGCCTACAACGCCAGATCCCGTGCCTGCCCGCAGGGAAGACATGATGGTGATTGAGGGCAGATCCTCCCGGTAGAAGCGTGATTGTCACGGAATGTGGCACGACTTCTCGAAAGCAGCAAGGCCTGCACGAGATCGATTCGCGAACAGATCAGGGACAAGTCGCGAAAGGAACGGGCGGTTCGTGCTCGCGACGCACGCGGACGGGCCGCGCCCAGGAATCCCTAGCGCTCGGTCTTGATAGGTTGATGGGAGGGTGGGGTAAGGCGAGCGGGTTCAGACCGGGGTCAAGAAGCGGGCAGACTCAGTTCTTGTCCTTCTTGTCGTCGTCCTTGTCCTTCTTGTCCTCGCCCTTGTCGTCGTCCTCGTCGTCCGCAGGGGCCTTCTTCTCGGGCGCCTTCGGCTCTTCCTTGACGACCTTCTTCGCAGGCACTTTGTCTTCGTCCTTGCTCTTGGACTCGACCGGCTTGCTCTTGGGCTTGGCAGAGCCTTCCTTGAGCTGAGCGGGCTCAGCCTTGGCCTTCTTGGTCTCCTTCTTCGCCGGCTCTTCGCTCTTGATCCTCATGTTGTAGAAGGACCGGTAGGCAAAGGTCGCTGCGATGGTGAAGAAGATCGCGGACAGGAAGTAGGTCAACGTTGCGCCGTTCTCGGTGCTCTTGAGGTTGACCGCGAGCTCGACTGCGAGCAGGCCGAACAGCGTGGTGAACTTGATGACCGGGTTCATGGCCACCGAGGAGGTGTCCTTGAAGGGGTCGCCGACGGTGTCGCCGGTCACGCAGGCAGCATGCAGCTCCGTGCCCTTGGCCTTGAGATCGACCTCGACGATCTTCTTGGCGTTGTCCCAAGCGCCGCCGGCGTTGGCCATGAAGATGGCCTGGAACAGGCCGAACAGCGCGATCGAGATCAGGTAGCCGATGAAGAAGAACGGCTCGAGGCAGGCGAACGCCAGGGTCGAGAAGAACACGGTCAGGAAGATGTTGAACATGCCGTTCTGCGCGTACTGCGTGCAGATCTCGACAACCTTCTTGCTGTCCTTGACCGACGCCTTGGTCGAGTCTTCCAGCTTGATGTTGGCCTTGATGTACTCGACCGCGCGGTACGCACCGGTCGTCACGGCCTGCATCGAGGCGCCTGTGAACCAGTAGATCACCGCACCGCCCGCGATCATGCCGAGCAGGAAGGGCGGGTGCAGCAGCGACAGGTTCTCGATGCCGTGCTTGAGCCCATCGGTCAGCCCCACGATGATCGAGAAGATCATGGTGGTCGCACCGACCACGGCCGTCCCGATCAGCACCGGCTTGGCAGTCGCCTTGAACGTGTTGCCTGCGCCGTCGTTCTCCTCGAGGAAGCCCTTGGCCTTCTCGAAGTCCACGTCGAACTGGAACTCGCGCTTGAGCGAAGCGGCAATGCCAGGCTCCTGCTCGATCATCGACAGCTCGAACACGCTCTGAGCGTTGTCCGTGACCGGTCCGTAGGAGTCGACCGCGATGGTGACCGGGCCCATGCCCAGGAAGCCGAAGGCGACCAGACCGAACGCGAACACGGCCGGGGCCAGCATCAGACCGGCCGGGAAGGTGGAGCTGACGCCGTAGGCGATGCCCATCAGCGCCATGATCGTCAGGCCCATCCAGTAGGCGCTGAAGTTGCCCGCAACCAGGCCGGACAGGATGTTGAGCGACGCGCCGCCTTCCTTGGAGGCGGCAACCACTTCCTTGACGTGCCCGGAGTTGGTCGACGTGAAGACCTTGACCAGCTCGGGAATCAGCGCGCCCGCAAGCGTGCCGCAGCTGATGATCGTGGAAAGCTTCCACCACAGGCCCGGGTCGCCGCCCAGCGGATTGGCCTCAGCTCCGATCAGCCAGTACGACATCAGGTAGGTCATGCCGATCGAGATGATCGAGGTCAGCCAGACCAGCACGGTCAGCGGAGCCTCGAAGTTCATCTTGGCCGCGTCGCCGTAGCGCCCCTTCGCGATGGTCTCGTTGACCAGATACGACGCGCCGCTCGAGATGATCATCATCACGCGCATCACGAAGATCCAAACCAGCAGCTGCGACTGGATCAGCGAGTTGGGCTTGCCATCCGCGTCGAGTACCGCAAGCAGGATGAACGTGATCAGCGCCACGCCCGTCACGCCGTAGGTCTCGAAGCCGTCCGCCGTCGGTCCGACCGAGTCGCCTGCGTTGTCGCCCGTGCAGTCTGCAATCACGCCCGGGTTGCGCGCGTCGTCTTCCTTGATGTTGAAGATGACCTTCATCAGGTCCGAGCCGATGTCGGCGATCTTGGTGAAGATGCCGCCAGCGATACGAAGGGCAGCAGCGCCGAGCGACTCGCCGATGGCAAAGCCGATGAAGCAGGGTCCTGCCATGTCCGAGGGGATGAACAGCAGGATGCACAGCATGATGATCAGCTCCACGCTGATCAGCAGCATGCCGATGCTCATGCCGGCCTTCAGGGGGATGGCGTAGGTCGGGAAGGGCTTGCCCTGAAGCGAGGCGAACGCCGTGCGCGAGTTGGCGAAGGTGTTCACCCGGATTCCGAACCAGGCCACGCCGTAGCTGCCCGCAATGCCGATCAGGCTGAACGCCAGGATGATGGCCACCTTGAGAGGAGTGAACTCTGCGGCACGCAGCACGCCGAAGTACACGACGATGATCAAGCCGATGAACAGCTCGAGCATGAGCAGGAACTTGCCCTGCTTGATCAGGTACGTCTTGCACGTCTCGTAGATCAGCTCGGAGATCTCGCGCATCGACTTGTGCACGGGCATGTTCTTGAGCTGGTTGTAGATGACCAGCCCGAACACCAACCCGACCACGCACAACGCCAGACCCCCGGTCAGAAGCTTGCGGCCGTCGATCTGGCCTCCGCCAAACCAACGGAAGGTCGCCTTGGCCAGCTCCGGAAGGATCAGATTCGCTTCACCGCTGTGATGCCCCTCGGCAGCCTGCTGGGCAAACAGGGCAGGGGAGAGGAGCAGGGTTGCCAGCGCCATCATCCATGAGGTGACGATGGCGATGGGGCGGCGGGGTATGACGTTCATTGCTTAATCTCCTGGCGATTTCAGGGCCACGACTGACAGTGACCGATGGGGCACACCCCCCTCACGGTCCTGACGAAGGTCAGCCGTTTTCAACCACCATGCATCAGCAATCCAAGGTTTTCCGGCAGAGAATCCACCGGTGAAGAGCCGAGTTCATAACAGGCGCCTTGGCAGACTGTCGACAAGAAACGACCAGTCGGCAGGGGGCAGGCACGGATGAATCCACCCGGATACCCGACAAAAACGAGGACTTATCGATGCGCGTTCCGCGCCAAGCCATGCGCATCTCGCGATTGACAGGCTTGCCGCTGAACGACGTCCGCTGCAGAGTTGCCACGCGCAACAAGGAGGCTGCCGTGTCGGAACGAATGGTGATGTGCAGGATGCTCAAGAAGGAACTGCCGGGACTCAAACGTCCGCCGTTCAAGAACGCGCTCGGCCAGCGGCTCTACGAGGACGTCTCCGAAGAAGCGTGGAAGGCCTGGCTGCAGGAATCCGTGCGCCTGATCAACACCTACCGCATCGACCTGGCCGACCCCTCGGGTCAGGAATTCCTCTTCAAGCAGACTGCCATCTACTTCGGCTACGAAGAGGGCGATCTCGCAGCAACGGCCTGGGTACCGCCGGACAAGTAGGCTGAATCACCGCACCCTGCGCCGTTTTTTCTGGGCAAAGTACGCCCGCAGGATGTCGCGCCCGACCTGGTTGCCCTTCTGCCACCAGCGAGTCTCATTCGCGAGCATCACCGCTACGGCCACCTCCGGGTGATCCGACGGCGCGAAACTCGTGAACCACGAGTAGAGTCTTGTCGGATTGGCCTTCGCCAAGGTCCCCGTCTTGGCCGCAATGCGCATGCGCGGGAAGTACGGGCTTCCACGCTCGTCACGAAACGCCTTGGCGCACGTCCCCTCGCGCACCGTCAGCTCCAGCATCCGCGTCAGCGTTCGCGCTGTCGAAGGGCGCATGGCCTGGCCGCTGTCCGCGGACTCGGCTGCGCTCTGCTCCAGGATGTGAAGCGTCGGACGGCTTCCGCCGCGGGCGATGGTCGCCATCATGTACGCAGCCTCCAGCGGGCTCATGCGTCCTGGGCCGAACCCGGCAGCAGCGCGCGCCATGCCTGCTTCGTCCGACGGCACTTCCACCGAGCCTTTGTCGACGTGGATGTCGATCGGAATGTCGCCGCCGATACCGAGCAGGCGCGCGGTCGTGTTGAGCGCTTCCGCGTCGAGGTGACGCCGCGACAAGCCTGCGACCACCAGGTTGCGGCTGTAGCCAAGGGCGGTCTCCAGGGTTTCGCAGCGGACTCCAGCGCCGGCGCCGTTGGGGCGAAGGTCGCTCAGGCGCGCGCTGCGCTCGCCGCCGACAAAGCACTGACGGGCTTGCACGGGGACGTGCGCGCGATCGATGAGGGCAGTGGCTGCGACGATCTTGAAGATGCTGGCAGGGGGGGCATAGGGCTGGGAGACCATGTCGCGTCCAGCCGGGTCCACGCTCGCCCAGGCGAGAATGCGGCCCGTGCGCACGTCGATCACGACTGCGCCGGCTTCGACTGCATGCGACGCCTGCAGCAGCGAAGCGACTTCCTTCTGCAGAGCAGGGTCGAGGGTGAGGCCGACGTCGCCGCGATCCGAAGGCGCGCTGACGCGGGTGGAGGCGATGCGGGTGTGCCGCATGCCCACGACCGGGCGGGCGGCGAAGGAGGACGTCGATAGCGACAGGATCAGGGCTGCGGCGAGCGCGCCAAAGGGTTTCGAAAGCACGACGCATCTGTATGCGCCGATGGGGTGAAAGGGCCAAATACCCTACTGATTCATCGACTCGAGGAACTCGCGGTTGGTCTGGGTGCGCGAGAGCTTGTCGAGCAGGAACTCCATGGAGTCGACCACGTTGAGCGGGTGCAGCAGGCTGCGAAGGAGCCAGACGCGCTGCAGGACCCAGTCCGGCAGAAGCAACTCTTCCTTGCGGGTGGCCGAGCGGTTGATGTCGAGGCACGGGAAGATGCGCTTCTCCATCAGCTTGCGGTCGAGGTGGATCTCGGAGTTGCCGGTGCCCTTGAACTCCTCGAAGATCACTTCGTCCATGCGCGAGCCGGTGTCGACCAGCGCTGTGGCGATGATGGTGAGGGACCCACCCTCTTCGAGGTTGCGCGCAGCGCCGAAGAAGCGCTTGGGCTTGTGCAGGGCGTTGGAGTCGACGCCGCCCGAGAGGATCTTGCCGCTCGGCGGGACCACCGTGTTGTAGGCGCGAGCCAGACGCGTGATCGAGTCGAGCATGATCACGACGTCCTTCTTGTGCTCGACGAGGCGCTTGGCCTTCTCGATCACCATCTCGGCGACCTGCACGTGGCGCGTGGCCGGCTCGTCGAAGGTCGACGAGATCACCTCGGCCTTGACGGTGCGCTGCATGTCCGTGACTTCCTCGGGACGCTCGTCGATGAGCAGGACGATGAGCACGGTCTCGGGGTGATTCATCGCGATGGCGTTGGCGATGTTCTGCAGGAGCATGGTCTTGCCGGCGCGGGGCGGAGAGACGATCAGGCAGCGCTGGCCTTTGCCCACCGGGACGATCAGGTCGACGATGCGATCCGAGTAGTTCTTCGGCTGGTCGTCGCGCTCGAGGTTGAAGCGCTCGGTGGGGTACAGGGGCGTGAGGTTGTCGAAGAGGATCTTGTCGCGGGCGACTTCCGGCGCTTCGCCGTTGATCTTCTCGACCTTGAGCAGGGCGAAGTAGCGCTCGCTCTCCTTGGGGGGACGGATGCTTCCCTGGACGCTGTCGCCGGTGCGCAGTCCGAAGCGACGGATCTGCGAGGGGGAGACGTAGACGTCATCGGGCCCGGGCAGGTAGTTGTAGTCCGGGGCCCGGAGGAAGCCGAAGCCATCGGGAAGGCACTCGAGCACGCCTTCGCCGTAGATGTTGCCGTTCTTGTTCGCCTGGCTCTGCAACAGCGCAAAGATGAGCTCCTGCTTTCGCAGGCCAGCCCCTCCCTCGATGTTGTGTTCCTTGGCAAGCTGCAACAGTTCGGCCATGGGCTTCTGCTTCAACTCTCGGAGATGCATGGGATTCGAATCCTCCACTGGGAGTGCGCACGACGGTCCATTCGTCGGGCAGGAAATGCGGGTTGCTCTTGAAACTGGGTTGGACTTGTTCTGCTGAAAACTTCACTGCCGGCACGGCACGCGGAGCGCGAACTGAACGTTGTCGCGCATCGGCCGTCGTGTGCCGGAAGAACCTGGTCTGAGCTGTGTTGGAGAGGCGTTCCCAGGCAGGAAACGCATCCCCGGTATTCAACAGGCTGCCCGACTTGTCAATGCGTTCCGGCAACGAATCGAATCGGGCCAGGTCCGTGCCAGCGCACGAGGGCGGCGCACGAACGGTTTGCCCGCAGAATCAGGCGCTCAAGCGCCGCTGCCAGGCCCTGTCGCGGTAGGCCTGGCACCTGGGCCCTGATCTGCCGACGGCAGCGGCGGCAGGTCGTCGGGGCATGGAGGCGCAGCCGGCTCCTCGCTCTCGACCGGTCGCGCTGCTGCAGGCTTCGCCCCGGGCGCCATCTTCGCCGGCACATAGGCGATCAGCCGCTCGCCCGCTTCCAGCCTGGTGTGACGCGATCGACGATTGATGCGTTCCAGCTGTCCGACCGACATTCCTGTTCGTTGCGCGAGCTGCTGCCAGGTTTCGTTGGGACGCGCCACCACGGTCGTACGCACGCGATCGCGCAGCGACTCGTGGTGATCGAAGAATCGATCCGTGCCCACCACCAGCACGCGAACGTCCTGATCCCCGCGCGCCGGCAGCCCGGTCACGTCGCGTGTCACCGGCACCATCAGCATCAGCGACATCCCTTCCTGCAGCCGAGCGATCGGATCCAGCAGGTTCCATCTGCGTAGATCGTCGACCGTAACGCCGAACGCATCGGCGACCGCAGGAACGGTGTCGCCAGCCAGGACGCGATAGAACAGCCGGCGGTAGCCTGCCGGCGCTTGCAGATCCGCGGCCACCATGACGATCGGCTTTTCGCCAGCACGCTCCGTCTTGGGCAGCGGAGGCATGAGCAGCACCGTGCCCGGCTGCGGCACGTCGTCCGGATCGAGCGAGTTGAGCGCCGCGAGTGCCTTGACGGTCACCCCGCGCGAGCGCGCGATGTCAGGCAGGCTGTCGCCGTAGCGCACGAGGTAGCGCTCGACCTGTGGATCCTGTGCACGCACGCGCACGATGTTCTTGGCGAACTTCGCTGCGCCCCCCACGGGAACGCGAACCGACCACATCGATGCACCCGGACGCGTCTGCGGCGGCGTGCGAGACAGGAGCAGCTGCGGGTTGAGCTGCTCGACCTTGTCGACCTCCACACCGGCCGCCGAGGCCACGGTCGACAAGGGCACGCCCGGGGGAACGTCGACGGTTTCGAACGCGACCGGCGTCTCGCGCACCAGCCCGTCGAGCCCGAACACCCCGGGATTGCGCGCTACGATCGCGAGCGCCGTGATCTTGGGCACGTACAGGGTGGTCTCCCAGGGGAGCCCGGATTCGAAGCGGCTCAGCTCCCAGAAGTCGTTGGTGTTGTACTTGCGCACCGCGCTCAGCAGGCCGCCAAAGCCCATGTTGTACGCTGCGAGCGCGAGCTCCCAGGTGCCGAAGCGCGTGTACAGATCCGACAGGAACTTCGCCGCAGCGTCGGTCGAGCGCTCCGGGTCGAGACGCTCGTCGATCCACCGATCGACCACCAGCCCGTAGAGGCGCGCCGTGCCGGGCATGAACTGCCAGAGGCCGGCCGCGCCTGCGCCGGAGTAGGCGAGGGGATTGAAGCCGCTCTCCACGAGCGACACCCAGATCAGATCCTCGGGCAGGTTGTTGGAGCGCAGCGTGCGACGCAGCAGCGCGTCGTAGGTGCCGCTCTTCTTGAACCAGGAAGAGGCGACCGCGCGGCCACGGGGATCGTTCTTGTAGTAGGTGAGGTAGCGCACGACCCGCGCGTTCCAGCGGATCGAAAGATCCGGCTGGGACAGCGACGCGAGCCATTCTGCATCGGTCGGAGCCGCATCTGCAGGCTGCGAAGCTGCAGCGACAGGTGGAGGCAGGCCAGAGGCGAACACGACCGGGCGATCGCTCTCTGCGGAAGGCGCGGGGAGCGCATCGGTCGATCGCAGCGGCAAGGGTGCGGGCTGCAAGCCGAAGAGCTCGTGGTCGGCTTGCCGAAGCGCGCTGACTTCAGGCGTGTCGATCCCGGTGGTCTTCGTTCCGGTGGGCGACACGCCAGCCACGGCCCGACGGGCCGCAGGGTCTGCCTCGTGAGGAGCACCTGGCGCGCGAGGCTTCTTCTTGACCACAGCACCTTTGGGCGGCGGCTTGGCCGGGGGTTTTGCCTGCGGCTTGGGCTTGGGCTTGGCCGGTTGTGCCGCGGGCTTCGGCGCAGGCGGCTGGGGCGCGGCATGCGTCGGGCCGGACGGGGCCTGCGTGCTGGTCACTGCGGGCGCAGCGGGGCCAGCGTCGGTTGCCCTCACGCTCGCCGGCCAAAGGACAGAGGCCAGGATCAAGACCGGCGAGGACAAGAGGCGTAGACGCATGTTGCCGCCTCCGGTCTTGTCATGACCGCGGCGCCTGGTCAAATTGCCTGCGAATGCGGGCTACTTCTTGGTGACGTGGGCGCGGACTTCGTCGAGCTTGCCCGCGGAGCCGAGCTTCTCGTTCTTGTGCGCGATGAACTTGGCATACTCTGCCATGAAGATCTTGCCCGGGTCGCGAAGGTCGAACTTCGCGGGCTGGTCGCGGAAGAACTCGCGGTGCACGCGGGTCCACACGAGGCGGCCGTCCGTGTCGATGTTGACCTTGGTCACGCCGAGCTCGGCTGCCTTTGCGAACTGGTTCTCGTCGACGCCCTTGGAGCCCTTGATGTCGCCGCCAGCCTTGTTGATGCGCTCGACCTCGTCGGCCGGCACCGAGCTGGAGCCGTGCATGACCAGCGGGAACTTGGGCAGACGCTTCTGGATCTCGGCGAGCACGTCAAAGTGCAGCCCCTGGCTGCCGCTGAACTTGTAGGCGCCGTGGCTGGTGCCGATCGCGCACGCGAGCGAGTCGCAGCCGCTCTCCTGCACGAATCGCTTGGCCTCGTCCGGGTTGGTCAGGCACGCGTTGCCTTCGTCGACCTTGATGTCCTCCTCGACGCCGCCGAGCTTGCCGATCTCGGCTTCGACGCTGATGCCCTTCTTGTGGGCAGCTTCGACCACGCGCTTGGTGGAAGCGACGTTGCCTGCGTAGTCCTCGTGGCTCGCGTCGATCATGACCGACGAGTAGAAGCCGCTCGCCACGCACTCCAGGGCGGTCTTCTCGTCGCCATGGTCGAGGTGCACAGCGAAGATCGCCTCGGGGAACACTTCTTCTGCGGCCTTGATGATGGCCTCGAGCATGCGCTTCTCCGTGTAGGAGCGCGCGCCCTTGGAGATCTGGATGATGAACGGCGCCTTGGAATCGACGCATCCGCGGAACAGACCCATGGTCTGCTCCAGGTTGTTGATGTTGTAGGCTCCGATCGCGAAGCGACCGTAAGCGACCTCGAACAGGGACTTCGTGGTGACAATCATGGTATTCCTTCCCCTGGGTCAGAGTCGGGGCGTGCCCCCCTTGCGATCGGGCAGGCTGCTCCCAACGAGCAGGGACGTCAAATAGCACTGACCGGGGGGCAGCGAGAGCCGGACAGGTGTTCACGCCTAGCCGCGGGTTCTGCGGGAAGGCGGACGCGTGCTGCGACGCTCCTGCCGGGTCGATTCCGTCTCTGACCCGGCGGAATTCCCGAATCCGATCGCGCGAAGGTCTTCGTCGGTCACGCGCGGACCCTGGCAAACCAGCGATGCGCGCAGCATCACATCTGCGAACTCCACGTCGTTGCCAGGCCAGCCGTGCTCCAGCAGCTGCTTGAGCGCCCCGTCGTCCACACCCAGCGGGGTGCCGCGAAGACGCACGCCGAGGCGCGCCAGGTGATCAAGGGTCAGCGCGCGGATGTCCTCGGAGCGCGAGGCAAGCGTCGGCAGCGGAACCGCTCGATCACCGAGCCAATCGGCCAAAGCGACCGCGACCCGCCCCGCGGCGACCAACGCATCGATCGTGGCGTTCACGGACACCGAGATCGCCAGATCGAGCGGCATGGCCGCTCCGGAGGGGGACACGCGCTCCGCGAGCGACGCAGCTACGAACTCCTGCACCGCACGAGGAAGAGCGGGTAGATCGAGCAGCAGCAGCGTTCCACCGCTCGCGAGCACGAGCGGCGACAAGCTCGCATCTCGCCAGCGGGCGACGTCGTGGTGCGCGGGATCGTCACCGGCAACGATGACGAACGGTCTCTCGTTGCGCTGGCTGGCGAGGTGGGCCACCGACGCCCAGGGCACCGGATCGATCCCGGGCGGCGTCAGCAGGGTCAGGGGGATGCCCAGACCACCGAGCCTTCGGCATTGCTCCAGAGCGACCTGCGCTGCCGGGCTGTAGGCTGCCGCGCTCGCGGGGTGGGCGAGACGCTCCACCACGGCCTTGTGACGGATGGCCTCGGTTGCGAGCCGATGCTTGAGCCGATCCATCTCGTCGCCGCGCCGATCTGCGAGCTTGCGCAGATCCATTTCCCGTGCACGCGACCGGGCGAGCGCAGAGGACACGCCGAGGATCGCGCCCACGCGATCAGCGAGCACGCGAAGGGCGAGCACCTCCTCGAGGTTCATCGGAGCTCGTCGGCTTCCTTTGGGAATTCCGATCAGCCCGACCGGCCCGTCCTCGTCGCGCACCAGCGTCACCGCAAGAAGCCCGCGCCCCTCCAGCCAGGAAAGCAGTGGCCGCAGGTCTGCGCGACGAACCTGCAGGCTCTGGAGCACCTCCGTGCGGACCGTGCGCTCCGGCTCGCCGTCCGCAATCTCGTAGAGATGCGCAGGCGCTTCGCCCGCAACGGTGTGGAGGTAGCCAGCCCGATCGATGGTCAGCACCTCGGCCGGAGACGAGCGGAACAGTGCCGGAGAAGCGGTTTCCCCGGGGAGGATTTGGCGAACGGTGGCCAGGGCATCGCGAACGGCGATGTCAGGGTCAGGGTGGAGCGCAGCCTCGTTGGCCCGATTGATCGCCTCGAGCCAGCGTGAGCGTGCCGGCCCGAGAGGCGTGGCCAGGGCCCGCGCCATCAGACCCACCAGGGCCGAAGCTGCAGCCACGAGAAGAATGCCAAGCCCTGCGAACCCTCGAATGCGCGTGCTGGCCGCGATACCCACCAGCACCACGGGCGCGCCGAGCAGCACGATCGCCAGGACCGTTCGCATGGTGCGGGCCACTCCGGTCGGCTCCCTGGACACGCACGCGAAGAACACCACGCTCGAGGCCACGACTGCGCCGGCGCTCATCACGCGATCAGGCGGCGCGACCTGCAGCAACGCGCACGGAATGGCGAGCGCGAGCACCACCACCGATAGCGCCAGAGCGCCTGCAGCGCGATCCGCGACGCCGAGCTCCAGCCTGCGCATCGCCCGAACCCTGCCCGCAGCAGCCACGATGAGCCCGATGGCCCCGGTCGACGCAGCCGCGGTCGCATAGTTGATCGCAAGCGGATCGAGCAGCGTGGTGCGCTCGGGCGCGAACAGACGTGCTGCCGGCACCACGACGCCGATCCCCCACAGCAGGCCCGCCAGCACCACTGCGTCCATGCGTCGCGTGGCTGCGGGCGGCTGTAGCAGACCCGGTGTTGGCGAGATGCGGGCAAGGGCGACCAGCGCCGCGATCGACGCCATGGCCACCCCGAGGTTGGCTGCGGTGTCGAGCATGGCGCGATCCGGCGGTCCGGTCCACGCCGCGGCCACGAGGGCCGCTCCGGTGGCTCCGACGCGAGCGGCGCGACGGGTGATCGGGTCCACTGGATCCAGGCCTCGCGGAGGGGGCGCAGTCTTGACCCAGGCGATCCAAAGCAGCGCGGGCAGAATCGCGAGCGACACCCATCCGGAGCCTCCGCCCGCCGATTCGCGCAACGCCGCAAATGCCACGTAGCCGACGGCCAGCAGCGAGATCAGCAGCGAGCGGGAGCGCCAGGTCTGCACCGGGGCATCCTAGCCTCACAGGCGTGCGGGAGGCACGCCCAGATTCCTACGCGTCCTCGTCGTCCTCGTCGGCTTCGATCGCCTCGATCACCTCGTCGATCAACGCTTCCGCCGAATCCTCCGTGATCCCCAGGGCTCGACGAAGCTCGTCCTCGAACAGGAACTCGTCGTCGTTCGTGTCGAGATCGCTCAGCGACATTCCATACGCAAGCTTGTAAGCCTGGTGCCGGGCATCGACGCGCGTCAGCCTTCGTGCCACCTGAGCGAGCATGGGCTCGAGCCCCAGCTTCGCGAGCTGATCGCTGAATCGATTCATGAGCTGGGTCGCCATGTCCGGCGTGGCTGCAGCGCCGAACAACGAGACGACCGCGCGCTCGAACGAGTCGATCTCTTCCTCGCTCAATCGCTTGTCCGCTCGCATCGCCAGGTAGGCCACTGCAAGCACGTCCTCGACTTCCGAGGCCGACAGCTCGAGGTCGGAAGGGTCGCCGATGACCGCTTCGATGTTCAGGATCGAACCCATGGCCATCGGATTCTACCAGAGGCTTCGGCGAGTCAACAGAGATGGCGCTAGACTGGCGCGGCCATGAACCTGCCCGCTTTCGTGGATCGGCTCCGAGCCCGCATGCCCCTGCTGCGCGCCGCTGTGCCGATCCACGCTCGCGCGCTCGTGGTGGTCCTGGCCGTCGGACTCTGCCTCGCCACCTTCGGACCCTGGCTTTCACTCGCCGTGGGCGTCGAGCTGCCAGCGTGGGAAGCCTTTGCCTACAGCGCGTGCGGACCGTTCTGCCATCAGCTCAGCGAGCGCTCGTTCCAGCTGGCAGGGCACACCGCGCCGCTCTGCACCCGGTGCACCGGCATGTGGATCGGCATCACCATCGGAGTGGCGATCGGCGTGCTCGTCGCCTGGCGACGTCGCTGGAGCGTGGGAATCGGCACCATGCTGATCGCGCTCGCGCTCAGCGAGGCCGACCACCTGCGTGAAGAGTCGGGTCAGCCCGACTGGGCGTGGGTCAGGTTCTGGCTCGGCCTGATCATCTTCTCGGGCCTGACCACAGCGATCTCCTACGACATTCTCGCCCTGCTCGTGCACGGCTGGCGGCGCCTGTCCGGCTCATCGCGCAGGCGCGACTGCGCCTGAGTCGAACGCGCTGACCATCAGCTCGTAGAGCACGATCATCGCTGCCTGGGCGAGATTGAGCGACGGCTCGTTGGCGACCATCGGGATGCGCACGCGCAGCGCGCAGCCTTCGAGCTCTGCTGCGCGCAGCCCTTCGCGCTCCCCGCCGAAGACGATCGCCAAGCTCTTGCCGGCCTCCGCAAGCGCCACCACCTCGCTCGCCATCGTCCGTGGCGTCCTTACCTCGCGAAGCCCATGCCGGGCCGAGGTCCCGACCACGATGTCGACGCCGTCGATCGCTTCGGCCAGCGTCTCGACAACGCGCGCATCATCGAGGATGTGGGTGGCGCCGACGGCCATCTTGCGCGCCTGCTCGTGCGAGGCAGTGGCTAGCGGCAAGGGCGCAACCAGCACGAGTCGTCGAAATCCGGTCACGCGCATGGCGCGTGCAACCGCGCCAAGATTCTCCGGGTAGCGCGGACGGACCAGCACGATCAACGCGGATCCGAGTGCGTGCTCACGTCTTCGATGCCCAGCGCCGATTCCCTCAGGTTCTGTCACCACGCCTCCAGCTCCCGGGCGACAAGCGGGCCGAAGCGTACTAGCTTGCTGTCCATGTCCGACCTCGCACTCCGCAAGAACAAGCGTTTCACGCCCCGACCCGGCCCTGTGATGATCTGCGTGATGGACGGCATCGGCCTCGGCGCGAAGAACGAGGGAGACGCCGTGCACCTCGCACGCAAGCCGAACCTCGATCGCCTTCTGTCCAGCTGCCCCTATACCACGCTTCGCGCGCACGGCACCGCTGTCGGAATGCCCAGCGACGACGACATGGGCAACAGCGAGGTCGGCCACAATGCCCTGGGTGCTGGACGCGTCTTCGATCAGGGCTCCAAGCTCGTCGGAAGAGCGATCGCCGACGGCGGGCTGTTCGGGGGCGAGACCTGGCGCGCGATCATCGCACGCGTGGTCGCCAACCGCACCGCCGTGCACCTGATCGGCTTGCTGTCCGACGGCAACGTCCACAGCCACATCGATCACCTGTTCGCCATGATTCGCCGCGCTGACGAGGAAGGGGTGGGCAAGCTGTTCGTCCATCCGCTGCTCGACGGACGCGACGTGCCGGAGACCAGCGCGCTGCTTTTCTTCGAGCCGCTCGAAGCACTGCTCGCCGAGATCTCGGCCAAGCCTGAACGGACCTACAAGATCGCCTCTGGCGGCGGACGCATGCTCGTGACCATGGACCGCTACCAGGCCAACTGGGGCGTGGTCGAGCGCGGCTGGAACGCCCACGTGCACGGCAAGGGCAGGCGCTTTCCTTCAGCGCGCGCGGCGATCGAGACCTACCGCGCCGAGCAGCCGGGCTTGATCGATCAGAATCAGCCCGAGTTCGTGATCGAGCAGGACGGCAAGCCGGTGGGACCGATCCAGGACGGCGACAGCGTCATCTTCTTCAACTTCCGCGGGGATCGCGCGATCGAGATCACGCGGGCGTTCGAAGACGAGACCTTCGGGTTCTTCGATCGCGGCAAGCGACCTGACGTGATGTACGCGGGGATGATGCAGTACGACGGCGACCTGATGATCCCCAAGCGGTTCCTGGTGTCGCCACCGGCGATCGAGCGCACGGTCGGCGAGTACCTCGCCCGCAACGGGCTGCAGCAGCTGGCGATCAGCGAGACCCAGAAATTCGGCCACGTCACGTACTTCTGGAACGGCAACCGCGGAGGGAAGTTCGACGAGGACCGCGAGACGTACGTGTGCATTCCGAGCGATCAGCTCCCCTTCGACGAGAGGCCGTGGATGAAGGCGGCCGAGATCACCGATCGATTCATCCAGGAGCTGAACACCGGCAAGTACCAGCACCTGCGGCTGAACTACGCCAACGGCGACATGGTCGGGCACACGGGCGTGCTGGAGGCGACCATCCAGGCCGTGCAGGCCGTGGACCTGTGCCTGGGACGCCTGATGCGCGCAACCGAGAAGGCGCAAGGCATCCTGATGGTGACCGCGGACCACGGCAACGCCGACGAGATGGTGGAGCTCGACAAGAAGGGGAACCTGCAGCGAGACAAGAGCGGCGCGTTCAAAGCCAAGACCGCACACACGCTCAATCCGGTTCCGTTCGCGATCTACGATCCGCTGTTCAAGGGCGAATACAAGCTCGCCAACCTCGACAAGCGCGGGCTGTCGAACATCGCGTCCACGCTGCTCCAGCTGATGGGCTACGAGGCGCCCGAAGACTACGATCCCGCCCTGATCACGTTCGGATGACTTCGCCCGCTCACTCCAGCGGGTCCGTCTCCTGCAACGAATGAATCAGCACCTCGCCCGTCCTCGTTACTTCCATCTGGACCTCGAAGGTCGATGACCTGCCATCGCCGTCGAGGTCGCCGTACGCCTTCACCCGGGCGCTCTTCCGATCCGGGGCCGTAATGATCTCGTACGAGTAGTATTGCGGCTCCGAGATCGAGAACAGGGCGGCCTTCCACGTGGGATGCTCCCAGTCGGACGGCGCTGTCTGGACCCTGATGCCCTTGGGAATCGACGCGGGCACGCGCGGGGCCGAAGGCGGGAAGCGCAGCGCCCTGCCGTTCGCCAGCTGGCCGTCGAGGTAGCTCTGCAGCCCGCGCGCGATCGCCTGCACTTCGTAGCGCGCTTCCGACGTCTTGGATTGCGCCAGGTACCTGCGAACCGCGACCACACCGAGCGCAGCAGCGGTGCCGATTCCTGCTGCCTGATCCTCGGCGCTTCCGCGCAGCTCGAGCTTGGCTACCACCGTGCTCCCTTCCACGCTCAGCTTAAGGGATTCGAGGGTCTTCACCACCCCCGCCGGGACTCCCTCGCGAGCGCGCGCCAGCCCCTCGTCGACCTTGACCGCAGCCTGCCGTGCCGTCTCCGCTGTTCCCAGATCTGCGCGAAAATCGAGGGAGAAGAGCGTGGGCGCCGCTCGGCCGACCGCGGATGCGCTGCGGAATGGACCGTCGGTCGGCTCGCCCCATGCGATCAGGAAAGCGTCGGGTGCGAGACCCAGATGCTCTGCCAGCTTTCCCTTCTCAGGTCCCCTGCGGAGCACTCCGCGAACAGCTTCTTGTGCGCCGTACAGCAGAAGGCCTCCGCGATCGACGCAGACCTTGCCGTCGTCGAACGCGACCGCCTGCAGCCCCTCGAACGTCGATGGCTTGCCCTTTGCGATCCGCTCCAGGCAGCGCAGCACCCGATCCGCGGGGATCGCCAGCGTCGCTGCGACGAGCCTGTGTTTGTCTTCGCTCACGACCAGATCGTTCACCGCTTCCCATGGCGACAATCCGCACTGCTCTTCAAAAGGGGGAAGATGCTCCTTGGCGCCTGTCAGCTTCATCCAGGCGATCATGCTCGCGAAGACCGGTGCGGACCGCAGCCTGCTCGCGTCCAGGTGCATGCCCATCGACGCTCCGGGAAGCAGGAACAGCAGCGGGTCGGTGCCGCGCGGCGCGCCCGAGGTCGTCGATGAGCCGCCGGGGGATGCGGCAGGCGCGAGCGGCGCGATGCGGTGCGACGACGGCGTGCAGGCTGGGGTCGCCACCAGGACCCAGGCAAGCAAGAAGAGGGAACACCAGGGCATGGCGACATGCATGCCCGCTCGACGACGTGCATGCAAGGGGGGGTCAGGGCTCGCGCGGTGGCTCTCGCCTGGCCAGGGGGCCCGCACTTCCCTGCGCGGACGGCCAGCGCGGATCGCCCTCGGTCAGCCACGCCCATTGGCGGGTCATCTCCTCAGCGACGATCCCTTCGTAGGTGTGTCCGATCGTACCTGCGTAGGCGGTGCGCGCTTCGACTCCGGCGAGCTCCAGCCAGTACAAGCCCACACGCGTGTCCTTCACACACTGCTCCTGACCGCACGCGAACATCATCCTCTGCCCGCCGCCGCGAGCAAACGTCTTGGCGGTCGACAACGACCAGTTCGCTGTGCCGCCTTCGACCAGGATCGCGCGCGTGTAGCGCTTCGCCTTCCACAAGACGATGTCTGCGCCCAGGATCGCGCCGAGCGAGAATCCGGCAAAGACCATGGGGCCGTCCGAGACCTGTGCTCCGTAGCGCTGCTTGAGCGCTTTGAGCCCTGCATCGATCTCGCGCTCCAAATCCCGACCGTTCCACCCGAAGGTCCAACGATCGGCGCGCGTGCCGGCATCCACACGAGGCTGTCCGCGGGGGCACAGCACGAACGCCCACTGCGAGGAGACCTGCGTGAAGGTCTCGCAGAACGGCTCGACGCGATCGTAGTTGCCGTGCACTGCGACCACGACCGGGCGAGGCGGAGAAGCGCCAGCCGGCAGCCCGACCACAGCGTCGCGGTAGCCAGGCACCTGCAGCGCGATGAGCTCAGGCGCGGGCGCCGCAGGGGGCGCAGGCGGAGCCTCGAGCTTGACCGCGGGCGGCGCGATGGGCGCAGGGCCGGTCGCTGGGGTCGTCAACGAAGGAACCGCGATGGGATCCTCGTTCTGGGTTGGGGCGCCCGTGGCCTGACGTGCATCAGGCTGGCAAGCGCCCAGTGCAGCGATGATCACCCAGCAAGCAGCAACTCCGGGGAGCTGTCCTGGGTGCAAACGCCCGCGGCCGATCGCATGGGCCATGCGCTCATTTTGACCGATCGCGGAGGATTGGGCCAGAAAGCGGCGCCTACTTCACATCCTTGATGGCTGCGAAGAAGCGAGGCGGCTCCACGAACTCCGTGTAGCGCAGGCGCTCCGTGCCCGCGGAATCGAGGATGATCACCGTGGGCAACCCGGCGACTTTGTAGCGCTTCTGTGTGTCCGCCACGACCGGATCGTCGTCGTTGGTCGCGTCGATCTTCAGGAGCACGAACCGATCGAGCTCTCCACGGACGTCCGCCTGGGTGAAGGTCACGCGCGCAAGCTCCTTGCAGGCAGCGCACCATTCAGCCGTGAAGTCGATGAGCACGGGTCGTTTCTGCGCCTTGGCCTGTGCAAGCGCTTCGGCCTCCTGGACCGACCAGACCAGATCGCTTTGGGGAACGACCCTGGGCTTCTCGAGCCATGTGATGGCCACGATCAGCCCCAGCACGGAAGCCACGATGGCGACCAGTTTGCGCGCGGCTTTCGCGCGGCCTTCGTCGAACCCAAGGTGAATCGCTCCAGCCGCCAGACCCGCGACGGCAAGGATCATGGCAGCGATGGGGACCCAGCCGGCCACTGGCACCAGCTTGGTGACCTGAGGCAACGCATTCTTGAGGAAGTAAAGGCCGGCGACCAGCAGCACCACGCCGAAGAACGACTTGACGCTGTTCATCCAGGCGCCGCTCTTGGGAAGGCTGATCGCAAAGGTACCCACGAGCCAGAACGGCACCCCGAGCCCGAGGGAGAACAGAAAGAGCAGCACCCCGCCCAGCCATGGGTTCTGCGTCTTGCCGATCATGATCAGGATGCCGGTCATCACCGGACCGGTGCAGGGCGCGCACACGATGCCGCTGACCAGGCCGAGCAGGAAGGCGCCGAGAAAGCCCACGCCGCCCACGGTGGCCGCCTTGTTGGTGAGCGAAGAGGGGAGCACGAACTCGAACGCGCCGAACATCGCGAGAGCGAGCACGAAGAAGATGATCGCGATGGCTCCAACGACCCACGGGTTGCCGAGCGCAGAGCCGAACAGGCTGCCGGTGAGTCCAGCGACCACCCCCAGCGGCGTGTACATGGCAGCGATTCCGAGCACGTACACGCTGGAGAGCCCCATGGCGTGCCAACGGCTCTTCGCCTTCTTCGCGCCGAACACGGCGACGGTCACCGCGATCATGGGGTACACGCATGGCGTGAGGCTCGCGCCCAATCCTCCGATGAATGCAGCGATTCCTGCGTAGACCGGGCCTTTTTCGAGCGCACGGTTGAACGCGTCGCCCAGCCCGCCTGCCCACGCGGGCACGGTGATGAGCACCAGCAACGCGGCCGTCGCGATGGAGACCGCGCGACGCGGTCCAGAGAGCGAGCGAAGATCGAGCATTCGAGGTTCCGGGTGAAGTGAGGCTACAGGCTTCGGGCTCCAGGCTTCAGCCAGTAGAAGGTTCCCAAGGCTTTGAAATCTCGAGGACCCGTCTGCCCTGGAGCCTGCAGCCCTTGTGCAACAGGCTCTAGTTTACGTCTAGCTCTGCCAATCGTTTCTCTGCAAGCGCGAGCTCTGCTTCTAGCGCAATCGCCATGGCAGGGCGACCGGCGCGCGTTCGCGTGACGAACGCACGCAGATAGCGCTCAGCATCTGCGCGGCGTCCCGAGTGGAAGCAGAGCAGCCCGAGGACAAATCTGCCGTATCCCTGTCCACACGCGGCCTCCTCCAGCTGCTGGATGACCTCGTCGATGTCGTCGACCGGCTCGTTTCTCGTGGCGCGAACCAGCGCGAGATGGCCGACGTACAAGGGGCGATCCGTGGTGCTCCAGCGAATGGCGCGCAAGAAGGCGGCCTGGGCCCCTTCGAGCTGTCCGGCCAGATACAGCACGCTGCCCAGGGTCCACAGGTGAAAGGCGCGCCGGCTGGCAGGTGCAAGGCGGGCGGCCAACCGAAGGTGACCCACGGCGCCCTCGACGTTTTCCAAGCTGGCCATGACGCGTGCCAGGTCGTGGTGGCAGACGTCGGGCAAGACCCTCAGCTCGAGCATCTGCTCGGCAATGTCCTGGGCGCGCTCGAACTGGCGTTGCTCGAAAAGCGCGAGGTAGAGCTGGCGCAGCAGCATCGATTGCGTGACGCGGTCGAGCGGGGCGCGGGTTGCAAGCCCCTGTCGTGCCAGGCGAGCTCGGGAAGCGGCGGAGCGTGCGGCCATGGCCTTCTGAAGAAATCCCTCGGCCGTCCCGGTCGTTGGGGCAGGCTCTCGCGCGCGCTTCATGACGTTGAGGTTAGCAAGACCTGCACATACGTCCAGAAATGTGCAAGATACCGCCTTGCGCAACTTTCTGGTCCAGAACATGGTGCTTGACCCATGAACGCCTTTGCCGATCCGCGTTCCCGCGCAGTCCTGCCAAGAGCTGCGAGCACGGCCGCCCTGCTGGGACTGGCCCTTTCGGCTTGCGGGCTGTCGTCCTGTCACAAGGCAACCGAAGCCGATTGCGAGCAAATCCTCGATCGGATCGTGGAGCTGGAGCTCAAGGATCAGGGCGTGACCGATCCGGAGCTGGTCAAGAAGCGCACCGAAGAGACCAAGTCACGCAAGCGCGAGCAGCTGATCAAGAGCTGCGTGGGGAAGCGCGTGAGCCAGTCCAACATGGAGTGCATCCGCACGGCGAAGAACGCCGCGGAGATCACGGACAAGTGCCTGAGGTAGAGGGCTGGTGAAGGGCTACAGGCTGCAGGCCACAGGCGTTCCCGAAAGACGCGGCGGCCACGCCCAACCGACGTGCGCGTACACGCGATCGAAGTTCCATCGGAGCCACCGTAGTGGCGCGCCACCGGCGCGCATCCGTTCAACGCGGCATCGCCGCGTCTCTGCAACCAGCGCATCTGCCTACCCGGCGCGCACCGGCTGCGACCTGGAAAGGGCTGGCCTGGAGCCTCACTGCGCCTTCTGCATCAGCGGGTAGCCGAGCGCTTCGCGCTGCGCGAGGTAGGACTCCGCAATCCCGCGAGCGAGGCCACGAACGCGTCCGATGAATCGCTGGCGCTCGGTGACTCCGATGGCGCCTCGGGCATCGAGCACGTTGAAGGCGTGCGCAGCCTTGATCACGAAGTCGTACGCGGGCAGCACGAGCTTGTTGAGCGGATCGTTGGACAATCCGAGGAGCCGCTTTGCCTCTGCCTCGCAGTGGTCAAAGGTCGCGAAGTGCGAGGCAACGTCGGCCTGCTCGAAGTTGTACGACGACCACTCCCACTCAGAGCGCTTGAGCACCTCGCCATACTTGACGTGATCGTTGAACTGCAGGTCGTAGACGTTGTCGACATCTTGCAGGTACATCGCGATGCGCTCGAGTCCGTAGGTGAGCTCGCCGGACACCGGCTTGCAGTCGATGCCGCCGACCTGCTGGAAGTAGGTGTACTGGGAGATCTCGAGGCCATCGAGCCACACCTGCCATCCGAGGCCCCAGGCGCCGAGCGTGGGAGACTCCCAGTCGTCCTCGATGAAACGCACATCGTGCGCCAGCGGGTCCGTGCCGATCGCGGCCAGGGACTCCAGGTACTGCTCCTGCAGATTGAGGGGCGAGGGCTTGAGGATCACCTGGAACTGGTGGAACTGCTGAAGACGGTTCGGGTTCTCGCCGTAGCGCCCGTCGGTCGGGCGTCGAGAAGGCTCCACGAACGCAACGTTCCAGGGCTCAGGGCCGAGCGCGCGAAGGAAGGTTGCCGGGTTGTAGGTGCCGGCGCCGACCTCGGAGTTGTAGGGCTGCACGATCAGGCAGCCGCGTTCCGCCCAGAATTTTTGAAGCGTCAGGATGAGGTTCTGGAAGGTCATGACAGGGGGCAGACCGTACCCAGCGCAGGCAGGTCCGTCCAGTCCCGCTGCGGTCACCAACGGCTCGACCCTGGTGGGGAGCTGAGCCAGCCGGGCCGCGCATGAGCACGCTGTCGGCGCTCCGAAGGACTGAACCCATGTCCCGCTCTGCGCGCGTTTCCTCGGGGATCCAAGGGCCCTTCGCTGAAGTCTGTAGCCCGCAGCCTGTAGCCTCCTTTGGGTTGACGCCCCTGGGGGGTGCGTGTCAGACTCCGCGGCCCTTTGAGGTAGACCCATGTCGAAGCGTACTTACCAACCGCACAACAAGAGCCGTGCCCGCACGCACGGATTCCGCAAGCGCAACGAGACCAAGGCCGGTCGCAAGGTTCTCAAGGCCCGCCGTCTCAAGGGACGACATCGCCTCGCGACCACCATCTACAAGAAGTAGCTGGTGGCTGGTGCTGCGACCCGCCAACCGGGCGTTGCCAGTCGCCCTGCAAAGGGCGGGCAAACGAAGCCGTCTGCGGCCCCGGCTGTGCTCGACCGTCGCATCCACCATCGCACGGACTATCTCCGGATCCAGAAGACCAACGTCCGCGTGACCTCGAGGCACTACGTGTTCCTTCTCGCCCCCGGCCTGCGGCCGGACACCGGCCGCGTTGGTATCACCGTGTCACGCAAAGTCGGCACTGCTGTCGTGCGCAATCGCGCGCGCCGTCTCGTGCGCGAGGCGTTGCGCCGCATGCCTGAGCTGGTTCCTGCAGGCATCGACATGGTGGTCGTGCAGCGCTGCCCCCCAGGCGAGATGCGCATGCAAGATGCCCTTGCAGAGATGCAAAGCGTGTCCAAGCTGATCGCGCGTCGCTGCCAGGCTCTGGTAGCGACGCCCGCAGGGCCCACGGGGGATCCGCCGTGATCGCACGCGCCATGATGGCAATTGTCCGTCTGTACCAGCTGACGCTCTCGCCGTTGTTCGGCAACGTGTGCCGGTTCCATCCCTCGTGCTCCAGCTACGCCATGGAGTGTCTGCGGATGCATGGTGCGTGGCGCGGAACCTTGCTTTCCATCCTGCGTCTCGGTAAGTGCCACCCGTTTCATCCTGGTGGCTACGACCCGCCGCCACTTCCTCCTTCTTCCCGTCGCACCGACGAGCTGTCTTCGCGGCCTGCGACCTAACCCGAGTTCAATCTGCCGTGGAAAAAAGCTCTATCCTCCGCTGGGTCATCATCGGCGTCGTGGTGTGGGTTGCGTTCCAGTACGGCCCACGGCTCTGGGGTGGTGGTGGAGCTGGTTCCGACGGGAAGGCGAGCGGCGTGCAGCCGTTGGGGGCGGAGAGCTCGTGCAGTGCCCTCCTCCCATGTGCGCCCCCGGAACGTGGTGCCGAGGCGCTGTGCGAGCTGGTGGGCAAACGCTTCAAGGCGCAGTTCAGCACGAAGTCAGCGTCGCTCAAGCACCTTTGGCTCGAAGGGGAGAGCTACAAGCTCGATGGCCAGCCGATCGATCTTGTCACGACGTCGGACCTGGAATGGCGACGCCCCCTGCGCTTCGAATGGCGCACGATGGGGGTCAACGATCAGGTCAAGTACGATGCGTTTGACTGGGTGCTTGAGTCCAAGGACGCCAGCTCCTGCGTCTTCTCGTGGAGCGACGAGAAGGTCGCTCTCAAGCAGATCGTAAAGACCACGGAGCGACCCTTCGAGCTGGAGGTTCGCGCGACCCTCCAGAACCTCGGCAAGGACAAGCTCGCCCACAGGCTGTCGGTCGAGGCAGCATCATGGCGCACCGAAAAGGAAGTGGAGTCCAAGCTTGGACGCCAATCGCCGTTCGTGACGGATGTGGAGTGTCTCCACGACGGCAAGCTCAAGAAGATGACGCCTGGCGACTTCGAGCCTGGCGACTTCAGCGATGCCGGCTTCGATCGCGGGTGGTTCTGGCAGCCCGGGTCGATCAACTTCGCGGCCGTGTCGAACTTCTACTTCTCGCAGGCGCTGGTGCCAACCGGCCAACCGGCATCAAGCTGCATGATGCAGATCGAGGAGCGCTGGGACACAGTCAACTACCCGGACAAGTCCAAGGATCCGAACTACGGCGCCATCTACCGCTCTCGTCTGGCGTGGGACAAGAAGGAGCTGGAGCCGCAGCAGAGCGCCGAGTACTCGGTGCTGGCCTACTTCGGCCCCAAAGAGCGCGACGTGCTCGCAGCGGCCGGCGGGGGCTCGCACAAGCTCGGCGAGCTGGTGGATCTGGGCTACTTCAGCCCGATCGCCCGCTACCTCCTGCTGTACCTGGTGTGGCTCCACAAGATGATCGGCAACTGGGGCATCGCGATCATCCTGATGACCCTGAGCGTGCGCACCGTGCTGTTCCCGCTCACCTGGAAGCAGATCAAGAGCGGCCTGGGGATGCGCCGGCTCAAGCCCGAGATCGACGAGATCAACCGCAAGTTCAAGGACGACGCGCAGCAGAAGAACCTCGCCACGATGGAGCTGTGGAAGAAGCACAAGATCAACCCGTTCGGCGGGTGTCTCCCTGCGATCTTCCAGCTGCCCGTGTGGTGGGCGCTGTACACGTCGCTGCAGACTGCGGTGGAGCTCTATCACACTCCGTTCATCTGGTTCCGCGACCTGTCCGCGCCTGACCCGTACTACATCCTTCCGATCGTGCTCGGCGGAACCATGATCCTGCAGCAGAAGATGATGCCGCAGCAGATGGACCCGATGCAGCAGAAGATGATGACCTTCGTGATGCCCGCGGTCTTCACGGTCATGATGCTCTTCTTGCCTTCCGGCCTCGCGGTCTACATGCTCACCAATGCCGTCCTCGGCATTCTCCAGCAGCTCATGATCGAGAAGTACTGGTCCGGTCAGGACCCTGTGGCCGCCACCGCGGGCAGCGGCATCGTCGTCAAGGACAAGCCCTCACTCCCGAGCAGAGGTAGGAAAGATGGAACCGGTTGATAACGACGATCCGAAGTCCGTCGATGAGAAGATCGATTCGGCCCAGGTCGACGACGACCAGGAGCTCGTGTTGCCGCGCGACGCTGACAAGGCGCCGTTCAATGCTGCCGACGACGCACCGGCGGGACAGGATGACCGGGGCGACGTGGCCTGGAACTTCCTGACCGACGTGCTTCGCGAGATGCAGATGGAAGTCACGGTGCACCGACGCAAGCCGCGCGAGGACAGCGGCCCTGACGAGATTCGACTGGAGATCGTGGGGCACGACGCTGGCCGTGTGATTGGCAAGAAGGGGCAGGTGCTCGCAGCTCTGCAGTACCTGGTGAGCCGCGTGGTCAACAAGCCGGGGCAACCCAGGCGTCACGTCGTGCTCGATGCCGAAGGCTACCGCGAGAGGCGGGATGCATCGCTCGCAACCATGGCCAAGCGGCTCGGGCAGCAGGCTGCGCAGGAAGGCAAGATCATCACCTTCGAGCCCATGAACCCGCGCGACCGACGGGTGGTCCACCTGGCACTCGCCCAGTTCGCCGACGTGGTCACTCGCAGCGATGGCGAGGGCGAAGACCGTCGCGTGCGGATCATCCCAGTGCGCAAGTAGCGAGACTCGACGAGCCGCGGCTCCGTGCGCGAATCGCGGCTCCACGCGGGGGCCCATGCGCGAATCGCGGCTCTAGTCCGGGATGAAGTCCCGCCGCGTGCACAGCGAGATCAGCGGCAGCCCTGCCTGCTCGATCGCTTCGCGTCCACCTTCGAGACGGTCCACGATCGCCACCACACCCGCGACCACCAGCCCCGCGTCACGCATCGTCGCCACGCATCGGAGCGTGGAGCCGCCTGTGGTCACCACGTCTTCCAGGATGGCCACGCGCATGCCGGGACGCATCGACTTGTCGCCCTCGATCATGCGCTTGGAGCCGTGATCCTTCTGGGCCTTGCGCACGTAGAGCGCGGGCAGCGGGCGACTCTTCAGGAAGCTGGTGAGCGACACGGCGCTGGCAAGGGGGCAGCCGCCCAGCTCGACACCAGCCACGGCTTGCACATCAGGCAAATCGTCGAGCGCTGCGAGCATCAGCTCGCCGAGCACCGCATGACCTTGCGCAGTCAACGCAGTCTGCTTGCAGTCGATGAAGAAGTCGCTCTCGCGTCCCGAGGCGAGGATGACGCGCTTGCGTTCAAAGGACAGCGTGCGCAAGAGCGAGACGAGCGTGTCGCGCGCTGCCGGATCGATCATCGAGAGCCCCCACGCTTCTTGAGCGATCCGGTGGCCTTCTTCTTGAGCGCGGGCAGCACGGGCGGAGGTGGACCCGCCTCAGCAACCGCAGCGGTCTTGGCAGCGGGCTTGGCTGGCGCTGCGCGTTTCGGAGCCGGTCGAACTGCGGGCGGCGGCGGCGCCGGTCGCGGAGCGGGCTCCGGAGCGCGCGGCGGCTCGGGCGCAGGACGCGCTTCGACCACCGGCTTTGCAGGGGCGGCGCGTCCTCGGGCCGGGGCGGCCGTGGTGCGAGCCGCTGCTGCCGGACGGGCCTCTGCGGGGCGATCGCCAGTGGCGATTCGGCCGCGGATGAGCGCACCTTCCTCGATGGCGATCCCGGGGGCGCTGACGTCGCCAGCGACCTTGGCACCAGCCTCGAGCGCGATCGAGTCGGTCGCAGTGAGGTTGCCGAGCACCGCACCGCGAACCACGATGCGGCTGCCCGAGACGTCGCCCTTGATGCGGGCCGTCTCTTCCAGCATCACCTCGCCGTCAACCTCGACGCTCCCCTCGATGCGTCCGGCAACGTTGAGATCCCCTTCGCCGCGCAGATTGCCACGCACGAAGGTCCCTTGCGCGATCATCGCCATGTTGTCGGCCATGTTCTCTCACCTGACCCGGTCGTGCCGGTACACGACGGCTACGCCGTCCACCGATCCCTACACTTCCATGTCGACGTTGCCCTTGAACGAGGCACCGTCGGCGATGGTGATGCGAGCTGCCTTGACGTCGCCCACGAGGCGTCCGCCGGACTGCAAGTCGATGCGATCGGCTACCGACACGTTGCCGGTGATATGACCGCCGACCACGAGGGAGGACGCGGTGACGTCAGCTTCGACCACTGCGCCCGTTTCTACGACCACCGCGTCGCGGCCGGAGATCCTGCCCCGAACGGTGCCCTGGACGATGACCTCGTCATCGGCGCTGATTTCGCCTTCGACGATGATTCCCTGGCCGATGACCGTACTCGCCATGTGACGTTCTCCGATGCTCAAGAAGCTTCGAAACCTGGCCGATTGCTAGCGCGAGGGCTTGCCGAGCTCCGCAGGGAGGTCGAACTCGCTCGCGATGTCGACCGACACCTTGGCGCCGCGCTCGATGGCAAAGCCGCCGGCATTGATCGTGCCAAGGACCGTCGCGTTGGGCCCTGCCTTGACCAATCCGGATGCGTTGAGCTCTCCCTCGAACAGCCCCTCGATCGAGGCGCCTGCTGCCTCCACCTTGGCGCGCACCTCGGCCTGCTCCGATACGCGCAGCTCGCCTTCGATGGCGATCTCCCCTTCCACGAGACCTTCGATCGTCAGGTCGCCGCCTCCAGCGATGCGTCCCTTGATCGAAATACCGCGTCCGAGGGTTGAAGCTTCCGTGACTGTGGAACGAGAAGAATTCCTGTCCATTTGCCCATTTCCCCTGGCTGGGGCCCGCACGTTGCCCGCTCGGGCGAGGGGCACGCTAGTACAGGCGGACGGTGGTGTCATGTGTCATCCGCGCGTGGGCCGTCCGCGCGTTCCAGCAGGGCCGCTGCGTTCGGGACGGTCACCGCAAGCCCGCGAGCATACAGACGCCGCTGCTCGCCCGGCGACAGGTCCCCTGCCCGATGCTCGGTGGCGTAGGCCAGCAGGATTCCACCGCAAACGCTCACGTTGAGGCTTTCGGCAAAGCCGCGCTGCGGCACCCGCACGCTGTGCGTGCAGGCAGCCCTGATTTCCGGAGCAATTCCCTCGTGCTCGTTGCCCAACACCAGAGCGATCCGCTCCACGTTGGCGAGATCCTGCGGAACCAGCTCGCCCTGCGGGTGCGTGGCCACCAGCGCATGCCCGCTCTGACGTAGCGTCTCCACGCATTCGGCCGCGGTCGGGTGGGCGGAAACCTGGACCCACTTGTGGGTTCCGCGCGCCACGCCTGCGTGGGCGAGAAACGACTCCCCCCGCTCCACCACGTGAACGCGGGCCAGACCCAGCGCCTCGCTCGTACGAAGAAGCGCCGCGCCGTTGTGCGGATCGTGAAGCGCATCGAGCACCATCGTCACGTTGCTGATGCGCTGGGCAAAGACCTGCTTGAGACGCGTCTGCCTGCGCTCGGAAGCGTACGGCTCGAGCACGCCGATCACGAACTCAGGGTCGACCTCGCCCAGGAGGATTCGTTTCGCCAGCCGGTCGCCCCAGCTGGCCACCTGCAATGTCTCGTTCGTGGATCGTCTCATCGTGGTCCGCGCGGTCCGTCCGGTCTCCTCGGCGAGCCGGGCAGGCAGGCTTCTGACACGAAGGGCCCCCGAAGCAAAGTGCAAGCCGCTACAATGCCAGCTCTTCGGAGCAGCAAGCACGCGACCATGCCCTACAACCTCAAAGAAGGCGTCCACTGGTGGGCCATCAACACGCGCGCGAACTTCGAACGCACCGTCGAAGAGCAGCTGGTCGGACGATCCCTCCCTGCATTCCTGCCCACCTACCGCACGTTCTCCACGCGCAAGGATCGCAAGAAGATCGTCACGCTTCCGCTGTTCCGCGGCTACCTGTTCGCGCACGTCGACCTGTCCGTGTTCGAAACCCGGGTGGCGATCCTGCGCGCGCGCGGCGTTGCCAAGATCGTGGGCGGGCCCGATGGTCCTGAGCCGGTGCCCGATGAGCAGATCGAGACCGTCACGCGCCTGTGCGCCTCCGATCGGCTCCTCGAGCCCTGGGGCAAGATCGAAGTCGGCAAGCGCGTGCGCATCGTCTCCGGCGGCCTGACCGGCGTCACCGGCGTCGTCGTCGACATCAAGGGCAAGAACAAGAAGATCATCTGCAACGTCGAGCTGCTCGGCCGCGCCGTTGCCACCGAGCTGCGACCTGAGGACATCGAGGCGATCGGTCGATTTGACCCCGAGGATTCGCCCGGCTGACCTGCGCTCACGCTGGCAGCACCAGCAGCCCGTCGCCGATGTCGGTCGCACGACGCATCGATCGTCGCAGCTGGCGACGAGCGCGGCGCACCGCCTCGACGATGTCCTCGTCGCTCTTTGCGCCCAGGCTCGCGATGTGCCCGGCAATCAACGACGCCAGCGAGCATCCCCCGCCGTGAAAGGGAGGTATCGCCAGCCGCGGCCCGATCATCTTGATCACGCGTCGACCGATCGCGAGCACGTCCACGGCCGGGCCCTGGGTGAGGTGGCCGCCCTTGACCAGCGCAGCGCGCGCGCCGGCTCGCACAAGGCCGCGCGCCGCTGCGACGAGCCCCTCGACGCCGGTGATCCGCATCTCCAGCAGCGCCTCGGCCTCGTCGAGGTTCGGCGTGACCACGGTTGCGAGCGCAAGGCTCTGGCGCATCGCATCGAGCGCTTCAGGATCGAGCAGACGCGCTCCGGACGGCGATCGGGTGGCGATCATGACCGGATCGATGACCACGGGAATTTCAGGGTGCTCGCCGACGAGCGTACACACCGCGCGAACGTTGGCCGACGAGCCCAGGGCCCCGGTCTTGATCACGCGAATGCGCTGGTGCGCAAGCACCTCGCGCGCTTGCGCCAGCACCAGCCCCGGATCGACCGCGGTCGCTGACACCAGCCCTGCGGTGGATTGCACGGTGATGACCGCGAGCACGGCGCATCCCCAGCTCCCGGTTGCACGGACCATGCGCAGATCCGCGGCGATTCCTGCGCCGGCCGAAGGGTCGAGCCCTGCGATGATCAACGCGCACGCACGCTGCTGGATGCGGACTTCACTCGAACGAGCGGTGCCGCGAACGATGCTGGGGGGGTTGGACTTCATCCGCTACTTTGCCTGCTTGGCGCGGTCGTAGTCGTTGGCCGCGCGCTCCACCATCTCGAAGTCGCGCGCCGCCCGTTCCTTGTGCGCCACCAGATCTCCGCTGAACAGCGTCAACCCCCAGAGCCCGTTGTCTCCGCGCCTGAAGGGATAGCGCGTCCCCTGCGAGGTCACGATCGTCGCCCGATCCCCCACGATCTCCACGCTCTTGATCCCGGACAGGTCGCGCCGCAAGCGCGTATCCCAGCCACGCTGGTGCGCAAGCACGACCCAGCACTCGGGCGGCCCCGCCGCATCGCCTTCCGCGCCGTAGGCTTCGAGCAGCCGGGAGCGCTCGGGCTCCTCGAACGATGCGCGGATGCGCGCCAGCGATCGCTTGCGGTAGTCGTGGATCGAGAAGAGCGCATGCTGGCTCGCGGTCTCGAGGTAGGCAAAGCAATCCGCCGGACGCGACTTGGAGATGGCGAGCGCGATCCGGACGTAGCACCCCTCGGGTGTGCGATCGCTGGGGAAGCGCAGCGTGGTGTACAGACTCCAGCCGATCGGAATGCCTCCGATCAACGCCGCAGCGCCACCGAGAACCGCAAGAGCCTGACGGCGTGTCACGCTCTCATCCCTTCTTCGGTGTGTCGTCGCGCCGTCGCAGCGTTACCGCCTCGTCGTCGATGAAGTCCGCATTGTCCTTGCCATCGGCAGGGCTTGGGATCGGGGCGCGCACCGCTGGCCTCGGCGCCGGGGTGGGGCTGCGCGGAGAAGCCGCGCTCGGTGGCGTCTGGCGCGGCGGGGCCATCTCGATCTTGGGCACCAGCGGGGTCGGTATGGATCCCGGCGGACGCTGTCCCCAGGTGATGGCCGCGTCGCCCACGTGGATGATGGGTGGGGGCAGGGAGCTCGAACGCTGGTCCGAGGCTGCCGTGAGCACCAGTCTGGTGGGGCGATCGTGCTTGAGCAGCAGGGGCAGGATGAACTTCGGCTGCATCTTCACCGCGCGACGGATCTCGTCGAGGGAAACCGGCACGGCGATGGTAGGCCACACGCGCTCGGCAAATCCACCACCGAGCTGGGTCAGGACGTCCAGGACGCAGACCTCGGAGTCGCCGCCGATCTCGACGCGCAAGCGCCCATCCAGCCAGTCCTGCCCGTCGAGCTTGGCGAGCACGGCCAGGATTCGCGCACCGCCCTGGTTCGGGCGCGCCACGCTGGCCATTTTCTCGATCAGAGCCCGGGAATCCGCCTTGCATCCCATCGATGCCTTGACGTCAGCATCGCTGACGATCAGGCAGCTGGTGATGTGGTCCAGGGCGGGCATGGCTCGGTATTCTGTAGCCTTGCGATGGCCGAGACAACCGATACGAGCGCTGCAGAGCTGCGACCGTATGGGCGGGCCATCAGCAGCGCCTCAGCTGCAAGCCAGCCGCCTCGTTCCGGCGATCCGCGGGGACGCGGATCGGTGGTTTCGTGTTCAGGGGTTTTCGCAGGTCAGTTCATGATATAGACGAGGCCTGATGCGTACCGGTCCTCCAGAATTGCCCGGGGGAGCTCTTGCGGAGTCGCCGATCGACCGGGCCCTTGCGCTGTCGCTGAGCGGAGAGCGCGATGCTGCTCTTCGATGGGCTGCGGCTGTCGTCCAGCAGGATCCGCAGATCCCTTCGGGGCTGCTTCTGTGCGGACGGCTGCTCGCAGATGCCACCCGGCTCGAGGCTGCTCGCGAAGCACTGGAGCTGTGCCTCCAGGCGTCGATCGAAACCGGCAACCTGCCGCTGGCCGTGGCTGCCTGCAGCGATCTTCGCCATTCCGGGGGCGACCCTGCGCCGATGTACCTGTCGATCGCCGAGGCCTTCTGCTGCGGCTCGTCCAAGACCTCGGAAGGCGTCCAGACTCCTCCCCAGCTTCCAGGCGTCGATTCCGTTCACCCCCTGCCGTCCGTGCTGACCGGCATGGCCTTGCTCAGCCGAACCTCGGAGATCGTGCGACAGGCGCGAAAGACTCGCAAAGAGCAGCTGAGCACGCGCCAGGCCGCTCCTGCGGTTGCACCGCTGCCGCTGTTCTCCGAGATGTCGAAGGACAGCCTGCTCGCCCTCGTCCAGATCTTCGAGGTGACTACGGTTCCCAAGGGAGCGGTGATCATCGAAGAAGGCGCTGAAGGGGCTGAGGCGTACATCCTCGCGCGCGGAGAGCTCGAGGCTCGCAAGAACGTCAAGGATGGCGAGCCGATCGTGCTGTCGCGTCTCACCTCCGGCTCCCTGTTCGGCGAGATGGCCCTGCTCTCGCGCGCCACGCGCGCAGCCAGCGTGGTCGCGTGCAGGCCGAGCATCGTGCTCGTCGCTCGCAAGGATGCGCTCGACATCGTGGCAGAGCGGTACCCAGAGGTCGGCAAGATCCTCGCTGAATATTGCCGTAGGCGCATGATCCAGAACCTCGTGCGCACCAGCGCCATCCTGCGCGCCGTCGCCGCCGAGGAGCGCCCTGAGCTGATCGAGAGCTTCGTCACCCGCACCTTCGAGCCCGGCGAAGTGCTGATCTCGCAGAATGACACCGCGAGCGGCTTGTACCTCATCGCCTCGGGCGACGTGCAGGTCGTGCGCCAGGAAGGCTCTGAGCAGCTCGTCATCAGCACCCTCGGCCCAGGCGACATCGTCGGAGAAGTCTCCCTGGTCCTGCGCAAGCCTTCGACCGCTTCGGTGATCGCTCACCACCCCACGCTCGCCCTTCACCTGCCGCGTGAGGACTTCCTCGAGATCATCCGCGAACACCCCGCTGTGCTGACCGAGCTCTACGAGCTCGCGGTCAAGCGCGACGAGGAGACATCCAGCATCGTCGCGCAAGAAGCGG
Source organism: Deltaproteobacteria bacterium (assembly GCA_016218915.1). Classification (GTDB taxonomy): domain Bacteria; phylum Myxococcota_A; class Polyangia; order Polyangiales; family Polyangiaceae; genus JACRCQ01. Next base: position 55,974 of record JACRCQ010000077.1, read on the forward strand.
TCGATGTGGACGACGCCCTACTGATCTGAGCCGAGGGCGATCCTCCGGAGCAGGTCGAGCGAAGCAAACGCTGCCATGCGCTGGATGCGTCCGCGGTCTCCCACGAACACGCGGTCGCGCGCCTGCACACCGCCGGGGTGCGCGACTGCCCAGTGCACGAGCCCGACTGGCTTTTCCGCCGTGCCCCCTGTGGGGCCGGCAATGCCCGTGATCGCGATGCTGTGGGTGGCTGAGGTGGCACGAAGCGCGCCCTGGGCCATCGCGATTGCGACCTCCCGGCTCACAGCTCCCTGGGTCTGCAGAGTCTCGGCCGGAACGCCGAGCAGCGCGGTCTTGATCTCGTTGGAATAGGTCACCATCGCGCCGAGCAGATAGTCGCTCGCAGGCTCGCTCGTGAGCATGTGTGCGACCAGCCCGCCCGTGCACGACTCGGCAAGGGCCAGCGTGCCCCCTGTTGCCCGAAGCGCTGCAGCCACTGCACCGACCAGCGTCTGCGTGCCCTCGGAATGCACGATGGCGCCGAGCCTCTCGCGCACGACGATCGCTGCAGCCTCGGACCTGGACTTGGCATCTGCCAGATCCACGCCCCGAGCCAGGATCTTGATCTCGATCTCGGGAAAGCTCGCCCGGTAGCCGATGATCACCCCTGGGTGCGCCTGCTCCACGCCGTCGAGCATCTGCCCGACCGTCGACTCGGGCTGGCCAAAGGTTCGAAGCCGGAGCTGGTAGGTGCAGCGCGGCGCCATCTCGCGCAGGACCTGGTCGACGTGATCCTGCCAGATGCGCTTGAGCTCCATGGGGACGCCCGGAAAGAAGAACGCGATCGACTTTCCGATGCGCAGCCCGAAGCCCGGCGCTGTGCCGACCGCGTTGGTCAGGATCGTCGAGCCACTGGGAAAGTCCGCCTGCTTGAGATTGCTCGCGACCAGCGCACGGCCCAGCCTGCGGAATCGATCCTGGATCGCCGCCACCGTCGGCGGGTCACGCACCAGCGGCAGCCCTGCGGCAAGCCCCACCGCCTCGGTCGTGAGATCGTCGGTCGTGGGGCCGAGCCCACCCGTGCAGGCGATCACCTCGTGATCCCGCGACAATCGAAGCAGCGTATCGATGATCCGCGGGCGGTCATCGTCGATCGACGCGACTTCCGTGACCTCGAAGCCGATGGACGTCAGCGTGTCGCACAGCCAGGTCGCGTTCGTGTTGACGATCTCGCCGCGGGTGATCTCGGTGCCGATGCAAAGGACAGCTGCGCTCATGGGGCTCCGGAAGGTAGCACTGCAGGCATCCTGGTGCTGTCGAGTGCGTATCGGCAGCGCAAGCCCGTGTCGTTGCGCATTTCCGCCGGGGATCGGGCGCTCTCGTGCCAGGTCCGAAGCTCGGCAGCGAACGACGATGCCCAGCTGCCACCTCGCGTGGAGGCCGTGCCATCGCCTCGCACCACCCATTCCGCAACGTTTCCTGCCATGTCCGCAACGCCGTCCGGCGTCACGTCGCCCGGATGGACTCCGGTCCAGTCCGGACCTGCCTGCCCTTGAGCGCACGGACCGCTTGCCATCCCCCAGCCGGCGCGTGTGCAGACCGCACCTGTATCGCCCCAAGGATAACGGCGCGCCTGCGGTCCAGCAGCAGCGAGCAGCCATTCGTCTTCCGTGGGAAGTCCCCCTCCCGCCCATGCGCAGAATCGCTTCGCCTGCTCGAACGTCATGCCGCGCGCAGGTCGTCCTGGCTCGTCGTCCATGCGCGGCGCGCACGCGCCTGCTGCAGCGCAGCCGTTCCATGCAGCCACAGTGACTTCATAGGCATCGAGCCCGTAGGGCTGTCCGATCTGGATGACGCGCGGCTGCACCACGCCTTGGGCTTCCCAATCGCCGGGTCCGAGCTTGAGCTGCCCCGCCGCGATTCGCACTCGCCGCGACCGCGCCACGCACCCGTCGTTCTGGAGCTCCAGGCCTTCCGGACATGTGAGCGGACGCCCCTCGCAGCGCTCTGCATGCAGCCGTTGCCCTTGGGCGCAGCAGCGTGACTGCATTGCGACGAGCCGTGGAGGGCACCGACCCGAGGACGCGCGCCGCGAAGCGAGCAGGGCCACGATCACGACGGCTGCCACACCCAGGGCAATCGACGCGGACCATGCGAAGCGCGAGCTCACGCGGCGAGTGTAGATCGACTCAAGACAGAGCAAGCATGCGTTCGATCGGCACAAGCGCCCGCGCCCGGACGTCGGCCGGCACATCGACCTGGGGTTGCAGGTCGCGCAGGCATAGATACAGCTTCTCGACAGTGTTCTTGCGCATGTGCGGGCACTGGTTGCACGAGCACGACTCGTCGTCCGGAGGCGCCTCGAGATAGGTCTTGTCCGGAGCGACCTTGCGCATCTGATGGATGACCCCTGGCTCGGTCGCCACGATGAACGTCTTGTTCGGGCTGCTCGCGACGTGCTTGATCAGGGCGGTGGTGGAGCCGATGAACGACGCCATCCGCAGGATCGGCTCTTCGCATTCCGGGTGCGCGATCAGCTCGGCGCCCTTGTGGCGCTCCTTGATGCCGATGATGCGACGCTCGCTGAAGGTCTCGTGCACGATGCACGAGCCGGCCCACAGGACCAGCTCGCGACCGGTTGCCTTCATCACGTGCCGCCCGAGGTTCCGATCCGGCGCGAACAAGACCTGCTTGTCCGCAGGGATGGCGCGAACGATCTTCTCGGCATTCGACGACGTGCAGATGTAGTCGCTCTCGGCTTTGACCGCTGCCGAGCAGTTGATGTAGGTGACCGCGACCGCTCCCGGGTACTTGGCGCGCCAGGCGCGGAACGCATCGACCGGGCACCCCTCGTCGAGCGAGCATCCTGCCGTGAGATCCGGTACCACCACGGTGCGCGTGGGATTGAGGATCTTCGCGGTCTCAGCCATGAAGTGGACGCCAGCGAACACGATGACGTCAGCAGGGGTCTTCTGCGCGGCCTGCGCGAGCTGCAGCGAGTCGCCGAGAAAGTCGGCAAGATCCTGGATCTCGCTCATCTGGTAGTAGTGCGCGAGCAAGACCGCGTTGCGTTCCTTCTTGAGACGAAGGATCTCGGCTTCGAGGTCGAGGCTCGGGTCGATGGGGGCAGCGTGGTTCTCTGTCATGATCGTGTATCTGGGGTTGGCTCTGGGGTCATAGCAAGAATCGAAACCAAAAACTTGGCCAGTCCGCGGGGTTCCGTCTAGATGCGAAGTTGCCGGCAGTATGCCTTCTGGCGACCCTTGAAGTGAAAGAGGTGCCCCATGAACCGCAAACATCTCGCTCAGCACTTGCTGTTTCACCTCGTGCGCGCGCAGCTGGAGGGACACCGTGTCGATTTGCAGGACCTGGTGGATCGGGTGAAGGTGCGACGCGGCGACGTCCGCGCCACCTTGACCCTTTTGCACCAGCAGGGGCTGTACGACGTATTGCGCCGTCGGCTGACGCTCGTCGGATTCGCCATCGCGATGAAGGTGGACGAGCAGGCGCTGCCCGAGCTTCGCCCGGTCAACAAGGCGCAGGTGGCCGCCGCCTGAAGCAGGAACTAGGAACCGGGAACAGGAATGCGAAGGCGAATTGGGAATGGTTCAGCGACGGCGAATTGGGATTGGTTCAGGCGCGGCGCTTCGCTGTGAAGCAGGAACTAGGAACCGGGAACAGGAACGCGAAGGCGAATTGGGAATGGTTCAGGCGCGGCGCTTCGCTGTGACGGAAGATGCCGTGAGAATCGCCACGAGCTCTCCAGCCTCGTCGATGAGATCCGCGATCGCAGTCGAGGGCTCGAGCAGGCGCGCTCTGACGATCAAGCGCAGCCAATACCGCGCCTCTCGCACTTCTTTGAGAGCGATCCTCACCTTGTGGACGAAGTCGGCCCGGCTCTCTGCTCCGCGCGCCTCTTCGTAGTTCGCCCCGCCTGCGGGGCCACAGCGCTCCAGCTGTTTGACAACATTCGCCGCCCCTGGACGATTGCTGAGAGCGGGCAAGAGGTTGACCACCCCCGCCGCGAAATCTAGAAGGCGCTCGGCGATATCGTCACCCTTGCGCATCGAGACCTTTCCGCAATCCGAATTCGCATGCCGGCGTGCCGCACTGGCCTGTCCGCCCACCGTGCCCGCCCGGCTGCATTCGCCGCTCTCTGATCCAGACACATTGGGCGGGTTTGCGTTGGTGAGGCTCATCCGAAGTTCTTCACTCATGTCCCCCAATCGGCACACAACACCAAATGGTTGCTAGAAAAGAGCACCCATTTCTCATTCCGCGTTCGCATTCCGTGTTCTCGGCTCCTAGTTCCAGCTCTCGAACGTGCTCCACCCGTCGTTGAATGCAGCGCCGGCGACATCGCATTGGCACCACGTATAGGCGCCGGACTGGCTGCATGCCTTGGCCGCTGTGCCGTTGATGTCGTAGGCCCACCGGATCGAGCTCGCGAGCCGCTGCGCAAGCTCGGTCCGCTCTGCCGGCGTACCCGCACCATTGTTCGACCATGCAAAGCCGATCCTGCCATCTGGATACAAGTGCGAATCGGCCCATGCGCGCGCCGCATACGTCTGGTGGCTCACCAGATGCTTCATGTTGTCGAGCGACGTGACCGCGGTCTTGCCGTACTTGTCGCCGTTCTTGTACCAGGCGTTCATCAGGGGGAAGTACGCGCTGTTCAGGAATGTGCGCGCGGTCGCAACCGACGAAGGACCCACGTTGACGAGCTTTCCGAAGTGCTCGACGAAGTCGTTGATGTGGCTGCTCTTGTCGGCAACGGTTGTGCCTCCCACGCAGGTGAGCGCTGGGACCGTATAGGTCTCCTGACCCCAGTACAGGACGTACTTGTCCATGTCCGCCCAGAACCCCGAGTCTTCCATCCAGCTCTTGGCGTTGGGCTTGTACGTTCCGAAGTTGGTGGTGGCTTGCCCCATCTCGATCACGTACACCGTGCCTGCGCGAGGAGGTGAGCCTGGTGCCCCTGTGTACAAGCCCCGAACTGCGTCGCGCACCTGCTGACGCACAGCAGGATCCGAGCGAACCGAGGAGGGGAGCTCGTTGATGGCCCAGGTGTCGCCGCGCGGGATGTTGTAGCCCATGGCGTCCATCTTCTGCCGGAACGACACGCCCTTGTCGTACCAGGAGCCGGGCTGCCCCTCCCATGTCTGCCAGTGGAACTCCGCCATTGCGAAGAATCGACCGGTGCGAGCCCGAATGCTCTGCGGCGCAGCAGGCCCTCGCACCTCGATCTTGTTGTTCGACGGCGCGGGAAGGAAGATGAAATAGTCGCCGCACGGCGTGGAATCAGCCTCGAATGCGTCGGCAAGGATCTCCCAGCCGTTGGGCGCATAGGTGAGTATCTTCGCCTTGAGCGGGCAACCTGCCGGGATCGGCGGAAGTGGGTAGTCGGTCAATCCGGCGTCGGCGCACGCGCCGCAGTCATCCGAACACGAGGCGCAGTCCTCGCCGTTGTCGCAGGCACCATTGCCGCAGCACGCCCCGCAGTCTCCAGCGCAGCTGCTGCAATCTTCACCGTTGTCGCACGCGCCGTTTCCACAACATGCGCCGCAATCCGCAGGGCAGCTGTTGCAGTCTTCGCCGTTGTCGCACGTGCCGTTCGGGCATCCTGCGGGTGCTCCTCCTGTCCCCGCGTCGCCGCCCGTGCCAGCGCCGCCTGTGCCTGCAGCGCCGCCTGTCGAAGCGCCCGCTTGGCCGCTCGCGCCTCCCTGTCCGCTCGCCCCTGCCTTACCTCCGACGCTCGCATCGGGCGCGACTCCGCCGCTGCCTGCGGAGCCTCCCTTCGCGTCACCCGCCGAGACGTCGGGCAGAGCACCTTCGGCGCCAGCGTCCGGCGTTCCGAATCCCACGTTGTCGTAGTCGAGTACGTCGGAGCAGCCGATCAGGATCGGCACCAGTCCGACGGCCCAGCCCAGGTTGCGACAGGTCCCCACAGGATCATGATACACGGACTCCGCGCGCCATTCGCATTCGCATTCGCATTCCTGTTCCCAGTTCCTAGTTTCCTCCGATGGCGCCCCTGAGCACCGCGTCCTTCCCGTCGGTCTCCCACTGCACGCTCCCTTCCCGATCCGTGCGGTGCACCTCGATTCCTCGGGCTGCCAGGGTCTCGAGGGTGTGCGGATGGGGATGGCCGAAACGGTTGCGCACTCCACAGGAGATCACGGCATGGGAAGGACGCACTGCGTCGATGAACTCGGGCGATGAGCTGGTGCGGCTGCCATGATGCCCGACTTTGAGCAGATCAGCGTGGAGCAGTGATCGATCCACGCTCAGCAACCGTGCTTCTTCCTCGTGCTCCGCATCGCCCACGAGCAGCGCTGCGCGGCTTCCGAGCTCAACACGCATCACAAACGAATTGTCGTTCGCGTGTGCCATCTCCTCGATCCCCGGACACGGCGCGAGCACCCGCACCTGCGCGCCACCGAGCTCCTGCGGCCGATTGCAGAGTACTTCAGGACGTACCACTGGCACGCTGCGTGCCCGCAATCCCGACAGCAGGCCGCGGTAGACTGGAGCAGAATCTCCCAGCTCGCCCTGCCCGTTGTCCCAGAACTCGCCGACCTGCACGCCAGGCAATGCCGAAGCCAGCCCGATGAAGTGATCCGGGTGAGGATGGGACAGGACCGCGAAATCGATGCGCCCCCTGCGACGCGCCCGCAGCACCGGCCCCACCACGGTCTTGCCCGGATCCACGGGACTTCCCACAGCGCCCCCGCCGTCGATCAGCATCGCTCTGCCGTCCGGAAAGTCGATCAGCACGCTGTCCCCTTGTCCCACGTCGAGGAAGGTCACGCGGAGCTTGCCCCGCGGCTGTCCTGCGCGCACCGCAAAGGCTTCCACGATCACGTAGGCCACTGCGCCGAGTGCCAGGATCAGCAGCCGATCGCGGGGACGTCGCAGCGCGAGCCAGCCTCCCACGCCAGCCACAATCGACAGCTCCCACGCGGTCGGCCGGGGGATCGTGATCACGGCCCACCCCACCGCAGCGCCTGTATGAGCGATCGTGCGCACCGCAAGGAGGCTCGACGATGCGAGCCAGGCAACGCCCCGTTCTGCAGAGGGCCAGACGGACAGGAGCAGATGGCCGAGACAGGCGGGCAGCGAGATCGCCTCGCCAATCGGAACCGCCACGATGTTGGCGACCACGCCCACAGGCGAGATCGACGGAGACAGGAGCACGATCCAGGGCGTGCAGAGCAACGTGGCGGAGAGCGTTGTGGCCATCGGCTCAGCGCCCCAGCAGAAGGGCCGAGGCAGCTTGCGGATGGCTGCTTCGAACGGACGCGAGAGCAGCATCAGCCCCGCAGTGGCCGCAGCGGAAAGACCAAAGGAGAAGTCGAACACCGCGAGCGGATCCATGAGCCCGCCCGCCAGCAAGGAGAGCCCGAACGATCGCGGACCATCCGGGTTGCGAGCCAGGGCTCGTGCGAGAAGCGCTGCAGACGCCATGGCAGCAGCGCGCCTGGCGCTTCCCCCTGAGCCCGCGAAGTCGGCGTAGAGCCACGCCAGCGGAACACCCGCGGCTGCCGCAATCCTGCCCACGTCGTAGCGGGCACACAGGCGCTCCACGCGAACCAGCAGCGCCTGCAGCACGCGTACGATGCCGAACACGGCGATTACGATGTGCGTGCCCGAGACAGCCAGAATGTGCGAGAGCCCGGACACGCGGAATGCTTCGGCATCATCGGGGTCAAGGTCGTTCTCCCCGAGCACGAGCGCTCGTGCCATGGGGGCTGCCTGCTCCGGGTAGGTCGCCTCGATGCGCCTGCGTGCGAACCTGCGCGCGCGATCGATCCATCCCCCGATCGACCAGGGGCTTCGTTGCAGCAGGCGGACATCGAGCGCCCCTCCGCTGAGCACCGCACCGTTGCGCGCGCTTGCGGTTCTGGCCATGTCGACCTCGAAGTTGCGGGGAATCTCCACAGTGGCGAGCGACGTGATCACCTCGCAGGTGTCGCCCCGCGCAAGGTCGTCGATCGGGCTGTAGATCCGCATCATCGTGCCTGGCGCGACTTTGCTGCTCCCCTCGCATTCGAGCTTCTGCGCTTGGGCGATGAGTGAGTAGACATCGCGCACGCGGGTCAGCGGGCTGCGCACGATCACGCTGCCGGAGCAGCGCGCCGGAGGTCCAATGAGGTCGCGCGCTCTGCCGCGCTCGTCGTCGTACTTCGCCAGCGCGTTGGAGGCACGCCACGAGCCCAACGTGATGAGCAAGGTGGCGACCGCCACTTGTCGCCAACGGATGCGAGTCCAGGCTGCAGCCAGGATGGCGGTGAGCACGATCAGCACAGGCCACGGGCTTGAAACGATCAGGGCGCCTGCGAGCAGACTGACTCCGGCGATGAGCAATGAGTCGAGCACGGAAGCAGCGATAGCAAGACGCGCGCCTCACAAGATCTGCGAGAAAAGCAGGAGATAGCCCATGGCGGCCGCCACTTTCGGGTGGCGAGCCGCCACTCGGCGGATTGGCAGCAGAAAATGCAAATCGCAGCCCGTAGGCCGTGGCGACCCGCCACGTCGAGCGATCCGGAACAACGCATGTTTCACGTGCGATCTCACGTGGCATCGATCGTGCTGTGCAGAGTGCTGCAGCGCATCCGCCGGACATTGGTGTCCGTCAGGTGCGGCTCTATACTGGCGGTATGGCCGCAGACAAGGATGACAGCGCGATGATGCAGCCTGCCTACCCGGTGGCTTGCTATCCCGTGGCCCCGCCGCCTCGCGGAGAGGATTTGCCCTACAGCGACGGCGTGCCCATGGAAAGCGAGCTCCACGTTTCGCAGATGAACCTGCTGGCCGACTCCCTCAACCTCGCGTGGATCGATCGCACCGACTTCTACGTGGGACGCGACATGTTCCTGTACTTCAGCGAGCTGCAGTCCAGGAAGAACGACTTCCGTGGCCCTGATGTGTTCGTCGTGCTCAACACCGTCAAGAAGGTTCGCAGGTCGTGGGTGGTGTGGGAAGAAGACGGCCGCACGCCTGATGTGGTGATCGAGCTGACGTCGCCATCGACCGAGCATGTGGATCGCGGCGACAAGATGCACATCTACGCCACCGTGCTGCGCGTGCCCGAGTACTACCTGTACGATCCGTTCGAGGAGCGTCTGGACGGCTACAGGCTTGATCCGTCCTCAGGGCAGTATCGTCCGATCGCCGCAGACGAGCACGGCTGGCTTCGCTGCGAGAAGCTGGGCTTGTGGCTCGGCGTCGTGCCTGGATTGCAGCTTGGCGTGCAAGCGGGTTGGCTTCGGTGGATCGGGAGCGATGGACATGTGCTGCCGTCGGCAGAGGAATTGGCCCGATCGGAGACCACGCGAGCGCATGCTGAAGCTCGGCGGGCGCAAGCCGAGGCCGACCGGGCGCAAGCTGAAGCCGACCGGGCGCAAGCTGAAGCCGACCGTGCGCAAGCCGAGGCAACGCGAGCGGACGCGGAAGGGCAGCGGGCAGATGCGGCGCATGAGCAGCTGCGCGAGGCTGCGCGCAGATTGCTGCAGACAGGCATGGCCAGGGAGCAGGTCGCGGCGTTGATAGGGATCGACCTATCGGAGCTCGACGGCTAATTCGTGGCATAGATGCCGCGTCTTCACCGATTAGCTGGTCCGCTTGTCAGGGGGATTGTAGTCGCACGCGCTTGGCGTGCGCGCGGCGCGGCGTCATAGTCTGCCCATGTCACGAACTGATTCATCCACCGGCTCCGCGCGCATCTACATCTGGACAGGCATCGTGGCCGGACTCGTGGCGTTCGCAGTCTGGGGGTTGATGCCTTCGCTCGTGTGGGGCGGGTTTGCTGGCATCACGATGGCGCACGCGATCCTTGGTCACCCGATCGACGGCGGCATCCTTGCCAAGACGATGATCGTGCTCGGCATGCTGGTGATGTTCGTTCTGTGGCTGCTGGTGTTCGTTGGCAGCGGAGCAGGGCTCGGAGCGATGGCGAACCGGCTCGTCGCGCGGTTTGGTGGCGCGCGGAGGTAGGACTCAGCAGTTGAAGGGGATGGGAGGGCCACCGGCGCGAACCGGTGGCCCGCGATGCGTCACGGAGTGTAGGGCGGGAGCACGATGATCGTGCAGTAGTAGTAGTTGCCCACGACCGTGGCGTCCTGGCCCGTGGCGCTGACCTTGAACAGCCAGTCGCCGGCTGCTGAGTCAGGCGACACCTTGGAGGGCGCCGGGTTCGGGTACTGCGACCAGACCACGTCCTTCAGATCGGTCTCGGTCTCGGTCTCGACCTGGGTCGGCGCGCCAGCATCAGCACCGGCTTCCGGCGCGGCCGCCGGCTTGAGCAGCGTGAAGCTGGGAGCCTGCAGGCCCGAGCCGCTCCGGATGGCGGAGCACTCTACGTTGGTCTTCTTGCCATCCAGTCCCTGGAACTTGAAGTAGTCGACATCGGTCGCTGGTCCGAGATGGCCGACAAGGTAGTAGGCCTTGACGTCCGGGTTCGGCGTGGAGGGCACGTACTCGACCATCTGCTCAGCGGTCTCAGGGGTATCGTTCGCGCCAGTGGTGGCTTCCTTCTCCGGCTCGTAGACCTTGACGGTCAGCCAATGCTTGGAGAAGTACGCGTCATTGGCACCCATCGCCTGGCCAGCCGGGCGCGGGATCTTGAGGTAGGCCTTGGTTCCCTCCGCGAGCGGCAGCCTGAGCTGGCGAAGCGGCGGGGAGGTGTAGTTGGGATCGTTCTTGGACGGGTCGAGCCGCGCAAGCACCTTGCCCTGCTCGTCCACGATTTCCGTCAACCCAGGCAGCAGCGAGAAGCCCCAGCCGGTCAGCCCCTTGGGCGCAAAGTACGTCGTGGACTCTGCGGTCCCAGCGGGCATCGTGAACGCGAAGTAGTCGACGTCCGTGTCCGGGTCGAGCGTTCCGTAGATGTACGCAACCGAGTTCGGCGGCGTGGCGCCTTCTGCGAGATTGGCGACCGTTGCGCTCGCCGTGTCGTTGTTCGGCTCCTTGTCGAGCGAGTAAGGGGCCTTCGTGGAGTCCGGATCACCCCACGTGATCGTGAACGCCGAGTTGGGCTTCGACTTCTGCGCGGGCGGATCACCGTTCCACGTCGACCACTCCTGGACCTTGAGACAGACCGTCTGATCGCTCGGCGAGTGGTAGTAAAGCTCTGTGTCCGTGGACTGACGCGGCAGGCTGTCGTCCATTTCGGCCAGCATGTTGCCGTTGGTGTCCTGCACCGTGACGACCGTGTCGATCTTGTTGGAGTCGTCGTCGGCATTCGCAGTCGTGTAGATGATGACCCACTCGTCCTTCTTGAGGTCGGCCTTGTAGTAGACGACCGTTCCCGGGGGATAGAGCGAGCCAGCGGTCTCGGTCGCTGCCTTCAGCGGGATCGCGTTCGCGCAATCCTTGCCCTGGGAGCCAGCGGATCCGCCGCCGCCGCCAGCAGTACCGCCCTGGCCCGCGTCTCCAGCAGCGCCACCTTGCGCGCCGCCCTGTCCGGAGCCACCGCCTCCAAGGCCTGCGCCACCACCCTTGCCGGCTGCGCCAGCGGTGCCGCCGGTGGCCGGGGGCGTTGTGTCACTGCTGCTGCTGCCGCAGGCGACGAAAACGATCAACGATGCCGCCGCAGCGGCGAATAGACCAAGAGATAGTGTGCGACTCATTTTTACCTTCCCATCCCTTTCAATCGTCACCCCACCCGGCGACGTGAAACGAAGGATACAAGGTGCGGAAAGAAAGGGCTCGAAAAAAAGACCGACCTGGACGGAGGACCAGGGGTCGGGGCCATCTGAGCCGCGGCGGCTTGCCAAGGGCAAGCCCTAGACGGCACGGCACGCCATGCATCCCATCCCCCTTGGACACCGTTTCATAAGCGGGTTCAAGCCACCTGTCTTCACGATACAGAACGTCAGATCGCATCCCCGAACATCATGTGCCGCACGTACTTCGGCGCAGGCGACCCGAAGGAGAGCAGCCGGTCATGGTACGTGCGCTCCGTGAACCCCGCCTGTTTCTCGGCCCGCTCGCGCATGTTCCTCAGCTCGGTGTAGCCGTACAGGTACGTGCTGAGCTGGGCGCTGGTCAGCCGCGCGCGTCGCCACTTGCCCGCAGCTTCCCCATCCTCCTGGAACGCCTCCTCGGTCATCAGCCGCATCGCTGCCTTCTCGTCCATCGAGCCCGCATGGATGTCGTGATCCAGCATCGCATTGGCTGCCATCCGCAGATCCATCTTCTGCAGCTGCAGGCGCGTGCGAAGCCCGCCGAACCCGTACTTGCCCATCAACCACTCGGCATAGGTCGCCCAACCCTCGATGAACGCACCACTTCCAAACGCCGCACGGATGTCGCTCTTGAATCGGTTGGCGTGCATGAGCTGCAGGTAGTGGCCGGGCATGGCCTCGTGGACCGTGAGGTCGGCCAGCATCGCGCGATTGTACTCGCGGTAGAACGACTCGGCCCGCTTGCGCGACCAGTCCGCAGGCGTCGGCGAGATCGCGTAGAACGTCATCGCGTTCTTCTCGAACGGCCCAGACGAGTCGCAGTATGCGATCGCGATCCCCCGTCTGTACTCCGGCATCACGATCACGCGGATCGGCTCGGACGGAAGCTCCACCAGATCGTGCTTTCGCACGAAGTCGGTGGCGTCCTGCGTGAGCTTGCGCGCCTCGTCCACGATCGTCGCGTTGGTCGGACGATCCTTCGCCACAGCGTCGAGCACCTTGCGCACCAGCTTGAGCTTGTCTGCATGCGACTCGTGGGGCGGGACTTTTTCCTTGGGGAACAGCTCAGGCCACAGCGCCAGCGAGGTCTGCACCATCTCGTCCTGGGTCGAGACCAGCAGCGCCTGCGCGCTCTTGTAGAGCTCCTCGGCCGGGATGTCGGCCTCCAGGTAGTAGCGCAGCTTCTTGGCGAAACGCGCCTGCCCGAGCCGAAAGTCGCCGTCGCTTCGCTTGAGCAGATCCTTCTTGAGGAACTCGTCGAATTCCCGCAACGCCTTGAGCGCGAACGCGGCGCGCTTCTCCAGATCGCCCTTGAGCCCGGGCTCCTTGGCAAACAGCGCAGGCAGCTCCTTGTCCACCAGACGGATCAACCCGTCGTTCTGCTGGATCGCAGTCTCCGTGTGAAGCTTCGGCGGGCGCTTGAGGCTGGCTTTCGCTGCTTGCACGATCGCGGGGATCCCTGCCAGCCGCGCTCCGAGGTTCGTCAGCCTCTCCTGCTGTCCGCCCGTGTCCCGTGACACCAGCGGATCGAGCCCGTCGCCTATCATCCCTGTGTAGAAGAGCGGATCGGTCTCCCACTCGCGCAGCTCGTCGAGGAAGAACGTCCACTGATCGAGCTGGTTGCGCAGGATCATCGCATCGACGCGGTTCTTGGCCTCGAGCTTGTCCAGCTCGATCCTGTCGAGCATCTTGCGGGTGCGTGCGACGAACTCGCGCTCGAGCTTCTCTCCTTCCGCGCCGAGCAACGGCCAGCGGCTGTCGTAGCGATGCTCGCCGAGCTGCGTGGCATGCACCGGGCTCATCTCGAGATACCGGGCCAGAAACCCGGCGGCGAGCTTTTCGAAGGAGCGGTCCGCGTTCGGCGCTTCCGGCTGCTGGGGCTCAGGGGGTGTTTGGCTCGAGACAGGTGGCATCAGCGGCGCAGGAGGGATGCGGACGGTTTCAAGCTCGGCACCGCAACCCGACAGGACGATCGCGGCGATCCAGGCGCAGGGGCGAACCTTCATGCGGCGATGGTAGATCGTTCATGGTGGACCGCTAGATCTTCTTGCCTCCAGCCACGCGCGCTCCGATCGCTGCGACCAACATCGGCACAGCGATAGCCGCGGCGATTCCCCAGACTCCGAGCTTGTAGAACGAGTGCGGCTTGACGATCGCGTACACGACGTGAACCGCGAACGCCGAGGCGGCAGTGTTGAGCCAGCCACTCCAGCCCACCGGCAGACGGCGCAGCTTGAGCCACAACAGGCAAAGGTCGATCAGCCCCAGCAAGAGCGCGTAGACCGTGGCCCACGCCGTGCCCACCGCCAGCCCGATCGCGAGCGCTATCCAGGGGCCGATGAACCCCATGTTGAACACGAACGCGTAGATGGCGACCGACACGTAGGTCGTGATGAACGTCCCGAGGATCAGCGGACGAAGCCAGCCTCCCACGGTCGGGCGAACGTACCTTGTCTGATCTGCCATGCCCCAAGCATAGCGTCGGGCACCCGCCTAGTCCCGGATCTTGTACTGGTACAGCGTGCACGCGATCGCGCCGTTGTTCATCCGGTTCTTCTTGAACGGCCGAAGCGAGAAGCCCTTCTCGAACCCGGGATTCGCCTGCAAGAGCACCACCGTCGAGCCTTTGCACCCGAGCGCTGCCTGCCGGAATGCTGCCCAGACTTCCATGCCTTCGTCGAGTCGCTCCCCGTAGGGCGGGTTCGCAATCACCACTCCACCCAGAACCGGCTGCATCGAGCCCGCATCCTGCTCACGCCACGCGATCAGCTTCTCCACCCCTGCGGACTTCGCGTTGAGCGCAGCCTGATCCAACGCGGTCTTGTCGACGTCAGCCCCGGACAGGCGCAGTCCAGGTACCTCGATCCGGGAGGCCATCGCTTCCGCGCGCAGCACCGCGAACCGATCGGGATCGAACTCTGGCCACGACTCGCACGCGAAGCGTTTCCGGAACGCCGACGGTGGCGTGCGCGTCGCGATGAGCGCCGCTTCGATCGGAATCGTTCCTGACCCGCAGAACGGGTCGTGCAGCGGCATCGACGGCTGCCAACCCGACTGCAGCACCATGGCCGCAGCCAGGTGCTCGCGCAGGCTCGCCTGGTGATGAGTGACCCGATAGCCCCGCATGTGCAGCGGATCGCCAGCTGCATCCAGGCCGATCGAAAGACGTCGGTTCTCCAGGTAGCAGTACACGTGCACCTGCGGGCTCGCTGTGTCCACATCCGGACGTCGCCCGCACTTCGCCACGAAGCAATCCGCGATCGCGTCCTTGATCCGGTAGGTCCAGAACCTGGAGTTGCGCACCAGCGACGAGTGCACGTTGAACGTCACCCGGAACGTGGCATCGACCGAGAACAGAGCGGGCCAGTCCATCTCCCGGATCGCGTCGTAGATGTCCTCTTCCTGCTCGATCTCCTCGAACTGCAGCTCGCGCACGATCCGCGACACGGTGCGCAGCAGAAGGACCGACCGGTACAGCTCGTCCCACTCGCCCTCGAAGCGCACCCGTCCTGGCTCCACGCGAAGGGCCGTGATCCCGATCGACGCCATCTCGCGCGAGACCACGGTCTCGAGCCCCACGCCGATCGTTGCGTACATCTTCATCATCGAGAACCCTACGCCGATTCCTTGGAGCCGCGATCGTGGGGGAGCGGGACGTCGAGCCCGATCAATCGTGCCGCCGCGTCGTGCATGATCTCCCGCATCGCCTCTGACGGCAGATCGAGCGCCTCGATCGCCTTGCGCTCCGCCTCCACAGGATAGGGGATGTTTGGAAAGTCTGTTCCGAACAGAATGCGCCCTGGATACTTCGCGATGACGTGTCGATCCGGGAACCGGACTTCTGGGCTGAATCCCACCATTGCCATGGTGGTGTCGAGGTACAGGTTCGGGTGGCGATCGAGCATGGCGAAAAAGAGGTCTTCTTCCATGCAGCCGAGGTGGGGAACCACGAGCCGCAGCTCGGGATAGCGCATCAGCACCGCCTCGGTGCGTGCGGCGCCAGAGACCTCGTCGGTCGGCGCATGGTACCCCTGCAGCTTGGGCCCGTTTCCACTGTGCAGCACCAAGGGAAGATCAAGCGCAATGCAGGCTTCGTAGACCGGGAACATCCGCGGATCGTCAGGCGCCATGTTCAGCACGTGGCAGTGCTCCTTGACCACCCGTGCGCCGAACTCCTCGCGCGCCTGGCGCAGGATCCCTGCAACATCCCGGTCGAGTGGGTGCACCGTAGCACTTGGGACCACCATGGGCCGTCGGGACGCAAGCGCTCCGATCCACCGATTGAGCTCCACGGACATCTTTGGTTTGTGGGCGTACACGAGTGCCACTGCCCGGTCGGTTCCGGCCTTCTCGAGGCGGTCGATCGCTTGGTCCGCGTGGAGCTTTTCGTGGATGACCCACGCGTGGTCGTCGAACCAGCTCCATACCGCTTCGTAGAGGCGGTCCGGGAACAGATGTACGTGGGCGTCAATCACGGGGGCTCAATCCAGACGCTGCCGCACAAGGGCGTCAGGCTCCGGGCTGCAGGCTGCAGGGAGAGAACGCATCGACCCGTATCTAGCGCTGTCCTGGCCAAGGGCCACATGAGATCGTCCGAACAGAGCTTGCCGCCTGAACGCGCGACGCGTGCTACACCGGGAACGGGAGCCGGATGCGTCAGGCAATGGGCCTGCCACGAACTCGGGTCGTGCTACCGTTGCCCCAGGAACCCGTTGTCCGGCCTGCGCCTGTAGCCTGTAGCCTGTAGCCCCTAGCCAGACATGAGCCAGCCGTCCCGAGAGCCGATCATCAAGTTCCGCGCCGTGGTCAAGGCGTTCGGTCCCAAGGTGATCTATTCCGGGCTCAACCTCAACGTCTACGAGGGCGAGACCCTCACGATCATCGGCGGATCGGGCGTGGGCAAGAGCGTGCTGCTCAAGCTGCTGATCGGGCTGCTCAAGGCCGACGCGGGGCGGATCGAGTACAAGGGGCAGAGCGTGCCCAAGATGACGGAACGCGAGCTGGGGGTCCTGCGAACCCACATCGCGATGCTGTTCCAGGGCGCGGCCTTGTTCGACTCGATCTCGGTCGGGGAGAACGTCGCCTATGGTCTGCGCGAGCACTTCCGCAAGCAGATGACTGGAGACGAGATCGAGAAGCGCGTGCAGTGGGCGCTGTCTCTCGTCGGGTTGCCAGGCATCGAGGCCATGCGTCCAGCCGACCTGTCCGGCGGCATGAAGAAACGCGTCGGGCTGGCGCGCGCCATCGCGGTCAAGCCCGACGTGCTGCTCTACGACGAGCCCACCACAGGGCTCGATCCGATCAACACCACGCGCATCAACCACATGATCACCGGGCTCAAGCGGGTTCTCGGGATCACCAGCATCGTGGTCACCCACGACATGGCGAGCGCTTTCAAGGTCAGCGATCGCATCGCCATGGTACACAAAGGCAGGATCATCGCCGCTGGAACCCCTGACGACATCCAGCGATCAGAGCACCCGGGAGTCATCGACTTCATCCGCGGACAGGCCCCTGAAAACGAGGATGTGGAAACGCTTCTCACGACGTAGTCTCATGGATGCGAATGGAAAGGGTTGCTGGAGCTGAACGATGAGGATCGGGCGGGAGATCAAGGTCGGGGTTTTCGTCTTCCTCGGACTCGTCGTGGTCGGCCTCGTGGTCATGCTCATCGGCGACGAGCGGCACATCTTTGCCCGGCACATTACCCTGGAGACCTCCTTCAGCGACGTCCAAGGGCTCAAGGTGGGAGCGCCGGTGCGCATGGACGGAATCGACGTCGGAACGATCTCCAAGGTGGGGCACTCGGAGGACGTGTCGGATCCTCGCATCCACGTGAGGATGGACGTGGTGCGCTCCGAGGCGCTGCGGCTGAAGGTCGACGCTTTTGCCAAGATCTCGAACAAGGGTCTGCTCGGTGACAAGCTGCTCGATCTCGACACGGGCAAGGGCGCGCCGCGCCCGGTCACCGACGTGATGATTCGCGGAGAAGATCCGACGGACTTCGCTGGGATGTTCAGCGACGTGAGCTCGATCGCGCGAAGGACCGACTCGGTGCTCGGCCACCTCGACAAGATGTCGAGCAACCTGGCGGACGATGCGCTGCAGGCCGAGGTCAAGTCGACAGTGCACTCGGTGACGATCATCATGAAGCAGCTGGCCGAGGGCGACGGATACGCGCGCAAGCTGCTGAGCGATCCTGCGGAGAGCGAGCGGCTGTCGCGAACGGTCGCGAACTTCGAGCGCACAAGCACCGAGCTGGCGCAGGCGACCGCGGAGATCCGTCAGCTGACCTCGCGCATCAACCAGGGGCCCGGATTCGCCCACGATCTGGTGTACTCGGACAAGGGGTCGCAGACCTTGTCCCAGTTCGGCAACGCAGCCGGGGAGGTTGCGCTCACCCTCAAGGGGGTGCGTGAGGGCAACGGTCTTGCCAAGGGCGTCCTGTACGGAGACAGCGAGCAGCAGCAGATCATTGGCAACCTGAACACGATGAGCCGGGACATGCGCGACATCGTGGCTGGCATGAAGGCCGGCAAGGGAACCATGGGCGCCTTGCTCGTCGATCCGTCCGTCTACGAGGACATGAAGATGATCCTCGGCAACGTCCAGCGCAACGACGTGCTCCGGGCCCTGGTCCGGTACTCGATCAAGCAGGACGAGAAGAAGCCTGCGGTCGACGTGAAGGACGCAAAGCCCGCTCCCTAGTGCAGGGCCGCGCCGGCTGGTCTCCGCTCAGGTCGAGCCCGAGCCCGAGCCCGAGCCCGGGTCTTTGAGCCGCAGGACCATGGCGGTCAGCATGGCGACGCGCGGCGCCGAAAATCCTCGCGAAACCCCCTGCTCCCTGACAGCCGCGGCTCCCACCGCGTCAAACCGCGTTTTCCGAACGTGACATCGTCCGCCCGTCATCTACACTCCCAGGCATGCGCGGACTCGACCGCCTCCTGAAGCTGCTCATTCTGTTCGGGGCTTTTGCCCTCTCCACCTGGTTCGCCCTGCAGTTCGGCTCTGGCGGCCTTTGGCACGGCATCGATGTCGCCCATGCGGTCGACAAGCGAAGCCCCGATGCGAAGGAGAAGTACGATCTCACTCGCCTCGAGGCCGTCACGGCCACCATCCAGACCATCCGCGACAAGTACGTGGATCCCACCCGCGTCAAGCCCAAGGACATGCTCCTGTCCGCCCTGAACTACGTCCAGAAGGACGTAGCCCAGGTGATCGTGCTGCGCGACGAAGGCGACCACGAGGTGACCGTGCGCGTGGGCAAGTCCGAAAAGAAGTTCCGCGTGGACAACGTGCAGGGCCCCTGGGACGTGTCGGCCCATCTGCGCGAGATCTTCGCGTTCCTTCAGGAGAACCTCAAGAACAGCCCAGAGGTCGACCTGCGCGAGGTCGAGTACGCAGCGTGCAACGGCATGCTGCACACCCTCGATCCGCACTCGGTGTTCCTGAGCCCCGAGGCCTACCGCGAGATGACCATCTCCACCCAGGGCGCCTTTGGTGGCGTCGGCATCGTCATCTCCATCCGCGATCAGCTCCTGACCGTCATCAAGCCGATGCCAGGCACGCCTGCAGGGCGCGCCGGCCTCAAGCGTCACGATCGGATCATGCGGATCGGCAACGAATCGACCCTGAACATGCCGCTCGACGACGCAGTGCGACGGCTGCGCGGCGAGCCAGGCACGCCCGTCGTCGTGCACATTCGTCGCGATGGCCCCGGAGGCTGGCAGAACACCCGCCCCTTCGAGCTCAAGCGCGAAGTCATCAACGTCGAGTCGGTCGAGAGTCGCGTGATCGAAGGCAGCGGCGTCGGCTACGTTCGGATCAAGCAGTTCCAGTCCGGAACCGTGGGCGAGCTCGACTCCGCGCTCGCGTCGATCCACCGCAACGAGCCCAAGCTCCGGGGCCTGGTTCTCGACCTGCGCAGCAACCCAGGTGGGTTGCTCGATCAGGCCGCCAAGGTCGCTGACCGGTTCCTGCAGGGTGGCATCATCGTGACCACCGTATCTGCGAGCGAGCCACGCGACGAGAAGGTCGCCAAGGGTCCAGGCACCGAGCCGGACTACCCGCTGGTGGTGCTGGTCAACTCCTCGAGCGCCTCGGCCAGCGAGATCGTCGCTGGCGCCCTGAAGAACCACAACCGCGCTGTCATCGTGGGCGATCGGACCTTCGGCAAGGGGTCTGTGCAGCTCGTGTTCCCTGACATCACCAAGGACAAGGCAGCGCTCAAGCTCACGATCGCGCAGTACCTGACCCCGGGCGACATCTCGATCCAGGGGGTGGGCATCACGGCGGACATCGAGCTCGATCCGATGACGGTCGACACGGTCGAGATGGATCTGATGGTGGCCGGCAAGGGCATGCGCGAAGGCGATCTGTCCAAGCACCTGTCGAGCAACCGCGCACACGAAGCCCAGAAGCCCCTGGCGCAGGTCCGCTACAACCTGCCCAAGGAGGATCGCGAAGCGCTGCGAGAGCGCGGTGGCGATCCTGAGGACACGTTCGAGCTGGACTTCCCGGTCAAGTTCGCCAAGGAGCTCGTGTTGCACCTGCCTCCGGCCACCCCGCGCGTGGAAGCGGTCAAGGCCAGCAACGAGTTCATCCAGTCGGTGGAGCGCGAGGAGCTCGCCAAGGCCGCTGCCGAGCTCACCAAGCTCGGAGTCGACTGGAGCGAGGCGCCCGCAGGCGCCCCGGGCCCCAGCGACAAGGACCTGGAGGTCAAAGTCGAGACCGACCGGCCAAGCAACGAAGTGTCTGCCGGCGGCACGATCGCCGTGCGCGCCACGGTGAAGAACAACGGCAAGCACCCGGTCTACCGTCTCCGCGCGGTCACCAAGAGCGACAACGGCTACCTCGACGCCAAGGAGCTGATCTTCGGAAAGATCGAGCCGGGAAAGTCCAAGGTCGCCACAGCCCAGTTCGGCTGGTGCGACATCGAAGGGCGCAAGATCGGCTCGACGGCAGCGATCCCCAAGAACGCAAAGCGCGTGTGCACTGTGCCCAAGGATGCCTCGACACGCGCCGATTGGGTCAGCGTCAAGTTCGACTCTGCGGGCAACCACGTGCCTGCGCCGGCCGACATCCAGGTCACTGTGCGCGAGTCACCGCGCCCCACGTTCGCCTACTCCTACCAGCTGGTGGACAATGGCGAAGGGGCCAACGGCGATGGTCGGCTGCAAAAGGGCGAAGGCGCCACCATGTACCTGACCGTCAAGAACATCGGCAAGGGCCGGTCGTTCGAAACCCAGGCCAATCTCCGCAACCTCTCCGGAGATGCGTTGTCGCTGCAGAACGGACGATTCGACATCTCGAACATGAGCCCGGGCGACACCAAGTCGGTGGCGTTCACCTTCCAAGTGGCCCAGCAGGTCAAAGACCCGGACGTCAAGCTCGAGGTGATCGTCAGCGATCGGGATCTGGGCGAATATGCCAGCGAGAAGCTCAAGTACCCGGTCGAGTCCGCGCTCGGCGTCAAGGCGGACAAGGGCGTGTCCAAGGCCGGCGCCCAAGGCGCGATCATTCTCGATTCCTCGCAGTCTTCGGCTCGACCCTTCGGCAAGCTCGCCTCAGGTACGTCCGTGAATCGAGTCGGACGCGTCAACGATTTGACCAAGGTCGAGCTGGGTGGCGGGCGGTTCGGCTTCGTGTCAACCGCATCGCTGGTCGACGACCCCACGGGAACTGCGGCGGACCCGGTGCAGTTCGAGACGACGTTCAGCCATGCGCCGCCGATCATCGACTTCAAGGCAAGCGCGCTGTCGACCCGGACCGGGACCGTGAAGATGTCAGGCTCGATCCAGGATCCGGCCGGGTTGTTGGACGCCTACATGTTCGTGGGTTCGCGCAAGGTCTTCTACCAGCCGGCGCAGGGCGGTCAGGACTCCAACAGCATGAAGGTGGACTTCGATGCGTCGCTCCGACCGGGCGTCAACGTCATCACCCTCATCGGTCGCCACAACGCTGACACCACCGCCCGGCGCACCATCATCGTGCGCAGGGACGGCCCCAATGGTGAGATTCTGCCTACCTCGAAGGATGCGGACGGCGAGCTGGCCGGCGCGCCTGGCGAGTAGGCTGGTTTTCCCCTTTCTCCTGACCCGTCGCAGCACTTGTCAGTGGCCGCCCGTGGGCCGGAATGCTACATCCCCTCGTCGTTCTACCGCCTGGTCTCGCATGAATCCCACCCCCTGAGCCAGCGGGCGAGGACGCTTTCTAGGTCGAGCATGATCGTTGACGTTGCACCTGCTTTTGTATCGCCCCGCGACACAACCCCGCTCCGCAGCGCTGCGTTGCCGGGGTGGCCGCAGGGTGCACAATGCCCTGCAGTACCCAGCTGGGAAGCCCGGAGGTCTCGATGATGTGGCGCGTGTGCCCCCTCGCCCTTTCCCTGAGTCTGATCCTCGCAGCAGCGGCGGGCTGCAAGCACGCCGCTTCCGAAGAGAAGGTCGCACCGGTGGCGACCGAATCCACGACACCTGCCCCGGCGACCTCAGCCAAGCCCGTGGATCCTTCGGAGGCCGAGCCCGGCGTGTACGAAGTCGCCAGTGTCGCGAACCCCATCCGCGTTTCGAGGCTGTCCTTCAAGGGCGGCGGCATCCTTCGGACCCTCAAGGTCCGCGAGGGAGACAAGCTCAAGGCCGGGCAGCTGATTGCGGTCATCGACGCAACCGACGTGAGCATTCGGGCGCAGTCCGCTGCGGTGGCCCACGCGCAGGCGCTCGAAGGCGTCAAGAATGCCAAGAGCGATCTGGAGCGCGTGCAGATCCTCTACGACGCTGGCGCGCTCCCGGATCAGACCATCGAGAAGGCCGAGCTCGCCATGCGCGTCGCTGACCTTCAGGTCCAGGCTGCACGCGTCGGAATGCGGATGGCCAACCAGATGGTGACCGACACCTCGCTGGCCGCGCCCTTCAGCGGCGTGGTGACCAAGGTGCTGGCCGAAGAAGGGCAGATGATCACCTCCATGCCCCCTGTGATCGTCTGCATCCTCGCCGACGTCGACACGCTCGAGCTCAAAGTCCCGATCCCCGAGCGCAGGCTTGCCGCTGTGAAGGTCGGCACGCCGGTCCTGGTCGTGCTGCCCGCGATCAACCAGGAGAAGCCCGCGAAGATCGATCGAATCGCGGAGGTGATCGATCCGATGACGCGGTCGGCCGAGGCCGTGATCCGGATTCCGAACAAGGATCACGCCCTGCCAGCGGGCCTGTACGCGCGGGTGCGGTTCCCGTCGTTGCCCAGCGATCTGGACGAAGCACCTGCCAAGAGCCCCGATGCAGGCGCAAAGCCGCGGACCGAAGGCGGGAGGTAGACGTGTTTCTGTCCGATCTATCGATCCGACGGCCGGTCTTCACGATCATCGTGATGCTCGTTCTCGTGCTCTTTGGAGCCATCGGATACCAGGCGCTCGGCGTGGATCTGATGCCCAAGGTCGACGCTCCCTACGTGACCATCTCGGTCATCTACCAGGGCGCAGACCCGGAAGTGGTCGAGTCCCGCGTGCTTCAGCCCATCGAAGACGCTGTCTCCACCATCTCTGGCGTCAAGAAGATCATCGCTTCCGGAGTCGAGAGCTACGGGATGATCTTCGTCGAGTTCGAGCTCGACGTGAGCGCGGACCGGGCTGCGCAGGACGTGCGGGACAAGGTAGCCAAGGTCCAGCGGGACTTGCCCACCGACGCTGAGCTGCCGGTGGTCGAGAAGCTCGACATCGGCGCAGCTCCGGTGGTGACGCTTGTGCTGACCGGCCCGCCGGGCGAGTCGGGCGCCAAGGTGACCTACGTGGCCGACAAGAAGGCCAAGGCCCAGATCCAGCGTATCAATGGCGTGGCCTCGGTCGACCTGATCGGCAAGCAGGAGCGGGAGATTCACGTCATTGCCGACCCCGACAAGCTCCGCACCTACCACTTGACGCTGCCTGACCTGCAGCAGGCGGTTGCGTACGGCAATCTGGATGTGCCGGGCGGGCGCGTGACGACCAAGGACACGGAGGTTCTGGTCAAGACGCACGCCGAGGCGACCTCGCTCAAGCAGCTCGAGGAGCTGGTGATCGCGAGCCCCGGCGGGGTACCCGTGAGGCTTGCGGACATTGCGACGGTCAGGGACGACACCGAGGAGGTTCGTACGATCGCGGCCTACAACGGCAAGCGCGCGCTGACCTTGATGGTCAAGAAGCAATCGGACGGCAACACGGTAGCAGTGTCCGACGCGGTCATGAAGGCGGTGCGCTCCGGTGAGGTTTCGCTTCCACCGGGCTACAAGCTCGACGTGGTGCAGGATGCCTCGACGTTCACGCGCCATGCGATCGATGACGTGGTGTTCGATCTCGTGTTCGGCGCCATCCTGGCGGTTGCGGTCATCACCGTGTTCCTGCGCGACTGGCGCGCCACTTTCATCAGCTCCCTGGCGTTGCCCACGAGCGTCATCGCCACCTTCGCCTTCATGAAGGTGATGAACTTCACGACCAACATGCTCACGATGATGGCGCTCTCGCTGTCGATCGGCATGTTGATCGACGACGCGATCGTGGTGATCGAGAACATCCACCGTCATCTCGAGATGGGCAAGACCCCTGCGCAGGCGGCGAGCGACGGAGCGAGGGAAATCGGCTTGGCCGTGCTCGCGACCACGATGTCGATCGTGGCCGTGTTCGTGCCGGTGGCGTTCATGAAAGGGATCATCGGCCGGTTCTTCTTCCAGTTCGGCATGACCGTGGCCTTTGCGGTCATGGTGTCGTTGTTCGTGTCGTTCACACTCACGCCCATGGCGTCGGCGAAGATGCTGCGTCACACCACCCCCGGCGCGATCTCGCGGGCGATTGGACGGGTGCTCGACGGCATCGATCACATCTATCGGGCGATGGTGGGCTGGGTGCTCAGCCATCGGGCGCTGACGATCCTGGTCGGGGTCGGGGCGCTGGTGTTTTCGATCTTCCTGGCGCGCTGGATCCCGACGGAGTTTACCCCGGCCCAGGATCAGGGTGAGATCGACATTGTCTTCACCATGCCGGAAGGCACGAGCCTGGAGTCGACCTACCAGCGCGGGGAAGAGCTTCGCAAGTACGCCCAGGCCACGGTCTCCGAGTTCAAGTACTCGCTGGTGCTGATCGGCACCGGGCAGCGCCAGAAAGTCAACGAAGGCAAGGTCTTCCTCAAGCTCAGCAGCTCCAAGGAGCGCAAGCGCACGCTCGAGCAGATCTCCGCCGATCTGCGCAAAGGGTTGGAGTCGAAGTTCCCGGGCGAGGACATCGGCGTCAACAAGGCTTCGATCGTGGGCAATGCGGGCGGAGACATGATGGCCAAGCCCCTCAACGTGCAGCTTCGCGGCGACGACTCGAACCAGCTTCGCGTCTCGGCTCTCAAGCTGATCGACGCGCTCAAGAAGCGAGGCCAGTTCGTCGACCTCACAATCTCCGATCGCGGGTCGCGCCCCCAGTTCGGCTTCTCCATCGACCGCGACCGGGTCTCGTCCGCAGGCCTGATGCCGGCCCAGGTTGCATTGGCAGTGCGCACCGCGATCAACGGCACCGAGGTCTCGCAATTCCGTGAAGGCAGCGATCGCTACAAGATCGTGGTCAAAGCCCCGGATCGATACCGCCGGGATCGAAAGGCCGTGCTCGGTATGCCGCTTCGAGGTCCCATGGGCAACCTCGTCGAAATCGGTGAGCTCGTGCGCTCCGTGCCCGAGCAGGCCGCCGCACAGATCGATCGGGAGGACAGGGTCCGTCAGGTGACGATCGCCGCGAATCTGAGCGACCTCGCGTTGGGGCCTGCGCAGGAGGTGGTCAAGGATGTGGCCAAGGGGATTGTGCCTGCTGGCGTGGAGATGAAGTTCACCGGGCAGGCGCAGATCATGAACGAGTCGTTCGGCTACATGATCTCGGCCCTGATCCTCGCCATCATCATCATCTACATGGTCCTGGCATCGCAGTTCGAGAGCTTCCTGCACCCGTTCACCATCATGGTGTCGCTGCCGCTTTCGCTGGTCGGCGCCCTGGGTGCCTTGCTGCTCATGCGGCAGACCCTGAGCATCATGGCGTTCATCGGGGTCATCATGCTCATGGGCCTTGTGACCAAGAACGCCATCTTGCTCGTGGACAACGCGAACCAGAGGATGGCTGAAGGCAAGTCCGTTCGCGAAGCCATGATCATGGCCGGAACTGCGCGTCTGAGGCCGATCCTCATGACCACGGGCGCCATGATCTTCGGCATGCTGCCGGTCGCGCTCGGCATGGGCGAAGGCTCTGAGATGCGCGTCGGCATGGGCGTGACCGTGATCGGCGGCCTCGTGACCTCCACCATGCTCACCCTGCTGGTCGTGCCCGCTATCTACTCCGCCTTTGAGAACGCCCGTCAGCGGCTTCGCACGCTCTTGTCCCTCAAGGCGCGCGCCGATGCGCCTGCCCCGGCCGAATAGACACCCCTGTTCAGCTCACCGCAGCGTCCAGCCATGGGCACGGCGACGGAATGGTCGGTGGCCCCTGATCGTCATCGCTGCGGGGCAGCTCGTCCACCATGACACGGAGATCATCTACCTGGGTGATCCGGTCAGCGTCGGAGTAGGTGTCCTCGCCCAGCTCATCGCCCCATTCCTCGTCGTCGAACTCCAACAGGAAGAGCTCGGTTTCCCTGTCTGACGGCGCAGGAGGCACCATCGTCGAGTTGTGGGGTGATTCGTCGGACGCGGGGCTGGGTTCGCCCATGGCGACCTATGAGCTAGCAAGCGGCGTACCAGACCCCTGCTTGTCCGCGTCCTCCGCAAGGCCGAGCACTTCGTAGGTCATCACCGGCTGCTCGCGCCCCTTGACCGTGATCTCGCGCACCGGTCGCGTACGCACGATGTCCTTGGTCAGCTCGTAGGTGCTGTGGCTGATCAGAATCGGGGCGTCCAGCTCCTTGGTGTTGCTCTCCAGGCGCGAGGCGAGGTTCACGGCATCTCCGATGACCGTGTACTCCATGCGCTGCTCGCTGCCGATGTTGCCAGCGACCACTTCGCCTGTGTGGATTCCGATTCCGGTCCGAAGCTCGGGCATGCCGCGTGCGGTGAGACGCTCGTTGAGACGCGTGAGCGCTGCACGCATCGCCACTGCAGCGCGAACCGCGTTCTCCGCATCCCGAGGGGTGGGCACCGGCGCTCCGAACACGGCCATGATGGCGTCGCCGATGTACTTGTCCACGACCCCGTCGTGCTTCATGACCATGCTCACCATCTCGGTGAAGTACTCGTTGAGCAGGCCGACCAGGGCGTGGGCTTCCATGCGCTCGCTGATCGAGGTGAAGCTTCGGATGTCGCTGAACAGGATGGTGACGCGCAGGCTTTCGCCGCCGAGCTGGATCTTGCCGCTCAGCAGGTGCTGCAGCACCGATTCGGTCATGTACTTGCCAAAGGTCGTGCGCAGGTGATCGCGCTCCTTGAGCCCCTCCACCATGTGGTTGAAGCCGGTGGCCAGCCAGGCCAGCTCGTCGCGCGACCGGCTCTCGGGCACGCGCACGTACTCCTGCTTCTCGAGCTTCTTGAACGCTCCGATCACCTGCTTGAGCGACCGCGACATCGCCCCAGCGATGCGAGCACCGACGGAGATCGAGATCAGCGCGACCGCGCCGATGATGGCGAGCAGCAGGTAGACGTTCTTGTGGACCCCTTCGCTGATGTTGGTGACATCCACGGCAGCGACCACATGCGGTCGAGCGCCGCGCGAGCCCTGCTTGATCTGCGGCTCGAAGCGTTGCACCGCCCAGACCTTGCTTCCGTGCTCCACGACCGAGGTCTTGTCCTTGCTGGACGCGGGCGGAATGACGCCGGACGGGTAGTGCTCGGTGGTCACCACCGGCTCGTTGGACGAAGGGGACAAGAGCAGCGCCAGCTCCAGTCCGAGCTTGCGGGACGAGTTCTCGAGGTAGGCGTAGTTGAGCGGCTGGCAGACCAGCACGTGCCCAGGGCCGACAGCCGTGACGATCGCGCGAGCGACCGACTCCGGCTCCCCGGGGCGCGTGCAGCCGCGCGGCAGCACCGCGTGCATCTCGCCCGTGCGCGGCAGGTCCCGAAGCTCCGGCAAATCGTTGAGGTTGGCAGGGGCTCGCCGCAATCCCGCGGACGCGAGCACCCGTCCATCCCCCGTCGCGAGCAGAATATCCATCTCCGGGTACAGCTGCGAGAAGACGCTGGCGACCTCCATGGCCTTGCCCGTGTCGGCACTCTCCAGAGCGCGCGCCGTCTCCGGGTGCGACGCCATGATCCGCAGCGTCAGCGCCAGATCCGCGAAGTCGTCGTCCAGCTCCACCTGGAAGGCGCGCTCCGCGTCTTCCGCATGATCGTCGGCCGATGTCATCAGATCCTGGTGCAGCGCATGCGACACCACGGGCATGGCTGCGCAGATCAGGACCACCGGCATGGCGACCAGGATGGTGAGCTTGGCGCGAACGGTTCGCAGAGAGATGCGCATGGGAGCTGGCAGCAGGAGACTACACCGCAGGCCCAGACGCGTGTCCAGGGTTCGTTGCCTGGTCCCCGGTCACATCGATGCGCTCACCAACGCCTCGATCGAGCCCTCGTCCGCCAGCCCGGTCCTCACCGCTGTGACCACGCCGTTCTTGTCGATGATCACCAGAGTCGGCAGGCTCTCCACGCCGTAGCGCTCCGCGACCGCGCTGCCGTCGTCGAAGACGAACGTGTACGACAGGTTCTTCTTGCGCACGAAGTCTGCGGCGCGAGCGATCTGGTCGTTGGTGTTGACGCCGATCACGGCGACGTTGCGGTCCTTCATCCTGCGCGCGAGACGGTCCAGCGCTGGCGCCTCGAGCTGGCAGGGGCCACACCAGCTGGCCCAGAACGAAAGCACGACGGCCTTTCCATGCAGATCCGACAGGCGCACGCGATCTCCCGGATGGTCGATTGATTCCAGGGCGAATTCCGGAGCGGGCTTGCCGATCAACCCGTGGCGCACCTGCGAGAGCCTGGGCAGGAGCGTGAAGCCGATCAGCATGGCAGCGCCCAGGACCAGGGCCATCAGGCTGTACGATCGGCTCTGGTTCTCAGAAGCGTGGACTGGGCGAGTGACAGGTTCCAAGGGAAAGGCTGGCTCCAAGTTCCATTGTAGTGACCAGCGGCGTCGAGGCCACCACCCCATTCGATCCCCACGGCGAACAAAGGGTTCGAGCCCGATCGCCGAAAGCAGGAATCCCGGCTTTTTTCAGGTGGCAGGAGGGGCGGACATCCGTCGAGAGCTCGGCGGCAGCTGATCCCGCACCGCCGCCGACGCCGGGCTGCCGACCTTGGGCAGGCGGATCGCGATCCGTGCGCCCCCCATCGGGCTGTCCAGCGTCTCGACCACGCCGCCATGCTCCATGACGATCTTCTTGACGATCGCCAGACCGAGTCCGGTTCCGTCCTGCTTGGTGGTCACGTACGGATCGAACACCGACTGGCGCATCGGCTCAGGAATCCCAGGCCCGTCGTCGTCGATCGCGAGCTGCAGCCAGTCCCTGTCGATGGCCCGAAGCGACACCTTCACGTGACCCGGCTTGGTGTTCTGCTGATCACGGATCGCCTGCGCCGCGTTGCGCATCACGTTGACCACCACCCTGTGGAGCATCTGCTTGTCGAAGTACGCCCGCAGAGGTTCCTCAGGGATGTCCCAGCTCACGTCGACCGCCTTCTCGAGCAGGTCGGCGTCCGAAGCCTGCACCGCCGCCTCCTCGTCGGTGAACAGCGAGATGTGGTCCTTCTGCTCGCGCAGCCATCCGCTCAGGTCGCCGTCCGCAAGCTCCGCCCTCGGAAGCCGGGCAAAAGCGCTGAATTCGCTCACGAGACGTCGCAGGGTGCCCACCTCCTCCTCGACGATCTCCAGAGTCGTATCGAGCAGGACACGGAAGGCGCGGTCATCGCCAGCGTACTTGCGGTGGCATTCCTGCACCGCGAGCTGGATCGGCGTGAGCGGGTTCTTGATCTCGTGGGCGAGCCTGCGCGCCATCTCCTGCCAGGTGCCCATGCGCTGCAGGAACTCGATGCGCGCCCGGCTCCGCTCGACCTCCAGGAGCATGCCGTTGAACGCGCGCGCCAGATCCGTGATCTCGTCGTTGCCATCCACGGGCACGCGCACGGTGAGATCGCCTGCGCCCACGGCTTGCGTGGCCGTGGCGAGCTGCCCGATTCGACGCGTGACTCCGCGCGCCAGCGTTCGGGCGAGCGCGACCGCAGCGAGCATCGTCGCGCAAAGCAGCGCGGCGAAGACCTGCAGGTACCAGCGTTCGATCTTGGTGGTGCGAAGACGCTCGATCTGCTGGTAGTCGCGCACGAACTCGGCGGCGCTTTCGAGCTCGTCGAATCGGGCTCGAGGCGTGGCGAATACCGCGACCAGCTTGGGCCCGGTCTCCTGATCGGTCAGGTCCCGAGTCACCGGCAGCATGCGCTCGGTCTTCTCGTCGATGGGCCTGCCGCGGCTGTGCTCGGCGATGGTCTGCTTGCCGACCGTGACCGAAAGCGACACGAGGTTGGTGTACTGGGGAAAGACCTCGGCAAGCTCCTGCTTGAGGCTGGGCTCGTGCTTGAGCAGCGCCGCTGCCCGGAGCGATTCCCGCGCCGCGATCGCGTCGGCCTCGAACCGCATCCCGTCTTTGATCGCCTTGGCAAGCTCCTGGTACAGGTCGAGCGAAGTCTCGAGCTGCTGGCCGACACGCACGTTGGAGGTGAGCGACGACAGGTTCGAGAACATGCTCCAGGCGATGAAGATGGCGCCGAACAGCGGGATCACTGCGGCGAGCAGAACGGCGAGCGACAGCCGCCTAGCGGTTCGGGACGGGATCGCCATGGCGATTCACACTAGACAGTGCGCGGTGGACAGTAAAGGTGCGGGATCGTCTCGTGAGACGGCTACTTGGCCGATCGAGAGACTTTGTACAGCCCCCAGCGGACCTTGGCCGCTTCGGTGGCTCCGAGGTGCAGCTCGCCCAGCGAGCGGGTCGAAGCGCCAAGCTCGCTCTGGCACGCCTCGATCAGCGCGAACGACTTGCCCCGCAAGTCCGCGTGGGATCGGTTGGGTGTCGACAGCGTCAGCGTGGCCGTGGTGGGCTGATCGGCCACGGCAACGGCCAGCAAGCAATCGTCAGGCCCAAGCTCGATGGCGGCCGAAGGAAGCGGAAGCGGCGCTCCTGCCTGCACAGCCGTCGTGCCGCGCTGAAACGCCTTGCGCAGCCGCGTTCCGACCGCGTCGAACGCCATCGCGTCCACAGGCTTGTACTCCGCCTTGGGCGCTTCGCCCCCGGCCTCGGTGAACGCCCGAAGCGCCGACTCCTGCATCTCCTGGTTGATCGCCGCGCGCAGGTCCGTCCCTAGCTTGGCCGAGACGCGCTCAGCGATGAGTGGAAGGAGCGAATCCGGACGATCGATCAGGTTCCGGTCCGGCTTGTGTCCCTGCACTGCATGCCTCGAATCTTCGTCGACCTCGAAGTCGGTCACCGAGTCCGAAAGACGCGTCGTGCTCTTGTGAGGCCCATCCTTGAACCCCACCTCCATCTCGAGGATTGCGGACACCGATCGCGAATAGGTCGTCTTCTCGTACGTCCAGTCCGCCATGATCGGCACCTCGATCGAGTCCGGCGTGTTCTGCAGTGCGGTCTGCGCGGTGCTCAGGCGGTTTCGCGCGGCAACGACCGCTGCGTCGGTTTCCGCTGTCACCAGGCTCACCATCCCGCAACCGATCTTGCAGGCGCTCTGCTGATTGGCATCGGCGATCGCGTTGCATCCGTTGATGCACGTCTCGTGGTTCTGCTGCTCCTGCTGCTTGCGTCGGGCAAAGTCCTCCTGCGCGGCCGTGAGTGCGTCCCGAGCCTTCTGAACTTCGATCTCGGCCTTCGGCTTGTCCGGATTCGCACGCTGCTCCTTGTGATCTTCGTACTTGGAGGTCTCCTTGGTCACCTTCTTCTCGAGATCGCCGAGCACCAGGTCGTGAACGGCCAGAGACACGTTGAGCGTCACCGCTGGATCCCGCACCGGCGCGACCCGCACCATGCCGTCGTCGCCTGACACCACCTTGGAGACCACGCGATCCATCGCCTGGTACAGCTGCAGCTCCCTGTCCCCCTGCGGCTTGGCAAACTGTACCGACACCACGGTCCGCGCAAATCGCCCGCCCGTCACCGGCTTGCCGTCGAGCAGGTGCAGCGGACCCAGCGTTCGTCGTACTAGCTGCAAAGACACGGCCGCGTTGTTCGCGACCCCTTCCCACACCGCAAGCGAGGTCCTGCATTCGACGTGGCTCGCCGTGCCCAGCGTGCTCGTGTGACAGCGTCCGCGATCGGTCCTGAGCAAGGTCATCACGTCGCTCGGGAGCGACGCTGCTGGCTCCCCAGGATCGGAGAAGCATGTGCTCACCGTGTCCGCTCGCAGGTGAAGCGTGCCCTTGTGCGCGCGGAACCACGGCACGACCGGCTCTTCGTACTTCCACTTGGTCAGGCTCTGCGCCGATGCCGAGCCGATCTCGAGGGCTTCGAGCTGCACGCGCAGCCCGGGCTCGCTCTCGACCAGTGCGGAATCCGGTGATGTCCCGGCTGCCTCCAGATGCGTGCATTCAGCTTTCCAGGGCGTGAAAACCTTGGTCTTGCCTACCAGCGCAATCGCGTCGCCCATCGATGGCTTGTACGGCCACAGGCATCCAGGCGCCCCATCCAGCGCGTAGCGCAAGGCCATGCTCTTGCCGTCGGCTCCGACCACGTCGAGATCGACATGCCCGGGCGACGACGACGAACCCTGCGAAACCTTGGCCCGCACGATCCGGAATACCGAGGCGGACGCAGCCCAGGGCTGCTTTGCGAGGGGCTCGCCGGACTTGGCGAGCGCTGCTGCGGCGGGCGCCACCAGCACGTTGCAGGTGCCCGCAGGATCAAAGACCACGATCTGCTGCCCGGCCTGGAGCGCGCGCCACGCGCTCGCTTCAGCTTCGGTCGTCGCATGGGTCGCGTACACTCCCGTGCTCGCCGCGCAGCTCAGAGCCATGCACGCAATCCACGCCAACGCGATGGAGCTAACTCTCATGTCACTTCCCTCCCCTCCGGCCGTCCGCCGGTCCTGAAGGGTTGGCCGCCTCCACTGGACCCACCAACAGCGAGCCGCCGATCCCCAATCCCATCACGGTCTCGACTGGCATCATGGTGCCAAGCACGTCCGCAGGGTCATGCACGTCCGCGAGCGACACGTACCCGGAAGCGCTGCTGCGCGATTCGTAGAACAGGAAGAGCTGCACCGAAGAGCCGGGACGTACGCCGACCTCGACGTGTTGCACGGTTGCGGTCAAGTACCTGCCCCTGCGATGCGACATCGCGTAGTCGCCGTAGAGCACCGCCGGCTTGCCCACGCGCTCGAGCGTGCGAAGGCGGATGTGTCCGCCGTAGTCGAGCCCGTGATCGAACGAGGCGTTGCCCTTCCCGCCCGACGAGCTGGAGGAGCTCGCATTCAGGCTCTGCTCGTCCTTGAGCGTCACACCGTACAGATCTCCGTGGTAGCCCACGAACGGGCCGACGCTGATGAACGTCCAGGGGGTTGCGTCGATGCCGAACTGCCCGTGGAACTCGAAGTGCGTGAGCTTGACCTGCATCGGTTCGGTGCTCCTGGATGCCGGCACCTTCAGCGGTCCGGAAACGTACGGCATCAGGGACAGACCCAGGTCGAACCAGATTCCAATCGGCGAGGTGACCGAGCGCCACTCGGGCCGCCCGTCGAGCGCAAAGAAGAACCCGCTCAAATCGGTTCCGCTCCCCGCCTGCCCGTCGTTGATCGGCGTGTAGGTCCTCTTGCCGAGCGAAAGCCGCAAGAACGCCTCGTCGAGATCGAGAGCCTTGGGCTGTCGGAGGCTGATCGGCGCCCCGACGGTTTCCGGCGGCTTCGACGACGACTGGGCCGGGTCAGCGCCGCGCACGATCCCGAGCCCGTCGGACCACTTCGCGTCGCCCAACGTCTCGAGCGGCTTGATCGGGACTTCGACCGCTTCCGGGGCGCTGGAAGCCGCAGGCGGTGCGGAAGCAGAGGAGGGCGGAGGCGGCGGGAGCGCAGTGGCGCGCGCTTCTTCGAACAGCCTCTGCGCCTCAGGGGAACCCAATCCCGCCGGAATCGTCGCCTTGGGGTCGAGCTTGAGCGCCTCGACGAAGGCACTGGAGGCTTCGGCGCCTTTTCGAAAGCCACCGGCGTAGACTAGCCCCAGCGTGACGAGCAGCTGCGCCTTGACCTCGGCGGAGCACGACTTGGTGCCGCAACGATCGACAGCCTGCTTGAGCTTGCGCTCGGCCTGGCCATAGTTGGCCGACTGGAAGTCTGCGCGGGCTTCGCGCTCGATCTTCTGCGAGGTCGCATCGCGTGGTGCGGGCTTGGGAGCGGCCGCGTCGCGCGCTGCGGGCTTGGACGATGCCGAGTCGCGCGGAGCAGCCTTGGCAGCAGGCGCCTTGGGAGGCGCAGCCAGCGCGGCTGCGGCTACCATCACCAGAGCCAGCACGCTGGCAGCCGCGGCGCGCAGTCCACGTCGAGTCGATGGGGGACGCTTCACGGCTCGTTCCTCCGTCGTTGCACGCGGCGGAAGGTGCCACGCAGCCCTCGCAGACCGAGCAGCGCGAGCAGCGCGAGTCCCGCACCGTGCGCGTCGGTCGGACCGACGACCGAGCACCCGCCGCTCTCGCTCTCGCGTGGATCGATGGCGCTATCGCCGACGTGGCACTCGGATGCAGAGCCTTTGCCGTCGCACACGCACGCCGGTACGCACAAGTTGTTGTCGCAACAATCTGACACGCAGTCCGACTTCTTGGTGCAGTGGTCCGCACAGGTGCAGAAGTCGATACCGGCGCAGGGGACCACGACGCCCTTCTGCTTGTCTCCATCGCAGCCGGTTCCGCTCGCGCCAGGGCTGCCGCCGTTTCCGGTCGGGCCGCCGCCGCTGCCACCTTTGCCCGACGAGCAGCTCGGGCTGGATGAGCAGGTTCCGTTGCAGCAGGTTGGAGCGGATTGCGGACAGCAGAAGCCAGGGCACTGTACGGCGTTGCTCGGGCACTTCATCGAGCCGGTGCACGTGCTGCTGTTGCCGCACATGTTGTTCGGGCAGCAGTAGCTGTAGGGCGGGTCACAGCACAGCCCCGCAGTGCACACCGTTGACTTTGCGGCGCATTGGGCAGACGCATCGCGCACGGGCAGCAGCCACGTTGCAGCGATGGCCGCGATGACTGCTACGGCCTTGTTCACCTGGATCCTCCCTCCTCACCGACCCAAGGACGGGTCGAACGACTCATCGTACTCTCAACCGGACGCGGACGCGGGAGCGATCCATCGGGTGACGCTGCGGCGCTTGCGCGGGCGGCCGTCACGCATGCTCAGGCAGGCTTGGGCATGGAACTCCGGGACAATCGGCTACCGATACACCGGCACACGAAAGTCCTACGCTCGTTCAGCGTCGAGACGGGGTGGCTCGCTTGCGGCGCGGAGCCGGTGCGCCTCGATCGCCGCTGGCCTTGCGCTTGGGTTGCGAGGGACGCCCGGCCGAAGGCTCGGTGGCTGCGCCGCCCATCCCCTTGAGGGCCTTGAGCTCGTCGCGGATGCGCGCCGCCCGCTCGAAGTCGAGCTGCTCGGCTGCAGCGAACATCTCCTGACGCATGGCTTCGATGCGCTCGGCCAACGACACCTCGTCGCTGACCGCCTCGATCTTCTCTGCCCGCCCTTTTCCCTTGGGCACAGCGTAGTAGTCGGTCATGCCCGAGGCTGGCGACATGTCGAGCACCGCCTTCTTGACCGTCTCGGGCGTGATGTTGTGCTCGAGGTTGTACGCCGCCTGCTTCTCGCGTCGACGGTTGGTCACGCCGATTGCTTCGTCCATGGCCTTGGTGATGCGGTCGGCGTACATGATCACCCGGCCGTGAACGTTGCGTGCAGCACGGCCGATGGTCTGGATGAGCGAGCGAGCGGACCGCAGGAAACCTTCCTTGTCGGCATCGAGGATGGCCACCAGGGAGACTTCGGGCAGGTCCAGGCCTTCGCGAAGAAGGTTGATTCCGACCAGGACGTCGAACTCCCCCAGGCGCAGGTCGCGCAGGATGTCGATGCGCTCGAGCGTATCGACGTCGGAGTGCAGGTACTTCACGCGAACGCCCAGGTCCCGGTAGTAATCGGTGAGGTCTTCGGCCATGCGCTTGGTCAGCGTGGTGACCAGCACACGCTCGCCCTGGGCCACGGTTGACCGGATCTCCGTGAGCAGGTCGTCGACCTGTCCGGCGATCTTCCGGACCTCCACGAGCGGATCCATCAAGCCGGTGGGACGAATCACCTGCTCGACGACTTCGCCGTTGCACAGCCTGAGCTCGTCGTCAGCCGGCGTGGCGGAGACGAACAAGCAGCGATGGATGTGCTTTTCGAACTCCTCGTACTTCAGGGGGCGGTTATCCAGGGCGCTGGGCATGCGGAAGCCGTAGTCGACGAGGGTCGATTTCCGGCTGAAGTCGCCGTGGTACATCGCCTTGATCTGCGGCAGCGTCTGGTGCGACTCGTCGATGATGAGCAGGAAGTCCGCGGGGAAGTAGTCGATGAGCGTGGGAGGGGGATCGCCTGCGGCCCTGCCCGACAGGTGGCGAGAGTAGTTCTCGATTCCCTGGCAGTACCCCATCTGCTCCATCATCTCGAGGTCGTACATGGTGCGCTGCTCGATGCGCTGCTTCTCGAGCAGACGAGCGTTCTTGTCGTAGAAGTCCAGTCTCTCCCGTAGCTCCTCGCGTATGGACACGACGGCCCGGCGCATCTGCTGCTCGGGCGTGACGTAGTGCGAGCCCGGGAAGATCCCGTAGCGATCGAGCTCTCCGAGCACCCGGCCGCGCAACGGATCGATCTCCTTGATCGACTCGACGTCGTCGCCGAAGAACTCGATGCGCACCGCACGGTCCTGCTCGTAGGCCGGGAACACCTCCACGACGTCTCCACGCACCCGGAACGTCCCGCGGTGGAAGTCGATGTCGTTGCGCTCGTATTGCACGTCGACCAGCTGCCGCAGCAGATCGTCGCGACGCAGCACCGTGCCCTTCTGCAGACGGATCAGCATGCCCGAATACGATTCGGCCGAGCCGATACCGTAGATGCAGCTCACCGAGGCCACGATGATCACGTCTTGACGCGACAGCAGGGCCGCTGTGGCCGAGTGCCGCATCCGATCGATCTGGTCGTTGATGATCGAGTCCTTCTCGATGTACGTGTCCGTGACCGGGATGTAGGCCTCGGGCTGGTAGTAGTCGTAGTAGCTCACGAAGTACTCGACCGCATTGCCCGGGAACAGCTCGCGCATCTCGCTGTAGAGCTGCGCGGCCAGCGTCTTGTTCGGCGCCATGATCAGCGTCGGACGATTGATGCGCTCGATCACGTTCGCGATCGTGAATGTCTTGCCGCTACCCGTGATCCCCAGCAGGGTCTGGTAGCGCTCGCCCCGGCTCAGCCCATTGCAGAGCCCTTCGATTGCCTGGGGCTGATCGCCCTTGGGCACGAACGACGAGACCAGCGAGAAGGATTCCGGCATGTCCAGCGGGTATGCGACGGGGCACAGAGGGGGGCAAGAGCGGGATGCGTCGCCCGAGCGGCGCGCTAGTCGTTCGACGGCGAGTCAGCCGCAGTGTCAGGGGGATCGGAATCAGGCGGCGCGGAATCAGGCGGCTCGGTGTCGGGTCCTGTCTCGGCCGCAGCTTCGGGTTGGACGACCTGATCCACAGCGGCGTCCGTAGACGAATCGAGCACCCACACGCCGCCCTCGGGTGGATCGAGGCAATCGGCCCAGTCGTTTGCGGCCGTGCACTTCGGCGTGTAGCCGTCGGTCGAGCAACCCACTCCTGCGAGCATCGCGAGAGCCGAAAGCGCCATCATGAGACTGCCAACAGTTCTCATCACTTCTTTCCCTCTTGAGGAGTGAACGACAACGGGATCGTGACGTCAACGCAGCTTCCACCGGCGGGCGCCGGGAACGGGCGGCCACGGAACAGGCCGAGCACACAGGAGCTGACCTCCGCCGAATGCATTCCATCCTCCACGATCGAAGCGCTGCAAACCGTGCCGTTGGCTGCAACGCGCACGCCCACCTTGAGCCTGCCCTGGAGCATGGAGTTGGTTCGAAGCGCGCGCTCGTAGCAACCTCGCGAAGATCCTGCAGCGCCGCGCATCGCAGATGACAACGCAGGCGTGTCCGTACCCTGGCAAGGCGATGCGCACAGCCCTCCGCCTCCAGCGTTGGTCGGGCGACGCCCTCCCGCATCCGTGTCTGCATCGGGTCCCGCCTCGATTTCCGGAGGCGGGGGGAGATCGAACGCAGGTGCCTGCACCGTGTTGACAGGCGCGGAGCTCACGACCGGCGGCGGGGCCTGGACCTCGTTCTTGCGGAACTTGAACCAGAGAACGACGACGATCACCACGACCAGCAAGACGCTGGCGATGATGTACGGAGTCCCGCTCGACCCGGAGGACGGAAGCTTCGAAGGAATGGATACGCGGGGAGCATCTGGCTGCGGCATCGAAAACACCCTGTGTCCGCTCTTCGGCGGGGTTGCCAGTATACAAGAGCCGGCCCTCTAGCCCAGAGGATCTAGCTTCCCTCCGCGGTTGTGGGTCCGTAGATGACCAGACGGCTGTCTCCGTAGTGGCGTATGTCCTCCGATTGCAAGCCCTGGATGACTGGACACTCCTGGTCCGACGGGTATTCAAGCACCACCAGCCCTCCTTCGGCCAGCAGTCCTGCCCGGACCATGGCCGCCAAGGCTGTAATCGACGTTCCGTCCCGGACCATGGCAAACGGCGGATCGACCAGCCACAGGTCGAACGGACCCAAGGCCTGAAGCGTCCCTAGGCTCTTCTCCAGGGGTCTTTGAACAACCTGTGCGATTTCGGAGCGTTGCAGGCCGACCAGCGCAAGGTTGCTGCGCACCACCTCTGCTGCCTGCCGCCCCTTCTCCACAAAAACCGCAGAGCCAGCGCCCCGCGAAAGCGCCTCGATCCCCAGGGCCCCTGAGCCGGCGTAGCAGTCCAGCACCTTGCGGCCAGCCACCGAGCCGCCCAGCACGTTGAACAGGGCTTCGCGCACGCGATCGGTGGTGGGACGCGTTCCTTGGCCGGGCGGTGCCTGCAACCGACGGCCTCGAAAGGTTCCTGAGATGATTCGCATGAGGCCAAGGGGTTGGCGCGGCTGTCGTAGCCCCGGCAACCGGATTCGTCAGAACGAGACCAGCACGTCGAGGCTTCCACCCCCGTAGGGCCGTACCGTTGGCAGAACCTGGATGCGCGCCGCCGGTGGCGTCGAGGTTTCCTCGGCCTTGGGCTTGTCGGTCAGCACCAGATACAGCCCCGCGCCCGCGGAAACCGCGCCGAGGGCGTAGAACACGTACTGCAACGCGCCGAACGTGCTCGCGCTCGAGCAGCCGTCCGAGATCTTGCTCGGGCTCACGCCGTTGAGGTCCTTTGTGCTCGGATCCTTGGCGAGATCACAGATGTCCGTGGTCTTGGGCTGGTTCTCGCGCGCCTTCTTGAAGTCGTCGCTTCTGTCGATCGAGAAGACCTTGAGCTGGGAGTACAACCCCGCTCCGCCCAACCCGGCGCCCAGCACCAGCGCGCCATAGCCCGCGATCTTGCGAAGGCTCGGTGCTGCGCCAGCCGACCGCGCCTGCTCCTCGGTCTGCGGCGTGAGCGAGATGCCCACCGACGAGTTCGGACGCACGCTCACTTCGCCTGCGACCGCGGCGTAGCCGGGAGCGCGCACCTCGATCTTGTGCGTGCCGACGGATACGAAGATCGTCGCCTGCCCGTCCTTGATGGAGCCAGAGGGCTGTCCGTCCACGAAGATCTGCCCGTTGACGTCGCCGGCCTGGATCTTCACTGACCCCTTGGGTGGGCCGCCGGTCAACGTCGCGAGCGCATCGATCACGATCTTGTGCAGCGCATCGTCGTTCTGGTCGGTCATGTTGTCGCTGAACGAGATGTCGGTCTTGGTCTTGCCTTGATCGCGGGTCCAGAGGTGAAGCGTGCCGACCACGCGTCGTCCCGGCGCGCGCTTGATGGCGCCCCACAGGAAGCGGGTCGCCTTGATCTGATCGGCGATGCGGACTTCGCACGCTGCATCGGGCGGGCTGGGGCACTTGAGGGCCAGGGACAGCACTTCCAAAGAGAAGTCGCCTTCGCCGAGCGACCAGCCCTTGAGCTTTCGGACCTCGCCCTTGATCGCCTGGGTCAAGGCCTCCGCCTGATCGTCGGCATCGTCGGTCTTGACGCTCACCACATGGATGGGAAGCGCATCGGGGCCTGGAGGATCAGCGTGTGCCAGCCCGGCGCCTCCCAGGGTCGTTAGAGCTGCGCTCATGCTCAGAATTGCCAACCGACCACGCATTTGCTGCCTCCATCCCCGGTGGGTATCGATCGAGAACTCCTGCCCGTCGTCGCTCTACTTCTTCTTGGCAGGCGGAGTCGGCGTCTTTGCCTGCTCCAGCTGCTCCTGCTCGCGCTGCTGGATGCGCTGCTTGACCTTGGCAGCCTTGGCTGCGACGTCGTTGTGGGTGTCGATGGCCTTCTGGCGCTCGGTCGCAGTTGCCGCGTAGCCCTTGGCCTTGGGGTGCGCTCCGGCGTAGGTGCCGTATTCCTTCCACGCAGCAGCAGCCTCTTCGAGCTTGCCCTGACGCTCCTTCAGATCCGCGATCACGAACAGCGCCTTGGCGTGCATCACGTCGTCATTCGCTGAGGTCTTGAGCGCCGTCTGCCACGACTGTCCTGCGTCATCCAGCTTGCCCGCTGCGAGCTGAGCCTCGCCGAGCATGTAGTATCCGAGCGGATCCTTGGAGTCCTTTTCGATCGCGTCCTTGTAGGCGGCCATCGCCTTGTCCCAGTCCTTGGCCGCATAGGCTGCGTTGCCCTTGAGCACCGCCTCGAACGTCGGCGTGATGCCGGTGATCCCTTTCGGGTCACGACGGACCCCGTCCGCATCGGCCTTGGTGCCTTTCTTGCCGGACGTATCCGACTTTTTCGCATCCTTGTCGCCCTTGCCTTCGGCGAAGACGGTGGGAGCGGCAAACACAGCAGCAAGCACGAGCGACAGCGATAGCCAACGGGCGCGCATGGGGAGAGACCTCCTGGAATCGGCACCGAGCGTACCACGAACTCGTCCGGAACGCGCAACCCCCCGGTACGCCCCCCCGCACTTGCGTTCAGCTCCCCTTTGTCTCACCCAGGGCGAGCACATTACCCCAACCCACAGTATGCTCGCCCGCCGTGCGACAACCGGCTCCCTACCCATGGAATGCGATCGAGCGCGTCCCGCGCGACGCGCTCACCGCTTTGCGCGGTGCCCGCGAAGCTCTCGCCGGCATGTGGGGACGCACATCGCTCGAAAGCGCGCTTACCGAAGTGATCGGAGAGCCTGCCCGGCTCGTCAGCTCCCAGCTCCGCGCCGCCCGCCATCGTTCCCCCCGGCCCCGATCCGCGTCGTGCCTCTTTCTGTCCCGTTCCGGCAGCTCCCGCGTGTGGCTCGAGGTGGAACCCGAGCTCGCTGCGCGCTTGACCGCGCGCCTGCTTCGACGACCGCTGCCCATGGTCGATCCTCTGTCGCCCGTTCCCGACTCGATCCAGGGAGCGGTGGCAGCGATTGCGCTGACCGTGGGGCGACGCATTGCCCTCGACGATCGGCTTGCGTTGCACGCGACTGGAGCCGCGGCTCTGGACGCGTTGCGGATGATGCGCTCGAGCGCGGTAGCGATCGATGCGACGATCCTGCTCACCGACGAGGCCTTCGAGGTCTCGTTGATCGTCGATGCCGCGCCGTGTCCGACAGGCGGGGATGCGACGTTCGATCGCACGCGCCTCGAGGCGCTTGGCGGCTTGATGTTGTCACTGCAGGTCGTGGTCGCATCGGCGGAGACGGATGGCGCACTCCTGGAGTCTCTCGCTGCGGGTGACGTGTTGCTGGCAGGGCAGGGGTGGTGG
This sequence comes from Deltaproteobacteria bacterium, assembly GCA_016218915.1. Classification (GTDB taxonomy): domain Bacteria; phylum Myxococcota_A; class Polyangia; order Polyangiales; family Polyangiaceae; genus JACRCQ01. The sequence continues at coordinate 97,589 of JACRCQ010000077.1, forward strand.
GTGGCGCGATCGGAGCAGGGGCTGGCGGGACGCGCGATTCTGTGTGCCGAAGGCGGCAGCCTGGGCTTGCCGGTCAACTTGTTCGGCGACGGGCGAATCGTGGTACTGGAGGGAACGATGACTGTGGACGTCGACAAGGATGCGCCCGCGCCAGGCAGCGACCCGAGCGGGTCGAGCGCTGACGTTCTGGCCGAAGCGCCTGTGGTCGTGCGTGTCGAGCTCGGGCAGGTCAGCATGACTGCGCGCGAGTGGGCCGCGCTTCGCGCGGGCGACATCATCACCACGGGAAGTCGGATTGCGGAGCGCGCGGTGCTTCGCGTGGCGGGCCGGGAAGTGGCCCGCGGCGAGCTGGTGGATGTCGACGGGGAGCTGGGAGTACGCATCCACGAATTGATTGGGCAACACGACGGAGGCAGATCTTGAGAACACGGCTCTGGTTCGCCGCGCTGGCAATCGCTCTGGCAGCGTGCGGCTGCGGCAAGTCGAAGACCGACCCGGCGCAGCCGACCGCATCGAACACGGCCTCAGCCACTGCCAGCGGTGCTGCGAGCGCTTCGGCCTCTGCCTCGGCGGCTTCGTCGGCAGCGGCCGACGCCCCTGCCGCGGGCAAAGGCTGGAGCGGCGACTACACGGCCAAGAAGGCCGAGATCGAGCAGCCCGAGAAGGTGAAGGACGTGACCCACAAGCGCGATCCGGGCGACAAGAGCGTAGGCCCCGGCAAGCTGTCGATCAGCGTCGCGGGCAACGTGGTCACCGGGACCGCAAGCGGAGCGCTCGGCGATCAGGTGATCTCCGGCACCCTGGAAGGCAAGTCGCTGAAGTTCTCGCTGTTTCCCAAGACGCAGACAGCGCCCGACGCGATGACGGGCACCGGCACGGGCGAGGTGGGCGCGGCGAGCATCACTGGCACGTTGCGCTGCACAGGGCCGGATGCCGTGGCGGTCCGGGAGGCGACCTTCGAGCTCAAGCCGGCAAAATAGCGCTGGGCAAAAACGCAATAGGGTATTTCCATCCGCAATCTTTTCTGGCAAGCTGCCCGCCCATGAACCACTCTGATATCCAATCCAAGATTCAAGCCGCCGCTGCCCGTTTCACTGCCCAGATGGTCGCACTGTTCGGCGAAGCATTTGCCGCCGTCGCCTCTGACCTCGCCGTCGCTGCTCCGGCCAAGCCGAAGGCCAAGGCCGTTGCGAAGAAGGCGCCCGCGAAGCCTGCGGCCAAGCCCGCTGCCAAGCCCGCTGCGAAGCCCGCGGCCAAGCCGGCTGCCAAGGCTGCCCCTGCAGCCAAGAAGCCCGCTGCCAAGCCCGCTGCCAAGCCCGCGAAGCCTGCCAAGCCCGCGAAGCCCGGCAAGCGCATTCGTCGCTCCGAGACGCAGCTGCTCGCGGACGGCGATCGCGTGGTCAAGCTCCTCGCTGCCAACAAGAAGGGCCTGCGCATCGAGCAGATCAACAAGCAGCTCGGCACTGCGACCAAGCAGCTGGCCAGGCCGATCATGAAGCTGTTGTCCGAAGGCAAGATCAAGAAGACCGGCGAGAAGCGGGCGACGCTCTACTTCCCGGCGTAGTCGACGGATCGATCCATAGGGCGGCACGCTCGAAGGCGTGCCGCCTCGAAGCTCGTGGCAAGGCGAAGCGCTTCGCCGTGGGACAATGTTCCTTTCACATTGCACCCGCGCAGTCGGCGCATGGCTCCCGTGCTCTCCCAGCCGAGTGGGCGGTGAGGGAGAGTTCTGCCTCCGACATCGAGCCCGGCTCCGTCGGATGAGACGCTCGTTGCCCCGACGCTTCGTTCTCGTGGGTTGACGTTGGTCGAAGCCGAGCAAGATTCCTTCCGGGTCAACAGGGGGAGGAATCGATGCGTCGGAGTGCATGGCTTGCCGGCATGGCCGGAGTGGTGACTGTCGCCGTCGTAGCGGCTTGTTCGAGCTCGACGGATAACGGCAGCGCAGGAGGCTACGGTGGAAGCGGGCGGAGCTCGGATGCCGGCGTCTTCGGGGGGCGCGATCGCGGCTCTGGCGCGCAGGATGGATCGATCGACGTACGCGTGGATCTTGCTGACAGCTCGGACGCACGAGCGGCCGAGATTGTGTCCTGCACGCAGGCCACAGCCGCGCAAGTGATCCAGGCGAGGCTCCCCTACTTCGATCCGACCTCTGCGACCGTGCCTGAGCTCGCAGTCGTGGAGTTCAAGAACACCGATCCGGACGGCAACCCTCACACGGCTACTTCAGGAGAAGTGAAGGCGGGTACGCCGACGCCGGATGGGATCTTCGACACCGGCTCCATGGCTCCCGGCGCAAGCGTGTGCGTCCGGTTCATACGCAAGGGGGTCTACCCGTTCTACTGCAAGCTTCACTACGATTCGATGCAAGGGCAGATCACCGTCGAATAGCACGGGCTCATCGCTCGTTGAGCGCGCGATCGCGCACGTCGGTTCCTTGGATCCGTCGGGCGAGGTACCATCGAGCCCATGCGCGCTGCTGCCATCCTGCTCCTTGCGACTGGGGCCCTGATGTCTTGCGACGGAACCTCGTCGCATCAGCCTCCTGCCGCCCCTTCGCCGATCGCGCCGCCCCCTCGCGTCGGAACACCGCTGCCCCCTGGTTGGGTGTGGCCCTTCAACCTCGCGAACGTGGTGAAGGCCTTTGATCCCTACACCATCTACCGTCCGATCGATGTGTCCCGGCTCGCACACGCCACTGGACCGTGCGCACCCGTGGAAGTCGCATCGAACGTATGGATTCAGCCGTTGTGCGCGAGGCTCCCCAGGATCGTGGACTCGTCAGCGGTGCCCTCGCGCAAAGGATTCGACGGCGGCGCGCTGCCGGCCGGCGTCGATCTGCGGCAGAGCGGATACGACGGACCGGTGAAGAACCAGGGCATGGTCGGGATCTGCTGGTCGTTCGCGATCTCGACCGTCATGGACAACGGGCTGCGGCGGCAAGCGAGGCCCGACGTGATCGCGCCGCTCCACGTGATGTCGTCAGGAACGTGGAACGAGCTGTGGAGCAAAGGGCGCACCGAGCACGCGATGGTGCGCGAGCAGGAATGGCCCTACGACCCGGTCAAGGCCTGCAGATACAACGAGGACCAGAGCGAAGTGTGGTGCGATCAGGCGTATCACGTGCAGCACGGGACCTGGCGCAGCGATCCGCAGCTCGTTGCGGAGCTGCAGCGGGCCGACGCCTCCGGCACCTGGCGCATCGCGAGCATGGAGAAGCTCGCGACCTCGCCGGCGGATCCAAACCAGATCGCGTCGGTGCTCGCTGGCGGACAGAGCGTGTACGTCGGAATGAACATCAACATGGAGGCGTTCAGGCACCAGAACGTGCGCGGAGGCGTGATACCGGACTACGCCTATGGCGAGGCCGGGCACGCCATGGTGGTGGTCGGGTATCGGCCTTTCGGCGTGACGCGCCAGTTCCTTCTGCACAACAGCTGGGGAGCCGATTGGGCTGAAGGTGGATATGCCTGGATCTCCGAAGCCATGATCGCGCGTTTCACGGACCAGGCATTTGTCGTGGGCGTCGCTGCAGGTGGTGCTTCGAGCCCTCCCAGCCCGATACCGATTCCCACGACCACGACGACCGCCTGGCCGCCCGGCGTCCCGACGAACCTTCCCTTCCCCGTGCCGGGAATGCCAGGAGGGGGAGGTGCCCCAGGGACAGGCGGCTGCGCTGCAGGGCAGGCTCGCGACATGGTGTTCGGATCGTGCGCTTCGGCGTGCGCGGGCGGAGCGCCGCCAGTAGCTGGCATCTGCGTGCCCGGCGGAGCCGCCGGCTCGACGCCTGCGCCCACCACGCCAGGCAGCTGTCCAGCCGGGCAAGTGCGAGACTGGTTGACCGGGACCTGTTCTGCGCAATGCTCCAGTGGGTTGCCTCCGGCCGGAGGGGTCTGTCTGCCATGATGACGCACCGAGGAAGCGAATGAACAACGAGCTGACCGCGATTCTCATGATCCTCGACCGGAGTGGGTCCATGGCGCCGCTCGCCGACGACACGGTGGGCGGGTTCAACGCTTTCATCCAGGAGCAGAAGACGCAGCCCGGGGATGCGGTAGTCACGCTCGTGCTGTTCAACCACGACTACGAGGTCGTCTACAACGCCAGGCCGATCCAGCAGGTCGAGCCGCTGACGGCTGCGACCTACCATCCCGGAGGCAACACCGCACTTCTCGATGCGATCGGCCGCGGCACCTACGATCTGGGCAAGAAGCTCGCAGACATGGACGAGCGCGACAGACCCGGCAAGGTCATCGTGGTGATCATGACCGACGGACATGAGAACGCTTCGAAGGAGTACAAGCGGGAGCCGATCAGGAAGATCGTCGAAGAGCAGACCCACAAGTACGGCTGGTCGTTCCTGTTTCTGGGCGCGAACATCGATGCGTTTGCCGAAGCAGGCGCAATCGGCGTTGCCAAGGCGAGCACGATGAACTTCGTGGCCGACGCGGACGGGGTTCGCAAGAGCATGGGTGTGGTCAGCGCGAGCGTGGCAGCGTTCCGGGCCGGTGGAAGCAGCAAGCTGAAGAACTGACCGGTGGTTCCAACTTGCGCTTTCGTGTTCGCGGGTTGCGATGGGGCACTGGTCTTGTGTTGATTCCGCGCGGCGGACCGCATCATGATGCACTTCGAGCCATGACACCCCAACAAGCGCGCGAGGCGCTTCTCTTCCACAGTGGAGCACGACCCCAGTCGGACGATCCGAGATGGGGCAAGGCGTTCCTCGGCATGCTGCGACCGTACCGGGGGCTGCGCGAGGAGTGCTTCCAGGATGTGATGGAGTGCCTTCGCGCGGTGGCGATCGATTTGCGCGGCGCAGCGATCGACCGCGAGCTCGTTGCGAGCCTTTGGGCGATCTGCCACTTCGGCAGGGCGTGGGGGGTGTCGCCGGACGGGGAGCTGCAGCGCAACCACCTGATCAAGCCCGAGGACGTCAAGAAGCTGGAAGGGTGGGTGGAGCAGATCTCGGAGACCGTATTTTTGCTGCTGGAAGGGCAGACTTGATCGACCTGACCATCCCGATCGAAGGGCTCGACACGGAGGAGCTGCTGGCAGAGTGGCGCTGGCTTGTTCCGCGCGACCTCAAGCCGATTCATCTGTCCAAGTTCGGCAACTGGTTCTTCGTGTCAGACCAGGGGGCCGTTCATCTGCTGTGCCTGATCGAAGGCGAGCTGAAACAGATCGCCGTTTCGGTGCAGGAGTTCGCAAGGGTCAAGGACCTGGAGGACAATCGGGCCGAGTGGTACCTCGACGGGTTCGTGGAGCAATGTCACGCACAAGGGATGGAGCTTGGGCCTGGCGAGTGCTTCGGGTGGCTTCGGCACCCTGCGCTGGGCGGGCCGTTCGAGATCACGAACATCGAGAAGGTCTCGCTCGGGGACTACCAGCGGCGGGTCGGGCAGCAGTTTCGACAGCTGCGCGGGCTGGAGCCAGGAGCGACGGTGCAGGCGGGAAGCGGGTGAGCCTGCGTCTGTTGCCACATCGTGCCCTGGCACCCGACCTGATCCGCGGGGCGTCGACGTGACGCGACAGGTGCGGCGCGACCAGGCTGAGGCACTCGCCATAGGGCTAGAGATCGGGTCCATGTCTGTCGAAGAAGCGGTTTCATGGGCGGGCGCCGTCATCGAGGCAGAGGCTGCGCCGCATTGGTCGTTTTGCGAGATTGCGACGATGGGCCGTGGGTACCCACCCGACTGGCGATGCGTGCGGGGCCTTCATCTACTTGGGTATCGTGTGGAGCCGGGCAGAAGAGGTGGCTCCGTTTGTTGCCGCGACCGCGCGCCGGTTCGGGCTTGTCTGCTTCGACCCCCAAGCATCGAAGTGCGTTTGACGCCGGCATATTCCCGAGGGTGCGGGGCGGGCGGGCCATGAGACCAGACCGCGTCATCCACTTCATCGTTGGACAGATCGGTCAGGTCTGGATACCTCGCGGTGATGGCGGCGATGAACTGCGCGATCGCTGCGGAAGGCGGATCCGCGCCGCCGTTCGCCTGCTCACCATACCGGCGCTCGAACTCGGTTGCCGCAGCGTGATCGCCGTCAGGAGCCGGCCCCTCCCAGATCGCAAGGTTGTAGCTCATGGATCCCAGAGGCTACTGCGCTGCCCGTGCAGGTCAACGACCGCGGTCGCAGAGTCCATTGCCGCCAGTCTCGATCCCGTCCAGAATCAAGTTCCGATGATGCAGGCTGCTGATACCGGCAAGCACAAGCTCGCTGGCCTATTCCAAGTCGTCATCGCAGGCGCCGCCCTCTGTCTCGCAATCGCAGCAGCCATCTACTGCGTGCTCCGATTCGAGCCGCTCGATCTTGAAGAGCCACCCGTGAGCGGCATCGCGTACGAGAGCAGCCTCATGGGGTGGAGGCGGACCGTGTTTGACACTCCCTACGGCCCGATGCCCATCGACCAGCGGTTCGCACCCGGAGATCGCGTCGTCGTCGCGCTCAGGCGAGGGCGTTGGACCAGGCTCGCAAGTGTGAGCTGGGCCAGGTCCGCAGCGGAGTACGAGTTCGAGCGTGCATCCGACAATCTTCGCAAGACGCTCGCGGAGCCTCTGCCTGAGGTGGCGACGCCCCCCCGTTGTGCCGCCGGGCAGGTACGCGAAGGCTATGGTTGCTGTTCCATCGAGGGCAGCGCATGCAGATGGGATCAAGACTGCTGCTCGGCGCTGAAGTGCAATGCTTCGATGCTCGTGTGCGCTCCGCGATGATCACTCTCGCCAGAAAGCCGCGCATCCAATTCTCTCTCATCTTGTGCATGTCGCCGGCAAGCGGCTGATCGGATCTGCCATGTCTCGATCCTCGGTGAGCCAGTCCAAGATGTTCTTGAACGAGAGGATGGTGTTCGTCAGGTAGTGCATCGCGTACGGCTCCGAGATCTCCTCGAGCATCTCATCCGCTGCGGCTGTGCCCGCCGCCTTTCCCGCACGGGCGTACGGATTGGCGAGGAAGCACGAGGAGCTGACCACGATAACGCGCGACGACGCGCCCGTGACGCCCGCGGCATCAGGTTTACCTGCTGCGATGGATCTCGTCAGCGTGCCCTCCACCGCGACGGCGATGTCCCTGGTCTCGAAGGGAGGAATGGGCTTGGCATCGCGGGAAGGCCTGAAGTCCACGATGTCCCCGGACACCGCGGTCGCACCCGGCGTCGTGCGAGCAATGGTCGTGAACCTTGCCCGCGGCTGGCGCTGCGGATGGATGATGAGCCCCGAGGGGAAAGGAACGGCCAGCTCATCAAGGTGGATGAAGCCCGGGAAATCAGTGTTGAGAGTTTGCTCCGACGGCCTGAGCCCCTGAGTATGCTTAGGCACAGCAAGCCCGGGCGCGCGAATCCAGAGCGTGGCGCCCTTCTCGTTGACGATTGGTATCCTCTGGTTGTTCCAGTCAAGGACGGCTTCGCGGATCATCTCGATGCCGTAGCCCCGCAGTAGCTGGTCCAAGCCATGCGTCGACAACGAGGCCTTCATGGAGGCGTCCGCAGCGCGCAGGTTCACCGCAGACGCGAACACAGCCAGGCTCTTGCCCCTCAGCACGAACTCGTCGATGCGTGTCAACTCCGGCTCGGTGAAGTCGCTCCCTGGCTGCGTGATGATCAACGCCTGCAGCCCGCGGTCTATCTCCGCGGCGCCTCCGCGCAGGTCGACCGTCTCGAACTGCACGAACGGGAAGGTCTGCGTCACGATGCCCTGCATGGAAGGCGCCTTCGGATTGGCCGCGATCAACTCGGGCGTGCGGATGTCAAGCTCGTCCTTTCCGGAGAGAACGCCGATTCGTCGGCGTATGCCATCCGTCTGGTCTCGCAGGTCCCGGATGACCTTCGCTACTCCGAATTCGAGGCCCTCCAGCTGATCAGGTGATAGGGCAGGGTAGGTGTCCTTCTGCGCGCCATAACGGAAGGCAAGGCCCATGTGCTTGCCGGGACTCTGCTCGAACGTCTGTTCCTTGATCCCGGCGTCTTTGGCGGCCTGCAGCTGTTGATCGGTCCTCACGTCGATGATCCTGATGGAGAGCTTGCCGTTACCGGCGCGCTCGAACTCCGTGAGCACGCGCTCGAGCTCCTGCACGAACGCATCGAGCTTGCGCGTGCCTCGAGTGACGTAGGCCTCCACCGTGAGCGGTTGCTTGAGGCTCAGGAGAAGTCGGACCGTACCAGGGGCAAGCCCCGTGCATGCAGGCGCTTGGGCGACCGTTGGTGCCATGACGCGGGCCTGAGGGGCCGGCCCACACCCAGCGCAGGTGAGCGCGACGAGCGCACCGATGCGGGCCACAAGACGAAGGCTGACCACCATAGGCGCCATCATACGGCATTGCGCGGGCCCGCAGTGCGGCACTGCTCGCACGCCTTCTGCGGTAAGCTTCTCGGTCGGATGTGCGAGATGCTCAACATGTTCGTACCTGCGAAGGTGCTTGCGCCCGAGCCAGTGCGAGGGCTCGCCTTCGGCGAGGCCGGCGAGCTGCAAAAGGACTTCGTGGTCCGGTTCCGAAGCGCGAAGGGCACCTTCCTCGTCGGGAGCGGGCCCGGCCACTGTCTGTGCGGGTTTGACGACTGGGACGCGCTCTACTCGGTCGCGCGCACCGTGATGGGACAGGCCGCCATCGGCTGGCTTGCCCTCATTCACTTCTGGTCGGGCGACCGCTACGAGCTCGTCGAGCGAGAGGTAGACCCCGGCGAGCTGGAGGCGTGTACGGCTATAGAAGTCGGCGAGGTCGTCATCCTGCGTGCTCAGCCGGAGGAACAGCGACGCCATCGTCGCGTCGTCCGAGCGTTGCAGGAACGAGTCGGCAGCTACGTGACGCTGACCTTCAAGAGCGGTCGCGCGCTCCATGGTGAGCTTCGACACTTCGACGCCGAGAGCGAAGTCGGCCGTCTCGACCTCACGACGTTCGTCGCGGGCCAGATCTTCTCGGTCACACCACGCGCTTGATTCGCCACCTCCTGGGCTCTGGGGCCCCACCAACCCGCACAGTCAGAGGGATCCCCACAAGAAGAGCGCCCTGCACTTGCTCTTCGCCACCCGCGCGAGCCTTGCCGACATGTACTGGGCAGGCGGCCATCGGCGGAGACCGGCGGCTGACCGTGTAATCGTCACGGACGTCTCCAGCGATGGGGCCAGTTCCGTCGCCGAGGGGAGTGCGGATGCGCTGGCGCGCCGAGTGAAGAGATGCTTCACAGCGCACGGGCTGCAAGCGTTCCTTAGGCCGGTTCGGCGTGGGTGACGCTCACCGTCAACAAGAGCGGAAGGGTCACAGCGACGGATGTTCGTCCACTCGGCCTCGTGGGGCCGGCAGAGGCCGAGTGCGTCTCGGACGTGGCCTCCGAGATGGTCTTCGCGGTCCCGCTCGGAACGACGATGGTTGAGTTCCGGATCCAAGTCGATTCGACGGACAAATCCTGAAGAGAGCGCCCGCGTCGGGATAGTGCGCGTCTGGCAGGTCTGGTCCGATCCGGGCTTGAAGGCTCCTTGGGTCAAATAAACCGCTTTGCGAGGCGCTCACAGAACGAACCATTCAAGCTCGCCCGTGCGGACGTCCAGCGATGCGATGCGACCGGCGCTGTCGGCCGTGAGCAGTTCGTGGGCGTTGAAGCGGACCGCGGTGAGCGCGGCCGAATCGACACGGAGGCGCGCCTGAACGGCGGTCACTGCGAGTACGGCCGCCCCGGTCTTCCGATCGGAAGACGCGCGCGTTGCTCTCAGCTCGAGAGTCAGTGCGCCGTGCTGGTCCCTGTTCGCCGTCGCGATCGCACCATGGGATAGCGCCAGGAATTCGCAGCGCCCGGCCAGCTCGAGGGTGCCGTGCGAATCGCCGTCCCAGATCGACACGAATGCCGCGACGTCTCCGCGATCCAGGGCGAGCGCCACGGCAGTTGCCGTGACCGCCAGAGCGGCGACCCGCGAGAACGGCGGCCCGCTCCCATCGAGATCTTCCCCGAGCGCCGGCATGGTCTTGCGCGAACGCAGCGTCATAGTCCGATCGTAGGACCAGCGTTGCATGCCCCCAACGGTGGACCAGAGGATGGCTACGGCGCAGCGGTCGCGCTCGACTGCCAAAGCAGTCCCCTCGCCATCCACGGTCCACGTGCTGTGGGCTTCCGGCGCTAGCACATCCAGCGCCTGCACCGTTCGCCCCTGCGAGACGAGCCAGGACTCGCCATCGAAGGTTGAGGCAAAGGCGCTGAGCCGCAGCTCAAGCCACGGCTCAGCGCGGCGCCCCGCGAGATCAAGACGGGAGATGCGAGAGGTCCCGTCTCCAAGCGGATGAATGCCTAGGGCGCGGTCGCCCGCGTCCGCCAGCACCAAGCGCGTCGCCGGTTGGTCGAAGAGGTGCAGGACGCGACCGTCCCGTGCGAGAAGTTGAACTCCGGCCTGGCCCAGTGCGGCCAGAAGGCGTCCGCTCGGCAGTCGAACGACATCGGCCGCAATTTGGGCACCTCGATGCTTGAGGGTATGCTCAACCGGCGCCGCGGCGTCGAGCTCGGGTCGCGCGGGGAAAACCGGGAAGCGGCCGAGGTCGGACCGGAGCGCGGCGTCGCCTGCGGCCGAGCATAGCCGTGCCAGTTCGCCGCGATCGACGGACGTCGCCAGCTCGACGCGATCGCGCAGCACTGGACGCAACAGGGTGCCGAGCAGGGCGAGGGCACGCGGGCTCTTGTGGCGAGCGAGAGCGTCGGCCAGCTCGAACCGGCGCCGAGCATCGTCACGGGTTTGTCCTCCCGTGGCGCAGAGCACGCGATCGCGCACCTGCTCCCATGGGGAATCGCTCTCCACTGCCCAGCGCGCCAGCATGCGCGGAGCCAGTGCCTCGCCTGCCGCAACGGCGCACTCGATCCAGCGCAGCGCGAGTGGTCGGGCGGTAGCCACCGGCCAGACCGCCTCCACCGCTTCATCAAAGCGACCGGCGCTCGCGAGGAGATCGCCCCAGAGCAAGCGTAGCTGCACGGCCTCCTCGGCGTGTCCGCGCTCGAGACGCGCAATGGCCGCGGCGAATGCCCTGTGTTGACGTGCGACCCGGATGGCTGCGGCGCGGTCGCGCGCCAGCATCCATAGTCGGATTGCCAGCACAGGATCGTGCGCGAGACGGGCCTCAGCAAGCTCGGCGGCGAAGCGGAACCTGCGATGTCGCTCCAGCAACGCGATCGCCTCGGCGGGCGTATCGAGGAGGTCCGCAAGCACGAACGCAGCCTCCTCGACGCGGCCCTGACCCTCGAGTCGTTCCTTTGCCGACCGGTAGAGGGCGCTTAGCTCGGCGTGCAGCGAGGGACCGACACCGACCGAGCTGGTCGCGACGATTCGCGACATCGACGGCCGCAGCTCGGAGCGCGAGGCGCCGAGGCGCCACGCCGGCGGCAGGGGCTCGCGCGCCCATAATGCCGACAGGGGAATTGCCTCTCGGAGAGCACGATCGAGGTCTCCCTGCCGGAGGAGGCGCATCGTGCGCATCAGATAAGCCGCGTGCTTCCTGCCCACGAGCCATCCAAGCGCGCCGCGCATCCACAGGCGTGATAGCAAGCTCTTCACGGCCAACCACAGCGGCGATGGCAGCCCCTCGGGTGCCGGCGGGCGGACAGCGCCGGTCGTGCGTCCGGGGCCGAGCCAGGCCGCGAACAACCCGCGGACGAATCCCTGTGCTGCTCTTCCCAGCACCGCGAGCGCACGCGATACCGCGGCCCCTGCCTGAGCGGTTCGGCGAGGCGCCCGCAACGCGGCGAGGACGCTCGCACGATCCACAGATGCCGGGGGGATGGACAGAAGCGCGCGCACCTCGGCCGGCGGCGGCGGCGAAGCGATGGTCTGCGGTGCCGCCTCGCCAAGGGACGCAACCTCGGCTAGCCGACTACTTGCGAGCTCTAGCCACTGCTCCGGCGTCTCCAGACACGCATCCGTGCAGCGTTCGATGCACCATCGGCCGCTTGCAGGAACCAGCACTTCCCCTTCCAGGAGCGGCGGCTTTTCCGGTGCCGGTCCAGCAGAAAGGCCAGCGCCACTGCGCACGAGGACGAGGCCAGGGGCGCGGTCGCAACGTACTCGCACTGCGTCGCGCAGGCGCAGCAGAGGCCCGAGCGCTGTGCGGTATACGGCGGCGCCTGGCGTCCAGCAGGCGAGAATGCGTCGCCGGGCCTCGGGGGCAGAGATCTGCGCCGCCGGAAAGATGAAACCTCCGGCCATCACTGAGCCGCGGTGAAGCTGCGGGCGCGGTCGCGAGGTCCGCTCCGGCGTCATGACGAGAGCACCCGCATTAGCGCCCGGCCGCCCGCGTTCACCACGACGACCTCTCCGGCGCGGGTCAGGTATGCGACCCGCATGCCGTGCCGGCTCGTCGCGACATCCACGATCTCCGCCGAAGCGATCGGGAATCTGACCGCTCCGCCGCGCCCCGCCCAGCCGAGGGCCCTGCGGTCGGCCTCCAGGAGCAACAGCGCCGGACACTCGCGATCGATGTAGCCCACACCACACACGATCGAGCCCTTCCAGGGTGATAGGTCGGTGGAGGGCCTCGTGCGGTGCTCGGTCGCGGTCCACGAGTGATGGCGCAGGCGCCAGAGCCCGTTGTCGCGCGGTTCGGCGATGAGCAGCTGGAGGGTCTTTGCCTGGCCGCGCCACGGCAAGATGAAGCCCCCGCTTGCGACGTCGACATCTTCCAGCCATCGAGGCTCATGGCCAATCAGCTCCAGGACTCCCCAGGGGAGTTGCGGCCGGCGGGCGAGCGCCACGGTGGTGTCGTCTCCGATCTCGATCAGGTCCGCGACGTGGAAGGACCGTCGGGTGAGATGAAGTGTCTTCCGTTGCAAAGAGAAGAGCGCGCCGTCGCCATCACGGAAGACGACACTGCCGCCTACGATCTGGAGCGCGGCGTGCGACAGCCGCTCTGACGCCTTCGGTACCTGATCGCCGGACAGCGCCACTTTCTGGCGCGCCTGGGGAACGCCCCACAACCATGCCGTCGGCCCGTGACGCGTGATCGCGACAATACCGCCCCGCCACCAACCTGCGGCCACAAGCTGGTGGTCCGGCTCCAGCTCCATGACCTCCGGCCGCGGTGTCCGCCCAACGCCCCCCGTTGGCGCCCAGACCAGCAGGGCCCCGTCTCGGCGACGCACCAGGAGACGCTGTCCGCTTTGAACGAAGCGCAGTCCATGCCCCGCTTCGATTGCGCCCAGAACCAGAGCGGTCGGTGCTGACACGGATTCAAACGGATCCTGCAGCAGCGCTGCGCACAGGCGCGGCGTTGGGAGATCGACCCTCAGCGTCCGCGACTGCTGGCCGGCGCGCCGGATCGTGAACTGAAGCTTTCGGCCGGATTCCATGATGTGCTCGTCGATCTCGAGGTGGGGGGCATGCTCGAGTGGCGTGCCGAGCGTGAGCGCGCGGAGCGCGGGCCCGCCCACAAGCCAGAGGTCAGACAAGGCAACGGCACTTGCCTTCACGACGATCTGCAAACGCTCCAGGAGCTCCCGCGACGCCAGCATGAGCGAGCGAGCTTCGAGCAGCGCCAGTACCGCCGTCTTGGAGACTTCACCATCGAGTAGAACTTCGGGAGCCTGCATCACGCCCCGCAGCAGGGCCGAACCCTCCTGCTCGGCCCGGAGCGCAAGAACGAGCAGCGTCGCGAGATGACCGATGCGGGGAGCCCCGAGTTGGTCCGGGCCGGCGTCGAACAGCACGAGCGCGCGCTTGGCGGCAGCAGGCGAATGAAAGCGAATTTGGTGAAACAGGTGTTCGCGCCACGCAGCCCGGCGCAGGAACTCATCCACCGATGCGTCGGCCAGCGCCCATTCGCTGGCGAGCAGACGCTCGTACGCGCCGCGGCGGCCGAGCCCATCGAAGCCGTCCGGCTCGCCGTTGCCATGTGGAGCAGTGGCCGTCGGCCCCATGGCTGAATCGAGTCTCGGCAGCCAGGGTGAGAGCGCATTTGCGATGTCCCGCGGAAAGAGGCCGAGCAACGAGCGCCAGCTCGCGATGGGGCGCGGTAGCAACGAGGTCACAGGTGCAACCCCATCGTGGTCGCGAGGCGGGCGTGCATCACAGGCAGCGCCGCGGCCAGCGGAATGATGCACAGCGGCTCGGCGCAGAGCACGGCGAGTGGCGCTCCGGTCGCAGCACCCGAGAGGCGGAGGATGGCCCGCTCTATGAGATCGACCGGAACCGATGGGCGCAGGCAGGTGGGTAGGCGGAGCCGCGGCGCCGCTGGATCGATTCCCAGATAGACAACGCCATCGACCCAGGGCAGGTTCTCGGGGGCGCCGCAGACCGCGAGAACGTCAGCCCCCGCCACACCGCGCAGAAGTGTGAGCTTCTCGGCGGGCTCTGCCTGTAGTCGCCGTGCGAGCGCCAGAGCCGCTGCGCCGCACGCTGCGGCAGCGCAAGGGTCCAGGGGTACGAGCCGCGGCTGCCATTCGATGCTGACCAGCTGCTCTCTCATGGGGATGCGGGCTGCGGTGTGTTCCCCGGAGCGAGTATGGTCGCCACATCCGTGCGAAGCGCCTTCAGCTCCTCGGGCAACTCCTCGGGCGCGAAGATGGAGTCGATCTCGCGCGCCACCGACTCGAGGCGTAACCGCCAGACCTGCTGTGCGTCCATGTCCCCGGCTCCGGGGCGCTCTCCGAGCAGCAATCGACCTGCCTCGATCACGCGGATCGCTCTCGCGCGAGGCCCCTGCGATGCTTCCAGCGCAGCGGCGGGCAGGGTGCCACTTTCCGACCGTGCGAGCCGTTCCCGAAGGACGTCGCGCGCGATCTTCTGCCCGTCGGCCGTCGGCACCACGAAGACGATAGGCCAGAGATCGCCCGGTGCAGCGGTCGTGCGACCGTCGAGGAGAGCGGCAGCCGCCATCAGGCGCTGCACGCGCACGGCGCGACGGTCAGATAGCGTCAGGCCTGCCCCTCGCAGCAGACGCAGAGCGTCGGCGAGGTGCGGGCGCGCTGCCTCCACATCTACGCGATCGACCGCCTCCCCGAGCGCGTCCAGGTCCGAAATGCTGCCGGCTGCGCCGAGCGCGGGGCGCAGCCAGCCGGCCTCGAGGAGTTCCTCGAGCTGCGGCTCGGGAACCGGCTCCACGAAGGCTCGCACCAAGAAGCGGTCTGCAAAGGCGGCGAGCACCTCATCATTGGGCAAGACGTTCGCCGCGCCGACACAGACCCGCAAGGGACAGGTGCGGCGGGAGTGCCCTCGCACGAACATCCGCTCGTTCAGGATGCCGAGCAGGGTGTTCAGGATGGCGGTTGAGCCCTGGAACACCTCGTCGAGGAAGGCCAGTTCGGCCTCGGGGAGCATGCCGTCGGTTTCGGTCTCGACCAAGCCGTCCTTCAGCTTCCGCAAGCTGATCGGGCCGAAAATCTCGCTCGGCTCGGTGAAGCGCCCGACGAGATACTCGAAGTAGCGGCCGCCCAAACCGCGCGCGATGCGCCTCACGGCCTCGCTTTTGGCCGTGCCTGGCGGCCCGATGACCAGAACGTGTTCTCGAGCCACCGCAGCCAGCGCCACCAACTCGACCAGCGCGTCACGTTCGACGAGTCCGCGGCTAGCATCGCGGATCACTCGGCGAAGGTCAGCCGCCCTGCGGGCGAGGTCCGTCCCGCTTTGCAAGGGGGGCATCGGTGACAGCATACCGGAAACGCATCGATGACGACAAGACGGTGGCCTGCGGCGGCAGGAAGCTGTCGCGGGAACCAAGCACACGATTGCCGTCGTCGTCCACTGGCGGCTCCGCCCGCAATGCCACTGTATGTGGTCGGCGTCGGGATCGCCTCGACCTGGCAGGGCGCCTGGAACGGGCGTGGCGTTCCACGCGACGAAACGGCCGCTGCCGCAAAGTATGCCTTTGCTTGTCAGGAGTACGTAGGTCTCGCGTGCATCGATCTGGCCATGATTGATGCGGTCGGTCCTGGCGTTCCGGCAGACCCGGCAGCAGCCGCTGCTGCAGCGGAGAAGGGATGCTACACACGCGCGCAGTGCCAGAACAAGCTGCGCCGCCCCAAGCGCCGAGCGACAAGCGACCGTAGAAGGCAGGGATTGGCGGTTCGGTAGTTCCTCGTTGGCACGAGTCGCGCCGCCTATGTTCCATGCGCACCACGTCAAGCGACGCGGCGACGAGCCTTGTCAGTCATCGCCTTGCAGATCGACGATCTGGCTCTCATCTTTCCACCAGATCATCGACAGGATCGAGTCGCTGGAGCGCACGCAGTCCTCGACGACACAGTAGTTCTTTGCGTCCTCGTGCTCGATCCAGTCGTCGGCATCGACGGTGGTCGGGCCTGGGGCGGTGACGGCGCCGGCCAGCAAGGCGGTAGCCACCGCGCCTGCGCCAGGCTGACGCACCGGCCGGAGCTCCGTCGGCACCAAAGCCGATCTGAAGCACCGCAAGCGCCCTTGCTGGTTGGAGCAGACCAGCATCGCAGGATGCCGTCCCAGCTCGACAAGGCGGATCGCCGTCGCAGTGAGGCTCGTCTCGAACGCGTCCGCGAGGTTGCGCACACCCCCTACGACGAACCGCTTATCGCGGACCTGCAGAGGATCTCGGATCTGTCACCCGATCTTGTGAAGGCAGAGGCGGCTACCGATGGTTTGACGATTTGGGGAAGCGCTGGCACGCTCCGGACTCGCTATGAGGCGCTCGCGCTTCGCTTCGATCGGGGTACCCCACTGGCATTCGCCGCGCTTGCCGACGCAGCTCGACAGTACTGGGATGAATGGAGGAAGCACTGGGACAAGGAGCAGAAGGAGAACATTCGATGACGGACCTACGGGAATCCTGGGCCCGCACGACGGCGCATTTGTCGAGAGCGGCCGAGCTGTCGACGGGCCAGGACCTGTCCCAATTTCGCGAGTACTTGGAGCACAACGAACTTCAACTCGCTGCCGACGTGCTGACTGAACTGGCCGACGAGCACGGACAGCTACCGCGCGCGTTCTGGGAAGCGCTGCAATACGCCTACGAGAATATGGGTCTCGAGAAGAACGCGAAGGTCTGTCGCTTTCGGATGTACGAGGCCGAACACGGCTTTGTGGAAGCCCGCTTGTCGTTGCTGCCGGCCAGCGCTGGGGGCCGTTCAAACCCGATCTTCACCGACTACCGACCCGACTGGAACATCGGCAATCGGACCGACCCGGGTGAACTGGAGCTCAACGGCGCGCGGGTCAGCCTCGAAGACTGCGAACATATCGAGCCCGGAGGTTCGGACGTCGTACGGCTCCACCCTACCTTGCCGGAGGAATGGGGGCATCTGCAGCGAGGCGCAGAAATCAACATGCACGAGGGATCGCGCGTCGTGGGCAAAGCGGTGGTAACGCGCGTGGCGCTGCGACGGGAGCCTTCGTCGTGAAGCCGCACCTCGGCCTTGCCCTCGAGGCTGAACTCTCGCCATCCAGGTTCGCTGAAGTCGGGCGTCCGGCGGGTGCCTATCGACGAGAGGATGGAGGTGTCCTCGCATTGGTGAGTGACTTCGATTCTCTCTACTGGCCAGGGAGGGCACTCTACGAGGGGCATCGCCTTCGCCACCGGATCTGCATCTACTCTGGCAATCTTGGGGCTCGCCTCGGCGTGTTCGACGGGGCGCGATTCACGATCAACGATGTCGCGTTCCACCCGACGTTGCCGATGATTGCAATCGCGACCGGTTGCTACGACGGAGGTTGGTTCTTCGAAGGTGAATTGCTGCTGTGGAATTGGGAAACCAACCGCTCGCATCGGGTTCTATCGGAGAACCGGGACGTTTCGCGAGTGCGGTTTGTCAACGGGGACTCGCTCGCCGTGCTGCTGCGGCCGCGCGATGAAGAGGAGTATGGCGAATCGGTCGCATTCGAAACGTTTGTCGGCGGAGTGATTGCGGATCTGCGGTCCTCTGCGGACCTGGGTCTGCGCGACGGTGAAGCCGACCCGCGAATATCGACATTCGTCGCCGCCGCACCGACCGCACTCCAGTTCGAGTGCGGCGTCTACAAGCCCGAAACTCACAAAGCGCAGTGGGACTTGGCCATGGGTGGCACGGACTTCGAAGCTCGGCATCGTGTCTGGGACATCGCTTGGACCGGCGCCGAACGGGTGCTGGCCGTGCATGACTGTTGCCACGCCGAGGAGTGGACGACGGCAGGTCGACGAAGCCTCTATATTCAAGGCGCTGGACACGGGGTCCAAGTGCTGGAGCGCGCGGGCTCCATGCTCGTAAACGTGGTCGAACGCGGGAACGCATTCACCGGGGCCGCCGACAAGTGCGGGCTCTTTGAAGTTCGCGATGACCGCCTGCACTCGATCGCACACTTCGACGGCGGCATGCTGTTCTCGGTCGACCGTGCGGGGAGGCTCCTCTGCCGAGACACGGGCGACTTGGAGCGAAAGCGGGCTCGATGCGACCGCCTGCTGAACTCCGACGGACGGGAAGAACTCGCCAACGACCTCGGGCACTTCGATTGTTTCAATCACTCCATTCGACTCGATGGCGGGAAAGGCCTCTACTTCCTGCGTGGCACGCCGGCGTCGTCACATCAAGGCAAGGTTCTGTGCCTGGTCGACGCGATGAACAGAGTTCAGGAGTGCTTTCGGTGGGACCCAGAGCAAAGCCACCTCATGTGCAGCACCGCACGCTTGATGGCAGACGGCTCGCTGGTGCGTGCGTTTCGAGTCCACGATCCACAGCCATCGAATTTCGGCGCGTTCATCGAGGCGCTGGAGATGCCATCGGGCCGCCCTCGGTGGCGGCGATCATTCACTGCACTGGCCACCGCACTTGAACCCATCGGGCACAGTTCGCGGCTCGTGTACGCGCTGACCGACGGGACGCTCGGAGTGCTTGATGCGAAATCCGGCGACCTGCTGCACGAGGAGCGCGTTGAGGTCCACGGGGTAAACACGATGGTGCTTTCGCTCTGCGCGCAAGGTGATCGGGTCGCTTGCGGAACTCTCGATGGCAGGGTGCTGCTCCTGCGAATAGGGGCGGGCCGGTGAGGCGAACTGTAATTGTTCCTGGAGCAAGACGCGCGCAGGTGCGTCATGACCCCTGAGCAGATCAACGAGGTCTGGTCGATGGTCGACCGCGCGTACCTCGCGGAAGTCGCGCACCGCGGGCCGGCGCCGGTGTTCGCTATGATCAGCAGCGCCCATTTGTACGGCTTCGCGTCGCCGGATAGCGACGTCGATTTGCGAGGGGCGTTCTTGTTGCCGACGCGCAGCATTCTGGGTCTGCGCCCGCCCTCCGAGACCATCACCGTCAGTGACAAGAGCCGCATCGACCTCGACTGGGAGGCACACGACCTTCGCAAGTTCGCCCGGCTGATGACGAACCACAACGGATACGTGCTCGAGCACCTCTTCTCGCCGCCGGTCGTTGTGTCGACCCCTGCCTTCGAGGAGTTGCGCGAGCTCGGGCGCGGATGCATCACCAGGCAGACGGTTCGCCACTACCAGTGGTTTTGCTCGCGGACGACGCAAGCGCCTCCATGAGCCAGATCCGACGGCAAAGCACCTGTTGTATGTGCATACCGAGTGCTCCTTTCGGGCATCCACCTGATGCGCACGGGCGAGGTCATTGCGATCGTCAACGTGTTGAACGACGCCTTTCGCATAAGCCCAGTCAGCGATCTCGTCGAGAGGAAGAAGCAAGGCGCTGAGAAAATGCGCCTGGAGGCGGCGGAGATAGTGCAGCACGAGAAGGTGCTGGATGAGCTCGATGCTGTCCTGGCAGAGGCTCACGCCGCGAGCGGTCTCCCGGATGAACCTACGACGAACTCTGCGCTCGACGACTTCGTGATCCGGGTCCGGCTCGAACAGTCGGGGGCCACATGAACCTTGACCTCGCGCGGGACACAATCTTCGTCACCCTGGCGGGCAGCCATGCCCATGGCACAGCGCGTGAGGGATCGGACGTAGCGCGCGGCCGCTGCCGGAGTCCATGACTCTCGCGACGAGATCGCCAGACGGCAGCTTCACCGCCAACATCATGGAGGCTCGCCCGGACCATCAACCTCCAACATCCAGATGCCGTACACGCGGAACGGCGCGTGCTCCGGCACCCGCTCGTCCGTGAGGCGACGAAACGACAGCGCATCGGTGATCTCGGCGAAGAGGCCGTGGTGGTTGAGTCGCGAAGCCCATGGCGGTCGAAGGACATCCACCTCGCCGAGTCCGTAGCCGCAGTTGCTGAGTCCGCTTGTCGTGCTGTCGGCCACGTCGAACCCCAGGAACTCCCAGGTCGGTTGCGGGCACAACTCCACGTTGGTGCCCATGCTTCTTGCGAGGGTCCTTTCCTCCTGTGGGTCTTCGGCAACGACGCCAATGACAATGGCAACCCCATCGTCAACGCCTGCCCAGCTTCTGACCCCCTCGATCACCGCCTCGACGCTGATCCATGGAAGGGGCGTGCCCGACGTCTGTCCATCCGGGCCTCGAGCGCGGCCCCAGACGTTCGGGTCCACGGACAACGGCCGCACAACATCAGGTCGAAGCAGGTACTTCTCCCGCCGGTCCTTCGTCCAGTGCTCGTTGGGTCGAGCCGGATGCTCGCGAATGTCCGATCCGGCGTAGAGAATGCGCGTCATCGATCCCGCCTTGCACAGCCAGGGGCGGCAAAGGGACGTGCCCAGGCCCGCGTGCCGGGCGGTTCGCCCTGGAATATCTCAGCTAAGTGCACGAGGGGGGAATCGAACCCCCAAGCCTTTCGGCGCTGGAACCTAAAGGTGATCCACCTGATACGGATAGCACCGAAGCGCTGCAAACGTCGACACCCTTGGACACAGCTCGCAACGTATCGGACCCGTCCACGCACCCCCTTTGCGCTTCGTTTGCGATTCCCGGCGGCGTCCCTGGACAGCCAACCCACGATGCCGGGACGGCCGACGACACCCCCCGAACGACCCTGATCCGGGCGCTGGCTGACAGCGTGGGACGTCTTGCCGCCGCGGGTGACCTGGCGGCCGCGCGCGTAGCCTCCGATGCCCTGGCGAGCCTGCTCCGGGATGGATCGGGCAACGCTGCCGAGGTGGTCGACCTCGCACGCCACAAGCGGCGATAGCAGGGGCTATCAGTTCGGCAAGCCAGCCTGTCTACTCCTGTAAACATCCGTTGAACTCGACGTACTCTTCACCGAAACACCGTTGACCGGCGCGCCGGTGTTCGATACTAACGACGCCAAGACGCGCCCACCCGGGACTCCGGGGCTGGGCGCGTCGTCGTTTGTGGTGTCCCCTTGTGGACAACTAGGGGACAGAAAGGCTCGCCCAATGCGCGCTATTGATCCCACGTACACGCCATTTCAGCAGCTCCAGATCCGTGCTCGGTCTGGGTGTGCCGAACGCACCCTGAAGCGATACCTGCAGGGAGAATCGGTGCGTTCAACGAGCGCCGCCCGCATCGAAAGGGCTCTGCGGGAACTTCGCCTTCCTCTGCCCGAGCCGGCGTCCGTCGAGCCGATGGCCGCGGCGTGTTGAGGGCAACGCCATGGCAAGGGGAGCAGACACCGCAAAGCATCGCAGGGCAGTCGCCGCAATCGGCCAGGCGCTCGTGCTGCTCGGGTCGGCAATCCAGGACCTACAGGAAGGGCAGCAGAGCAGCGGCGACAAGGACCGCCCCGTGGACGCGTGCACCTACCTGAAAGACGCCCTACCGAAGCGTCGAGTTCTGTCTGCGTGCAGGTCGGGCGAGTTCCCAGCTCACAAGGTAGGGCGACGCTGGCTGTGCAAGGCGAGCGACGTGGACGCATGGCTTTCCAAGCAGACCGAAGCGGCGCCGACCGATGCGCCCGTAGCGCTTGCCCGATGGCGCGAGCGAAGGCGGGTAGCGTCGTGATTGTCCGCTCCGATGGCTCGGTCTGGTTGGAGTGGAACGGTTGGTGGTTGCGCTGTGGGTCCGTCAATTCAGACGGGCTGATGGTGCTTCGTATGTTCGAAGGGAGATGACCATGGGACTCGGAGACTGGATCGAGGCAGGCGCCAACGCCTTCACCGGAGGAGGCTACGGGCTGGCAAAGGACGTCTTTGGTGGGGCCCCAACAGCTGCGACGCCCAGCCAATATCAATTCGACTGGACGGCGCAGCAAGAGGCCGCAAAGCAGCAGGCGGAATGGAGAGCAAAGCAGTTTGAGCTGGCACAGGCTCTCGAACGGAGAATGAACGGCACCGCGGGCCCCACGCCCGAAGAGCTGCAGATGCAGCAGGGGCTCTCGTCCAACGTTGCATCGTCCAATGCCATGGCGGCATCAGCCCAGGGCGGCGGGCTGGCTCACATCCTCGCCCAGCGCAACGCGCAGCAGCAGCAGGCGCAGATGGGCCAGCAGACGGCCATGGCCGGGATGATTGCCCGTGCCCAGGCGCAGCGCGAAGCAGAGCGCCAGTTGCAGGCCCTGTACGGCGCTGGACGCGAGGGCGACAGGGGCATGGGACAGCAGGCCATCAACCAGCAGCAGGTCGCGAGCGGGTCGTACAACACGCTCGAAGGCACCAAGGCGGGCGTCGCATCGGGGAATGCCGATCGCCAGACCGACGAGAAGGTGGCTCGCATGAACGCAGCCGCATCGGTTGCCGGGGCTTGGGGCGCAGGCGGAAAGAAGTAGCCGCGCGCTGGTCGAGCTGATCGACACCGAAAGGAGAGCGGCATGAATCAGACGTCCGATTGCATGACAGCTCTGCCCTGGTGGCAGGGGTTCGAGCCCGGGCCCGGCTGTGGTCTGGATTCGCTTGCTCTGTCGATCCATGCGTTGTGGCGCTTTCTCGACTTGCAGCCCGGGCAAACCACAGAGTTCCGATCGCTGGGGTCGCGCGTCCGGGTGGCATATCCCACGAACCTGCGAAGCGCCATCGCCCTTGCCCGGCAAGCGGACACGTTCACCGACTCGATTGGTGCGTTTGTGGTTCCGAATGTGATCTCTGAGGGTGCCGCGTCGAGGTACGAGCCCGATTGCTGGCACGTGGCGGCGCAAGGCTGCGTACGCAAGGCAGAGGTGACGCACAGACGCGTTGTGTACATCGACGTTGATGCGGAACGCACAAGCGGCACGAACGCCACGAGCGACGAGAAGCGATGCGCTCGACGCTTGGCGGACAAGATAGAAACATGGCTCGCCGCGCAGCTTGGAGACCCGCGGTGCATGGGGGCCGGCGACTCTGGCAACGGGACTTCCCTTTTCATCGCGGTCGACCCCGAACCCTGCAGCCCTCCAACAGATGAGCGGATCTCGGACCACTTGAAGCGCCTAGCAGCTGCGTTCACCGAACCGGGCGCGAAGGTCGAAATCAGCATGAGCAACCCCGACCGGCTCGTACCTCTGTTCGGTACGATGAAACGCGAGACCCCGCACACTTCCGACCGACCACACCGGCAGACGCGCTTTCATTGCCGCGCGCCGGTAATCCGGATTCCCCTGTCGAGGATCGTTCGACGATGAGCCCCGACCGGATCGTGTTCTTCTCCCGCCGCATCGACGATGCGCACTCGCGGCTCGTGGGGACGGGGCTGCTATCCAAGGTCGCGGCGTTCTTTCGCGCCGAAGGCAACGGCCGCTTTGCCGATGCGCTCGAACGCTGCCCGCTCGACCGTGTTCCCGCCGTGGTGGACGTGGGCGGTGGCGAAGTGGAGATCGAGGAAGTCGACGGCGGCGCGTGGGTTGCAGCTGCGCCCATGTCGGCGGGAGGCGCGGCGTGAAGCTCGATCCCCTGCTCGCCCTGCGCTCGATATGGGATCGCTCCTGCAGCCTGCCAACCATGGATCGGGCCGTGCTGACCGCCCTGGTGCGACACGCGAATCCAACGGGCGAAGCATGGCCGTCGCTCACAACCCTGGAAGCTGACACAGGGCTGTCGCGGCACTCCGTCACCCTGTCGCTTCGCCGGTTGGTGGCAGACACATCGACCCCGGTTCGGGTGGTCCGCACTCGTCGCAAGGTCGGGAGTACGGGACTGCATGACGCTACCCTTTACAGCCTCACCCATAGTGCCCAGCAGGCACTACCCCATGGTGCCCAGGAGACACTACGTAGTGCCCACCAGGCACTGGGGGTAGTGCCCACCAGGCACTCAGAACTACCCATTGAACTACCCAGGGGAGAGGTGGCGGTTTCACCGCCCGCTCCCGCAGTGGAATCGGAGGCTGGGAAGGGAGGCCCGGTGCTCGCCCTTGTGGCTCCCAACCCCGAAGCCAAGCGACCCCGGACGGCACGGAAGCAACCCCTACCCTCCGCGGTGAAGCCTGAGGTCGGTTGGCGTGTCTGGACCGCCACGTACCAGGACAGCCGCCGAGGCTACGGCAAGTACACCAGGGCTGACGCGGACGGCAAGTGGATGAAGTCGATCGTTGCGCGTGCCGCTGAGGAAGCTACCGACGAGCTACGGCGCCGAGGCACACCCGCCGAGAATCTCGAGCCCGTGGCGATCGAAGTGTTGGAGCACTGGTTCAAGGGCTACCTGCGGGACGATGGCGCGCGCGGATACCTTGCCGAGGAGCATCACCCCCTGCGGTGTCTGCCTCGCGACCTTCCGAAGCTGGGGACGCCCTGGTCCAAGCCGAAGGCGCCAGCCAAGCCAGCGCCGAGGCCGCGGCCCCGCGCGGCAGCGGAGGTGAACTGTGGAACCTGACGGCCGCGTGCCCCCGAACGACCTGGAAGCCGAGGCGGCAGTCTTGTCTGCCGTGTTCCTCGACGGCTCGACCCTAGACACCGTTTCCGACTTCCTGCAGGCGGCGCACTTCTACAGCCACGACAACGGCACCATCTACGCGGCACAGCTCGCCTTGCGCGCAGCCAGCAAGCCCGTGGATGCGGTGACGGTCAAGGGCTGGCTCGCGGACCGCGACCTGCTGTCTCGCGTGGGCGGCGTGCGGTACCTCGCGCAGATCATCGATGCCGTGCCTGCGATCGCAAACGTCGAGACGTACGCCCGCACGGTGTTCGACAAGGCGCGGCAGCGTGAGGTGATTGCCACAGCTCGTCGCATCGTAGTCGAGGGCTACGGACAGATCGGCGACACCCAAGCCTGGATCGACAAGTGCGAGCAAAGCGTCTTTGAGCTCGCCGCGGAGCGATCCACGCACAAGCCGCAACGGCTCCGTTCGATCATGCGCGAGCACTACCTGGACATCCAAGGCCGGTTGCAGCAGCAGGCGGCGGAGCGAATCACCACGGGGCTGGTTGACCTCGACAAGCAGATCGTGGGGCTGGCTTCGCCCAACCTGATTGTCATCGCCGGGCGCCCTGGGTTGGGAAAGTCGTCGCTCCTGTCCCATGTCGCGCGCCACGTCGCCCGCAAGCATGGCGGAGTTGCCCTGTTCTCCCTGGAGATGTCTCGCCAGGAGCTACTCGACCAAATGGTCTGCGCCGAGGCCAAGGTGGATTCCCGTCGCATGGCCCAGCTCGATGGCCTGACCGAGGACGATTGGAATCGCATCACAGCTACGGCGAACGACCTGAACAAGCTCCCGCTCTGGATCGACGATGAAGGCAAGATCGGACTGACCGCACTTCGGGCGAAGTGTCGGCGCATCGCCGCCGAGTGCAAGGCCGCGGGAACACCCTTGCGACTCGTCGGCATCGACTACCTACAGCTCATGGGTGTCAACGCGCGTGCCCAGACCCGCGAGCAGGAGGTAGCGCAGAACAGCCGCGAGCTGAAAGCGCTGGCAAAGGATCTGGGCGTTCCGGTGATCGTTCTTTCGCAACTCAACCGAGCACCCGAGCAGCGCAAGGGGTCGCGCCCGGGGCTGTCCGATCTGCGGGAGTCAGGAGCCATCGAGCAAGACGCGGATCAAGTCTGGTTCCTGTTCCACGACGACCACGCAACCGCCGAGGTGACAACGATCTCGGTGGCAAAGGGTCGACGGTTCGGCACCGGGGACGTGCGTGTGTACTGGCAGGCCGAGTTCACGCGGTTCGATGACCTCGATGCAAGCTCCTACTCCTACGCTCCGCAGGGGAAGGACTTCTGATGACCCACAACCAGCCCGGGCCATCCGGGCAGACAGGCGCATGAGCAATGGCAGAGAGACCGCAACGCACTTCCATGGGCGGATTCCAGCTCGGGGACTTCGTGTCGTTGGAAGCGCTACGCGACGCGTGCATGACGCTGCTCAACCCGATCATGCGTTCGCCGCACGTCGCGTCCGGGGAAACACTTCCCGGGGCGAAGGACCCGCCGATCGAGCTTGTGGCCGGCGTTCCACAGCGCATCAAGCACAAGCTCCAACGGATGCCCGTGGGACGCTGGATCCTTGCCCAGGACGCCAATGCTGTGATCTGGGATTCAGCTGCGCCCGACGAAGCGACGTGGGAGCTGACCGCATCTGCGGACGTGACCATCCGCGTGAGGTTCTTTTGATGGCGCGGTCCGACGTCCAGGCGCCCCGGGGCGACGCGAGCGGCGCACGCCGCGACCTCGCACCCGTCCGAGCAGGGCGACGCGACAGGACGTCACCAGGGCGCCGCAATCGCCAGGGAGACACCATGTCCAGGAAGACAGCCATCAAGGGCAAGACGCCGCGAACCCGCAAACAACCCCGGTCCCGGGAGGAAGTCCTAGACGAATGCGTGACCCGGTTGCTCCGCGTTGTGGCTGGCCTCGTGGAGCTGCTCGCGCGAAGTGAGGAGCGGTCCATCGCGGCAGGCCAGTCGAAGGCCAGGGACATCGCAGACGGTCTGGCCGCCATCGCTCGCAAGAGGGCTGGCTGACCGATGCCGCAGACCTGCTCAATCTGCCAGCACGCCAACGTCGAGGAAATCAACCACGCCCTAGTGCGTGGAGAGGGTTGCGGAACGGTTGCGAAACGGTTCGCCACATCGAAGGCAGCCGTCTACAGGCACAAGGCGCACGCGCCCGCAGGGCAGATGGTAGCCAGCCCGACCGTCGTCGAGGTAGCCCGGGCGGACAGCTTGCTCGATGAGGTGCGCAAGTGCTGGCAGAGGGCCGAGCGGTTGACCTCAGCTGCGGAAACGATCCTGCAGGAGGCAATTGACAACAAGGATCCCGCGCTGGCCCTGAAGGCAATCCAGGCGGTCTGTGCGCCGATACGCGAGACGCGAGGGCTGCTCTCGTTACTGCAGGAAGTCAGCGAGCGAGCCAAGGCAGAGGTTTCGATGGGCGATCGGATCCTTGGGTCCGAGGAGTGGACGCGCATGGTGAACGTCCTGTGCGGCGCGCTTGAACCGTTCCCCGATGCCTATGCCGCTGTGGTCGCAGCGATCAAACGAATTGCGGCGGACGAACGAGCCGCAAAGGGAGGCCCCCATGCTTGATGACACCACCGAAGCCACCCCCGTCGAGGTGGAGCACGAAGCGGAACCCGAGATCGAGGTGGAGCCCGGCGACACCACCGACCCTTCACCGGAGGAACCCGACGACGAGCCCGAAGGCGACGAGCCCGACCAGGACCAGGACGACGACGACGAGGACACCGACGAGGGCGACGACGACGAGCAGGAGGAACCGGAGCCCGACCCCCCGGCACCGCCGGAACCAACCCAGGCCGCACGTCTCGCGGCGGCATGGGAGCAATTCGACTACTGCCGCAGGGTCAACGACACCGCTGCCGCGGTTCGAGCGCTGGCCGGTGTGCTCCGCGCTGCAGGCCTCGACACCAGGACCAGCATGCCCGGCAAGACCGGGACGGAGGCGTAGGTGAGCATCACAGCCGAACGAGGCGTCGACGTTTTCGACCTGGGCGCCGTAACGACAAGGGAGACACCATGAAAGCTACACCCGAACGGCTGGCCGATGCATTCATTGAAGCCGGTGTTTTCGACAACGCGGCCCCCTTGATGCCCGCGGATGTGCGCGACGCGACGGACCGCACGATCCTGCTCTTGATGCGGGCATCGTTGGTCAAGCGCATTCGCGGCGGGGACAAGAAGCCCGAGATGCAGACCATGCTGGCCGAAGTCGAGGGCAAGCTGGCAAGCACCCCCGAGGACGGCGCACCTGATCCGCATAAAAAGGGGGCGACCCGATGACCCGGCACAAGCCAACGGAGGAGGCCCGGGCAAGGGTTGCGGCGCTGGCCTGCAAGGGTGCCACGCATCGCGACATCGCTAGGGCGATCGATACCAGCGTCAACACCCTGCGCCGCTACTACCGCCGCGAGCTGGACCAGGGCGAAGCGTTGGCAAACATCGACATCGCCGGAGTCCTCTACTCGAAGGCGATGGCGGGCGACCTGACCGCGTGCATCTTCTGGCTCAAGTGCCGAGCGGGTTGGTGCGACCGGCCCGATTCACTGTCGGATCAGGAACGCGCAGTGATCAGCATGGTGCGGCTGACGGGCCTTTCCCCCGCATCGGTGCGCGAAGGGCTGCTGCATTGGGCGGCAAAGGAACTGCAGACAACCCCGAAGGCGGTCGCGGCCATCGAGCAAAAGGCAGCCCGGCAGTGAAGCGGATGCCGCGCACCCGTGGCGAATGTGAGCGGGGCCCACGGCCGTGCCCTTGGCCGCGATGCCGCTACCATCTGGCTTGCGAGGTGCGAGGCGAGGGAAGCGGCGAGACGTGCGCCCTGGACCTGGCGGCATGGGGCGGCATGTCGTTCACCGAGATCGGCTTTGTGCTCGGAGTGTCGAAGCAAAGGGCCGAGCAGATCGAGCGGGTGGCGCTGCGCAGGATGCGGGGCAGGCTGCAGCTGCTTGGTGTGACCCGAGCGGACATCGTGCACGCAGTCGGATGGTTTGAAGCGGACGGCGGGGAGGATGCGGCGTGAATCGAGGCCCAAGACCCAGCCGCAGTCGACTTTGGACCGGAAGGCCGCGTCCGTGTGCGGAAGCGCTGCCGGCTGCACGGCGGACTGTCGACGGGCGCTCGGACGCCGGAAGGGCGAGCACGGTTGCGGGAGGCGGGCGGAGGGGGGCGGTTGAACGGTGGCGGGCCGAGCGGGCCATGGGGCGGAGGGCAGTCGACGCCACTTGACAGGCGACCGCGCGTTCGTTTCTCATCAGGTTGGGTGGAGGAGGGGTGAGCCGTTTGGGGCCGATGTAGACACCATTGGTGTGAAGCCCACACGACTACCGAGCGATCAAGAGGGGAGACTCACATGAGAATCGGACTGTTCGTCGTTCTTTCTCTCGCCATCGGTGCAACGGCTTGCGGTTCGAGCGATGCGATCTTTCCCTCCGATGGCGGCAGCAGTGGCGCCCTGCCGGCTGTCCCGCAGAATCTCCAGGCCAAGGCAGCGACTTCCGACCGCGTGTACGTGAGTTGGGACCGTGGAAAGGCTTCCCAATTCAAGCTGTACCGCGATGGCTCTCTCGTGGGATCGGTTGACCTTAAAGTGGACCCCGAGAGGAGGGGCTCTACCTTCCTTGACATCGGATTGAAGCCGAACACTCAGTATTGCTACACAACGTCCTCGTTGAACGCGGCGGGCGAGTCGGATCAGACCAGCCCTGTGTGTGCCACAACGTTCGCGAATGCGGACCCGTGCGCCGTACACACGGGCTGCCTGACAGGCTGCTTCGCCGCCACGGCGGAGGACTACGGCATGGTCGTGCACTACATAGGGTGCGGATGGTGCGAGTCTCTCGGCATGTGTCTAACGTCCCCGTCCAAGGGATCGGCGGGGCCGGATCCAAATTTCGCTTGGTGCCCGCCGGGCCCGTACACGCTTTCGATCGGTCCGTGGGACACCGGGGGAGGGTGCCCCTCCCCCCCCAATCCGGCATGTCAGAATTGCATCCATTCCTGTCAAGGCGTGGAAGGCTGCTGCACCGGGTGCGGATGCATGTGTGAAGAGGAGTGTGGTGGAGGGAACTTCTGCTGACACCACCCGTTCGTGAGGCTCCTGCTTTCACAGGGCACGTTGCTGGTGAAACATGTGGATTAACCCTGTGCCGGGCGTCGCCCTACGCTCGCCTGCCCTCGATTCCACGCAACGGGTGGCCTGCCGTGGCGCCCTGGCATGCTGGCGCGCTGTGGACGGCAGGCCGATCGCAACCGTGCGAGCTGGGCTGGCGTAGCGCTACCGGTTGGACTCCATGGCCGGCAGTTCGTCGCTTCCGGCCTTCGGCGCGAGGTTCACGGGGAACCGGCGCTTCCTGCCGATTCCAACTTCGAGCCACACTTCTTGCAGAACGAGGAGTCGGGCTTGTTGGTTGTGCCGCAGGACGCACACTTCGCGTCGCGCAACGGTGATCCGCACGCATCGCAGAACTCCGCGTCGCAGTCGTTGTCCTTGTCGCATTTGGGACATGGGATCGGCTTCAAGCTCGCCCCGCACTTCGTACAGAACTCAGCGTCCGCATCGTTCTTCGCGCGACATCCGCAACGAGCATGACGCGCTGTCTTCGATGGCTTGCTCTTCGTCGAATCAGAACCAGCATCCGCGTGCGGCACTTGAATCGGCTCCTCGGAATGTCCCCGGAATCGAGGATTGTTCCTGGACGTGTCGGTGGTGGCAGCTGCCGCGGCCCTCGTCTGTTGCTTGGGTGGGGTCCAATTTGGATCGAATCGCGCCCATGCACGCCAAACGAGAAACACGTACACGCAGAGTACGCACAGCGCCACCAAGACAACCGCGATGGAAGCTGGTTCCGGACGTGCGGTCATGCCGAAGACGACAACAGACAGGAGACATGAGGCTCCAACTCCGTATGCACCCCACTTCTTCCACAGCAGGGCTCCCCATGCGCAGAACGCGACTGATAGCGCTATGGCTCCCTGGAATGGCGTGTCTATCCCGCCGACGAGAATCAGTCCCGCCCGAAGTGCGGATCCGAGAAGGATCAGGACGAGCCAAGCGGTCAGACATCCCCCCCGTTTGATCATGACCCAAGTCTATCGACCAACCAGCCGAGCAGGAAGTCTCGCGGTGATGCCTGCAGTGTTTGGGGTGGGGTGAGTTCGACCGAGGGCGTGCGGTAAGCTTTGGCAGCGGGGAAGGGCCGAACGATTCAGGGCACGCGCAACTTCATGCCGCCGTCCGGGAGCAGTTCAACGCGTTCCGCGCCCCGGGCTACGATCACGCCGCGTCGAGCCAACTCAAGCACCGGATACTTCGCTCCGCTTGGTATGCCCTCACATGGAGCATCTATCTCAATTCCCATCGTTGGCCACAGCAGAGCGAAGTACGAAGCAGGCGGCGAGCCGTCTTCGCCAGCCGGGAGTTCCGAGCAGTTGATGCCGACGAGGTGCCCCGCGCTGTTGAACACGGGGCCGCCACTCATCCCGCCATCGATGCGGGCACCGACATGAACGCACGGGAACGTAAGCCGCCCACGATCCCGACGCTCCGGATGAACCTCGATGATCTCCCCTGACGTGCTTGTGGGAACATCGGTCCAGCTCAGAGTGGGGGTCGGCCCTGGAGTGATCTGGATTGTCGGCGACCGATATCCGAACCCGTGGACTGTCTCACCCTCCGTTGGCGGGTCCAGTTCCCAAACCAACACGCCCGGCCACTTGTACTCCGAAGCGTTCGCGTGCCCCGGTTGGAAGGGAAGCAACGCTATATCGCTGTGGCGCGACAACCATATGCGATCGCACACCCAGTAGGCGACATCCTTGCCCCCGAGTATTCGCTGGCAAGCGTAGATGAGGAAGTTCCCTTCGACGTTCCCCCCTTCCGGGTCCGAAGGAAAGCTTCGACCAGAGAACCTTTCGTAGAAGTCGGTCACCACATGCTTGGCAGTCATGGCGATGCCCGGAGCGATCCAAACGCCTGTGCCCTGGGCAAAGCAATCGTCGCTTCCTGCGATTCGTCCGAGCAGCGCCACTGCGTACTCGCAGATCGGGCTTTCGTGTGGAGTCGTGTCGAACGTGCTCACCTTGGCGCCCTCCGTGGCTTGATTTCCGCCTCGCCCAACCCGTGTTCCGCCTCGTACGCGGGCAACGCCTTCTTGACCAGCGCCCGGATGACATCGCTCCGGTTCGCGGTGTGCACGTCTGTCGATAGCTTGGGGGCCAGCGCGTCGATCCTGGCGAGCAACTCCGCTTCGAGGCGGACAGCGATCTGAATACCTGCAGCCATGGCCCGGCAGGGTACACCAGCCCGATCGCGTGCGTCGCCCGGTTGTGCATGGGGGACCGGCTGTGCACAAGGCATCGCATACTATCCCACACCCTGCTGCTAAACTGCACGGCCATGCAAGACACTGGTTGACAGTGCGCGACGCAGGGCGCAAGATGTTCCTCATGAAGCGCAACGCCACCAAGTCGAACGCCCCCTCCGCTGTCATCGCCTACGTTCGCGTGAGCACCGAAGAGCAGGCCAACGAAGGCGTGAGCCTCGACGCGCAGCAAGCACGCATCCGCGCCTACTGCGCCATGCGCGGCTTGGAGTTGGCCGAGGTGGTGATCGACGCTGGGGTGTCAGGCTACAAGGCCCTCGACGCGCGCGAAGGTGGACGCCGCGTGCTGGACATGGTGCGGACGCGCAAGGTCGGCGCCGTCGTCGCCCTGAAGCTCGATCGCCTGTTCCGCAACTGCGCCGATTGCCTCGACGTGACGGCAGGCTGGGATCGTCATGGCGTGGCCCTGCATCTTGTCGACCTGGGTGGGCAGGCGGTCGACACGTCCAGCGCCATGGGACGGTTCTTCCTGACCGTCATGGCTGGCGCCGCGGAGTTGGAGCGCAACCAGATCGCGGAGCGCACCAGCACGGCCATGCAGCACAAGGCCAGCCGCGGCGAGTTGGTGGGCAGCGTGCCCTACGGCTTCGCGCTCGCGGCCGATGGCGTGCACGTGGAGCCGGTTGCGTCCGAGCAGGCAGTCATCGCCGCCGCGCGTGAACTGCGTGCCGCTGGGCTATCGCTTCGCGCGGTCGCTGCGGAGCTTGCGAGCCGTGGGCACCTGTCGCGCACTGGCAAGCCGTTTCAGCCGCACGCCATCGACAACATGGTGGGCGCGTGAGCCGAGTCGTTGACCTTCCGAGGGTGCGGGCTGCGCTTGCGCGGCTCGATGCCCTTGCAGCCGAGCACCCCGAAGCATTCGCCGGTCGCACCGCGGCCGATTGGATCGACACCTTGCAGGAGAACGACACCATGCAGACCGTAGCCAAGGGGCGCCCCGTCGAGGGTGCCGAACCCACAACGCAGATCGCGATCCGTGTACCGGCGTCCCTACTCGCCCAGCTGGACGCATTCGCCGCGGAGCACGCACAACCCGGACTGGCCCTGACCAGGTCCGACGCCGTGAGAATGATCATGGCGAGCGCATTCGATGCGCCGAAGGGCAAGAGCAACCAGCCCTCATCGCCTCGCAAGGGGCGTTGACGATGCACGCGCTCCGCGGCTGCGAAGGAACAGCGGATAGCGATGGCCGGCGAATCCAGGTCATAGCGGGTTGCCAGGGCGAATCCGGGGCAAGTCGAGGGAGCGCGGACACAGCGCCACGGGACGGCGGGTCTGAAAGCTCGTCGCCCCACCAACGAAGTGAACCCCGCGACGTGCAAGCGCCCGGGGTTCATGGCCGAACCTAACGAGGAGATTCGACATGCAGAACGTAGCCAGCAGACAGAGGGCCAGCAAGCACGCCAACACCAGGGTGCAGGCAGTGGTAGCGCGAGCGGTAGCGCCCACGACCGAACCTGAAGCGTCCAAGCCCGAACCGCAGGCCGATGACCTGCCGACCCTGCGTCGAGTGCTCGGATGCGAGCACGGCGTTTCCGATGGTCTCGCCGGGATTGTCGATGAGCTTTGGACCGTGTTCGACGCGATGAATACCAAGGTCATCGTGGATCATGAGACCTGGCAGGCGACCCTTGGACGCGTCACCAGCAGGCTCCAATCGATAGTGACCATCGTGGAGCACGACGAGCAGGAGCGACGGCACGCGCAGTAGCAACACCCTGCCCGGCCGTTGGGTGACACCGCGCCCGGGCGCCAAGACAGGAGCACGACCATGCCACGCGAAGCGACAGGAACCGCGTTTCGAGGCCCGACCGGGGCGCTTTGCATCCAAGTCACCATCGGCACGAACAAGCGCAAGGCGGCGACGGTCCCATGGGCCAGCAACGAACGGCAGGCCCGCAAGCGCGCGGGTGTGGTAGCCGGATGGGTCGCACGGCTTCGCAAGTGCGGGCACACCGAATGGATCGAGGATGCCTTGAAGGACGGCGCCGCCGCGACCACAGCCGAAGGGCTGGCCGAGATCGAGGCGACCATCCGCGACCTGGAAGGCAAGCCGTGCAAGATCGTTCCGCCATCGCCCAAGACCTCGACGGCCCCCACGTTCCAGAAGTTTGCCGAGCAGTGGACCGGCGGCGAGTTGCACAAGCTCTACCCCGACCACGTGCCGATCAAGGCGAGCAAATACAGCGACACGTGCCGCCTTGGAAAGCACGTCTACCCCACGATCGGGGACAAGCCGATCGACAAGGTGACGCTGGACGATGCCCTGGATGTGATGCGGAAGATCCCGGCGAAGCTCTCCGGTGCATCGCGCACGCAGATCGCCCAGCTGATGCGCCGAGTCCTGCAGCTTGCGACCTTCCCGGCTCGCATCATCGACCACAACCCGATCCCCAAGGGGTTCGTCCAGCGTCGTCACGACGAGCCTGCAAAGGGGTGCATCTACCCCGACGAGGAAACGGCCCTCATGGCTTGCGACAAGGTGCCCCTTTGCTTCCGCATCATGTACGGCTTCCTACACCGCGAAGGCATGCGAGCAGGGGAAGGCTACCGCCTGCGATGGTCGGACCTGGACCTGGACCGCGGCGCCGTGCGCCTCGACGTGAACAAGACGAACCACCCCCGATCGTGGGCTCTGGACCCGGGCGTAGCGCGCGCGCTGAAACTCTGGAAGGACAAGTGCAGGCCCAACGCCAAACCGGCGGACCTGGTGTTCACCGACGACGACGGCGCGACCCTGAACCATCCCCACAGGGCGGACATCTACCGCGAACATCTGCAGGCCGCAGGCGTCACGCGCCCGGAGCTGATCGACGGCAGCAAGACCCGAAGGCGTGTCAGGTTCCACGATCAACGGGCGCTTTTCATCACCACGGCGCTGGCGAACGGCAAGACGGAAACGTGGGTCAGCGACCGCACGGGCCACACCACGTCGCAGATGATCAATGCCTACCGGCGACAGGCACGAGAGTGGACCGAGCTGGACATGGGGACGCTGGCTCCCCTCGACGTGGCGATTCCTGAGCTGCGGCCGAACACTGAACGGGCAGAGGAAACGCAAAACGAAACGCAAAACCCCAGCCCTGCAGCGACCGGCCCAAGCCCCCTACCTGTCGAAACTCAGCCCAAAACAAGCTCAGTGCACGAGGGGGGAATCGAACCCCCAAGCCTTTCGGCGCTGGAACCTAAATCCAGTGCGTTTGCCAGTTCCGCCACTCGTGCGAGGTGTCCCCCCTTTTCCCACCTGCATGGGCACGCGTCAACTTCCGCCCTGCGAGCTCAGCCTCTCCACCCACTGACGCGCATCCTCCACCGCCTGGCTCGCCATCTGTGCATCGACCGCTACGTCCTGCTCCTCCAGCAGCGTCATGTCACGCAGCCGTGCAAGCACCCCGTGCGCTGCCATGGGAAGACGACCTGTGGGAAGCAGCTCGCGGTAGATGCATGCAACCAGCGCATTGTGCGTGGGCCCGATCGGCGTCTCGCTCAGCGATCGCACCGCCGCTGCCAGCGCCTCGTACGACGCGCGCACCGCGTCCGAATGGAATCCGCTCTGCAACACGACCTCCGCGAGCCGAAGACGATTTCTCGCGCGCGCATGCTTGCCATCGCCGGCTGCGTGAGCCACCTGCGCGGCGACCTCCGCGACCTCCGCGACCTCCGCGGTCTCCGGAGCACCTGCGGCGAGCGCTGCCGCTGTCTTCAGCGCAGCCACCGCCGCACTCTCCGGCGCGGGCTGCGGCGCAACCTCCTCCTCCTCCCGTACATCCTGCCCAGGCTCTGCCAGCTGATCGAACACCTCCCGCAGCTGCTTGAGGAACAGCGAGAAGCTCTGCGCTTCCAGCTCGTCGACCGTGCTCGACGCATCGAGCGTTGCTTCCCGCACTGCGCGCTTGCCCGCAAGCGTCCCTTCGATCCCACGCTCGATCCCTATCTCCGAGCACAGGTAGGTCACCGACACGCCGCGCGTCTGACCCAGCCGATGCGCCCGCGCCGTCCTCTGATCGAGCTTGCCCGGGTTCCAAGGCAGATCGAGGTGCACCACATACGACGCAACCTGCAGGTTCAGCCCGACGCCGCCTGCATCCGACGACAGCAGCACCCGTAGCGACGGGTCCTCGCGGAAGTTCTGGAGCAAGGCCGGGCGCCTCTCGGTCGGGACGCCTCCGTGAAGCATCTCGTAGCCGATGCCGAGAGCGTCGAGCCGCTCGGCTGCCAGCTTGAGCATCTCCACCCACTCGGAGAACACGAGGATCTTGGCTGTGCCCTGCGCCGCAATCTCCCCGGCGAGCGCCTCGAACTCGTCGAGCTTCGGCGATGCCTTCTTCCTGCTCTTGGGGTCGCACAGCTCCAGCGCGTTGCACGCCTGGCGCGCCTTGAGCAGGAGCATCATCAGGATCTCCTGCTCCTTTTTGGTGAGCGCGCGCTTCTCGGCGATCTTCATGATCCGAGCCGCCTTGGAGCGATACTCCTCCTCGAGATTCTGCTGCTCGGGCGACAGCGGCGTGTAGCGGGTCTGCGCGGTCAAGGGCGGAAGCTGCAGCAGCACCTCTTCCTTGCGTCGACGCAGCACCACAGGTGCGATCCGCTCGCGGAGCAAGGAGAGGTTCTTGTATCCCACCACCTTGCCCTTGTCAGTCTGCTTGTGGAACTCCAGATTGAACTTCCACAGCGGCCCCAGCTTTTCAGGATCCACCAGCTGGATCAGCGAGTACAGGTCGTCGAGCCGGTTCTCGACAGGCGTGCCGGTCAGCACGAACAGAAAGCGCGACGGGATCGCGCGCAGCGTGTTGGCCGTCTTGGTGCGGAAGTTCTTTGCGCGCTGCGCCTCGTCGAGGATCAGCACGTCAGCATCGAGCGCTTGCAGCTTCCCGAGCTCGCGCCACGTCAGCTCGTAGTTCAGGATCTTGTAGGGCGCATCGGAAGCGAATGCCTCTCGCCTGCGTCCCGGGTTGCCCGCCACCACCACGGCCGTCTCCCCTGCGTAGCGCTTGATCTCGCGCGCCCACTGATCCTTGAGAGACGCAGGCGTGACAATGAGGATTCGCTGCGCTTCGCCGCGACGTCGAAGAACTTCGCAGGCCGCAATCGCCTGCACGGTCTTGCCAAGTCCCATGTCGTCTGCCAGCAACGCCCGACCTGACGCAGCAAGGTGCTTCACGCCGTCGTTCTGGTACGGGAACAGCGGCGACGACAGTACATCCGTGCCGAGCTTGCCATGGTCGAAGGCGCGCGCCAGATCCTTGGTGCGACGCGCGAGGGCTTGCGCCAGGCGGATGCGCTCGATGGCCGGAATCGCAGCATGCACCACGCGCACGCCTGCATCACTCCATCCGGCCCGAAGCGAGGTGGCCGTCTCGACGCGCACGGTCTGGCCAGGCTCTGCGATGGAGAGCCCGTGGGTGGTCAGCAGCCGGGCGCGCCATTTTCCCAGCGCCTGCAGCCGAAGCCCGCCTTGCGCACGAACGGTCACGACCGGGTAGGACGGCACAGGGCCGAGCCGGGCGTACGTGGTCCTCAGAGCCTTCACTCCGGACAAGGCCCGAAGGACCGCTTCCACGTGCTTGCAGGTTCCGATGTCGTTGGTCAGGAAGTCCGGGCACGAGCAGGCGTCGTGCTCGCCGCTGCCGTCGACGATGTCCACGTGATAGGCAGCGCCGCTCGGTCCTGCCACGCGCCACGCGCCGTCGACCCTCCCGTCCAGCGGAGTCAGCTCATAGGGCTCGACATGTGCGCGGTGTACGCGCATTTCCCGCTCGAACTGCCGAATCGTCGGCTCGTCGTTGTAATCCTGGCATTGCGGTTGGGGGTGGCGGATCGGCTCCAGGCGTAGGCGCTTCATGGGCCGACCGTGCTACGAAACACTCCTGACGACAAGACGATGAAACAGTGCGCGCTGGCCACAGGCCCTTTCCACGGAAAGACCTACTCGCTCTACGGTGCATCTGCCGGGACCGACACGTACTTCCGTGCGGTCGATCGCCTCGCAGACGAGTGTGTGTCACGCTGGCCCGATCCTGTGCTGCTGCTCCGCGAGCTCGACACGGTCAGCGCAAGCAAGCGCAAGCTTCGGAAGCTCCTGGCGGCCCGCGACGAATCCTCGCCTGCTGGCTTCATGGTGGTTCAGGCTGCGACCAGGCTCGCTCCCTACACCGAGGGGGTCGAAGCGCATCTTCGTAGCTTGCCGATCCTCAAGCGATGGGATCGGACGATCGCCGCAAGCCGCGAGCAGTACCATCGGTGCGCGGTGGAGATCGAGCTGACGAACCGCGCTCTGATTGGCGATTTCCAGCGGGCCGGCACGCGCATCGCCCTTCTTCCCCATTGCCTCCGAGACCTGCGGCAGCAGTGCCAGGCAGCCCCGCACGGGCTCGACGACATCTGCATGTCTTGCTCTTCGGGCTGCTATCTGAACGCGGTCAGCCGCACGCTTCGCAAGCACCGGGTCACGCCGTACATCTGGATGCGCACCAGCCTTCGCAAGCTGTTCCGGCAGCTGCACTCCAAACCCGGAGGGCTCGGCATGCTGGGAATCGCCTGCATCCCCGAGCTCGCGGCTGGCATGCGCGCCTGCCGTCGCGCCTGCGTTCCGGTGATCGGCCTGCCGCTCGACGCGAACCGCTGCGCCCGTTGGATGGGAGAGTTCCACGATAACTCGGTGAACCTGTCGCGGCTCGACGAGCTCTTGGCGTGATCCCCCCTCGCAGTTCGGACTAGCATCGCAGGATTGGATGAACGCTTGGGCAAGGCGCGGGCACTGAGCAGCTGAGATGCAACTTGATCCGAATCGCGACACCCGTCCGAAGAGCGGAGGCGGCCTGTCCCGCACCCTGCGCGTCGTGATCACGCTTTGCCTCGCGATGGCTGCGTTGCTGATGGCGCGTCGGGCGTGGACGCAGGCGCACCAGACCCAGCGCACGCTGGAGGTGGTGTTTGCGTGCAACGGCTGCGGGCTGGACGCCGACGAGGTGCGCAAAGCGGTGCTCGCAGAATCGGGCGCTGTGGCAGGTACCGCCTCGCAGGGCGCAGGAGTGATTCGTCTGACCGTGAACCACAGGCAGCTCTCGGCCCGATACCAAGCTCCTGACCGGCGCACGCTGGAGCGCGCTGTCGCACTTCCGCGCGACCCGTCCCGTGCCGTACAGGCGATCGCGCTGCTCGCGGCGAATCTGGTTCGCGACGAGGCAGCCGCGTTGCTCGAAGAGCTTCGTCCGAAGCCTGGCAACAGCGCGCCTGCAGCCTCGGCAAGTGCCCCGGTCGCCCCACCTTCGCCTGCAGCAAGCGCTTCGACCGCACCACCCGCGCCGTCGGCAAGCGCTTCCGTTGCACCGTCTGCGCCCACGGCAAGCGCTTCGGCGGTCGCGCCGGCCCACGCGGCGAGTGCATCGATTGCGTCGCCCCCTCCGAGGGCTCCGGCGATCACAGCCTCGGACGAACCACCCGAGCCCATGCAGGTTCGGCCTTTCAATTTCTCGGTCTGGCACCCGGTTTCGCTCTATCCGTCCAGCCACCAGAAAGCGATCCACTTCGAGCTTGGTCTGCTGTGGGGGCGGGTTGGGGAAGTGCGCGGCAGCGCGCTCACGCTGGGGGTCACGGAAGTCCGCACCAGCATGGACGGGGCCTCGTTTGCGACCGTGGGGACTGCGTCGGCCACAGCGCGCGGTGGAATGGTTGCGCTCGGAGGCAACTGGACTTTTGGCTCGATGTCCGGGTTTCAGATCGCTGGGATCGCAAACGCTGCAGGACGCGGCAGCGCAGGTCTTCAGCTTGCTTCCGCGAATCTGGCGCTCGAAGGCCTGGACGGCGTGCAGCTCGGGTTGATCAACTATGCGGGCGGGACGTACCGAGGCACGCAGATCGGGTTGATCAACATCGCTTCGAACATGTCGGGCACGCAGATAGGGGCGCTGAACATTGCCGACGAAGTGAAGGGATTCCCGGTAGGGCCCCTGAATTTCAACCGGACAGGGCGCATGCAGGTGCTCACCTGGGCAAGCACGAAGATCCTGGGCAACCTCGGCCTGCGGTATCTGCATCGCTACGTGTACACGCTTCTGGCAGCAGGCTGGCAGCCCGCGGAATCGAGCCTCGGCGGCGACGGGTACAAGAAGGTCGCCTGGCAAGTCGCTGTGGGCGGGCACGTTCCCTATCGAACGGTCTTCCTGGACAGCGACATCGGGTACGTCCACGAGGGCGCCGCGTCGCAGGATTCCGGGATCGGGCACACGCAGGTGCTGCGGCTTCGGGCGATGGCCGGATGGCAGCCGTTCAAGCTGATCGGCCTGTTCGCCGGAGCAGGACTTCGCAGGGAATTTCCCTCGGAAGGCGATGCGAAGACGGGTGGGGAGGCGATTTTCGGAGTGCAGCTGTTCTGAGCATTGAACGGGCTGCGCCCGAGCGGGCACAGACGAGCAAGATGGTCACCAGCGCTTCAAACAACCTCGGAACCCGGCGCGCCGCCCCTGCGAGGGCCGGCAGCAGGGCAAGGGGGTGCTAGGATGCGGGCCTTCGGACTGCAGCTGGTGATGCCTCTCGGAATGTCGAGCCATGCGTCTGCCAACGAGCGCGACGAGTTTCTCTCGCGACTGCGGCAAGGCGACTCCACCGCCCTGGGCGAGGCCTACGATCGTCACCACGAAGCGGTGCGCGGGTTTGCGCGGCGTCTGGTCGGAAGCGACGACGAAGCCGAGGATCTGGTGCACGAGACCTTCCTGACGCTTCCCAGCGCGCTCGAAGGGTTCCGCGGGATGTCGTCGCTGCGCACCTTCCTGATCTCCATTGCAGCGAACCATGCGAGGCACTTCGTGCGATCCGCAGCGCGACGACGGGCCGCCATGGATCGGTTCGCTCGCGAGACCGCGCCCGAGCCTGCGAGCCCGGAGCACGGAGCAAGCGATCGGGAGCTGGCCCAGGCGTTGACGCGCGCGCTCGATGAACTGCCGATCGATCAGCGGGTGGCGTTCGTGCTGTGCGAGGTGGAGTCGCGAAGCTCGACCGAAGTTGCGGAGATCGTGGATGCGCCGGAAGCCACCGTGCGCACACGGCTGTTCCATGCTCGGCACAAGCTCCGCGCAGCGCTCGAGAAGGAGGGGTTCCGATGAGCGACGATCTCCTCCGGCGTGCCAGCGAAGCGCTGCGAAAGAGCACCGATGGCAGCAGCGCCCGCGCAGCGGAGACCCGCAGCCGGCTTGTGGCCAGCGCGAAGATCAGCCGACGTCGAACCCGACGCCTGTGGATGGCGGCTCTTCCCCTTGCGGCCGCCCTGGCAGTATCAACCGCCTGGGCAGGCGCAACCGGGAGGCTGCCAGCCGTGTGGCAGGCTGTGAAGAGCCTGGGCGAACCGGTTCCAGCCGCGCACCGCGACACCGGGCCCGCGGCAGCAGCGCTCGCGAGAGCGATTGCTTCGTCGCCTGCAGCGTCATCCGACACGGAGCCCGCAGCGGCGCCTGAGCCCTCGGTGCCTGTTGTCAGCTCTCCGTCTGCTCCAGCGCCTTCCGCCAGCGTGCACGAGGATGCGGGGGATGCGGACCATGCGGCCTACCTG
Organism: Deltaproteobacteria bacterium; assembly: GCA_016218915.1. GTDB lineage: Bacteria > Myxococcota_A > Polyangia > Polyangiales > Polyangiaceae > JACRCQ01. Next base: position 139,146 of record JACRCQ010000077.1, read on the forward strand.
GTGGCGCACAGGACGCACTTCGGCGGCGGAGATCCGGCTGCCTCGCTGCAAGCGTGGGACGGGTACCTTCGGGCCTTCCCTTCAGGGCGGTTTTCGCTGGAAGCTCGCTACAACAGAGCCTTATGTCTGGTGAAGCTCGGCCGCAACGCCGAGGCGAGCCAGGCGCTGGAGCCCTTCGCGCGGGGCGCGTACGGCACCTATCGTCAGGCCGAGGCCAAGGCGCTTCGCGAGGCGATGGGGAACTAGGAATTAGGAACAGGAACGCGAATTCGGAACGCGGAATGGGGGCCGACGGAGCCGCGACCGTAGGGGCGTGCGTGTGCAAACGCCCTGAGGCAAAGAATCATGCGAACCAACCTCGCAGCATCGATCCTGACCGCCCTCGCGCTCGTGGCAGGGACTGGCCGCGCGGAGCCGGCCGCTGTGACGCCTCCGGTGCTACTGCACAATGTCGAGCCCGAGTATCCTCCCGAAGCCCTGAAGCAGAAGCTTTCGGCGACCGTGCTCCTGGTTCTCGAGATCGACGCGACCGGCAAGGTCACGGCAGCGACTGTGAAAGAAAGCGCAGGCAACGGCTTTGACGAAGCTGCGCAGCAGGCAGCGCTTCAGCTCGAATTCACGCCAGCGACAAGACAGGGAAAGAACGTTCCATCCAGAATCCTCTACCGAACCAGCTTCGAGCTCAAACAATCCGAGCTCAAACAGCAGGAGCCGGTCGCCGTCACCCCATCGACCCCTGAGCCACCCGCACCGAAGAAGGAAGATCCCGCCACAGCGCCGAAGGAAGTCAGACCCATCGAAGTGAGCGTTCGAGGCGAGAAACCTGATCGGGAATTGACCAGGCGCACCATGGGACGGCAAGAGCTTTCCCTGGTTCCGGGCACCAGCGGCGATGCGCTCCGCGCGGTGCAGGCCATGCCGAGCATTGCACGCACCAACGCCTTCACCGGCATGCTCATCGTGCGAGGCTCCTCACCCGCAGGAACAGCGGTGTTCGTCGATGGTACTCCCATCCCAACCGCCTATCACTTCGGCGGGCTGTCCAGCGTCGTTCCCACCGAGATGTTGGAAGCCATCGACTTCTTCCCGGGGAACTTCAGCGCCCGCTACGGACGCGTCAACGGCGGCATCGTCAACGTGCGCCTTCGCGAAATACCCCGTGACGGCAAATACCATGGTTTGGCGCAGGTCGATCTCATCGACGCGCGCGTCATGCTCAACGGGCCAGTGCCGCTCATGCGAAACTGGTCATTCCAGGTTGCTGCGCGGCGCAGCCATCTGGATGCCTGGGTGGGAAGCCTGATGGGGGACTTCGCCAGCGTGAGAAAGGCGCCGGTCTACTACGACTGGCAGGCGTTTGCAGAGACCCGGCCCACAGAAACCTCGCTGCTGCGCACCGGGATGTTCGGCTCCGATGATCGGCTTGCGCTGCTCCTGAACGACGCGATCCCCCAGGATCCGGGCATGGGCTCGAGCCTCAGCCAGCGCACGGCAATGATGCGCTGGCAGACCACCTACCGGAACACCGTCTCGGAGCAGGTCTCGATCTCGGCCACCGCGTCCGTCGGGCTCGATCGTGACGTGATCAGCTTCGGCGCCATCCAAGCCGACTCGACCACGCATCCCATCGCAGCGCGCGGTGAGCTCGCGGTCAAGCTCAAAGAGGGAATGACCCTTCGCACAGGTCCGGATCTCGTCTTCTCGCGCTACCACGCCGACGTGCGGACCGTGCTTCCGCCGGACACGAGCGCTCCCGACCCCGGGCCGCTCTCCGCGCGCCCGCTGCTCACCATGCATGGCGGCGGCTGGGTCTCGACGCCTGCCGCGTACGCCGAGCTCGAGTGGATCCCGCAGTCCAGGCTCAAGCTCCTGTACGGCGGGCGCGTGGACCACCACCAGCTCACGGGCAAGACCGACGTCAGCCCGCGCCTCAATGCGCGATACGACCTCCGCAAGGAGTTCCCGCGCAGCACAGCCAAGGCCGGTGTGGGGCTGTTTCACGAACCTCCGCAGCTCGTGGAGGTCTACAAGGTATTCGGCACGCCGACGCTACGGTCCAATCGCGCTGTCCACTACTCCCTCGGCGTCGAGCAGGAGCTCACCCAGGCCGTCGACGTGTCGATCGAGGGGTTCTACAAGGACCTGGACAACCTGGTCGTGAGACAAGGGCAAGCTGACGGAAGCCTGGGCTACGACAATCTGGGAAAGGGGAGGGTCTACGGCGCAGAGCTCCTGCTGCGTCATCGTCCGATGGGTGGATTCTTCGGCTGGGTGGCCTACACCCTGTCGCGCTCGACTCGCGTGGACGCACCGGGGCGCGCTGAGCACTTGTTCGAATACGATCAGACCCACATCTTGACCGTGCTGGGCAGCTACGACCTCGGCCTTGGCTGGAGGCTGGGCGCAAGGTTCAGGCTCGTGTCCGGAAACCCCTACACCCCCTGCCTCGGCGGCGTGCAGAATGCGGGCTCCGGGACCTACGCCTGCCGCACCGGCTCGCTGTTCGGCGAGCGCCTTCCCCCCTTTCATCAGGCTGACCTGCGCGTCGACAAGACCTGGCGGTTCGATGCCTGGAACCTCACCGCCTATCTCGACGTGCAGAACGTCTACAACCGGAGCAATCCCGAGGCCATGGAGTACAACTACAACTACACGCGCACCCGCTACCAGGCCGGCTTGCCCATACTTCCGAGCCTTGGACTCCGAGGAGAATTCTGATGAGAGCGCTCCTTCCTCGTCTGGTTGTGCCCGCCTTTCTCCTCGGTCAGGCGGCCTGCGGAGACCCGATCGATCGGGCCTCCGACGTGCGAACCATGCGCGTCCTCGCTGTGCAGGCGGATCATGCCTTCGCCAAACCTGGAACGAACGTGCTCCTTCGCATGCTGTCCTACGACGGATCGCCCAGGGCGGTGCGTGCCGATGGGACGCGGCGCCCGGTGCACGTGCTGTGGATGAGCGCGTGCTCGAATCCCCCAGGGGACCTGTACTACAACTGCTATCCGGCGCTGCACGCCTCCATGGCGGGCGTGACAGACGCAGGCCTCCAGGCCGAGCAGATCCCCAAGGACGTGGGAGGATTCGGCCAAGAGCTCGTGGTGTCGATTCCGCAGGATGCGATCACCTCGCGGCCCCAGAAGTCGGAGGTGATTCACCCCTACGGGATGGTCTACGTGTTCTACCTGGCATGCGCAGGCGAGCTCCGCATGAACGCGGCTGCCGACCCTTTGCGCGATTCCCCGGTCGGCTGCTTTGAGCCGACGACCGGCGCGCCGTCCCCGATCGATGACTTCGAATTCGGCTACTTCCCGATCTTCGTCTACGACAACCTCGACAACCAGAACCCAGGACTGCAGCAGGTCAGCTTCCAGGAGTGGGTGACAGGGGCTCCTTGCATCAGCGCCGCATCCTGCAGCTCGGGCGAGACGTGCGGCACGGAAGGAACGTGCATTCGAAAGGTTCCGCAGTGCCTCGAAGACGATGCTGACAAGTGCCCTTCGTACCCGTTCGTTCCCCAGGTCGATCCGGCGAGCCTGGAGCATGCGGTCACCGCGAACCTCACAGCCCAGGACGCGCCGTTGGAGACCTTGTGGGTGTCGTACTTTGCGACTGCAGGGAGCTTCGACAAGGATTTGAGGCTGGTTCATGACCCGGAGTCTGGATGGCAAGAGGGGTATCACGGCAGGTGGCGCGCGACCGTGGCTCCTGGCACGCAGGTAAGGCTCTGGGCCGTGCTGCGCGATAACCGCAACGGGGTCGCCTGGGCCTGGCAGGACGTCTTCGTGGACGAATGACTAGGGGCGCGCCAGGTATCGATCGTCCCAGCGCGTGGCGGTCTTCATGGCGAGCACGATCGCATCCCCCACGAGCGGCGCCAGCAGATAGCGTCGCCTGCCTGACCATTGAATGCTCGTTCCCACGATCTCCCCGGTGTCCAGAAGCTCGCCCAGCAGCTTGCCATCGCCTGCACGCTTGGCTCCGGCCATCGCAAATCCCGTTCCTGACGTGCTCAGCTCCAGCAGCACCGGGCCTGAATCCACGTCGCCCCAGCCAGGGACGCCCACAGGATATTCGCGGATTCCCACCATGCCGAACCAGAGCCGCTTGACCATGTGATCCTTGATCCGCGCGTATTGCTCGGTGGCAAACGCTTCATCGACGAAGGGAAGGTAGAACGAGTTCCACCCGACGCCGCAGCCGCGCGGCGCTCCAAGAGGCCTGCCCTCGCCGTCCACCTTGAACACCACCAGCCCGGTTCGCTCGTCGAGCAGATGAGCACGCATGTAGGCGACATATCTCTCGAGCGAGGGCCGGTGATTCTCCCCTGACACGAGATCGTAGACCGCGATCGACGCAGCCGCGGTGGTGTTGTCGCTCGTGTAGATCTCGCCCCGGTAGGTCTCGACGTGCGCGGACACGGATCGATCCATCCTCCTGACCATCGCGTGGGTGATCTTCCTGTGCAGGGCGTCGTAGCGGTGATCGCCGCCCACAGCGCGATAGGCGCCGAGCATCAGGTTGAAGTGGCCCAGATACCCGAGATGGCCCTGATCGGTGTGGAGCGTCTCGAGCGGGTCCTCCCCCCATTGACGCTGGTCAAAGGCGCGAGCTTCGCCCTGCATGGCGCGCTCGATCAAGAGCGCGATGCGCTCCGGCGCCTCGGCACGTGTATCCGGGAAGGTGAAGGCGAGATTGGCCGTCGCCGCCGAGGTCATAGACAGCGCGCCCAGCGCCCACTCCCCGAGGAACAAGTCTCCTCCTGGGGTCATCGCCTGGTGCTCGAAGGAGCCTTGGAGACGATGCTGCAGGTAGTCCCGACGCGGGATCAGATCGCTCCGCTCCTGCCCGCGCGCGAGCTTGCTGCCGTCGGTGCGCATGACCAGCACGCACCCGACCTTGAGCACCAAGGCGAGCAGCAGGATGATTCCCAGCACCTTGCTGGTTCGTTGCGAAGCCTGTCGAATGGTTCCACGCATGCCGCGACTCCTTCCAGACAGGAGCATGCGTCCGCTGCCGAGCCTGCGTTACCACTGTCCGGGCGAGCGGCTGGATTCAGGGGGTGGATGGTTCGAGGCGCCTGGCAGGTGGCGCTCGCGCCGGCGGTGATGGATGCAGGAGCAGTTGTCACGGCGCCGGGCAGGTGCGTGAAACATGTGTCTGGCCAGGGGGAGTTTTGTGATACGATCGCCGGCCATCATGCAGCGATCCATCCTCGCATGGCTGGACGCTCTGATCGCCGTTTGCGATCACGAGGGAAAACAAAGCGCCGCTGCGTCCCAGCTTGATGTGGCCAGGCGCACAATCAACAACCACGTCAACAACCTGGAAAGAGCGCTGGGCGTGGAGCTGTTTGACAAGGCATCCAAGCGCCCAACTGCCGCTGCGCTGGCGCTTGTGGACTGGGCCAGACGGGCGAATCTAGAGCTCCAAGACGAGATCCGTCGCATCCAACACACCACGGTCCGCGTGGCGATGACTTCGCACATCAGCCGCAACTACCTCGAAGCCATTCTTCAGCGATTCTGGGCGGGGAAATCCGACTGCCAGCGGGAGAGTGTGGTCGCGCTCGATCGCCGGGCTGACGATGTCACCCGCCACGTGCTCGACGGGCGGGCCGATATCGGGGTGGGGCCGCTCCCGGCTCGACCGGACGAGCGGAGGGAGATCGACGCGACAATCGTCTTCCCATCGAAGCTGACCTTCATCGCATCTCCAGGACGGATGAAGGGGACACATCCGACCTGGAAGTGGAGTCTAGGCCAGCCCTGGGTCGTGCACGAGGAGAGGACCGCAACCCGCACGCTGTTCGATGACCTGGTAGAGGACCAGCGGCGCAACGATCCAGATCTGCCGCACCAGAATATCGTGGTCGAAGCCACGGATGTCATGCTCCTCATCGACTACGTGCGTGCCGACTTCGGCATCAGCTTCATCGCAAGGGGGCCGGTGATTGATCGGGCTATCGACGATCTCGCCGTGTTCGATCTCCCTCAGATCTCGCGCAGCGGCGCAGGGGGGCTCGACCCCGCGCATGGCCTCGGGGTCGGCGTCTTTTGGCGCCGTCGCGGGCCGGGCGATGCCCTGCCGGCCCACATCAGGCGGTTCGTCAAGGCAGCCGAAGAGGAGATCGGCAAGTTCCTGGGTCAGGGGCGCCCGCTGCAGCTGGCGAGCGAGGAGACCTCTCCAGCGAGTTCGCGTCGCCCTTCGGCGCTGTGACCGCTCCTGCTGCGGGCAAATATTTGCCCGCGGCAGGCAATGATCGCCTTTGCTCCCTCCGCGGTGCATAAATAAGAAACCGCGAATCGGTGTCGGAGGTGGCGATGTCGGTCCGCCGCGGAAGAGTTCTGAGAGGCGTGGCAACCCCGTTCGTGGGGCGGAGCGAAGCGATCCGCCGGCTCAAGTACGACGTGGTGAGGGCGAGCAAGCGTCGCTCACCGGTGCTACTTGAGGGGAGTCCTGATCCGCTCGCGCAGCGGCTGGTGGTTCAGGCGCTGCACGAGGCGAGCCCCTTGGAGCGCGGGCGTCTGATCCGGGTCGCATGCGACAAGATCCCGCCCTCGGAGTTCGAGGCTGCGTTCTTCGGCACTGGGGACTTCAGCGGGTGCCTTGAGCAGGCAAACGAGGGGACGCTCGTGATGGAGGCCGTAGACAGGCTCACGCACGCGCAGCAAGCTCGCCTCGTCGCGTTCATCGAGGATCCTCGGGTGACTTCGCCTGTTGACGGCGCTACCACCCTGGTCATGGTCCGCCTGATTGCCTCGGCGAGCGACCCCGGGTCGCTATCCGCTGCGCTTCGATCCAGGTTTGCCTCGCAGATCCACGTGCCACTGCTGAGTGAGCGCGGCGACGACCTTCTGCCCCTGGTCCGTCAGACCCTGCGTGCGATCGAGGCCGATGTCGGCCATCGCCTTCCCCGGGTGGGACCGGGCTTCATGCGTGTGGTCCGTGCCTACCCGTTTCCCGGCAACGAGACTCAACTGTACGACGTGGTACGGGCCTGCACTCTGTCCGGAAGGAGAGAGGGGAGGAAGCGGCTGAGCGCAACTGACGCCAGGCAGTTCCTGCCTTCGTTCCCCGCAGTCGAAGCGGCGTTTGAGGAAGCGTTGCGGCGCGCGGCGCAGCAGGGCCAGCGCTTTCCGACTCGCCACTCGTTCACGGCGATCCGGCCCGTGCAAGACCCCTGGGGACCCAGCTCTCCGATCGAGGAGCGCAACCACGTCATCGACGAGGACCGTCGCAAGCGGGGGAGTCGGTGGAGCGTGTGCGGCCGCGACGTGGTCCGGGAGCTGGAGAGGCGTCTAGTGGAGGCTGGTGTTCACGAAGATGACCCGTTGCCGGACTCCGTTTACAGGGAGATCCTTCTCGCTGGAAGCCCGCGGCTCTGCGGACTTGCGGCAGAGCTTCGCCTGGCCGAGCGCGCCCGTCTTCCCGACGAACAGCCCGAGCAAGTGGCCCTCGTGCTGCAGGACTCGGTCGCAAGCCTCAATCACATCCATGTGAAGCTCGCCAACGCCGTGTTCCGCCCAAAACTCATCGCCTGGAGCGGGCGCAAGGAGAAGCGCCTGATCAAGGCAGCAGCGCACGCGGCGCTCCTGTTGCTTCCGAATCAGCTGCTGATCAACGAATCGCGCCTAGTTTGGCTGCCGGATTGGGGCGTTGTGCGCCTCTCACGGCAGGCCTGCCAAGCCCATGAGGCGTTTCTCCGAAAACCCGGATCCCATGACAGGTTGCTGTGCGAGCTCTACGAGCGTGTCTCCGATGAGCTGAGATACGGTCTGGAGCGCCTCGGCGATCGTGTGAGGGAGGATTGCGGGATCGACGCGACCGGACGGGTGTCGCTCGCCGCCTGCTCTTTGCGCGCGCGTTTCGGACAGCGCCGGCAAGCAAGATTCCACGGATAGCTTCCGCCACTAACTGTGGATTCGGGTCGTGTACGTTCGCCAGGGCGGCTTCCCTCGAAGCGTATTGCGTTCCAATCCCGCATTGCGAGGGCGCCCGATCCACGGACGATCCAAGGGGCGATCCAAGGATCATCCATGGGTCCAGCACGCTATGTGCCAATCATCTTGATCATGAGTGGCTGGCCCGCAACCTGCACTCCAAGACCGAAATCCGCGAGCGGTCGGGCAGCGGTTGTACGAGGCCAGTGGCAACGAGCGACGGTGCTCGCCTCGGAGCCCACGCAGACCCGCTCCAGAAAAGGAGACAGCCGATGAAAGCTGCAGGTGCAATGGCGTGTGAGTTCCATTCTTCCCCTCCGAACCGGAACAGGTCCGCCGCGGGGAGCGACGTGAACACCGAATTGGGCACAGCAACGAAGAAGCCGGTCCTCGTCGGTCGCCGTGTTCCTCGCGCAGGCGGAGACGCCAGCACGGACTCCGGGCCGCTCGCTGCAGCGGGACAGGACTTCCTCGGCGCGGAGGACGTGATCTCGGAAGTTGTCGCGGTCCGGCACGACGGGATCCTTCCGCCGGCCTGCAGCGTCGGATCCCGTAAAGCAAAAGGTGCACTTCGCGCTCGCCGCTCCCTTGTCGATCTGCGAGACCGGACACACTTCGACGGCGTGAAGTCCCTGCTCGGCGAATTGGGCGGCATTCCCCCGCTGGCCATCCCGCCGCATCGCGTCGATGAGCTCCGCGACGCGGTCCGCGGGCTAGAGCGCTTGGCGCGCGGCGGCGATCGGCTCTTCGTCGCTTTGCGAGGACATCTGATCGCGAATGCACGAAAGCTCCTCGCCCGCGTGGCAACCGATCGCGCGATCCTGGTGGCGCTGCATCGCCGCGGCTTGAGCGGCGCTCCTCTGTGGCATCGCTAGCCAACGGCCAAACGCCCTTGACGTGGCACGTTAGCCGCGCGACGCACAATGCGCCATGTCGCTACAGCCCATCTACCAGAAGTACGAGTCGTGGCTCGCAACCGTACGTCAGCAGTGCGAGACGCTCCTGGCGCAAGCGCGCACCCAGCTCGTCGCAGCCCAGAGCCGTCCGGAGGCTGACGACAAGATTGCGCGCATCGAGGAGATCATCCGGGCCAAGTTGGAGCCGATCCTGCTCGAGCGCGAAGACGAAGTGGTGCCAGTGCAGCAGGCAGCAGAGCGATACTTCGAGCAGCACGAGAGCCCGAGCGAAGCGGACTATCAGCTGAAGGAGAAGATCGACGGCGGCGCGGGCGCGCTTCGCGACTGGCTCGAGCGCAAGCTGGCCTCGCTCGTGGCCCAGGCGCGCGCGCAGGAGCTCGCCCCAGGCGCGCCAGCACCGGCTGCGGTTGTCTCCCGCTTCTGCACCGGCTGCGGTGCTCCGCTCAAGCCCGCGGACCTCGCTGCACGGCGCTGCCCCATGTGCGGCCTGGCGACCGCAGGCTAGCCATCATTTCCAGCAGAACTGCTGGCGAAGCACGGACTGCATCACCTCGCATCCCCGTCCGCAGCCCGAGCATCCGTCGCATCCGGATGGACGAGCGTTGCGCACCGCTTGCATTCTCGGCCCCTCCCAGATCTCCCTGATGGATTGGGTGCGGACGTTGCCGCACACCCATGCAGGCACTGCCACGCAACCAGCGACATCGCCCTGGGCCAGCAGCGCGATCTGATCGCGTCCCGCAGGACATCCGGACCAGACGGCACCTTCTCGCATGGGATGGAAGTAGCCGAACCAATGGTTGGTGAAGATCTGCATCTTGCCCGCGAGCAGCTTGCGTGCCTGGACGATGTATTCGGCGAGGGCGACCAGCCCGTCCTGCCCCAGGAAGCCCTCTGCAGACATCCTGCCGAGCGGGATCGACGGTTGAAGGTTCCATCCCCGAACCTTGTGCTCGACGCCGAGCCGAGCGATTGCGTCGAGCTCGCCGAAGCTCGCAACATCGATCGACGTGATGATGTCCCGCCCTGCCCGCGTGGGCGTGGAGAGCAGCTCCACTGCCTTGTCCCAGGCACCGGAGCCACGCCGCGCATCGTGCACCTCGCGCATTCCGTCGACGCTCACCATCACCGTGAGCGAGTCGACCCGTGGCAAGGCCTCGATCGCGTCGATCATCGCGCCGCCCATCCAGCCGTTGGTGATGACCGCCACGCCCGGAAAGCGGCGGAGCGCCATGGCGAGAAGCTCCTTCCAGTCGTCTCGCAGCGTGAACTCGCCTCCGCTGATGCACAGGTGCTTGACCTGCAGCTCCGAGAGCTGTTCGAGCACCCGCTCGGCTTCCGCAGTGTCAAGCTCGCCTTCGGCTGGCTGCCCCGCGCTCGCCGCGCAGTGTCTGCAGCGCAGGTTGCAGCGCATGGTCGAGAGCCACTCTGCGCTGCTGGGAGGCTTCATTCTTCGTCGCCCCTCGAAGCTCCGCGCCGTCGCACCAGCACCACGGCGATCGCTCCCACCAGCAGGATCGTGACCGCGATTCCGATGCGCGTGCCCACAGGCGGAGGCGGCGGCTGCTCCACCGGTGGCGTGGGGCGATCCGCTGAGCCAGGCGGCGCGGAGGGCGCTGGCAGGACCGCAGAAGGGTAGGGGCGGGTTCGCACCGCTTCTGCCACAGCGCGCCAGGTCGCCGGGCAGGCCTGCTCCAGCCCTGGCGCTGGATTCGCCGAGAATCGCTCGCCCCCCACGGAAGCACCCGGGGCGCAAGCGCGGGGCACGACCACCACGGGCTCGACCGCTGACCCGCCCTTCGACCACGACGCCTTCATCTGCGAGCGCTCGGTCTTGATCCCCTCGAACTTGCACCCCTCCTCGGCCGTCGCGGCCTTGAAGCTCTCGAACACGGCCTGCGCCTGCTCCGCTGTGATCGGTGCGTTGCATCCGTCTGGCTGTCCCGGAGCCGAAGGCTGTTGGGCGAACGCGGTCGCGGGCGCGAGCAGGGCAAGCAAGGCAGCGATGAGGATTGCGTACATGCTCACTTCCTTCGGATGTGCAGCGTCTTGTCCACCACGGCGTGGACCGTGCCCGATCGATCGCACAGCTCGATCTTGTAGATGCGCTCGACGCTCCTGCTGGTCTCGAGGTCGCGACGGATGGAGTCGAGCTCGCCTTGGTCGACGCGGAAGACAGCGTGGAGCGTGGTTCTGCCCGGGCGTCTGAAGCGTATGGCAGCGGCCTTGTCCCACACGACGTAGTCTCGGCCCAGACGCTTGATCAGCATGAGCATGTAGATCGGGTCGACCGCTCCGTAGATGCTTCCGCCAAAGATCGTTCCCACATAATTGCGCGTGCGCAGGGAAAGCGGCAGCTCGATTCGGACCTCGGACCAGTCCGAGGCGATGTGGGTCACGCGCCCGCCGGTCCCGTAGTACGCGGGGAAGAGGTTGAACGCGAGCCGCCACAAGCGGGTGTAGACGGATTCGGCCATGCAGTCGCCTTGCGGGCATCCTTGCCTTTCCCTCGCAATCCGGCAAGCATTGCCCTGTCATGGAACGCTACGAGCAGATTCTCTCGTTCTGGTTCGGGGAGCCTGGGGCGCCACCGCTGCAGAACCAAGCCGTCTGGTTCAAGAAGGATCCGGCGTTCGACAAGCAGATCCGCGACTCGTTCGAGGACGACCTGCAGCGAGCGATACGCGGGGAGCTGGACGGTTGGAGGGTCAGGGCCCGCTCGTGCCTGGCATTCATCGTCCTGCTCGATCAGATGTCGCGAAACATGTACCGCGACACCCCGGGGGCTTTTGCCCAGGACGCGCTCGCGCTCGAAGCGTGCCTCGCCGGCAGGGCGGCCGGACTCGACTGCGAGCTTCCGCACATGCAGCGCTCGTTCTTCTACATGCCCATGATGCATGCCGAAGATCTCGAGGTTCAACGAGAGGCGGTGAAGCTGTTCGATGGGCTGGCGAAGAGCGCGCCGCCCGGGCTCGAGCAGGCCTTGCAGCAGGGCGCCGATTTCGAGCGGAGACACCACGACATCATCGAACGTTTCGGGCGATACCCGCACCGCAACAAGATCCTCGGACGCACATCCACGCCCGAGGAAGAAGCGTTCCTCCTGGGGCCTGGGTCGAGTTTCTGAGGGCTGTCCGAGGGCTCTTTCTCTTTGCGGGCTATGCCCGTTTTGGTAGATTGCACGAGAATTCGGAGTTGAACGAGATGGCCGGTTCGAGAAGCGGTCAGCCACCGGGGCCGGGAGAGGGGCCGGCAAAGACGCCCACGGCGCCCCCCTCGATCCGCCCGCGCTCAGAGCCTGCGATCGCTCCCATCCCGCCTAACGCCAAGATCTCCGGACGCCAAAGCTCCTCGTGGCGTCTCGCCATGGTCGACTTCTCCCTGGTCGCAGCCTCCCGAAGAATCGTCGAAGGCGCCCTGTCCGTGGTGCCTGGAGAGACGGTCACGGTGATCGCGGATCGCGAGCGGCTCGATCTCGCGCGAGCGCTTCTGGACGCGGTCATGGAGCGCAATGCCCGCGGGCTGCTGGTAGTGCTCGAGGAGATCGGAACGCGCCCGCTGCCAAAGCTGCCCGATCTGGTGGTCTCGCAGCTGCAGCGATCGCAGGCGAGCGTGTATCTCGCGGGCTTTGATGCGGGCGAGCGGCAGATGCGCGCCGAGCTCGTCTCGCAGGTGCCCAAGCTCGGCATCCGTCACGCCCACATGGTCGGGATCACGCGCAAGTCGCTTTGCACCGGATTCAGCGCAGATCCGCAGCGCATCGCCGATGCGGCTCGATCCGTGCGCACCCGTCTGCGCGCTGATTCCGTTCTGCGCGCCTTTGGTGCCCTGGGAACCGAGCTGACCGTTCGCTGCCACCCCACGCACAAGTGGGTCGAGCACAGCGGCGTGATTCGCCCGGGCAAGTGGGAAAACCTTCCCACCGGCGAGATCCTCACTGCTCCCGGTGACGTCAAGGGCGTGTTCAACTGCAACGCCTCGATGAGCGAATCGTTTGGCGAGCGGTTCGGCTTCCTGCGCGACATGCCCGTGCGGTTCATGATCGAATCCGGATACGTCCGGAACGTGTTCTGCCCCGATAGCCGCCTCGAACGAGAGATCCGCGCCTGGCTGATGTCCGGAGATCACCTCGACCGCGTCGGGCTCGTCGTGATCGGCACCAACGTGGGCATGCGCGACCCTGTGGGGGAGATCCTCTGCGATCAGAACCTGCCCGGCCTGCACATCGGCCTGGGGAGCACCTTCCCGGAGCTGACCGGTGCAGCCTGGAACACGCCGCGTCAGCTGATGCTGGCCTCGGCGTACACCGATGTTGATCTGGACGGAGCGCCGCTGATCCGATCCGGACGATTCCTGGATCTGAAGTGACGCTCAGCGCCGAGCCATCGCGACCCTCGGTGCTGCTGACCGTGGCCTACGACGGAACGCACTTCCACGGGTTTGCGCCGCAGCCAGGGACGCGCACGGTCTACGGGGAGCTGCTGGAGGCTGTCAGAAAGCTCGATCCTTCGGTGACGGCGCTTCGCGGCGTGAGCCGTACCGATGCCGGAGTGCACGCCTACGGGCAGCGCGTCGCGTTTGACCCGCAGCAGGCGATTCCGCCTCGCGGCTGGGCGCTGGGGTTGGCGCGTCACCTGCCACCCGATCTGTCGGTGCGGAGCGCAGGGCTCGTGCCTGCGGGCTACGATCCGAGAGGCCACAGCGTGGCGAAGCATTACCGATACGCGCTCATCCTGGATGTGTGCCGCGATCCGCTTCTCGAACGCACGGCCTGGCGGCTTGCCACGGACTTCGATCTTGAGCTCGCACGCGAGCAGGCGGCAGCATTGGTGGGCACCCACGACTTTGCAGCGTTTCGTAGCTCAGCGGACATGCGTACCTCGACCGAGCGTACGCTGCACGCGGTCACGCTCGAGCGCGCTGCCCACGATGCGCGTCTCGTGCTGATCGATGTCCGCGGCTCGGCTTTCCTTCACAACATGGTCCGGATCATCGCAGGCTCGCTGGCAGATCTCGGCCGAGGCAGGCTCGCTCCCGGAGCATTTGAGCGCGCCTTCGCGTCAAGAGCGCGTGCGGATCTCGGCATCACCGCGCCACCGCAAGGGCTGTGCTTGCAGAGCGTGCAGCTGGAGCCGGATGCAGCCGACTCGTGGCCTCGCGCATAGCAGCGCGGCTCGAAAGCCTCGTCCTCTGTGGTCGACCTCGAAGTCCGCGGGTGTGATAGAATTCGCGTCGTGAAAAGCCTTGTTCGCATTCTCTTCGTTGGCTCCCTTGTGATCGCCACCCCGGCTGCTGCCTGGGCCGACAACCCGCCCGCTGCGTCCGATGCCGCTGCGTCCGCAGATGCACGACGTATCGCAGGCGCATTCGCCGCCGTTGCTGCCAAGGTCAGCCCGAGCGTGGTGCAGATCGACGTGTCCGTGCGAGACGAGTCGGCCGCGATCGTGCGCTGGTACAAGGGCGTTCCGAGCGTCGAATCCTCCGTGAAACGAGGCCTCGGCTCTGGCGTGATCATCTCGGCCGACGGGCACATCCTCACCAACAACCACGTGATCGAAGAAGCTCTGGCGATCAACGTGCGCCTCCCTGACGGAAGGATGATGCCGGCCACTGTGGTCGGGCGCGACGTCGGAGCCGACCTTGCCCTGATCAAGGTGGCGGCAACCGGCTTGCAGACAGCCACGTTCGCTGACTCGGATCAGGCGCGCGTCGGCGAGTGGGTCATGGCCATCGGCTCGCCCTTTGGCCTGGGCCACACCGTCACCATGGGCGTGCTGAGCGCCAAGTCCCGCGGCGGCCTCGGCGTCAACGCGGTCGAGGACTACCTTCAGACCGATGCGAGCATCAATCCCGGCAACTCAGGCGGTCCCCTGGTCAATCTCGACGGCCACGTGATCGGCATCAACGACATGATCGTGGGCCGCGGGCAGGGGATAGGTTTTGCCATCCCCTCCAAGATGGCCAAGCGCGTGGCCGAGCAGCTCGTCAAGAACGGCAAGGTCAAGCGCGCCTGGATTGGCGTCGGCATGCAGGATCTCACCCCGGAGATTGCCGCGGAGTTCCGAGTCGACGCCGGGTCGGGCACGCTGCTCAACCAGGTCGTTGCTGGAGGTCCGGCTGAGCGCTCTCGGCTCCAGGCAGGCGACATCGTCGCAGCGATCGCTGGCAAGCCGGTGCACGACGCCCAGGAGCTGATGCGCGAGGTGCTGAGCCGCGATGTGGGACAGACCGTGCGACTCGAGGTGGTCCGTGGCGGAAAGCGCTACGCCACCGACGTGGTCCTGGCAGAGCGACCAGAGCAGCCGACCCCGCCGCTGCCCATGCAGCAAGCTGCAGCCCAGGCACCCAACCTCGGGCTGGCGGTCCAGAACGTGGTCGCTGGCCCGCGGCCGCGCCCTGATCAGCCTCCCCCGACTGCTGCGCAGGTCGTGGGCGTGATCCCCGGATCTCCGGCGGATCGCGCTGGCCTTCGCGCAGGCGACATCGTGCTGCAAGCCGACGGAGCCACGCGTCCCGATGCCCAGGCCGTCCTCAAGTCCACCGAAGACGGCCACGTCCTGATGCTCGTCCAGCGTCGCCAGGGGACGTTCTTCGCAGCGATCCGACGGTGAAGTTTTTCCCCGGCTGTGGTGAGAACAGCTGTTCTCGCTTTTTCCGAAGTCGGGTCGGGTTTGCCCGTCATCCTCGAATCTGACGGGAGAAACCGAGCTGCGCGCTCCACGGCACGGCCATTGCGTAGTGGGGCGGCCATGCGGTCGAGAGTTGCCAGGAAGGTGGTATGCGCAGCGCTGGCGGGCGCTGCCCTGCTGTGCGCGTCAGCAGTTCACGCGCAGACCGCGGTCCTGCTCTCGCCGCCCGACGCCTCGGAGATCCGGGAGCTCCGGGTTGCGCACTCCAGCACGGGAGATCACGCGTCGCTCTGGTTCAGCCTCAAGCTCTATGGTGGTGCCGACGATGTCTTCGTGGTGGTGCCTGCGCCGGCAGGGGCCAAGGTCGACGTGAGCACGGACGCCTGGTTCGAAGCGCTGTCCGCAGGCACCAACCTGCGGATCCTGCCCCCGACCAGCGCGCCGACCTGCGGCACCAAGCCAGCGCCCAACAGCTACGAAACCATCGGCGTAGACTCCCACGTCGAGACCCTTGCGCCGGATCCAGCGGTCGCTGTGCGCACCTTCGCCGAGGTCGTGGTCTGGGCCAAGGGCGAGGGCCTGGTGTTGACCATGGACCAGACCTCACGGCTGGCTGACCTGGAGGTCCAGGGCAACCGATTCGTGACCGTCCGCTTCCAGCCCCAAGCCGGCGAGTCCGTGACCCGGACCGTTCGAGTGTCTCCCACGTCCCAACTGACAGCAGTCCCGCTCCTTCTGACTTCTGCGGGCAGCACCCGCGTGCCCACCACGGTCTGGGCGTTCGCGGCGGGACGCGCCTGGCCAGCGAATCGTCCTGGTTTGATTGTGGACACCGCGAAGCTCCAGTGGTCCCCGAGCGGCAACTCGGCCCACAGCAACTACGGCGTCCTTTGGGATTCGATGCTTGCGGCGGCGCAGGGGCACGCATGGATCGTGGACAGCGCCTCGCACGAGGGGCTGTTTCGCAGCACGCCCTTTGCCGGCGGCACCGACGCAATTCCCGCGATCGGCGCCACCTACTTCGAGCGCGCTGCAGGCTATGGCGACGCATCGTCGGACTACCAGGGATGCGCTGCACGCTTTGCGGCGCTCGAGTGGAGCCACTCCCGCGTTGCAAAGGCGTGCGGAAGAGGAGATCTCACCACGGTCGACCCGCAAACCGCCCCGGCCTGCAAGGAAGAGATGGCACCCGGCGAGACCGCTCCGGACGAGCTGCGCTGCGGTAAGATCGCTGATGATCTTGCGATCGCGCTGTCTGCCGCCACACCAGCGGACACCTGGCTGACGCGCTGGACAGGCTACATTCCCGCGTGGGTGACCCGGGACAGTGAGGCGGTTGAGCTCAAGCCCGGCGCTGCGATCAGCAACGTGCTGACTTGTTCGACCTACGACAAGGACTGCGGTGCGGACGGCGGGGCAGGTTCCGGGGGTCAGAGCGGCAATCCGAACCAGCCCGACGGTGGCGCAGGAGGTCCGGGCCAAGGTGGCGCAGGTGGAGCGCCCCCCGGTGGGGGTAGCGGTGCATACGGCGGCTCCACGGGTGGACCTGGGACGGGCAATCCGTATCCTCCGGAAGAGGATTGCTACGACTGCGGCGGCGGCAGCAACAGCACGGTCTACGCCAGCGGATCGTGCTCGGGCGATTCCTCGAGCTCCTCAGGCAGCAGCGACTCCTGCTCGGGCAATTCTTCGGATTCAGGGGGGGATTCCTGCTCGAGCTCTTCGGATTCCGGTGGTGATTCCTGCTCCGGCTCCTCGGATTCCGGCGGCGATTCCTGCTCGGGTTCCTCGGATTCCGGAGGGGATTCCTGCTCGGGCGACTCCTCGGGATCCGGCGATTCCTGCTCCGGCAGCTCGTCGTCGGGCGGGGGCGACTCCTGCTCGGGTTCTTCCAGCGGCGGCGGTCAGTCCTGCAGCGGAAGCAGCGGTGGCGGCTCGGACTGCTCGGTTGCCAAAGGACGCTCCGGGCGTCGTCTACCCCCCCTGTCCGGGGTCACGCTCGGGCTGGTGGCGCTGTTGCTGCCGTTGCGGCGCAGGTTCAAGCGCTGAGCAGCCCCCGGTTGCGGCCGCCAGGCCTGTTCGCTATGCCCCGCGCATGAGTCCAGCTCGCTCCCAAGTGACACACGACATGCTCCGGGCCGCGCTTTCGACGACGCTGGAAACGACGTCGTTCGAAGGGTTGGGCGAACGCTACGAGGGCAAGGTTCGGGACAACTACAGCACGTCGGACGGGCGGCGCACCATCGTGGTGACCGACCGGATCAGCGCGTTCGACAGGGTGATCGGCACGCTTCCGTTCAAAGGGCAGGTGCTCAATCGCATAGCGTGCTGGTGGTTCGATCAGAGCAAGGCTGTTGCCCCGAACCACATGTTGCGGCTGGTCGATCCCGCCGTGATCGAGGTGGTCGAATGCCAGCCCCTGGCGGTCGAGATGATCGTGCGGGCGTATCTGACCGGGGTGACTTCGACGAGCGTGTGGACGCACTACAAGCAAGGTGCGCGGGTGTTTTGCGGCCACAAGCTGCCCGACGGGTTGCGGGAGAACGAGAAGCTGCCCAAGCCGATCCTTACGCCGAGCACCAAGGCGGCCAAGGGGGGGCACGACGTGTCGGCATCGCGCGAAGAGATCCTTGCCATGGGCCAGATCACGGCGGCGGACTTTGATGCAGCCGCGGAGATGTCGATGGCGTTGTTCGCATTCGGACAGAAGCTGTGCCACGAGCGCGGGTTGATCCTGGTGGACACCAAGTACGAGTTCGGCCGGACGCCGGACGGTCGGATCGTGGTAATCGACGAGATCCACACGCCGGATTCGTCGAGATTCTGGTTTGAGGGGACCTATGGCGAGCGAATGGCCCGCGGAGAGCGTCCGGATTCGTTCGACAAGGAATACGTGAGGCGGTGGCTGTCCGCACAGGGATTCTCCGGGGACGGACCAATTCCCGTGATTCCAGACGACGTCAGGATCGAGGCGGCGAGCAGGTATATCGAGACCTACGAGACCATCACGGGCGAACCCTTTGTGCCTGACACCTCGTCACCCATCGAGAGGATTCGTCGCAACCTGAGGCTTTGAGCCCGCGGCCCAGGGAAGATCGCCCCGGGAGCCTGTGGCGTGTCCCCGCATCGTGAGCCATCCGCAAGCCCCCCAGCGTCCATAGGGGCAGGGCTGCAGTGTCAGCTGCCAGCTTTTGGTTCGTTATGCGTTCATCGGATCGAGGATGCGATTCGGACCCTGTCTGCAAGGGACTTGCCTTGTGGGGCCAATTGGACATAACTCGGACCCGCAAGTAGCGATTCCATGCGAATCGCGTCCAACGGTTCGAGTCGGTGTGGGGTGAGTCAGTTCCATGAATCTGTGTCCTTCCGGGGTCTACCTCGGGGGATCAGTACGGAGGTTAGGCGATGAGCAAGGTTCTTCGTTACGCTTCACCGGTCCTGTTCTTGGTCGTTGCAGCGTGCGGCGGTGGTCCGACGCCCCCAGCTGAGACGCCTCCACCCAAGGCAACGGCGACAACGCCGCCGCCTGAGCCCACGGCTTCTGCGAAGGCAACGGACGCACCGGACGCTGCTGCGCCTGAGCCTCCGGCCAAGCCCAAGCCCGCTGCGGGCGGGGTCGTGCCGATCTACTCGGGTGCAACCGAGCCGCAGACGATTGGAACGATCGGAGCGGTATTCCGGACCGACGACGGAGCAGAGCTTCGCATCCCGACCGGCTGGTTCAACGCCCCTCGCAACATCCTGTTGGGGGTGGACAAGAAGGGCAAGGGCACCACGGGCAAGCTCGGCGCGGTCTACGAGATCCACGTCCAGATGCCGGATACCCAGTTCCGCATGGGCGAGGAGTCTCCTTCGGATTCGATCACGTCCCAGGGCGATCCCTTCGTCATCAAGCTGCCGCTGCCCAAGGGCACCGAGTCTGCCAGCATTGCGATCGAGACGATTGCGCTCGACCCCAAGACCAAGCGCAACAAGAGCACCTGGACGGTCATGGCCCAGACGAAGGTGGAGACTGCGGACACGGGGAACAAGGCCGTGTTCGAGCTCAGGACGCTTCCCGACGGCCACGTGCACCTCACCACCCAGGCTCCGAGCGCTGCACCCGCTCCGTGACCTTGCTATCCAGCTCTGGATAGTCTCGATCGGGCCCACAGCCACCCCGCATGAAGCGCGGCGCGGGCGATCTGTCCGCGAGGGACGCGTCTGCCTGCGAAGTACTCCACGCCGGCTCGCATGAACCAGGGCTTGGAAACCAGGAACTCCTCGAGCCAATCGCGCTCGCTGCCGTAGAAGTGCCGCACGATCCCGGCCCGCAGCGCGAGATCGAATCCGAATCGCTCGCCCCGGATCCGGTCTCCCCAATCCTCGAACCGGAAGTCGCGCGCTTCAAAGCACTCTGCCAGGTATCGACCCGCCCGCTCCCCATAGCCGAGCGCCTGCGGAATCCCCTCGCCCGTGATCGGATCCACGCCCGCGGCTTCGCCCACGAGCAGGGCCCCGGGGAGAGAAACGCGCACGGCCGGGTTGTAGCCGCGCTCCGCAAAACGCTTTCGTCGAAACGACTTGGGGTCCAGCCCGCGCGCTGCCAGATGCCGGTCCAGCACCTCTCCCGCATCCGGTGCCTTCGGATCCGTCAGCAGCACGTACGCGCCCCTGCAGACCATCTCCCGACCCTCCACCTGCGTCGGGAAGTCCCAGCAGTAGCCGGGAACCAGCGGATCCCGCGCGTCGAAGTGCAGCAGATCCCGCTCCGGATCCGTGCCGCTCGGCTCTGTGTCCACCTCGACCGCCTGCGCTCGCAACGCCACGTCGTTCCGCACGATGGCCCGCCGCACCACGCTTCCGATGCCGTCCGCCCCTACCAACACCCGCGCCTGGACCTCTCCGCGCGAGGTCGTCACCTGCCAGCAGCGATCGACCGGATGCACGGCCGTCACCCGTGCATGCTGCTCGATCCGGATGCCGCGATCCCGCGCCGCCCGCGCGATCGCCTCGTCGAGCTCGATCCGCCTGACCACGCGTCCGATGGCACCCTTGCCTCGCTGCACCTGGGTGCCCTTGCCCACGCGAAGGGAGATTCCGCGCACGGGCACGCAGGGAATGTCGCAATCGACCCCGAGCAGGGTCAGCACCTTGTCGGCGCGGGCTCCCAGGCCGCCGGCGCAGATCTTCTCTCGCGGGTAGCTCGCGCGCTCGAGCACCAGGATTCTGTCGGCGAGATGAGGGGCGTGCCGCACGAGCGACAGGGCCGTGGCGAGCCCGGCCGGGCCTCCACCGACGATCACGACGCTGCGAGGCTCAGAGGAACGACCCATGGGAGCGGCTGGCCTCAGTCCACGCGGAAGCCGAGCTTGCCCAGACGTGCGCGAACGATCTGCTCGAGCTGATCGAGGGAATCGGCACGCTCGACGCATTCGGTGCGCCGGTCGTCGATGCACTGGCCTGCGAGGCGGTCCGCCCATCCGCCGAAGCCGGTCAGCGCCACCATGGGCTTGTTGTGCATCCAGGCAAAGGCCATCTCGTTGAGGGTGCCTGAGCCTCCGCCGATCGCGATCACCAGATCCGCGGCGAGCACGTTGGTGAGGTTTCGCGCGTAGCCGATCCCCGAAGGGATGACCACGTCGAGCTCGCCGTTGCCCCAGGCCATGTCAGCCCCGGGCAGGATGCCGATCGTGAGAGCGCCGGCCTGGCGCGCGCCGCGGCTGACCGCGAGCATGATGCCCTTGCCGCCGCCCGAGATGACGGTGCAGCGGAGCTTGCCAAGCAGCTGTCCGACGAGCTCGGCGGCCTCGGCGCTGCCGCCTTGTGCGTCGTAGTTGCCAATCACGGTGACCTGGGGACGACGATGGGAAGCGCTCATGGGGTGGCTCGCAAGACCTGATAGGGGACGGAGGATTCCTGCTCCTTGCCGCGGTGCGGTGTCAATGGGTGCGTTCACCTCGGGACAAATGCGCGCGTGTGTGCTACCTCGCGCTCGCCATGAGATGGTCCCAAGCCTTCATTCCCACGATCAAAGAGGCCCCCGCTGACGCCACGAGCGTGAGCCACCTGCTGCTGATGCGCGGTGGGTTCATCCGTCGGATCGGCGCTGGTATCTACGAGTACCTGCCGCTAGGCCTGCGCGTGCTGCACAAGGTCCAGAGCATCGTGCGCGCGGAGATGGATCGCGCCGGCGCCTTGGAAGTGTTGATGCCGGCGCTGCTGCCGGCCGACTACTTCCGCGAGACGGGGCGCTGGGACGTGTTCGGCGACAACCTGCTCAGGCTCAAGGATCGCAAGGGCGGCGACTATCACCTCGGCCCCACGCACGAGGAGATCATCACGGACATGGTGCGGCGCGAGATCCGCTCGTACCGGGATCTGCCCCGCAATCTCTACCAGATCCAGACCAAGTACCGCGACGAGCCGCGCCCCCGCGGTGGGCTGCTGCGCTGCCGCGAGTTCACCATGAAGGACGCGTACTCGTTCGACGTCGACGAGGCGGGAGCGCTCGCGAGCTACGAGAAGATGCGCGTGGCCTACACCCGCATCTTCGATCGCATGGGGCTTGCCTATCGCCTCGTGCAGGCCGATTCCGGCTCCATGGGCGGCTCGACCAGCGCCGAGTTCCAGGTCCTCGTGCAGAGCGGGGAGGACTTCCTCGCAGCCTGCGACAGCTGCGACTACGCCGCCAATCTCGAGGTCGCCGAGTCGCGTGCGCCCGCGGATCAGCCCGCGGCAACCGCCACCCCTCCGCTGTCCAAGGTCGCCACGCCCAACGTCGGTACGATCGCCGAGGTCTCTGCCTTCCTCAAGGCCCCGCCCGACCGCTTCCTCAAGTCGCTCCTGTACCTCGCCGGCGGAGAGATCGTGATGGCCGTCGTCCGCGGCGATCACGAGCTCAACGAGATCAAGCTCGCGCGCGCCCTGGGCGTGAGCGAGGTCGCCCTCGCCAACGAGGAGCAGATCCTCAAGGCGACCGGCGCGCGCACCGGCTTTGCCGGTCCCGTGGGCTTCAAAGGCAAGGTCGTGGTCGATCGCGCGGCTGCGCTCGTGCACGCCGGTATCACCGGAGCCAACGAGGGCGACTTCCACATCATCGACGTGGAGCACACGCGCGACTACCAGGCCGAGGTCCGCGACATCCGGTCCGTGGCCGAGGGCGATGGCTGCCCGCGCTGCGCCAAGGGCTCGCTCAAGGTCTACCGCGGAATCGAGGCCGGCCACATCTTCGTGCTCGGCACGCACTACTCCGCGAAGATGAAGGCCTGCTATCTCGACGACAAGGGTGCTGAGCATCCCATCGTCATGGGCTGCTACGGAATCGGCGTCTCGCGGCTCGTCGCCACGACCATCGAGCAGTTCAACGACACCGACGGCATGCTCTGGCCGATGTCGATCGCGCCCTACCAGGTGCACGTGGTCGGCGTTGGACAGGACGCTGCGGTCGTCGACGCCTGCAACAAGCTCGTTGCCGAGCTGGAGCAGCGAGGGGTCGAGGTGCTCTTCGACGACCGCGTGGAGCGCCCGGGCGTCAAGTTCAAGGACGCGGATCTGATCGGCATTCCGCTTCGCGTCACCATCGGCGCCAAAGGCCTCGCTTCCGGCGGAATCGAGCTCAAGCCGCGCACCGAGCGTGACTCCAAGAAGGCTGAGATTGTCCCGGTGGACCGCGCCGCTGAGGTCATCGCCGAGCGGGTGCGGGCCATGCTCACGACGTGATGGCTCCGGCTCCCCCCCAACGCACACTGCCGTCCGATCGCACCCGCGCCTACGTCGCGTGGGTCTTGCGCCATGGCAAGCTCATCTGGGCCCTGGCGCTGCTCGCAACCGTGTTCGCCGCCTGGCGCACGACCCGGCTCTACATGTCGCTGCGCAGCGATCTCGAGAGCCTGCTGCCGACCAGCGCGCCGAGCGTGCGCGCGCTCGACGAGCTTCGCGTTCGCACGACCGGCATCCGCTTCCTCGGGGTCGTGATCGACACGGGCAACGCGCAGAACCTGCCTGCAGGCGAGAAGCTCGTCGACGATCTCGCAGCGCGGATCGAGAAGTACCCAGCCCAGCAGGTTGCTGCCGTCCGCAAAGGGATCTCGATCGAGCGTCGTTTCATCGAAGACCACGCTCCGCTGTACGCCGAGCTTGCGGATCTGAAGGAAGCGCGAAAGCGGATCGAGGCGCGACGCGACTACGAGGCGGCCAAGGTCGCCGAGGCGGATCTCGACGATGCGGAGCCGCCGCCGCCGCTCGACTTCGCCGACCTCGAAGCGCGCTACAAGAGCAAGGACACCTCGTCGCAACGCTACCCCAAGGATCGCTTCTCGAGCGCGGAGCAGCACGCCACCGTGCTGCTGGTCGAGGTGGGCGGCTATGCCACGGGCACCGAGCAGGCCCAGGAGCTGCTCGACAAGATCCGGGCCGAGATTGCCAGCCTCGGAGGCACCGACCACTACGCTCCGGGCATGCACTTCGGCTTCGCCGGTGACCCCGCGATCTCCGTCGAAGAGCTCAGCGCGCTCAAGGGAGATCTGACCTTCTCGAGCCTGGTGGTGCTCGGCTTGGTCACCCTCGTTCTGCTCATGTACTACCGATGGTGGCGAAGCGTCCCTGCCCTCGGCATCCCCCTGCTCGTGTCCGTCACCTGGTCGTTCGCCCTCTCCGGCCTGTTCGGCGTCTCGGAGCTCAACTCCAACAGCGCCTTCCTCGGCTCGATCATCATCGGCAACGGCGTCAACTTCGGCATCATCCTGATGGCGCGCTATGTGGAGGAGCGACGGCGCGGGGTCGGCGTCAACGAGGCCCTCGTGCTCGCCGTGCATGGAACGCGCACCGGAACGATCACGGCCGCAGCTGCCGCGGCCATCGCGTACGGCTCCCTGATGACGACTCGCTTTCGAGGGTTCTGGCAGTTCGGCGTGATCGGCGGGCTCGGCATGCTCGTGTGCTGGGCCGCGACCTTCGTGCTCGTTCCACCGCTGATCGCCTGGCTGGATCGCTCCGACCGATCGGCTCCCCGCCCCCTGCCTGCCAACGCGTGGAACATCACCGGACCGATCGCCCGCATGGTGGCGCGCATCCCTCGCGCGGTCGTGATCCTCGGCGCCCTGGTCACCGTGGCCGCAGCCATCGGCAGCCGGCACTTCGGCTGGGACCGGTTCGAAACCGACTTCTCCAAGATGCGCCGCGGCGACACCTGGAAAGTCGGCGAAGGCTACTGGGGTCACAAGATGGACGCCGTCCTGGGTAGATACCTGACGCCCGTCGTGATTCTCACAGACTCGCCAGCCCAGACCGAGGCCATCGCCTCTGAGCTGGACCGCTTGATCAAGACCGATCCTGTGCTGATCGAGCTGATCGACACGGTGCGCACGGTCCACGACGTGCTCCCCTCCGAGCAGGAGGCGAAGATCGTCGAGACCCAGGCGATTCGCAAGATGCTCACGCCCGCCATTCGCGCGAAGATCCCCCAGGACAAGCGCGAGCAGGTCGATCGCCTCACCGGCCCCGCTGCGCTCGTTCCGATCCGGCCGGCCGATCTGCCGTCGACGTTCGTCACAGGCATGCTCGAGCGCGACGGCAGCCTCGACAAGGCCGTGCTGGTGTACCCCAAGCCGACCGAGGCCACGTGGAAGGGCAAGCTGCTCATCGCGCTGGCCGAGAAGCTCCGAGCGGTTGCTGCCCATCACCCGGGGCCAGACGGACGGCCTGCTCGCGTGGCCGGGTCAGCGCCTCTCTCTGCGGACATCACGGAATCGATGGCGAGCGATGGTCCCCGGTCCACGGCAGTGGCCCTTGCAGGCGTGCTGGTGCTCATCCTCGCGGCATTCCGCTGGAGCCGCGAGACGCTGCTGATCTTCGGCTCGCTGTTCATGGGCGTGCTGTGGCTGGTGTGG
Organism: Deltaproteobacteria bacterium; assembly: GCA_016218915.1. Taxonomy (GTDB): domain Bacteria; phylum Myxococcota_A; class Polyangia; order Polyangiales; family Polyangiaceae; genus JACRCQ01. The sequence goes on from JACRCQ010000077.1 coordinate 164,498, forward strand.
TCGTCGATGCTGATGGATGTCCGAATCAACTTCGCCAACTTCATCGCATTCCCGATCACCTTCGGAATCGGCGTGGATTATGCGGTCAACGTGATGTGGCGCTATCGGCTCGACGGCGCGCGCGACGTGCTCGGCGCAGTTCGATCCACGGGCGGCGCGGTCGGGCTCGCGTCGGCCACCACGATCATCGGATACTCCTCGCTCTTGTTGGCCAACAACCAGGCGCTGTTCTCGTTCGGGCAGCTCTCGGTCGTGGGAGAGATCACCTGCTTGTCCACCGCCGTGATCTTCCTTCCCGCCCTGTTCCTGCTGCTGGATCGCTCGAAGTCGAAGTCCGTGCAGCCCACGGGGTGACGCGCTGTCTGCGCGATTCCTTGAGCCAACCACGCCAGCCTCGTATGCTGGCAACCATGTACACGCGTGAGCCGGGGTCCGGGCGGTTGCAGGGCGAGCGTGCCCCTGGCCGCACGGCTTTCGCCGCGGTCGTCACGCTCGCCGTCGCCTCCGTGATCGCGTGCTCGAAGGGCGACGATGCTGTCACGGGCCACGGCGGTTGGCAGGATCCCGATGCGTCCACTGCGGGCGACGCCGCCGGCTCCGCGGGGTTTGCCGGCGACTCGGCGAGCGCAGGCAGCGCAGGGAGCGCAGATGCCGCGGTGTGCGTGCCCAAGACCTGCACCGCGCTCGGGGCGACCTGCGGATCGGCGCCGGATGGCTGCAACGGGGAGGTGACGTGCGGGGGGTGCCCGACCGGCCAGCACTGCGGCGGCGGAGGCCCCAACAAGTGCGGCACCAACCCCTGCAGCCCCAAGACATGCGCGCAGCTGGGAGCATCGTGCGGGTGGCTGTCCGATGGTTGTTCGGTTGCGCTGGATTGCGGCGCGTGCGTGTCGCCAGCCGTCTGCGGGGGTGCAGGCAAGCCGAATCAATGTGGCTGTGCGCCCAAGAGCTGCGCCCAGCTCGGAGCATCCTGCGGCAGCGTGCCTGACGGCTGCGCAGGCAAGGTCGACTGCGGAACGTGCCCCGCGGGACAGACGTGCGGAGGCAACGGCACGCCGAACCAGTGCGGCTCGGGCAGCTGCACGGCCAAGACCTGCGCGCAGGTCGGCGCCTCGTGCGGATTCGCCTCGGATGGCTGCAGCCAGGCACTGGACTGCGGCAAGTGCGTGAGCCCGGCGACCTGTGGCGGCGACGGAAAGCCGGGCCAATGCGGGTGCTCTCCCAAGACCTGTGCCATGATCGGAGTCTCCTGCGGCGTGGTGGACAACGGCTGCGGCCAGACCATGGACTGCGGCAGCTGCGGCCAGGGCGAAACCTGCGGCGGCAGCGGACAGCCCGGCCTGTGCGGCTGCGCCTGCACGCTCCCGCACGCGGCAGCCAGCTGCGCCGCGGGGGTGTGCAGCCTGCAGGGCTGCGACGCGGACTGGGCGGACTGCGACGCTGACGTCGACAATGGCTGTGAAGTCCACGTCGCCGACGATCCGGACCATTGCAGCGGCTGCAACAAGAAGTGCACCTACGCGCATGCGGGCGCCCTGTGCGGCCAAGGCACCTGCGCCATGGGAACGTGCGACCAGGGCTGGACCGACTGCGACAAGACCGCCGTCACCGGTTGCGAGATCAACACCGACGCCGACCCGGCGAACTGCGGGTCTTGCGGCGAGTCGTGCAGCTCCACCGGAGGCACGCCGAAGTGCTGGGGAGGCGTGTGCGGGATCGACTGCGCCGCGGGGCTGGGCGACTGCAACGCGAACGTGGCCGATGGTTGCGAGACCAACCTCAAGACGAGCCTTCACCACTGCGGGAGCTGCACCAAGGACTGCGCAAACCCCCTGCCCACAGGCGTGGCCACAGCCAAGTGCACGGCCGGTGCGTGCGCAGTCAGCACCTGCGCTTCAGGGCGATTCGACCAGAACACCACCTTCAAGGACGGCTGCGAGTGCTTGGCAGAAGCGCATCCCAATAGCTGCGCGAGCGCGTTGGCGATCCTGCCCAACCCGATCGCCGTGGGGGCCATGGCGCAAGTCACCGGCAACCTCATCCCGACCGGAGACCAGGATTGGTTCGTCGCGAGCTTCTCCGGCGCCAGCTCCTGCTCCTTCCATCCCCGCGTGCAGCTCACCGATTCTTCCGGCACCGGCCTGTTGCGGCTCGTGGTGCAGTCGAGCTGCGGCACGCACCTGGCCTGCTCGGAGGGAGGTACCTCCACGAGCGCCACCACGTGGGAGTTCACCTACTCCAAGACGTGCGGTACCGCCAAGCCGATCGATCCGAGCAAGAAAGCGTCGACTCCCACCACGGTGCGAGTCGGTGTGTTCGCGACTGGCACGAGCACGACGTGTTTGCCGTACACGCTCAAGTTCAGCAACTGACGTCTCTTGTCTACGGATCCCCCTGGGTTACCCGCGGCCTCGCCAGCACGCGCTCACCGAACAGCCGCGCCGCGTTCTCATCGGTGCGCGCTTCGAGTTCGGCCACATCCATGGCTCGCAGCTTCGCGACAGCCTCGGCCACGCGGGTCACGTGAGCGGGACGAACGTGCGGTGGCTCGGCGATGTCCATTCCGATCGCGGGGGAATCGGTCTCCAGGAGGATGCGATCAAGGGGCGCAGCGGCAGCCACCCTCTGCAATCGCTTCGCGCGGCTCCGGGTGACAGCTCCCCCGATGCCCAGATACATCCCGAGATCGAGAAACGGGCGAAGCTGCTCGTAGGACCCTGACCAGGCGTGAAGCGCTCCTCGCACGCCCGGATGATTGCGCAGCGCACCGAGCAGCGGCTCGATCGCCTTTCGGCTGTGCAAGGTAACCGCCAGATTCAGCTTTCTGGCGAGGTGCAGCTGGGCTTCGAGCACATAGAGCTGACGCGCGAGCGGTTGAATCGGTACTTCTCCCCACAGATCGAGCCCGATCTCGCCCACGACCGCTGGCTGGTGGCGCTCGATCAGGTCCAACGCCACCTCGACGTCCTCGTCCGCATTCCACGGGTGCAGACCGAGCGCGATGGACAGACCAGGCACGCGATCCCGCAGTGAGAGCTCGGCCCGATTGGAAGCCAGGCTGTGGCCGCAAGTGAGCATGGAGCCGACGCCTGCCTTCTGCGCGTCGATGATCGCGCCTTGTGGATCCTCGAGATCGGTCAGATGGCAGTGGGAGTCGAACACGGCTGGAGAATAGATGATCCGGCAACCTGTTGCGTGGCCGGTGCACCGCGGCGAGCAGGCCGCGCATGACGACAGGGCCAGGGGGTGCTAGAGCATGGGCGCCCGATGGGGACGCCCGGTTGCCGGCGCTGGAAGACAGGTCGGCTGCGGCGCGGAGCGCTGGCAACCGAACCCGGTTGCTGCCCAGCCCTGCCGGGGATATTCCTGATCCCGCCCCCTTGATGGGGTCCAGAGCTTTTACGAATGCCCAAGAACCTACTCGTCATCAACGTCGAATTCGGAGAAACGCGCGTCGCGTTGATCGAAGACGGCATCATCGCTGAACTTCACGTAGAAAGAACCCGCAACAAGACCACCGTCGGAAACATCTACCTCGGCCGCGTTACGCGCGTTCTGCCCGGAATGCAGGCTGCCTTCGTGGACATCGGCCAGGAGCGCGCTGCGTTTCTCCATGTCGAGGACCTGATCCGCCCCGAGGACTTCGAGGCCTACATCTCGGGCGGAAGAGCTGCCCGTGACGACGACGAGGCATCGGAGATCGATGCTTCCAGCGGTGCTGCGCCGGCCGCCGAGCCACAAGGCGCAGAAGAAGGCGCAGAACCCGGCTCCGAGCCACCGGCAGAAGGCGCCCCTGCAGCCGAGGATCCCGGCGCGTCGCCCCAGCCCAAGGCCGCGTCCCGCGGCAAGAGCAGCCAGCGGCCGTCGCGCGACAAACGCCGTCAGCCTTCCCGCTCGCGCTCCAGCAGCAACGGCCACGGTCCGGCTCGCGTCTCGCGCGCCACGCCCATCCGGGAGGTCGTCCGCGAAGGTCAGGAGATCATCGTCCAGGTCTCCAAGGATCCGATCGGAACCAAGGGCGGACGCGTCACCAGCCATGTGTCGCTGCCGGGTCGCTACGTGGTCTACATGCCGACCATCGATCACGTCGGCGTTTCCAGGCGAATCGGCGCCCTTCGCGAGCGCCAGCGCCTGCGCGAGTCCATCGACGCCATGCGTCCGCCCAAGGGCGGGCTCATCGTGCGCACCGTGGCCGAGGGGCTCACCAAGGGCCAGCTCAAAGCCGACATCGCCTATCTCGTGCGGCTGTGGGGCGAGATCGTGCGCAAGCGCGAAGCGCATCCCAAGGTTCCCAGCACGCTCTACGCGGAGCTGGATCTGGTGCTGCGCACGGCTCGCGACATGTTTGGCGACGACGTCGAGAAGATCGTGATCGACGACAAGAAGGCCTACGAAGAGCTCAAGCGGTTTGCCGAGACCTTCATGCCGGAGCGGGTGGCAAACATCGAGCTGTACGAGGGCAACGAGCCGATCTTCGACGCCTACGGGATCGAGGACGAGATTCGACGGGCGCTCAGCCGCAAGGTGCCACTGCCGTCCGGCGGCTACCTCGTGATCGATCAGGCCGAAGCGCTGACCGCCATCGACGTCAACACCGGGCGCTTCGTGGGCAAAGGCTCCAAGGATCTGGAGGAGACGATCCTCAAGACCAACCTGGAAGCGGTCGAGGAGATCGCCTACCAGCTGCGGTTCCGCAACCTGGGAGGCCTGATCGTGCTCGACACCATCGACATGGATCGCCCTGCCAACCGCGAGAAGGTGCGGCAGCGTCTGACCGACCTGCTGATGAAGGACAAGGCGCGCACGACGATCAATCCGATCTCGGATCTCGGCCTCATCGAGATGACGCGCAAGCGCACGCGCGAGAGCATCGGCAGGCTGCTGCACGAGCCGTGCTTCTACTGCGACGGCACCGGCCACCTGCAGTCCAGGACCACGGTCGCATACGAGATCCTGCGGCAGATCCGTCGCGAGCTCGCCGGCTTGCCCGGATACAAGATCGTGGTCAACGCGCATCCGGCCGTGGTCGACGTGCTCAAGAGCGAAGAGGCAGAAGCCGCCCAGGCCGCAGAGAACCGGTTCATGCGACGCATCGAGCTGGTGCCTCGACGGGAGTATCATATCGAGCAGTTCGATCTTCAGGGGAAGTGACGATGGCAGACGAGACCAGCAAGCCCGGATCGGTGCCGCCCGAGTCGAAACCCACGTACGGCCAACGACGCCACGAACGGCTCACCATCAACAAGGAGTTCGACTCCTTCGATGCGTTCATCCAGGAGTATGTGACCAACATCTCGCGATCGGGCGTGTTCATCCGCGCGAAGAACCAGCTGCCCATCGGCACCAAGGTGAACCTCAGGTTCACGGTCATCATGGATGACATCGAGACCATCGAGGGCACAGGCGAGGTGGTGCGCCACGCCGAAGGTGGCATGGGCGTGGTGTTCCGCGAGCTGACTGGCTACTCGCAGAACCTGCTCGAGAAGCTGCTGGTGGCACGCGAGAAGACGCAGAAGCCGTAGGGCCGAAGGCGCGCTACGACGACGGCTTGCCCGTGTTGATGGTCGAGCGCTTGGCTTCCTCGAGCACGGTGTCGGCGAACCACTTGCCGAGACGCTCGCGCACCAGGGTGATCTCCGCACCGGAGTCGGTCCGCACCCGGTAGCCACGCTCGCCGCGCCCCAGCCCCACCAGGCTGCCAATCACCTGCACCTCGTGCCAGGCATCCTCGAGATACACGCGCTTGGGACGTCTACGATCCGCTGGATTGGCCTCGACTCTCGCGTGCACCCAACGCTCTTCGCCCGCTGGAATCGCCCAGCCTGCCTCGGTCCTGAGATCCCATTCCGCCTGCGCGATCGCCCTCGGGCTGATGCCAAAGCCCGCGCATCGTCCCATCACCACCACCACCATGTAGCCGTCCGCCAGATCGCGGGCCACGTAGCTCCGGCTGCTCGCGCGCACGGTGAGCTGCCGCACCGGGCCGAACGCAGCCGCCAGCCCCTCGTTGGCCTTGCGGAACTCCAGCTGGATGTGGGCGCCAGCGACCTTGATGTCAAAAGCCTCGATGACGCCCGCGTAGTCCACAGCCTCGCCAAGGCAATCGACGAGCACGGCCCCGAGCGCGCCGGGCGTGGCCTCGATCAGGTTCTGCAGGATCTGCGCAAAGGTCGACCAGTCCTGGTCCCGAGTCTTGACCGTGCGCCGCTTGGTCATCTCAACGATCCCTTGGCGGCGAGCCAATCAGACCCATCAGCGTCCCTGCATTGCGCTCCACACGCGCTGGGTTCTTCTTCTTGAGCCCCTCGAGCTCCCGGTCGAATGCCTCCCGCGCACGAATGGCGACAATCTCTTCGCGCACCATGGCCGCCCTCTGCTCCGGCGGGTAGATGAGCGCGGGCTGGATCTCCGTGAGCATGATCACATGCCAGCCGAACGAGGTCTGCACGGGCGGGGACTGCTCTCCGACCGTCTTGAGGCGCCACGCCACGGTGACGAAATCCTTCTCGAATGTCATGGGCGGCTTGCCAGGCTCGGGTCGCTGCTCCAGGTCTGCCACGCGTCCATCGGCTGTCACAGGCGACAGCTTCTGGGCCACCAACTCGAAACCCTCGTGCGCTACACCGTTCGCAAGCTGGATGAAGCGATCCGCGTCCGTGACCCCCTGGACCGCGGCGCTGATCTTCTTTGCGATCTCCTGGGCCCCCTTGAGCTTCTGGGGCCCATCGGTCTCCGCGGCGCGCACCACCGCGTGCACGGTCCGAACCGCTGGCGGACGATTGAGATCGAGCCAGTGGTCTGCGGTGACGCGCTCGATTTCCTCCGGGGTCGACGGCGTCGCCAGGGCCTGCTCCTTGATCTTCCTGAGCAGCGCCTCAGCGAGCACGCCTCGTGTCGCCACGATCACCGAAGGGTCGTTGCCCAGCCCGCGCTGGCGCGCTCCCGACGCCATCAGCGCATCGAATACCGCCTTGGACTTCGCTTCTGCCACAGGGATCTTCTGGGCGAGGGCGATTCGACGCACCGTCTCCTCGTCGATCGTCTCGTCGCCTACGCGCGCCACGGCTCCGGAAGAAAGCGCAGCCGCATGTTCCTGCGGCACTTCGTCGCGCCCTGCGGAGCATCCCCACTGCCCACAAAAAGCGCACAACGCCCATGCCCCGATGGCGATGGCTGCTGTCTGCCCCGCCCCGCGCCCTCCCCGACCGATCATCCGGCGCTCCTCGGGCGCAGCAAATCTACTGAACTTCGAAGCAGCACCGTCCCGGCCACCAAGAGGAACATCGCGCCCAGATCATCGCGGTTGCCCATCACATATACGCCGCCGCACAGCGCCGCGACTGCCAGCACCAGCATCAGAATGGCCAGGACATCGAGAAGCCGTGTCATTGGAATCCCTGTTGTGACCTGCCGCAACAACCGTGTCGGATGGATTCGGCCCGACGACCAACGTATACCGCGCCTACGGGCCAGTGTCCCGGGTAGCTTACGACGATCAGGAGACCCAAGCGCATGCGAGTCGACATCATCATGCCCCAGCTCGGCGAGAGCGTGGTGGAAGGTACGATCACCCGGTGGCTCGTCAAGCCGGGCGATATCGTCCAGGCCGACCAGCCTGTGGTGGAAGTCGCAACCGACAAGGCAGACAGCGAGGTGCCAGCTCCGCAAGCCGGCCGGATAGAAGCCCTGCTGGTGGCTGACGGTGCGCTGGTGAAGATCGGCCAGGTGCTCTGCACCATCGAAACGGACGCAACTGCGGCAGCCGCGGCTCCACCTGCTGCTGCTGCCAAGCCGGCTGCACCCGCTGCCCCTGCCGCGCCCAAACCAGCGTCGGCTCCTCCCCCTGCTCCGCCCAAGGCCTCTGCACCTGCGGCGCCAGCGTCGCCCACGCCGGCTGCGCCGCGGGGCGCTGATCCCAAGGCCGCGCCCGTTCCGCGGGAAACCAGGAAATCGCCCCCTCGAGACGCATTCCCAGGGGTGACCACCTCGCCCGCAGTCCGACGGCTCGCCCTCGAGCACGGCCTCGACTTGTCCAGGATCGAAGGGTCTGGAGAGCGCGGGCGCATCACTCGCGACGACGCGCTTCGTGCGGCAGGAATCGAGCCGGACAGCTTGCGCGCGGCACCCGCCCCTGAGCCAGACCCGGCGCCTGCTCCGCATTCTCCCCCGGCCCAGCCCCAGCCCGCTGCGGACACGACCGTGCTCGCTGCGCTCATGACCCCGGCCGGCTACGCGCCCGCCATCCCTGGCGTCGGCTACCACGCCTACAAAGTCTCTCCATACACGCCGCACGACGGTGACAAAGTCATCAACTTCTCGCGCCGTCGACGCCTGATCGCGGATCACATGGTCTACTCGAAGACCGTGTCGCCCCACGTGGTGACCGTGGCCGAGATCGACGTGGAGCGCACGGTACGTCTTCGCGAGCAGCACAAGGCAGCCTACAAGGCGGAAGGCATCTCGCTGACCATGGTGGCCTTCATCTGCTCGGCCGTGGTGCGCGCGCTTAGGGAATTCCCGGGGCTCAACGCTCGCGTGCTCGACGACGCCTACGTGCTGCTGCGCAACATCAACCTGGGGGTGGCGGTGGACACGCCCGAGGGGCTGCTGGTGCCGAACATCAAGCGCGCCGACGAGCTTTCGATGCGCGGGCTGGCGCGATCCATCGGCGAGCTTGCGGCCAAAGCGCGCGAAGGCAAGCTCACACCTGACGAGCTGTCCGGCTCGAGCTTCAGCGTGTCCAACCCGGGCGCCAAGGGCAACCTGTTCGGCGCTGCCGTGATCTCCCAGCCCAATGTCGGCATTCTCCGCACCGGCGAGATCAAGAAGCGCGTCGTGGTGGTGGAAGGGGAAGAGGGCGCGGACACGATGGTGATCCACTCGGTCATGTACGCAGCGCTGTCCTACGATCACCGCATCATCGATGGGGTGCTGGCCAACTCGTTCCTGTGGCGGGTGGGCGAGATCCTTCGAAACGCAGAGTTCTCGCTCTGAGAGCTACTGCGGCACGCACTCGTTGTTTTCGCACTTCATCGTCTGCGTGCCGCTTGCCGGGCAATCCGAGTTGATGTTGCACGGTTTTCGCACGACCTTCTCGGTCCACTGCGCGATGTGGTTGCCCGAGCCCATGTCCTGGAAGGGAAGCCAGAACGCCGGGTAGCTCGGGTCCTGTCCGTTCTGCGCCTTCTCCAGGTCGAACGCCGCCATCCAGATCTGCCACCTGCGCGGGTCGCTCGCGTCCGGATCCGTGGGTGCTGGCCCATTGACGATCCGGTAGCCGTAGTCGCGCGCGCTCGACACCGTGTACCAGAGCAGCTTCTTGCCGCGGTGGCACTGCTTGAACGGCGCCCACTTCGGCCAGGAATTGCCTACTTCCTCGCTCACGTTCGCCTTGTCCAGGGCGATCGGAGTTCCGCCAGAAGTTGCCACCACGCGCACCATCGAGTTGGGCGCCAGATACGAGTTTCGATCCTTCGAGTAGTTGTACAGCACCATGCTGCCGTCCGGAGAGAACGCCGGATAGTAGTTGTTCTCGTCGCCGTTCGATGCTCCCACCAGCGACTGCTCCGCTCCCCAGGTGTTGCCGTTGCGCGGCAGAAGCATCAGCGATCCGTTGTTGATCCCAGGCCCTGCCAGCGCGAATCCCGATGGCTTGGAGAACACGATCATCGTGTTGTCCGGGTGGTAGTCCGGCATCGTCCCCTTCTTGACCAGCGGATTCGGGGTCTTGATCGTGTTCGCCATCGACTCGCGCCAGACCAGGCTCGCGCCGTTCGACGTGATGATCTCCGATTCGTCCGGAGAGAACGCCTGGAAGTTCGACGCAGCCGTGTAGTAGGTCGACTTGGTGGCGACATCACGCACTTCGAGGATGGACGGCCCCGGGATGCCGCGTCCCACTGCGATCATGTGGCCCTTGGAGGACAGCGAGTGGCAGCCCACGCAGTTGCTGCCAAAGCCCATCAGGTAGTTTTCGGCTGGCATGTTGGGCTTGCCGAAGTCGTAGCGCACGACCAGACCCGAGGCGTTCCAGTAGTAGATACCGCCGAGCATCATCGTTTCGGCGATGTGGAGCGCAACCGGCGCTGACTTTCCGATGGTCGAGTGCGACGCCTGGTCCGTTCCGCGCACCGTGATCATGATCGGGTCCTGGCCCGCTGCCTTGCCTGCGATCGGGGCGAAGGTCGCCATGTCGAGCTTCAAGCTGCAGCCTGAACCGACCGATGTGCACTTGGTGTAGAAGCGCACATTGACCGTGGTGCTCTCGAGTCTCACCTCGAACAGGTCATTGCCCGACCCAGCGCTGAACTGGATGTCGATCGTGTTGATGTTCGGCGGCATCATCACGCCGTCCGACGGGTAGACCACCGCAGGCGCGCGGTTCGGATCCTCCACCCCGGCGAACATCGTGTTCGCGTTGTTCGGCGCCCCTCCCACGACCTTCTCTTCCGGAGGCGGCGTTCCCGCGTCCGGCGTCACCGGCATCTGGCAGTTGTCCCAGCCGCCGGTTCCCCCTTGCCCACCTGCCGATGTCCCACCGGTCCCCGTCCCCCCGCTACCCGTTCCGCCGGTCCCGCCCGTGTTCGAGCCGCCACTGCCTGACTCGCCCGCGCTTCCTGCAGACCCATCGACGTCACTGTCCTGATCCGCTCCGGCGCCGCCGGCCACTTCGCCAGCTTGCCCCGCGTTGCCAGCCGAGGCGCCTTGGCCGCCCCCTCCGTAGGTGTCGCTGCCGCTCGACGCAGAACACGCCGCGGCAACCCCGATCGCCAGGCCCAGGGCAACGGTCCAGATCCTCGCCGGGCTCCAGAAGCTCGATGCAGCCATGTCCACCTCCCGAGGTGAGTTACGGGGACACTTGCATCTACCACGTTCGCCATGGCTCAACAACGCGCGGCCTGGCGCAATGCCCGCTCAGTGGGGTGTAGGCAGTGGAGTCTCTGTTAGAGAAAGCGGAACCGCATTCCGCCACTTGCCTCGCACCACGACCACTCCCAGCACGCCTGCAACTACCACCACGTGGACCAACGCAGCGATCCATGCGCCTGTGACGCCCAGGCCGAAATATTCCCCCAGGATCCAAACCAGAGGAATGAACAGCACAAAGCCCGAGCCCAGCATCACGATGGTCGGTGTGGAGGTCTTGCCCGCCCCTCGCAGCACCGCCTGCGCAATGATGCCGAATCCGTCGAAAGGTTGATAGCTCCCAGCCAGCAGCGCCAGCGTGCAGCCGAGCGCGACCACCGCAGGATCAGGATTGAACGCGGTCACCAGCGGACGCCGCAGCAGGAGCATCGCGCCGCCGACGACCGACATGTACGCGACCCCGAGCCCGAGAGAACGCCCCGCGCTTCGCCAGGCCAGATCAGGGCGCCGCGCCCCCAGATACTGTCCGACCAGGGTCGATGCTCCCACTCCGATCGCAACTGCAGGCATGAAGCAGAACCCGGTCACCTGGAAGAGCACCATGTGCGCGGCCAGCTCCACCGGTGCGCGCGTCCCCGCATACGCTGCGAACGCGGTCCACGACACCATCTCGAACATCCACGACATTCCGATCGGCGTGCCGAGCTGCACGAACCTCCTCAGATCCTGCACGGAGGGCGTCTTCCATTCCCGCGCCCCATGCGTGCGCGCTGACTTGCCCCACAGATACACCGACGCATACAGCAGGCTCTCGACCGTACCTGCGACTGCCGTGGCCCATGCAGCTCCTGCGACTCCCATCTTCGGCGAGCCGAGCAGGCCGAACACGAGAACGATGGCCAGCAGCGCGTTGACGACGTTCGCCACGAGCGACATCACCATGGGCGTGATGGTGTCGCCCACGCCGCGCAGGTAGCAGCTGATCGCGAACATCGCGAGCACGAACGGGGCTGAGAGCACGCGGATCTGGATGTAGGTCACTGCAAACGGACGCACGGCGTCCTTGCACCCGAGCCATCCGAGCGCCTGGGGCACCAGCATGCTGAGCGCGAGCATCGCGACGGTCATCGGGATGATCATCACCAGCCCGGTGCGCACGTGCCGGCCCAGGTCCTTCCTTCCTGCGCCGAAGTCCTGTGCGACCAGGATGTTCACGACCGACATCGTTCCGGCAAAGAAGCAGGTCAGCGCCCAGACCAGCACCCCTCCGAGCCCCACAGCCCCTTGCTCTGCCGTGCCCACGTGGCCCATGATGGCCGTGTCCACCACCCACATGGCCGACTGGCTCATGTTCGACACGATCAGCGGCGCCGAGAATGCGAGGACCTCTCGCACGCTCCCGGAGCGCTTGGTGACCACGTTGGCATTGGAGGATGGCATCGGACTCGAAGCTGTCGAGCGCGGGAAGTAGCGCAAAAGCGCTGGCCTGTCGACTCATCCACCGGGCAACGCCCGCGCCGCTGGCTGTCACCTCGGAAGGTGCCGCTCCACGAATCGGCCCATCGCCTCGAAGTAATCCTCGTGCTCGAACGTGTCGTTGTGATGAGCGCCCTGCACCCAATGGTGGTCCGCAGGCGGCGAGGTCGCATCCCGCAGAGCGATCGCCATGGAAAGGGGGACGACCTCGTCGTCCGTGCCGTGCAGCACCAGCCGCGGCAGCTTCGTGCGACGCGCCTTGTCCAGGTTGTCGTAGCGTGTCCGGAACAGCCTTCCGATCCCAGGGATCGCCACCAGCGCGCGCACCATCGACGGCATGTCGGTGAAAGAGCAATCCGTGATCAATCCGCCCAGCTCGGGATGGTGCACGGCGAGCTCGTGGCTCACCGCTCCACCCAGGGAACGGCCGTAGAGAAACACGTGCCCTGGTCCGGGCGCTCGTCGAACCAGCTCGGCCAGCATCGCTTCGCCGTCGCGGTAGGTGCCCTCCTCCGACGGCGCCCCTTCGCTGCGCCCGAAGCCGCGGTAGTCGTAGTTCAGCACCGCATAGCCGTGCTGAACCAGCGGACGCGCCGACACGGGATGGCCTGACATGTTCCCCTGGCTGCCATGGCTGAACAGGAGCCACGCCTTGGTCGGGCCCTCCGAGGGCAGGAACCAGCCGTGGATCGTCAGCCCGTCCGAGGTCCGAACCCACACATCCTCGTATCGCATGCCGTGATCCGCAGGCGTGTCGACCATTTCGCGGCGGGGCTGGAAGATGAGACGGTTCTCGAGAAACAACGCTGCGACTCCCACGACAGCATAGCATCCAACGATTGCTCTCGAATTCGCGAGCGACTCATGCTCATGTCCTGCTCGGAGTTGACGCCGCAACACCAGCCCAATAAGCGGTTGTTCGACTCTTGGACGATTCAGCGGAGGCGCAATGAGCAAGGAATTCAAGCCGTACGTGCCCGCGGACCAGAACCTCAAAGAGTTCACGGTGAGGGCACTCCTCATCGGCCTGGTTCTGGCTGTGGTCCTGGGCGCTGCGAATGCGTACCTCGGCCTGAAGGCGGGCATGACCATTGCCGCCACCTATCCCGCTGCCGTCCTCGGAATGGCGCTGCTGCGCCTCTTCAAGGACAACAACATCCTCGAGGAAAACATCACCCGAACCGTCGGCTCCATCGGAGAGTCCATCGCCGCAGGCGCCATCTTCACGCTCCCCGCCTTCCTGATCGCCGGCGTCTGGACTCCTGAGCAGTTCGGTAGCCTCGGCGGGTACTGGAAGTCGACCGTCATCATGCTGGTCGGCGGTATCACCGGCATCCTGTTCGTCACGCTGCTCCGACGCGTGATGGTCGAAGACAAGGAGCTGCCGTTCCCGGAATCCGTGGCCGCCTCGGAAATCCACAAGGCAGGACGCGGCGGATCGACCGGCGCGCGCTCCCTGTTTCTAGCGATGGGCATTGGCGGCGCGATCGAGCTGCTCAAGCAGCTGCACGTGTTCGCCGAGAAGTGGGAGCACTTCACCGGCGTCGCCTCCAAGATCGTTCCCAACACCTCGACGATCGTTCCGCGCGCAAAGCTCGCGGCGGATGGCCTGCTGGCCAACTTCAAGGGCATCGCCACGGGCGGCGGCTTCCTGATCAAGAGCCCGTCGCTGAGCCCCGCGTTCCTCGGTGTCGGCTACATCATCGGCCCGCGCCTCGCTGCCTTGAACTTCGCAGGCGGCATCCTCGCCTGGGGCCTGTTCGTCCCGCTCCTGATGCTCGTGCTCGCGCCCCAGTACGAGCCGCTCATCGGCCAGACCATGATGGTGGCCGGCAAGACGTACATCCTGACCTGGACCGACGTCTCCAAGAACCTGTTCGCCACCGTGGTCAAGCCGATCGCGATCGGCGGCATGCTCATGAGCGCCGCGTTCACGCTGTTCCGCATGCGCAAGAGCCTGATCGGCGGCATCAAGCGGTCGGTCGACGACGTCCGCAAGGCTGCCACAGCCGAGCAGACCACGGTGCGCACCGACAAGGACATGAACATCAAGCTGGTGTTCGGCGGCTTGATCGCAGCCTCTGGCGTCACCTTCGTGACCTACTGGTGGTTCATGGGCTTCAAGGGCGACACGGTTGCCCCTGCTCTGGTCGCAGCCCTCGTCATGCTCGTGGCCGGCTTCTTCTTCGCTGCCGTTTCCGGCTACCTCGTCGGGCTCATCGGCTCGTCGAACAACCCCATCTCGGGCTTGACGCTTTCGACTCTGGTTCTGGCTGCAATCCTCATGGTGGTGCTGGGCGCCCGCGGGCCCGACGGCATCACCGCCACGCTCGCGGTCGCAGGCGTCATCTGCGTGTCCGCTGCCGTGGCCGGCGAGATGCTGCAGGACTTGAAGGTCGGCCACATCCTGGGCGGAACGCCCTGGCGCATGCAGGCAGGCGACATGATCGGCGTGATCGTGTCCGCTGCGGTCATGTGGGTTCCGCTGTTCATCCTCAACGCAGGCGACCTCAAGACCGCCGCTGTCAAAGGCTACACCGGTGGCTTCGGCGGCGACGTGCTTGCCGCTCCCCAGGCTGGCCTGATGGCCAACCTCTCCAAGGGCATCGTCGGCGGAGGCATGGTCTGGCCTCTGATCATCGTCGGCATCCTGATGGCGATCGGCTTCATCCTCCTGAACGTCAAGAGCCCCATGCTCGTGTGCGTCGGCATGTACCTGTCGTTCGAGACCGTCGCTGCCATCTTCGTCGGCGGACTGATCCGGGGGATCGTCGACCTGTACATCGAGAACCGCAAGTACAACGACAACCAGAAGTCGCGCATCGACAACGAGGGCACGCTGCTCGCTTCCGGCTTGATCGCAGGGGAAGCGCTCATGGGCCTGGTGTTCGCTGCCCTCGCGTTCTTCGATGCGCCCGTGCCCAACCTCTGGCCCGATGCGTCCTTCCTCGTCAGCGCGTTGGTCATGGTCGGACTCGGCTTCCTGCTGGTCAAGCTGCCCATCGGCAAGGCCGGCAAGCCCGAGGACCCGGCTGTGAACATGAACGTCTGACCCACAGACCCCACCATCCGACGACAGACGCCCCATGCGCGACGACGCGGTCATCCTGTCCTGTCTTCCGCAACGGCTCGCGGAGCACGAAGTGGGCGCGGACGGCCGCGTGGTCGTGCTGCAGCCACGCTTCGGCTGGAAGCCGTTGCAGGCCCTGATGGTCCGTTGGAACCGGCCGCATGTTCGCGTCAAGCTCGACGAGGTCGGCTCGTTCACCTGGCTGCGTTGCGATGGGACCGCTGCGGTGTCCGAGATCGTGGCTGCGCTCGAGCAGCACTTTGGAGACAGGCTGCCCCAGGCGCAGAGCCGGACCTTGATGTTCTTCCGATCGCTGGCGCGATCCCAGCTGATCGCGCTGCGGCGCAGATCCGACTAGACCTGCGCGGGAAACCCCAGGGGGCTACCTTGCAGGGCAGAGTCACGCCGTCGCCGCGCCCGCCTACCAGGCCTTGCTCTTCTCGTAGATGGGGAACTGGGGAGTGATGTCGACGGGGATGCCGGTGCCGATGGTGGCGATGGCCTTCTCGAGCTCGGGCGAGACCACCGCGTACTTCTCGAAGAAGGCCTTGGCGCCCTCGTAGTTCCCCTCGGCTTCGATGGTCAGGTACTCCTTGGAAAGCTCGCGCACCGCCTTCTTGATCTTTCCGAAGTCGATCTTGAAGCGGCTCGTCTTCGCGTCGTACACGATGCCGCCCTTCTTCATGATGTAGTTGACCGACGACACCACGCCCTTGCCGTGGGCTTCCTTGACCCCGAAGCGCATCTGGCGGAACGCGGTGGCCAGGAACGCGACGTAGATCTCCTTCTCGAACTTCTTGGGGTAGATCCCCTTGTCGATCAGGTACTGCGCATCCACCAGGCCCGTGATGTCAGCCTTGGCTTCCTCGATGCCGCCGTACAGCTCCTTGAGCTCCTTGTTCACCTCGCTCTTGGTCCCGTCCTTGAGCGTGATGATCCCGGGCCCCAGCCCGTGCGCCACTTCGTGCTGCAGGATGTACGCAAACACCGCGTCGGCGTTGAGCAGCTTGAGCTGGTCCTCGGCGATGACCTTGGCTGCGATCGGCTTGACCATCTGGTCGAACTTGCCTTGCAGCACGTTCTTGAGCATCACCTTCTTGGAGCCCTTGTCCTTGCGGATGTTCTCGTCGTTCGGAAGGTTGTAGGCCACGGTCTGCACGCCCGACGTGCCCGCGTTGCACAGCAGGTGCACGACGTCGATCGGCGATCCCTTGGCGCGGCTCGCTGCGTCCTTCTTGTACTTGTCGTCGAGCGGCAGGTTCTTCTCGAGCTCGGCCATCTTGCTGCCGACCACCTCGAGACGCTTGGACTCCTCCTGATCGCGCAGCGAGACGAAGGCCTCGTAGCTCGCTTTGTACTGGAAGAGCTGGTCCTCGTAGGTCTCGTACGGTCCGAGCGTGATCTCGATCGAGCCCTTCACGTCCATCCACGCCTTGTCGCTCTCCACGTAGTCGTTGGTGAGCAGCGCGGCGGCACGAAGCGCGAGGAAGTTCTTGAGCGAGGGGTCCTTGGCGGCAGCCGACGCCTCGCGAAGCTTGGCCGCGGCCGGCTCCAGCTGCTCCTTGTAGGCCTCGGAATAGGGCACAGCGACGAGCTTGCCCTCCTTGCGCCGGATCACCGTGAAGTAGCTCTGGAACGCCTTCTTCTGATCCGGGTTCTGCACCACGAACGCCTCGAACTCGTCCTTGGTCATGTCCTTCGGATAGAAGCCCGCGCCTGCAGGACGCTTCTCCGTTCCCACGAACGGCGAATCGTGATCCAGCTCGTCCCAGCGCCCGCCCATGATGTCGAAGTACATGGCGCCATAGGCCTTGGTCGCGTCGGTACGAAGCGCCGCGTGATACTCCGGCCCGTCCGGATCCACCTGGCGCAGGAAGATCTCGTGGATCAGCGCCGCTGCTTCGACCGCCTTCTTGAGTACGATCTTGTCCTCAGGCGCGATCTTCGACTCGTCGAAGTCCAGCACGATCGGCGCGAACTTCGCCAGGCGCGCTTCGATGTCCGGCGCAATGGTCAGGTCCAGCGGCGGGGCCATGGGCACCACCGGCGCCGATACGCTCGCCACCGGCATCACGATAGGCTTGGGAGGCGGCGGGGGCGGTGGCGCCACGACGCGCAAGGGCGTTTCGTCGACACAAGCCGCAAGCAAGCCGGCTGCAACCAGAGCCGGGACCAGGGAACGAGCGCGCATGGGATGTCCTCCTTGTGCAGCCTGCTGCGGGCTGCTGGCTACGTGGTAGCGGAGTCCGGGCTCCGGCTTCAACAGGGATCGGACGACCTCGCGCTTGGGCCCGGAATCTGTGCGCCTGCTCATCCCTTCAGTCCGCGCCCCCGGGCTCCAAGCGGCACGCCCATGACCCCAACCTGGCGTTGCATCGCGCGCCATCTGATGCGATGGCTTCGAACCCACGCAGCTCCCAGGAGGCACCATGACCAGCCCGCTTGCTCATCTCGAACCCGCATACCTGTGGAAGCACTTCGACCAGCTTCGCCAGATCCCTAGGCCTTCCCGCAAGGAAGAGCGTGTGATCGAGCACGTCAAGAAGTGGGCCGCCGAGCGAAAGTTCGAGGTCCGCCAGGATGCCGTCGGCAACATCTGCGTCGTCGTTCCCCCTACCCCAGGCCACGAAAAAGCCAAGATCGTCATCGTCCAGGGGCACCTCGACATGGTCGCCGAAAAAGACAAAGCCACCACGTTCGACTTCGACAAAGACCCGATCGAGGTCCGCGTCGACGGCGACTGGGTCGTTGCCGATCACACCACGCTTGGTGCCGACAACGGGCTCGGAATCGCTGCCGCCATGGCCAGCGTCGATGATCCCTCGGTCGTTCACGGCCCCCTCGAGCTGCTCTTCACCATCGATGAAGAGACCGCGCTGACCGGCGCGACGCACCTCGACGGCAGCATCCTGAAGGGACGCACGCTGCTGAACCTCGACTCCGAGGAGGACGGAGCCGTGTTCGTGGGATGCGCCGGCGGCTGCACGACCAC
Source organism: Deltaproteobacteria bacterium (assembly GCA_016218915.1). Taxonomy (GTDB): domain Bacteria; phylum Myxococcota_A; class Polyangia; order Polyangiales; family Polyangiaceae; genus JACRCQ01. Next base: position 182,902 of record JACRCQ010000077.1, read on the forward strand.
CACGAAGTTCGACCTCGTGCGCGCACCTGCGCCCGCCGGCTACAAGGCGCTGCGCGTGGAAGTCACCGGCCTCAAAGGCGGCCACAGCGGCCTGGTGATCCACGAGAACCGCGGCAACTCGCTCAAGATCCTCGCCCGCGTCCTGCAGCAGTGGATGGGCAAGGTCGACGTCCTGCTGCACGCGATCGAAGGCGGAAACAAGCACAACGCCATCCCCCGCGAGGCGTCGGCCGTGGTGCTCGTCCCAGCATCGTTCGTCGAAGATGGGCGGAGCGCTGCCGCTGCCATGCAGAAGAAGGTGCTCACCGAGATCGCCACGATCGATCCTGGACTCGAGATCAAGATCAGCGAGGTGGCTGAAGCGATCGCGAAGCCCGCGAACGCGGAGTGCACCCGGCGCTTCGTGCGCATGCTCATCGGTCTGCCCCACGGCGTCATCGCCATGAGCCGCGACCTCGCAGGCCTCACCGAGACCTCGACCAACCTCGCCGTGATCCAGAGCGACGATGCAGCCGTGACCATCACCACCTCGAGTCGATCCTCGGTCGAGGCTGCGCTGCGCTTCACGCTCGATCAGCTCAATGCGGTCATCGAGCTCGCAGGCGGGAAGTGGTCCGAGTCCGGCGGCTACCCTGGCTGGCAGCCCAACATGGCCTCGCCTCTGCTCAAGGCCTGCAAGAGCGTGTTCCACGAGCTTCGCGGAAAGGACCCGCACGTCACGGCCATCCACGCTGGCCTCGAGTGCGGCATCATCGGCGAGAAGCTCGGCGGCGCAGACATGATCTCCTTCGGCCCGCTGCTCGAAGGCGTCCACGCCCCGGGCGAGCGCGTCAACATCCCGTCCGTCGCGCGCTTCTGGGACTTCTACAAAGCCGTGCTGCGCAGCCTCGCGTAGCTCTCAACCGCAGAGGCACGCCAGCCGTGCCCTACACTCCCATCATCTTGCCCAGCCTGTGCGACAGCTCGCCTCCCGGCGTGTGCCGCGCTGCGAGCTCCTGCACCCGGCGGACCATCTCGATCACCTCCGTGTGCGGCACAGGCATCGCTTCCGTTGCGCGCGCACAGAAGAACGTTCGGCACCCGATGGGACGCGCCTCGTAGATGGAGCAACGACCGCTCCGATCGAGCAGCGCGCAGGTCCGCTCGTCGCGCACCCCTGTCCCCTCGAGCGCCAAGGCCTTTCGCTTGTCGCGCAACGGCCCTCCCCGCTTCTGGATCGCCTTGAGCACGGCGAGATACTCGATCGAAGTCACATACGGCTCCACGCCCGTCAGCCCGAACCGGCAGCACTCGGTCGAAGCCGGACACGTCCAGCCCGCGAACTTGGCATCGACCTCCTGGTAGATCGCTTCGAGCTCCGCGAGCAGCGCATCTTCAGGTCGCTTCGCTGCGCTCATGCTCCCTCCCGCCGCACCGTCACACGCAGCGTGCCCAGGCTCTCGATCTCGATCTCGAACACGTCGCCATCCACCAGAGGTCCCACGCCCTCCGGCGTGCCGGTGGCGATGAGATCTCCGGCCTCCAGCGTCATCGCCTGGCTCAGATGCGATACCAGACGCGCCACGTCGAAGATCATGTCGCGCGTGTTGCCGTCCTGTCGCGTCTGGCCGTTCACGCGCCCTCGGATCGAGAGCGCACACGGATCCACGCCGGCAACGATGTCAGGGCCGACAGGGCAGAAGGTGTCGAACCCCTTGGCGCGCGACCACTGCCCGTCGCTCTTCTGGAGATCCCGGGCCGTGATGTCGCCCACGATCGTGTAGCCGAGCACGTGCTCCATCGCGCGCTCGACCGGAATCCGTCGCCCCTTCTTTGCGATCACCACGCCGAGCTCGGACTCGTGCTCCACCCGGCTGCTCTCCGGCGGGAGGATCACGACCCCGCCGGGATCGAGCAACGAAGAGGTCGGCTTGAGGAACAGCAGCGGCTCCTTGGGAAGCTCGCCCCCCATCTCCTTGACGTGCGCGTGATAGTTGCGCCCGATGCACAGGATCTTGGAAGGCGTCACTGGGCACAGCCGCGTCGTCTCAGCGCTGGGCTGCACGACTCCCGTCTCTTTGCCGCCCAGCCACGGCGCCGCATCCTGCACGCGCAAGCTCTCGCCGTCCACGCGGGCAAACACTGTGGATCCGTCACGCAGGGCAAAACGTCCGTAGCGGGTTGTCATGGTTGGGTCTCCGTCTGTTCCTGCATCCCCGAGACGCTGCTCAGTAGGTTGCCATCGGCGTCGGCATGAACAGCAACACGAACAGGATGAGCGTTCCAATGGCGATTGCAGTGCGCACTGCTCCAAGCTTGCCGGGGTCGGTCGGCGGGTGGACCCGACCGATGACGCTCAGCAGCACGAACCACACGAGCCAGAACGCCGAATTGCCGATCGTCTGGCCCAGGTTCTCGCTCCACCGACCGGTCTTGATGTGAGGCAGGAGGTTCATCAACACGTTGAAAGCCACCAGCAGCGGCAACGCGGCGTGAACCCACTTCGCGATGCGATCATGCGCGCGCCCGAACAACGCGTGGGCAATGTGCCCGCCGTCGAGCTGCCCCACGGGCAAAAGATTGATCATCGTCACGAACAACCCGGCCCAGCCCGCCAGCGCCACAGGGTGCAGGAACACGTCGCTGCCTTCCGGTATCACGCCGAAGATGAGCCGCTTGATCAGCCAGTAGAGAAGGCATTGCCCTTCCTGAATGCCAGACCCGCTCACAGCGTGCACGTCCGAGTGCAGCAGCCCCCAGATCAGCACCGGTACCGCAACGACCATCCCTGCGATCGGTCCTGCTGCGCCGACATCCAGGAGTACCTTGCGCGACGCGATCCTTCCGCGCATCCGGATCACGGCGCCCATGGTGCCGAACGGCGGCACCGGCATCGGGATGAAGAACGGAAGTGATGCTGGCACGCGGTGGATGCGCGCCGCGATGTAGTGGCCAAACTCGTGGGCCAACAGGATCGACAGGAGCGGCACCGCGAAGATCCACCCTTGCAGCACGATCTTCCACGACGCGGTTCCGCGCAGCAGGGCTGTCCAGGAAAGATCGATCGGCTCGCTGACTGCCCATTGCGCACCGACGTGAAACACGGTCAGCACCGTCAGAACGAACATCACGATGTTCACGACCGGCGACGTCGGAACCTGCGCGCGCTGCTCGACGCTGTCTCCGGCCTGGACGATCGCTTTGTCCGCGCCTGGTGGCTCGAAGACCGAGGGGACCCTTGGATCGGAACGATCAGGCATCTCGACCCAACTTGGAGCTGCAAGCGTGTTTCGTCATCGGGCTCTCAAGATGGCGCTGCCCGCGCAAAGTGCAAATGCCCGTCCGCATCAACGACGCAAAGCCTCCACCAATCGATCGAGCTGCATCCCGATGTCCGCGTCGAGGCCGCCCTGCCCGGTCACAACCTTGATCGACCCCGCCGCGCAGGATTCGTCCTGCTCGAACCGCAACGCTGCAGCCGCAACGCCCAGCTCCTGCGCGTGGCCGCGAAGCACCTCGAGGTCCGCGGCGCACGCCCGGACCGTGATCGCTTCCGCGTGCCAGAAGTGAGAGATCGCCTCTCTCGCGATCGGCACGAGCATCTCTGGAGCCGCGCGGAGCTGATCGTGCAGCAGCCGTTCCGCAAGCAGACGCGCGATCTCGAGGATGCGCTCCGTGGCTTCGACGTCAGCCTTGGCTTCCCGCACCCGCTGGACAGCAAGCGCTGCCGCGGCGTCTTGCCGCGCGGCCTCCTCGGCGCGCTGCCTCGCGCGCACGTACTGCTCTTCAGCTTCTGCAGCCGCGCGTTGAAGCATCTCCCGCGCCGCTTCTCGCGCGCTCTGCACCAGGCGCTCGGCTTCCGCGGCGCTGTCGATCGTCTCCCGGCGCACGACGCGGGCCCGGCCGGCATCGACCGTCGCTGGGCCCTGCCCACCACGTAGCGATGCGGCCGGTGCACCACGCAGGATCCTGGCCTTCGGCAGGCTCATCGAAGCCCCCAGTCCCCGAGGTCGATCGCGATCGACGTGAGGATCGAAGAGAGCATTCGAGCGCGCTCTTCTCGCGAGCCTGTGCACAGCGCGCGCTGCAATCCCTCAACCAGACTCTTTCCCGCAGCGGGCTCGAGCAGCGTGCCCAGGTCCACGCTCGAGCCTTGCAACACCACCAGCATGGCTGCTGCTGCCCGAATCGTCTGCTCCGATGCCCCGGGGTTCGTGCTCACGACGCGTCCGGCTCCCGGTCTATTCCGGCGGAGGGCCGACCCGCCTCTTCCTCTTGTTCTTTCGCATGCCAGGATCTGGCTCCTCGGTCGGATCCGGATCCTTCGGCGTCTCGTCTTCGTCCTCGATCGCTGAAGGAGCCGAGGCCGCGGGCAGCGTTGCAGGGCGATAGGTCGAAAGGTCGGCAGAGGACGGCTCCACAGGAGGCGGGGTTTCGCTGCTGCTACCACCGCACGCAGCGGCGAGCAGCAGGAGACCAAGTGTGAGCAAGAGCCGAGCGAGCATGCGTTTTCTCCAGGCGCAGGCCATCGGTGGGCTGCAGGTGCCGGTCGAACCCGCCGACCATGGCTCGTCTTGCGGGTTTCGACAAGGCCCATGCCCGAGCCGCGAGCGCTGTGCTAGCAGTCATGCCCATGATCGGAAGGCTGACCGGTAGCGTTGCCCACGAAGACGCCGACGGAATCGTGGTTCTGGACGTCGGCGGCGTTGGCTATGAGGTCATGGTGCCTGCGGGAACCATTGCGCGGGCTCGACTGGCAGGGGGAGGCGACGATCGGGTGACGCTCTGGGTCCACTCGCACGTGCGGGAGGACGCATTTCTTTTGTTCGGTTTTGCCACGTTCGCTGACAGAGCGGTATTCAGGACTTTGCTTGGCATTTCCAGCGTCGGACCGAGAACAGCGATATCCTTGCTGTCGTCCATCTCCAGCTCGGACCTGGCCCGCGCCGTGCAATCCCGCGATGCCGCTGCGCTCGTCAAGATCCCTGGCGTAGGCAAAAAGACCGCAGAAAGGCTCATTTTGGAGCTCAAGGACAAGCTGTCCACCATCGGCTGGCAAGTCGATCCGGCCGGGGCAGCCTCCTCGGTGGCGAGCCGGAGCTCGGGTCCGAAGTCCGCCATGGTGGTGGACGCCCTCACCCGGCTGGGGTTCAAACCCGCAGAGGCGGAGCGGGCCGTAGCCTCCCTGGGAGAGGCTGCCGAGACCGATCCGATGGATAAGGCGATTCGCGACGCGTTGACCGTCTTGCGACGCTGAGCGATCTGGTGGAACATCCGCTGCCCTTGACCTGCTCGCAGGCCAGGAGATAATCGCGACGGCTTCCGTCGAAGCCGTGCGCAGTCATTGTTGAATCGTCACCCAGAGCGCACATGCGCCACCGAGGAGGAGGTCTCCTGTGATCACCTGTCCGAAGTGTTCCAAGGAGAACCAGGATCATTACAAGTTCTGTCTCGGCTGCGGTGCCGAGCTTCCGCGCGACGCGGCTCCCAAGCCCTTTGCTCCGCGCACGCCGCCGCACGGGATGAAGGCGGTGCCCGCGCAGCGTCCAGCCGCAGCGCCTGCGGCCGCGCAAGCTCCTGCGCCGGCTTCCGTCGCTGTGCACTCTGTGCCGCGTCCAGCACCTGCGCCCGCTCCGGAACCTGCGCCCGCGCCTGCTCCCGCGCCCGTGGCCGTGGCCGCGCCTGCTCCTGCTCCCGCTTCAGCCGGCGGCGATGTGAGCTGCCCTCAGTGCGGGCACGTCAACTCGCCGAACTTCAAGTTCTGCGCTTCGTGCGGGCTCCCCCTCGGCAAGGCAGCCGCAGCCCCTGCGCCTGCACCGGCGGCTGCACCTGCCGCTGCAGCGGCCAACCCTGTGCGTCTGACCGTGCTTCGCGCCGACGGAACGGAAGCAGGCAGCTACGATGTCCCGGCGGGCAACACGACCGTGGGGCGAGACATGGGTGGCATCTTCGGTGGAGACAACTACCTGTCGCCCCAGCACGCGACGCTCTCGCGCAAGGGCGCCAAGGTCTTCGTCAAGGACGTCGGCACCACCAACGGCACCTACCTCAAGCTCAAGCGCGAAGCGCCGGAGCCGCTCGCCGCAGGCCAGATGTTCCGCATCGGCCAGGAGATCCTTCGCTTCGAATCGCTCGCCACCCAGCCCGCCGTCGATGGCGTCGAGCACATGGGAAGCCCGTCCGCGGGATACGTCGGACGCATCGCCATGGTGACCGGGCGCGATCTGACCGGCAACGCATACCCGCTGCCCGAGACCGGGGTCCACATCGGACGCGAGCGCGGCCACATCCTGTTCCCTGAGGACGGGTACGTCTCAGGCCTGCACTGCTCGCTGACGAAGCAAGGCGACGGCGGCGTGGTGCTCACGGACCTGGGAAGCTCCAACGGCACGTTCGTGCGCATCGACGACGAGCGCGAGCTTCACGATGGTGACGTGCTCCTGATGGGCCAGCAGCTGTTCCGCGTCAACATGTGACGAGGCTGCAGCGACTCGACATTGCCTGGATCGCACGCGCGAATCAGGTTGTTTCCCCTCCCATGGATGGCACACCGTAGGTCATGGACCCACACGACATCAAAACCATTCGCGTGGTTGCAGCGGTCGTCGAAGACAATGGGCGCTACCTCATCACCCAGCGTCGCCCCACCGCTGTGCTGCCTCTGATGTGGGAGTTCCCAGGCGGTCGCGTGGAAGACAGCGAGACCGACGCTGCTGCGCTGCACCGGGAGGTGCGCCACCGGCTCGGTGTCGACATCAGCATCGGCCAGCTCATCTCCTTTGTCTCGCATCCGTACGATCGCTACGTCGTCGATCTGTACCTCTACGAGTGCCGTCTGGTGCAGGGCGAGCCTGTCGCGCGCAACGTCCATGCGTTCCGCTGGGCCACCAGCGCCGAATTCGATCAGTACCCGTTCACCCCTGCCGACGAGGCATCGATGAACAAGCTCCTGGGGATGGGTTGAGCCGATGCGTGGGGGGAATGTCAGGCGTTGGCTGCATTGCGCCGTAGGGGGGTTGGCGGTCGCGGTCGCTGCAGCAGCGCACGCACAAGCGCCTGCCGCGCCTTCTGCTGCATCAGCACCGAGCGCTTCCGCATCCGCTGCGCGATCGGTTGCTCCTTCGACTCCCGCGCCGCAGCCGTCCGCGTCGGCTCCTGCGGCGCCTGCTGCTGTGCCGCCTCCACCACCGCCGACCACCACGGCATCGCTCGATGAGGCAGCGTCCGTGGTCAACGTGCGGCCCTTTGGAGCAGGGTTTCCGGTCACCATCAGCTGCGATCGTCCTTTCAGCTACGCCTTCGTCGCCAAAGGCGCTGTCGATTCGCGCCCCTCGTTCCCGGACCCGTTCGTCAAGGTGGGCCGCACACCGCTTACGATCGAGCTGCCCTCTGGCGTCTACACGGTGATCGTCGAAGGCGAGAGCACCACGACCGGCTCGACCGTGTTCGAGGTCCGCAACATGCCTGCGCAGGTTCGGGTCAAGGGAGGGTCCAGCTCGTTGCGAGAGCTGTCGACGTGGACGATGGCGTTTGGCGTGGCGGCGTTGTTGGCAGCCGGGGTGATCGAGGTGAGCCAGACCAAGGCCGACGACAGCAGCACGAAGCACAAGTTTTCGATTCCGCTGGCGATTGGCGGCGGGGTAGCGCTCGGGGGCGGACTTGTGATGGTGCTGGTATCTCGGACGACCTTCCAGACGGACGGCTTCGTACCTGGTCAGAGCGGGGGTCCAGCGGCTCGGATTCAGCCAGGTATCGGCATTTCAGGCCAATTCTGATGGAAGTGGGGCCAGGGACCCATTCTCTCGAGGCGGTCCTTGACAGATCCCCCTTTGCCCTGTAAAAAACGCGACCCCGTTTGAGCATTTCGTAGCCTAGTGGAAAGGCATCAAGCCATGGAGCATCGCACCTACTCTGCCAAGCCTGCCGACGCCGTCGAATCGAGGGTATGGTGGGTTATCGATGCCGAGGGCAAACCCCTTGGACGCCTCGCAACGAAGATCGCAACGGTTCTTCGTGGCAAGCACAAGCCGACCTTCACGCCGCACGTCGACACCGGCGACTTCGTGATCGTGGTCAACGCCGCCAAGGTCAAGCTCACCGGCAACAAGCTCGACAAGAAGTTCTTCTACCATCACAGCGGGGCTCCAGGCGGTTTCCGTCAGGAACCCTACCGTCACCTGATGGTTCGCAAGCCCGAGTTCCCCATCGAGAAGGCCGTCAAAGGCATGCTCCCGAAGAACGTGCTCGGACGACAGATGATCACCAAGCTCAAGGTGTACGCGACGGCGGATCATCCGCATGTCGCGCAGAAACCCCAGCCGCTCGCGCTCTAGTCGCAGGACCCTTCGATGATGACATCGACAGACACTCGCATCTACGCCACGGGCAAACGCAAGACTGCGGTCGCCCGCGTTTGGCTCAACAACGGCTCCGGCAAGCTCGAGGTCAACGGCGTGACCGCTGACCAGTACTTCGAGCGCGAGTCGAGCCGCATGATCGCTCGCCAGGCCCTCGAGCTGCTCGAGGCCCTCGAGTCGTTCGACATCGTGGCCACCGTCGCTGGCGGTGGACACAGCGCCCAGGCTGAAGCGCTGCGTCATGGCATCGCGCGCGCCCTGATCAAGCAGGACGCGGAGCGACGTCCTTCGCTCAAGCGCGCGGGCTATCTCACGCGAGACGCGCGCAAGAAGGAACGCAAGAAGTACGGACAGCCCGGCGCTCGCAAGCGCTTCCAGTACTCCAAGCGCTAATCCTCGATCCGTCCCGCCCCTTCGCTGCGCTCCCCGCACAGCGGGCTGTCCACGTCCATCACTCGCACGCCCTGCCCTGTGCCCTTGGGGCTCGCGCGCTGCCTCGACCCCGATCTTCTCGCTTGCACTTCGCCCCGACACGCAGGCAGCATTCGCCCCATGCGGCGGGGTAAGACCGGACGCGCCGTTTCTGCGGCGATCCATAGCCGCCTTCGCGATGCCCTCGTGCAAGGTGAGCCTAGGACCTACGCACAACTGGCTGAGCATGCGGGGTGCACCATCCGCTCGGTGCGCAACTACCTGGCGAGGTCCAAGGAGATCTTCGGATTCGCCGTGGAGCAGACCCGTGTCCCAGGCACCCACAGCGTGCTCGTGCGCGCCGCAGGCTCGCCCGTCGCCAAGCCACGCTCGCAATCCACCTTCATGTCCGACCTGGGTGCCGGCCTGCGCGAGCGGCTCTTCCATGCAGAGCCGGCAAAGCGCGCACGCGGCGATCGCGCTGCCCCGCTCGTCGTCAGCTTCCGCGGCATCCCCTCCTACGGACCGGACCACGAAGCCGTGCTCGAATCCTGGCTCGCCGCCAGCTGCCAGCTGCCTCGCACCGCCGTGAGGCTGCGGCGCTTCGCGCAAGCCGGTGCGCCGGAGATCATGCTCTGGCCTCTGGGCGCCGTGCTGCACAACATCGACGGGCTGCTCCTGGTCGGGCTCCCGCTCGAGGCGGACCACGCGGAAGCGGTGCGCATCATCAATCTCGAGAACGTCAGCACCGAGCCTGATGCAGTCACCCTGGTCGATCGACGCGAAACCGGCGAGCCTGCCGTGGATCTCAACGCCATCGAGCTGTCCGAGATCGTGGATCTGCCCTTCTGTGCTCGTTCGGTCGAGCCCGACGATCGCACCGAAGTCCACGTGCACGTGCGTTTCGAGGCCGGTGTCGCAGAGCGCATGCGCTCTCGCGTGTGGCACCGCTCGCAGTCCGCTGTGCTGCGGACCGACGGCTCGTTGGACGTCAAGTTCGGGCCGGTGGATCTCAATGCAGCCGCGGCCTGGGCCAGCTCGTTCGGCCGGGCTGTGCGCGTGCTGGGAGACAAGAAGCTGCGCAAAGCCGTCAAGAAGCGCTCCTTCTCCCCCTGATTGAGCCAACGCGTGAGGCTCTCGCGGCCTGATGCGCGGTTCCTGGTTCCCCTGGCTCGCGGGTCGACTACCATGTGGGATCGGTGGCGCTGTGCGCCGGAGTGCTCTCGGTGAACCGATCCTTTTGCAAGCTGCTGCTGCTGGGCTCGATCGCGCTGTGCGGGATCGTCGCCTGTGCTGCCACGCGCGTCAGCCTCGCCGGCGGCACCCGCGAGTACGTGGCTGCGGACTATGACACGGTCCTGCGAAAGTGGACGCGCACCGAGCACCTCATCGCGATCTCCGAGCTCGACGATCTGCTCACCGTAACCGCGACCTACGAGTCCTACGACTTCCGGTGGGCCTACGTCGTCCGCTACGCCCAGGATTATCGCCTCACCGTCGAGCAACGCTCGCGCTTGCTGGAGACCGCGCTGGCCGAGACTCGTACCAGCCACCAGTTCTACGTCGCCTTGTACGGCGCCAATGTTCGCTGGACCGACCTGAGCCGTCCCAGCACCGCATGGATCGTTCGCTTGACCGACGACCTCGGCACCGAGACCGCTCCTGAGCAGATCGTATCCATCCGCAAGCCAGGTCCCATCGAGCGCACCTACTATCCCTACACGTCCGTGTGGCGCCAGGCGTTCCGTCTGCGATTCCCGGTGACTGCCGGTGGAAGGCCCACGATTTCGCCGCAGGCGCAGCGCTTCGGGCTGCGATTCGCAGGCGCGCAGGGCAACCAGGAGCTGCACTGGGATCTGGAGACCGCAACGGCCGCCACCCACTGACTCAGCGCGACGCTCGATCGATCACGCAGTACAGCTTGCCGTCGTCCGACGCAGCGTACAGCCGTCCCTGCAAGCCGAGGACGACCGGCGCATCCACGTCCGCGCCCGTGGCCAGCTTCCAGCGCAGCGATCCGTCTGCAGCCAGCGAGTACACGTGATCGTCCTGCGCTCCGAAGTACAGCGCTCCGGCTGCATCCTCCACAGGCGAGCCGTGCACTCCGAACTCGGTAGCGCCCGTGCCTCGCACGGCGAACCTCCAACGAAGCGCTCCAGTCATCGCGTCGACCGCCACGACTGCGGGCGACGGGCCGTAGACTCCTGCGATCACGCTCCGGTTGCGCGTGAGCGTGAGCGAGCCGCGCACGTGCCCACCCACGTTCGTGCGCCAGCGCACCTTGCCCTGGCCCGGATCGACCGCAACCAGCGCGTTGTCGTCCACGCCCACGTACACCGTCCCGTCGTCGCCCACGGCGGGCGCGCAGTCCACGTCGCTGCCGAGATCCAGCGCCCACTTCACCTGGCCATCCGGCTGCACCGCGTACAGCCTGTTGTCCTGCGAACCCGCGTAGACCGTGCCGTCAGCAGCCACCGCCGGCGCACCGTAGAGCTTCCTCTTGGCCTTCACCCGCCAGACCACGGACGCGTTCGGGCGCACGGCGTACAGCACACGACCCGACGCGAACACCATGGCACCCCAGGGCGTCGGAGCTGCCGCCGTATCCGCATCTCCGTCCGTGTCCAGCTGCCACCTCACCGCTCCCTTCGACGAGATCGCGAAGAACTTGTGAGCATCCGATCCGAGGTAGATCCCGTCGCGATCGATCCACGGGCTCGAGTACACGCGCTCGTGCAGATCGAGCGCCATCGTCTGACGTCCCTCGGGCGACACCCCGATCAGCTTGCCTCCCAACGTGCCGATCACGACGGTGCCATCTGCCAGCTGCGCCGGAGCGGTCTCGATGGGTGCTCCTGCCTCGAAGCTCCAGAGCAACAGGGGATCCGCAGGGCCTACGAAGGGCGAGCGGTTGGTGCGCGCAGGATCGAGGTGCAGCATGGCGGGCGGGCCGGAAGCGACGCGTGCAGAGGGGTCGGCGGCAGGAAGCGATCGGGGCGCCGACGAGGCTGGCGCGACGGAAGCCGAGCCTGCGGGCAGCGAAGGGGGAGCTGGGGGGCTGTGTCGCGCGCGGCGGCTGCGAATCACCACAGCAGCGGTGATCACCACGCACACCGCGACGGCTGCTAGCAGCAAGCGGCTGTTGGCTGACGACACCGAGGCACGCTGACCGCGCCCCGGCGCTGCGTCAACGCCGTCCGCCGTGTACCGCCATCACCTGCTTGCGAGCTTCGTAGACTCCGCGCGTGCAAGGGCACTCGTTGCCGTGTCGCCTGGCCAGCCAGCCGATCAACGTCAGCGCGGCTTGCCGTACGTCATCCGAAAGCTCCCTGCTGCGCACGATCTCCGCGATGGCGGCGATCAAATCCTTGCGAGCGCTCTCAGGCACCTGGCCCTCCCTGCTACATGCGTTCGCGTACGATCCTGGTGCGGCATTCGGCATGGGCGCACGCTCTCTTGTCATACTTACCTGACACGTCAACCCCAAAAATGCTTGTAGCCGTCGATCGTTACGGTTCCAATAGCACTTCTCGTTCCCTAGCGCCGTTCGGCGGACCCACCAGTCCCCTTTTTTCCATCATTTCAACGATTTTCGCCGCCCGGTTGTAGCCGATGTTCAGCTTGCGCTGCACCCAGGAGGTCGAGCACCGACGCGTCTCGCGCACGACCTGCACCGCTTCGTCGAACTTCGAATCCGCTTCCTGCTCGCCCGCGTCCTCGTCCATCCCCTCGTCGCGCGCCGCCAGTATCGACTCGTCGTACGTCGGCTCCCCCTGGCGACGCAGGAACGTGGTGACGCGCTCGACTTCCTCTTCGCTCACGAACGGGCACTGCACACGACGAATGTCGTTGGTGCCGTTCATCTTCACCAGCATGTCGCCCCGGCCGAGCAGATGCTCTGCTCCTTGCTCGTCCAGAATCGTGCGGCTGTCGATTCGCTGCGTGACCTTGAACGCGATGCGCGTCGGGAAGTTCGCCTTGATCATGCCTGTGATCACGTCCACGCTCGGACGCTGCGTCGCGAGGATCACGTGCATGCCCGCTGCGCGCGCCTTCTGCGCCAGACGTGCGATCGAAGCTTCGACATCCTTGCCCTGCTGCATCATCAGGTCGGCAAACTCGTCCACCACGATCACGATGAAGGGCAGCTTGTCCGGCAGCTTCGGTGGCTCGCGCGCAGGCCCAACCTCCAGGATCGAGCCGTCCGGCGCGGTCGTGACCATCGTCTTGGGCGTGCTGAATCCCGGCACTTCGCCGCGGTGCACACGCTCCACCCACGCGTTGTACGTCGAGATGTTCTTCGTGCCCGCGTTCGCCAGCAGCTGGTAGCGACGCTCCATCTCGTCGACCGCCCACTTGAGCGCATTGACCGCCTGCTTGGTGTCCGTCACCACCGGCAGAAGCATGTGCGGCATGCGATCGAACGACTGCAGCTCGACCACCTTCGGGTCGATCATCAGCAGGCGAAGATCCTCGGGGGTGCGACGGTACAGCAGGCTGATGAGCATCACGTTGAGACCGACGCTCTTGCCGGCGCCGGTTGCACCTGCCACCAGCACGTGCGGCATCGACGACAGATCCGCGTAGTAGGGCGCACCCACGATGTCGCGCCCGAGCACGATCGGAAGCGGCGCCTTGATCTCCTGGAACCGTCGATCCTCGATCAGCTCGCGCAGGTTCACAGGACGTCGCGAGCGGTTCGGGACTTCGAAGCCGACCCGCTTCTTGCCCGGGATCGGCGCGATGATTCGCACCTGGCAGCCGAGATTGAGCGCCAGATCGTCGGCGAGCGACGCGATCTTCGACACCTTGGTCCCAGGCTCCGGCTCCAGCTCGTAGGTCGTGACCGTGGGCCCGGGCAGAATCTCCCGCACCTGCCCGCTCACTCCGTAGTGGCTCAGCGTCGTCACCAGCTGCCTGGCATTGTCGTTGAGCTGCGCCTGCATCTCGTCGTCCACTACCAGACGCTCGTTCTTGCCCTCCTCGAGCAGCTCGAACGCAGGCAGCTGGAACGTGCTCGCAGCCGCAACGGGCACCCGGGCATTGCTGGCTTTCTCCACCACAGAGGCATCGGAAGTATCGACGATCGTGGGGCCCGAGGGCTTGCGCGCGCGCTTGCGCACCTTGGGCGGCTCTGCATCCTCGCCGTCCCCCGGGACCGCTGCGTCCTCTTCGGCTTCGACCGTATCCGTCACAGCAGCCGCAACCACCTGCGCCGCGTCTTCGCTCTCCGCTTCAGGCTCGACTTCGTCATGGGGCCCGAGCGCGCGACGCTTGTCCTTGGGAGCTCGATCTCCTGCGGATGCCACCTCGAGGTCTGGCGCCGCGTCCGGTGTGTCGTCGCTCGACGCCAACGAAATCGCGAGCTCGTCCTGCGAAACCTTGGACTCCGCCTGCTTGCGCGCTGTGCTCACGTCCTCGTCGATCGCAGCGAGGATGGCGCGATCGGCCCGGCTTGTGTCGATGGGAATCGACACGCCGTCCTGATCCGCACGCCGTCGCTCCAGGTCCCGCGCCGCAGACCACGCCTGTCCGATGCTTCGGAGGCCAGCGGCTGCGGTGTGGGCAGCGACGCCGGTACCGGAGCTGGCTCGGCGGGCGAGGGCGATGAACGAGAAGGACGCTCTGGCGATGAGGATGAGGCCAACCGCGGTCAGGCCGATGATGTAGGAGCCGACCGTGGAAAAGAGCGAGCGCATCAGCTCGCCGAAGAGCTCTCCGACGAGACCGGCAGCGGTCATGGCGCCAAAGGCATGGGCGTCGGGCATGGAGACGTGGGCGAGAGCGGCGAGGATGAAGATGACGACGAGGTCGCCGCCAATTCGTGCCACAGAGGCGATCGAAGGCCGATTTCGGAACAAGGGCAGGGCCATGACCACAAGCTCGACAGGGGCAGCCCAGGCCACGACGCCGATGGCGGAGACGAGGAAGCCGGCGATGGAGGCGCCGACTGGGCCGACCCAGTTGGCCCCCTGAATCTCAGGCATGTCCGGATTCTTGGAAAAGCTGGACAGGGCAAGGGCTACATATACGGCGCTTGCGATCAGCAGCAGCGCAGCGGCTTCACGTCCTCGGCGGAATGCGGCCTTCTCAGGCTCGGCGGTGCGCGCGGCAGCCACTTCGCATGGAAGATTTCCCGCAATCCGGCGTGTCGCAAACAAGGGTACTGACATGGTCCACTGCGGTGGCCACCCTAGACTCCCCTGGGGAGCCGGTCAAAAAAGCGGCTCCCGGTCGGGTGCGGGAATTCGTTTGAGCCTGCGTGACCATGTCGGTTAGCATGCGAAGCCCCGCAAGCGGGAGCCGAAGGTACACGATGCGAACGAAACGTTGGTCGCGCTGGGCTCGGGTCGCACTGGCTGCGGCAATGATGGCTGGAGCCGTTGGCACCGGGTGCCGTGTCAGCGAAAATGACGTGCACCGGTGGGAATCGACCGAGCACGGGCCGGAGAAGCTCGTCGCGGTAGTTACCCATGACAAATACGAGCCGTCGCTGCGAATACAGTCGGCACTTGCGCTCGTGCGCATGAAGCCGCGAGGTGGTCGCAGGGTCGGGATCACCAAGATGGTCGATGCTCTCGCCCAGCTGTCGCCGGAAGCGCGACGGATGTTGGTGGCGGGCATGGTACCCACCTTGGTGGAGGAGATGGGCAAGCCGCCGCCTGTGGCGCAGGGAGGCGGTCAGATTCCGCCCGACTTGTCGATTCCGTACAAGGACGCGGCCTTCGCGTTGCTCTCGTACGACAAGACGGTTCTGGTGGGCGACGAAGAGCCCAAGCAGAAGCTCACGGCCGCGCTCATCGGTTGGATCGTCGCGGACTTCGAGCATCGCTACGACAACGCATCGCAGATGTTCGGTGTCGAGCAGGTGGTGCGATTCCTTGGCGCGGTCTGCACCAAGCCGCTTCCCAAGCTGATCGCAACCGACTCGCGCAAGATCTCGGACATCGCGAAGCTGGTCAGCGAGAATGGCGATCAGCCTACCAAGGAAGAGGCTTCGGGCAAGCTGGTGGAAGTCGCCAAGGCGACGGTCGATCAGAGCTGGCTCGACAAGATGAAGCCGATCCTGGAAGAAGCCAATCGCGCGCAGAAGCTGGCGCCGACGCCGGACCAGTTCAAGATGCAGCTCGAGAAGGCGCAGGACGAGCAGCTCGAGCGCGTGTTCGGAGCCATGCGCAAGGTGGGCGGACGAGCGGTTGTGGAGTACTGCCTGGAGTTCGCCGGCAATACCAAGCACTCGGAAGACCGCCGGGTCCGCGCGCTCGCCGCGATCGAGGGCAACTTCGACACGAAGAACCCCAACGACGTCCAGCGCATCCTGGCTCTGGCCGGCGGCGAGGAGACGCCGGACAAGATCCGCGACCTGGCATTCCTGCGCGTTGGAGAAGTCCCGCGCGACAAGGTCATCAACAAGCTCTACGAGATCTTCACCCACAACAAGAAGTGGCAGGTCCGGTGGGTGGCGGCGCAGGTGGCCATCAAGATGTCCACCACGGACCAGATCCCGGAGATCATCAGCAAGCTGCCGGGTGGCAAGTCCGAAAACTTCGCCATGACCGAGGCGCTGACGTACGGCGATTGGATGGGCAACACGAAGACGATGGCGGAGAAGGACGGCAAGACTGCGCGCGCGCAGCTCAGCCCGTTCCTCAAGGAAGGCGCGACTGCAGCGCGTTTCACCGCCTTCGGCTTCTTCTACTCGCACGGCGCCAAGACCGATCTCGAGATGCTGTCCTCGTACGAGGGAGACAAGCTGCCGGCTCCCAAGTGCGACGACAAGCAGAAGGACTGCGAGTGGAAGTGCTACATCCCGAAAGAAGGCAAGCCGGATGAGAAGGAGCCGAAGGACGTGGGAACGCTCGGCGACTTCGTCAAGTACTGCATCGAGCCTACGATAAAGGCTCAAAAGTAACGCTGGACAGCAGGCTGTCCGGCAGAGCTACTCGTTACGACGTCGACGCGAAACGATTCAGGGCAAACGGATGAGCGATCCGAACAAGAAGAGTCCCCGCACCTTTCAATGCAGAGACGTTTTGTGGGAAACGTTCGAGCAGATGGCTCGCGAGCTCGAGTGCTCGATCGACTATCTGATCAACGAAGCCATGAAGCAGTACGCGCGCCAGAGAAGCTATGGCTCGCGTACTCCTTTCCCAGGACGTGCTGACGGACCCGGCGGTGTGCCGGCCATGCCGGGCGGCCCGCCTGCCTCCGCGCCCTCGGCGCCGGCAGCTCCTCCGCCGCTGCCGCATCAGGCACCTCCGGGCGCGCCTGCGCCGCCCATGCCGCACCACCCGTCCTCTGCCTCTGTGTCGGCCCCCGGCATGCCCGCGCCGGGAATGCCTCCTGCCAAGCGCGCCAGCTTGCCGCCGCCGCCTCCTCCTCCCCGTGCCGCGCGCGCGCCGCAGCCCCCGGTCGGCGCACCGGCGCAGTCCAGCGCTCCGCCTCTGCCCCCTCCGCCGGCCCAGGCTGCATCAGGGCGTTTTCCGCCCCCGCCGCCGCCCAAGCGCCCCGGTGCTCCTCCGATGCCCGGACCGCCCCAGCGCATGCCGCCTCCCCAGCAGCCGATGGGGGGCGCTGCGCCGCCGCCGTTCCCGCAGCAGCAGCCCCCTCCCATGCCCCCTCAGCAGCCGGCGCATCAGCCGATGCCCCAGCCGCCCCCGCTGCCCCGTCAGCAGCAGATGCCGCCGCAGGCTCAACCTGCCGCGCCGGTCGCCGCTCCAGGCGGATTCCCCGGCGGCCAGCTCTCCATCTGGTACCAGAACCAGCCTACGGTCGTGAACAAGGACCGCTTCATCATCGGCCGCGGCAAACAGTCGTCGGATCTCACCATCAAGGACCCGAACGTCTCACGCCAGCATGCCATGGTCGAGTTCGTCAACGGCCAGTACTACATGGTCGACATGGGCTCCACCAACGGCATCGAGTACAACGGCCAGCGCATCGCGCGCAAGGCAGTCCAGGAAGGCGATCTGTTCCGTATCTGCGACCACGAGTTGCGCTTCACCTACCGCTGATCGCCCCTGCCCGCTCCGCTCCCCCACCCGATCACCCTTTCGAGCCCTTCCCTCGGGCATGGATGCGCACGGCTGAATGTTGCAGCCCATGAACTGGGCATTTCCCTCCAGCTGTGCCATCCAACAACGCATGAGCCCTTCGAGCCCACACGATGCGAACCGGGACCTCGCCCGTCCGCACATCGCCTTCATCGGCGCTGGTGCGCTGGCTTCGGTCTACGGCGTGAGGCTCGCCCTGCGCAGCGCAACCGTCTCTTTCGTCGTGCGCTCCCAGCGCGTCGGTGACACCTCTCCGCTCGCAACCGAGTGCATCAGCACCCGGGAACGCCTCACGCTCGATCGCCCTGCGCGCGCAGCGGCCATCCCGGCAGACTGCTCCTGCGTTGCACTGGCCGTTCGCGCCGAGAACCTCGACGCCACCCTGGAATCGCTCGTGCGATCCGGACCCGACGTCCCGGTGATCTCGCTGACGCCGTTGCTGCCAGCAGCGCTGCGCAGGCTGCGCGAGGCTGTGGGCGAGAGGCTCGTGGTCGCCATGCCCGGCGTGGTTGCCTATGCCGATGCGTCATCCACGGTGCGCTACTGGCTTCCGAGGGTCGCGCCGACGATGCTCGACGATCGGTTTGCCGGCAACCCCTCGGTACGCGCCGTGCACGACGCGCTGCTTGCGGCTGGCATCCCTGCGAAGTTCGAGTCGAACGTGGACAAGATGAACTCGGCCACGACGATCACATTTCTTCCGCTGGTGCTGCTGCTCGACGCAGCGGGCGGAACAGCAGCGCGCGCGCTCGAAGCGCCTGCCTTGCTCAAGCTCGCCTTCCAGGCTGTGGCCGAATGCCGCAATGCCGCTCGATTCGTGGGTGAAGTCCCTGCCTGGGCGCACCTTCTCACGCGTTTCGTGGGGCCACGCACGATCCGAATCGGCATCTCGCTCGGCCAGCGTGCATCACCCGAATCCGTTCGTTTCGTGGAGCAGCACTTTGGGACCAAGACCCACGAGCAGAACGTGCTGCTCGCGCGCGAAGTGATCTCGATCGGCACCGAGTACGGCGTGAAGATGGACGCGATGCGCCGGCTGAGCGATGCATGCGAAGATCGCGTTCCTGGAGGGCCTGGCCATGCGTAGGACCACCACTGCAATCATTCCCGCCCTGCTCGTGCTCCTGCTCGGCGCAGGGGCTGCGCGCGCATTCGATCCCCCACCATGGACGGATCCGGGCGATCTTCCGTTGCCCTCCGATGCCATGAGTGTGGTTGCGACCCAGGACGACATCCCGATCGAGTCAGCGCCCACAGCGGGTGGACGGAGGCGAGGCACGCTGGCGCAGGGCGTACCGATGCCGCTGTTCGCGATCAAGCGCGGCCCGGGATGCAATGGTCGCTGGTTCGCCGTCGGTCCTCTGGCGTGGGTGTGCCAGGACCACATGCGGTTCACCACGGATGCACCGGTGGCAGCGCGCGACGCAGCGCTGCTCAACGTGCAGGACGGTCTGCCGTTCCGGTACTACTTCGTGGGCCGCGGCGGCTCCTCCGGCTACTTCCAGCTCAACTCCGCGGATCAATCGTCGCCAGACCAGGACCTCGAGGCCGGGTTCGCGGTCGCCGTGGTGGAGCAGAGAAAGCAGAACGGGGAGACGTACGGCAGGTCGCATCACGGCTTGTGGATCCCCATGCGCGATCTGGTCCCGGTGCGTCCCAAGACCTTTCGCGGCGAAGTCGTGACCGAAGGCAAGCTCGACTTCGGCTGGGTGATGCGCGACGACGCACGCGGGCTGGCGAAGCCGGTGCCGGGCTCGCCCCCCACGGACCGCCGCTTTGCGCGCTTTCAGCGCGTTCCCATCGTGGAGGAGCAGACGGTTCGCAAGGATCGATACCTGCGAATCGACGACAAGTCGTGGCTGCACGAGCGCGACGTTCGCAAGCCGTCGCTGGCGGCGCCTCCCTCCGAAGTTGCCAAGGGGGAGCGGTGGGTAGACGTCGAGCTCGCGACGCAGACGATCGTCGCCTACGAAGGCGATCGACCCGTGTACGCCACGCTGGTTTCGACGGGCAAGGGGCCGCAGGGGTCGGCATTTGCGACGCCCAAGGGCGTGCATCGCATCTGGGTGAAGCTGATCGGCTCGAACATGGACAACCTCGAGGACGAGGAAGCGAGCAACTACTACTCGATCGAGGATGTGCCCTGGGTGCAGTACTTCTCGAACGGCGTGGGGCTGCACGGCGTGTTCTGGCACAACGACTTCGGGCGGGTTCGCAGCCACGGGTGCGTGAACCTGACGCCGCTCGACGCGCAGTGGTTCTTCAGCTTCACGGGACCGCACGTACCTGCGGGATGGACGGCCGTGCTTCCCACGGAGCTGGATCCTGGCACGGTGATCAGGGTCAGGTAGCGCTGGACCATGTTCTCGATCGTCACTGCAGCCCGCGATCTCGCCAGATTGCGGGAGATCTACGTGGTGCTCGTGCGCCACGGGTTCGGCGAGATCGTGTCGCGCCTGCGCTCCCCGTCGGTGCGGCACGTGCGCGAGGCGCACGAGGAGCGGGAGGGCGATACGGTTCCCCCTTCCGAGCCGCTGTTCATTCCGCAGGAAGAGCACTCACGCGGGGAGATGGAGCGATCGCGGATCTCGTTCGGCGAGCGCCTCAGGCTCGTGGCCCAGGATCTGGGCCCTTCGTTCGTCAAGCTCGGACAGCTTCTGTCCACGCGTACCGACGTGCTTCCGGCCGACATCATCAGCGAGCTGCGCAAGCTGCAGGACGAGGTACCTCCGGAGCCGTTCGACAAGATACGCGCCGGGATCGAGAAGTGTCTTGGCGCGCCCATCGGCGACGTGTTCGAATTGGTCGAGGAGACGCCGCTCGCAGCCGCGTCGATCGGGCAGGTCCATCGCGCACGGCTCAAGCGCGAAGGAGCGACGCTCGACGTGGTCATCAAGGCGCAGCGTCCGGGCGTGGATCAGGTCGTTGCGCGCGATCTCGACCTGCTGCACCTGCTGGCCGCCTTGATCGAGCGTGCGATTCCCGAGTCGCGCATCTACTCGCCGCGCGGGTTGGTGGATCAGTTCGATCGCGCGATCACCAGCGAGCTGGACTTCCGCGGCGAAGCGGACAACGCCGCGCGATTCGCGCTCAACTTCGAGCACGACGGCTCGGTGCGATTCCCCAAGGTCTACAAGGAAGCGTCGGGCAAGCACGTGCTGACGCTCGAGTACCTGGAAGGGCGCAAGGTCTACGACGCGATCGCGCACGGATTCGACGGTCCGCTGCTGGCACGCAAGGCGCTGGGGGTGATGATCAAGCAGATCATGGAAGACGGCTTCTTCCATGGGGATCCACATCCCGGCAACATCCTGATCATGGGCACGGCCGACGAGCCGGTGTTCGGGATGATCGATCTCGGGATGGTGGGTCGCCTGTCGCCCGAGCTTCGGGACAAGACCCTGGATCTGATGGTGGCGGCGATCCGACGCGACCACATGGGTGTGGCCGATGCGATGTACGAGATCGCGACGCCGACGCGCAAGATCGACATGCGCGCGTACCGTGCCGACGTCTCGGCGCTGGCCGACAAGTACCTGGGGCGCGCGCTGGGGGATATCGCGCTGTCCGCGCTGGTGCGCGACATCATCATCGGAGCCTCCCGCCACGGCCTCGAAGTGCCACCCGACTTCCTGCTGGTCGGCAAGGCGCTGATGACCGTCGAAGGAGTCGCCAAGGAGATCCATCCGACCATGGATGTGTTCGAGGAGGCACGCCCGTACTTCCTCGATCTGCTCAAGAAGCGCTACTCGCCGCAGCGCATCGGCTTCGAGCTGTGGCGAGGCATGGAGAAGCTGTCCGGGGCTGCCTACGCGATGCCGGGCCAGCTGCGCGAGGTGCTCGACGATCTGCGCATGGGGCGCTTGTCGGTCCGCGCCGTGGATCCGCAGCTGCCGAGAATCGCCGATCGACTCGGCCGACGGCTCTTCACCGGGCTCACGGTCACGGCGTTCGTGATGTCAGGCACGGGGCTGCTGGCGGTGGGACGTCACCACCTGCTGGGCGCAGCCTTGCTCGTGGCGGGGCTCGCCATGCTTCTTGGCCACGTGCTTCTCGACTTGCGGCGAGGGTGAGCGTGGATGGACGGGAGCGCTCGGGCCTACGAGACCCGTGAGCGCTCCCAACGATGGGGTCAGCCCATTCGCAAGAAGACGAGCAGCAGCGAGATCGTCAGTGCGAAGAGCACCAACGACTCGATCATGGCGAGACCGAGAATCATCACGGTCTGCAGCCGCGCGGCAGCGCCGGGGTTGCGCGAGATACCTTCGAGAGCAGCCGATACGGCGCGCCCCTGACCAGCCGTGCCGCCCAACGCGGCAATGCCGATCGCGAAGCCTGCAGCGGCGGCGACCCACGCGTGTACGTCGTGCTCGTTCGTCGCGGCAGCCGCCTTGGCCGCTTCCTGGGCCAGGGCAGAAGAGGAAATCAGGGTGACAACGGTGGCTACTGCGAGAGCCAGCTTGTTCTTCGACGACATCCAGACATCGCTCCTTTCATTTGCTCCGCGTCGGCAACGCCATATGAGGCGCTCTGTTCAGGCCGTTGCCCCGTGTTCTTCCTCGTGCTCGGTGGCGAGCGCGATGTAGATCGAGCTGAGTAGGGTGAATACAAGGGTCTGCACGAGGATCACGATTACGCCCAGGAACATCACGGGCACGGGCAACAAGATCGCAAACATACCAATGAAGATCGACCCGAGAAGATGGTCGACCGCCATGTTGAGCATGAGACGGACAGCCAACGTGACGGGACGGACACAGGTCGAGATGAGCTCGATGACGAACACCAGGATGTTGAGCGGCAGCCCAGCCCAACCCAGCCAGGGCCCGGTCATGTGCTTGAGGTACCCGATTCCGTTGGTCTTCAGTCCATAGAAGTTGAACAGGATGAAGACGAGCAACGCGCAGCCGAGCGTGATGCTCAGGCTCGACGTGGGCGGCGCAAGCCCCGGAATCAACCCCATGATGTTCGAGAAGAACACGAACATCGCCGCAGCCGCGATGATGGGAAAGTACTTCTTCGCCCTCGTGGGCCCCATCACGTCGCGCGCCATGTCGTAGAAGTAGCCGAGGAACAGCTCGAAGAACGTACCAAGCGTCAGCTTGGCCTCGGGAATCACCGACTCGTTGAGCTTCGCGTACCGAGCGCGCGTCCGCAGCCCAAGCAGCGCGATGATCACGATCACCAGCACCGCGGTCAGCGGCGGCTCCCACGCGTGCCAGCTCGGCGCCGACCCGGTCAGCAGCCCCGGACCAAACGTGGTCCGCTCCGGCCCGTTGAACAGGGCGTGCACGAGATACGAGAGAAATGTCGTGTGCTCGGGCATGTCAGTGAACCGATTCCTCCGCCGCACGCGGACCCAGAAGCGAGCCGAGCGTGATGCCGATCGGCAAGGCTCCGTAGCCAATCACGAACGCGATGGGCTGCACCAGGTGCAACGCCAGCAGCGCTACCACTACGCCGGCCAACACCACGAACTTCAGTGCGCCAGCCACGCCCCAAAGCCGGCGCCTGCTGCCGGCCTCGGAGAAGAATCCCGCCCCGATGCGCTTGAGCGACCACATGTTGAGCGTCGCCAGCGTTGCGCCCACCAGCACCCCAAGACCGGACCGCAGCCCGAATCCAACCGTCGCGCCCAGCGCCAACAACAACCCCACCACCGCGATCGACGCGATCACGAAATGGACCTGCGCGCTCGCCACGGCCTGGTCCGTGCGCTCATTGGTCTCATTCGCTGCCATCGTCACCATCGCTCTTGCCCTGCTTCGGTTCGTCTGCCGGATCTCGTTTCGAGTCGCTCGACTCCACTGCGCTCGATCTCGCCGCCTGCTGCTGTCGATCTTCTCTCTCCGTCTCCTCGCGCAGTCTCTTCGCCGCCTTGAACAAGATGTTGAAACAGGCAGCTACTCCGAACAGAAATCCGATTACCGTCAGCCACCCGTGCGTTGCGAACCTTTGATCGAGCCACCTTCCCCCGAGAAGCCCGACCACGACGGCCAGGACCATGTCCAGCCCAACCGTCCCATAGGGGCCGATGCCCTTTAGAGTCTGCATACCCATTCGCCCTCGGCGGGCGCGAGCGGCGTACCACGGCATTCGCGCCGAGGTCAATCCGGCTGGCACTCGTGCTCTACCTGCTTGCCGCAATATTCATGTTTGACTGATCTTGTCCAGGTCCAAGACCCTTGCACCAGCTCCTGCTACGCCGCTCACGAAATCCGCCCCGCTTGCACCTGCCCCTGTTGCTCCTGCCACCGGCCGCGCTATGCCACCCCCCATGGCCGAAGCACCTCCGACGGAACGACTAGAAAAACGCCTCTCGCGCGCGATGGGCCGTGCCGTCGTCGGCTTCCAGATGCTCCGCGACGCTGACCGCGTGATGGTCGCCGTGTCAGGAGGCAAAGACAGCATCACCCTGCTGCACCTGCTCCACGCCCTTTCCCGACGGGCCCCCGTGCAATTCAGCGTGGTTGGAGTCCACATCGACCAGGGCCAGCCAGGACACGACCCGACACCTCTCGTGAAGTGGGCTGCCGACGTCGGCTATCCCCTGCAGGTCGTGCGCGACGACACATGGTCGATCGTCAAGGACAAGATCCCCGAAGGCAACACGTACTGCTCGCTGTGCTCGCGGCTGCGCCGCGCAGTGCTCTACAGAGTCGCTGGCGAGCTCGGATGCACCAAGATCGCTCTGGGGCATCACCGCGATGATGCGATCGTGACACTGATGATGAATCTGGTCTTCTCGGGCCAGCTCAAGTCCATGCCGCCGAAGCTGATGTCCGACGACGGCAAGAACGTGGTCATCCGCCCGCTGATCTACTGCGCGGAGGACGAAATCGCGGCGTTTTCCCAGGCCAAGCAGTTCCCCATCCTTCCGTGCAACATCTGCGGCTCCCAGCCGGATCACCAACGCAAGGTCATCTCCGCATTGCTGGCGCAGCTCGACTCGCACAACCCGGGCGTTCGCGCCAGCATGCTCGCAGCCCTGGCCAATGTGCGCGCCTCGCACTTGCTCGACTCAGGACTGTGGAAAAGGCTCGACCTGGAGGTGGCTCGCGAGGATGATCCGGACTCCGCGGTCCTTCCTCCAGAGCAGCTGGTGCGCGCTTGACGACGAATCAGGCTTCTCAGAACAACGAGCAACGGGCGCTGCTCGCACCCGGAATCCTCGGCCGATTGAGCGAGATCGGTCAGGTGCTCGTTCCAGGGATCTTCGCCTGGGCAGTGACCGTGGTGCCATGCGCCACGATGCGTGGCGCTTCGCGGATCGGATGGGTCGTCGCTTTCCTGGGATTCGCTGCGCTGGTCGCGGGTGCGTTCCTCATGCGAGATCGGCCACGGCTCGGACGCGCGCTCGGCATCTGGGTGTTCCTGCTGTTCTCGTTGATCACCTGGATCCTCAACCCTGCTGGGATTCGCCCGGACCGAATCGATCCGGTGCGCGCCGCTTCCGGCACCTTCGGCTGGGTGCTGTACGGCCTGGGCTGGGGCGCTCCCTGGCGGCCCGGTGTTCATCCCGAGGACAATCCGCGCGCGCAGCTGCATCCCAAGCTCGAGCCGCGACGCATCCCTGTGCTCCGGATGCCCTTGGTCGTGGCGATCGCCGCGGTCGGTGCGATCTGCGCGTTGGCGCTCGCGTGGCGAGCGCTCGACGTGAACCGCGCGCTGATGATGCACGGAACCGCCCTCGCCGTTGCCGTGGGCCTGGTCACCGCTGCTGCCAGGATCGGCCTGCTGCAAGGGCAGAAACGCAATGCATCGGCCCCCCGACAGCGCATCATGCATGCGTTCCCATGGCTGATGGCCATCGCCACCCTGCTGATCATGGTCGTGGCCTGGTGGCTGTCGCGCTAGGCGCAGCGTAGCGATCAGCGACGCGCGCTCGCGCTCGCTGCAGGCTGGGTTTGCGCTGGGCCGAACTTCAAGCACAGATCGTCGTTGGCAGACCGATCCGCGAGCGGTGGAGCGACTCCTCCGCGCCCTGGCGCAGAAGCAGCCACGAACAGCCTCGATGGCCTGGCCTCGATGCCGCAGAACCTGGCTTCCGTGCGCGCGATCGGCTCGTCGCTGGTCAGCTCCAGCAAGCCGAGCACCAAGGGCCGGCCTTTGAAGGCGCCGAGCCGCGCGAGCACTTCGCGGGTACCATCCGACAGCGGCGCGGGCAAATCGCGGATCTCCCGCAACCGAAGCGTTGCCTGCCCTGTTGCGGCGAGACGCTCGGTGACCAGGGCAGCAGGCATGTGCACGAGCACCCCCGCCATCTCGGCTCGTCCCACGGAAAACGCCGCGTGCGAAGGGCTTCGCTTGGAAGCGACCGTGCTCAGCTTGTCGCCCGCGAGATCCACCGGTGCCACCAGATAGCCCTTGGGCGTGGACAGCAGCTGCGCATCCAGCGCGATCGGCATCCCCGGGCCGCCATAGGCCACGTGCACATCCAAGTCCTCGCGCACGTCTCGTCCAGAAGGAAACGTGAGATCCGTGGTCACCATCACCCGACCCTGCCTCACTTCGAATCGAATGCGGCTGATCGCGATCGGTCCAGGCACGTAGCTCGGGGGAGGCTTGGGAGGCTTGGGGGCTGCGTCTGCCCACCAGGGCAGGGATCCGGCCGCCACGGCAGCAACCAACGCTGCGGCCGCGAGCGCGCGCCTCACGACAGGACTTCTCCCGCAAGGTGCGCGAAGCGCTGCGCTGCATCGAGAGCACCGGCCTCGTCGAGCAACGGCCGATCCAGCACGTCGATTTCCCGCAGCTGCTCGTGCGCTCGCGGATTGTCGAACCAGTCCTCGTCGTATCTGTCCACGAGCTGGTCGCGCAGGGTCGATGCCTTCAGCGCCCCTACGAGCCGGGCGCAGGCCGTGGGACGGATTCTCGGCAGCACGCCTGCGAGCTCGATCGGAAGGCGCGTGCGCAGGGCGCGCTTTGCAAAGTCGAGGTGCATCTCGCGCGCGGCGCGGGGGTCCTCGCACGCGCCGACAGCGGTCTGCAGCGCGAGCAACCGAAGGGTGATCAACGCTGCCCTGGCGAGGGACTGGGCTTGCTTGCGCGCCCGGATCTGCCCGAGCCCGAGGTGCTTGCGCAGGAACAAGGGCGTGGCGAGCAGCGAGGCGAACAGCGCGCCGTAGCACGTCGGTCGAGGATCGAACGGTCGTACTGCGAGGGCAAAGCGGCCAGCGAGCTGACGCGCCCGCCCGCGGTAGAAGGCGATTCCGAACCGGTCCAGGGCCCGCATGAAGGAGCTCCCGCACGCCGCTTGCGGCACAGCTTGCATCTCGATCGGCGCGTCCTTCACGAGCCCTGTGCTGCGGAAAAGATCCTGCACCCACCGCGTCGTGAGCTGGGCTGGCCAACCCTCGATCGCGTCCGTTGCGGCGCCCACGAACAACACGTCCTGCCACGGACGATCCGAGCCGAGGACGTCTGCCGCGAGGTCATCGGTAGCGTCGAGCAAGCCCCGCGCCACTCGCACGACCGGCACGTCAGGTTGGACCGGCGCTTCGAGCCACCTCAGCCCATCGATTCCAAGCTGCCGCGCTGCTTCGTGCCGTCGTGCAAGCCAGAACAATGCGTTCGAGCTCGAATCGTCACACAGCTCGAGCAGCGCTCGACCGCATGCATCGCGCCGTCCGGCCTCCGGATGCATGGCCGCTTGCAGGCACAGATCCCGCACGTTCCAGGGCTCGCGTCCAAGGTCGCGCAGCACGTGCCGTTCGACGCGCCGCGCAGCTTCCAGATCCACGACATCCTCGAAGGTGACGCGATCGAGCGTGAGGGCTGCCAGCCACCGGAGCAGCGAGTCGCGCTCAGGCAGCTCCTCGGGCAGCTTCTGGAGCTTCTGGAACATGGCGCGGGTGGAGATCGCCCTGCGTCCGACGAAGGGATCCTCTGCGAGCTGCTCGCGGGTGGCAGTCCGCGCGCGTTGACGCCAGCTTCGCCAGGCGCGCGACGCCTGCTCCAGCCGGCCGTCCAACTCTTGGAGATCCAGCCCGTTCATGGTCTCGATCCTTATCGCATCATCCCGGGCCGATCAGAAGCAGGAGCCATGCGGGCTTCGATTCACGGGGAAAACAGGTGTGTGGGCGGGTTGGTCGGCCAAATCGACCGCGGTCGGGCTCGACGCAACAGGGGCTGGACGTTATGGTTTGAGCCAAGCCATGAGCAGCAGAATTGACGAAGATCTTGCCGAGGCGATCGCGGGTGACAAAGACGTGCCTGCTGTCGCGAAACCCGCGCGCGCCGAGCCTGCAAGGACGAAAGCCAAGCCAAAGCGCAACCTGGGCCTGCTTCTGGCGCTTGCCGTCATGGCCGCCCTGATCGGCGGGCTGGTGCTCAAGAGCTTCAACAACTCTGCCGTCTACGCCAAGACCGTGGATCAGCTCGTGGCGTCGCGCGACAAGCTCACCGGACGTGCGGTCCGCGTCGAAGGCATGCTTGTGCACGGGTCGCTGGTCAAACGCGACAACCCCTGCGAGTACCGTTTCAAGCTCGCGAAGAACGCAGTGGTTCTCGACGTCAGGTACGCGCAGTGCGTGGTTCCTGACACGTTCCGCGATCGTCCCGAGGCCGAGGTCGGCGTGACGGCCGAGGGAAAGCTGCTGCGAGACGGCACGTTCGAGGCCACGCAGATCATGGCGAAGTGCCCCTCGAAGTACGAGGAGAAGAACGGCAAGAAGACCCCGGTCGGCATGGCAGACAGCCCTGCGATGTAGGTCGGAGCGGTCGAGGGTGACGAACTCGAAGGCCGACGCGGATTGGGCTGGCCTGCAGCTGCACGTCGGTCGACAATCAACGCGATGCGTACCGCTGCCATCATTCCCGCCTTCCAGGCGCAAGACACGATAGGGGAGGTCGTGGCCGCGCTGGTCGCGCAATGGCCGGGAAGCGATGAGCGCGGGAACGTGATCGTGGTCGATGACGGCTCGACCGACGACACGGCGGAGCGGGCGCGCCAGGCCGGTGCCCTGGTGGTCTGCCACGGCCGCAACCAGGGCAAAGGCGCGGCGCTGCGCACGGGTCTGCGCGTGGCCAGGGATCTCGAGTTCGACATCGCGGTCGCAGTCGATGCGGACGGGCAGCATCCGTCCGAGGAGGCGCGCCGCCTGGCTGACTTCCCCTGCGATCCGCGAGCCCTGGTCCTGGGCGTGCGCGATCTGCAAGGCGCAGGGGCTCCGCGTGCGAACCAGATCTCCAATCGCATCTCCAACTTCTTCTTGTCGGTGTTCACAGGACGCGTGCTTGCCGATACCCAGTGCGGGCTGCGTCGCTATCCCGTTCGC
The DNA here is from genome assembly GCA_016218915.1 of Deltaproteobacteria bacterium. Lineage (GTDB taxonomy): Bacteria > Myxococcota_A > Polyangia > Polyangiales > Polyangiaceae > JACRCQ01. The sequence continues at coordinate 211,981 of JACRCQ010000077.1, forward strand.
GAAACGCTGGCGCTCGATGCCCGGGACCCCGGCTATGGGTTCGAGGCCGAAGTGCTCCTGCTCGCGGTGCGAGCGCACCTGCCCGTCATCGAAGTCCCGATCCACGTGGTGTACCCGTCTCGCGGTACCCACTTCCGCGTGGTTCGAGATCCGGCGCGCATCGTGGCGCGTGTGCTCTACACGCTCGGACGTCGGCCGCCCGGGTTGATCCGGATGCCGGAGGCCCATCCGTTTCCCGACGGATTCCCGGCACCTAGCCGTCGAGGGGCGCAATGATTCGGCGCAGGGCCTTCCTCGCCACCTGCGGCGCTCTCGGCGCTGCACTGCTCAGCCGGCGCGCGATCGCCGCCACCGCGGAAGTGCTCGCGTCGCTGCGTTCAGCCCGTCAGCGCATCCGCACCCTGCAGGCCCGCTTCGAGCAGGAGCGTACGCTGGGGCTGCTGGCGACCAGAGTGGTGAGCCGAGGGGAGCTGACCGTGGTGCTGCCCGGGCAATTGCGGTGGGAGCTGCTGCCGCCCGACTCCATCACGTGGTGGATCACGCCGGCCGGGCTCGCCTACGCATCGTCGCGATCCCGGGCCTCCGCAGACCGCTCCGCCGCAGGCCCCATGGCAGGTGTGCTCGACGACGTGCTGGTTGTGCTCGGAGGAGACCCGACGCGTCTGGAGCCGCGCTACGCTCTCGAGGCCGCGCTGCAGCCGGATGAAACGGTGCGGGTGGTTGCCACGCCCAAGGATTCGCGCATCTCCGCTGTGATGCGCTCGATCGAGATCCTCATCGATCGCGATCTGATCTCACCCCGGCGGATTCGCATGGAGGAGTCCTCCTCGGACCGGATCGAGATCCGATTCTCCGACGTGCGCATCAACCAACCGGTGGATCCGGCGAGAATGCGGCCTCCGACCGAGCCGCGGCCGTAGTGCGACCCGCTCCCTGACGGCTGCGGCTCCATGCGATTCTCGCTACTAGCGCGCGAGCAGGGCTTCGAACTGCTTTTTCGAAGCTGAGTCGATCTGGTCGTGGAGGCTGTTGCCGTGCGCATCCATGGTCACGACGACCGGGAACTTGTCGACCTTGCACACCCAGAAAGCCTCGGGAGTGCCGAACTCCTCGAGCTTGTGGACAGCGAGCACTTCGGTCACCGCGCGGGCGATCTGCGTGCCGCAGCCGCCGATGGCGCTCAAGTAGACCGCTCCGAACTTCTTGCACCCTTCAAGGGTCTTGGCGCCCATGCCGCCTTTGCCGATCACCGCTCGCAAGCCGTAGCTCTCGATGACCTTGGCCTGGTAGGGCTCTTCGCGCGCGCTGGTGGTCGGCCCAGCCGCTACGAAGCTCCACTTGCCGTCGTCTTTCCGCACCACCGGGCCGCAGTGGTAGATCACGCCGCCGCGCAACAGCTCGTCGAGAAACGTCGGCCTCTCCTCGACCATCAGCTTGTGGCCAGCATCGCGCGCAGTCACCACGATGCCGCTGATGTGCACGATGTCCCCAAGCTTGAGGCCGCGCACCTGCTCCTCGCTAATCGGAGTCGTGAGCTCAATCATAGGTCACCTCGTCCTTGCGGATGGTCATCGTCCGCCGCCGGCATGCCCAACACATGTACGCCACCGTCACGAAGTACGTCGCCGGATGCCGATGCTGCGCCCCGATGAACACGTCGAGCACCGTCGTCTTGCCCCCAAGCCCCATGGGCCCGATCCCGAGCGTGTTGAGGTCGGTCACCAGCTCGGTCTCGAGCTTCGCCACATCCGGGTTGTCGCTGCGCTGTCCGATCTTGCGGAACAGCTGCTCCTTGGCGAACTGGTAGCCGGACATGCGATCACCGCCGATCGCCACGCCGATCACGCCCGGAGAGCAACCTTTGCCCTGCGCGTCGTAGACCGCCTTGAGCACCAGCTTGCGTACACCCTTCAGGTCGCGCCCCGCCTGAAGCGAGCTGTCCGGAAGACGGAACTGCGTGCTCACGTTCTCGGAGCCGCCACCCTTGAGCAGCACACGCACCTGCACGCTGTCGTCGTCCCAGGTTTCCAGGTGCACCACCGGTGAGTGGATGCCGACGTTCGAGCCGCTGTTCTTGCCCGTGAGCGAGTCCACCGCGTTGGGGCGAAGGTAGTAGGACTTGGTAGCCGTGGTCGCAGCTGCCAGAAGCGCCTCGCGCATCACCCGATCGTCGAAACCGCGCGGGATTCTCACCTCGAACAGGATCGAACCCGTGTCCTGGCAGATCGGCGTCGACGCCTTCCGCGCCAGCTCCACGTTCAACAGGATGTTGTCGAAAATGCCCCGTGAGCTCGAACCTGGCTCCTCACTCGCTCGCGCTTTCACCAGCGCAGCTTCTACGTCCGCGGGCAGATCGGTCGAGGCCCGCCGCAGCAGTTCGACAAGCCGATCCCTTAGCTTTTCGTCCATGGTGCCTCCTGTGGCGAACAGAGCGCGAATCATACGCCCTGGCCCGCAGAAGAAAAGCACGTGACGACGTGTCGGCCCACGCGCAACCTGCCTGGCACTCGACGGTCAGCGCTTGGAGCTCGGGCATACCCGGGGCGACGGAGGTGGGGCTGTGTCGACCTTTCGGCCCACGGCCGCATCCACGAGGGTCGTGACCTGTGACGGCGTGAAAGGTTTGCCGAGAAACGCAAACACCCCGTCCGCCAACGCACGCTCCACGCGCGTTGGATCCGCTGACCCGGAGCACAAGATGACCCTGACATCCGCACGGATGCCGCGAAGCTCCCGGTACGTGTCGTAGCCGTCCATCCCGGGCATGCACATGTCGAGCAACACCAGGTCGACGGCTGCAGAAAGAGCCCGATACATTGCAACCGCTTCTTCACCGCTCGCCACGGCGACAACGTCGTAGCCGTTCATGCGCAGGATGCGCTCGAGCACGTCGCGCACGACCGCATTGTCATCAACGAGCAGCACACGACCGACGCCAGCGCCTGCCTTTGGACGGATCTCACTGGCCGAGCCTGGTGGAGGGCTCGAGTGATTTCTGGATCCGTTTGAGGCGACCACGTGAGCACTTTGTCACGCGATTGATTGTCTGGACAGAGCAAAAGAAGCGGAATGAAGTTCTCCGGATTATCCGGTTTATACGCCGTGCCAGCTCTTCGCCTGGTCGTCCGAAACCAGCATTTCGAAGGTCGTCGTGCACGAATTCCCGGCGCACTTTTCTCGCGCAAGCACAGCGAAGAGTCGAGTCCCGGAGCCGATCACCCGCACTCCCGAAATCTTGCTGCCGTCAGGAAGAGCCTCACCCAACAGGGTGGGAGCAGCGAACTCCGTGCCCCAGTTCTTGCTCACTACGACTTGAACGTAGCCCTCAGCTACCCAGGCGATGACGATCGCGCCCTGGATCACCGCGGTCGCAACGGTGCGGTTGAACTCCTCGATGTGGGTGCCGCTGGTCATTGCGATCTTGGCGCCCTCCACCTCTCCACCGCGAATCGTCAATACATTCGAGAAGATGCGGTCCGGTTGGAAGGGCAGCGGCACCACGGCTGTCGCCTCGCCGCACCCCACGAACGTGCCATCCGGCACGTCCACCTTCATGAACGTCACCTCGAGGGACCCTGGACGCATCAGGATGAGCTGCAAACCACGATCCGAGACCCCGTAGTCGATCCCGTCAGCGCCTCTGCACTTGAAGGTCCTCGCCGCTCGAAACACCGACGTCACCATCTTTTCAGTCGTCGCCGTGGCCATCATTCCAAGCGGTTCTTCGGGCGGCGGCAGCTTGGTCGAGTACAGCACCTGCGCCGGAAGTGCGTCTTTCCCAAGGAGAATCTGCGCTTCAGGTCCGCCCACCAGCGACAACAGCCCATATCCCGGCAGCTCGCGAACGGTAGGCTCGGCCTTGCCCGGCATCACATACGCCACTCCGTCCATGGCGAAGTGGTCGTCGTCAATGCCAGCCGCCTTCCGGACGCCCATTCGCACATCATTGAGCTGGATGGCGGCCTGGACTTCTTTGTCGTTGAGGTGCTTCTGCCAGTACTTCTCGGTCTTCTCTTGCTCCTTCTTCTGGGCAGCGGTCTTTTCTGCAATCCTCTGAACGGGGTAAGCCAGACCTCCGCCTGGCAGCACAGCCACCTCACGCTCGCCGCCTGGCGCGCGCGTCCAGTCCCCAGGCGGATCGGTCACTGGGGTCAAGGTCGGCAGGGCCTTGGCTCCGAGCGGCAGCTTGCCAACCAGCACGCGCGCCTTCTTGGCCGGATCGGCATGACTGGCCACGACCCAGCGTTCGCCTGCGGGCCCGTACCAGGCCACGAACAGGGGATCCTGCTGACCTGCGATGGGAAGCGCGCCAGACGCGACATCCCACTTCTGACCGCCATTGTCAGTGGCAGCCACGAACGCCTGGCCGCTCTCGGTCGTGGCGTGGACCAGCAGCTGGTTCTTTTCGCCGGGCCAGATGCTCCACCGATCCGTCGCAACCTTGCCATTCAACGACGCGAACTGCGTGGCTTTCGGGGCAGGCTCCGTGACCTTGCGCGCGGTGCGAAGGCGCTTGTCGCGAGCGACGGTCACGTCCTGGGCGTCTGCGCCTTCCTTGCCGTAGAGCTCCTCGACCGCCTGATACAGATCCATGGCGACCGAGGGAAGCTTGAGCACCTGTGCGTGCTGCTCGCGCTTGGCCAGGGCGCGGTTGGCCGGGACGTTGAAGGGCGTGTTGGTGATCGTGTCGATCGCGGTCTTGATGCGCGTGCCGAGCGGCTGGCCGTCCTTGCCGCTGGATCCGAGCGACCCGAACCAAACGGACTGGTGGGCCGCGAACTTCTCCTGGACGGTCTCCATCGCCTGGGGGCAGTCACTGACCGGCACGATGTCCGGCAACGAGGTGACGAGCCTGCGGTGGAACGCATGGTCGACCGCGTTGCGCTCGATCTCGACGCCGTCGCCGCCCACGCATCGAACCAGGTCCGCGCTTGCGCTCAACAGCTCGGACGCGCGCTCCCGGGCGTGGGAGCGCGACCAGCGCCACACGACGACGAAGACGATCAGGATCAAAGCAGCTGCGCCGGCTGCCACGAACTTCATTCGCTGTTTGCTCAAGGTCATCCTCTCTGTGCTCCGATCAATTCGCGCATCACATAGCCTGCTCGCAGGGCCGTCAAGCCGGATCCCGGCAGGTCCCCGGCGCGGCGTCTCGAGGTCTTGGACGCACGAACCGTCCGGAATCGCAGCGATTGGTCGTGCGAAGGCAGTTGCATACCCTGGGCTTCGGTGGTTTTGTTTTCGCTGATCCTTCATCCGTTGGGAGCGGATCTTTCCCGGAGACTCCGTACCCCAGGATTGAAGAGCACCATGACGAACCCCAACGATCTCCTCGACATGTTGGCTCGCATCAACATGCTCGGGCACAGCGTGGGGCTGAGCGACGACGAACTCTCGATGGCGGTGCAGCGCCTGGCTTCCGCGAGCGCGTCGATGACGCTCGATGAGACGTCCGTTTCCGAGACGCACCAGCGGCTGATGGCCGGCGTGAAGAAGAACCTGGACGACGATCCGATGTTGATCGGCTGGGCGCTCAAGCTTGCTGCTCGGCTGTCAGAGCTCTCGTGGAAGAAGTTCTTCGACAACTTCATCCTGCGGCTGGTCGTGGAACGAAGGAGCGTGATCGATCGGCTGACGCGCGAGCTCGGGCACGCGCCGCCGGTGACGATCGTGGTCAGCCCGACGATGGCGTGCAATCTGCGCTGCCGAGGGTGCTATGCGCAGCAGTATCCGCGAGGCGCGTCGATGTCGCCGGACCTGCTTCGCAAGGTCCTGCGCGAGTCGCGGGAGCTGGGCGTGCGGTTCATCACGGTCACTGGCGGCGAGCCCTTCACCTACGACGGCTTGCTCGACATGGCCGAGGAGTTCAGCGACCTGACGTTCATGACCTACACGAACGGCACGCTGATCGACGAAGCTACGGCGGACCGACTTGCAGCGCTCGGCAATGTGCTCCCTGCGTTCTCGATCGAGGGCTACGAGCAGGAGACGACGGAGCGTCGCGGCCTTGGGGTGTATCGCGCGGTGCTCGACGCGATGGCGCGTCTCAAGCGGCGCGGCACGCTGTTCGGGGTCAGCGTCACGCCCACGCGCTTCAACACGGACCTGCTGAGCTCGGACGCGTTCATCGACTTCCTGATGGACAAGGGAGCGAGCTTTGCGTGGCTGTTCACCTACATCCCGGTGGGTCTCGAGCCGGACGTCGGCATGATGGCCACGCCCGAGCAGCGCGATCAGCTGCGCCGCGCGCGGGTGCGTTGGCGCAAGACCCGGCCGATCTTCCTGGGCGACTTCTGGAACGACGGAGCATGCGTCGGAGGGTGCCTGTCCGCGAGCCGCTATGCGTTCGTCACACCTGAGGGCGATGTGCAGCCGTGCACGTTCGTGCACTTCACCACGCACAATCTCCGGGATCATTCCTTGCGCGAGATCTTCCAGTCACCCTTCTTCAAGGCGATTCGCGGCTGCCAGCCCTATGACCGCAACCTGCTGCGGTCGTGCAAGATCATCGATCACCCGCACGTGCTACGAAGGCTCGTGGAGCAGCACGGAGCCCGGCCCACGTATCCGGGGGCCGAGTCGATCGTGAGCGATCCGGCGCTGTGCAGGCACCTGGACCAGTACGCGCGGGAATACGGGAGGCTGGCAGAGCGGGGCTGGCGCGGGCCCGACTACCAGGAAGGACGTCGCGCCCTCGTTCCGTTCTCCGGGCTGGTCGACCTGTACGAGCGCTATCCCGAACGCATGGCGCGCGCCGAGCAGGTCACGGAAGCGAACCGCGCGAGCGCGCCAGGCTCGGCAGGGCAACGCAGCGAGGAGGCGCGCGACCACGTCACTCCGCTGGCGGAGTGACCTTCGGCGGCACGGCCATGGCTCCAGAGATTCGTCCCCAGACGCGCGAGCCCGCAATCCTTTCGGGGCGACCCCTGTTCGTGGTGGGAGACGCGCATCTGCACGCCCGCGCCGAACCTGAGATCGCCGCAGATCTGCAGCGTCTCGTGCAGGCGATCTCCGCACGCCATCCGGATGCCTGCGTGGTCTTCAATGGTGATGCGTTCGATCTCGATCGGGTGGACGGAGAGCGCGCCTGGGGCGTTGGCGAGCAATGCGCTGCCGAGCGCGTGGGGCGTGTGCTCGACGCTTTTCCAGCCCTCGCCTCGACCCTGCGCAAGCACGTGGACGATGGTGGCGCGCTGCTGTTCATTGCCGGCAATCACGATGCAGAGATCCTGCTTCCGGCCGTGCAGCAGAAGCTGCGGGAGCGTCTGGACCCGCGTCCGGATTCAGGTCGCGTGGTCGCGGCCGAGACGATGGCAGCAGCCTCGGTGTTCATGAAGCACGGCCACCAGGCTGATCCGGACAGCTCGTTCTTTCCCGACACGCGCAATGCGGTCGAGAAGGGGAGGCTGTCGGCCATGCCGCTGGCGAGTCTGATGACGCGCCTGTTCGTGTCGAGCAACCCTCGCTACCACAGCGCGGGGTACCATCAGCGTCCGCCTTTGCCGGTCCTCGTCGGCGTGCTCAAGGACTACAAGCTCGCCGGGCTTGCGATGGTCGTGCACTTTCCGATCGTAGCGCTGCGAATTGCCTGGCAGAGCGTGCTCGCGCGCGTACGCGGCGACGTGCCCCGGGGGCATGCATCGAGCTCCATGGCCTCTCCCTGGAGCGTGATCCGGCGTCTGTACCTGGATCGGTACCTGGGAACCTGCCTCGCCGCCGTGCTGCTGGCGTTGACCCTGGCGGACCGAATCGGGCATTGGGGGTGGTGGCTGCTCGCAGCGACGTGCCTGTACCTGCTGATTCCTCCGCCGCGCAGAAGGGTCTTTCTGGAGCGCGACATCCGCCAATGCGCCGCCGAAGCGGCCGCGCTCGTGGACCGGGGCATGCGGGTCGTGGTGATGGGTCATACCCACCGTGCGTTCGTGACCCGCCTGGGCGAAGCGATCTACGCGAACCACGGGGCATTCTCGTTTCCGGTGGAGATCGACGGCCAGGGACGGGTGTGTGGCGATGGACGTCCGGCCGGTCCACGGGTGGGCGTGACCCGGCGAGCCCGGCCGTACCTCTCGATCCCGGTCGACGCGGCCAGCTGTGAGCTTTGCACGCTGCAGCCGGCCGCCAATCCGGGCGAAACGGGGCTCGACGCGCCCTGAGGGGCAAGGGAAGCGATCCCGCCGCTCTGGCGTTGTCACCAGCAAGGTCGGAAGCCCCTGGTCTGCGCAAGCTGACCGAGACATCATCGGGCAAATCCCGGAGGCTCGTGAAACCCATCGTCCGCGCGTGGACCGAAGTGCGAATGAGGACGCCGATCCTGCTGCTCGGCGCCTGCACGGCGGTGCTGCAGACCCTGGCCGTGCGCGAGGCGATGGCGTCCACCGGCGGCAACGAAGCCGTGGTCGCCGCGCTGTTCGGCATCTGGATGGTGCTCACGGCCGGGGGTGCAGCGATCGGGCGCAGCTCGCGTGCGACGCCGCGAGCGGTCGCGATCGCCCTCGTCGTCTACGCGTCGTGCGTTCCGGCCACGCTGCTCGCAGCGCGCGCGAGCGCGAAGCTGCTCCTGCCCGGAGCGATTCCCTCGGTGGGAAAGAGCTCGTTGATCGCGGGGTTGCTGCTTGCGCCATCGTGTCTTCTCGCAGGATGGCTCTACGCGCGCCTTGCTTCGGGAACCCACGCGACCTCGGAAAGCGCCGGCGTGCAATCGGCACGCGCCTACCTGCTCGACACCCTCGGCTCCGGCCTGGCTGGGGCATGGCTTGCGCTGTGGGTGCTCGACCGCGCCCTGCCCTTCCAGGTGGCAGGACTCGCTGTCGCAGGGGCGCTGCTCGGTGCTGCGGCGCTCCTTCGCCGGCCGGGATCGATTGCGCTCGGGTTGGCGGCCCTTGCCAGCTTCATCGTGCTCTGGCGCGCGCCGCTCGACACGATGACCTACCGGTGGCAGACGCCGGGCCAGAGCGTGATCGAGGCCCGGTCGAGCTCGCGCGGGGCGCTGCTGGTGGCGCACTCGCATGGACAGACGCAGGTGCTGCTCGAGCGCGAGCCGCTCTTGACGCTGCCCGACGAGCACAACGCCGAATGGATGACGCATGTGCCGCTTTCGCTGCACCCGCAGCCGCGCGAGGTCCTGGTGGTCGGCGTCGCTCCCGCGGGCTCTCCCGCCCTGATGCAGCTGCATGGCGTGCAACACGTGGACGAGACCGTGGGCGACGAGCGGATCGCGCAGGTCATCTCCAAGCTCGACGCGGAGGCGCAAGGGATTCGTGTACGCGTCCTGGGCGATGACGAGCGCGCATGGGTGCGATCCACGACCGAGCGCTACGACGCGGTGCTGGTGCAGAGCATGCCGCCGACCTCGGTATCGGGCGCGCGGCTCTTCTCGGTGGAGTTCTACCGGGAGCTGCACCGCTGTCTGCGCCCTGGCGGAATCGTGATCGTCAAGGCCCCGGCCCATGCGTCGTACGCCGGAATCGAGCAGCGACGCATGCACTCCGGCATCGCATCGACGCTGCGTGCGACGTTCGCGCACGTCGTCGTCCTGCCTGGGCCGAACACTCTGTACGCAGCGAGCGACGCGCCGCTGCCTGCACCTGAAGCCGTGGGCAGCGTGATCGGGCAGCGTCTCGCCCAGCGCGCGATCCGCCCTGGATTCGTCACCTCAGCGCTCCTGTCCGATGTGATGGCGAAGCAGCGCATGGCCGACGCCGAGCGCTGGGCTTCGCTCACCATGCCCGCGAGCACCGACGCGCATCCGATCGTCCATCGGCTCGCGCTCGACGCTGCGCTGGCGCATCTAGGCGATGGGGGGAGCTGGACGCTGCGGGTGCTGGCGCTGACGATCGCGATGCTGGCGCTGGTGTGGTTCAGCCCGCGGACGCGTCCGGTGTCGTTCTCGGTGGCCTCCACGGGATTCGCGGGGCTGGCGCTGCAGCTGGTGCTGATGCTGATCTACCAGACCGCGGTGGCTGCGCTGTATCGCGACGTCGCGTTGGTCACGGCGGCGTTCATGGCTGCCAGCTGCGCAGGAACGTGGTGGGGATCGCGCCTGGGCGCCACCAGGCGCGCCCTGGTGGTCTCGGATGTGGCGCAGGCGGCGATCGCCGGCATGATGGCTGCGGGCGCGGCGGCGGTGATAGCGTGCAACGGCACGTGTGCAAGGATCGCGGTCGTTGCAGGGGCCTGCGCCGTGGGCGCGGCCAGCGGCGTGCAGATCGCCCTGGCCTCGCGCTCGCCGGAGATGTCTTCGCGCGGCCCAGGCGGCACAGTCTACGCGATCGACCTGATGGGAGCTGCGTTTGCCGCGCTCATCACCTACACGCTCGTGGTGCCGTCGCTGGGGATCGCAGGAACCGCGCTGTGCGTGGCCGGGGTCAAGGCGTTGAGCGCAGGCGCGCTGCTGGCTCCGGCGCGCAAGCTTCGCGAGGCTCCCTCCAAGGTACCTGGGCCGGCGATTGCGCTGGTCGTGGCGGTGTCGCTCGGCGTGATCGATTCGACCGAGCACGTCTTCTACGCGCTGACCGTGTCTCGCGGCTACGCGCTTGCTGTTCTGGTCGTGCTGCTCGCAATGCTCGGCCTCGCCTTTCAGCCGCGGTGGCTGCGTGAGCGGCTCGTGGGGCTCGAGCGTCGCTGGGCCGTCATCACGCGAACGGTCGCGTTGTCCCCGTCGCGGCTCGTCGAGCTTTCGGTGCTGCTGCCGCTGGGTGCGCTGCCGCTCGCGCGCTGCTACTTCAAGATCCCGTACCTGTTCTGCCACACCTGTCCTCGGCCCTGCGCTTTTGGGATCATGCGTCCCTACCTGATCCCCGCTGCGTTGATCGTGAACCTCGACGATCGTCGCTTCTGCGAGAAGGCGTGTCCGCTGGGGCTGGCGCAGCGCGCTTGCGAGCGCACGCGAACGCGGTCGCTGCCGTCGCTCGGCAAGGCCGCGCTCGTGGCGAGGCTGGTCACGCTCGGCGCGGTTGCGGTCCTCTACCCGATGATTGCCAGCGATCGGCAATCCGGGATCGAAGGTTCGGGAACGTTCTCGTGGCTGTTTCTGAACACCTACGGGATCTCCGCGTGGGTTCTCGCAGCGTCGGGCGCCCTGCTGATCGCCTCGTTCTTCGTGCGGCGTCCGTTCTGCGATGGAGCGTGTCCGATCGGCGCGACGTCGGATCTGGTCGGGCGCCTGGAGAAGCGGTGGCTGACGAAGCGCGAGCAGTTGGAGGACGAGGCCGAGGCGGAGAGGAAGAGCGCGAGTTGCTCGCGGCGAGTCTAGGGCAGGATTGCGTCCACGCCCGCAAGCGGCGCCCGCTGCAGGACCTCTTCATCAGCGGTGACGAGCGGGACTCCGTAGCGCGATGCGACCCATACGTACACGGCGTCTGCGGCGCGAAGGCGGGTCGTCTTCACGACACGCTGTGCCGAGCGAGCGGCGCGGGGCCCGATCACGACGATCTTCCGAGTGACGAGGTGAGAGTCGAGGAACTGGATGACGCGTTCAGCCGGGACGCCGCGGCGCACGAGTGCAGCGGTCACCTCGACATCGAAGATCGCCGGAACGATGATCTGCTCGAGTCCAGCGAAGATCGGCTGGCAGCGCTGCAAGGAAGCTTCGTGGCGCGGCTCGCCGATTCGCAGCGCGGCGACCGCGACCGATGCATCGAGCACGCACGTCATCTGCGGCTCTGGATCAGATCGTCGACCGCCGAGACGGTGGGATCTGCTGCGCTGAACTCGTCGATGAATGCGGCGAGGCTGCGAGCGGATTCCGCGCGCCCCCGGGGCTTGGCCGGCGCCGGTGAGGCGACGTCAACGGGCACGATGGCAGCGGCAGGTTTGCCGTGACGCAGGATCAGGATGCGCTTTCCATGGTGCTCGGCCTGATCCACGAGCTCCGAAAGGTGGGCTTTGGCTTCGGCCAGCGAGGCCTTGCGCATATGACCATTATGACCAACGCCAGCGTCAACCGCAAGCCAAGCGCTTCCGCCGTCTGGCCGTCGCGACCACGCGCGGTACAATGACCCGGTCGAATGGGCAGCCGTCGTCTCTTCATGAAACGCGTGGCCTGCGGCCTTGGCATGGGCTGGCTGGGCTACGAGGGGTTCGAGGAGTTCGTGCTCCAGCGCCCGGATCGCGCCCGTGCGATCGGCTTCCACAACGACGCACCGGCCACGCTCGATCAGTTCAGCCGCCCAGCCGAGTACTTTCACGAAGATGCGGGCCTGGTGCGTTGCGACCTGTGCCCACACGAGTGCGAGCTTGGGGAAGACGATCGCGGGTTCTGCAGGGTTCGCGTGGTCAAGGGGGGCCGCATGCACACGGTGGCCTACGGCAACCTCTGCTCGATCAACGTCGACCCGATCGAGAAGAAGCCGTTGTACCACTTCTTGCCGCGATCGCCGATCGTGTCGGTGGCGATGGGCGGCTGCAACCTGCGCTGCCGCAACTGCCAGAACTGGGAGATCTCCCAGGCGAAGCCCGAGGACGTCCAGCGATTCGACGCGTTGCCCGAGAAGATCGCGACCCTGGCGATCGAGCGCGGCGCTCCTTCAATCGCGTACACGTACACCGAGCCGCTCGTGACCTGGGAGTACGTGCGCGACACGGCCACGGAAGCGCGTCGCCGCGGCATCAAGAACGTGCTGGTGACCGCTGGATTCATCAACGAGAAGCCGTTGCGCGAGCTTTGCCGCGTGATCGATGCGGTCACGCTGGACGTCAAGGCGTTCAACGATCGCTTCTACAGGGAGGTGTCTGGCGGGCGGCTCCATCCCGTGCTCAAGGCGCTCGAGGTGTTCCGCCAGGAAGGCGTGTGGGTCGAGGTCAGCTTCCTGATGGTGCCGACGCTCAGCGACGATCCATCGGAGGTCGGCAAGTTCAGCCAATGGGTGGTCGAGCGGCTTGGACGGGAGACGCCGCTGCATCTGCTGCGGTTTCACCCGGCGCACAAGCTGATGCTGCTTCCACCGACGCCGCTGCATCTGATGCAAGCCGGGCGCGAGGCGGCCGTGCGCGCGGGGTTGTGCCACGTGTACCTGGGCAACGTTCCGGGAGCTGATTCGGCGCGCACGGTCTGTCCCCACGACGGCCAGGTCTTGATCGAGCGCGACGGATTCCGGGTGCTGTCCAATCGCTTGAAGAGCGGCGCATGTCCCGCTTGCGGCCGCAAGGTAGCTGGGGTGTTCTCGGTGTGAGACATGGCCATGGGCGACAGACGTGCTGCCTGGGTTCTGCTGGCGTGGATGGTAGCCGGCGGGTGGGGGTGCAAGCAGACGCCCGATGATTCGCGTACGAGCGCGCCATCGCAGCTCGCTGGTGACCACGATGGGAATTCCAGCTACGGTTCTCATGTGACCGACGACTTCAAGATCGGACCTGAGGAGAAGAAGGCGCTTCTGGCTCTGGCGCGGGCGTCGATCGACGGATATCTCAAGAGCGGCCAGACGCCGCCGGCCCCTTCAGAGCTCGCAGAGCGATGGCCGCAGCTTGCTGCTCCGCGCGCGTGCTTCGTGACGCTGCGCCTGTCCGGCGAGCTTCGCGGCTGCATCGGCAGCCTGGAGCCCCGCCGCTCGTTGATCGAAGACGTACGGCTGAACGCAGTGTCCGCTGCGGTCAACGACCCGCGGTTCCACAAGGTGACGCGCGAGGAGCTGTCGCAGATCGACCTGGAGATCTCCGTTCTCGACGTGCCCAGGCCGCTGCAGGGCGTGAGCGTCGCCGAGCTGCCCGAGTGGCTGCGCAAGAACAAGCCCGGGCTGATCATCGAGCACCACGGGCGCAGATCGACGTTCCTGCCGAGCGTGTGGGAAGACCTGCCGGATCCCTACGACTTCCTCGATCGGCTCTGTCGCAAGCAGGGGTCGCCGTCGGAATGCTGGCGCGACCCCGCCACGAAGCTGAGCGTGTACGGCTCGATCAAGTTCGAAGAGAAGGAGAAGGAGAAGGGCTGAGAGCGATCGGCCCTACTTCTGGAGCTCGAACTGATCGATCAGGGTGTCGCCGGAGACCTGCGTGGTGTTCTTGTTCAACCCCCACGCCTTCCAGGTCAGCTTCCTGTCGTCGAGCTCCAGCCAGCCGTAGACGCCCACGTAGATGCCGGTGTCGTAGCCCACGTTGATGGCGCGCCAGTCCGCCGGAGTCGAGCCTGGAGCGTAGGCATCCGCCCCTGCGCCCGCGCACACGATGTACGTGGTACCTTGCGTGGGATCCGGCTGGATCGACAGCGCGCCCCAGGTCCCGCGGACCGGCTTGGATCGCTCGTAGTTGTGATCGTGGCCATTGAGCACGACGTCGACCTTGTGCTGGTCCCACACCGGCATCAGCAGCTGGCGCATGGAGGCGACGTCGGAGTCGACGCTGTGCTCGCTCGTGGACAGCTCACCGCGGTGGTGCATCACGATGATGAACGGCACCTTGTCGCGGCGCGCGTTGGCCGCTGTGAGATCCGCATCGAGCCAGGCGAGCATGTCGGCACGAACGTTGGGAGGGTTGGCGACGTTGAGGCTGAGCGGCTGATCGTCGAGCAGAACGAAGTGCGCGCTGCCGACGTCGAACGAGTAGAAGAGGCCGGAGGTGGGGCCGCTGCCCGGAGCCGGCATGTAGCTGAGCCACGAGAGGGTCATCTTCTCGTGGTTGCCGCCCACGGGGAGCATCAGCTTGGTGCCGAGGTTTCCAGCCTCCTCGATCTTGTCGTACCAACGCGCGTAGTACTTCGCGACGTCGTTGGTGGACAGAACCACCGTGTCGCCGGAGAACAGCTGGAAGGTCACGTCGAGCTCTGCAAATCGCGCCTGCACCATCGGCCAGATCACGTCGGGGCTGTCGCGCGAATCGCCGGCCACGCCGATGGTGATCCTTGCGGGCACGCCTGAGGGCTTGAACGTGGTGATCGAGCGCACATCACTCCAGGCCTCCTGACCGGAGGGACCTCCGCCGACCTGGTAGTAGTAGGTGGTATCCGGCTGCAGGCCGCACAGATGAACCTGGTGCACGCGCTGTGGCCATGATCCGGGAAGCACGTAGGAGTCGCCCGTGGTCTCGGATTCGAGCTTGTCCGGCGCGTTGCCGTAGCGCAGGCGAGAAGCGAGCGTGTCGACGTCGGTATCCCAGGCAAAGGCGACGGAGGTGGACGGGTTCGCATACGAAGGCGAGGTTGAATCGAGGCTTCCGCCGAGGCCTGCGCGGATTCGTTTGGGAGATGGTGCAGCTCCCAGCGTGGGCGAATCGAAGGAGTACCCGCTGCCGCGATCCTCTGCGAAGGCCGTGGTGTAGGCACAGCCCTTGGGGGTGTATTGCGAGGGATCTGCGGCGGCATCCGCAGCGGGGGGTGGTTGGCTCGACGACGAGGCGCAGCCGGAGAGAGCGAGGGCGGCAAAGGCGAGCGAGAGCGGCCGGAAGCGATTCATGGTTTCACCGAGTCCTGGCACAAGCTGAGCGCGGCGGCACGACGGATTGGCGCGGGCGAGCGTCGCAACACTCGCCTTTGCCATGCGTGCAATGTAATTTGACGACCATCGTGCGTCGTCCCGTGGGTCGCCCCGTGTCTGATGTCAATGGATCCGAAGATCGGATCGAAGGTGGAGATCGGCTCGCCGCTGCGCGGCGCGTGATGCTCGAGGGAGTCGGCACCGAGATCGCAGCGTCGTTTCCCGGAATCACGCGGCTCGGCGGCCAGATCGTGGCTGCGCTGTACCTTGCGGACGGCCCTCGATCGATGGACGAGCTGAGCGAGGAGCTGGGGCGTTCGAAGAGCAACATCTTCACGAACCTCAAGGCGCTCGATGCAGCAGGAATCGTGGAGCGTCGTCGCAGCGCGGGCATGCGACACGACATGTTCGCGCTGCGCGGACCGTACCCGGACGTGATCATCGGGGCGTACATCACGCGGCTGCGTCGTGTGGTCGGCGACTACCGCTCGCTGACCGAGCGGGCGCTCAAGCTGCTCGGAGATGCGCGTGCGCCGGAGGCGGAGTCGTTGCGCGGGCGATTGCGCGAGCTTCACCGCAAGTACGAGCTGTTCGCCAAGCTGTTCGCGCTGTTCGGGCCTGAAATCGACGGGCCGTTGGATCTGGAAGCGGTGTTCAGCGCGGTTCCTCGTGCGATCCTGCAGAGGTTTGCGAGCATGGCGCGCAGCGCGATCGGCGCACGCGGTGAAATGCAGGCACCTGCAGATCCGAAGTCACGGCAGCGACGCTGAACGCCGTGGATCGTGAGCGAGGGTTGTGCGGGGGATGGACAAAAAAGCGACGGCGCGCTCATCGCGCGCCGCCCATCAGCCCTTTCTCGCGCGAGATGCGTCAACCAACGCATCTCGCACGAGAAAAGAAGCTCCTCACGCCACAGCGGCCTTGATCGCCTTGACCGGGCGGGCCTTGACGGCCTTGCTCGCGGGCTTCGCGGCAAACGTCATCGGCTGCTTGGTGAAGGGATTGATGCCCTGGCGCGCCGGACGGGCGGGCTTCTTCACAACGACGAACTTCGCGAACCCCGGCAGCACGAAGATGCCGTTCTTCTTCAGTTCCTTGTGCCCCACCTCCGTCAACGCTTCGAGCGTCGCCTTGACCTGCTTGCGCGATGACGCCTCACCGAGGATCTCGGTGATGGTCTGAATGAGCGCGCTCTTCGTGAGAGTCTTCTTCGGTGCAGTCTTCGCCTTAGCCATGTCGATATCTCCTTGAAAAGACCGTGTACCAGCACGGTCCACCTAGGATGTAAGCTAGAACACGGTTCTTTTGCCTGATCAAGGGTCCAGGTGTCTTTTTATCAGCCGGAGATGACGATTTTTCCGACTGACGACTCCGCAACCCCCCTGTCTGGAAGCATTTCTGACGCCCCGACACCGGTGCTGTCAGGGGCGACCCAGGAGCAACCATTCAGCATGAAGAATGCTCGACCTATCGAGATTTCTTTTTTGATTTCGAGCGCTTGCGGGACGGTGCCGGAGCCTTCTCGCGACGTGAACGCGATTGCTTTTCACCCCTCCGCTTCCCGGTTTCGACCCTGATCCGACGCCCCAGGACACTCCGCCGGGCCAGGTTCACATCCTCGACCCGAATTTTCATCCGATCCCCCAGCCGGACCGTGTCCCCGCTCCTCTTGCCCACCATCATCAGCCCGTCGTCCGTCGCTTCGTACGCATCGTCGCCCAACATCTCGTCGCTCACGCGCACGTCCACGAACGGATCATCGAGCGCGACGATCACGCTCGACGGAAGGATCTCCATCACGCGTCCTTCCGCGATCAATCCTATCTGCGAGCGCATGAACACCGCGCGATACAGGTCTGCAATCTCGCGCTCGATCTCCATGACCTTGCGCTCGCGTCCGTTGCAGTGCTCCACAGATTCCTTGAGCCAGTCAGGCTCGGCGGCGTGCGCGCCCGGCTGCGCTCGAAGAGCGGTCTTCAAGGCGCGGTGCACCAGCAGGTCGGGATACCTGCGGATCGGCGAGGTGAAGTGCAGATAGCTCTGCAGGGCGAGGCCGAAGTGGCCCACGTTGACGAGATCGTAGGACGCCTGCTTGAGCGATCGCAGCGAGAACATCCCGATGATCTCGGCGAGCGGATGCTCCGAGACCCGCAGCAGAAACGCGCCGAGACGCTTTGGATCCGTCGCGTCGTCGAGCTCGAACTCGATGTCGAGCGCAGCACACAGATTCGCGAGCCGCGTGAGCTTCGCTTCGTCGGGAGGCGGGTGCACGCGGTAGACCGGCTGCAGCTCGCGCTTCTGCATCCAGAGCGCGACCGCTTCGTTCGCGAGCAGCATCAGCTCCTCGATGAGCTGGTAGGCGCGGCGTACGCCCGGATCCTGTGCGCGCCGCTTGACGTCGATCGGCGAGCCGTCCCCGGGATCGAGCACGATGCGCGCTTCGGGAACGTTGAGCTCGAGCGAGCCTCGACGGAGCCTGCGCTTGCGAAGGATGCGTGCGAGCTGATCGGCCGTGTCGATGCAGCCGATCAGCTCCTCAGGCACGGTCGCCGTGATCGATGCGTCGTCGCTCCAGCGCAGCGCGCGCGCCACGCCCGAGTAGGTGAGCTTCGCACGCGAGCGCATGACCGCTTCGCACAGGCTCGAAGACCGCACCTTGCCTGCGCCGTCGAGCTGCATCCTCATGGCGACGCAGAGGCGATCCTCGCCTTCGACCAGGGAGCAGGCGTTGGACGAGAGGGTGGGCGGGAGCATGGGGATCGCGCGATTCGGCAGGTAGATGGAGAAGCCGCGACGACGCGCTTCCAGATCCAGCGCGCCATCCTCGCGCACGTACTCGGCGACGTCTGCGATCGCCACGCAGACCTCGAAGCCGCTTCCGCTGCGCTCCACCCAGATCGCATCGTCGTGATCGCGCGCGTCGTCCGGATCGATCGTCACCAGCCGCAGCTCGCGGAGATCCTCTCGCGAGCCGAGCTGCAGGCTCGCCACGGCGATGGCGGTATCCCTGGCCTCGGCCTCCACCGCATCAGGGAATCCCTCTTCAATCTCCTCGCGCAGCAGGACCTTGCGCGTCTCCACCACCGGATCTCCGGGGGGGCCCAGACACTCGAGCAGACGCGCCTCCGGGTTCTCGTCCGGCGTCTCGGGGAAGCGGGTCACCTCGACCACTGCCGCATCGCCATCCTCGCCCGCCGTGTCGCGTGGCAGCACGATCGGTCCGCGAATGCGCCCGTCGTCGACCTCCAGCCAGGCGCTCTTGCCTCGCTTGCGAAGCACGCCCTGGATCCGCGTGTTGGCGCGCACCAGCACCTCGGCCACGGAGCCCTCGAGCCCGCGACGCGATCGGCTGAGCACGCGGACGCGCACGCGGTCGCCATGCATGGCTCCGCCGAGAGAAGCACCGGGCACGAAGACGTCCTCGGATTGCCCAGGCGTGGACAGAAATCCGAAGCCGCGCGGGTGGACGTGGATGAACCCTTCGCGGGTCTCCGCTGGGGCGGTCGGCGAGACCTTGAATCGCTGGCCGGGAAGCGCACGCAAGGCGCCGTCGAAGGTCAATTCCTCGAGAACGCCGAGCAAATCGAGGTAGTCGGCCTCACGGATCCCAAGGCGTGCTGCAATTTCCCGGGCATGGAGCGCCCGCGGCTCCGCAGCCAGGACATCGAGGATCCCTTCGCGTGTTGGTTTTCTGGGAGTTGGCATCGGGATGTGACGACGACGGTGGAATGGAAAGGCGGGGAGTGCGCGAACTCGTCAAGTCTGCTGGCGCCTCGTGTCCGGAGAGTATAGATCGCCCTTTGATGCCGCGTGCCTTGATCCTCGTCCTGCTCCGGATGCTCGTGCTGGTCTCCACGGCCGTCAGCTCCGCTCTGCTCTACGACTACAAGGGCGCAGCGCCCGCTTTCTGCGTGACCGGCGATGGCTGCGCGAAGATCAAGGAATCTGCGTTTGCCAGCATCGCCGGCGTCTCCACGCCGGTGCTGGGCGTGCTCGCCTTTGGCACCCTGTTCGGCCTCACGCTGCTGTCGCACAAGTACCGAAGGCAGTGGATGGTGCCTGTGGCGATCCTCGGCGCGCTGTCGGCCGCTGCGTTCATCGCCATCCAGGCCTTTGTGGAGCACACGTTCTGCAAGCTTTGCATGGTCGTGGACACCTCCGCGATCGCCGCGGGCGGCGTGGCGGTCTGGTACTGGCTCAAGGCGGATCGCGGCGATGACGGAGCCGTGCCCACGGTGTGGTGGAGCGTGATGGGAGCCGTGGCGATCGCTGCGCCCCAGGCGTTCGGCCGCATGCAGCCCTTGCCCGAGGTCAAGCCCGCCATCCTCAAGTACTGGCAGCCGGACAAGATCAACATCGTGGAGATGTCCGACTTCGAGTGCCCCTTCTGCCGCATGCAGCACCCTGCGCTGCTGGAAGCGGCCAAGCCCTTCGAGGATCGGATCCACTTCGTGCGCCTGACCGTGCCTCTCGCCGGTCACCCCTTTGCCCGTCCTGCTTCGCGCGCCTACCTGTGCGCCCGAGATCTGGGCAAGGGCGAAGCGATGGCCCACGAGCTGTTCACCAACGAGCTGACGCCCGGCACCCTCGAGCAGAACGCGGCAAAGCTGGCTGCGCAGGGCATGAACCTGGAGCAGTACAAGGCGTGCCTGGCGGATCCGAAGACCGACGCGCGCGTGACCGACGAGTACAAGCAGGCGCACGACGGTATCGGCTTCAAGGGCCTGCCCACGACCTGGATCGGGGGCCAGCTGTTCGAAGGAGCGCAGACCACCGAGGATTTGAGAGCGGCGATCCAGCGAGAAGCGACTGGAGGCAAAGGGTTGCGCGCTTCCGTGTCGCCGATCTGGCTGTGGAGCCTGCTGATCGCGGCGTTCCTCGGCGTGTCCGTGGCTGCCGTGCGCCAGGGTGCCAAAGGCTCCAAGAGCGCGTCGTCCTGAGGAGCTACGGCAGGTCCTCGCAGACCGTGGCAGTGAACGAGCCTTCGATCATCTCGCCGGTGATCATGGAGCCGAAACGCGCACGGCCGATCACCTTTTCGCCTGTCTTCTTGGAGGCCTGGTCGATCTCGCCGAGCGAAGATGGATCGCTCTGGCCCTGGAGCCCGTCCCACATTTCCACGCGGAACCCGGAGTTGGTCTTCGCGTCGTAGGAGCCGGCGGCCATGTGCGGCATCATGATCTCCATGCGACGTCCGGCCGTGGTCGACAGCGAGCAAGGATCGCCCTGCGTGGCTTGCTCGTAGATGCGCACCACGATCGTGCGCTCGGGATCACGTCGCACCGTGGCGGGCCCGCCTGCCCAGTCTGCGCCGTTCCATCGGCCGTGAACCGGGTCGTAGCTGAGCTCGTCCGATTCCTGTGTCGAGCAGCCAGCAGCAGCGAGCAGCGCGACCAGGCAGGGGGCCCAACGAAAGGAGAAGTCGAGCATGGCGGCCTCGGCGGGAAGGCGGCGAAGGCGTCAGTGCGGGATGACGCCGGTGTACCAGGCGCCAGCGGCGCCTGCGGCCATCACGAGCAGCGCAATGATCAGGATCGTCATGCCTGCACCGCTCTTCTTTGCCGGCGCTTCCTCGGCAATCGCGGACAGCTGCCCGGCTCCATGGGGGCCCGAAGCGGGCATGGGCCTGGATTCTGGGGCGGGTGCGGAGCGCGGGCCTGTGGACGAAGACGGCGGCGGGTAGCCCTGCATGCTGCTGACCGGGGCAGAGCGCGGAGGAGAAGCAGGGATCGGCGTTCCGAGCGCGCCAGGCTCGTCGTCTTCGAGCGCGGCCAGGTTCCCCTCTTCGAACACCTGCGCCGGGATCGACTGATCCAGGGCGCTGCCCTGGGGGCGCGAGCGATCGTAGGGGTTCTTGATCTTGATCTCGGAAGCCCAGTCGTGCATGCCGCCCACGAGCGGTGAGGGCCTGCCGTCGCTCGAGCCCTCGCCCCCTGCATCGCTGCCGCGCAACGAGGTGAACTCGAAGAGGGCTTCTTCGATCAGCTTGTCGATGATCGATGGGCCTGCCGGCTTCTCGCGGAGCCGGGCCTGCTGCGTCTCGGTGACCAGGCTCGCGATGTCGAAGGGGCCGACCGGGATCCCGAGCTTGAAGAGCAGCGAGGTGAGGTCACGAGCGAACTCGCG
This sequence comes from Deltaproteobacteria bacterium, assembly GCA_016218915.1. Taxonomy (GTDB): domain Bacteria; phylum Myxococcota_A; class Polyangia; order Polyangiales; family Polyangiaceae; genus JACRCQ01. The sequence continues at coordinate 233,508 of JACRCQ010000077.1, forward strand.
GGCGGTCAGGTAGCGCTCGCTGCTTTCGCGCGCGAGCGCCTTTCGCATGACCGTGTCGAGCTCTGCCGGGATCCTCGGATTGATCGAGTGCAGAGACGGCACCTTTGCGTTGATGACCTGCTGGACCGTCTGGTAGTCGGACTCGCCCTGGAACAGCTTTCGGCCGGCGAGCAGCTCCCACAGGATGATGCCGACCGCGAAGATGTCGGTGCGGGAGTCGACTTCCTGTCCGGTCGCCGCTTCGGGCGACAGGTAGGAGAACTTGCCCTTGATGATCCCAGGCTCGCTCTTCTCGAGCTGGTTGTTGGCCTTGGCGAGACCGAAGTCGGCGATCTTCACCTCGCCGAACTTGGTGATCAGCACGTTGGGCGGAGACACGTCGCGGTGCACGATGCCGAACGGCCGTCCATCCTGATCGGTCAGCTCGTGGGCGTAGGAGAGGCCTTCGCAGATCTTGGTGGCGATGTAGACAGCGGACTCGAGGGGGAACTCTCGCTTGTTCTTGCGGCAGTTTTCGGCGATCGCCTTGAGGTCGGCGCCGTCCACGAACTCCATGACGATGAAGTACGTGTTGTCGCCCATACCGATGTCGAACACCTGGACGACGTTGGAATGGCTGAGGTGGGCGCTGAGCCGGGCCTCATCCAGGAACATCGAGATGAACTTCTGCTTCTTGCTGAGGTGGCCGAGAACGCGCTTGATCGCTACTTTCTTCTTGAACCCCTCAATGCCGGCGCTTTCTGCGCGGAAGACCTCAGCCATTCCGCCAGACGCCAGCTTCTCGATGACTCGATATCGCTGCTGCTGTTGAGACATTTCCTCGCGTCCTCGGACGCAATCACGGAGGGGTGGGGCTCCGCACCGGTCAGGGTGCCATTGCCTGGAAGTAGGGGTCAAGGAAAGCTGCAGTACAGGGGGAACGAAGCTGCTGGAGACTCCTGAACGTACGACGAGTCCAAGGGGCGGCGTGGCCGCTGACCCGGATTCGGCACCGCTCCGGCCGTGACCGATCGTCTCAGCGGCCTGTCACGATGGCGCTCACCTGCGCAAAGTCCGATTCCTCGATCGCGCCTTCGATGATGCAGTGCACGCGCCCCGCGGGGTTGACCAGGATCTGCACGGGCAGCTGCGGCGAAGACTTCAGCTTCATGGCGCCGAGCCAATTCTCCCGCACGTTGCCGTCGGGCAGCCAATGGCTCGTGCGCACTCCGGTGGCCGGCTGCGATTCCAGGAACTTCATCAGCTGCCGCTCGTCGTCGTCGAGCGACACGAATACCAGCCGCATGCTGGAGCCGAGCTTGGCCTGCCAGCGCAGCAGGATCGGCATCTCCTGCTTGCAGGGCACGCACCAGGCTGCCCACAGGTTGATCCAAGTCCAGCGCGAATCGCCGACGGCGATGGCATCGCCGAGGGAAGGGGCTCCGGGCGCTTCCGCATGGCCGAGCTTGTCGGTGGGCATGGCGCGGTTGAGCGAGCCGCCCGCGCACAGCGCGTGGGGCTTGGTCGGGCTCGCGGCCGCCGAGGGGGCCGGGGCAGGGCGCGGCGCAGAGCTGGAGGGCGAGGCCAGGACCGCGTCGTTTCGCTTGTTGGACGGGGGCGCAGGGTTCGGCTTCTTCGCGTCGTCGCAGGCGCACAGCGTCAGCGCCAGCACGACCGTACCCGAGGCGGGGATCAGAGCCGGCAATCGACCCATGATACGAACGCGCTCCTGTTGATGGCCTGCTCGTCGCAATCCTTGTTCTCCCTGGAGGTCGGCCACTCGCAGAACTGCTTGGGCAGCTGGGCGAACTCCTTGCCGAGCCAAAGCATGCCGACCTGCTTCTCGAGCGCAGGATCCTTGGTCACTTCGGACACCTGGAAGAGCACGGAGTTGGCGCGCTTGTGCGACAGCGCGCGGTTCTTGTCGACCGTGCCGGTCTTGGAGCCCCGCGCCACGATGAAGAAGTAGCGCGCACCCCTGCGGTCGAGCCAGCGCTCGTCGATCAGCTTCTTGGCCCCTGCATCCAGCTTCTCCGAGCCTTCGTCGAACAGGATGATCGCGCCGCGCTTCGACAGCGGCAAGAACAGCGCATTGAAGTCCTCGTCGCTGATCGATGCGAGGTTCTTGACGTCAGCCGGCTGGCATCCGCGCCGCGACTCGGTGCCCACCAGGCCGCAGGCATTGAGCACGCGCTGCAGCACCTGCTTGAACGCAGGCGTGCAGTAGGGCTCCTCGGCGTGATCTGCGACCGCAGCGGTCGGGGTCGCATTGGGATTGTCGAGCCGGGTCGCTGCGGCGCGAACCTCGGTGCGAACCGTGACGGAGACCGCGGTCACCAGGGCAGCCCCGGCAACCGCTCCTACGATGGCGTGCGTCTGCAACTTCATCGGAGCACCTCGGGCGCAAGCTGGCCGAACGTGTAGCGCATGCCCAGGTCCGTGTCCTCGTCGCACACGCGCAGATCGCCCAGGTACAGCTGGGGGGTGGACACGGGCACATGGTTGCTCACGGCATACTGCAGGGCATTGTTCAGACGCAGGCGCGTCGGCTTGGAATCGATGCAGGAATCGACCTCTGGGCCGAATCGGTCGCGCACCTTGGCGCGCAGCAGCGGCTCTCCGCTCTTGCCGAGGCGCGTGAGCTCGTCCTGGTTGGCGTACATCCACTCGAGGGCCTCGCGTGAGCGCGGGTCGGTGCACAGCACAGCGCGCGACAGCACGCACGATCCGGGGTGCAGCGCGCGATCGATCATCCAGTTGCAGGTGTTGTCGAGGGGGAACAGCAGCATCGAGATGTCGAGGTTCTCGACGATGCCTTCGGCATCGAGCCGTTCGTGCAATGCCTTGCAGGTCGGGCACAAGGGATCGACCAACAGGGTGACCGATCGCTTGGGGTGGGCCGTGGACAGCTTGACCATCGCCTTGGCGGTGTCGTTGGGCTCGTTGAGCTTGCCGCAGGACGCCAGCTTGGAGCGGTAGTCCGGGAGCGACTTGACGTAGAGCAGGCTGGGCAGCAGCACGCAAAGGCCCATGGCTCCCAGCCAGGCTCCGATCCAGACCGGGTGGCCTGTCTCCAGGTAGCCTTCCGGCCATCCGCCGGTAGGCACGAGCAAGTGCAGCTTGCGCACGGCATTGAGAGCCCACAGGGCGCCGACTGCGAGCAGGATGGAGGCGACGTAGAGGCCGACGCAGGTCTTGCAGAAGGAGCCGAGCTTGATGGCGGAGATGAGGGCCATCACGACGGAAACGACGAGGGGACCGAGGCTGGTGACGCCGAAGAACTGGTAGGCCCGGCGCGAGTTCTTCAGCCCTCCGACCAGCAAGGCGAGCGCGAAGGCAGCGAAGAAGGCGTACACGCCAAGAGCAAACAGCGAGATGGGTACGCCACCCCACCAGGTTTCGCGAAACATCGCCGACCATGCGCTGTACATGGCGGCGCGGCACGGATTCTCCGCGTCACTGACCGCAGGCATTCCTGGGATGAAGCTGCAATGGATCGCGTGCAGCTGGCGATCCAGATGCTGCATGTAGTCCGTCGTGGAATAGCCTGCGAAGACCAGACCGAGCACTGACCCCACCAGTGCGACGATCGTGGGAGTGCGAGCAACGTTTCTCATGATTCCGGGGGAAAGGGCGTAGCCCACCCCATGGGCCCGGTCAAATCCGAGCCATACGGCTTCGCGTCAGTTTCCTGGACGGATCACGTCGGTCCCCATGTAGGTCCGCAGCGCTTCCGGAACCGTCACAGAGCCGTCTGCCTGCTGATACTGCTCCAAAATGGCCACCAGCGTGCGTCCCACCGCCAGCCCGCTGCCGTTGAGCGTATGAGCCAGCCGCGGCTTCTGCCCCTTGCCGGGACGGAACCGGATGGCTGCCCGCCGGGCCTGGAAGTCCCCAAAGCTCGAGCAGCTCGAAATCTCGCGGTAGGCCGACAATCCGGGCAGCCACACCTCCAGATCGTACGTCTTTGCAGCGCTGAACCCGATGTCGCCCGCGCACAGCTGCACCACGCGGTAGTGCAAGCCCAGCTTCTGGAGAACCTTCTCCGCGTGCGAGGTGAGCAGCTCGAGCTGCGCTGCCGAATCTTCCGGAGCACAGAAGCGCACCAGCTCCACTTTGTCGAACTGATGCTGGCGGATCAACCCGCGCACGTCCTTGCCGTAGCTGCCCGCTTCGCTGCGGAAGCACGGCGTGTACGCCGCATACGCGATCGGGAGCTGCTCGGCCTCCAGCACCTCGTCAGCGTGCAGGTTGGTGACCGGAACCTCTGCGGTCGGGATCAGGTACAGATCGTAGGTCTTGTCCGGGTCCGCCTTGGAGGTCTTGAACAGGTCCTGCTCGAACTTGGGCAGCTGCCCGGTTCCGCGCAGAGCGGTGTCCTTGACCAGGAAGGGCGGGAGAACCTCGCGGTAGCCGTGCTCGCGCGTGTGCAGGTCGAGCATGAACGAGATGAGCGCCCGCTCCATGCGAGCGCCTGCACCGAACAGCACGGAGAAGCGCGGGCCGGAGAGCTTGGAGGCGCGCTCGAAGTCGAGGATTCCGAGGTTCACGCCGATGTCCCAGTGGGCTTTGGGCTCAAACGAGAACTTCGGCACCTCACCCCATGTGTGCACCACAGGGTTGTCCTCGCTCGTGGAGCCATCCGGCGTGCTGGGATCCGGCAGATTCGGCACGCCGAGCAGGACTTGCTGGATGCGCGCCTCGATCTCGTCGCGCTTGTGCTCCAGCTCCTTGAGCTCCGACGACAACGACTTCAGCTCGTCGCGTCGCTGCGCAAACTCCGGAGACTGCTTGGGCAGCTTGGACATCTCCTGGTTCGCAGCATTGCGGCGGGCCGCATGGGACTCTGCTGCCACGATCGCCTCGCGCCTGGCAGCGGCCAGCTCTGCAATGGCCTCCAGCGGCGCAACAGCTTCGGGGTTCCGTCGGGCAAGACCCTTCCGGACTTCTTCGAGATTGTCGATGACCAGTCGCAGATCGAGCATGGCCGTGCGCCTAGCACAACGACCGCGGGGAGGCGAACCATGGCGGCCAGGCGCCGGACATCGCACCGGCTACAGCGCGCGGATCTAGGGTTGCCGGCAGACGACAGGGACTCGGCAAGGCGTGCCGCAGTTGCTGCCCAGCGCAAAGCGTTCGACCTGCTTGGTGTTCGACGCGGATGGTGGGCCGGTGCCGGACAGGCAGAGCAGCACGGCATCCTCGGAGGCGATCGCACCCGTGGGCTCGATACAAAGCTGGTTGGTGCACGATCCATGGCTCATGCCCTGCGCGGGTGGGCAGTCCGCGTCCGTGGTGCACACCAGCGCACGGCAGTCACCCGGGTTGGTGGACGACGAACCTGTGCCCTGCAGCCAGACGTCGCAGACAGCATAGAGCCTTGATGCCTGGTGGAGAACGAACCCTGGACGGGCTCCATCCGGGGCCGTGGAGGACGGCGTGGGAACCTGCGAAGAGGTGATCTCGCACTTGTCCGGCTGGGAGCACGTCAGGGTGAAGGTTCTGCCTTCCGTGTCCTTGAGCGCAATCCGGGGTTGATTGCGCGAGCAGTGGATCGATAGCAAACTGGTCGCCGTGACGAGCGCGAGCGCGCCTCGCACGGACAATATCTCTCTTCGCACCTCGGCAGAATACCAGAACTGGCCGACAAAGAACTGTCCGGTCGACCCTGCTGGAGAGACCGCCGACCTGGCCCGGGCGTGATCCGCAGAGGCTGGAACCGAGGCGCAAGCGTGATCGGTTTGACTCCAAGCATGCACGCGTGCACAAAGGCGCCCCCGACACCTCGAAGTGAGCAACATGGCATCAGCTGAACCGAACTCTGCGCCAGACGAAGTGGCGCGCTCGTCGAAGCCGGGGGCCAACACCGCGAGCGATCCCCCTCCGGCATCGAGCGGCGGTCTGCTCTGGCGGCTGGTGGGCGGGGTCAAGTCCATGCGCCCGCACCAGTGGGTCAAGAACCTGTTCGTTCTTGCGCCGGTGTTCTTTGCCAAGGACATCTTCAAGCAGGAGCTGCTGGTCCGGGCCTTTGGAGCATTCGGCGTGTTCTGCCTGCTCGCGAGCGCGGTCTACACGATCAACGATCTGGTCGACGCGGATGCGGATCGAGCGCACCCCGTGAAGCGATTCCGGCCGATCGCTTCAGGGAGAGTGCCGGTGCCTGCGGCGCGGGTGATGGGCGCTGCACTGCTGGTTCTGGCGTTCGCCGGGGCATTCTACGGCCCGTGGATGTTTGCCGCGGTGGTGGTCGCCTACTTCCTGCAAAACGTTGCCTACTCGTTCAAGCTCAAGAAGATCGCCTACCTCGACGTGATGCTGATCTCGACCGGGTTCGTGCTGCGCGTGGTGGCCGGGGGCTTTGCCACGGGCATCCACGTTTCGTGGTACCTGCTGGTCTGCACTGCGCTGCTGGCGTTGTTCCTGGGCTTTGGCAAGCGACGTCACGAGCTGGCGCAAGCAGCCCACAACGCAGCCAAGCAGAGGACTGCGCTGCAGGCGTACACCCCGGGGGCGCTGACGGCGGCGCTGGCGGTCACCGGGATTGCGACGGTGGTCACGTACGTGGCGTACACGCTCGACCCGAGCACGCGGGCCTTCTTCAAGTCCGATTGGCTCTGGCTCACCACGCCGTGCGTGCTGTTCGGCGGTATCCGGTTCGTGCAGCTCGTGGCCGGACGTCCCAAGGGCGAGTCGCCCACGCAGGAGATGTTGCGCGACGTGCCCTTTGTGCTCAATCTTGTGGTCTGGGTGGTCGTGGTGCTTGCGATCGTCTACCGGCTCAGGCCGTCGGAGTAGCCGTGGCAGTGGATCAGGCGGGGGCAAAGAGCGAGGGAAGCAGCTGGTTGCGCTGGGGCAGCACGCTGCCAGGGCGCAGCGATCCATGGACGGATCTGGGTCTGACGCTGCCGATCTTTCTCGGCTACCACCTGGGCGTGATCTTTCTGGACAAGATCAACGCAGCGGATTTCGTGACGTCGAACCTCGTGGCGCTGTCGCACAGCAGCGTGCTCGGGTACTGGGGGCTGACGCTCGGGGCAGGTGCAGCGCTCGTGCTGGTGCTGGTCGTGCTCGGGCGCGGCAAGAAGCTTTCGTGGGTGCGGTTTGCGACGATCGTGGCCGAGGGGGCCGTGTACGCCACGCTCATGAAGATCGCGGCGGTCTACGTGGTGGGGTCGCTGCGGCTGGGACCGTCAGGGGGCAGCTTTCTCGAAGGGACGGTGATGTCGCTCGGCGCGGGGTTCTACGAGGAGCTGGCGTTCCGGGTGGTGCTCTTCGGGCTGGGCGCACGATTGCTGACGCTGGTGCTGTCGCGTCACAAGCTGCTGGTGGCGATCGGCTGGGCCGTGGTCACGTCGGCGATCTTCTCCGCGTGGCACTACGTGGGCGGCGAGACCTTCCGCATGGACTCGTTCGTGTTCCGCTGGGTCTGCGGGTTGTGCTTCGTGGTGATCTACTGGCTGCGGGGATTTGCGCCGGCGGTGTGGACCCATGCGCTGTACGACTTCTGGGTCCTGGCGCTGTGAGGAGCTACTTCTTGCCGTGCTTGCCGCCCTTGCGAGCGTGATGCTTGGGGGCCTTGGCGGTCTTCTTGTCCTCGGACTTGTCCGCGGAGCTGCGTCCGATCGCGATCGACACGCTGCTTCCTGACCCGCGCACGGCGTATGCAGGCACGCCGTCCTTGAACTGCACGGTCAGGTCCGAGCCGTTGCCCTTGTTGTTGAGCTTGATCGAAGCGATGCGCGGGTCCTTGTGCGCGAGCCCGGCGACCGAGTCCTTGGTCTGGCTGCCGGCGATGTGGACGGTGAAGCCCGTGGCGGTCGGCATGCCCTTGATGCTCTTGACCGGGCCGTTGACGTGGAACGACAGCACGACCGGGTTCTTGACCTTGCCATGGACGAACGACTTGGAGCCCTTGGCCGCAGGAGCACTCGATCCCTTGCCGTCTCCCTTGTCCTTGTCGCCGTCGTCGCTGCTGGCGTCGTCGCCACTCGAGTCGCCGTCCTCGCTGCCTTCGGCCTTGTCGGCCGCTGCTGCGGCGAGCTTGTCGCCCGGAGGCGGGGTCGCGGCGGCCGTGCCTTGGGCAGCCGGCAGCGCAGCGGGCTCGTTGGTGGTCATGGGCGTCGGCCCGAACAGGGGCACGTTCGCGACCATGGGGCCGTTGGGCGCGTTCGGGGGCGAGTCGGCCGTGATCGACGCAGTGCTCGCAGAGCCATCGACCGGCGCAGCCGCGGTGCCCGGAGGAGCGCTCGGCTTGCGTGCGATCGCAAAGACGGTGATGAGCAGCACGAGCGACGCCGCGCCGATGACCAGGGCCTTCTTGGGCACCTTCTTGAGGCCACCGCCGGTTGCGGGCTCGACGTCGTCGCTCGGCTCGTCGCGCACGACGCCCTTGCGTCCGCCGCTTCGCAGGCCGCCCGAAGGCGCAGGGGAGGTGACGCGCTTGGGAGCAGAGGGGCCGTCCTCGTCACTCTTGGCGCGGTAGCTCTTGGCCTTGTCGATGGCGAGGTTCACGACGCTCTTGGCCTTGCCGCCGAACTGGGCGAGCGTGGGGCCGTACTGCTTGATCCGGTTCCAGAGCGCTTCGGGCTTGCCCGCCTTGCGCGCCAGATCCTCTTCGGATTCTTCTTCGGCATCCTGCTGCGAGTCAGCCATGCGCGTGGCGGGTTCGCTGCGACGCGGCGCCGCTTCGACGACCTCGTCGTCTTCGGGCGCGTCGAGGTAGCGAAGCGCCACCACGAGCTGCGGGATCTTGGTCTGCGGGTCTACCTCGATGTTGACCCGTTCGATCCGCGCACCGCGCTTGTCGCCGGCATCGATGTTCTCGAGGTCGAGGGGGCGTCCCACCTTGAGGAATTCGAGGTTGGAGCCGACCATGATCTCGGAGGTGCTCGCCTCGCGGACGCGAGCTTTCATCGGCGACGCGAGGCCGTCGATGTGCAGCCGCATGCGGGTGCCGCGCTGGACGACGGGCTGGGGCTCGTCGCTTTCCTCGGCGCTGGCTTCTTCGGTGGCGGCCTCCCCGGCGATGTCGCGAAGCGCCTGCAGCGCTTCATCGTCGACTTCGAGGAACCGGACGCCGAAATCGCCGCCGCAGGCTTCCTCGTTGCGCCAGGCAACTTCGCCCTGCACGGTGATCTCCCTGCCGTTCGCCTCGAACCGGCAGATGAGCGGCTCGCCTACTTCGGGGAGGTAGGCGGTCCTGAGGTGCATCCCGGACGGGTTGACGTCCACGGACTCGGCCTCGAAAGCAGCAGCGCCGCCTTCCCCTGCTCCGATTTCGACAAGAGTCTTGATCGGGATACGGCCTCCGGCCGATCGACGTTCCTTTTCCACGCTCATACCTCAATCCTCCCGGTGGCACCGTCCAATGCGCGGTGGTCTGATGTGCATGGCCACCAAGCTGCGGGTTACGGCGGGTTTGGGATCAGGGCCAAGTTTTGGCGAAGCGCAAAGGAGGATGGCGCGAAGGACTCGAAGGTCAGGTTCGTGAAGGAAGGTCTTCCAGACGCCGCGTTTTGCGCCTAGGTTGCGGCCGTGAAACAGCACCAGACGGTCCTGACCATCGGCACGCGGGGGGCTTCGCTGCACGACATCACCGAGCAGGTGGATGCCGTCGTGCGCGCCAGCGGCGTCGTGACCGGGATCTGCGTCGTCTTCATCCGCCATACGTCGGCCAGCCTGATCATCCAGGAGAACGCTGACCCGGCCGTTCTACGGGATCTGAGCCAGTGGCTCGCCGAGATGGCGCCAGAGACCCGCGATTGGGAGCACAAGGACGAGGGGCCTGACGACATGCCTTCCCATGCGCGCAGCGCGGTGACGCGCACTTCGGAGACGATCCCGGTCATGCGGGGGCGTCTGGCGCTCGGCACCTGGCAGGGGCTGTACGTGTGGGAGCACCGCGCGCGCAAGCACGAGCGTCAGGTGATCGTGCACGTGACGGGCGAGTAGCGGGCAGCTAGCCGGCCTGGATGTGCGCCAGCAGCTTCGCGTGAAGGCGTCCGTTCGACGCCAGCAAGCCCCCGGTCAGCTCCAGAGCGCCGGATGCGTAGTCGATCGGCTCGCCGTCCACTTTGGTCACCGTGCCGCCTGCGCCGAGCACCAGCGCCTCCGGTCCGCAGCCGTCCCAGACCTTCGCTCCACCGGGCGCGTGCAGGTACACGTACAGATCCGCATCGCGCGAAGCGATTCTCGAAGCCTTGATGCCCACCGATCCGCAGGCGAGCAGGCGCTGCACGCCAAGACGCTCGATCCGATCAACCAGGGCCCGCGATCGATGCGATCGGGATACGACCAGCGTGGCGTCAGCCATCTCGTCGATGTCCGAGACACGGCAATCGGCTCTCGACCCGTCCGCGGCGATGCGCGTCGTGCTCTGCCCGGAAATGCCGATCCACACGTCGCCGTTGGCTGGCGTTGCCACGATCCCGAGCGCTGGGCGTCCACCGATCGCCAGCCCCACCATGATCGCGAACTCGCCGTTGCGCGCGATGAACTCCTTGGTGCCGTCCAGGGGATCGATCAGCCACAGGCGCTCGTTTCTGAACATCGACGCGAGCGTTCCGGGGTCTTTGGGAACGCTCTCTTCGGCCACGATCCCGTCAGCGGGAAATGTACGAGAGATGCGATCGCACAGCAGCTCGTTGGAGCGGCGGTCGGCGAGCGTGACCGGCTCGCGGGCATCCTTGAGGTCCACCGAGAATTCGGAGGCGTACACGTCGAGCACGAGCGCGGAAGCGTCGCGCACAGCTTGCACGACCACGTCGATCTCCTGCTGAAAGGAGCGGTGGGTCATGAGGAGATTCCTGCCGCGAGCAGGCGCGATGGGAGGATGGATAAGGCGGACTCGGGCAGGTAGGGGGGACCGGAGCCGGCTTCCCGCAGAAGCTGCTCGAGCTGGGCGGTGCTCCTGGGCCCGAGCACTGCGCTGGTCACCAGGCTGTTGGAGAGCACGAACCGCAGGGCTGCTGCGCGCGGCGTGAGCACGTCGCCGCCCACCAGATCGCGAACGAGCTTGAGCTGGGCAACCCGCCTGCGAAGCGCGTCCGGCGACCAGCGCTCCCGTCGGTGATCGCCTTCGTCGAAGGTGCGCTCCGGGCCCCAGTGCGCAGCCAGCAGGCCGTAGGAGAGCACGGAGTGAGCGAGCACCGACACGCCGCGCATCGCGATCTCACCTGCGACCGCGTGCAGATCCCGCGTATGGAAGATGTTGTAGGCGAGCGACAGCACGCGGGCACCCGACTCGACGGCAGCGAGCGCGACGTGTTGATCGCCTGCGCTCACGCCCCAGGCGCCGATCGCGCCCTTGTCGGTCAGCTCCTTGAGCACGCCGATCGCTTCGCCCCGCTCGATCGTCATCACGTTCGGGTTGTGGAGCAGGCAGATGTCGATCCGGTCACGGCCGATGCGATCGCGCGATCGCTCGAACGCATCGCGGAGCTGCGCTGGCTCGAAGGCTTTCTTGGCCCGCTCCTCGCCGCGCTCGGTGCCGATGCGCGTGGCGATCCACGCTGGCGAGCCGTGCTTGCGAATGCGATCGCCGAGCATGCGCTCCATGCTGCCGCGTCCATAGCAATCGGCCGTGTCGAACAAGGTGACGCCCAGCTCCAGGGCGCGATCGATGACCGCTTCTGCTTCCGCGGGCGACACGGGCCCATAAGCTTCACCGGACAGCCCCCACGTTCCGAGGGCGAGCTCGGTCACGTCTTCGCGCAGGGCCTGCATGGTTCTTCGTCGCACGGATGCAGGATCTAGGAGCGCCGGAGCGGGAACGCCAGCCCAAACGCTCAGGGGCGGGCCGTCTCGAACCAGTAGTGCAGAGAGCCGAAGCTCCCGGACAGAACCTGCAATTCGATTCGCGTCTTGGGCGACGCAACCTCCGCGGGAATGATGAACTCAGCTTCCATCGCGTGGCCAGCGGTCAGCTGGAGCGTGGCAACCTGCTTGCCCCCGGCCGAGACCGTGAGCATCGCACCGGTCGACTGCGCTCCCACCAGCCGTGCAATCCCTCGCACCGGGGCACCTGCTGGCAGATGCGCCTCGAACCGATCGAACAGCCGCTCGAACCGTCCGCCGTCTGCCCACGCGTGGATCGTGGGCTCGTCGAAGTCCGCGCTCTCCTGAAAGACGCGGTTGGAGGTCTCGATGTTGCCCGGCTGGAAGTACTCGTAGGCGTGCTCGGCTTCAGACTCGAGATCCGCGACATCGAGCACGTCGACGAACGCACCGGAGCTGCGCACCTGCACCGGCTTGTCGCCAGAGCCGAGCAGGTCGCTTCTGCGCGGATACACCACCATGCGCGTGCCGCCGAGGATGCTCTGATCGTAGACCGCAGCCTCGAACAGCTCTGTGCCGAGCACGGGATCACACGACATCCACTGCGGATAGACGATGAAGTAGTTGGGAAGCCGCGGGTTGCCCGCGCCCATGCGCTCGTAGTGCTCGAAGCGCGAGCCTGCGCCGGCCACCCAGTAGCGCGCCTCGCCGGCCGTGGTCAGCCCCACCACGTCGAACGTGTGCTTGCCTGACATGTACGCGATTGCGCCCGTGTCGTTGACGCCGATGTTCGCATCGGCAGGCAGATGATCCCTGGCCCAGATGCCGAGGGTCACCTGCTGGCGATCGATCGCGGATGCGCTCTGTGCGACGTCGTCGATGGTCCACGACAGGAAGCTCGCGAGCAGCCCTGCGACCGAGCCGCTGATGATCGGACCGAGGGAGATCCATCGAGGATGGAGCTGAGCCGCTGCTTCTGCCACGAGCCGCGAGAGGCATGCGAACCCGACGAGCCAGCCGGGAACGAAGGGCCACAGGTACCGCAGCCGGTTCCACAGGTAGCTTCCGTAGGTGCACGGCAAGAAGATGCCCAGCGCGAACACGAGGATGAAAAAGGCTCGCCAGGGGCGTGCGGCTCTCCATCCTGCGATCGGAATGGCGATCAGCGCGGCAATGGCAAAGGGCGTGCTCCCCTTGGGAATGAAGATCGCGCTCCACTGCTCGCCATTGAGCAGGGTGCTGAACATCAGCTGGATGTTGGCGCGGATCGGAGGCCAGAGCGTGGCGAGCGTGGGGTAGTACGGGCTGAGCGGGAGCCACTTGACCTGCGCGGTGGTGGTGCCCGCATGCCCTGTCATCACCAGGTTGAGCAACGGAAGAATCGCGGCCCCGATCAAGGGCATCAGCCCCCAGCTGCGAGCGCGCCAGCCCTTGGCAGCACCTGCTGCGAACGAAAGCAGTGCCACGCACGCCATGCCCGTGGCGAGCATGCCCTCGGGACGGATCAACGGGGCCACGATCCCGAGAGCGATCAGCTCGTTGCGACGTCGCTTGGATCGATCGCCTGGCGCAGCCTCGCACCATTCGGAAGCGACGCGTGCAGTGCGGGCGATGATCCAGGAGAGCGGGATGGTCTCCATGCCGCTGGCAGCGAACCAGGTGAAGCCGCCGAACAGCGCTGCCATGGCCGCGGCACCGTAGGCGGTGTGCTTGCCGGTCAAGCGGCTGGACAGCCTCCAGGTCTCCACGACGAGCGCTGCGTGCGCGATGAAGCCTAGGATCCACGCAGGCCAGATGATCGACAGATCGTGGAAGCCGATCAGGTGGAAGAACGCGAGCGCTGCGGGCCACACGAAGCTGGTGGCGCCAGAGGTGAACGAATCGCCGGGCGCGTAGGTGAAGAAGTGGCCGCTCGCAAGGTTGCGCGCGTACTGGAAGTGAATGAAGGCATCATCGAGCGGAACGGCCGGGTGGCCGGCCTTGGCGAGGATTGCGCGGATCGTCTTGAAGGCGAGCGCACCCGAGACGATGAGCGCGGGTGCGTAGCCGCCAGCGGTGCCAAGCCGCTTGGGCAACGAGGTGAGCAGATTTCGAACATCCAGAGCCATGGATCGCGACCCGGGTTTCTGGAACCCGGGGGCCCGGAGCGTGCTTGCGGTCGGGCAGAAGTGCAAGCTTTCGCGCGCAGATCTCCGAGTCGGAGCAGAAATCGGGCCCTGCCGGGGTTGCCTCTGCTATGAGCGCAGCGCCGGACCGGCGCCCCTGGAAATCGCCGCCTGCCGGCCGCACGACCCGTGAAGCAACCGTACCCCTACGAACATGCGCCCCGTCTCGCCGCCCAAGGCGACATCCCTGTCTGCAGCTTGAGCGAGCAGCAGCAGGGCGATCTGGAGATCGAGATCGGACCTGGACGGGGAGCGTTTCTCCTGGAGCGGGTACGAGAGCGCCCGGACGCGCGGCTGATCGGACTGGAGATCCGCTGGAAGTGGGCGACGCTGGTGGACGAGCGCCTGCACAAGCTCGGGCTCGGACCGCATGCGCGGGTCTACGCAGAGGATGCTCGCCTGCTGCTCCCGCGATTGCAGCCCGACGCAAGCGTGGCTGCGTTCTTCATCCACTTTCCGGATCCTTGGTGGAAGAGCCGTCAGCGCAAACGCCTGGTCGTGGGCAAGCCGTTGCTCGACCAGATGGCGCGTCTGCTGCGCCCGTCGGGCATGCTGTTCGTGCAGACCGACGTCACCGAGCGCGGCGAGGTCTACGAGACGTTGATCGATGCACACGAGGCTTTCGCGCAGGACGGCGATCAGCCTGGCTCTGCGCGGATCAGCGCGTGTCCCTGGAGCGCGAGGGGAAACAGGGAGAAGCGGGCCGAGCAGGACGGCATCCCGGTGGTGCGATTGCGGTACCGAAGGAAGGGCTGAGCCAGCGGTGTAAAGGAAACGGCCGGCTTGCCGCACGACCTTGCGGAGGCGTATCGTGATTGTGAGAGGGGCTCTCGATGGACGAACGCTTCCGATGGACTGTTCTGGGCCTGTTCCTCGCTTGCAATGGCTGCGGGGACGACTCGTCAACGGGAACATCGGTCCCTGGAGGGAGTCCGGCGGCACCGATTGCTCTGCAGGACTTCGCCGCCGCGTATGCATCCGCCATGTGCGACAACATCGGGGCCTGCTGCAAGCAGTACGGGTTTGCCGTCGACGCGGCGGCTTGCGCCGCGACCTACAAGAGCACTCTGCAGACTCTCGTCGGGATGGCGTCGCAGAATCCACCTGTCGTCCAGTATGACCCGCAGGCCGCCGGCGACTGCGTGAAGCTGACGCGAGAGGCCGCGCTGGCCTGTTCGCTCACCGATGCAGCGCGAGACGTGAGGAACCAGGCCTGCGCCAAGGCGGTCCATGGAACCAAGACCGCCGGCCAGGCGTGCAACGCCCCTATCGAGTGTGCGCCTTCCAGTGATGGATACCCCTACTGCCAGTACGCGTCTGGGCCGACGCCCACTCCCGTTTGCCTGGGTTCCCCTCCACCATCACCGCGAGCGAGTCAGGGTCAAGAGTGCGACGGCACCTGCATTGGGAGCATGGGTTGTGTGATGGTCCCGGGCTCCACTGGTGACAAGGGGAGGTGCTACGACTCGGATGGGCTGTATTGCGACAAGACCTCCAAGGTGTGCGTGGCATCTCCAGCGGCTGGTCAACCTTGCGCGGAACAGATGTTCTGCGCAAAGGGGTCTCGGTGCTCCAATTCGACCTGTAAGGCCTTCGAACCCGCGAAGATAGGCGCACCGTGCGTCGACAGCTTGGAGTGTGAGAGCGGGGCAGAGTGCACGAACAAGATCTGCGCTCCCGAGAACCTGATGGCGAGCAAGTCTGCCTGCTCTGGCGCGCCTTGATCAGTGGCACGAACACTTGGTCGGCTTCTTGGGTCCGCGGCGCTCCGACGGCGGAGGGTTGGGGTTGATGAAGGTGCCTCCGGTCCGTCCTTCCTTCTTGCAGCAGACGCGGCACGTCGCTTCCCCGGGGGAATCCTTGCATACTTCGGTCGCGCGCTTCATGGCCTCGACCTCCTGTGGCGACAGCTCCTTGAACAGACAGCAGCCGGGCAGGCTCGCTGCCGCTATCAGGTACGCGCACGACATGGCCCACAGCGCCAATGTTGGATGGTTCATCTTGTCTCCGGAAAGGACGCGCGACAGCATGGAAGCACAGCGTGCCGGGGTCGTCACGGCCTCGCCCCGAAGATTCGCATGACATCCAGCGACAGGACGCCTCCTGCATCCCCGACGCAGGCGCTCGCAAGAGGTTTCGCGGGCCAAGCCGGGAGGAGTCGCTGCGCCCGCCGGAATTATGCTACATATTCAGCATGAAGCGATCCAGGACGCGGCGAGCCGGCGCCACGGAAACGTTCTCGGTATCCGTCGACCCCGCGACCAAGATGGCACTTCGCAGCCTCGCGAACGCCGAATACGGGGGCAACATGTCCGCGCTCGTGACCGATCTGGCCGAGGAGGCCAGACGTAGGAGCGCTGCCGGAGCCTACCTCAGGAGGCAAGCGATCCCCGCGCTTGATCCGGCGGAGCTTGCTGCGATCGAGGCGGACATCGAGCGCGAGGTCGCGGCTGCGCGCAGACCGCGTCGCGGACGACGCGTGGCATGATTCCACGGTACGTATTCGACACCGGCGCCCTGATCTCCGCCGAGCGCGGCAAGGAGCGCGGTGCCAAATCGACGCAAGCCGAATTGCGGAGCGGGCCCGTGCGCGGACGGAATGTCTTGTGTGGTGAGGGATCCGCTGGAAGGGTTCTGCTCCCCTCAAACGCGCGCCTGCGAGTGCCGCCCAGGCAAGCGTACCAGGCCATGACGAATGGTTGCCGCGTTGTCGTGCAACGCGGCTCGCCGGAAGCACAGCGTGCCGGGGTCGTCACGGCCTCGCCCCGAACATCCGCAGGACATCCAGCGACAAGACGCCTCCCGCATCCCCGACGCAGGCGAATCCCCCTTGCCCCGAGGGGCCGCAGATCCCTCCGGCTTCGCCTGAGAGCACGAAACGCCACAATCGGATTCCAAGCCTTGCGCGCGCTCCTGCCCCACCGCGGTTGATCCCTGGAACCAAGCCTCCACCCACCCCCAGACTCGCCACGATCCACCACTCCTGAAACCCGCCGACAGCGTACATGCCTGTGCCCCAGGCCGTTTCTCCCGCGTCCGATCGGACGTAGCGCCGTGTGGGGACTTCGATCGCGAGGAACGTGTTGCTCGGGGAATCGAGCTCCAGCGAGTAGCGCGTGACCATCAGGCTCATGAGCAGGGCGTCGGCAGCAAACTTCTTGCTCCCCGAGGCAGCTCCGTATCCCCCAGCGACCCCGACGACCCACTTGCGTCTCTCTTCGGCCTCGAGCGCGTTCGCTTCCTCCACTTCGCGTTGTCGCTCGATCTTTCGCCGCCGTTCGTCGTCGGCTGCGCGCCGATACCAGCTGTCCGTGTCGCTGCCCGCAACGGGCTGGGGCGGCGCTGGCGCCGATGCGCTGCCGCTCGGTGCAGGGCCATCGCTCCGTGGTTGCTCGTCCATGGGTGACTGCGCATGTGCGCGCTGCACAGCCATCGCGCTGCAGGCCAGGCAGACAGCGGCTGAGGCTGCCCGGTTCCGGATCCCCATCACTGCGGAACCTCCCCGAGACTCTTGGGTTGCTTCAACGGCCCAGGTTTGATCGGGCGCGGGCCACCATCGTCGCAGGGCTCGTCCGGCGCGCAAGAGCGGGGCACGACCTCTGGGGTCGCATGCGTCTGCAAGCAGGTCTGCAGGGCGTTGCGAATCTCTGTGCAGGGAGGGAAGACAAGGGTCGAGCCGACGCATACCGGAGAAGACGCTTCGCAACGCAAGAGCGAATCCCCGACGCTGCGGCATGGCACCGGAAGGGTTCGAGCCTCGCACGCCGTCTGGCATCTGCCGCTCGACACTCCGCACGGCAGACGAGCCTGGGACTCGCAAAGCCGCTCACAAGGCGTAGGGGGAGGGGGTGGCAGCGGCTTGGGTTGGGGACCCGTGGCTTGGACGTGCGAAGCTCCGCGCGGATGGAACTCTCCGAACGCCACGGAGAGCTGGATCAGGCCCATGACGAGCTGACGATCCGACACGTAGCTGCTCGTGGGGCCCGGATTCTCATCGCCACCGCTGGTGGACTTCATGCGGTGCGTGCTCACGACCAGCTGAGGATCGATCGACACGCGCCAGAAGTCGCCGATCATGGCGTAGCGCCCGCCAAAGCACAGCTCGCGCGAGCGGGAGGTGGAGGTGCCTGAAGAAACGATTTCCGAGGATTGCCACTGCACACCTGAGAAGATGTTCCACGTGCGACCGCCGAGTCCCACGGACGCGCCAATCATTCCAGCGGCCACGCCGCCGCCTCCTCCGCCCAGGGCGAAGCCTGAGATCGGAAGCGCAAAGCTCACCGGACCTGCGAAGAACGCGGGACGAAGATAGGGAAGGAAAGTGTTGACCGTACGACCCGCGCGCTGGCCCGATTCGTTGGTCCCTGTGCGCTCGCTCACGTGCAGGTATTGGCCTCTCGCCTCCATGGCGAACCAATCGGTGGCATGGACGCTGAGCCCAAGATCGCTGCGTCCGATGGTGCGTCCCGACGTCGCCCCAACTCCGCCAGAAAGCTCAGCGACAGCCGAGTGGGTCCCCATGGGCAGCGGCATCGGCGCCATACCGTGAGGTGCCATGCACCCCTGCGTGGCAATGGCCAGCGACGCAGCGAGACACGCGGCGAGGCGAGGGGCAGAGGAGGGAATTGGCACCCAGCGATGCTAGCGCGAACGTGGTCGATGCACCTTCACAACCTCGCGGCACTGCATTCGGAGGTCGAGTGTCGACATCCGGCCTGCGGTTGTAGTTATCTCGGGACATGCCATCGCTTACACGACGTCGAGGATGGACGTGGGGGACCCTCGCATTGTGCGTCGTCATCGCGGCGCTCGTCGGCTCCGGTGCGTGCGGCCCGGCAACGCCCCGACCCGGCGCTCCTGCGCCGAGCACCATGCGTGCCACGCCGTCAGCATCCGCCGCACGCGCAGAGCCTGCGCGCGCGTCCGTGTCAGCCCGATTCGTGGTGCGCACGCCACTTCCCAAGGGCGGCATCACGCACTTTTCTCCGGACGGCAGGCTGCTGCTGATCGCTGCCGGCAGAAGCGCGTCGCTTCTCGACGCCGCCTCGGGCGAGGTCGTCCAGGCGTTCCTGCAGGACGCTGACATCACCGGCGCCGCATTCACTCCTGATGGCGCCCGGCTTGCCCTCGCCACGGCTGAAGGCAGAGTCCATGTGGCAAGCGTCGAGACGGGGAGGCCGGAACGCACGCTCGAGCTGTTCGTCGATCAGGACATGGGCCGAGGTGCAACTCGACGCGTGCCGCTGAGCGGAACCTATCTCGCGTTCACCTCGGACGCGAGCCGGCTCGTTGCCATGACCACGTGGGGGATCGCCATCACAAGGACCGATGGCTCTGCTCCCATGCGGCTGGTTGCAGTGCATGGAATCCAGATGGCGCTGCTCGACGACCGCACGGCAGTGCTTGGCGATCGAAGTGAAGTGACCGTGGTCGACCTGGAGACCGGCGCGATTCGTCGGACCTTCGAAGGACTGCACAAGCGGGAGACCTCGCACGTCGTGGCGATCCGCGGGACAGGCAAGAGCGTGTCGATGGATGCAGAGGGGGTGTTGAAGGTGATCGACATCGCGGCAGGACGCCCGATCCGCTCCATCGATTCAGTGCCTCGCACACGCGTGCTCGTCTCTGCGGGCGGAGAGGTGGGAACCAGCACCATGGCCACCGAGCTTCCCGTGGCCATGGCCGTTTCGCCCGACGGCCGCACGGCTACCGTAGCTTCCATGCTCGAATCGAAGTCCGACGCGCCCACGTCGGACTATTCCGTTCGGGTGTGGGATCTCGGCAGCGGCAGATTGAAGCGGCGTATCGTATTCAAGTCGCACATCCACTCCGCCGTCTACGCCCCTTCAGGCAAGACGCTGGTGCTCCTCGGAGCAGGGCTGCACTTCCTGGACACCGACTCCTTGCGGGTCACCAGGACGATGGAAGACGAAGTTCAGCCTGTGCGCTGGACGAGAGCGTCGGATGACGGCTCCCTTGCCATCGCGGGATCAGGCGACCGGGTCGCGTTGTGGGACCTTCGCACGCTCGAGATGCTCAGGAGCTGGGAGATTCCGTCGCTGACACGCACGCCTTTCAATCCGTGGGGCAACCACCCGACGTGCGGGGCAATCTCCCACGACAACAACCGCATAGCCGTGGGCACCTACGCAGGCGGGATCCTGGTGCTCGACCCCCGGACCGGAGTGATGCTCGGAGACTTGCGGGCAGCGGGCAAGGATTCGCCTCGCAAGCAGGAGGGAAGCCACTGGGTCAAGGTGACGCACCTGGACTTCGACGCAACCAATGCAAAGCTTCTGCTGCGGGCAGGCGTGGAATCGGCCGCGGTCGTGAGCTCGACGACAGGCGAGCCGATCCCGCCCGCGGGCTGGCAGGACATGGAGCCATGGAAGAGGATCGCCGAGGCCAGGCCGAAGTATCACCAGGCGTTCTCTGCCGACGGTATGCGCTTGGCCGTTTTCGAGCATCCAGGCGAGATCGAGCTTTGTGCAACAGCCGACCGTCGGGACGGGCATTGCAAGGAGTCGGCTGCGAGCAAGCTGACGATTCGGGACAAGGTCCTGGAGAACGCGAACACGGCCGGCGATCAGCTGCCGCTCGCTTTCTTTCCGGGCGGCGCGCAACTCGCGTCGGTCTGCGAGTCTCGCCGCTCCGTGTGCGTGTGGAACCTTGCGCCGCCCAAGCTCGTGCGCACGCTGCGGGGGCACACCGGTCCGATCTCCTCCATCTCGATCCCGACCAGCACCCGCCTGCTTTCGTCGTCCGAAGACGGGACCCTGCGCCTGTGGAACCTCGAGTCCGGGGACTCGGTGTCCCTCGTGTCCGGGCGTCGCGACTGGGCGGTGTTCACCGAGGATGGGCTGTTCGACGCCTCACCCACGGGCGGCAGGCTCGTGTTCATGGTCGACGCCAACCAGGCGCTTGGAATCGAATCGTTTGCGCCTTTCAACAACAGGCCGGACCGGATTCTCGCACGTTTTGCCGGAAGCCCGCCTGAGCTCGTGGCGTTGCTTCGCGAGCAGAGCGAGCGAAGGGCCCGCAAGCTGAAGCCGGGTGCTGCCCCTGGCAGCAAGCTCCCCGATGCCCACATCGTCGAGGTCAAGACCGACGGGCGCAAGGCCACGGTGAAGCTGCAGCTCGAGGGAAACGGCGGCGAGCTCGCTCACTACGACGTATTCGTCAATGGCGTTCCGGTGTCACCGCCCGGCGGCAAGCCCGTGACAGGAGCGAACGCCACACCGTTGGAGACGATTGAACTCACGCCAGGCTCCAACCGTGTGGATGTGTCGTGTGCGACGAGCGATGGAAGGGAGTCGCACCGCGCCTTCGTGTTCGTAGATCGCGCGGATTCCGCCCCGGCAGACCTCTACTTCCTCGGATTCGGAGTCTCCGACTATCGCGATGATCGTCTGGATCTCCGGTATGCCAACAAGGACGCGTCCGACCTTGCGGACTACTTCAAGCGGTCGCGCGGGGGCTACCGAAACGTCCGGGTGCAGGTTCTCACCGACGGTCAGGTGACGGTCCCGGCTGTGCAGGCGAGCGCTTCGTTCCTTCAGGACGCACGCCCGGAGGACACGGTGGTGCTCTTCATCGCGGGGCACGGGTTCCACGAGCGCGACGCTGCGGCGACGTACTACTTTCTGACCCACGAAGCGGATGTGACGAAGCTGTCGTCAACGTCGGTCCGGTTCGAGATGCTGGAGGATCTGCTGCGCGCCACCAAGGCGCGGCGCAAGCTGTTCCTGATGGATACGTGCGAGTCAGGCGACGCTTCTGGCGAGCAGCGGGCGGCCGGGGCCCCTGCAGGAGAGGCGACAGCGGTGCGAGGCGGACGCGGTCTGGAGCTGGCAGGAGCGCCCCCGAGCCCCTTTCACCGCAAGCTCGATCGATTCGTGTTCGTGGACCTGCTCAGGAGGACCGGCGCTGTCGTGTTCTCGTCGTCGCGCTGGAACGAGCCGTCGCTGGAGAGCGAGTCTCGCAAGAACGGCCTGTTCACCGCAGCGCTGCTGGAGGCGTTGACCGCTGGGAAGGCGGATGCCGACTCGGACAAGAGCGTGTCCCGGCAAGAGCTCGAGTCCTACGTGACCTCGGCAGTGAGCACGATGACCGGGGGCAGGCAGCACCCCACGATCGACCGCGACAATCCATCGGTTTCAATCGCGCTGCCTGTGTTGAAGGCAGCGGGGAACTGAAGCGCGGTCCATTCGAACCCCGACAGCATTTGTCTGAGACAGTCAGACCTGGTGTCAGACCCTGCGAAGTGATTTCGGAGCTGGGAACAGGTTCAGGAACGGCGCACCAAGGGGAAAACGGCGCAATTCTGGCCCGCGACGCGCCCGGACGAGACTTGGCCCGGGTCGTGCTTCCAGCGATCAGGACACGGATGCCGGCGTATTCGGAACAAGCACGTCGGATAAGGAGCTGATCATGCTGGCCTTGGACCGAATTCTAACATGCCTCTCGCCCAGCAACAGCCTTCGCGCCAACCAGCGACTTCTTTGGGCTGGGTGCGCGTCGGTCGCACTGTGCTATTCGCTGCCCACGGTGGCTGGAGACGATTCGTCACGCCTGCCGAGCGCGGAGCCGCTTCAAACCTACTGCCTTCACCCTCCGTGCGGAGGCAGCTGCGCGACACCAAGCGTGCGGTCAGGCACGCTTCCAGTTGGCGCCTCGGGAGAGAGGTACGCTCAGCCGCTCAACCCGTCAGGGACCAATCCTTCGCTTACGGCGGTCACAGCGTTGCCGCCTGGGCTAGGCCTGCAGTACGGCGTGCTCACCGGGATTCCCACGGCCGTCGGGACCTTCAGCTTTACGGTGCGCGTGACCGACTCCTGCAAGCAGCAGGTGGACGGCATTCTCACCGTCCAGATTGTGCAGAGCAGCAAAGGATGCCCTGGGGCGGCATTGACGCTCGTCGACTCGCTCCCCACGTTTGGAGCGGCATTTCCCGGGGTTCCGTACTCCTTGCAGCTGCAGCGCACGGGCGGCATCGCGCCGTTCACGTACCAGCTCCTGGCGGGCGAGCTCCCCCCCGGGCTGACCTTGAGCTCGAGCGGTCTCATCTCGGGCACGACGACGAACCCGTCAGGGTCCAACAGCGTGATGAAGAGCTTTACGGTGCGATTAACTGACGGGTGCGGGGCTCGGGCAGAGCGGGCGATGAGCATTCTCCAATCCAAGGCGACGGGATCCGGGCCCGGTCCTGGGTACGGGCTATTGGTCAACGAAGGACAGCACATCCACAGCACAACGCTGATCGACGTAGCCTACGGCGCTGACGGCCGCTTCTTCCACCGATACGGGGTCACGGAGCTGGACTGCAACAACGCGGTATTTGGAGATCCGGCTCCGGGCAAATCCAAGGCTTGCTATTGGACTCAGCGATCTACGACGATTCTGCCGGGGTATCGGTATTGCTCTCGAGAAGCCGAGTCATGCGCGTGGTCAGGCGGAGGGCAAAAGCTGATCAAGTTCGGAGCGAACGGCGTATTCGCGCAGCGCAGCGGAAGCAGCGGTATGGCGTGCAGCTCAGCGAACTTCGGGGGCGACCCGGTCCCGAATGTCGTCAAAGCGTGCTACGTGCCACAGTAGCCTACTCGTTTGGGCGTCAGTGTCCCGCGTGCTGCCCCCATCACCGATCCCGCGGCGCCGCGCCTGCGTCGACTCCGCCGTCGAGCGGCTCGCCGAGCGTGAGCATGGCCGGGAACTCGGCTACGGACGCGGGGTGCCCTGTAGCAGCGCCAACCAGATCGCTATCGCGGTAACGATCGCGAACCCGATGCCCACTGCCGTCGCGATCAATCGGGTCTTCGCTCCGGACTCCGGAGATCGATGCTCCTGCTCGATCCTGCGCGCGCGCTCGTCGGCTCCCTCCTGCGCAGCTCTGACCGCGAGTTGCGCCTCCTCAAGCGCTTCCTCGAGTGCATGGATGCGCGCTTGAGCAGCAGTGAGCTCGTCGCGATATCCTGACATGACGAACATCCTACCGCATTGCTGTGCCGTGCACACGGAGAGACACGCACGCTCGCCCGTTGGGACCCCGCTCTTGGCGCGCGAGGATCCTCACCGATCCCGCGGCGCCGCGCCTGCGTCGACTCCGCCGTCGAGCGGCTCGCCGAGCGTGAGCATGGCCGGGAACTCGGCTACGGACGCAGGTCCGATGTAGGAGCCGAGAAACGACCGCCACTGGACCTGATAGCGCCCGCGCACGGTACCGATCAGGTACTGTCGCTCGTGCGGCGGCACCCACGCGATCGGCACTCCGTCGATCAGGATGAACCGCAGCGCATCGGTGGAATTGACTGCGAGGAACCCTTCGCCAGGGGCGCCCTTGGACTCTGGATCGGAGCGCGGATGCGCGGAATCCATGGCCTTTCCGCGGAACGCTGCGAGCTGATCGCGCGTCAGGAAGATGCCCGATGCATTGGGCGGCAGGCCGCTGCCGGTGAAGCTCGAGCTCGCCGGCGGCACCGACAGCTGCCCGGTGGGGAAGTCGTTGCGCATGTTGAGCGTCAGGACGTCGAAGTGGAGCGTAGTGCCATCCGGCCACGTGTACTCGGCGTGCACCGGCACCATGTTCTGGGCGCAGGTCGCAGCGCTCGGCTCGGTCGAGATCAGCTCTACGAGCGTGCGGCAGAGCAGCGCGCCTCCGACTCCGACGTTGACGACATGGGCCTGATCGATCTGCAGCTTGCCGGTCGCGGTGGTCAGGAGCATGCGCGTGGTGGGGAATCCGAAGCGCGGCCCTGAGGAGGGCATGGACTTGGCGCGCTCGGCCATGAGCGGCGTCACGTCGATGCGTCGCTCGTCGAGAAGCGCACGCAGCGAGCCAGGGGGGACCACCCGGTACTGCTCGCCGCTCGGCCACACCAGCACGTGCCCGAAGCGATCGTAGCGAGCGCGCAGCTCGGTGAACTTCGTGAGCGCAAACGCCACGGAGTCGAACACGATCCGCATCCGGCCGTACTCCGTGATGTCGATCGTCCACAGGCGCCGCGTGAGCTTGCGGGCCGCCTCGATCCCGGCCGCAGACATCTCGGGCAGGTGCGGCGGCGCAGGCACGTTCGTCCAGATCCACTCCGCGGAGAGGGTCACGCCTTGCGCCTCGCGGCCTGGCAAGGAGTCCGCGGGGAGCTGCTGGCCTGCCAGCATCGGCTGCGGAACCGGCGCTGCAGCGTCCGGAAATATCAAGCGTCCCTTCGAGTCGGCCGGCATCCCCACCGGGCGCGTGCCCGTGGCCGACGTCTCTCCTGCAGGTGTGGTGGCCGACGCGAGCGGGGCCGGCACGATCGTGGCGTTCGGGCTCCGATTCGACGCGTCCTCCATCTGCTCGACCGGCTGGGAGCGAGGCGTGCATCCCGCGGCGAGCAACGCGAAGACCGCTGCGACGAGCGGCGAAGGGATGCGCCGGGCCTTCATAGCAGGGCCTTGCCGATCAGCTCACGCGGGTCGATGGCGCGACGCTCGCAGTAGTCCACGATTCCCTGGGCTATCTTGTGGGCCGCGAGCGGATCGCGGAAGTTGGCTGAGCCGACCTGCACCGCTGTGGCGCCAGCCAGCATGAACTCGATCGCGTCCTCGGCGCAGGTCACGCCGCCGATCCCGATCACAGGCACTTTGACCGCCTTTGCCACTTCCCAGACCATGCGAATCGCGATCGGCTTGAGCGCCGGGCCGGACAGCCCGCCGGTCCGGTTCGACAGCCGCGGCTTCCAGGTCTGGACGTCGATGGCCAGGCCCCGGATCGTGTTGATCGCACACAGCGCGTCAGCGCCTGCCTCCTCGCAGGCACGCGCGATGACCGCGATGCGCCCGGCTTCCGGAGACAGCTTGACCCACACCGGCAGCTTGGTGACTTTCTTGACTGCAGAGGTGACTGCGGCAGCCATCTGAGGATCGACACCGAACTCCAGGCCGCCTTTGTCGACGTTGGGGCAAGAGATGTTGACCTCGATGGCAGCGATCCCTTGCTCGCGATCGAGCCTGCGTGCCAACGCGGCGAAGTCCTCGATGCTGGTCGCGAAGATGTTGGCGACCACGGTGACGTTGCGCTCGCGAAGCGACGGGAGCTTGTCGGTGCAGAAGGCTTCCACGCCGATGTTGGCGAGGCCGATCGCATTGAGCATTCCGGAAGCGGTCTCGCAGATGCGAGGCGGCGCATTGCCGATGCGAGGCAGCAGGCTCAGGCCCTTGGTGCAGATTGCGCCTAGAGCGGAGATGTCGAAGTACGGCTCGAACTCGAGGCCGTAGCCGAACGTGCCCGAAGCGGTGAGCACGGGGTTCTTGAGGGTCAGGGCGCCAACCTTCACGCTCGGATCGCAGCGCATCTCAGCTCTCCCACGCGATCGCGTGGCCATCCACGCAGGGGCCTTCGGAGCAGGCGTAGAGATAGCCGCCGCCCACCTTCGGAACCGCGCATCCGAGGCAAACCCCGTAGCCGCAGCCCATGATCGTCTCGAGCGAAACCTCGCACGGTGCGTCGGCCGCCCTGCACATCTCCACCACGCGCGCCATCATCGCCCGTGGACCGCAGGCGTACACCTTCAGCCTCCCCTTGGTCTCCTCGATCGCCGACTCGAGCAGCACGGTCACGCGTCCCAGCTGCCCCAGGCTCCCGTCTTCGGTCGCGATCCGCAGATCGGTCACCTCGGCCAGCTCGTCGTCGAGCGGCAGATCCCCCGCGCTTCGACCCCCGTAGAGCGCGATCGCCCTGCGCCCCTGCTCGGTCAGGCCGCGCGCGAGAAAGACCAGGGGGCAGACGCCCACGCCGCCCGCGACGAGCACCGGCACGCGGTCCTCGGGGCAGGGCGCCCAGCCCACGCCCAGCGGCGCGTGCACGGTGAAGAGCTCTCCTGGCTCTGAGCTCGCGAGCCGCCGCGTGCCTTCCCCCACCACCTTGACGAGGATCGATGGGCGTCGACCTGCGGTCAGGATGCTCATCGGACGCGGCAGGAAGGGAGATTCGCCCCACTGGGCGCCGCGCACCATCGCGAACTGACCCGGGGCTGCCTCCAGCGGCTGCTCGCAGTCGAAGGTGAGCACGTGATGGCTTGCGCCTATCGAGTCGCGTCGCAACAAGGGCACCACGACCTGTCGGGGCCTTGGCTTGCCGCAATGCATCGGTTCCACGGATCCTCCTGGCCGACTCCCAGCGTTGCTCCGCCGGGCAAGTTGTGTGGCTTTGCGTCTGTCCGATCGAAACGCGTCTCGCGGATGGGGCTAGATTCGAACTTCGTCTCGGCCTGGAACCACACGCCCGGTTTCAGGGTCGAACACCAGCACCATCTCGAGCGCGTCCTCGCCATTATCGGCGTAGTACCCCGGGCGCAACCCGATCGCGAAGAACCCCATGGATCGGTACATCTGCACGGCCGGATGGTTGCCCAGGCGCACCTCCAGGACGATCAAGCGGATCTGTCGCTCGTGCGCGTAGCTCAGGGCGGTTTGCATCAATGCCAGCCCCACGCCGCGTCGCCGGTGCTGCGCTGCCGTCGCAACGTTCAGGACGTGAAGCTCGTCGGCGACGTGCCAGGTCACGATGTAGCCGACAGGCTGTCCGCGGCCGGCTCGCGATGGCAGACGTGCCACCCACGCGTGGGTGAACGGGCGGCCGATCTCCTCGCGCGCGTCCATGCGCGTGGAAGTCGAGAACGATGCCTCGCCGATCGCGTTGATCGCGTCGATGTCCGGATCATCAGGCAGCAACGCCTCGATCACGACCGGCAACAGGTCTGGCTTGGGCATGTCCAACCCAGGGTATCAGAACGCGCCCTTGGGACGTCAATGCTGCGCGGGGCGTCGGGAGGACGGCGGAGGCGGCGGAAACGATCTGGGAAGCAGCGAGCGCATTCGATCAGCCACGAGCAGCGGATCGATCAGCAGCGCGGGAGCACCGACCGACGTCATGATCACGCCCGCGTAGGGCCCAGCCGTGGCGATCAGCGGCGAAACCGGGCGTACCGCGACCTGCTCGATCGCGCTGACCGACGCCACGCAGAAGGAAACCGAATCGCCTGGAATCTCCCTGCCCACGTCGATCACGTAGCCGGGGCTGTCCATGCCCACCCAGCTCGGATCAATGCATCGCGCAAGCGCCGGAGGGCTGATCGCCGCGTCCGCGCGTTGCCGCACGCGCAGGACGTTCGAGCTCGACAGGGCGAACGTGTGCCCGAGCGAGGTCACCCACAGCACCGAGACCACGCCGCGGGCTGCCAGCGGCACATCGATGATGGCATCCAAGCCGCGCCCCGGACGGTTGAGGATGCGGATCCGGCCTCCGAGCCTTCGCACCGAATGCTGGGCGAGATCGAGCCCGACGCCGCGTCCGGCCAGCTCGTCCGGCCCTTTGCGCGTGGTCAGCCCAGGCAAGAACAGCAGGTTCATCAGCATCTCGTCGTCGGCTTGCTCCGCAAGCTCCTCGCCGATCGCTCCGGCTCGCACAGCGCGCTTGCGCACCGTCGCGCCGTCCACGCCAGCTCCGTCGTCCTGCACGGTCACCACCAGATGCACGCCGCGCAGCTCGGCGGACAACGCCACGGTTCCGACGTCGGACTTGCCGGCAGCAAGGCGCACGCCCGGCGGCTCGAGGCCGTGCGCAACGGCGTTGCGAGCCAGCTGCAGCACCGGATCGACGAGCGCCTCGGCGAGGCGACGATCGATGGGGAGCGTGGCGCCCGAGACCGTGACGTGCACCAATCGACCTTCGCGCTGCGCCATCGCCTCGATCGCGGCTCGCGCCGGCTCGAACACGAACTGCATCGCAGCCTGGCGCATCGCGCCGAGATCCGCTTGCGAGGCCGCGACATCCTGCCGCACGGTCCGCGCCTGGAGCCTGGCGAGCGATGCTACGCGCTCGAGGGTCTCGGCTGCGGACCCGAGCTCGGAGGCGACGTTCTCCATGCGCGTGATCGCGGCAGCCGGAGCT
Source organism: Deltaproteobacteria bacterium (assembly GCA_016218915.1). Lineage (GTDB taxonomy): Bacteria > Myxococcota_A > Polyangia > Polyangiales > Polyangiaceae > JACRCQ01. The sequence goes on from JACRCQ010000077.1 coordinate 262,353, forward strand.
CCCCAGGGGCGAGGGGGTCCGATCAGGCGATGCGCTTCCAGAAGGCTCGACCGCTGGGCGCGCAGGCGGCGCGCCAGCTCGCGCGTGCCTGCCGCCTGCGACCGAAGCTCGCTTGCCGACATGCTCAAGCGTCCGATGCGCTCGAGCACCCGATCGAGCGAGGCCCCTGGAACCCGAAGCCATGTGTCCACGCTGTGCGGCGCGTCCGCGCGTGGCGGGGCGCCCTCTGGAGGTCGCGTCGACGGCGCAGTGCGATTGGACATCGCCCGCAGGGATTCCAGCGCGCGCCCTGGATCCGAGACCATCTGCGAGAGCATTGCACGCCATCGCATCAGCTCGGTGAGAGCCTCGCGCGCAGCTGCCTCGCTACCAGCATCCCGTCGCACACGCGTCTCCAGCCCATGGCAGAACCACGCGAGCACGTCGTCGCCCACGGTCGATGCTGCCCCCTTCATCGTGTGGATGTGACGAAACGCGCGCTCCAGCGCAGCCACGGGATCGCCGGTGTCGGCCAGCACCTCGTCGAGAAGCGCAATCCGATCGTGCATCTCCGGGCCGTAGCGTGCCGCTGTCGCCGCAGGGATCGCGGGCGGACGAAGATCCGCGGGAGGCAGCGGCCAGGTGTCAGGGCACGCCACCTTGCCTTCCTCCAGGTTGGAAATCGCCGCGGCGAGCAGCTCCGCGGCTTCTGCGAGCGCGGCGCTCTCTCCACCTGCCACGCGCTTCTCGATCCGAGCGAGCGCGTCGAACAGTGCGCGTTCCCCTGCCACGCCGGCCGATCCCTTGGCTGCGTGCAGCACCCGGCGGGCCACCTGCGCCTCGAGCTCAGGCATCCGAAGCGAGGCTTCATGCCTGCGAAGCTCGCCGATCAGCAGCGCTCTGAGCTCGGGGTCTGCCATGGCTCCTGCAATCCGGGCGGGCTAGTGCGCGTCGCCGCCGAGGTCCCTGAGCAGACGCACGAGCGGCTCGATGATCGGACGGAGCACGGCTCGCGCCAGCTCGGTTTGCGTTGCACTCTTGAGCAGCGACAGATCGCTCACCAGCCCGCGCGCGTGCTCCGCGGCACGTGCGAGGATCGTCGCGGTCTCCGGATCCGTCTCCGACAGCTTCCTGGCCCATCGCCCGATCTCCTCGACGGACCGGGACGTTTCCTGCGCCAGCGATTGCACCCTCAGGATCTCGCCCCCGAGATCAGCTTCGGATTGTCGAAGCGCCTCCGCATGCTCTGCCACGTGTCCGGCCGTAGGGCCGACCTCTTCGACCAGCGCTCGGGTGTCGTGCAGCGCTTCGACGCCGCGCTCGACGTACGTCCGGACCTCGTCGCTCACCATGGTCAGCGACCGGCCCGCAGCGTCACCCATGCGCGACCCTTCGAGACCCACGTTCAGCGCCACCAGCCGCAGCCGCTCGAGCGTCTCGGTCACGCGAACCAATGCCGGTCCGATCTCGTCGGCCCGCGCCTGCGCGGTGCGCGCGGTCTCGAGCAGCGTGTCGACCAGCTTGCGCTGGCGTCCCGAGGCTGCTGCCAGCCCCCCCGTGGCCTCGACCACCTGTGTGGCCGATGCAGTCGACTTCTCGTGCGCGTGCCACAGCTGCGCTTCGGCCTCGACCAGCTCGTGCGCTTCGCTGCCCGCGTCCTTGCCGAGGCTCCGCAGCACGTCCAGCCACCCCTTGACTCGACTCATGGTCTCGACCCCTCGTCGCGCATGCCCCGCGCACGCCAGATCGCGGTCTCTGCCGCGATCATCAACCCTCGGAGATCGATCGACTCGATCACCTCGCCGTCCCACTGCACGCAGTCGCTGCCATCCGACGCGTTGTCGAACCGCCCGGTCGCCAGCACCCGCGCGCCGGTCAGCGCTACCCACCCGCCGTCCACCTCACAGACGATCGCTTCTGTGCCGGGCTCCTCGCCGATCGAGATCACGGTCGCCACACGATCGTCGGCCACCGCGATCCCCACAGCCGGTGGCACGAGGCCAGGCACAGGCACGACTCCGGCGAGCCAGGTGACAGATGCGGCGATCTCCGCGGGCACGAACCGCACGCCCAGGCGGGAGCGGATCACCAGGCCGCCGCGGCCTGCGCTGTGCGGATCCGCGCTCATGCAGTGGCCCGGCGCCGAACGAGCCGCGACTGCAGGAGACGGTAGAAGGTCTTGCACGTGTCGAACGACGACTGGTGCGTCTCGTCGATGATCTCACGAACCGTCCGATGTCCGTCCACCGTATCGAGCACGGTGCGCTCCTGCTTGGTCAGCTCGTCCGGTCCCAGCGTCGCAATGGCGGGCTCGTTGCGAACGAGCACTTCGTCGAAACGGATCGACTCCTCGATCAGCCGCCACTCGTCGACGCGCCGGAATCCCTCCATCACGATGCCCGCGACCGGCAGGCCGAGCCGAGCGTCGTCCGCCTCGGGAACCTGCACGTCCCGAAGCAGCATGAATCGACCCCGCTGCCAGCGCAGCACATCGTAGATCATCTCGCTCGTCTGCCGGATCAGCGCGCGACGCAGGTCCTCGTCGGTCACCAGCCCCATCTGCTTGAGCGTGCTGCCCAGCAGCTGCTTGGACTCCGACGCCTGGTGGACCGCGTTCTCGAGCTGCTCGCGCGCGAGCAACCCGGATTCGATGAAGTAGCGTCCGAGCCGGAACTCCTGGGTCGCCCCCTTGGCCTGGGCGAGATCGATGAATCCGTCGCGCAGGATGATCGAGATCTCGACCTTGCCGTTGGTCACCTCGAGCACGCCGGTCTGTCGCTGCATCTGGAGCACTTGCAGGATCTCTCCCAGCGGGATGCTCGAGATGTCGCCCGACAGCGCCTCCTGCGAGCCGCGTCCTTGACGCCACGCCGACAGCCGTGCCGACAGGTCGTGCATCGCCGCGTCGTCCACCAGGCTCGCGATGGACTCCGAGATCGTCGACTCCTTGACCGCCTCGTCAGGGGGCGCGCTCTTGAACGCAGCGGCGACCACGCTGGTGAGCATCTGCACGACCTCGCTGCGGGCTCGTGCGTTGCGCGAAGCCTCGTCCATGCGGCTGCTCGGGCGCATGCTGTCCGGCGGCTTGCTCAGATCGCTTTCATCGGCCATGGCCGAGGGCTCGGGCGCCGGGGGCACGCGGCCGGCCTGGGCTTTCTGCAGGGCGCCCTCGACCACAGCGATCAAGCCGCGCGAGTCGAAGGGTTTGGTGATCGCATCGACCGCGCCGGTCTGCTGGAGGAACTGATCGCGGATGCGCTCGGCCTTGGCGCTCATGAGCACCACCGGCAAGGTCTTGTGCTCGGCCATGGCTCGCAGCTCGCGGCAGAACTGGTAGCCGTTCATGCGCGGCATCACGAAGTCGAGCAGGATCAGATCGACCTTCTCCGTAGAAAGCATGTCGAGTCCCGCTTGGCCATCAACAGCCACGACCGCTTCGTAGTCGTATCGGGCGAGGATATGGCCGACGACTTTGCGAAGCGTTGGACTGTCATCGATGACGAGAACGCGGGCACCCATCGGGAGCGGCCTATGCTGGTCCGGTGCAGAGGGATCGGTCAAGGCCTGAACGCGGGACGGCCGTCATCTGGTGCACGGCCCGACGGTTGACTCCTCTCCTACGAGGCCGGCTTCCGTGCTACACACGCCCCCGGTGGAAGCCTTTCATTCCTTCATCGAGCGTGAGCAGCGACGTTTTCTGGCCGAATTGACGGAATGGCTCCGCATCCCCAGCATTTCGTCGCTCCCTGACCACAAAAACGACCTCGCCCGGTGCGCACAGCACCTGGCCCAGAGCCTGGCGCCCCTGCACCCCGATCGCGTCGAGATCTGGCCCACCCCGAGACACCCCGCCGTCTTCGCCTCCTGGAACCAGGCCCCTGGCCAGCCCACCGTGCTGATCTACGGCCACCACGACGTGCAGCCCGTGGACCCGATCTCCGAATGGGCGTCGCCGCCCTTCGAAGCGACGGTGCGCGACGGAAGGCTCTATGCCCGGGGTGCCACGGACGACAAGGGCCAGGTCTGGATGCACCTCAAGGCGATCGAGACCCTGCAACGTTGTCTCGGCCGCCTGCCCATCAACCTGTCTTTGATCGTCGAAGGCGAAGAAGAAGTCGGCTCCGAGAATCTGATCGGCCTGTTCCGTGAGCACTCGAAGGACCTCGAAGCTGACGTCGTGTGCGTGTCCGACACCGACATGTTCCAGCCCGGCGTGCCATCCATTTGCGTGATGATGCGCGGCCTCGCCTACTTCGAGATCCGTCTGCAGTCCGCGTCAGGAGACCTGCACTCCGGCTCGTTCGGCGGCGCAGTGCTCAATGCGGCCACTGCGCTGTCGCGGCTGCTCGCGGAGCTGCACACGCGCGACGGACGCATCGCGATCCAAGGGTTCTACGACGACGTCCGAGCGGTCAGCGAAGCGGAGCGAGCCGCCATTCGGACGCTTCCGTTCGACGCACACATCTTCCGTCAGCAGGCTGCCGGGGCCCCGGACTTCGGCGAGCAGGGATTCTCCCCGCTCGAGCGGCTCTGGATTCGTCCCTCCCTCGACATCAACGGGATCACCGCGGGCTTCCAGGGCCCTGGAAGCAAGACCGTCATCCCGAGCGTGGCGTCGGCAAAGCTCAGCTTCCGGCTCGTGGCCGACCAGGATCCGGCGCGCGTCGAGAGTCTGCTGCGCGCGCACCTGGCTCGCGCGTGCCCCGAGGGCGTGCAGCTCGAGCTGACCACCCTGCACTCCGGCTTCCCGTACCGCGCTCCGGTCGACAAGCCTGTCTTCTCGTTGGCGAAGAAGGCGCTGGAGCGAGCATTTGGACGCCCCGCCGTTTTTGTGGGAGAGGGCGGCAGCATCCCGTTCATACGCCAGATCAGCGATGCAACGGGCAAGCCCTGCCTGCTGCTCGGCTTCGGATTGCCCGAAGGCAATGCGCACGCGCCCAACGAATGGCTGTCGCTCGACAATTTCCGCAAGGGCATCGAGAGCATCGCGCTGCTCTACGAGGAGCTCGGGCGAACGAACCCACGCTGACCCGAGAGGTCTTCCATGGCCGAATCCAAGAACGAATCCCAACCGAAGAAGAGCAAACGCGCGCGCCAGGAGCGACGGTTCCTGCCCACCTCATCATCGCGCGCACTCGCCAGCCTGATCGCCACCATCGTGGGAGGCCTTGCGCTCGGTGCCGGAATCTATTCTCAATGGATCAGCGCTACGCCGCTGGAGTGGTCCCACTGGATCGTGGGGGGCGGTGCGGTGGTGCTGGCAGGCGTGATCCTGTGGGGCGACTTCGGGGGTCAAGCGGTGCGTGTCGGGGACGCCGGACTGGCGCTGGAGCAGTCCGGGCAACCGCTGGTGCGCTTGAATTGGCCTGCGGTCCGGTCGGTTCGAATCAAGGGCGGGGAGCTGCTGGTCGAGGGGGAGGATCGTGAGATTTCTTTCGCGATCTCCAAGTATCCGTCGGCCGCGGCATGGGCCGTGAAAGAGGCGCTTCGCCGCGTGCCCAAGAAGGTGAAGGTCAACGAGGAGCAGCGGAGTGCGCTGCCTGCGGCCCAGGAGACGGACGGGGAGGTGATTCCCCTGGAAAAGCTTCAGGTCACTGGATCGAAGTGCAAGGCCAGCGGCAAGATCATCACGTTCGAGAAGGATGCACGAACCTGCCCGAAGTGCGGCGAGATCTATCATCGAGAGGGTTTGCCGGACTCCTGCATGACGTGCGAGGCGGATCTGCGGTCGCTCAAGGCCAAAGCCGGCTCGTAGACGATCCTTGGCTGCGCCGCGCGCAAGCCTCCCCCTTGATTGGGTTTTCAGGGACAAACGCCGCGTTGACACGACGCACAGCTGCGGCTTAGCCTGGGCGCGCCTGATTCGAACGCTGCCCTGGGGGCTGCGGCGACCAGGTTCACCACCGGGCCGATCGGGACCATTCGGAGGGCTGCCATGCTCCGCACCGTGCGTAAGATCACTCCGCTCCTCAGTGCACTCGCTTTCGGATTCGCCGGCATTGCCGGGGTAACCGCAGCCTCGAGCGTGTTGATTGGATGCGAGGACGAAACCAAGCCGGAGTACTACATCAAGCGGCTCGAAGATCCTGCCGTGCGTCCTGCCGCAGTCAAGCGGCTCATCCAGTTCTTCGAGGATGCCATGACGCGCGCGGACAAGAATCGCGACGACCCCAACGTCAAGGCATTGCTCGACAAGATCGTTCCGCCGCTGACCAAGGCCTACGTTGCAGGCGGGCTCGAGGACAGCACCCGCTTCGAGATGCTCAAGCTGCTCGCCGACTCGCGCGACCTGCGCGCCAAGGATGCTTGGGTCAAGGCGCTCAAGGACTACCAGCCGAACGTCAGCGAGGACGAGTCCAAGAACGCCGCACGCGCGATCGCCAAGAGCACCGTGCGCGATCCGGAAGCGCTCGAAGCGATGATCGGCGTATTCATGAAGCTGCGCGCAGGCACGGAGAAGGGCGGCCTGGTCTGGAAGGACCTGAAAGACTCGATGACCGAGATCTCAGCGCCGTCCTGGGAGCCTCAGCTCCTCGAGCGCCTCAACCGCCCCATGGAAGCGATCGACCCGCAGAAGGACAAGGACGCCAAGGACAAGATCTCTGCCTTCCGCGACGAGCAGTTCTGGCAGGTCACCGCTGCCGAGATTCTCGGCAACATCAAGAGCGCCAAGGCGATCAAGCCCCTGTTCAAGTGCGTGGTCAACCCGAACAAGGCTGACATTGCCGCGACCGCCATCCTGGCGATCGTCAAAGTCGGCAAGGGTGCCATGCCCCCCCTCAGCGACATCCTGCTCGGCAAGGACCCGGAAGTCGTCGAGTACGCCAAGGGCGTCGTGAAGACCGCTCCGGAAGCCGCAGTCGTGCGTAACGCCGCCCTGGTCATCGGCACCATCGGCCGCTCCGACGGCATCAAGCCGCTGATCGAAGCCCTCGGCCAGGCCAAGGACGATCCCACCAAGGCGATCCTTGCGCGCGAGCTGTCCAAGCTGCCGTCCTCCGAGGAGTCGCTCAACGCCTACCTCGACGTGCTCATGAAGATGCCGGTATCGGTGGACCTGCCCACCGGCGAAACCGCTGCTGCGATGCTCACCGAGATGGTCGACGGCTATTACAACTCGAACGTCATCGACAAGCTGATCAAGCGCGGCAAGGAAGCGAAGGGCTCGGACGAGGACAAGCACACGGTACGCGACTCCACCATCGTGGCGATGATCCACGTGATGAAGCGCGAGCAGATCGAGCAGGTCGAGAAGGCGATCAACGAGTGGGCTCCCAAGCCTGACGAGAACAAGCTCGAGAAGGAAGCCTTCGCCAAGTCCAAGGAAACGCTCATGGCGTGCGGCGACAAGATCGAATGCTACCTCGCCAAGATCGAGGAGCCCGCGCTGCAGGAGCAGAAGGACCAGGTCTCTGCCATCAAGGCCGCGTACATGCTCGGCATCCTCGGCTCGGATCCGGCTCGCATGGAGTCGACCCGCAACGAGATCATCAAGCGCCTGCCCAAGATCAAGAACGCTGCCATCAAGTTCTCCGCGGCCAAGGCGGTCGACCACCTGACGCCGAACGGTGACAAGGGTGCGGCCGATGCGATCAAGAAGGTGATGGACGACAACAAGCTCAAGGGCGACCAGAACGTGATCGCGGGTGACAATCCGCTCAAGCAGATCATGCTCCGCATCCTCGCCCGCCTCTGATCCCCGTCCGACCCAGCCTTTCCCGACGAACCTCATGATCCGTATCCAGGTCAGCTCAGGCGCCCAGACAGGTACCCGGGCCGAGTTCGACCAGGACGTCGTGCGCGTGGGACGCGCTCCCGACAACGACCTCGTCCTGACCGATGCTCACGTCTCGGCCTACCACCTGCGCATCGTCACCGACCCCAGCCGCACCGTCGTGGAAGACCTGCGCTCCACGCGCGGTACCGCGATCCTGATCGGCGGCGATCGCCGCAGGCTCGACGAGAGCACGGGCCTCGTGGCAGCCATCGAGGCATCGAGCATCGTGGAAGCCGGTTCAGGCGAGGACCTGACCCGGATGATGATCGAGGTGATCGACGACGACGAGGAATCCCGCGTGGTATCCATGCGGCGCCTCGACGAGATCGCGCCTGTGGGCGAAGGGCTGGAGCGGGATCCGAACCTGCTTCGCAGGCTGTACGACGCCCAGAAGAAGGTCGGCGCCGCGGCGGATCTCGAGGAAGTGCTGGCCGCCATCTGCGACGCCACGCTGATGCTGATCCCCAGGGCGACGCACGTGAGCATCACGCTGCGCGACGACGACGAGAACGCGCACGAGCCGGTCTACGTCACGGTGCTCACCCGCGTCCGGGGAGAAGACGGCATCGGCAGGACCCCGGCCGTGGGCCGAATCCCCATCGCCCGCAGCGTCTTCAAGAAGGTCATCGCCGAGCGCGCGGCCGTGCTCGCAGCCGACGCGCCGCGGGACGTCGGCGGCGCCGAATCGATCGTCGGCGCCTCCATCCGGAGCACCGCCGCGGTTCCCCTCTGGCGCGGCGAAGAGATCCTGGGCGTCATCCAGGCGGACAACCGCATGGCGCCCAGCATGCTCAACTCCGCGGACCTCGAGGTCCTGGCGCTGTTCGCGTCCAACGCCTCTCTCGCGGTGTCCAACGGACGGCTCATTCGCAGGCTGCAGGCCGCGCAGGAGCAGTTCCGCAGGGAGAACACGTTCCTCAAGACCCGCGAGCAGAAGCGCGGCGGCACCCTCGAGATCATCGGCAAGAGCCCGATCATCCTCGGGCTGCTCTCGCAGCTCGACAAGGTCGTCGACACGCGCGTCACCGTGCTCGTCGAGGGCGAGACCGGCACCGGCAAGGAGCTGATCGCCTCGGCCGTGCACTACCGATCGCGACGTCGCGACAAGCTTTTCGTGGCCCAGAACTGCGCCGCTCTGCCGGAGAACCTGCTCGAGAGCGAGCTGTTCGGCCACAAGAAGGGCTCGTTCACCGGGGCCACGGAGGACAAGAAGGGGCTGTTCGAGATCGCCGACGGCGGCACGCTGTTTCTCGACGAGGTGGCGGAGATCTCGGTGACGCTCCAGTCCAAGCTCCTGCGGGTGCTGCAGGAGGGCGAGGTCCGTCCGGTCGGCGGATCGCGCGCGCACCACGTGGACGTCCGCATCGTCGCGGCGACCAACCGCAACCTCGAGAGCGAGGTCAAAGCAGGGCGGTTCCGCGAGGACCTGTACTACCGCCTGAAGGTCTTCCCCTTGCGTGTGCCGCCGCTGCGCGAACGACGCGAGGACATTCCGCTGCTCGCCGGTGCGTTCCTCAAGCGCTACGCCTCGGAGCTCGGAAAAGCCGTGGGCGGGTTCAGCCAGCAGGCGATGGAGCTTCTGGTGGCCTACGACTGGCCAGGCAACGTGCGCGAGCTGCAGAACGAGGTGCAGCGTCTGGTCATCCAGCTCGACGAAGGCGCGTTCGTGGTGCCCGAGCTGCTCTCCGAGCGGATCCGCTACGTCGAAGGGATCATCGGCAAGGCCGGCATGGTCAAGGGCACGCTGCGCGAGATGATGGACCGCGTGGAGAAGTTCCTGCTGATCGAAGCGTTGCGCGAGCACGGCAACAACAAGACGAACGCTGCCAAGGTGCTCGGCATCACGCGCGAAGGCTTGCACAAGAAGCTGCGATCGCACCACTTGTAGGCGCACCCGCGAGCCGCTGACGGTCGCGGCTCCACCCAAACGCGCGCTACTGGATGCCGTGTTTCTTGAGCCGGCGGTAGAACGTGCGGCGCGGGATCCCGACCAGCTCTGCCGCCTTCACGCGGTTCCAGTTGCACGAGGTGAGCGCGGCCACGATCCGCTCCTTCTCCGATGCCTGGTGCGCCGTGAAGGTGATCTCATTGCCGCGCGGCGCCGATGCCGACGGCGGCTGCGGAATCTCGGAGGACGTTGGCCCCGACGCGCCGGACCGTCGCAGCCCGGCAAGCTCGAAGTCCTCCAGCTCCAGCTCGGACTGATCGCTCATCACCCAGGCGTTGAGCAGCACGTTCTCGAGCTGCCGCACGTTGCCCGGCCACGGGCAGCTGCACAGGTAGCGCAGCGCATCGCGCGAGATCGTCTTTCGCTCCCGGCGGTACCTCGCCGCGAAGATCTGCATGAAATGGTCGATCAGCACCGGGATGTCGTCTGCCCGCTCCCGCAGCGCCGGGATCGCCACCTCCACCACGTGCAGCCGGTAGTACAGGTCCTCACGGAACATCGACTCGGCCACCATCTTCTCGAGATCCCGATGGGTGGCCGCGATCACCCGCACCGACACGGTCTCCTCGCGCACCCCTCCCACCGGGCGCACCACGTGATCCTGCAGCACGCGGAGCAATCCCGCCTGCATCTTGGAGGGCATCTCGCCGATCTCGTCGAGCAGGATGGTCCCCCCTTCGGACTCGCGGAACAGCCCCTTGCGATCCCGGTCAGCGCCCGTGAATGCGCCGCGCACATGGCCGAACAGCTCGCTCTCGAGCAGGTGCTCCGGAATGGCTCCGCAGTTGATCCCCGTAAAGGGCCTCTTGCCCCGCAGCCCTGCCGAGTGGATCGCCCGGGCCACCACCTCCTTGCCCGTGCCGCTCTCTCCCGTGATCAGCACCGGAACGTCCATGTCCTTGATCCGGTCGATCAACGCATAGACGCGCCGCATCTTGTCGCTCGTGCCCAGAAGGCCGTGGTAGCCGAAGTGCCCGCGCAGCACCGCGCGGGTCGAAGCAAGATCCCGCCGCGTCGACTCGAGCTGTGCGGTCCGGTGCCCGAGCAGCTCCTCGAGACGCTTGCGCGCTTTCGTAAGCTCCGCGTTGGCCACGGCCAGCTCGTCGGCGCGCTGCTGGTTCTCGCTGATCAGGTGCGCGTTCTCGATCGCGATGGCTGCCTGATCCGCGAATGCCATGAGCGTGGGCAGCTCCGCATGGAACAAGGCTCCGGGCCGCAAGCGCGTCTCGAGGTACAACGCGCCCGTCGCGTGCCCGTCCGGTGTCCGAATCGGCACGCACGCCACGGACTGCACATTGAGCTGGTGCACCGACAGGTAATTCGCCATCCGCTCGTCGCTGAGCGCGCTGAGCGTCACCACCGGCTCGCCCGACGCCACGACCTTCTCGGCGATGCCACGCGAGAACCGGGCGCTCTGATCCTCGCCCTTCCGATCCCGCGACGTGTGCACGACCAGCTCGCCGTCCTTGGCGAGGATCACGAACCCGCGCTCCGCGTTCAGCAGCGTGATCGCGTGATCGGTCACCTGCTCGAGCAGCCGCTCGAGGTTGTGCTCGTGCGCGAGCTCCCGGTTGATCTCCAGCAGACGCGCGAGCCGCTCCTCCACGGGCAAGCCGGCAATGGTGGCTGACATGCCGGTGCGCGTGGCGCGCGAGAGCGTGCGCGCTGCCGAGGCCACCACCGGTATCTCCATGGGGACAGACTGCGCCTTGGCCGATGCCATGGTGCCCAGATGCGAGGCGCGCACCGCCCTCCGGCGCGGATCGTCCCAGTACACCTCCCGCAGATCGCGCGGCAGACGCGTCGCGATCTCCTCGAGCACCGACAGCGCTTCTTCGCTGTCGCGCTTGGCAGCCAGCCCTTGCCCCATCTCGTAGAGCAGACGCGATCGCGCCTGGAGCGTGCGCCAGATCCATTCGCGCTGCCCTGCGCCGCGCGCGGACTCCAGCGCTTCGTCGTACACCGCCTTGGCGCCGTCTTCGTCGCGCTGCAGCGCAAGCACCGCGCCCTTTGCCAGCCCGAGCAGCGCCCGATGCGCCGACGAGTCCTTGAGCGCCTCCATCGCCTTCTCGATCGTCCGCGACAGAGCCAGGGGGTCGGGCTGCTCAGCGCGCGTCGCAAACAACACGCTCTCGAGCCTCGCTTCGGCTGCATCCAGGTGGCGTCCAAGCGTGTCGTACGCGAACGCGCACGACTCGTAGAGCTCCGCCGCACGCTTGATGTCGCCCGTTCCCGCCGCGAGCTCCGCTTCCAGACCGATCAGCTGCGCGCGCAGAATGGGCGTGAGCTGGTCGCGCTGATCCGACAGGGCTGCCACGCTCGATCGGGCGCGCGCATGCCGACCGAGGTAGATGTCCAGATTCGCAAGGTTGAGCAGGGCCTGACGCATCGTGGAGCCACGCCCCGCGCGTCGGCCCATGTCGATCGCTGCTTCGAGGTGCTTGATCGCGCCCGCGAGATCCCCTTCGACCTGGGCCAGACCGGCGAGGTTCAAGCGCGTGTTGGCAACCGCTCCTGCGTCCCCTGCGGCTTCGGCCGCATCGAGCGAATCCTCGTAGGCCTTGCGCGCTTCGGGCAGCTTGTTGCGCCCCTGGAGCACGATCGCCAGCGAGCCGAGGACGACCGCCTTGACGCGGCGGTCCTCGCAAGCGCCAGCGCGGTTGGCTGCATCGCGCAGCACGCGATCCGCATCCTCGTGCTCACCCAGGTAGCTGTGCACCAGCCCTTGCAGCGCCTGCGCCTCGAGCGCCACAGGATCCGAGGTGCCGGCCGCATCGCCCACCGCGTCCTGGGCAGCACGCGAAGCATCTGCGTACTTACCCATGCGCATCCACGCCCGCGCCGAAAGCAGCGACCAGCTCCGGAGCTTGAGCCCGCCCAGCGATCGGACCTGCGTCTCGATCGCAACGAGCCTCTCCATCGCCTGCCGCGCGTCGCCGCGTCCCAGCGCGAGCCGAGAGCGCGCAAGCGCCAGGTTGATCGGATCCGCACCCTCCGCGTGCGCCAGCGCAACCGTCGCCTCCTCGAATCGCCCCTGATCCAGCAGCGCTTCGGCTTCCAGCAGACCGGAGGGAGGGGCAACGGTTCCGCGCGATCGGCCTGCCTCCTCTTCCAGCAGCCGATCGACATCCTGGGCTGACACCACCGGGCGGTTCCCGATGGCACGCACGATCGCGCGAAGCCGTCCGGGTCTCCCCTCTGCCCGCTCGATCACGTGCTGCACCAGCGCGTCCGACAGCGATGGGACTGCGCGTCGCACGAGCCCTGCGGCAGCAGCCGGATCGAGCGCAGGCATGGCGTAGCGCTCGACCGGGCCGCCGAGCTTCGAAGCGGACGCGACCGTGGCCACGACCACGACCTTGGCTCCTGCGGCCCGCGCGTTGGACAATCGCTCGATGGCCGGCGGCGGCAGGTGCTCCGCATCGTCCACCAGCACCACCGAGCCGTCGTCACGCTCCCGAGCGCCCAGCTCCATCTCGATCGCATCGAAGACGGGAAGCGTGCCCTGCTGCTCCACCCAGGCGACATCCCGCCCTTCGACACCGAGCGTCCATGCCGCGCGCCGCACCAGCGCCGTGCGGCCGGAGCCGTGCTGCCCTTCAATCGCAAGCACGCTTCCCCGCGCGAGCGTGGCGATCTGCGTGAGCAGCAGGTTGGCCGGCGCGTCCATTCCCACCACCGGCCAGGCTGCGTCGACTGCCACGTCCGTGCTCGGGAACGGCAGGCGCATGGCGTGGCGAAGGGCGCTGGCGAGCTCGTCCGCGCTCGGATAGCGACTCGACGGATCCTCGTGCATGGCGCGCGACGCGATCGCGCGCAGCTCTTCGAGGCTGTCGCCTTCCAGCTTCTGCGCGCAGCGCTCGATCACCTCGGCCAGCGAAGCGCCGAGTGCGTAGATCTCCGCGCGAACGGTCAGGGGCCGCCCTGCGAACAGCTCCGGCGCTGCATACTGGGGCGTGAGCCCCTCTGCCTGCGTTCCGCCTTCGCGCCAGGGCGCTGCCAGCCCCAGATCCACGAGCGTGGCGCCTCCCTCTGCAGCCACGATGATGTTTGCCGGCTTGACGTCGCCGTGCAGCAACGCGGCTCGGTGCAGGCCGGTCAGCTGATCAGCCGCGCGCGCGATCGCGTCGAGGCAGACGCGCGCATCCGGCGACGCCATCTCGATCAAGCCGGAGAGGCTTTGCCCTTCGACCAGCTCGCGGACCATGTAGGCGCGCTTGCTGTCCGGCAGGCGACCAAAGCGAAGCACGCGCGGAAAACCGAGCCCTTCGAGACCGGACAGGGACACGGCCTCGCGCACGAGCGCTCCGACCTCGCGCTCAGAGGCCCCATCCGCCAGCGCCTTGAGCGCAACCGTACGATTGGTGAGCCGATCGCGGATGGCCCACACCTGGCCGCCGCCGCCGCGGCCGAGCACTGCGACCTTCTCGTAGCGAAGAGGAAACCTGGTCTCCATCCGGCCTCAGAACAGCCCGTGTTGTGCCGAGAGCCCGAAGAAGAATGGCCCTGGAAAGGCAAAGCCCACGTCGAGTCGAACGGCCATCTTGGGAACGGGTTTCCAGCGCAACCCCATCTGGAAGGGCGCGATCCACGGAAACACGATCGGCTTGGAGCCGCCGTTGATCCAGCTCGGCTCCTTGTAGCTGCCGTAGTGACCGTTGTCCCCGTCGCAGTACTGTCCGCTTGGCTGAGAGGGAACGGACGGGCTACCCACATCGCGGCACGGAAGATACCCGTTCGGATCGCCTGCTACGCCGTTGGGCGGATACGACTGGTTTCGTCTGAGATCGCCGAACACGATCCCGATGCCCGCGCCGCCGCCGTACACGAAGGAGAGCCGGGGGTTCATCGGCGCTGACCACAGGAAGTCGGAGCCGATCGAGATCGTCTTGATCGACGAGCTCACGATCTCGTAGGCGTTGTCAGGGTCAGAGCTCGACTTGAACGGCGCGTTGCTCATCGAGTAGCTCGCGTAGGTCAGCCACAAGTCGTACTCGAAGCCGTTACGTCGCACGGCGAACTCCGGACCGAACTGCGGTGACCACACGGTCTTGCCGCCGTCTGCCCCGAACAGCCCGAACATGAACTGCGGGATCAGGACCATGCGGCCACGAAGGCCCAGGTACTGGTAGGTCTTGCCCTTCTCCTCGACGAACTCAGCGTCAGCGGGGTCGACCTTGGCTTCCTCATCGGGCGGCGGGACCTTGCCTTCCGTGACCTTGACGTCGCCGTCCTTCTTCTTCGCCTCCTGTTCGGCCTTTGCATCGGCCTCGGCCTTGGCCTTGGCTTCCTCCTCTTCCTTGGCCTTGGCCTCAGCCTCCTCTTTGGCCTTGGCCTCCTCCTTGGCCTTGGCTTCCTCCTTGGCCTTGTCTTTCTTGGGTGCGGCCAGCAGTCCGGGCGTCGAGGCGGCCGCGGGACGATCTCTGTCACGTTGCGCCACGGGTGCCGACCGATCTGGCGGAGATTGTGCCTGTGCGGCCCAAGCGATCGACAGGATTCCTGCAACCCAAAGACTTGATGCGGCAGTGTGGCGTGCCATCTCCCTCATCCTTGTCACGGTGTGTGCCAAACGCTCCCGGAAGGTGTGCCAGTCTACACGAAAGGGCGTCCTTCGTCAGCGAAGCAATCTGAATGAGGGGGCTGGGCTGGAAAAGGCCCAAAAATCGGGGAAATCAGGATGAGCTCTTGCCCGACTGCTTCTTGAGGTCGGCCAGTTGCTCCTCAAGCGATCGGACCGTGCGGCGCAGGTCTTTGACTTCCTGCTCGGTCGCAAGATCCATGACCTTGGCGAAGCGTCCGCTCTGGTCCTGGGCAAAGCTGCTGACACGGCCGGGAACGCTCATCAGCGTCATCACCGCTTTCATGAATCGCTCGTCCTGCATCAGCTTCATCACGCGAGGATCGCTCATGAGCTTCATCCCCTGCTTCATCATCGTTTTCTTGATGCTCATCGCCGCGCTCCCAGGTGGTGTCGGCCTGTCGCATACGCCGTCCCCGAATCCGAGGCAAGCCGGCGTTGCTCTAGCGGATTGTCCTGAGCCTCAGGCAGCCGAAGCGCGCGCCTTGGGCGCTGCCGAGACCCGGCGCAGCCGCTCGACGACCTGATCGGCCACGCGACGATCGAACAGCAGGCCGTTGTGCCCACAAGCGGATACGTCGACCACCTCTCCGTGCTTCCAACCTGCGCTGGACGGGGGACGGACCAGCAGGTCGTGGGAAGCGACGATGGATGTGTGCGGTACGTGAGCCGCAGCGCTCCAGGATGCGTCGAGGGTATCGAGAATCTGGCTGCCAGGGCGGAGCTCAGACGCGAGGCGATCCGGGAGCCAGGGCAGCGCGATGGTGCCGCCGAACGGGCTGCCGAGCGAGATGGTCTGCACAACGCGCTGGTCGCGCGGATGGACCTGCACGAAGTATCGAGCCGCAAGACCTCCGAGGCTGTGGCCCACCAGGTGAAGGGTCGTCGTCTGCGGCAACGGCTCGAGGAAGGTGGTCAGCCGTTGCGACAGCTCAACGACGCCCCACCAGGGGGGATAGGTGAACGACGCAGTCGCCATGCCGGTTTCGGTCTCGAGCCGTTCGCGAAGCACGCGCAGCGCCCCAGCGGTGGCGAGCAGGCCATGGAGCAGGACCACCACGTGGCGGGCTTCACCGGTATCGGGCAGATGGGGTCTGAGGTCGCGCGGCATGAGCAGCGACTGGCGCGCGAGCGCCACAGATTCGCTCGCGAAGGCGCGCAGCGTCCATTGCACCTGCTGGGCAGAGGCGGACCCGTCACGGAAGACTCGTCGCTTGGATCGCATTCGGTCCTCCGCCTTATACCCGCGGCTTCTCCTCTGGCCTCATTTTCTGCTTTTGGCTCATACCCGATTGCGCTCTGGGCCTCACCGGTTTGGGGCACGATCGTTCCATGTCTCGAGCCGCTGCACGAGTGTCGGTCCCCCCTCCTTCAGAAGGGCCGCCTCGAATGTTTCAATTTCCACGCGCATCGATTCAGGCAAATCCACCGGGGCGAGCGTGGCCGCATCAATCTGCACCGTCGTGGTTTCCGCGTAAGCCACCTGCTCGCCGTCTGCCGCGCGCTCAAATACATACTGCTGGTCGAGCGACCGACGGCCGATCCTGCTCATCCCGATCCACACCCGCAGACGCGCATCGACCCGGACCGGCTTTCTCCAGTCGACTGCGCAACTCGCCAGTGCGAAGGACAGGGGATAGGCCTCCAGCAGCTGGTCCTGCACCAGGGGATGGCCGAGATGCAGGCCTCGGGAGAATGCTACGAGCGTGCGGAAGTACTCCACGCGGGCCACCTCCAGCCAGGTGAGATAGGCGCCGTTGTAGGCGATCCCCCCTGCATCCGTGTCCGCCCAGCGAACCCGTACTTCAGTGGCAAACCGACAAGCTGCAGGATCGAAGGTCAGGCGCATGGCACTTAATTCTCACAGCACGCGCCAGGTTGCCAGGATGGATTCAGACTTAAGGTGCGCAGCACTAGACGCCAATCGATTCTCTCTTGTCATCGACAGACGACTTATGGAATCCTGCCGGCTCATGAGCCCAGACGACCTCAAGAATAGAATCCATGTTGCAGCAACGCAGTTCACCAACGACGTGATTGGCGTCTTCACTGAGGCATTTGCCGCTGCGGCCGCCGACTTCTCCGCAGTGCCCCGCAAGGCGGGCGCCAAGAAAGCAGCGCCCGCACGCCGAGCTCCTGCGGCCAAGACAGCCCCTGCGCCCAAGACGGCAAAGAAGGTCCCAGGCAAGCGCATTCGTCGCTCAACCGCGCAGCTTGCCAAGGCCGGTGACCAGGTCCTCAAGCTCCTCGCGTCCAACAAGAAGGGCCTGCGGATTGAGGCCATCAACAAGGTGATTGGAACGACAACGCGCGAGTTGATGCGTCCCGTGCAGAAGCTGCTCGACGAAAAGAAGATCCGGAAGGTGGGGGAGCGTCGCGCCACCACGTACTTCCTGGCTTGATACGATCCCGCCGCCGCCCAGTCGTCAGGGGCTCGCCGCGGGAGACCTAGCTCCCGGTCGGTGCCGCAGGCAGCGGCGCCGGGGAGGCCACCACGCCTCCGGACGGCATGTGCCAGTGCCCGGGGATGTACATCAGCTTCAGAGAATACCCCTTCAGCGTCGACCCGGTCCCTCCGTCCGATTCCTCGTACACGCCCACAGGGATGCGCACGAGCGCAGGGCGCGCATACCATGCGCCCGGCGGAGCGAGCACCCACGCACCTTCCTGCCACTTCCAGCGCCGCGCGCCCCACACCCACGAGCCATCCACCCACACGGCCCTCGGATCCGGGCTCGGCTGGACTTCGTCGACGTGGACCTCCTCCGGGGGCGGCGACGAAACCTCCACAGGCATGTCGGCTGCGGTGTGAGGACCATAGGCAGGCGTCTTGAGACGCGACGAGCATGCCGCGGCTATGAGCGTTGCCAGTGCGCCCGCGAATACGACCGAGCCGCCTATCAGGAGGGTACGAGCCATCGGAAGTAGCTTTCGATCAGCATCCTGCCAAACAGCAGATACTCGATGGTAGCAAGGGCGAGGAACGGGCCAAAGGCGATACGGGTCTGGCCCACGCCTTCTGCTTCGCGCTCGAAGATCGGATCGCGCGCGGCTTCCTTCTCCGCTTCCTGGCGCTCTGCTTCGTCCTCGATTTCGGCGATGCTAGCCAGGATCTCCTCGCGCTCCCTCTGGACCGCTGCAGGCTCGTCGATCTTCCCGCGAACCGCCAGCATCGCGACGGCCGCGATCGTGCCTTGCACCGCCCCGGCCAGCAGCACGAAGACCGCCCCCTCCCATCCGAACCAGAACCCTGCGACCATCAGCAGCTTGGCATCGCCCAATCCCATGCCCGTGCGTCCACGCACAACACGATAGAGCGCGCCGAAGACCAGCCACACGACCAGGAATGCACCGGCGCCTGCCAGCAGGGCATCGAAGAATCGCAGGGGCGGGCGCAGCGCAAAGGTTCCCAGCCCGAGCACCGCTGCCCCGTAGGAGATCGAGTCAGGGATCAACATGTGCTCCAGGTCGATGAACGAAGCCGCAATCAACCCGAGCGTGAGAGCGAGATTCGCCAGGAAGATCGCAATCACGTGGATGATGGGCGTCTTGCCAGGAAGCGTCAGGAGCGTCGTCTCCACGATGGCCGCAGCCATCAGTCCCCCCATCGCCTCCACCAGGACGTAGCGCGGCGAGATTTTCGCTCCGCAGCAGCGAGCCTTGCCGCGCAGCAGCAAGAAGCTGAGCACAGGAATGTTGTCGAACGCGCCGATGGGCACGCCGCAAGCGGGGCAGCGCGACGCAGGACGCACGACGCTCTCGGAGCGTGGAACGCGGTGGATCACGACGTTGAGGAAGCTTCCCCACGCGAGGCCGAAGAGCACGGCGAAAACGCGTATGAACATCGGGGGGAAGTCGGACAGGGTCGGCAACGTCCGGGGAGCCTACCACGCACCAGCGGCGGTGCGAGCATCGAGCGTGGACGACACGCTGGCCCACGCGGGCAACGCCCGCTAAGGTGAAGCGGCTCCAACGCATGGCCACTGACGAAACGAAGACTCCGCCTCCGGGCGACACGCTGAAGACCTCCGAGAAGAAGGCTGCGCCTTCTTCGCGCCTGGGCCGGCTCGCGCGCTTGACAGCCCTCGTTCCCCGGGCACTGCCTGTGGCGATGGAAGGGGCCCGGCGCGCGCTCGGCGTCAGCCGCACCGAAGAGCAGGAGAAAGCAGCGCGGCAGAAGGCCTACGAGGACGCCAAGAAGGCAGGCAAAGCCCTGCTCAAGACCTTGGGGGAGATGAAGGGTCTGCCCCTGAAGATCGGGCAGATGTTCAGCTACATCGACGGGTTTGCTCCTCCTGGCTACGAGGAAAAGGTCCAGCGCCTTCTTCGACAGCTGCAGGAGAAGGCTCCCCCCTTGAACCCCGAAGCTGCCGTGCAGGTGATCCGCGATGAATTCGGCATGCCCCCGGATCAGCTCTTCTACCAGTGGGAGCGTCAGCCTTTTGCCGCCGCCAGCCTCGGTCAGGTCCATCGCGCCGTCACCCGCGCCGGCGATCACGTCGCCGTCAAGGTCCAGTACCCAGGCATCGACAAAGCCCTGCAGAATGACCTCAAGAGCCTGAGCATGCTCGAGGTCATGATCTCGCCCGTGACCCGCCAATACCAATCCAAGGAAACCCTCGAAGAGATCAAGCGCGTGTTCCTCAACGAGCTCGACTACGGGCTCGAGGCCGAGAACGCTGACCTGTTCCGCAGACTCACCGCCGATCTGCCGAATGTCGTCATTCCCCACATCCACCACGCTCTGTCCAGCAGGCGCGTGCTGACCGCCGAATACGTGGGCGGCATGCCCTACGAGCAGTTCTGCAGGGAGGCTTCCCAGGAGGATCGCAATGCAGCAGGCGTGACGATCTGGACGTTCATGTTCCGATCGTTGCTGCGCTACGGCGTGATGTACGCCGATCCGCACCCGGGCAACTACCGCTTCCTGGGCGGCGGAAAGGTCGCCTTCCTGGACTTCGGATGCGTGAAGATTCTTCCGCCGAATATGGTGACCGGGATCAAGCGTTACATCCGGGCCGCCATGGACGCAGACTGGGCAGAGTTCGACCGCGCTTGCGTGGAGTTCCTCGGCTATGACCCCGCGGACCCCAAGAGCTGGGACCTGTACCGCAGCTACACCCTCGAGCTGCTCATGCCGATCACCACCTCGCGCCCCTACCAGGCAACGCCTGAGGGAGCTCGCGAAGCCGTCCAGTTCCTGGTGCGCGGACACAGAAAGCTCATCAAGGAGGCCGACGGTGGCCCGAGGATGCCCGCGCCGGTCAAGATGCCGTACGATCTGACCTTCGTGAACCGCCTGCAATGGGGGCTTGCATCGATCATGGGAGGCTTGCGCACCGAAGCGAAGTTCCGCGACCTGGCTGAGCCGTGGGTGAGGGACGGCCAATGGCCCATAGGAGGGTAGGCCGCAACGTCGCGGCGGTCTGGATGGCCGCAGCGATCGGCATGGCGCTGTCCGCCTCGTGCACCAAGAAGGCTCATCAAGGCGACGGGCAGGTGATCGGCTCGGTGGGAGCGTCTGCGGACGCCTCGGCGCTCTCTCCCCCGGACGCGGCGCCCGACTCGGACAGCGTCGCAGCAGCAGCGGGCAGCTGGGTCGAATCCGTGCGGGTGGGCCGGTGGAAGGAAGCTGCGCGGATGCTCGACGCGCTCGACGACAAAGAGCGGGGCCAGCCCGAGATGCGCTACGTGCGCGCTCGGGCCGCGATCGCATTGAGCGACTGGGACACCGCCGCGCGCCTGCTGGCCGGCCTCGAAGCCGCGCTGCCCACGCTGGCCGCGGACATCGCTTTCTACCGGGCTGAGGCGCAGATCTTTGCCGGTCCCGTGGAGGAAGCTGCGCGCTACTTCGCCGCCCAGACCAGCGTGGAAAGCCTCGTGAAAGCCGCTACTGCCTGGGAGAAAGCCAAGCGGACCCAGCAGGCGCGCGAGACCATCGAGCGAGCGATCCGCGCTGCCGGAAAGAAGGTCGACGACGCGACGATCGAGGCGCACGCGGTGCGCGCGCGGCTGGCCGAGGCTGCGGGTGACAAGGCGCTGGCCGCATCCGATCTCCGATTCATCGCAAAGCACGATCCGTCGCGTGCAGACGCAGAGGACATCGGCGACGCCATCGCGCGGCTCGATCCGAAGAACGCCCTGACCGCACCCGAGCGCATGGATCGCGCGCATCGCCTGGCTCGGGAGGGCAACTCCCAGGCAGCGCTCGAGGAGCTGCAGCGCGCTGCCCAATCCCCGGGCAAGCGTCCCTCTGCCGGGGAGATGACCTACGCAAAAGCGATGTCGCTGTACCTCGATCGAGCGCACTACTCCGAGGCCGCAGAAGCGTTCGAGCAAGCGGCCCGGCTGGATCGCGCGCTGGCTCCGGAGGCGACCTGGTACGCCGCAAAGGCCTGGGCGCGCGCCGACCAGAATGATCGGGCGTCGGCCCGGTACCGCGAGATCGTTCGGTCCTTCCCCAAGTCGCGGTGGGGCGAACGCTCCTCCTACCAGCTCGCGCGCCTCGAGATGCTGCAAGCCCGCTGGGCAGAGGCTGCGCAGTCCTACGGCACCTATCTCGCGCGCTATCCCCGAGGGGGGAGCCTCGATTCCGCACGCTACGAGCAGGCGCTGTGCCTGCTGCTGTCAGGACGCGCCGATCGCGCTCGCAAGATGTTCGACGACATCGCCAACCGCTCGAGCGACAGCCTCGCATCCGGCAATGCGCGCCATCTGCAGGCCGTGGCCGCATGGCAGGCAGGCGACCGTCCTGCTGCCATCGCCATGTGGAACAGCCTCGTGCGCGAGCTGCCGCTGACCTGGCACGCCATGGTTGCCACGAGCCGCCTGGTTTCTGCAGGGCAGGCAGTGCCGGCTGCGATACAACCCCCACCGTCCGGCGTCCCTGAGCCGCTGCAGATTCCGCTGCCGGCCCAGGCCGCGATGCTGCGCAGGCTCGGGCTGGATCACGATGCCGAGGACTGGCTGCGGGATCACGAGCAGGAAGCCGCGGCCGCCTACGGCTCCCGGAGCGGCGAGGTGCTTTGCGGAATGTACGGTCAGCTCGCAGAAGCCCACCGGCGCTACAAGGTCGGCCAGCGTTTTGCGCCCGGGAGCTGGCTCGCCATGTCCCCGTCCGCCTCCACCCGATGGTCCTGGGACTGCGTCTTTCCACGACCCTACCCGGCGTTCGTCGACGAGCTGGAGCGCCGCGAAGGCGCCCCCAGGGGATTTCTGCACTCGATCATGCGCCAGGAGAGCACGTTCGATCCGGACGCGCGATCGCCCGCCGGCGCGATCGGGCTCATGCAGCTGCTGCCTGTCACGGCACGTCGCATCGCCGAGGAGACCTCGACGCCTTACGATCCGGAGCAGCTCACGAGCCCGGCGCAGAACCTGGATCTCGCGGCTCGCTACGTGGGCAAGCTCTCGCGCACGTTCAAGGGAAACCTCCCGCTGGTCGCGGCGTCGTACAACGCTGGTCCCAAGGCCGTGGGACGCTGGATGGACCGAGCCAGCGCGCTGCCGCTCGACCTGTGGGTGGCCCGGATCCCGTATCTGGAGACGCGGCACTACGTGTGGAAGGTGATGGGGAATCTGGCGCGCTACGGATATGCGGAGCGCGCGGCTGAGGGCTTGCCCGTCGTGGATCTGAAGCTTCCAGAGGGGATCGAAGTGGGAGCGGACGCCTACTAGTAGTGCGTGCCCTCGCACCGCCTTCTCCGGGTGCGCAATGCGCCGGGCCCGTGGGTCCTGGTAGCGGCACGCCACGGCGTGCCTGCGTTGGGCACGGCATGCCGTGCCTAACGGAGACACGGCGGTGCCGTGTCGCTACGGTTGGCGGAAGGCGGTGGTCGCCAGTGATCGCCCTACGCACTTAGGGCACACGGTACTAGGCAGAAGTCGTCGGGTCGAGCTGATCGAGCATCTCCCTGGCACCCTGCTCGAGGAGCAGATTGTGGCATTCCGCGGCCAGGTCTCGCACGCGCGCCAGCTCCTTGCGCGCCATGCCCTTGTCATCCTTGCGGAACGCCAGCGTGCCAAGCAGATAGCGCCCGTTGAGCGCATCCCAGGTGTAGCCTTTGGCGAGCGCTGCTTCGATCAGCTCGCGCAACGTGTCGACCGGATCTCCACGCCCCTTCTCGCCTTCGAGGAACGTGAGGTACATCAGGTCGTGATCGCGCAGACGCGCGTAGCCGTACTCCTGGCACACCGCGTGAGATTCGCGGAACGCCACGTGGGCGCGGGCAAAGCTGCCCAGCCACAGCAGAGAATCCCCCATGTTGTGGAGGTTGAGCGCGACCTCGAAGGACAGCCCTGCAGCGCGCGCGAGATCGACCGCACGCTCCGAGGCTTCTGCCGAGCCGTGGAAGTCGCGCGTGAAGTACAGGATCAGACCCCGCATCTTCTCGCGCTCCACCGCGGCACCGATGTTGCCAGGATCCGCATGGCTCGAGGCCCGGCTCAGATGCTGCAACGCGAGCTGCCGATCGCCCGAGGCTCCGCACGTCTGCGCAAAGCCGATCTCGAGGCGATAGTTCTCATCCCGGGAGAACTCCCCGGGGATCTTGGAGAGCGCCTTGAACTGGTCCAGCGCGGACCGGAACTCGCCGCGCCGCATGAACAGCTCACCCGCGGTCAGCATCGCCGTCCTGCGCAGGTCGTTGTCCTTGCCCGCCAGCTCCAGCACCCCTTCGACGTACTTGTTCGCCTCGTCGAACAGGTGCACCGCGCCCATCATGCTGCCTGCGCGAATCCGCGCCAGCACCCGCTGCCGCAGGTCCACGCCCGCGTCGATCCGCGCCACCACGCGCGACACGATGTCCGTGAGCGCCGGCGCGGCACGCACGCTGTGCACCGCCACGTCGAGCTCCTGAAGCCAGTCCAAAAGCTCCTCCGGCTTGCGCTGCGCCAGATCCGCCAGATCCAGCGAGCGAAGCAGATCGTTGACCGCTGCCTCCAGCTGCCCCGACCTTCGCCGTCGCTGACCCGAGAGCGCGAAGTACGTCGCCGCACGATCGCGATCGCCCGACTCGTACAGGTGGACCGCGATGCGATCCGCCTTGTCCTGGACGCGATCGACCAGCACCGACTCGTACGCGGTCGCAGCGGCCGCGTGCAGCTCCCTGCGCGCATCCGGCGGGATCGATTCGACCACGGCGTCGCGGAGCATCGGTGACGACATCGAGCAGGCCGAAGGGCTGGTTCGTCGCACCAGCCCCCGGGTCTCGAGCTCTGCGATGCTTCTCTCGACCTGCTGCAAGCTCACGCTCAGCATGGCCGACAGCGCCGTGCTCTCCACTGGATCGCCCAGGATCGCTGCAGCACACAACGCCGCCTTCCGCTCTGGATCGAGGCGCGCGACGCGCGAAGCGAGCAGCGAGCGGAGCGGACGTGGCACTGCGACGTCGCCCGACAGCTTCAGCGAGGTCGCCTTGCCGTCCGACACCATCAGCGCGTGCGTCTCCACCAGCTCCTTGAGAAGCTCCTCGATGAACAGCGGGTGACCGCCAGCCCGCTCGCGGCAGAACGACACGAGCTCCTTGGGAGGCTCGCGCAGCATCGACCGGAAGCTCACCAGCTTGGCCGTGTCCTCTTCGTCCAGCTCTTCGATGTCCACATACTCGTGTCCTGCATGGGTCGACAGCGCGCTTTCCCCGGTGGACCGGGTTGCGAGCACGAACACCGCGCGAATCGAGTTGAGACGCAGGGCTGCCGACGAGATGACATCCAGGCTGTCCGGATCGAGCGCGTGCGCGTTGTCCCAGGCGAAGATGTGCAGCCGGTCCTCGCACAGGCTCTGCACCATGCGGGCAAACGCAGCGCGCAGGGGAGGCACGCTCGGGCCGGCCTGACCCGCACGCGCCGCACCCAGCTGGCCAAGCACGGCGTTGCGCTCCTCGTCCGGGAGGCCCAACGCGCGCAGACGCGGTTCCACACCGAGCACACGCTCGAGCGGATCGCCCTCGCGCACCCCGCACAGCACCTGGAGCATCGCCGTCAGACCTGCGAGCGGCACTTCCTTGCCACGCGGAGGGCAGGCTGCCAGGTACAGGCCTACGTTGTACTCGCCGCGCTGCAGGCGACGCTCCACCTCGTAGAGGAAGCGGGTCTTGCCGATGCCCTGCTCGCCGCGAACGGTCACCAGACGCAGGTGCCTGCGCGTGGCTGCCGCAAGCACCTCGCCCATGCGCCGAAGCTGCAGCTTCCGCCCCACGAACTTGCCCAGCGCGTCGTCCGGGGTCTTGAGCTCGCCCACCAGCATGCCGCCCGACGCAAGGCTCGCCCGCGCTCCGTCGGGCAACGGCTCGAGCGCGAACATCGCCCGGATCTGACGCACCGTCGCCTGGGACACCGCGCAGCGTCCCTCGGTCACGCGAGCCAGCTCCTGGGCCTCGCTGACCAGGGCGCTCAGGCGCGCATCGCGCGCCGGCTCCCCGGACGCATGCAGCAGCACGCGTCCCATGTGGACACCCGCGCTCGGCGCAAGCTCTCCTGAGCTCA
The DNA here is from genome assembly GCA_016218915.1 of Deltaproteobacteria bacterium. Lineage (GTDB taxonomy): Bacteria > Myxococcota_A > Polyangia > Polyangiales > Polyangiaceae > JACRCQ01. The sequence continues at coordinate 288,120 of JACRCQ010000077.1, forward strand.
GCTGTCGCAGCAGAACGAGCGCGCATCGCACCGCGGTCTCCGTGTCGCGCCCGTCGCTGTCCCCAAGGCCGAACACACTCACCACCTGCAACGGCTCTTCGTCGATCAGTCGTGCGCCGTAGCGCGCCAGCGTGTCCTTCACACGGGCGCGATGCTCTGCAGGCAACGACGGGCTCCGGCCGCCGAACGCCAGCACCAGGGCCGTGACCTCCCGACGCTCGCCCAGGTTCGTCGGATAGCTCGAGAGCGCGCCCTGCCCGGTTCCGCTCGACTCCGGGCGTACCTCGGAGTGCGACACCGGCACTTCCACCGGCGTGCGCTCCCGTACACCCGTCGAGCTGCTCGGCTCCTCGAGCACGTCCTTGGCGTCGAGCACGCCCATGTCGGAATCGCGGAAATTGCCGAGGAACTCGGCGAGATCGTTGGCGCTGAAGCGCGTGCCCGACGAGTACATGTACGCGAGCAGCTCTTCGTAGAAACGGCCCGCGCTCTCGAACCGCGCTTCGACCTTGCGCTCGAGCGCCTTTCGCACGATCGCGGCCTGCTCCGCAGGCACATCCTGGCGAAGCAGCTCGATCGGCGGGTACTCCCCTGCCTGCACGCGCCGCAGCGTCTCGAAGGGCGTGGCTGCGCTGAAGGGATTGACCCCTGCGATCAGCTCGTAGAGCACCGTGCCCAGCGAGAAGATGTCGCTTCGCGCGTCCACCGGCTTTCCCCGCGCCTGCTCAGGGCTCATGTACGAATACTTGCCCTTGAGCTGCCCGCCCTTCGCTTCGTCGGTGCGGTCCTCCATCACGTCGCGCGCCTTCGCGATCCCGAAGTCGGTGACCTTGACCTCGCCTTCCCAGGAAAGCAGCACGTTCTGCGGGGAGACGTCGCGGTGCACGATCCCGAGCTCCCGCATCTGCTCGTCGCGACGCCGATGGGCATGATCCAGCCCCTTGGCGATCTCGGCCACGATGTAGACGCACAGGCCGATCGGGAGCGTGACGCTCCGGCGGCGAGCGCGCGCCAGGAGCGTGGCGAGGTCCATGCCCGCCACGTACTCCATGGCGATGAAGTAGGAGGTCGTGCCGCCATCGCTCGGGTCCACTTTCCCAAGATCGAAGACCTGCACGATGTTGGCGTGGGACAGGCGAACCGCGAGCTTGGCCTCGTGGACGAACATGTCGACGAAGGAGGGATTCTTCGCGAGGTCCGGCAAGATCTTCTTGATGACCAGGACCTTTTCGAAGCCCTCCACCCCGAAGCTCTTCGCCTTGAAGACCTCCGCCATGCCTCCTTTGCCCAGGCGCTCCAGAAGGCGATAGCGTCCGAACGTCTCGTCCACGATTCAGTGTCCCCTTACGCTGGCCGGGAGCCTAGCACCCACCGCCGAAGACAGCGAAAAGTTCGCGGCTCCACCATTGCAAACCTTAGCACTTCAGCGCAGCCACGTCGGATCAATCCAGGATGTCGGTACGTCCCGCACCCACGTGCGCTGCCGACGAGCGAAGATCCTTGTCGCCCTTTCGATCTGAACGTGAAGGTCTTCACGGGACAGGCGACCTTCGACGTGCTCCCGCACCTGCCGGTAGCCCACCGACCCCATCGGCCGCGTCTCGCCCAACCCCATCTCCACCAGACGCTTGACCTCGTCGATCCATCCCCCTTCCAGCCAGCCCTGCGCTCGCAACGAAATCCGCTCGTCGAGCTCTTCGCGCTTCCAGCGAACCGCCACGAATCGCGCGCGATGCCGCGGAGGCTGCGCTCGGTGCTCCGCATGCAGCGCCGAGAGCGTCTGCCCGGTCAGCTCCCAGACCTCGAGCGCACGCTCGATTCGCACCAGGTCATTGGGAGACAGACGCCCTGCGGTCTGCGGATCCACCTCGGCCAGCCGCGCATGCACCGCGGCCACACCCAGCCTCTCTGCATCACGCCGTATCGACAAACGTACCTGCTCGTCGGCTGCAGGCGCACGGGCCAGCCCCCAGACGAGCGCCTTGACCCAGAGAAATGCGCCGCCGCAGACGATCGGAACGCGCCCGCGGGACCGTACCTCTGCCACGGTCGCATCGGCCATCCCCGCGAATCGCGCCGCATCGAGCGGATCGCGCGGGTCCTGCACATCCACCAGATGATGGCGCGCCCGGCCCTGCTCCTCAGCGGTCGGCTTGCCTGAGCCGATGTCGAAGTGACGGTAGATCTGCACGCTGTCTGCGCCGATGATCTCGCCGCCGATCTCCTCGCAGATCCTGATGGCCAGCTCGGTCTTGCCCGACGCGGTCGGGCCCACCACGCAGACGAGCTCATCAGGCTCAGGCTCGAAAGGAAGGATCGTCACCGTCGTGCTACCTGGCGCTCCAGCTCCGAGAACCCGATCTCCATCACCAGCGGACGTCCGTGCGGACAATGCCCGCTGTGGTCCACCGCATCGAGCGCCTCGAACAGCGCACGGACCTCTTCGGGAGACATCGCATCGCCCGCACGCACCGATCCATGGCAGGCCATGGTCGCCAGCGCGAGATCGATGGCCCCAGACATGTCGCGGCCACCCGCTCGCGTCAGCTCGTCGATCATGTCGCGCGCCAGACGCTCCGGCGCCGCGCGCGACACGATCTGCGGGACCGCCTCGACCGACGCCGTGTTCGGTCCGATCACGCGGATCTCGAATCCGAGCGACGCGATCAGGTCCGCCGAATCCTCGAGGAACCCTGCTTCGTCGGGATCCACGCGAAACGTCACCGGCAGCAGCAGCCGCTGCGATGCCACAGCGCGCGCATGAAATGCCTGGCGGAGCCTGGCAAAGTTCACACGCTCCGCTGCCGCGTGCTGGTCGATGATCGCAATGCCGGTCTCCCGCTCGCAGATCAGGAACGTGCCCCGGACCTGAGCGATGTAGCGCAGCGTCGAGTAGCGTGTCGCGCCTGGCCGGCCCCCAGCCCCCATCGGCTCCGGCGTCCGAGGCGCGCCGAGCGGCAATGCCGCCTGCTCCATGGCAGGTGCAGCTGGGATCGCTGGCGCAAGGCCCCACGGATCCGCCTCGAGTGCCACGGGCGCCACCAGCTCGTCCAGCGCCCGCGCCGTGATCATCGCTGGCGCTCCGGCCCCGCGCTCCGAGTCGATGCGCACCGGGATGGGCGCGACCGGCGGCGACCAGGCCGGCGACGGCTCCGGCGCCCCGAGACCGAACGCACCGGCCAGCCCGTGGCCAATCACGTGATGCACCGTGTCCTGCACAGCGCGCCCATCGGCAAACCGCACCTCGGCCTTTTGCGGGTGCACGTTGACGTCGACGAGCCTGGGGTCGATGTCGAGATACACGACGCCGACCGGGAAGCGGCCCGACTCGAGCACGCTGCCGTAGGCATGCGCGATCACGCGGTGCAACGCGCGATCGCGAACCACGCGGTTGTTGACCAGAAGGGTGAGGCCCGCAGCGCCGGAGCGCGCGGTCTCCGGCGGCCCGAGGTACGCTTCGATCACCAGCGGGCCCCGCTGACCAGGGATGAGCGCAAGCTTTCCGTCCGGGTGCAGGTCCTTCACCCGCTGCTTGCGGCCCTGCGCCCTGAGCCATTGCCGCACCTGGCGCCCATCGCGCGTCAGCACGAGCGTGAGCCCCGGCGCTGCGAGCGCGAGCGCATCGATGCAGGCCGTGATCGCTCCGGACTCCGTGGCCAGGGACTTGAGGAACTTGCGGCGCGCCGGCACGTTGAAGAACAGATCGCGCACTTCGATGATCGTGCCTGGAGCCTGGCCGCACGGCGCGATCGTCGCTTCGGCTCCGCCGTCGATCAGCACCTCGACGCCTGCATCGCGATCCGGACGTCGCGTGCGCAGCGCAAACCGGCTCACCGACGCGATGCTGGGAAGCGCTTCTCCTCGAAAGCCGAAGGTGCCGAGCGCGAGCAGATCATCCATCTTGGTGATCTTGCTCGTGGCGTGACGCTCGACCGCGAGGCGCGCATCCTGCTCGTCCATTCCGCTGCCGTCGTCGCTCACGCGGATCAACCCAACCCCGCCAGCGCCCACGTCGATCTGGATTCGCGTTGCGCCTGCGTCGATCGAGTTCTCGATCAGCTCCTTGACCACGCTCGCCGGACGCTCGACGACTTCGCCGGCAGCGATCTGGTTCGAGAGGTCGTCAGGGAGTCGTAGGATCGAGGCCACGCTAGCCATCCTGCTCGGGGTCGTCGTCGGCGCCATAGATTGCAGCGACGCGCGGGCGGGTCAGCCCGTAGATGATCGCCGCGAGAGCTGCGAGCTGCAGGACGAACAGGCCTCGGTACATCCACCACCAGCCCATGGCGCTGGGCAAACGCTCCGCGAGGGCGGGTATGCCCGGCGGCGCTCGCGTGGCTGCTTCGATGATGACCGTCCGCAGCGGCCGTTCCAGCACGAAGTCGATGACCGTGTAGGCGAGGTTCGCAGCCGTGGCTTGCAAGGCGAGCGAGTTGGCACGGGGACGACCAGCGAGCGCAGTGGCGCTCGCGACGATCAGCAGGAACGACAGCAGCGCGTTGGCAGTGGCCAGGGGAACGATCCTGCCCGCATAGGTGACCAGCCCTTCGTTGCGCGCCTGATGCACGTGCTCGACCCACGCGCGCAGCTCCGGATCCATCTTGCTGTCCGAGGTCAGCCCGGCATGCGTGGCCTGGCGATAGAACTGGATGGTGCCGCAGCCATTGGTCAGCCCGCCCAGGCCGAGCATCGACGCGAGCACCAGGCAGGCCACCAGGTAGCCTGGGCGAGGCGTTCGTGCCGATGACTGGGGGATCAGGCTCTGCGGCATCCGCACCGTCCATCCCGAATGCGATTCTGGGGTTGCGTTGCGCGACCCGCCTCGACGATCCAAGCAATCCAGGTCGCTGCGGTCGCCGATTATGGCAGAACCACGCTGCGATGGATCGGGACTTGATGCGTGCCCGCAGCCGGTGCGAAGGAAGGGGTCAGCAGGATGGACGCACCGCGCGTCCGAGCCGTGAGGCGCGGACGTTTCAGCGCGCAGTGCGGATCAAACGCCCGGGGCGTAGACCGACACCTGCTTCTTGGTGTTGGTCTTCCACTCGAACGTCACCAGGCCATCGACGAGGGCATAGAGCGTGAAGTCACGCCCGGTGCCGACGTTCTTGCCTGCGTGGATGGTGTTGCCGACCTGACGAACGATGATGCCGCCCGCATGGATGGCTTCACCGCCGTAGACCTTGACGCCACGCTTCTGGGACTTGGAATCGCGGCCGTTGCGTGACGAGCCGCCGCCTTTTTTGTGTGCCATGGCTCCCTCGTCTCAGCCGGAGATCCCGGTGATCTTGAGTTGGGTATAGGGCTGTCGGTGCCCCTGCTTGCGACGGTAGTTCTTGCGACGTCGGAACTTGAAGATGACGATCTTCGGACCGCGATCCTGTCCGAGGATCTCGGCTTCGACGCGCGCACCCGTCACGGTCGGCTGCCCAATCTTGAGCTTGTCGCCGCCGACCAGGAGCACTTCCTTGAACTCGACCTTCTGGCCAGGCTCGCCCGGGAGCTTCTCCACGCGCAAGCTTTGTCCTTCGGTCACGCGATACTGCTTTCCGCCGGTCTTTATCACCGCATACATGGCTAACTCGCTTCGGAAAAAATCAGGACCGCGAAGTATATGGGGCGCGAAGCCGATTGCAACCCCCATCGCTCGGGTCCGGTAAGATCTGCCCACCCATGCGAAATACAGGACTTTTTTGCCCGGTCGCCCGGACTGTGGCATGGGATGAGTTCGCCCACGTCGGGCGTTGGAACCCCCCAGATAGCATGCAGGCCGCCCCAGTCCACCCCCGAGTTCGAACCCCCGCGCGGGTCCTGCTCGCTTTCGGCGCCCTGCTGCTTTGCCTCACCGCATTCGCCTCCCCTGTCTTCGCCCAGTCGCACGGGCCTGCGCCCGAGACCCTCGACGTGCCCGGCCACACCTCTGCCTTCTACTTCCCCCCGCGAAACAAGCGCACCAGGGCCGTGGTCGTCTGGATGCACGGTCGAGGCGGCAACCCGCACGATGACTGCGTCAAGTGGTCCCACGTCGCCACCGAGTTCGGCTGGCTGCTGTGCCCCAGCGGACAAGAGGACTACGGCAACGGCGCGCGCGCCTGGAACAACGACTGGCCCGGCGCCCAACGCGTGATCGACGCCTCCATGGAGGCGCTTCGAAAGAAGCAGCCCACCATTCAGCGCTACGGCAACATCCTCATCGGCTTCAGCGAGGGCGCCTACGCCGCCCAGAACATCGGCGTGCGCGAGCCGCGCGTGTTCAACCGCTGGCTCATCCTCGCCTCTGCCGCGCGCTACTGGGGCGGAGAAGGGCTCGAGGTCCTCAAGAGCAACCGGGGCAACATCAAGCGCGTCTACCTGCTGACCGGTGCCCTCGACGCTCCGGTGCTCCAGGAGTCGCGCGAAGCCTACGAGATCCTCAAGAAGAACAAGGTCCACGTGCGCTTGCGCATCGTCCACGACATGGGTCACGAGGTTCCTGCCAGCCGCATGCGAGAGCTGTATCATCAGCCTCTCACCTGGCTGGTCCACAACCGATGACCCTTCCCCAGCGCGGCCTCCAATTCAGCATCTACATCGTCCCTGGCCTCGCCATCGGCCTGGCATGCACGCTGCTGCTCGGAGGACGGGCTCGCACCGGGCTCGGCGCGCGCGTCTACGGCGGCCCGCCAGGACCGGACGGCGTCGCTGCCTGGCGCGTGGTCGCCGTCGAACGCGCGCTCGGCGTCGAGCTGCCCATGCGCGGCACCGCCTTGCGGCTCGTCGCGAGCGATGCTTCGTCCGAGGTCTCGGCGCAGGGCGTGACCGATGAGGACGGCGCGTGGGAAGCGCGCCTGCCCCTGGGCAAGACCCACGGAGTCATGCGCGTCGAGGTCCGCACCGTCGCCCCGCAACCCCGCATCCTCGGTCTCAATCAGTTCCCCATCGGCATCCCGACGTGGCAGGCCGCCATGCATACCGATCCGCTGCCCGTCCTGGGCACCGTCACCGGCGACCTCTCCCTGCTCGTGTCTCCAGCCCGCGGAATCCTCACCGCTCCCTATCCTGAAGACGTCCTGGTGCAGGTGCTCGATCGTGCGAAAGGCGATCCAGTCGCCGCAGCGACCGTCTCGGTCGAAGGCATGGGCGCGGCCGTGGATGGCCCCGACAAGGTCACTGCCAATGATCAAGGCTGGGCCCGGTTGCGAATCCACGCGGTGGAGCACGAAGCCAAGCTGCTCATCACCGCGCGCTCTGCCACCGGCCAGCAAGGCTCCTGGTCTGGCGTGCTTCCGGTGATGCCCGGGGGGCTGTGGATCGAGCCGGGCCCGAGCCGCGATGGTCACGTGCGAATCCTGTCTCCCGTCGGCCACCGCATGGCGTTCGTCACGCTGCTGACGCGCAGCTCTCGCCTCTTTGCCACCGGGCTCAAGCTCGAGCCGGACAACGGAGGCGCACGCGGCTCGGTCGACATCCCGAAGCCCCCACGCGATTCGTGGATCCTCGTGTCGCCTGATCCGCCCGGCCGCGAGACCGAGGCTGTCGCCTGGCCGGTGCCTGGCGACGACGGGCTGGCGCGACCGACGATCGAGATCCGGACGCCGCTGCTGGTGGACGGGATGCCGCTTGCGGAGCTGGCCGCAAAGCGGCAGGCGATGCGCACGCGAGTGCGAGCGTTCTCGGTGCTGGGGATCGCCGCGCTGATCGAAGCTGCGCTGCTGTGGTGGCGCGCGATCCAGGAGCGCAAGGACATCGAGCATACGCTCGCAGGCCAGGCGGATCTCGACGATGCGCTCAAGAAGTCGTTCTCGAGCGGCTACGCCTTCTGGGTCCGCATGATGATCGCTGCAGCCTTGATCGCGCTCGGGTTCTTCTCGGTGGCGCTCGTCACGTGGATCGGGACGAGCTAGTACTGCGTGCCCGAAGTTCGTTGGGGGATCACCCGCGACGCCTTCTCCAGGCGCGCAAGGCACCGGGCGCGTGGGTCCCGGTAGCGGCACGCCACGGCGTGCCTGCGTTGGGCACGGCATGCCGTGCCTATCGCAGACACGGCGGTGCCGTGTCGCTACGGTCGGCGGAAGGCGGTGGTCGGCAAAGATCCCGCTGTGCACTCCGGGCACACGGTACTAGGAGCTCGGTTCACGTCGGGAACACGAAGTGGAAGAACTCGGCCCGGCTCGTCACGCCCACCTTGCGATACAGCGCCGTGACGTGCTGTCGGATCGTCTTGTCCGAGTTCGAGGTCGCTGAGGCGATCTCCTCGTTGGACAAGCCCTTGAGCAGGAGCCGAGCCACTTCGTCTTCCTTCTCCGTGAGCCCGGCGCGCGCCAGCGCTCGATCCACCAGGTGCGCAAGATCAAAGGGGTCGTCCAGCAGCTTCTCGATCACCGTGAGCAACGACTTGGCCCGGAACGGCTTCTCGATCAGGTAGGAGACCCCCAGATTCAAGGCGCGCTTCAACCGCGGGCTGTCGGCAAACGCAGTCACCACCACCACCGGCGCACGCACGTTCTTCTCGCGGAGCATCGGAATCAGATCGATGCCATCCGGTCCTTCGCTGCCGAGCACCACGTCGACCACCAGAACGTCGATGAACTCGCCGCTGCTCACCACCGACAACGCTTCAGCCACCGAGCCCGCACACAGGCACGTAAGCCCTTCCGCGCGCAGGGTCCTCGCAAGAGCCTCTCGGGCGTCCTGCTCGTCCTCGACCAGCAACACGCACTTTGCTTCGCCTGTCTGGGCGCGCGTCGTAGCCATGTTCACACCGCTGTCCGCAAGCGCGTCAGTCGCACTCGCACGTGGCCGTCTGCTTCTTGGCATTCTCCGGTCGGTTGTCTTCCCGGATCGTCACCTCGAGCTTCGCACCGTGGTTCGTCTGGCTGCACGGCTCGTTCCACTCCGGCGCCACGGGTATCCAGCGGCACGTCGGCAGCTGCGTCTTGCGAGGCGCAGTCGTCGGATCGACCGGCGCCGGCTGCTGAGCGGTGTTTCCACATGCGATGGCCACGGTACAAGTCACCAGGGCCGCCGCGGTCAGGATCCAAACCTGTCGCATGTCCATCTCCTCGTGCTTGAGCCTGGATCAGCGCGCGTTGGGAGTCCAACGCAAAAGGTTCGTGAAGCGCGCAGGAATCATTTCGCAACCGGCGCCGGCTCCGCTGCCTTGGCGTCCTTGTCCTTGGTCGGCGCCAGCGTCAGCTCCGCAAGCCGATCCTGGATCGCGATCTGACCCGTCATCAGCTTTCCCTTCAGATCCGTCACCTCGATCGTGGTCTTCTGAAGGCGATTGCTGATCTCCTCCATCTTCTGCGCCAGATTGCGGCTCAGGGCCTGGGCATTCGGCACCTGCCGAAGCGTGACCAGCTGCACGTGCAGCTCGTCGACCCGCACCCGGTACACCTGCATCTGCGACTCGATCGTCTCGATCTTCTGCTGCAGATTCGCGTTCTCCTTGTGCAGCCGCACAATATCGTCGAGCTTGCCCTTGAGGCCCTCGTCCAGACGCGCTGTCCTCAGGAACAGCTCGATCGCCGATACACCCACGTCAGTCCGTATGTCCACGGTCTTGGCGATCGGCATCGTCTCCTCGATGACCAGATCGATCGAGCTTCGGGCAGGCACGGTCACCGGGAACAGATAGGCGCCCGACAGCTTCTCGAACTTCTGCTGCGCCCCAGCCTTGAGCGTCCAGCCTTCAGCCACCGCGTGACGCACGAACACCTCGGCCTGGGCAGCGCCGCGGTTGTTCAACGCGAGCTTGGTCTGGCGGATTCGCTGCGTCTCGGTCGAGATGATGCCGCGCTGGATCGTGAGCAGCTTGTTGATCTCCTCGCGGGTGGCCTCGGTCGGGTCCACCACCAGCTCGCGATCCAGCCCGAAAGGAATGAACGCCACGGAGCGAGGGGGGATCGGCTCGCTCAGCCCCTCGCCGAGGAACTGGCCCTCCGCGTACACCGTGAAGGGACCCGCCTCCAGCGTGTACTGCGTGGGATTGACCAGCCGCACCGCCTTGAACGCGAACCGGTTGGATCCACGCGATGAAACCGGATCGAAGTAGTAGACCTGCTTGGCCTCCGCTTCGGCCTGCACCAGGGACACCATCGCAGAGCGCCCGTCTTCCAGGCTCATCGGAGTGCCGGACAGAAACAGCGCCGATCCCATCGGCTCGGACTCGCGCGCTCCCAGCGACTTCGCCGACGCCTGCGACGGCTTCGCTTCGTCGTCCGCCAACACGATTCGTACGCCGTCCTGGGCGATCTTGCCCGTGCCCACCGCTTCCACGCGATCCGGAGAAACCCCCTGCGCAATCAGCTGCTCGCGGATGACGTTCGCGCGGTTGAGCGACGATTGCCTCGGGTCCGCGTCGCCCTTCTGGGCGAAACCTTCCACGCGCACCCGGCTGTTTCCCGCGCGAAGCGCCTCGGTTCCAGGCACCAGCGTGAGGTTGGACGCTGGCTCCGCTGCTCCCTTGAGCCCGGCCGATGTGTTCCCCAGGATCGGCGATCCTCCTGCCTTGTCCTTGGGCGCGACTTGTACGGAATGGCGTCCCGACTTGGTGGTCGTGGTCGGGCTGTTGGCAGCCGAACGATCCGCCAACACGAAGTTGCCGCCGTACTGCTGCTGCGGCTGCGCATTCTGCATCCTGGCGATGTTGTCGATCTGATCGGCCTTGAAGTTGCCGACGATCTTCACCTCCTTGCCGCCGACCGCATAGGGCGAGCCACCGGTCGGTGGCGCCATCGCAAGCTCGGTGTCGTTGCTGAGCGTCTCGCGTTCCACCAGCCGCACGCTGTGCAGGTCGTACTTGAAGGACAGCGCAGAGGTCGATCCCACCCCGACCGTCACCTTGTTCCAGTCTTCGCCCGAAACGTTGTCGACCACCGCCCAGGCATGAAGCCTTGCCTTGCCCCCATCAGCCAGGATCACGCGGTAGCTGGGTTTCCACGCCGGACTCTCGGTCACGTAGGACAGCCGCAAGTCCTGCACCCCCGCGCGGGGGAGCTTGATGTTCAAATCCACCGAGTCGCCGTGACGCTTGTTGGCTGCCGGGAACGACACAGGCAACGCCGTGCCCGTTGCCGCATCCACCACGGTCAGCGACTTGAGGAAGTCGTCGATCCGCTCCGCTGGCACGCTCAGCGTCAGCTTGTCCCCCTCCACGTGCGCGCTGCGCTCGAAGTAGGCCACGCCGTTGCGGTAGATGATGACCTTGCCGAGCGCGGCGTCCGAGCGCACGTGCGGTTGCGCGCCTGCGCATCCAAAGGCGGGAAATGCTGCTGCTACCACGATGGCGGCAAAGTACGAAGCGCGCATGGGACCTCCTGGGAGCCGGTTCGGCACCAATGGACAACGCACATCATACGCACCTTGGGCCTGGTTCTGCCTTGAGCTCCCGGCGGCGCGGCCGCGGGCCTCAGGCCCGGTTCTTCGGCAGAGGAATGGTCAGCGCGAACGCAGTCTCAGGGGGGCCATTGCGCACCAGCCGCACGTCGCCCCCTTCCAGGCGCGCGAGCGCCCTTGCCAGGGGCAGGCCGAGCCCCATCCCCAGGTTCTTGGCCGTGTGCAACGGCTCGAAGAGTACCTCGCGCAACGCTTCCGGGAGCCCAGGGCCGTTGTCGATGATCAGCACCTGCAGCTCGCTGCCGTCCCGCACGACCTCCACCCGAACCGCTCCGTTGGAAACGCCTGAAGTCGCCTGGATGGCGTTGATGATCAGGTTCTCGATAGGGGTTCGAAGGTAGCGCTCGTCAGCCTCGATCTCTTCGTCCACGAGACTGCCGGTCTCAAGCTTCACCTTGGCGCGGTTCGCCACCTCCTGCAGGTCGGACACAATGGCGCGCACGAGGCTGGCCGCTCTCACACGGCTTCTCTCCCGAGGCGGACATTCCGCCATCTCGCGCAGCGATCCGATTCGCTGCTCGATGCGATCCGCCTGGGCGCGCGCCTTGGTCAACGCCTCGGCAACCTGTGCCGAGTCCCGATCCCGGAAGTCGATCGCCTCGTCGAGCAGAAGCCCCAGCGCATGCAGCGGGTTTCTCACGTCGTGCAGCAGGGAGGAAGCGAGCAGCCAGACCGCTTGCTGGCGCTCAGCGCCCTTGAGCCTCTCGCGAAGCGCGTCGGTCGCGCGGCTCTCCGCAGTGATGCGCGCATCCCGCTGGCGCATGTAGGCGAAGAGCAGGCCCACGACCATGCCTGCGACCGGGGGTGCGAGGGTGTTGAAGAAACGGTGGAATGCGTTGAACGCCAGCAGGGTGCTGCCCTGCAACAACGAAGCATCGGCTACATCGTCGACGATGCTGTAGATCACCCCGGCCAGAAGGCCCAACGTGAGCCAACCCATCGGAAGCCGGGCAGTTCCCGCGCCTCCGGTTCCTGTCCGCATGTCCATCCTCTGAACCTTTCCTTGACCGCGCGCGTCCGACAAAGTTCGGATATGCCTATCTGGTGCCGGCGCGTAGGACTCATCCCGGCCAGAGTTTCAACTTCATGCTACCCAAACGCTTTTCCTTCGGGCTGGTGCTCGCCCTTGCAGCGTCGTCCCAAGCCGCGCGTGCACAGCACACGGAGCACGAGCACGAGCATAACCCGCCGACTGGCGGGGTGACGCTCGACGTCGCGACCGTGCGGCACCGGGCCGAAGCAGCGGGTCCCGGAGTTCTTCCTGCGCGCGTGGCCGGCGCCGAAGCTTCGCGCACTCGCAGCGCCGTCAATCTTCCGTTCTCCCATCCTCCTCGTCTGGAAGTCGATGTTGGAAGACGAACCAACATCACTCCCGGCGGCACGGGGATCGACGTAACCGCACGGGTCTGGCAGGAATTCTCCCTGGGCGGCCTGGGTTCGGCTCGCGCAGGCTATGCCGACGCGCTCAAGGATCGCGCCAAGGCCAATGCGGAGCTGGCACGCCGTGATGCCATTGCCCGCGCGATGAACGCCTGGGTCGAATCTCGCTACGGCCGCGAGGTGCTGCTCTTGCGAAAGCAGAGCGCCGGAGCTGCCGAGGAAATGCTTCGCATCGCCGAGGTCCGCGTCCGTGCCGGCACCGCTTCGCCTTCAGAAGCCGCCCTCGCACGCAGCGTCGTGGGCTCCACCCATGCCGCCGTGCTCGCCGCCGAGGGCATGATCATCGTTGCGGATGGCGATCTTCGCTATGCAACGGCGCTGCCACCGGACGAGCGTCTGAACCCGGTTGGGGATCTGGCGCAGACCGACGATCGGCCGATCGACGAGGAAGCGACGGTGGCACTTGCGCAGCGCAACCACCCTACCGCCTTGATCGCTCGCACCCAGGCCAATGCTTCTGAGCGAGGTGCCGAGGTGGCGACAGCGTCAGGACGCCCCTTCGTCGGCCTGGGGCTATCCTACACCCACGAGGGGACCGGCGAGCGGGTCGTCGGCGGCATGGTCTCCATCCCTCTGCCGTTCGTGAACCCCAACGTGCTCGAAGCCTCGGTCTTGCGAGGGGAGGCAGCCGTTGGCCGCGCTCAGGTGGTCGACGTGCAAGCCGGCGTCGCTCGAGAGGTGCGCCAGGCGGTGCACGAGCGCTACCATGCACGTCAGGTGCGAGAAGAGCTCTGGAATGGAGCCGTGCTCCCGGGACGGGAAGCCATGCGAGAGATCATGAAACGCTACGAAGCAGGAGCTGTCGATCTGACGACCGCGCTGGCCTCGCGGCGTGAGGTGCTCATCGCGGAGGAAGGCTTCCTGGCCGCAGCTGCGGATGTCCAGCGGGCCGACATCCGGTTGGAGCATGCCGTGGGAGGCCCGTTGCCCAGGAAGATGTCGCGATGAACGGGCGCTTGGATCCATTCATGAAATCCGCCGCGATGGCCTTGATCATCGGCCTCGCCGGCATCCATGCGGGGTGCCGCAAAGGTTCTTCCGCCATACCCGAGGCCGCCGCTTCGGCCCCTTCGGCCTCTGCCTCAGCACCTTCCGAAGGTCATCAGGTCAAGATCGATCCCGATCTGGTCAGCTCGGGACGCATTACGGTCAAACCCGCGGAGCGCAGAGCGCTGGCTGACGAGACGCTCGCCTCAGGGGAGGTGACTCCTGCAGTAGATGGCGAGGCGCAAGTCGGGGCCCTCGTGTCCGGAAGGGTCATGGCCATCCTGGTCAAGGAAGGCGATCGCGTGAAGGCCGGGCAGGTGCTCGCCTGGATCGACGCGCCAGATGCGGCGCGGATGCAGGGAGACTGGCTGAGGTCACGCGCGAGGCTGTGGCGCGCCGACAAGATGGTCGAGCAGGAGCGCAAGCTGTGGGCCGAGAAGGCCACCAGCGAGCGCGCCCTGCAGGCTGCCGAAGCCGAGCTTCGCGAGTCACAGGCCGCTGAACGCTCCGCTCACAGCCTGCTGGTCGCGTCCCATGTGCCCGTTCCGTCGGAAGGTGGAAAGGCTGGCGCTGCCCGCATCGCCGTGACCTCGCCCATCTCCGGCGTCGTCTCCCACCGCGGCGTCATGCTCGGCGGTCATGTCACGGCCGACATGAGCCTGTTCGAGATCGTCGCACCGGAAAAGCTCATCCTCAAAGCCAACGTGCCTGAGGTGCTCGCCCGACGCGTCGAGGTCGGAGGGCCAGCGATCATCCGCCTCCGCGGGACCGATTCGACCTGCAATGGCACGGTGCAGACGCGGCTCGATCGGATCGAGGAGCAGCGCCGCACCATGACCGTGCTCGTGTCCTTTGCCCCAGGGTGCACCGGGCTCGTCGCAGGAGGATTCGCCGATGTCACGGTCCGGCTGTCTGCCTCCGGAACCCCACCGCTGATCGTCGTGCCCCGCACTTCGATCGTGGAGTTCGACGGAGCCCCAGCGGTCTTCGTGCATGCCCCGTCGCGCGGTCCAGGTGACTTCGACATCCACGTCGTGCGGCTGGGGCACACGGACGGTGTGCATACCGTGGTCGAGGACGGGCTCAAGGAAGGCGAGCCCGTCGTGGTTGGGGGTGCACTTCTCCTGAAGGGCGAGCACATTCGCAAGGACCTGGGTGGTTAATGATTGGCAAGCTCGTCGAAGCATCGGTCCAAGGCCGATTGCTCGTGATCCTCGCCATGCTCGCTCTGGTCGCTCTCGGCGTCCGCAGCTACATCGCGCTGCCGATCGACGCGACGCCTGACATCACGAACGTGCAGGTGCAGGTGCTCACCACGGCGCCAGGCCTTTCGCCGGTCGAGATGGAGATGATGGTGACCTATCCGGTGGAGCTCGTGCTCACGGGCATGCCGGGGGTCCAGCGGATGCGTTCCATCTCGCGCGCCGGCATCTCTGCGATCACGATCATCTTCGACGACGGCTTTGATCTGCAGCTGGCGCGCTCGATCGTGTCGCAGCGCCTGCCCATGGCCCGCGAAAGAATACCTGCCAGCGCGGGGAGCCCGCAGATGGGCCCTCTGACCACGGGCTTGGGCGAAGTCTACCACTTCATGGTGAACTGGCCCGGCCACACCCCGCGCGACGTTCGGACCGTGCTGGACTGGGATATCGCCTACCGATTGCGATCCGTGCCCGGCGTGGTCGAGGTCAACGCCTGGGGTGGAGAAACGCGCCAGGCCGAGATCAGGATCAAGACCGATGCGCTGCTCTCCTACGGGCTCACGCACATGGATGTGGAGCGCGCGATCCAAGCTGCAGGGCAGAACGCGGGCGCTGGCGCCATCGAGCGCGGCGACGAGCAGATCTTCATCCGCGTGGAGGGGGTGTTTCGTTCGCTCGACCAGATCGCCAACCAGGTGGTGACGACACGTCCCGGAGGCGTGCCCATCCTCGTCAAGGACGTGGCTGACGTGGAGAACGGCTCGGCGTTGCGGCTTGCGTCGGCATCCGCGGACGGCAAGGGCGAGGTCGTCTACGCCATGGTGCAGATGATCGCGGCCGGTAACGCCCACGAGATCGTTGCACGCGTCAAGGATCGGCTGACCGACATCAAGAAGGCGCTCCCCCAAGGCGTCGAGATCGTCCCCTTCTACGATCGAGCCCAGCTCGTCGACGAGGTCCTTCACACCGTCAAGAAGAACCTGATCGAAGGCGGGATCGTGGTCGCTGTCGTGCTCTTCATCATGCTCGGCGACTTCACCGCCGGCATCGTGGTGGCCAGCGCGATTCCCCTGGCGATGCTCGGAGCCTTCGCCCTCATGGCCAACACAGGCCAGACCGGCAACCTCATGAGCCTGGGAGCCATCGACTTCGGCCTTGTCGTCGACGGCGCCGTCGTCATGGTCGAGGGTGCGCTCGCTGCGATGACGGCGAATCGGATCAGCGCCCGGCGCGGCATGGTGCAGATCGGCAACGAGGCCGGACGTCCCATCGCCATGGGCGTGTTCATCATCGCGATCGTCTACGCGCCCATCCTGCTCCTCGAAGGGGTGGAAGGACGCATGTTCCGGCCCATGGCGTGGACCGTGCTCTTCGCGCTGGGTACAGCCCTGATCCTCACGTTCACCTGGGTGCCCGCATTCGGCTCGCTGCTCATTCGCAAGATCCACGAGCATGATCCATGGATCATCCGCCAGATCCGCAAGGTCTACGATCCGCTTCTCATGCGGGTGCTCCATCGGCCCGTCGTCGTCGTGCCCGCAGTGTTGCTCATCGCTGGCGTGGGCATCGGCGTCGGCTCCCAGATGGGCGCCGAGTTCGTTCCCCGACTCGAAGAAGGCGACCTCGTCGTGCAGGTCACCCGCCCCCCAAGCGTGTCGCTCACCGAGTCGACCCACGGGACCATGGCGTTGGAGTCTGCGCTGCTCAAGTTCCCCGAGGTCGAGCACGTCATCGCCCGCGTGGGCAGCCCCGACGTGGCCACTGACGTAATGGGCGTGGAGATGGCCGACGTGTTCGTGCTGCTCAAGCCGCGCGCCGAGTGGAAGACAGCGCGTGACGCCAACGGGTTTGCCGACGCGATGACCGAGACAGCGAACAAGGCGCTGCCAGGCTCCGCGCTTGCGTTCACGCAGCCGATCGAGATGCGCATGAACGAGCTCATCGGCGGCGTCAAGTCCGACATGGGCGTCAAGATCTACGGCGACGACATCCCCACGCTCAACCGCCTTGCCGCAGAAGTGTCGCGCTTGATCAGCAACGTCCAGGGTGCGGCGGACATCCGCGTCGAGCCCACCAAGGGACTCCTGCTCTTGACCGTGCGCCCTGACCCGAAGCGAATGGCCCGGCTCGGTGCACGCACCGACGAAGTCGTGGCGTTCGTGGAAATGATGCGCGCAGGACGGGAGGTCGGCTCCTTCCTCGAAGGACAGAAGCGCTTCAATGTCGTCGTCCGCCTCGCCAAGACGCCCCTGACCGATCCGGAAGTCGTTCGTCGTCTGCTCGTCCCTCTCTCGAACGGGACCTCGGCTCCGCTCGGGGATCTGGCCGACATCGAGCAGATGGAAGGCCCGGCCCAGGTCAGCCGTGAGCAGGCCCGCCGGCGCATCCTGGTGGAAGCCAACGTCCGCAACCGCGACCTGTCGAGCTTCGTACAAGAGGTGCAATCCAAGATCGACCAGGTCAAGATGCCGACCGGCTACTACACCGAGTTCGGCGGGCAGTACGAGAACCTCGCGCGCGCCACCCAGCGGCTCATGATCGTGGTGCCCACCACACTCGCCGTCATCCTCGTGCTGCTGTACCTGGCGTTTGGCGCCATGCGCCCGGCCGCACTGATCTTCATCAACATTCCGGCCGCCGCTTCAGGAGGGTTCCTCGCGCTCTACTTCCGCGATCTGCCCTTCTCCATCAGCGCGGCTGTCGGATTCATCGCCCTGTTCGGCGTCGCCACGCTCAATGGCGTCGTGCTCATCGCCTCGATCCGCAACCACGAGAAGGCTGGTGAGCCTACAGAGCAAGCTGTCAGCGAAGCATCCAAGACAAGGGTGCGCCCTGTCCTCACCACCGCCGCCGTCGCTGCGCTCGGCTTTCTTCCCATGGCCATCGCCACAGGCACCGGCGCTGAAGTCCAGCGCCCGCTCGCCACGGTCGTCATGGGAGGCCTGGTGACCGCTACGCTCGTCACGCTGCTCGCCCTGCCGACGCTCTACCTGCGCTGGGGTGCAGACAAGCCCGATCACGACCTGTCGATGCGCCCGCCGCCGCCTCACCAGCCGCCGCCTCCTCCTGCTCCGACCTCGCTCCGCCAGCCCCCGCTGCCTGCGGATCTCGGGCCGACCTCCTGAGCCTATCTCCCCAATCCCACCCACGCCCCTCCGCACGCGAGCGCAAACGCCACTGGCGCGAACGCAAGCGCGAGCACCAACGCAACCGGCGCAGCCAGCCCGAGCAGCACCAGTACCGCCACGATCGCAACCGCGGCCGACAGCGCCGGCTCGAGCACGCCATCCGAGTTGCTCGCCCGCGCCACCAGGAATCCTGACACCGGGAATGCAACGAGCACCGAGCACGCCAGCAGCAGCAACGGCGCTGCGGCGCTGGTCGACGACTCCGCCCGATCGATGGCGGCAAAGTCGAGCCCGAGCCTGCGTCCCCCCCAGATCGCGACCGTGACCGTGGTCAGCATCACGCCCGTGGTGGTGAGTGCCCCAAGCGGGATCCAGTGGAAGAGCACCGGACGATGGCTGCCGTGCAACGCCTGCCGCATCGCATGCAGCGACGGCGGCTGCAGGGATGCCAGGCCCCGTCGCACCGGTGGCGCGAGAGTGGTGCGCCCGAACCGCGCCAGCAGATCGCGCCCTGCCCACCACGCCAGACCCGCCAGGCCGATCACCAGCGGGATCGCCGAGATTGTTGCTGCAGTCGATCGCGACGCGGTCAGGTGCTCGAGCATCGCATGCAGCCCTGTCGCCACGAGCCACAGCAGCATGAACCGGATCGTCGGCGTCTTGGTCCTTCGCACACGCCCGAGGCCGTAGCCCCACATCGACGACAGCAGCGGCTGCGAGACGAGAATGATGAACACGCGCACCACCTCGCTTGCCGACACCGGGTGCCGGGCGAGGCTCAAGGCTCCCTCGACGGACGCGAATCCCGCGGCCGCTGCGGTTGCATACAGGATCCCGTCAAACGCCTCGTCGAATTCCCCGGATCGGAACGCAGGCCACGCAGCCGCCACCTTCACCGCCTCTTCGAGCGGCGCCGCGAACAGGAACACGAACAGCAGGGATGTCGTTCCCGCGAGGCGATCGAGCTGATCCGAGATCCCGGTGAACCGCGCCAGCGCGTTCTCCGCCAGCACCGCAGGTATGGCTGCCAGCATCCCGAGCACGTACGTGCCCCAGACCGAGCGCGCAGGGTCGCGGATCGGCGGCACGCGCCACACGAACCACAGCAGGGCTACGCCGGGCGCTGCGCAGATCGGGAGCCAGAGCAGGAAACGCAGCACGAATCACCTGCGATCGATCGACATCAGAAGTGCAGCCCCGCCACGGCGGAGATGGTCAACGCCGAACCGACGCTCGATCCGCTGGTCTGCGCTGTCTTCTGATCGGCGGCGTTCAGCTTGGAGGGCGTTGGCGAAAGGGTCCCTGACGGACGCGACAGCCCGAGCATCTCGCCGGTCAGGTTCGCGCCGATCGAGAACACGGGCGTGATGTAGTAGTCGAGCCCGGCGCCAGCACGGATGTCGTAGCCGCGGACCGACACGCTGCTGGTGCCCCAGTCGGCATTGGCATTGAGCGAGGTCAGCACCGCATAGCCTGCACCCAGCGTGAAGTACGGCTCGAGGTCGCCCAATGGAATGTGGAATCCGAACTCGCCGTTGATCGTGCCGAGCTTGTACTGGTCGAACATGCCCATGCGCGCCCTGGCGCCGAACGTGAAGAACATCAGGCGCAGGCCCAGCCCGCCGCCGAACATCGGTCCCACGGCCGTGGTCTTCACTGGGCCGTACGCCAGCCCGCTCGAGCTGAACGTCTGCAGGCCGAGCACCTGCAGCCCCCCTTCTGCGTTCACGTAGAACCACTCCAGCCCGCGTCCCGAATCGTCGGACTCGGACTTGCGCAGCCGAGTCTCGGTCGGGCTGTTGCGGTTGCCCGGGGCGTTCGGGTCATTGCCGATCGGCGTCGGCGGCGCGAGCCCGCCTGCTTCGAATCCTCCGGTCGCCGGCTTGGGCTGCGTCGCGGTCGCGGGCGGCTGCGCGGGCTGGGTCTGGGGCGGAGGCCAGCCCTGCGCACTCGCGATCGCAGCGCTGAGCAGAACGCCTGCCGTCAAGCCAAAGGTGCAAAACGCGCCGGTCACGCGCATGGTTCGTCTCCTTCGGCCGGCATCGTAGCACGGCGCCCGTTGAACCACAGAGGGCACAGGGGCCCCTCTAGATCGCCGCGAACCCCGCATCCGGAATCGTCAGCGCCGCGTCGTCGCCCCCGCTCATGATCTGCGCCCTGCCCGCCACCGCGGGCAACACGTTGAGGGCGAAGTACACGGCCGAGGAGATCTTGCCCTGGTAGAAAGCCGCGTCCGGGTGCTGCCTGCCAAGGGCGCCCAGCCGATCGTGCGCGATCGACGCAGCCTCGAGCAGCAGCCAGCCAACGGTGGTCTCGGCCATCATCTCGAGGAATCGGTTGGCGTACAAGGGCACCAGCTCGATCTTCCCCTCCTGGGTCCACCCCATCATGGCTGCTACGGCACCGCCCACGGCCTTCTGCGCCAGAGCGAGCTGTTGCGCAGCGCCTCCAAGCACCGGATGCTCTGCGTTGCGCTTCGCGAACGTCCCGACGTCACCCAGGAACTTCTTGAGGTCCGCACCACCCCGCAACGCCAGCTTGCGGCTCACCAGGTCCATCGCCTGGATGTGGTTCGTCCCCTCGTAGATGCTGAAGATCTTGGCGTCGCGACAGTACTGCTCCATCCCGTAGTCCGAGATGTACCCAGCACCGCCCAGCGTCTGGATCGCGTTCTCGCACACCCGGAACCCCTGATCCGATGCATACGCCTTGAGCATCGGCGTCAGGATCTCCACCTGCCCGTTGTGCTCCGCTGCCAGCGCATCGTCCTTGCCCGCATGGATCTGGGCCAGATCCTGGTGCATCGCCAGCTTCACGGCCAGCGCGCGGATCCCTTCGACCCGCGCCTTCATGTCCAGCAGCATCCGTCGCACGTCCGCGTGCTCGAGGATCGGCACCTTGGGCGCGGTCGGGTCCTTGAACTTCTTGATCGAAGGCCCCTGCTTGCGCTCGCGCGCGTAGACCAGCGCATTGAGATAGGCAGCCGACGCCGTGGCCAGCCCCTGGATTCCCACCGCGATGCGCGCAGTGTTCATCATCTTGAACATCTGCGCCATGCCGGCGTTCTCCACTCCGCCAACCACGTAGCCCTTGCACCCGCCGTTCTCGCCGAAGTTGAGCACGCAGGTCGTGGACCCCTTGATGCCCATCTTGTGCTCCAGCCCACCGAGCACCACGTCGTTCGGCTCTCCGAGCGAGCCATCCGCGTTGACGCGCACCGACGGCACGATGAACAAGCTCAGCCCTTTGGTCCCGGCCGGTGCACCCTCCACCCGCGCGAGCACAAGGTGGATGATCGTCGGCGTGATGTCGTGATCGCCACCCGTGATGAAGATCTTGGTCCCCTCGATGTTGTAGCTGCCGTCGGCATTTCGGGTTGCCTTGGTCCTCGCTGCTCCCACGTCAGAGCCAGCCTGCGGCTCGGTCAGGCACATCGTGCCGCCCCACTGCCCCTTGTAGAGCCTGGGAAGGTACAGCTCCTTCTGCTCCGGGGTGCCGAAGGTCTCGAGCAGCTCGCCCACGCCCACGCACAGCCCGGGATACATGTTGAACGCAGGGTTGGCCCCGCTGAGCATCTCCTCGGCGACCAGCGTCACGGCCCGCGGTGCGCCCTGCCCATCGTACTCGTGCCCCACTCCCAGCGACTTCCACCCTGCCTCGTAGAGCTTGTCAAAGGCCTCCTTGAAGCCCTTGGGCGTGATCGCTCGGCCGCCTTCCATGTGGCAACCCTCTTCGTCGCCCGATCGGTTGAGCGGCCCGATCACCTCGCACACGAACTTGTAGCACTCGCTCAGCACCATCCGGACATCGTCCTCGGCCCACGATTCGTAGGGCGCAGCGCCGAGGATCTCTCCGAGGCGGAACTGCTCGAACAGCACGAACGCGAACTCTCGCAAGTCAGCTTTGTAGAGATTCTGCCCCAGCGAAGCCATGGGATGGGTACCTCCTGATTGGGTCTCGATCGACGTCTCGGATGGAAGCAGGGCCCGACGCGTTGCGCCGGCTCAGCGCTTCATTCGCGACTTTGCCAGCTACCGCTTCCGCACGGTATCCCCGTTCGCCCCGGATTAGAGCACGAGCCGAACGCCAGATCGACCGCTCCTGTGATAAGGTCCGGCATGGCCGAGAACCACGATAGCAAGCTTCCCATCGAGTACTTCCAGAAGCTCCCGAAGACCGACCTGCACGTCCACCTCGACGGCTCACTGCGTCTAGAGACCATCATCGACCTGGCTCGCACCCAGCACGTGCCCCTGCCGTCCATCGACCCTGTGGAGCTCAAGCGGTCGCTCGGCCTCGGAGGCAACTTCGGCTCGCTGGTCGAATACCTCAAGGTCTTCGACGTCACCCTGAGCGTCCTGCAGACCGAGGAGAGCCTGTTCCGCACCGCCTTCGAGCTTGCCGAGGACGCAGCGGCCGAGAACGTGCGCTACATGGAAGTCCGCTACTCGCCCATGCTGCACACGCGAACCGGGCTGAGGCTGACCAGCGTCATCGAAGCCGTGCTCGATGGCCTCCGGTCTGCGCGCGAGAAGTTCGGCATCGAGAGCAACGTGATCGTCTGCGGCATCCGCAACATCTCGCCGGAATCCTCCCTGGAAATGGCCGAGCTCGCCGTGGCCTACAAGAACCGCGGCGTGGTCGGCTTCGACCTGGCCGGCGCCGAATACGATCACCCCGCCAAGCACCACCGCGCTGCTTTCCAGCTCGTGCGCGACAACAACATCAACACCACCATCCACGCGGGCGAAGCCTACGGCCCCGAGTCGATCGCACAGGCCATCCACGTCTGCGGCGCCCACCGTCTGGGTCATGCCGTACGTCTGCGCGAGAACGGCGATCTGCTGCACTACGTCAACGACCACCGCCTGCCTCTGGAATGCTGCCCCTCCTCCAATGTCCAGACCGGCGCGGTGCGCGACCTCCCTTCGCACCCGATCAAGCTCTATTACAACCTCGGCCTGCGCGTGACCGTCAACACGGACAACCGCATGGTCACCGACACGACCGTCTCCAAAGAGCTCTGGATCTGCCATTCGCAGATGGGCTTCACCGTCGCCGACATCAAGACCATGCTCGTGGCCGGCTTCAAGTCCGCGTTCCTGCCGTTCCACGTCAAGCAGCAGTACCTGCGACGCATCACCCTCGAGCTCAACCGATTTGCCGATGACGGCACGATCATCGACTCGCCCGCGGCTTCGCCGGGCGAGCGGCCGCGATCGAGCGGGGAGGTTGGCGCAGGCTGATCGCTTCGCCCGACCTCGCCAGGCTCGTCGCCGCGGCCTGCCCGCGCTCCCACCGATCCGCGCGCCTGCTGGGAAACACGCCGCAGGGGCTTGACCGCAGCTTGCGCGAGGCCGGTGTCGACCCTGCCCCCGCGGCTGCGCACGCACGCTGCGGCGCCGTGATCCTGCACGTCGACGGGCCGATCGACCCGGCTCTGGCTCGGTCGGCCAGGAGTGCGCTCGGTTGGCGGGGACGGGTGTTCGTCGTGGCTCCGATCGCGAGTCTCCCGCGAACCCTCTTGTCGTTGTCCGCTTCCGGTCTGCAGGCCAAGCGCCTGGTGATGCCTGATCCTGGCCAGGCAGATGCGCTGGTCGTTGCCGTCCAGGGGCGTCCCGGGGGGCTGGTCGTTGATCGCTTGAGCTTGTGCTAGCCTGAAAACCGTGTTTGCCAGGGACGTCAGGAGCACACAGGAGGGCGAGCCGTGGGCGATACGCGCCTGATCCTGCCTCCTGCGCCGGCACAACCCCCGGAGTCGCCGCTCATGACGCCCATGGAGTCAGGCACGGCTCCTGGGCCGGAACCGCGGCGACCCGCTCCTTCCGCCAGCCCGTCGATCCGCCCACCCGGCGGCGCTGTCCGTTGGTTCGCGCGCATTCTCTGCGTGATCTTCGCCATTGTCGGTGCGCTTCCCTTTGCTCTCGGCATCGTCGTACGGACCCAAGGCGCCCGCGCCTGGGCAGCCCGCGAAGTCTCCACCCTCCTCCACAAGCAGCTCGGCGTTCAGGCCACGTTTGACGTCTCGATCCGCCCCTGGCCCCTGACCCTGGCAGCCGCCCACGTGCGCGTGGAGTCCACCGACGGCCTCGGCCCTGCGCTGGAGGTGGACCGTCTCTCGATCCGCCCCAAGATCTTCGCGCTCATCCAGGGTCAGCTCGATGCAGGCGAGATCGAGATCGACCGGCCGCGCATTCGGGCCGTGATGCGGGACGGCAAGCTGGTCAACCTGGCCTTGCGCCCGCAGGAATCTTCCAACGCACCCCCTTCGGATCGGGCGCCGTTCTCCACGATCGCAGTCAACGATGCGAGCGGTGAGTTTTCGCTGGACGGTGCACTCATCACTGCCACCGGGGTCGATCTCGACGTGACCGCCGAGGATGGGCCTGCGTTCGAGATCTCCCTGCACGCTGGGGCGTTTACTGCGGATCGGACGCACAGGCTCACGTTTGCCGGTCCGGACGCTCCTGCGCCGACCGATGCGCGCGACGAGGACGTGATCTGCAAGGCCGACGCCCGTGTGCGATTGTCCAAGAGCAGCATGGTGGTGCGGCGCCTGCGAGTCCAGGGAGCCGCAGACGTCGATCCTGAGGCTGGCACACGACCCGGGTGCAACCTCGTCGCCGTGGATCCCCGGCGCGTCGAGTTCGAGATGCGCAACGCTCGCGTGGATCTCGACGAAGACGGGCCGACGTTCGTCAACGGCAACGTGCGAGTCCGAACGCCTCTTCGGCTTGCCAACCGGTTCGTGCACATGCTGCCTGTCGAGGGGTGGGTCAACCTCGAGGTCGACGCGACCTGGAAGCGCGGCAAGAAGCTGCCGGACATGCGCGGCGCCATCGAAGGGCACGGCGTCAAGATGGGGCGCTACATGCTCGCGTCGGAACTGACCGGGACCGGACGCATCGAGAACGACGTCGCCTCCACGCCGCACATGGTGGTCGGCTGGGCCGATGGCCGCGTCCAGATCAAGGACGGCGAGATCCATCCGCTCGACCCAGGCGTGCCCTTGCGAGCATCGAGTGTCGAGCTCGAGCATCTCACCATGCCCGGCATGATGCGCGACCTGGGCGTGACCGCACACACGCACGTCCGCATGCTCTACAAGGACGGGACCCTCACCAACGTCGCAGGCACGGTCGATCCGCTGCACATCGAATCCGACATGGTCGTGCACGTCAGCGACTTCGAGGTGCTGGATCACGCCTTCGACGACCCCTCTTCGCGTCGGGTCCTCGGAGTCAAGCTCGCCACAGTGCGGGCCAAGATGGTGACCACGCCGCGATCCATCGAGTACAGGGGCGCTCGGGTGGAGTTCGGCCGCTCCCACCTGAACGTGTTCACCTCGCTCGGCTTTGACAACCAGTTCCGCCTGACCGTGTCCAAGGGCTCCCGCGTAGAGCTCGCCGATGTCAGCCCATTGGCCGACATCCCCTGGTCGGGCAGCGCCGATATCGTCACCGAGATCACCGGCGAGTTCAACGATCCGACCATCACCTCCGAGCTGTCGGTCAACCGCTTCGAGTTCGGCGGCTTCTCCTTTGGCGACATCCAAGCAGCAAAGGTCAAGTTCCGTCCTCTGGTCCTCGACTTCACCGACATCCGAGGTCGAAAAGGCAACAGCACGTTCCGCCTCCCGAGCATGCGTCTGGACTTCAACGGCCCTGCGCCCGTGATTCTCGATGCCGAGATGGATTCGCCGGACTTCGACATCCGCGACTTCATGGCCGTGCTCCACTTCGAAAACGATCCTCGATTCCTGCCGGTGCTTGGGGCAGCGCGCGTGCATGCAACCATGCGCTACGAGCTGGGCGGTCCCCAGGATCGGTGCGGCGACGGCTGGCTGGGCGTGCGCACGCAGGCGCACTTCCACAGGCTCGAGCTGTACGAGGAGAAGTACGACGAAGCGGACGTGGATTTCGACTACCGCTCCAATGATCGACGCGCCTTGGATCTCGGCATCGAGGTCGACATCCGTTCCGCCATCCTTCGCAAGGGAAACGGCACGATCATGGGCAGCGGCACGGTCCGCAACGGCGGCGTGCTCCGTGCCCACGTGATCGCCAGCGACGTCCCGCTTTCCAAGGTCCAGGGCCTCGGGAGCCTGGGCAAGGTGCTCGACGCGAGCGTGTCCGCGACCGCGGAGGTCCGCGGCACCGTGGATCGGCTGGAGGCCGATGTCGACGCGCGGATGACGCCGATGCGCATCGGCTCCTCCACGCTGCCCGAATCCCGTGCAGCCATCCGCCTCGTGCCCATGGATCGACCGGTCAAGATCGTGGGGCGCACCCGATGCGGCCAGCCCATCTCGGGCCCGTTCGACCCTGTGGAGTACGCAAAGGATCTACCCCAGGGCATGTTCCACGTCAGCGGCCAGCTGTTCGGCGGCCAGCTTTCGTTCGACGACCTGCGCATCACGCGCCAGGCCAAGAAGCTCGTCAGTGGCAAGATCACCGCCAAGCGTCTCGACCTCGTCCCGTTCGCAAGGCTCAAGTCTTCGATCGATGCCGAAGGGGTCGGGCCGCGCGCCTGGATCAGCGGGTTGCTGGACCTCACCCGGCTCGAGCTCGATGCTCCGGAGCGGGCCGACGTGTCGTTGACCCTGACCCAGCTGGAAGCGGGCAATGCCCAGGGCACCGTGAAGCTTCGCAAGGACACGCCTGCGATCACGCTTGCGAACGACGAGTTCAACGTGCCCAAGATCATGCTCGACTTCTCGTCACCCAAGGGGCTTTCAGGCACGTTCGTGGCCAACGGCAAGGTACGCCACGTGGCCACCGCCCCGGAGCTCGACCTGTCCGCAAGCCTGCTGCCGCTCGACATCGGCGCGCTCGCTGCGCTCTCTCCTCAGATCGAGCGGGCCAGCGGCACGGCCCAGGCAACGCTCGCCATCACCGGCAGCGTCCGATCGCCCAAGTACAGCGGCGAGCTCACGGTCCGCAATGGCGCGGTCGTCGTGCGCGGATTCCCCATGCCGATCGACAACACCAACATCGACGTGCGCCTCGATGAGCACCAGATCCGCCTGGAGCGAGCGTCGGCCCGGGTGGGCGGTGGAACCCTCAACGTGGTCGGCACGCTTCCGGTCAAGGGCTTCGACTTCGGCACCGCCATCGCCAACATCACGGCCCGCAACGTGAGGGTGCCCATGGTCGATGGCGTCAACATGGTGATCGACGCGGACCTGAGCGCTGCGTGGAGCGCAAGGCTTGGCGAGGAGCAGAAGATTCCTCGCGTAGTGGGCGATGTTACGCTCGTGTCGCTCGAGTACACGCGCCCCATCGCGATCAATGCAGACATCGGCGCGCTCACCCAGAAGGGCAAGCGCACGCGCTTCGAGACCTATGATCCTGACGACGACTTCGTGAATTTCGAGATCCGCCTACGCGCGCCCAACCCGATGCGACTGCGCAACAACATGGCTGACATGCAGCTGCTCATCGATTCAGGCGCCCTGACCCTCACCGGCAGCAACCAGCGCGTGGGGCTTCGCGGCGACCTGCGCGTCAAACCCGGCGGTCGCTTGCGCCTTCGCACGAGCGAGTTCGAGGTGCGGCAGGGATCGGTCCGTTTCGACGATCCGACGCGCATCGCGCCCACGGTCGATCTGACAGCGGTCACGGATTATCGCCGTTACTCCCAGGCGCAGGCTGCAGGCCCCGGCGCAGGGGCAGCGCCCGGCGCAACGGCTGGCGGCACTGCGGGCGTAGGACGCACCGGAGGGCAATGGCGCATCCAGATGCATGCGCACGGCGACGCGGAGAATCTGAAGCTCGACCTGACGAGCGAGCCGGCCTTGTCGCAAGAAGACATCGTGCTGCTGCTCACGCTGGGCGTGACCCGCGCAGAGCTGGACCAGATGCAAGCCTCCAACCTCGGCGAAACCGCGGCGCTCGAAGCCTTGTCGACCCTCACGGGTGCAGACTCGGCCGTGCGCGGTGCCATCCCGGTGATCGACGACTTCCGTCTCGGCAGCGCCTACTCTTCGCGGA
The DNA here is from genome assembly GCA_016218915.1 of Deltaproteobacteria bacterium. GTDB lineage: Bacteria > Myxococcota_A > Polyangia > Polyangiales > Polyangiaceae > JACRCQ01. The sequence goes on from JACRCQ010000077.1 coordinate 316,245, forward strand.
CCGGGCGCACCGAGCCCACGGTCACCATGGGCAAGCGCGTGACCGACCGGGTTCGCGCCTCGGTCACCAGCGGTCTGTCGGAGAACCGCGAGGTCAGATCCAACGTCGAGTGGCAGCTGACCCCCAAGACTTCGGTGCTCGGCAGCTACGACAACGTGAACAACGTATCGAGTTCAGCTCTGGGCAACCTTGGCGCGGACATGCGATTCAGGATCGAGTTCGAGTGAGGTGAGGAGGCGTCCGGTGCACGCGGCGGGTGGGCAGAGTGATCCAGCACGGATACCCAGATAGAGCAGGCGAGAGTTCGGATTGAACCTCAACGAGGCGACACCATGAAACACTGCTTCTCCAAGTTTCTTGCGTGTGCCCTCTCCTTTGCTTCGATGGGCTGCAATCCGAGCTGGAAGTCATCGGGCGAGTTCGGTCAGCGCCAGTTCTCCGTCTACTGCGAGTGGTCGGACTGCAACTCCAACCACCCGGTCACACGAACCCCGCTTCCGCTCGAAGTACCAGTGACGGCTCATCTCTGGCTTGTGGATCCGCCGTCTGTGCCCGCCGGGCAGGGGATGGCCTCGGACCAGAGCGGAAGCATCACTTTCAACAAGCCCGGCTACGTTGCGCTACTGGCGATGGAGGATTCTAGGCACGTCAGCGACCTCGTCCATGTCCACGTGCGCCCAATCGAAACCGTGGCTGTGGTCGGTCCCAACACCATCACCGTCGGGCAACCCGCAAGCATGATCGCCCACGTGCTGAATCCGCTGGGTCAACCCATGGGGGGCGCTCTTGTCTGGAAATGGGACATAGCGGATCCCACCATTGCCTCCATCGCTGCCGGGCCGCCGCACGGTCTCTTCAACGATGCGGCGAAGGTGGTTGGGCTCAAGCCTGGCTCGACCAAGGTTCTGGCTTCCGTGGGCGGCGTCACCGCCGAGCTTTCCCTTGTCGTCGAGGCATCGCCATGAAGCCGCTCATCGCGCTGCTTTCCGCTTCATGCGCTGTGGTTGGCTTGGGGTGTGCGCAGTTCGAGCGCGTTGACTTCGAGTATCGCACCGAGCCACCTCTCGAAACCCGCCTGACTTGGGACGACGGCACAATTCCCGAGGGAATCGCGCTCGCGGTCATCGCACGACCCGTACCCGACGACAGCGAGACCACGGTTGAATTGTCCTCCACGGATCCGAAGGTGCTCGGCGTGTCGCCCGGCCCTGACAAGCGCATCTGGGTGATCTACGGCGTCTCGCCAGGAACGGCCGCTGTCTCGGTGAAGGTCGACTACTCCTGGAAGAGGAACATTCTGGTGACGGTTGCCGAGCAGAAGTAGTCCTTCCATTCGCGGGCATCCGGGGCGGTTCCCCATGCTATCGTTTCGGCTTCTCCCGATGCAGGGCCAAATCTGAATGGGCACCCGAGGCTCCCGCGCCGTCGACGCTATCTGTGTGGCAACCGCGATCCTGGCTGGTTGCTCCTCCAACCCTTCCGCGGTCTCGGGCGCTGGGCGTACGGGTGTCGATCCAGGGAACGCTGCCTTTCCCGACGGAGCGGTCGCCGTCAGAGGTTCGACGAACCAAGCTCGCGACGGGGATCCGGCCCGCGGCAACGGCGGATCAGACCCCGAACGAGGCGGCCAGGCAGCCGGTGACGGAAGAAGCGGATCGCCTCGAAACGCTGCCATTCACTGTGCCGCGCCCAAGCTCCACCAGGGCAAGGCCTCGTTCTACCCGGCTACCGGCGCAGGCAACTGTTCATTCGAAGCTTCTGCCCAGGACCGGATGATCGGAGCCATGAACCGCACCGAGTACGCAGGCTCTGCGGTCTGCGGCACTTGCGTGCTCGTTCACGGCCCCAAAGCCGACATCACCATTCGCATCGTCGACCAGTGCCCAGAATGCTCCGTAGGGCAAATCGACCTCAGCCAGGAGGCGTTCGCCAAGATCGCGGACATTCCGCGGGGGATCGTGCCCATCACCTGGAGCTTCGTGCCCTGCAGCGTTCAGGGACCGATCGTCTATCACTTCATGAATGGCAGCACGCAGTGGTGGACTGCGGTCCAGATCCGCAACCACCAGCATGCCATTCAGAAGCTCGAATACCTCGGGTCGGACTGGAGGTTTCACAGCGTTCCCCGGCTCGACTACAACTTCTTCGTGCAGGCCAGCGGCATGGGACCTGGCCCCTACACGTTCCGGGTCACGGATATCCACGGCCATGTGCTGCAGGACGCAGGCATCCCAGGCGGCGACAACGTGGATTCGCCAGGCCGCAGGCAGTTCCCAGCGTGCCTGCCCTGATGCCGCCGGGCTGCGGTTGCGCAAGGTCTGCTACCGAGCGCACTTGGCCTTGAACTCGTCGGCCTTCCTCGCGCACTCAGCGCGAAGATCCGGAGGCATGACCATTCTCGACATGCAACAGCGCATCGTGCATTCCGCGATCGCATCCCGGAGCGTCTTGCATTCCGGTGTGGCAGGCTCCTTGAGCTGCTGCTCCAGCCCACAGGAAAAGCCGTCACCGTAGGGCGAATTCGCCCCACGCGTTTCATGCCCGCACCCTGTGAGCGCAAGTCCCAGACCGACCAAGGCTGCCGCCCCCAAGGCCGCCTCACGACGGCATGGCCCAGCGTGGACTTGCCGCGCAAAGCAGTATCGATTGTCGATCGCCGAAGACGCGAAGTCGGTCGACCAGTGGCACCCGCCGCGGCACGCCGCTGCGTGCTCGCAAGAGCCGCACTTGCCTGCGAGCTGTCCCACGGCGAACGCGCGATTGTAGGAGAAGGCTTGGGGGGCCTCCCAGATCGCCCGCAGCTCCGTTCGCCGTACGTTCCCTTCGAGCAGCGACGATCGCGAAGGCATGGCCGAACACCCCTTCACGTTGCCCTCCGCATCCAGTGCAAACAGGCTCAATCCCGCTTCGCAGGAGCGTCGATCCGAACCCACGTTGTCGCCCAGGATGATCTGCGGGCCGGATTCGCACACCAGCCCGCGCAAACGCGAGGCGAGCAGCCGCAGGTCTGCTGGACGCAGGAACTCGCAACGCATCGTGCCGCGGATGCCATCGAACGGCCGCTTGCCGAGCAGCAGATGCCAACGCTCGATGCCGAGGCTCTGGCACAGCTCCTGGATGGCCGGCAGCTCGTCGAGCGTCTGACGAAACAAGGTCGTCGTCACGGCCACGCTCACGCCAGCGTCTCGCAGACCATGGAGCGCAGCGAGCGCTCTTCGATAGGCTCCAGGCTGGTTGCGCACCCGGTCGTGCAACGCCTCGAGACCATCGAAGCTCAGCACCACCTCGGAGACTCCAGCCTCACGCAACCGATGGGCCATGGCTCGGTCGATCGCCCAACCATTGCTCAGAACGCTGACTGCAACGCCGTTTCGAGTGAGGTTGGCTGCTACGGCTTCCCATTCCGGGTGCAGCAAGGGCTCGCCGCCTGTCATTGAAACGGCTGCGCATCCGATATCGATGATCTGGCTGGCGACCTCGAGCGCTTCGCGTCCATCGAGCTCCTGCGGGGCGCGCGCTCTGGCGCCTGCGCTGCAGTGCGGGCACCTGAGGTTGCAGGCTCGAGTCAGCTCCCACTCGCAGAAAAGCGGCGTGTGCATTGCGATCCTCCAGGCGCCAGGTTCGCTCAGGCTACCGCGTCGCTCCTGGTTGTCGAGCTTGTCCCGGCACACTCGGGTTCGATCCATTTGCTCTGACGCGCCCTGCACTGAGGGCGGCGCGAAGCCGATGGGGGCACCGGCCTGCGCGACCGGTGCCCCCGAGCCCGCGGGTCAGCGCTTGGGCATCGCCAGTCGCGTCAGCATCGCGCTGAGCCTCCAGAGCTTGGCGATGACGCTGGCCGCCGCTTGTGGATCGGCCGCGCGAAGCCTTGCCAGCGCTTCGAGCACGGCGGCCGCTTCATTGGCCTCGGCTCGAGCCCAGCGAAACCTGCAGGCGCGGTCATCGCCGGTGCGCGCTGCTGCTTCGCTGGTGAGCGTGAAGGCGCCCTGCAGCGGCAGGCGGGCAACAAGCGAGCAAGCGGCAAGCGCAGGCCGGCAGCGGCCAGCGAGTAAGGCCAGCGTGTAGGCCAGCGTGTAGGTCCAGCGGGCAGAGGCGAGCGGCAAGGGGCAAGCGGCAAGGGGCAAGCGGCAAGCGAGCGCTGCGGTGCCGGCCACACGACCGCTACCCGCTGCCCGCTACCCGCAACCCACTACCCCCGCGCCCTACACGCTCGCCAAAACGGGGTGAGCGAGCCGACGCCGGGGTGGGATGGGCACGCGCGTGAATCTGGCCCAAGTGCGGGGAGGCGGCGGCGAGCGACCTGCGAGACAAGCCCGCCTGCACCCCGTGATACAGTCCCGGGCCGATGGCCACCCGCTCCGTTCCCCCGCGCATTCCGGTTCTCGCGTGGGCGTGCGTGTTGGCTCTGCTCCCACCGTCCCGAACCCTTGCCCAGCCACCCAACGACTCTCCAGCCACGATCCAGCTCAGCACGCCCGCGGATCTCTCCAAGCTCGGCAGGCTCCCCATCTCGCGCATCGACGTGGTCCAGACCGGTGATCGCTGGCGTTCGCCCGCCACGCTCACCTCGGTGCGCGTAGGAGACGTCTTCAATGCAGCGACTGCACGACGCGCGGCTCGCGAACTGCTCGACTCGGGCGGCTTCTCCAACGCCGTGATCACCGCCTTGCCCGAGGCCGATGGCGTGGCCCTTCGATTCGAGCTCACGCCCCGCAGGGTCATCGCGATCCGACGCCTCGATGGCGCCGCGTTTGACGAAGCCGAGGTCTGGCGCGACGCCCAGGTCGAGGTCGGTGGCGAGCTCACCGAGGCCTCGCTTCCACAAATCGCAGAAGCAGTGCGCCGCTACCACATGCGGCATGGCTACCCCTCCGCGCGTGCCCGCATCGAGACCCGCGACACCGACGCCCCCTTGCGCGTCGTGCTCGTCGTGGAAGTCACCCCAGGCGATCCCTTGCGTGTCGCCGCACGCCAGATCGTGATTCCTGAGGCCGAACGCCCGGCCCTCGAGGAAATTGCAGAGTCCTACGCTGTCGGACGCCGCGATCGCATCGACGAGGTGCGTCTGGAGGAAGCTGACAAGCGCCTGGTCGAGCTTCTGCGCGCCCGCTCCTGGCCCAAGGCCCGCGTCGCACACCTCGTCGTCGCATCCGGCGGCAACCACTTCCTCTACGTCTACGTCACCCCTGGTCCACGATTGCGCCTCAGGTTCGAAGGCAATCACACCTTCGACGCTGATCAGCTCGCTGATGCCATCGACTACGAGAAGGAAGCCGACCGCACTCCTGCGCATCTCGCAGCCAAAGTGCAGGCGTTCTACCGCTCTCTGGGCTTGCTCGACGTCCAGGTCGACTTCGAGGAGCGAGGCACGGACAAGGACTCGATCAACGATCTCGTCTTCAAGGTGCGAGAAGGCGAAATTGTCCGCGTCACCCGCCGCGTCTTCCCTTGCCTCACCGGCACACGCTCTCCCGCCGAGGTCGAATCCGAGGTCGACTCGTTCCTCACCGAAGAGCTCCCAGGCATGGGTCTCATGGGGCCGGTCGATCCAGCCATCGTCGACCGCCTCTTCGGTCCCACCTCGCCCGGCGGCGCCCGCCCAGCTCCCCTGGAACCCGACCCCACGCGCACCATGGTCGCTTCGGTCTACGACAAGGCGATCAAGCACGTGCAGGATCTGTATCGCAGCGAGGGGTATCTCTCTGCGCTGGTAGGACCAATCCAGATCGTTCGTCGCAAGTGCGACCCTCGCTCTCCGGCCGACAAGTGCATCCCACTGCCTCTGCCTCCGACTCCCGAAGCAGTGTGCCGATTCGATGCTCGAGGGCTTCCTCTCGAAGGCCCAGACCCTGACCCAGGCCTTCTGTGTCGCCCGAACCTCGCAAAGGGCGTGCGGTGCGAGCCCAACCTCGAGGTGCGCATCCCGGTCAAGCTCGGGCCCCGCGCCACCCTCCACGATCTGCAATTCGAGGGCAATCGAACGCTCGTGGAATCCGAGCTCGCCACAGAGACCGGCCTCGTGCTCGGCGGGCCCGCTTCGAATCTCGAGCTGGAGCAGGCACGACGGAAGATCCTCGATCTGTACCGCGACCAGGGCTTCGCCTTTGCCGACGTCCGTGCCTCCCTCGACCTGTCACCGGACCATACCCGTGCTCGCGCGCGGTTCATCATCAACGAGAGCGAGCAGGTCATTGTCGATCACATCGTCGTGCAGGGCGCGGAGCGCACCAGCCGATCGCTGATCCTCGGACGTGTGGCCCTCGAGCCTGGAAAGCCTTATCGCCAGAGCCTGGTGCGCAAGTCCGAGGAGCGCATCGCCACCCTCGGCACCTTCTCCACGGTCACCATCTCCCTGCAAGACCCCTACGTTCCAGCCCGGCGCAAGGTCGTCGTGGTCAATGTCGCCGAGCGCCTCCCGCAATACCTCGACATCCGCCCTGGCTTCTCCACAGGCGAGGGCTTCCGCATCCAGTTCGAATACGGCCATCGCAACATCGCAGGCGAAGCCGTCCAGCTCACGTTCCGCATCCGTCTCGGCTACCTGCCCGACATGTTCATCCTCGATCCCCAGGTCAGGAAGAACCTCGACACCTTGCCGGTCGCGCAGCGCATGGAGCGCCTGAATGCGGCCTCTGTGCTCTTTCCGGAAGTCGGGCTCGGCCCGCTCATCTCGCTGGGGATCGATGGCATCGACGTGCGGTCCAATGCGCGCGACTTCGGTCTGACCAAGGATGCGCTCTCGAGCGCCCTGAACTACCGCCCGGTACGCACGTTTACCAGCAGCCTCGGAGTCTCGGTCGAGCGCAATGACGTCGCGATCTTCAATGGCCAGACCGTGGAGCAGTACCTGTCCCAACCCGGGGTCACCGCAGACCTGGGACGGCTCCTGCGCGTGCCGGACGGGCTGACGTTCGCGGTCGCCCAACGGCTCACCACTTCGTGGGACCGACGGGACAATCCCTTTGGGGCGACGCGCGGCACCCTGCTCGGCTTGGCGGTGGAGCACGTTCGCGCGTTCCCGGCGAGCGACAACCCGAACAGCCAGCTGAGCGACTTCTTGAGGACTCGAGGCACGGTCGCCGGATACGTCCGGCTGAGCAAACGGGGTCTGGCTTTTGCCGCCACGGTTCGGGGCGGGATCATCCAGCAGCTGATGGCAAACTCCAAGACGTACCCTGACCGTTTGTTCTTCCTGGGCGGCGTGGACTCGATGCGTGGATTCCTGCAGGACGCGCTTGTGCCGCAGGACATCGCGGACCGCATCGCTGCAGATTCCAGCCAGGCTGCCAACGACCCGACCAAGCTCACCATCAACCAGGTGGCCATCCGTGGAGGCGACGTCTTCATCAATCCACGCGCCGAGCTCCGGGTGCCCTTGTCCGAGCAGATCTCCACAGCGCTGTTCCTGGACACTGGCAACGTCTGGGTCGATCCCAAGAACTTCAACCCGGTGCAGCTCCGGTATGCGAGCGGTACCGGCTTGCGGATTGGGACTCCCATCGGTCCCATCGCTTTTGACTACGGAATCAACCTGATGCGCAGGTCTTGGGAGGACTTCGGCGCATTCCACTTCTCAATCGGGCTGTTCTGACCCGGCCCTTCCCCCTCCAGGCGTTCCGTGTCATGGTGGACAACGGCTTTTCCCAGGTTCAACCGGCAACTTTCGGCACAGGATTTGCGACACATCAGCCGCAAGCTCGACAGCGGATCGCTGCAGCACCTTCGGGCGCTGACGTGGATTCGTTTGTCCTGGCTTGAACGATTCGAGCTGCTCCGTGCGATGCGTTCGCAGGGATCAGACCAGACGGCTCGGTTGACCTGGCCCACCCGCACCGCGCGGGTTTCCCCCCATCCACCGGGCTCCATGGCTACGGCCCTTGCGCCCGTTTCGTTTTGCGACCGGCTCAGGCCCATCAGCGCCCGCAGTCCGGCTCGCCCTGATCGAGTTGCTCGCGTCAGCTCGGCACCCGCCGAACCCGCGGGAACTCTTGAATTCCTGATCATCCCGAGCGGCCCCGCATCGGCAGGGCACGCGTCGGTCTCCTGCATCAAGACCGACCATCGGGGTTTCGAGGCACGGGCCGGACGGCCGACAACATCATCTTTCATGGAGTCGTCCGACGAGGCCCGCGCCGCCAAGGAGGTCCGTCGTGCCGGAATACGTCTGGATCCTGGCCGCACTGATTGTGGGGCTGGGGATCGGATGGTCGATCACACGCAGCCGCGTCAAGCAGCTGGAAAAGGCCCATAGCAGCAGAGGCGAACAGGACAAGGAGGCGATCGAGCGGGCCAAGGCACAAGCCGAGGAGATCCTCGATGCTGCACGCGCGGACGCTGACAAGCAGCGCGACGCGCGGCTCCTCGAGACCGAGACTTCGCTCAAGACGCTGCAGGCGCAGCTCAAGGCGACCGAAGCCCAGATCAGGACCGCTGAGCTCGAGGCCAAGGAGACGCTCCTCAAGGCTCGAGAAGCAGGCGAGGCCGAAGCTCGACGCTCGTCCAACCAGGCGCTCGCGCGCATCAAGGAGCAGGAAGACCGCGCCGCCAAACGCGAGCAGGTCACCCGCGAAAAAGAGGACCTGCTCGCCAACCGCGAGCTCGACCTGACCCGCAGGGAAAAGTCCCTCGTTGCCCGCGAGCAGCAGGCTGTCGCCCACGAATCCACCGCCGCCCAGCTCGTGGAGCAGCAAAAGGCCCGCCTCGAACAAATCGCCGGCATGTCCGGTGACGAGGCGCGCCAGCAGCTCATGGAGCAGTACAAAGACGAGGCCCGCCATGGTGCGGCCAACGATGCCAAGCACATCGAGGATGCTGCCCGGGAGGAAGCCGAGAAGCGGGCCAAGCGCATCATCGGCATCGCCATCCAGCGCTTCGCCGGCGAGCACTGTCAGGAGCGGTCCGTGACCTCGGTCGCGCTGCCGAACGACGAGCTCAAGGGGCGAATCATCGGCCGCGAAGGGCGCAATATTCGCGCGCTTCAAGAGGCCACCGGCGTGGACTTCATCGTCGACGACACCCCAGAGACCATCGTCGTCTCTTCGTTTGACCCGATCCGACGCGAAGTCGCTCGGATCGCCCTCGAGAAGCTGATCGTGGACGGACGCATCCACCCGACGCGCATCGAGGAGGTCGTGGGCAAGGCGCAGGAAGAGGTCGAGCGCGCCTGCCGCGAGGCTGCCGAGCAGGCCATGATGGAGCTCGGCGTCACCCGTCTCAACCCTGAAGTCGTCAAGCTCCTCGGCCGCCTGCGCTACCGCTATTCCTACGCCCAGAACGTGCTCCGGCACTCTGTGGAGACCGGCTTCCTGGCTGGCCTGATGGCCGGGGAGCTCGGCCTCAACGTCCGCATGGCCCGACGCGCCGGGCTCTTGCACGACATCGGCAAGGCCGTCTCCCACGAGCAGGAAGGCGCCCACGCAGTGATCGGCGCTCAGATGCTCCGCAAGCACGGAGAAGACGAGACGGTCGCCAACGCTGTCGCCTCCCACCACGACGACGAGCCGTGCAAGAGCGTGCTCGGCCACCTGGTGGCCGCTGCAGACACGCTCTCCGGGGCCCGCCCTGGCGCGCGCCGCGAGATGCTCGAAGCCTACGTCAGGCGTCTCGAGGAGCTCGAACGCATCAGCGCTGGATTCAAAGGCGTCGAGAAGGCCTACGCCATCCAGGCAGGACGCGAGATCCGCGTGCTCGTGGAGCCGGCAGAGGTATCGGATGCCGAGTCCTCCCTGCTTGCTCGCGAGATCGCCAAGAAGATCGAGGAGTCGCTCACCTATCCAGGGCAGATCCGGGTCACGGTCGTGCGCGAGACACGCGCGATCGAGTATGCCAAGTAACAACCCGATGTCCCCTTGTCCGACAGCCAAGCCATGAAGATTGCGATCGGTCAGATCAACCCGACCGTGGGTTCGCTGCGCGCCAACGCGCAAATCGTGCTGCAGCAGGCTGCACTGGCCCGCTCCGAAGGCGCTCGCCTCGTCGTCTTCCCTGAGCTGTGCCTCACCGGCTATCCGCCCAGGGACCTGCTCAACGTGTCCGGCTTCGTGCGCGAGGCCGACCAGGTCCTCGATCAGCTGGTGCGCGATGCGCCCGAAGGCATCGCCCTCGCCGTGGGCACCGTTCGCCCTTCCCGCACCGCCAACCTGCTCTCCAACACCGCGGTCGTCCTGGAGCGCGGCACCATCCTCAGGGAAGTCGCCAAGTCCCTGCTCCCCACCTATGACGTGTTCGACGAGCGACGCTACTTCGAGCCTGCGGACCGCGACTGCGAACGCGTGGTCGACATCGCAGGAACCCGCATCGGCCTGACGATCTGCGAGGACATGTGGAACGACCGGCTGCTCTGGGGCGGGCAGCGTCGCTACAACCGCGACCCGGTTGCCGAATGCGTGGAGCAGGGCGCCGACATCCTCGTCAACCTGAGCGCGTCTCCCTTCGCGATCGGCAAGGAAGGTCTGCGCGCGCGGCTCGTGAGCCATGCTGCCACCCGCTGGAAGCGCCCTGTGGTCTACGCCGCGGCCGTGGGGGGCAACGACGGGCTCATCTTCGATGGAGGCAGCCTCGCCGCACGGGCGGACGGCGCATTCGTGGATGTCTCGCCCCTGTTCGAGTCGAGCCTGCGCACCTTTGACCCTGAAGGGCCCGCCATCGATCGCTCCCCGATTTCCCCGATGGAAGAGCTGTGCGGAGCCCTCACCCTCGGGCTGTCCGACTACGCCCGGAAGACCGGCCTGACCGGCGCCATGGTGGGTCTGTCCGGCGGCATCGACTCGGCGCTCGTCGCCAGCCTCGCTCGTCTCGCGTTCGGTGCCTCCAACGTCCTCGGCGTCGCCATGCCGTCGAGGCACTCGTCCGATCACTCGGTCAACGATGCGCGAGAGCTCGCACAGCGCCTCGGGATCCAGTTCATGATCGTGCCCATCGAGACCGCGCACGCTGCCTACGAGTCGATGCTCAGCCCGGTGCTGGCAGGACTCGGCTCGGCGCCGGAAGGCGACGTGACGTTCGAGAACGTGCAGGCACGCATCCGGGGCGCCATCCTGATGGCCCTGTCGAATCGCACCGGACGTCTTCTGCTGACCACGGGCAACAAGAGCGAATGCTCCGTGGGGTACTGCACGCTCTACGGCGACACCTGTGGCGGGCTCGCGGTCATCGCCGACCTGTGGAAGCTGCAGGTCTACGAGCTGTCGCGATGGCTCAACACGCACAAGCTGGACGGGGCCATTCCCCAGTCCAGCCTGACCAAACCCCCTTCAGCCGAGCTTCGTCCGGACCAGCGCGACGACCAGAGCTTGCCGCCCTACGAGGTGCTCGATCCCATCCTCCAGCAGCTCGTCGAGCAGGAGGCGTCGATCGACGAAGCAGCGGCTGCGACCGGCGAGCCAGCAGAGCTCGTTCGCCAGATCGCCCTCAAGCTCTACCGCGCCGAGTACAAGCGCAAGCAGTTCGCTCCCACCTTGCGTGTCACCTCGCGCTCGTGGGGAGGGCGTGACTATCCCATCGCGCAGGGCTGGCTCTGAGCCCACGTCGGCCTTCTGTCCACCAGACGAAAGCGCGCTCCCTGGCTCGAAGCGAGCCACGGCTCGGCTTGGATCCACTCTTCGAAGCGTTGCGCATCGAGCCGCCGATCCACGAGCAGCTCGTAGGCGATGCGAGCCTGCTCGATCGTGAACTCCTCAGGCAGCAGCAGCAACGGCGCTGAGCTGCCCTGCGCCAGCTGTCTGAGCCGCGCCCTCAAATCCCGCAGCGCCCACTCGTGATCGAACGCCATCTTCAGCGGCGCGCCGTCCTCGTTTATCGCTTGATCGCCTCGAAGAACGAAGAACCGCGCGTCCGCTGCGTCGTCGCCCGCTTGCACCCGCTTCAGCTCATGGGCCCCAACGAGCGCCAGATACACCACGCTGATCACCCGGGCGCGAGGATCGCGGGTCGGCATCCCGTAAGTCTGCAGCTGCTCCACCCACGTCGTGCCCAGGTCGCTCAAGCCGGTCTCTTCTCCCAGCTCGCGGCGAGCGGCGTCCTCGAGATCCTCCCCGATCTCCACGAAGCCGCCTGGCAGTGCGAATCGACCTTGAAATGGGGGATGGGCCCGACGAATGAGCAGCACGCGGACCGCGGGCGCCGGGTCCTGCCATGGAATCGATACCACCACCAGATCCGCTGCAAAGTGAGGCCCCTTGCCGTAGCGCTCCTGATAGGCGTCGATCTCGTCTTGCGTCATCCCATGAGCGGACAGATCCATGCTGCCTCCGTCGACGATGCGTTCAGGTCCTGCGTCGATCGCGATCCGGGATGTCCACCGCACGGGCGTGAAGATAGGCGAGGATCGCTCCCACGAGCATGGCGAGCGGTGCATAGGGCGCAGGCACCAGGCCGAATGCAATCGCGAGCGCGCACGCAATCCCCGGAGCCAGCCCCAGCCCCAGCGCTGTACGCGCATGTACCCGGGTCCGGCGAGCCGATACCAGCGCGCGCGCTGCATCCCGCACGTCGTCGCCCGCAAGCGCCACCGACCACTCACCGAGCGTCGAGCCCGCTGCCTCCAGCGCCACTGCCACGTCCGCAGCGCCCAGCGCGCTGTCGTCCACGCCCGCTCGACCCACGACCGCTACCATCGCGCCCGACTCTGCGATGCGCTTGATCTCTCCAGCGCGATCCGATGGCAGCACCTCCGGACGCACATGCTCGATATCCAGCGATCGGGCGATCGCCTCGCACGTCTCGCGCGCATCGCCGGACAGCAGCACCGGCTCCACGTGGGCGTCGAGCAGGTATTGCACCGATGCCCTGGCTCCAGGCCGCAGCCCGTCCTGCAACGCGACCATCCCGATCAGCTTGGAGCTCACCGCCACCAGCAGGACCGTACGACCGTGCGCTTCCAGCTCCGCCAGCTTGCTCTCCACTGCCGCGATCGGAATGTGCTGGTTGAGCATCAGCACACGGCTTCCCACGCAGCATGGCTCGCCGTTCGAGGCAATCGCAGTCACGCCCAGACCCGGCACGACCGTGGGGCTTCGCACGGAATCCGCGCGCACCGAACGGGCACGGGCCTCGCGCAGCACCGCGGACGCGATCGGCCCTGACGCCGCCAGCTCAGCCCCTGCCACCAGCGAAAGCAGGTGCTCCGGCGTGGCATTGCCCAAACGCACGATCTCGGCCACCTGGGGCTCGCCGAGCAGCAGCGTGCCGCGAGCGCAGAACACCATCACCGTCGCCTGCGCTGCGCGATCCCAGGCCTGCGCGTCGAAGTACGAGACCCCGCGCGCCAGCGTGTCCAGAACGCTCCGCAGCACGTGCAGCGACGGGATCGCTGCAGTCGCCATCGACGCGACCGCCAGATGCGCGGCCAGCATCGACAGGATCACCATCGGGGGTTTCGCGTTGTTGACGAACGCAGCCAGGCCGGCCAGCGCTGCAGCCGCAAGCGACCCGCGCTCGGTCACGATGCGCGCCAGGCGCACGATCGGCGCCACGACGTGCGCGGCTCGGGTCGGATCCGCGCTCGTTCGAAGCCACGCGCGGTCCAGGCAGTTCCACGCCACGGTCGCACGCACCCGTCCGGTCAGCACCTTGGCCCCGGCCACCAGCGAATCTCCCGGCGTCTTGCGCGCAGCCGAAACCGCGTCCAGCCACGGCAGCACCGTGGCTTCGCCTGCGCTGATCATCACATCCGCCGGCACCATCTCGCTGGCGTCCACCACGATCTCCTCGCCCGGACGCAGGCTGGCCGCCGGCACGATCGAATAGCCCGACGGCACGACCTTGCGCGCCGGTGCGTCCAGCGCGTTGACGATATGGGCGAGCGTTGCCGTCGCGTCGCGACGCACGTGCTCCACCAGCTGGATCGCCGTGCCTGCCGCCACTACCGTCAGGCCGGTCAGGATCGCAGCCTCGTCGGCTATCGGATCGCGCACGATCCTCGACCAGATCGCCAGCATCGCCGAGGCACCCGCAGGCACCAGCACCACCGTTGGATGCGGATCCGCAGGGTCTCGCGAAACCACGAAGGCTCGCGCAGCCAGGAGCGCTGTGCCGACGCACCCCACCACCAGGCGGATCGTCAGGACGGTCGCAGAGGTGCCGACCAGGGCGAGCGCCACGGCCAGCACTCCTGCCACGGTCGCGCTGAGCAGCAGCAGCGTGCCTATGTCCGAGCCGGCCACAGAGGATTCCCCGCCCGTCGACGCTCCAAGATCCTGCTCGGCATCGAGCTGATCTGCCTCCAAGGCCTCGCGCGCCGGACCCTCTGCACCAGCCCCTGCTCCTCGTTCCGCCTCAGGCGCAGGGCGGATCACCACCTGGTGGGCCGCGGGCGGCGGCCTCGAGCTCCGGGTCGGAAGCGGCTGCACCGATCGCGGCGGCTCAGGGCCCTCCGGATCGCGCGCGAGATAATCCTGCCGACACGTCCACTCGCAGAAGTAGAAGAACCGATCGTGGAAGATGGCGACGTGCCCCGCCCGAAGCGGATCGACCAGCTTGCCGCAGCCGGGGCAGGAGACCGGAGACACGACCGGACCGCGAAAGGCGCGATCCATCGTGGGTCCCGGAGCGGTCATCATCGTCACCTGGTGTCCACCCTGCAAATCAGGCTCTTGAGATAGAGCCCTTCCTGGAACGCCGCAGGTACCGGGTGGTCGGCCCCCTGGAACATCCTCTCCAGCACCGTCACGACCATCCCCACATCCCGTGCTCCCAGCGCAATCGCCCGGGTCAGCGCTCCCAATCCGAGTGCGGCAGAGCAGGCGCTGATCACCAGCAGACCGCCGGGGCGCGTTGCAGGGCACGCTACGGTCGCCAGCTTCTGGTAGGCCGCCAACCCCTTCTGGGTCGCCTTGGTCGACGGCGCCAGGTTCGGCGGATCCACGATCACCAGATCGTATCCGCCCTTGTTTCCAGCCCTCACCAGCGCGTCGCGCGCCGGACCGCGCTCCCATGCGATGCGCTCGCTCACGTTGTTGAGCAGCGCACAACGCGCCGCAACTTCCAGCGCCAGCGCGTTCTCATCGACCGCCATCACCTGCGTCGCACCACCCCTCGACGCCGCAATCGCAAACGAGCCCACGAAGCTGTACGTGTCGAGCACACGCCGTCCGCGCGACAGCTGCTCCACGCGCGCTCGAAGCGGGCGTTGATCAAAGTAGAACCCGGTCTTCTGCGCCACCGTCAGCGGGATCTCGTACAAAACGTCCCGCTCGCGGAAGCACAGGCGGTCGAGCTTGTCGTCGCCACGGATCACGCCGGACCCGGCGTCGAATCCTTCGGACTTGGAATACGTCTCCGGCGTCCGGTCGATGACGGTCTTGACCTTCACCAGATCGCACAGCGAATCGATGATCAAGGCCTCTCGACGCTTCATGCCGATGGTCGTCATCTGCACCACGGCCACATCGTCGAAAATGTCGACCACCAGCCCTGGAAGCCGATCGCCCTCGGAATGAACCAGCCGGTAGCCAGTGGTCTTCTCGTTCGGCAAGCCCAGCTCTCGCCGCTGATCCCTGGCTCGCTTGAGCCGATCCCGGATGAACTCCGCGCCGATCACCGTCGTGGCGTCGCGCACCAGAATCCGAACCGGAATCGCGGACCTCGGCGAGTAGAACCCGCGGCCCAGCAGGTTTCCTCGCGGATCCAGCACTGAGACCTCTTCGCCCGCAAGGGCTCCACCCTCGACGCGATCCACGGCTTGGGCGTACACCCAGGGGTGTCCGGACCACACGGGCTGGACATGGCCAGGCTTCAGGACGACGGAGGGCATGACGAGACCATACTTCTGGACGGGGCAGAACGCATGCAGACCAGTCGAAAAGGGGTCCCTGACCCCATTTGGGCCCATCCGGGCTGTGAACCGTCCATCACAGCTCGGCCCCCCAAGCCTGCCCTGGACACCCGGCCCCAGGGTCTTTGCCGCCGTTTCTACGAGCATTGCGATGCAGGCTGGCATCTGGCACCCGCATTGCTAACCTCGATTGTAGCCTCAAGGAGGCAACGCCGATGCGAATCAGACCGATGGCAGTGTCAGCTCTCCTGGTCGCGTGGATCGCCCCGGCTGCGGCGTTCGCGCAACAAGCCAGCCCCAACTGTCCACCTGGTGGCTGGTTTTGCGAGGAATCCGCGCCCCCGTCCACCACGAGTGCGCCCCCTCCCGCGCTCCCACCTCCCACCGTCACGCCTCCTCCCAGCGCGCCGCCTACCGCTCCGCCCGCTACGACCGTGATCATCCCGGGCTCCAAGAACCCGCCTCCGGTCGTCATCTACCAGCAGGCGCCGCCGCCTCCACCTCCTGTCTACGTGCTGCGCCCGCCGCCAACCCGCGCCGCTCTGCCCCCGCCCCCTCCGCCGCCGCGCCAGCATTGGCGACGTTGGGGCCTGAACCTGCGCCTCCAGGGCGTCATGATGGACAACAAGCAGAGCCAGATCTCGAGCATGGGCGGCGCCGGTATCGCTTTGCGCGCTCGTCCGGTCCCACACTTCGCTCTCGACTTCGGCCTCGATGCCATCGGCGGCCGCGACTACCTCGGCAACTCCCGCTCCGAAGTGCCGTTCACCATCAACGCGATGGTCTACGCCAACCCGCGCAACATCGTGCAGTTCTACATGCTCGGCGGCCTCGGCTGGTCGAGCGCTCGCGTCGAGTACGACTACTCGCCCTCTCCCATGACCGGTGCATCCACGGTCGAGTATCCCTACCGCGTCGAGCACTACAGCTACTTCGGCGGTCAGCTCGGCGCAGGCTTGGAGATCCGGCTCTCGCAGCCGATCTCGCTCAACATCGATCTCATCGGCTTCATCCGCGGACGCACCGACTCGGCGGCCAAGGACCATCCGGAGTTCACCGACGCGCAGGGACGCACCACCAACTCTTCGGGTGGCGGTCTGTTCCGCGCGGGCCTCACCTTCTACTGGTAGCCTCGCAACCCCGCCGCATCGCCGATCCAGTCAGCCGCCCCGGACTCCTTTGCGTGGCCGGGGGCTCTGCACGCTCGCAGACAGCCGCTGCGTCTCCGCCACCATCGCACGCTCCTTCGTCCGCGTGTCGTGATCGTGGCCGACCAGATGCAGGATCCCGTGCGCCAGCAGCTGCGTGACTTCGTCGGCCAGGCTCTTTCCCCCCGCCGCAGCCTGTCGCGTCGCCGTCGGGATCGAGATCACGACGTCGCCAAGCAGCTCCGGTTGCACACCTGAGAAGTCCCCTTCGAGCATCGGGAACGACAGCACGTCCGTGGGCTTGTCGATCCCCCGGTACTGCTTGTTGAGCGCGCGGATCGTCGCGTCGTCCACCAGCATCACGCTCAGCTCTGCATCCGCGCGACCGAGCGCCAGCAACATCGTCGTCGTCATGCTCCGCACGCGACCGGGCGTGATCGCGTGCGGGCCTTTTCGCGTGCTCACGCGCACGCACGGCTGCTGCGCCGCGGGACTACGGCGAGGACTCATCGCCGCTTTCATCCGACGACACCGACCCGTGGCACTTCTTGAACTTCTTGCCAGAGCCGCAGGGGCACAGATCGTTGGCGCCGATCTTGGGAGCAGCGGGACGCGCCGGGGGAGGCGCTGCGGATTGCATGCGTCGTCGCGCGGCCGCGGGCTGCGCGCCTTCTGCACCCTCTTCCTCGCCCTCGCCGTAGCCGTGGCGTGCCACCGCGCCCTGCAGCGCAGCCTGACGGCGCGCTGCGTCCTCGGCCTCGATCTCGGCGGCTTGATCCTGCCGCTGGACCTGCACGCGCATGATCTTCTCGACCACGTTGGAAGACACGGCTGCCATCATGTTGACGAACATGTCGTAGCCTTCCTTCTTGTACTCCTGCTTCGGATCCTTGTGGCCGTAGCCACGCAGCCCGATGCCGTCGCGAAGGTGGTCCATGTTCGTGAGGTGCTCGACCCACGCCTTGTCGATCTCCTCGAGGTAGACGTGGCGGAAGACGCGTACGAGCAGCTCGATGCCGAGCTCCTTCTCCTTGGCGAGGAACACCTTCTCGGCGCGCAGGAAAAGCTCACGCGCGAGCATCTCCTGATCGCCGAAGGAGTCCACGGGACGCTCTTGCTTGCTCGAGTCCTTGTCCTCGCGGTAGGGGCCGTCTGCGCGGGCCTTGGCGCCATCCGGCGACACGCCGAAGTGCTGCTCGTAGCCCTCGCGGATGCCCGGCCAGTCCCAGTCTTCCGGCGGACGGTTCGCCGGGCAGGACTCCTCGACCATGGCGCCGATGATCCGATCGATCAGATCGAGCGCGCGCTCACGCTGCTCGGTGAGCGCCTGCGGCACCAGCTCCAGCAGGATGTCGTAGAGCTCCGCCGGACTCTCCTCGTGCTGCGCAGGCTCGACCTTCAACCCCCACAGCGAGTAGATCTCGTGCTGGAGCTGGTCGAGCTCGACCATCTTCGCGTCCTCGAGCTCCTTGCGCTCGATCGTACGCAGCTTGCCGTTCTGCTCACGCAGCTGGATCGGCTTCTCGAGGAACATGCCCAGCAGCTGCCCGATGAGCGGCGTGACCTGCTCTGCGATCGCAGGCAGCGGATCGATCTTCCGGGTCTTTCCCGTGGGCTTGCCGAGCTCGTCGACCTCTTCCGGACGATACCGTCCCTCGAGCAGCTGCTGGCGGATCTCGTAGACCGTCTTGCGCTGCGCGTTCATCACGTCGTCGTACTCGAGCAGGTTCTTGCGGATGTCGAAGTTGCGCTCCTCCACCTTGGTCTGCGCGTTCTCCACGCTCTTGGTGACCCACGGGTGCTCGATCGGCTCGTCGTCAGGCATGCCCATCCGATCCATGAGCGACTTGACCTTGTCGCCTGCGAAGATGCGCATCAGATCGTCTTCGAGCGACAGGTAGAAGCGGCTGGAGCCCGGGTCGCCCTGACGCCCCGCGCGTCCGCGCAGCTGGTTGTCGATGCGTCGTGACTCGTGGCGCTCGGTGCCTACGATGTGCAGCCCTCCGAGCTCCACGACCTCCTCGTGCTCGCGTGCGCACTCCTCTTCGTGCCTCTTGACGACCTTGGCGAACTCCTCCGGCTCCGCGTCGGGCAAGCGTCCTGACTCGAGGAACTCGAGCTTGGCGATCATCTCCGGGTTGCCGCCGAGGATGATGTCGGTGCCGCGCCCGGCCATGTTGGTCGACACGGTGATCGCGCCCTTCTTGCCAGCCTGGGCCACGACGTAGGCTTCGCGCTCGTGGTGCTTGGCGTTGAGCACGTTGTGCTTGACGCCCTTCTTGGTGAGGATCTTGGAGATGGCAGCGCTCTTCTCGACGCTGGTGGTGCCGACGAGGATGGGCTGGCCGCGCTCGTGGTACTCGAGGATCTCCTTGAGGACAGCGGTGAACTTCTCGCGCTCGGTCTTGTAGACGACGTCCTCGTGGTCCTGGCGTACGCAGGTCTTGTTGGTGGGGACGACGACGACATCGAGCTTGTAGGTGCTGTGGAACTCGGCGGCCTCGGTGTCGGCAGTGCCCGTCATGCCCGCAAGCTTCTTGTAGATGCGGAACAGGTTCTGGAAGGTGATCGTCGCCATCGTGCGGTTCTCCTCCTGGATCCGCACGTTCTCCTTGGCCTCGACCGCCTGGTGCAGCCCGTCGGACCAGCGACGTCCCGGAAGCACGCGCCCGGTGAACTCGTCGATGATCAGGACCTTGCCATCCTCGGCCACCATGTAGTTGACGTCGCGCTTGTAGAGCGTGTGCGCGCGCAGGCACTGGTTGAGGATGTGCAGCGACTCGAGGTGGATCGGATCGAAGAGGTTGGAGATGCCGAGGAGCTTCTGCGAGTGCTCGACGCCGTCGTCGGTGAGCGTGACCGCGTGGTTCTTCTCGTCGACCGCGTAGTGCTCGTCGCGACGCAGCTTGGGAATGATCTCGTTGATGACGCGGTACTTGTCGCTGGAGCGCTCGCCCTGGCCGCTGATGATGAGGGGCGTGCGTGCTTCGTCGATGAGGATGGAGTCGACCTCGTCGACGATGGCGTAGTTGAGCGGACGCTGCGCGTAGTCGAGCGCGCTGAACTTCATGTTGTCGCGCAGGTAGTCGAAGCCGAACTCGTTGTTCTGGCCGTAGGTGATGTCGCACTTGTAGGCGAGCTTCTTTTCGGCATCGGACTGCTGGGCGATGACGACGCCCGTGGTCATGCCGAGGAACTTGTAGATCTTGCCCATCCACTCGGCGTCGCGACGGGCGAGGTAGTCGTTGACGGTGACGAGCTGCGCGCCTTTGCCTTCGAGGGCGTTGAGGTACAGCGCGAGGGTGGCGACGAGCGTCTTGCCTTCGCCGGTCTTCATCTCGGCGATGCCGCCTTTGTGCAGGATCATGCCGCCCATGAGCTGGACGTCGAAGTGGCGCATGCGAAGGGTTCGACGTCCGGCTTCGCGGCAGACGGCGAAAGCCTCGACGAGCAGGTCATCGAGGGTAGCGCCGTTGTCGAGACGCTCGCGGAAGATGGAGGTCATCGCGCGCAGCTCTTCGTCGGACATCTCGGTCATGGTGGGCTCGAGGGCGTTGATCGCAGCGACCTTGGGCTGCAGGCGCCGGATGGCGCGCTCGTGGGAGGTCCCGAAGATCTTCTTCAACGCCCAGCTGAACATGACGGTGATCCTTTGAAGAGGGAGGCAGCGGTGGTCCTCGCAGTGGGACCGTGCTTGCAGGCCGCGGAGGGCTTGCGAAGGCCAGACAAGCTAATCCCTGGGGTTCGAGCGCGCAACGTCAGCGCGGTGTGCGATGCGAGCGCGCAAGGGCAGTTGCGTCAGGCGGTGGGTTGGGGCGGGAAACGAGGCGGCGAGGCAAAAGGTACGGTTGGCTTGGGGCGTGGGTGGATGGAAAGTGCATGGAAAAGGCTGAAGGAGGGGGCGGGAGAAAAAAAAGACGTCTCGAGGAAAAAATCGATTGATCTTTGGGGGAAGGCGAGTAGATTCCGCGGTCCTTGACGCCGACGACCCGCGGGGTTCCGCGGAAGGCGACGAGTCGCCCCAGCAGCCAGCCAGAGCAAGCGGCGCGAGCTCTTCGGACCCGAAAGGGTGCATGAGGGGTTGACGGCCCGGCTGAGCGTGCTAGAACCATCGGCCCTGCAGCGCGAAGGCATTGCAGGGGGCAGAGGTGTCCCGAGAGCGGGCCCTCGAAAAGAAAGTTCGGCGGGGTAGAAAATAGTTGTTGACATCGAGGCCGTATCCGCTAGGATGCGCGTCCCCGAAAAAGGGAAGGCAACTTCCCCTCGGTCCTTGAAAACTGGATTGAACACGTAAGGTCGACGTGGGTCCCTGAGGACGCCCGGACCACGCAAGTGGAACGGACGGACTTCGGACAACAGTAAGAGCCGAGAAAGCCTGGTGGCTGCGAGAGCAGTCCCCGGGGAACTCAAAAGTTTAACTGGAGAGTTTGATCCTGGCTCAGAACGAACGTTAGCGGCGCGCCTAACACATGCAAGTCGAACGAGAAAGGGCTTCGGCCCCGGTACAGTGGCGCACGGGTGAGTAACACGTAGGTAATCTTCCCTCGGATGGCGGATAACCCCTCGAAAGGGGGGCTAATACGGCGTAAGACCACGTTCTCGCAAGAGGATGAGGTAAAAGCGGGCCTCTGTACACAAGCTCGCGTCTGAGGATGAGCCTGCGGCCCATCAGCTAGTTGGTAAGGTAATGGCTTACCAAGGCGACGACGGGTAGCTGGTCTGAGAGGATGATCAGCCACACTGGAACTGAGACACGGTCCAGACTCCTACGGGAGGCAGCAGTGGGGAATTTTGCGCAATGGGCGAAAGCCTGACGCAGCGACGCCGCGTGGGTGATGAAGGCCTTCGGGTTGTAAAGCCCTGTGGGGAGGGAAGAATAAAGGACGGCGAATACCCGTCCCGATGACGGTACCTCCTTAGCAAGCACCGGCTAACTCTGTGCCAGCAGCCGCGGTAAGACAGAGGGTGCAAACGTTGTTCGGAATTACTGGGCGTAAAGCGCGTGTAGGCGGCTACGCAAGTCGGATGTGAAAGCCCTTGGCTCAACCGAGGAAGTGCATTCGAAACTGCGCAGCTTGAGTCCCGGAGAGGATGGTGGAATTCTCGGTGTAGAGGTGAAATTCGTAGATATCGAGAGGAACACCGGTGGCGAAGGCGGCCATCTGGACGGTGACTGACGCTGAGACGCGAATGCATGGGGAGCAAACAGGATTAGTTACCCTGGTAGTCGATGCTGTAAACTATGGGTGCTAGGTGTCGCGGGC
>JACRCQ010000078.1 GCA_016218915.1 Deltaproteobacteria bacterium
CATCGATCGCGGCGCACGTGTTGCGCCAGCCTCTGCGATCATCTGCGACGATCTGCGGCTACTCCTTTGCGAGGGAAGAGCGAAGAGAGGGCCGCAGATCTCGCAGATCTCCGCAGAACGGACTACCGCAGAACGGGTCCAGGGGCTGGTGCTCGTTGATCACGTGGCGTAGCTCGCAGCGGGAACGTGGCGTATCTCGCAGCGGAAACGTGGCGTATCTCGCAGCGGAAACGTGGCGTAGCTCGCAGCGGGAACGTGGCGTAGCTCGCAGCGGAAACGTGGCGTGGATCGCGGCGCACGTGTTGCGCCAGCCTCTGCGATCATCTGCGACGATCTGCGGCTACTCCTTTGCAAGGGAAGAGCGAAAAAGAGGGCCGCAGATCTCGCAGATCTCCGCAGAACGGACTACCGCAGAACGGGTCCAGGGGCTGGTGCTCGTTGATCACGTGGCGTAGCTCGCAGCGGAAACGTGGCGTAGCTCGCAGCGGGAACGTGGCGTAGCTCGCAGCGGAAACCTGGCGTATTTGCCAGTTTGCACCCCCATGGGGCCACCCTTTTGCAGGTTCATGGGGCCAGGGGGAAGGCCGGAACAACCGATGGGCATACTGGCATATCTGGACATCTTCCGCCAGGGTCTGATCGGTGCGGGCGGGCGAGTCTGGGGCGTGGATGAAGCATGACGCGGCCGGTGCGAGGCAGGGTTCTCAGCCGGTCGTCACGAATCTCAGGTCACCTGTCGCGGCGAGATCGGCGTAGCGGTTTGATCTTCTTGGGGGCCGGGGTCTGTGGTGGAGGATTGTCTGGGTCGAGCTTGGGCTTGAGCCGCGACCGGTAGGTTTCGCCGTCGATCACCAGGTCGTATGCAGCATTGCGAAATCGATCCACGGCACTCTGCGCACGGAGCGTGTCGTCGAACATCGCGAGCCACTCGCTCGTGTCCCGATTCGTCGTGACGATCATAGAGGCGCGGCCTGTGCGCTCAACGAAGAGTTGGTAGATGTCCCTGCTCTCTTCCTTCGACATCTGGTCGAGCGCGAAGTCGTCGAGGATCAAGAGGTCCACGGTGGTCAGTTCGAGCATGCGGTCGTCGCGCGAGTTGTCGAACCGGCTCTGCTTGAGCAGTTGCAGCATCTCGTCGGCGCGGGCGAAGTAGACGTTGTAGCCGTGACGACATGCGATGTGACCGATGGCGCTCGCGATGAAGGTCTTGCCGACTCCAACGGGGCCCATGACGGTGACGTGCTTGTGGGCCTCGAGGAACCGCAGGCTGCACAACTCAGCGAGCAGGCGCTTGTCGTAGGTGATCTTCGCCGTCTTGTCGAAGCGCTCGAGTGTCATATCGGGATCGAGATTCGCGTCGCGTGCACGGCGTTGCACTGCGGTGCCGTCGCGGCGGCTGACCTCGTCAGACAGAATGAGCAACAGAAACTCCTCGTGGCTCATGGACTGCTTGTCAGCGAGTTGCATTCGCTCGCAGAGCGTCGGCGCGATGCAACCGAGCCGCAGCCGCTTGAGGATCGAGACAAGCTCCGGAGATACAGCAGCAGCGCGCATCACACGCCTTCCTTTCCACTCGTCGTGAGACGCGTTGCGAACTGCTTCGCATCGCGGGCGAAGCGCGGCGTGGGCAGAGCAAGAGGAAGTTGCACGACCTTGCTGTCGGCGCTGGGCGTTGATGATGGGGTGGCGCGCTTGAGCATCTTGCTCACGCGGTGCACGTCGAGCACGTCGAATGACAACGCGCTCTGGCACACAGACTCGACGCGACCATCGCCGTACTTGTCGCAGAGCCGCAGCAGTGCGTACGCGGCCCTCATTCTCGCCCACGGCAGCGGTCCCTGCAGCACACGCTCCACGAAGATTCCGATGTGCTCTCCGCGCTCGCGCGCCTTGCGAATGACCCCGTCGATGCTGCGAGTCGCGTACATTCCTTTGCCAGTCGGGTAGTCGTTGACGTCCGTGCTGCGTCCGCCTGGCGGTTGGCGAGGATGCACCTTGATCAACTCCGTCGAGAAGTACACGCGTACCAACGCCGAGTCGGCGCGCACGTGCACGATGCGATGCACATACGGATGAGGCACCGAGTACAGCGCACTGAGCACCTGGATGTGATGATCGGGATGCACCTTCGGATCGTGGAACGACGGGATGTCGTAGCGCGCCTCAGGCTGCGCAAGCATGTGCGGCTTCTCCAACGTCTCGTAGACCTCGCGCGGCAACTTGCGCGTGGTGCCGTGCACGCGCGTGCCAGCAACCTCCATGCTCCAGTATCGAGCGCTCTCGCGCGCATGCTCCAGGCCTCGGAATTTCTCTCCATCGAACCAACTCTCACGCACGTACAGCACCGCGTTCTCGACCTTGCCCTTGTCCCTCGCCTTGCCGGGCCGAGCTGGATCGACGAGCACGCCGCGCGCCTGCACGTAGTCGGCGAAGACCTCGTTGAGCCGCGCCGAGATCGGATCGGGGCAGATGATCATGGTGGTCGGGTTGTCCGGAATGAGAGTGCGCACCACGCCACCGAACATCAGCCACGCCGCTTCGAGTCCCTCGATGATCGCCTCGGTGGTCTGTCGATACGTCGGCCACACGAACGACAACCTGCTGAACCCCAGCGTGACGATCAGGGCCCAGAGCATGCGACGACGATTGTCCTGCTCGTCATCGATCATCCCCATCTGGCCGAAGTCGATCTGCGCCTCCTGCCCGGGAGGTGGCTCCTCGATCAACACCGTGGTGCGGGGCTTGCCCCACGCGAGCTCCTTGATGGCGAAGCGGCGCAGCGTATCGTAGCTCGCCTTCATTCCCTCGCGCTCGAGCAGCGCGTAGATCTTGGTCAGCTTCAGCGCGCGCGGACGGGCATTGAGCCAAGCTTCGATCCGGTCGCGGTGATTGGCGACCTCTTGCCATTCCTCGCTGGGATCAGGCAGCGGACGGGCCTGCACGCGTTGCGCGACCTCGTGCACTTCTTCATCCGTCAGTGGCCGGTCTCGCGGCAGCTCGCACTGCTCTGCCGCCTCGACGTACCGGCCCGCTGTCTTCCGATTGCAGCCACTCTTGCACGCGATCTCACGCGTGCTCTGCCCCGCCTGCCAGCGGCGCAGCACTTCTCTCACATCGATCATGGTCAAACTCCGAAAGCTCATGGGCACCTCCCGACGGCGAACCCGCGCCGTCGTCGAGAGCCACCCTATTCACGTTTCGGTCGTCCGACCCGGGCTGGCCCCATGACCCTGCAAAGGCTGGCCCCATGACCCTGCAAAAAGCTCGGTCACGCCCCCCTCGCGGGTGGCCCCATCATGCTGCAACGGGGTGGCCCCATGAGCCTGCAAAAAACTCCAACTTCTGGCCCCATGAGGCTGCAAACTGACAGTATTTCGCAGCGGAAACGTGGCGTAGCTCGCAGCGGAAACGTGGCGTAGCTCGCAGCGGGAACGTGGCGTAGCTCGCAGCGGAAACGTGGCGTAGCTCGCAGCGGGAACGTGGCGTGGATCGCGGCGCACGTGTTGCGCCAGCCTGTGCGATCATCTGCGACGATCTGCGGCTACTCCTTTGCGAGGGAAGAGCAGAAAGAGGGCCGCAGATCCCGCAGATCTCCGCAGAACGGACTACCGCAGAACGGATCCAGGGGCTGGTGCTCGTTGATCACGTGGCATCGATCGCGGCGCACGTGTCGCGCCAGCCTCTGCGATCATCTGCGACGATCTGCGGCACCCTTCGCGGGGACAGAGCGGAAGGCCAGGTCAAATTGCTGGTCAGCGCTTCCATCCGCACACGTACCGCTCGCAGTCCAACTCGAATGTGCCAAAGTTGATGAGCAACGCACGCTGGATCCCCGTCGCGCGCAGATAGTGGATCACCTGCGCACGCTCTCTGTCCCCCAACCACTCGCGCGCCTTGAGCTCCACCAGCACCGGACTGTCGAGGGGAAAGCAGACAAGGTCCGCGCGGTAGGAGCATGACAGCGCCTGGCTCTTGTAGCGTATCGGTACCTCGACATTCGCCGCAAAAGGTATCCGGCGCTCGCCAAGCTCGACCTCCATCGCCTCCTGATACACCCGCTCCAGGAACCCGCAGCGCAGCTCCTTGTGGACCTCCATCGCAGCCCCGATGACCGCATACGTCTGCGGATCGCTCTGCGAACGGTCTGCCCCTCCGCTCGTTCGTATCCTCCGGTACCGGTGCCCAACGCTCACGTCTTGGATGCTCATCTTCTCTTGCTCCGGTCCCCGTTCGGTCAGAGCTTCGTGTCGGTTGCTTGAAATCGACCTCCCTTGCGCCATGCCCCCTGCTTGTCTCCTCTGGGGCGATGCCCTTTGGGGCGCTATGCTCCCGGCGCGGTGGTCTCCGAAGCCTTCCAGTCCAAGCTCGAAAACCTGCCCCAGCCCAGGCAGCGAGCATGCGCAGCTCAGCGGACAGCCAGCTCAACGAGGTGGGCAGCTAGCCTTGCGCATGCAGGCATCGGAGCCGGCGAATGCGGCCTCGCTGCTGGACTACGCACGCCAGGGGCGAGAGTACGTGCACAAGCGACGTGCGGTCCGGAGTCCGTGAGCCTCGAGTGCAGCGTCCGCCTCGGGGCGGACGCGTTTTCAACAGTGCGTCGCGCCCACCTCACCAGAACTCAGTGACAACGTCGCTGTGCTTCAATTCGACTCGCATCTCAGGCGCAGCATCGACTTGCACGTCGACAGTGAGAGTCTGCTGCTGGTCCAGTGGCGCAGGAACTTCGACGGTTGCGGTGCCCTTAGCGCCGGTCCGTGCTGTCGCATGCCTCCCGTCTGCGAACCGGACGCGGAGGCTCGCATCCGCCATGCGACGCGTGTCGCAGGCGAAGTACTTCTCAGGGCCTCGTACGGAGCGGGTGATCACGTCTTCGCTGTCGAGCGAGCGGATCGCGTCCGCAGTCATGGCAATCGCCGCAGGCAAGGCGATCAGCATTCCGGCGGTCACCTCCACGGCCCTCCAATCCACGGAGTAGGGCTGACCCAAGTCTTCGTCGTCCGATTCGTTCCGCGCACTGCCATCCACCACCAACGCCGCGCCCAACGCAATCGCCATCCCTTCGAACACGTAGGCTGCTCCGCTGGTGCTTCGCTTCGTCGTTCGCTTCACTTGCGACGCTTTGACGTCAGCGAATCCGCAGACGGTGATCCACTCGACGGTAGCTTCGATCTTGTTGCCCAAGAACCGGGCCGTCACCCTCGGACCGTCATACTGAGGCGCTGGCTCCGGAGAAGAGCCGGTCACGCTCCGTCCCACCACGGTTTCGGTCCGCGTCTCGTTGATGGATGCGCATCCTGGCCCGCACCACACGGCGAGTAAGGCACAAGTCAGCACAGGGGATGGTCGCATGACCGCGCAGGTTGCAAGAGCAGGGCCATGCCTCTTTCTTCGGCAAGGAGCCATATAGCCCGCTTGAGGCTGTCGCAACTGAACCACACTGACTGCGCTGGCCGGGCAAGTGTGCGGCCTGGGCACATCCTGGCGCGGCTGGGTGCTTGCGCTAAAGCCGGCTTGCCCGCGCGCGCCACGACAGGTAGCTTCGATCCGTGCGACTCTCCATCCCCTCGTCTGCGGTGCTGGCATCGGCGCTCCAGCTCGCGGCCCAAGGGTGCGCCCAGGAGTCTTCGGCTCCTGAGCCTTCCGAGCACGACGCCGGCGAGGTGGAGGCGATCTCCCCCGAAGCGAGCGCTGACGTCGCGGCGGAAGCAGCCTCTGACGTCGCCAAGCCGAACCTTGCGGACGATCTCCTCGGCAAGGATCGCGACGTGCTCTTCGACAAGCTCGTTGCCGCGATCGCGGGGATGCAGATCGTATCGAACGACAGCTTGAAGCGCCTGGGAATCACGTGGGACGCAGCGCTCGCCGTTTCCAGGAATCGATTCCATCAGGCGCAGACCGATCAGGATGTCTACTACGCATTGCTGTCCCTGCAGCGAAGCTTCCACGATATCCACAGCCGCCTGGAGCTCGCACCTCCGGTCCCTGGGGCCCGCCTGCAAGTCCCCCAAGCTCCCCCGGTGTTCCTTCCCCTGCAAGTGCGCGCCGAGTACGAAGCAGGCATGGAGCAGCCCGCAGACTACGTCGTCGTCTGGGCCGACCCCTCGCAGCCCGGGATCGAGCCTGGGAGCCGGATCGTGAGCGTGGATGGCCGACCCATCCAGGAGGTCGAGCGAGAGGCAATGGAGTGGTATCGGGGAAGCTCGGCGGAAGGGCTCCGCGATACCGTGGCGCAGTGGCTCACGCTGCGCTGGGCAGCGGAGCACCCGGCCCCGCCGCCGGGGAGCAAGGTGAAGCTCGGTCTCGCGGCGTCCGGGGAGATCGACGCCAGCGAAGTCGAGCTCTCGTGGAGCGCAGCTCCGTTCGCCCCCGCGATCGACGACCCGTGCCTGAAGGCGGTCTATGCGGCGCCTGGCGAGGACTATGCCTCTGCGGCACCCGAGTTCGTGGGAATCAACTACTGCGTATACCCGACCCAGGACGCTTCCACCCGCGTGGTGCGGTGGTTCAGCTTCTTCTACGAGTTCAGCGACTTTTCCGGCGGGGATCCGTGGCTGCAGGCCAACGCGCCGTCTGCGTTACGGCAGCGGATGAAGTACATGTCCTATTCCATCCCGGACAGCGAGCTGCCCCTGGAGCCCGGGCAGTCGCTGCCGGACGGGATGCTGGATCCCATCGCCATGGGCGGCATCGACATCGAAGCACTGCGCGGGCATCTCGAGACGCAGGCTGTCGCAAAGGTACTGCTCGATCTGCGTCAGAATGGTGGAGGGGACTTTGACCCTTCCTGGACCGCAAGCTTCGCAAAGGCGCCGTTCGCTCAGCCCTCGATGCAGGTGTACTACAGCGCCGGGCTCAAGTCCGATCCGAGCTACCTCGATCGGGCCGAGGCAGGGCCGCAAGCCGCGCTTGCCAAGTCGTGGCTGAAAGCCCATCCAAACGACGACAAGAGCCCGCTCTATCCATTCATCTGCCAGACATCGACGTGCGCTGCGTCCGAGGTGACGGTGGCGCCGTCGGCAGCGCCGATCGCGGTGGAAAGCACGCTGCTCGCCGGACCTGGCTGCGTGAGCGCCTGCGACGATTTCGTGGTCATCCTGAGGGACAACGCGCTTGCGAAGCTGGCCGGGAGATCGAGCGAAGGCGGGGATTCGCCGGTGCGGGTGCCGGTCTCCATGCTTCTGGCAGACGAGGAGACCGAGGTCGTGCTCGTGCTGACCGTTGCGGTGAGCTATCGCCCGGCAGGCCCCATTCTGCAGGGCAATCCGCCTGCGCCCGATGTACCGGTGTTTCCGTCGGCGAGCAACCGCGGTGCCTACCTCGAGTCGGTGCTGCAGGCGCTCGGGTGGAAGTGAAGGCGGTCAATGCGCGCGCAGGGACCACGAAGCCAATCGATCCGTGGCGTGCCCTACTTCGGCCCGCTCGATTCCGGGCAGTCGCTGAAGTGGAATGCCCCGTAGCCGCTGCCGGTATTTGCTTCGCTCTCACAGGTCTTCTTGACAAGAATAGCCCCTTCTCGTGCCTTCTTCGGGCCGCCAAGGCCCTTCGAGTACATCACTCCCAGGTTGTGGCAGGCGAACACCTCGTCGCACTTGCACCTGCGCTCAAAGGCTGCGCGCGCCTTCTTGTGGAATGCGGCGGCCCGCGCAGCGTCCTTGGGCACGGCACGCCCCTCGGCAAGGATTGAGCCGAGGCTGAGGCATCCCGACCCTTCGCCGATGGTGCAGCCATCCTCGAGCAGAAGCATCGCCTTGGCAGCGTCTTTCGGAACCTTCTTGCCCTCGGAGTACAGCCGCGCCCGAAAGACGAGGGGCTCGTGTGGCCCCAGATACGGGGAAGCCGGTCCGCATGCGAGCCCCCGTTTCGCACCCTGGCCGGTGCTCCTGTCCTGCAGGTAGACCACCATGTCGCAGCCATGCAGATCAGCGAACACGCACGCCTGCTCGTAGAGCTGCTTTGCGCGGATTGCATCCTTCTGCGCGCCGATGCCCTCGAGCACTCGTTCGCCAGCGCCCGCGCACGCTGCGGCTTCTGCCCCATTGGCTGGGGTCTCGCACGCCTTGATGAAGTACTGCGTCGCACGCGCCTGATCTGCCAGTACGCCGCGACCTTCGTTGAGCGCGTTTGCGAACTCGTAGCATGACCAGCTCTCGCCAAGGTCGCACCCCTGCTCGTAGAGCTTCGCTGCGCGGGCTTCTTCCTTCGCCATCCCGTGTCCATTCTGGTAGAGCCGCGCAGCTGAGCTGCATCCGGAGGCGTACCAGCCCTGGCATGCCTTTTCGAACATCGCGGCGCCGCGGCCGTTGTCCTGCGGACGTTCGCTGCCATTGAGGTATTCGTACGCAAGGGTCATGCAGGCTTCGAAGTCGCCGTCGAGACACGGCTTCTCCGCAATCCGCGCGCATGCCTCGGCAAACGCCGCCAGGGAAGAACGGTCACGCGCACTCGAGTCGATTCCGAAGCTCCACAGGTCGGCCCTCAAGGGCAACGGAACATGTTCGAGTGTTGTCCCCGGCGCCTCAGTTCCCCCCAAGGGGAATGCTCTGCAGCACGGTATCGAGATCGCTCAACGCCGCCACCTTGAACTCCCCGTCGCTGATTCCTATCGCGTAGTCGCCCATGAAGATGCTCCGCTTCACCGACGACGTCGCGTCGGTCCACCAGCTACCGCAGGCCGAGTACTTCGTCGCGTCGGCAGCGTCCGTAAATGGCATGCGCCCGTGCTCCGCGATCCCGCTGGCGAGCGACACGTCGAACACCATCAAGCCCGCAAACGTGAGCTTGTCGCCGAAGGTGCCGTTGCCGCCGCCCTCGCAGATCGTCATGGGCAACGCCAGCATCTGCTTGGGCGGGAAGTAGTTGAACGCAAGGTGGTTCAACAGGGCTTCCGACCCGGATCCCCGCGTTCCGATGACCACCTTGTGCAGGAGCAACGGGTTGGCCAGGTCCGTTACGTCGAAGATCTGGACCAGAATGCCGTCAAAAAAGGCGAAGCTTCCTTGATCGTCGGCGTCGAAACCCACTGCGAGCAGGTGGTTGTCGTCGAGGCGGTGGAGATACGTCGAGAATCCCGGGATCTTCAGCTCGCCCAGGACTTTCGGTTGCGCGGCGTTCGCCAGGTCGATCACGAACAGCGGGTCGGTCTTCTTGAACGTCACCACGAACCCGCGATCACCGTCGAAACGGACTGCGCGAATGTCCTCCTCGGGCGCGAGCCCGGGCAGCTCGCCGATCACCGCGAGCCCGCCCGCTTGCTCCTGGAGCGTCGTGATCGTGCTCGTAACCTGGGGGTCCGGCACCCAACCGCTCGTGCTCGCCACGCGCAGTACACCGTCATGCTCATCCATGCTGAACTGGTTGAGGACGTGCCCTCGAATCGACGCGCTCCCAGCGTAGGCGACGTCCGCGCCGGCGAGGTGGAACTTGTGAATCGTGCTCCGATCGCTGGCACTTGGCGACCAGGACGAGATGACGTCTCCACCGTCGACACCGTCGGTAGCAAAGTAAAGCGCCTGCGTGGAGGCGAACACGAAGCCGGGCTTGGAGGCGATGATCGATCGGGAAGGAGCAGTCGCGCCGGTGATGTCGAAGGAGACCACGGACACGAAGCTGCCGCCTTGTGCCGCGTTGGCCGCGAGCGCCCGATCGCACGAAGTGATGTCCGCCTTCAGGTTGCCGTTCGCATCGAGCGCACGAACCCACGGGAGGAAGTACGGGTCGCTCATGGCGTCGACCGCTGCGTCAGCCTTCGCGAGCAGGGAAGAATAGAGCGCTTCGAGGTCTGCGGGGCTGGTCGCCGCCAGGGTCAGATTCAGGCCGGGGACCACGCTTACGCCGGGATCGTGGACTACTGTGTAGATCGATGAGCCGATGCGGCGTGAATCCGCGTAGCCGCCCGACATCTCGTACCTCGCAAGCTCGACGGGATTCGCAGGATCCGTCACGTCGAGCACGCGAGCCAGGGTGCGACCTCCCTCGTCGGTGAAGCGGCAGCCGTAGCCGTAGGTGCACCCCTGCGACGACGGGACGCCCGGGCTTTCTCCTGGCGTAGTAGCCAGATAGGAATAGACGACGAGCCGGTTGTCGGACAAGTACAGGCGCCGTGGCTCGCCCGGTTGAGGTAGCAACGCAATCTGGTGGGTGTCCTGCGGAGCGGATACGTCGATGACGTGAAGCCCATCGGTCGACAGTACGTACACGGTGCTGCCGTTGTTCTTGATGTAGTCCGCCTCGTCGACGTTCGGCACTTGCGTATTCGTGGTGGAGTATTCCTCGTTTCCGCTGCCTCCGCTCGAGCTTCCGCCGCTGCCGCCTTGTCCGGCGTCCGCGTAGTGCGGGGCGCAAGAGGGATCAGGGTTCCCGAGAGAGTCGACGTAGACAGTCTGACTGTGGGGAAGGCACTTGTCGCGCAGCAGGTTCCAGCGCTGCAGGACCAGGATGTCGCGTTGCGATTTCTTGAGCGCATCCCTGCGTAGCGCTGCGAGCCCTTCGCAGGTCGTCTCATGCAACGAAACCGATTCACCCGCGCTTCCGCCAGCCCCTGCTGTGCCAAAAGGATCGTCGTTCGCTTCTGCAATCTGCTCTTGCGTACACTGCCACTGCGGCGGGTTTGTGACTGTAGTCATGCTGCAGCCTCCCGCGCCGGTCTCGCCTACGACCTTGCCGCCATCAGGCAGCGTGCTCCCCGGGGACGAGTTGCTTGCAGGCGCGTCCGTGGCGTCTTCGCGGCACGCGGGTAGGAAGGCGAGCGCCAGGCAGAGTAAAGACAAAGCAATGCGCACGGAGCGGGCCGAGTTCATGACAAAGGTCCTCCAATGCGGCGGAGCAGCATGTTGCGTGCCAGCTCCGCACTCTTAGGAATTCCGCTGGTTTCGCCCCTCTTCGCGCTCACGTGTGCCGTGCCACATGGCACAGAATGGGCCTGGGGACCCAGGGTTCCTCTGTGGCTAGCGTCTCATCGCCAAGGTACCATGCACCCCATGCGTCTTCTGCTGTCCTGGCGTCTGTCGTGCGCAGCGCTGCTCGCCCTGATCCCGCTGGCTACCGCCGGGTGCGGCGCTGACTCCTCAGCAGCCCCCAGCTCGCCGCCCAACACGCTGCAAGACGCATCCGAGGATCAGGACGCCTCGTTGGGCGAAGAGGCCCAACCGCCCGACGCCGCCGGGGCAGACCATCTCGCGCCCGACTCGGACAGCCCGGACGCGGGCAAGGCGGACGCAGCGGCCACGGACGCGATCGACGACGAGGCGCAGGAGGCTGCCGACGACGGAGCGACCGACGCGCCTTCTGCCGACGCAGATGGCTCGACCGCGTGCACCCCTGCGGTCTATGGCCCTGCCGGCACTCCGATTCCGATCGTGGGCTTTGGCGAAGGTACTTTGGGCGGGCTGCAGCCAGGCCACGATACGTTCCACGTGACCAGCCTCGACGATGACGGCGACGGTACCCTTCGAAGAGGGCTTCAGACCAATGGCTCGCCGCGCATCGTGGTGTTCGATCCGGACGGCACGATCTTCCTTCAAACCGCGCTGCTCGTGCCCTCCAACATCACCGTGGACGGTCGCGGGAGGAGCATCGTTCTGAACGGCAAGGGCATGGTGATCCCTGGCAGCGACGAGGTCATCCTGATCAACCTCGCGTTCGAGAACGTCGGGCCCGAGTCCGAAGATGGCGTCCAGATCGGCAGCGCCGCGCCCGACCCCAGCGAGCACGTCGTGCTCGACCACCTCCGGTTCTCCCAGCTGACCGGTCAAGGCAGCTGCAAGTACGTGGATGAGGCCATTTCGGTCATCTACGGGAGTCGCTTCATCACGATCGCCCACTGCAAGTTCGACTTCTGGGAGAAGGTGCTGCTCGCGGGCAACGGGGACGCCGAGCCGAGCCTGGATGCGCAGATCACGCTGACGATGCATCACAGCTACGCCAACGAGACGGGCCGCCGCCACCCCCAGGCGCGGTACGGGAAGTACCATTTCTACAACAACTATCTCGATGACTGGCGAATGTACGGCTGGGCCTTCGAGGCCCCCTACTTCGAGTCATTCGGGCACCAGATCCAGGACAACGGCAGGATGCTCCTCGAAGGAGAAATGGTCCGCCGCCGCAATCATACCTACGACCTCGGATCCCAAGCGAATGACGCATCCCGGTGCGAGCTGGGAGGAGACCTTCTGGAGCATGGCACCTGGATCGACCCTGAAACCACGGTCTCCCTGAAGTTCGGAGCTGGCTGCGCGCAGAAGGAAGGTATCGTTCCTCCCTACTCTGCTTGCATCGAGAACGCCGACGCTGACCTGCGCGACCGCGTCATGTCGAGCAGCGGTAATTCTCTATAGCATCCGCGGTCGATGCGTTCAGGGCCCGGTGTGAGCCTGGCGGCGTGCGGACGGGCCAGGAAAGGTCGACACCGCTGCTCTTGCCAGGCCATCGTACGGCTGACAGGTTGCACTTCGCGGAGGAAGCCATGACTTCAGACACACCGTTTCGCATCGCGCTATTCGCGCGCTGGCCCGACATGGACTTCAACCAGCACATGCGCAACGCCGCGTATCTGGGCGCGAGCGAGGACTGCCGCATGCGTTTTCTCGCAGAACGCGGCTTTGTCATGGAGGAGTTCAGGCTACGCAAGCTCGGCCCGGTGGTTCTGGAGGACCGCCTGGTCTACAAGAAAGAGCTCCGGCTCCTGGAGCCGTTTCAGGTCGAGCTCGTCCTCGCCGCGAGCACCGCAGACGCACGCCGAATCAAGGTCAGGAACTCGTTCGTCCGCGAGTCCGATGGCGCGCTTGCTGCTGTGGTCGAGAGCGTCGTGATCTGGTTCGATCTCGAAGCGCGCAAGGCCGTGGCGCCGCCCGAGGATCTCAAGGCTGCGTGGCTCGGCCTGGCTCGCGCTGAGGACTTCGCGTGGTTCGAGTAGGAGACGGGGTGCGCACGTCGAGACATCCTCAGGACGCCTACGGCGTCTTGCGCGCAAGATTGAACGTGACCACGCTCGGCAGCAGGCAGGTGACGGGCCCGCCATCCTCCGAGAAGCAGGTACAGGCCGCGCCCGCATCGCCGCACCAGGACTGGCTCGCCGGAACCCAGAAGTCCTTGGGAACTGCGTCCTTGCTGAATCCCGTGTAGAAAAGCCAGTACCCGTCTGGCCGCAGCGCCACGTCCGCCCCGGTCAGCCACCCGTACGCTTCGTAGCTGTGCGATCCATCCCACGCGAACACGTGCTTCGGGCTCGCCTCCTGGAACGAAGCGCCGTCCGTGGAGGTCGCGTGCGAGACGAACACCGACGGATTGAACTGGCTGGGCGCCTGGGACTTCTCTGCATCCGAGTCCCCGTTGTAGAAGAGCTCGAATCGAGGGATCGCGTCGTTGTACACGACCGACGGCTGCATCCCCCCGGGGACCACCGGGTTGCCCTGCGACATCGTCCAGTGCAATCCGTCCGTGGATGTTGCGTGGCTGATTCCAAAGGCCAATGGCGTGTAGGAGACATCCACGGGCATCGAGGAGAAGTACAGGTGCCAGGTTCCGTCGACCACGACGATCTCCGGGTCTGCCACCAGCCCGTCGTGGACTCCGGTCATCCCGGGGAATGCATCGCGTCCGAGCAGGAGCAACCCTTCGATGTTCTGGTACGGCGTCGTCTTACCCGCGTAAGGCGACTCGCTTGCAGGCAGACGCTGGAACGAGCGTCCATCCGCGGAGAACGCAACGCCGATCTGGTACCAGACATATCCCGTGATCGGAGACTGCACTGCCGCGAAGTTGCCACCGGAGTAGAACAGCACGTACCGGCGGTCCGGTGGATTGGACGGTACCTTGATCACGGACGGGGTCTCGAGTCGATCGTAGTCCCAGTCGGCTGGAGCGCGCTTCGCCTGCAGCACGGGCTCCTGCTGCACCACCCAGGTCAAGCCGTCCTCGCTCTCCGCGTACAGAATCGCCGTGGCCGGGTCCGGACTCAGGTACGACGCGTCGAGGGGCGATTGCCACCACGCCTTCCACTTCTTGTCTTCTTCGTCGTACATCACGCTCGGGTCGGCAACGAACAGCTCCAGCTTGCCGTCCGCGTGCTTGCTTCCTGCCGTGTACAGCGGATTGCGCGCGCAGCGGCCGAAGGATGGCCCGATCGGGCCGCATGGGTCCGGCGCGCTGCTGTCGGCTGCGTCCTGGCCGCTGCTCTGATCCACCGCGGAATCTTGAGCCGACGCGTCGCCGCCGTCGGAAACCGGTGGGATGCCGGGCGGCTCGCCGGAGGGGTCCGACGAGCACGACGCGACGGTGACAAGGAGGAGCGCTGCCAGGCGACGCATGGAACCAAGCTAGCAGAGGTATGTGGTGGGCGGAAACGACGGACCCGGGAGCGGCTCCACGCCCTTGGCGGCTGGTGAATCCAATGCCGCTCTCCAGGGCGAGCCCTTCCCCATGCTATGGTACGCGACGCTGTGGTCGACCCGCAGCGGATCGGAAATCGGTCATGATGCATCCAGGGCCGCTCGCTCGAGCGTTCGCGTCCAACGCGGACGATGAGATCCGGGCAGCCTTCGGCGCCGTCGAGGACCTCGAAGACAGGCTCCAGACGTTGCTCGATGGGGCGCGTCTGGCCTGGCCTGAGATTCGCGTGGATCCAGCCGACTTCCTTCGATGGTGCGGGGCGCGAGCCTCCGGCACGCCGCTCGAGTGGTTCGACCGCGTGCGCGCAGCCGACCTGTACCTCGCCTTTGCATGCGTGCACGGCGACCCGACCGCTCTCGACGCTTTTGAGCGCGCCTACATGACCGGCGTGCGGGAGCTGCTCTCAAAGATGCTCCCGTCCACTGCGCTGGCCGAGGACGTCGCGCAAGTGCTCTCGCAGCAATGGCTCGCTTCCACGCCCGAGCGCGAGGCGACGCTCGGACAGTACAACGGAATGGGGCGTCTGCAAGGGTGGCTCAGGGTATCGACCGTGCGCGAAGCGGTGCGGGCAAGGCGCAAGGCAGGCATCGAGCTTCCGTCCAATGACGACGCGCTGGCCGGGATCCCCGCAGGAGGCGCGGATCCGGAGCTGGCGTACATGCGCCAGCTGTACAAGAACGAGTTCCGCGAGGCGTTCACCGAGGCCGTGGCATCGCTGACGCCACGGGAGCGCACGCTGCTGCGCTACGCGGTGATCGACGGGCTGACGGTCGACGATCTCGGCAAGATCTTCCGGGTGCATCGGGCATCGGCGGCGCGATGGCTGGCAGCGGCGCGCGAGACGCTGACCCATCGGACGCGCTCTGCGCTCACGCAGCGGCTCGGCGTACGGGTCAACGATCAGGAGAGCATCCTGCGTTTGATCCAGAGCCAGCTGGACATGTCGATCCGCTCGTTGTTCGCAGCGTCCGGGGATGATCGCTGAAGCGCGCGGCGCTCGCTACTTGTCGCAGGAGTCGTTGGCCGGATTCTCGGCATCCGAGCAGGTCATGGTCTTCCCGGTCACTGGCGTCAACGCACCGAGCTTGGCCGGCACTGCATCGAACCCGATCCCCAGCGACAGCGAATCGCAAGCAGTGGTAGGAGTACCCCGGCTTCGATAGATGTCCGTGTGCTTGCAGATCATCGACTTGACCGCCTGGTAGATCTGGTTCTTCGGATCCGCACACATGCTGATGCCTGAGATCGTCAGGTAGCCCAGCTGCGAGAAGATGTCCTCCAAGGTCCAGACCGCTGCGATGTTGCCCTCGTGCAGCTCCCAGGCGCTTCCGACCTGCACCACCTTTGCGGTCAGGTAGGCGTCGGTCAGCACCATCGAGATCCAGCCGTCGGAATCGATCACGCCGGACGGGAGCATGCCCACGAGCACGCCCGCGGAGATGTAGGCCTTGGTATCGACGAACTTCGACTGGTTGATGTCGTTGTTGTTCACGCAGAAGCCCCGAATCGGCCATACATCCGTGCCATCGTACTTGGGCGCTGGCTTGCCGCCATCCTGCCCCTCGATGATCGCCCAGTACGCGTCCGGTATGTACCAGTCCAGCTCGACCTGATCGTCGTCCGGCAATCCGTTGTAGCCCCGGATTCTGAACATGAGCCCCCAGGCGCCCCGGGTCATCTTCTCGTTCCAGGAGCTCTCGCCGAAGTCCGGAATCATCCCGGAGATCTCGCTGATCAGAGCGCCGAACCCGTTGTCGCGCCCCTCAGGGCCGTCGCAGTGCTTCATGTTCGCCCACGAAGGCTCCAGACAGCTGTCGTTCTCGCCCTGGCACGTGCAGGTCTTGTCGATGTCCCAGCCCACCACGCGCGTGCCGCCGTCCCCGTCGCCCCCGAACGTCAACGACTTGACCGAAAAAACCAGATCCAGATCGCCGCCAGCGTTCTTGACCGCGGGCTTGTCTGGAGGGAATGCGTGCGCGCAGCCCTGGGTCGTTCCTCCTGCGCCACCGCCCGAACCTGCTGCGCCAGGCGCAGGGGCCAGGAGGCTGGAGTCGTAGTAGCCGCACCCCACGACGAGGAGGCACAGCTGAAGGGGGAGGGCGCGGCGGCGACGCACGCGACCAGGATAGCGCCGCTGGCGGCGGACGGTAAGTCCGACGTGAAAGGGCCGGAGAGTGCTAGCCGCGGTCGCGGCGCGTGGGCGGCTCAGGACCGCTCCCGGACTCCACGGTCGATTGTACGCAACCGTTCGGGCGGCTGTCCGATAGGGGGAGAAGGAGACGAACCCGTGAAACGATTGCCCCTCGTTGCTGCCCTGATCCTCGCGTCAACTACTCTCCCCCGCATCGTGCGGGCACAGGCCCCTCAGCGCGCAGACCGCCCAGCAGAAGCAGCCGCTCCGGCGCCAGCACACGAGTTGCGAGTTGCTGCGGCCTGCAACGCCTCCGACATTCTCACGCCCGGCGCCGGACTGCAGGTCCGCTCGAACGATTCTCTCCTCATTCCAAAGCGAATCGCGAGCAGGTCCTATCTCCGGGCTGAGGTCGTCGGCAACCAGGCTTTCTTGTACAAGGAGAATGTCCCCCGGTTTGTGGTCTTCAACGTTCCCAAGAGCGCTCAGGTCATCAGCATCGAGGCTCCCGGATGCTTCCCTCAGGTCACCACCCTGCGACCTCACGGCGAAGAAACGTCCAACACCGTGGATGCGGACTTGGAGGCCAAGTCCTGGATGGCGCGTGGGGCGACCGGTTCACCTGACGGCTTCACCCTTCGCATCGGACCTGCGTGGTCCAGCCTGCCCGCGCGTCTCAAGTCCTGGCGATGGGAGAGCACCGATTCCGGAGCCGGCAGTTTCTCTGCATCCGACGAATACGTCTTGCAGGGATTCCTGTCCCTGGGTCTGGCCTCGCGCCATTTCACGTTCGACCTGGACTTCCAGATGGGCAAGTCGGATGTCTCCGGAATCGAACAAGGGGGCTACGCCTCAGGTTCCCGCGCAGCGAAAGCAGAGTTGACTTCGATTGGCCTGGCGACGCGGTTCGGTGTGCGCGTGCCCTTGCACGCCGTGGCCTTGAGCGCGGGAAGCGGTGTTGGATTCACCACCTCGCGGATCTCGCTTCCTCCGAACGCTGGCAGCCTGATGGAAAAGCACGTGGAGGAAAAAGGCGCCCATGTGCCTCTGTGGGCGCAGGTGGATCTCAAGTTCAGCTGCCACTTCGGCGTTTCTGGCACCCTGATCCACACCGCATCGCCGTCGAACCTCGTGGCCGACACCTTCGTGGCGTCCCTCTTGGTGCAACCCTCCGCAGCCTGCTCGACTCGCCCGGGTATTCGTTGGTGGTAGCTCCGGGCGCAGGGAACGGTTAGTCCGACGTTGAAGCGCTGGAGAGTGCTAGCCGCGGTCGCGGCGCGTGGGCGGCTCAGATCCGACGGCCGCGGCGGGTTGTGGATTGGATCGAGGTGGCGACGACAGCCGCTCGATCGTACGAACGCAGGCCTCGCTGCAGTACGGCCCTGCCTCCAGCCGTGCGTTCACCTCGCGTATGGGCGCGCCACACACGACGCAGTACGTCTTCGTTCCCATGAACGTCTGCCAGAAACCCATGATTGCCCCCTTTCGACAAACGTGGAGCGGTCCCCCCACATATCCCCCAGAGATGAGCAGCCTAGCATGGGCAAATCGCGCTTGCCAATCGGCCTGTGGGAAGGGTTCGCGCGAGCGGTGAGAGCGTCTGCAAAGACGCGCACCTGCGGTTGAATCGATTCGCCATTGAATGGCCAAGGCAAGCCGCGTGATACTGCCTGCGATGGACCAAGGAGGGACGGGCCGGGTCGGCGAAGTCCTTGCCGACAAGTACTTGCTGCAGCGGCTCCTCGGCGTCGGAGGAATGGGTGAGGTCTATCTAGCCGAGAACCAGCACATCCAGCGCACCGTGGCGATCAAGCTCCTGCTGCCGGACTTCGCCTCGGACCCGCAGGTGGTCGACCGGTTCCTGCAGGAAGCCCGCGCAGCCAACATCGTGCGTCACCCCAATGTCGTCGACGTGCTCGACATCGGCCAGGACCGTGCCGGCGTTCCTTTCATCGTGCAGGAGTATCTCGAAGGGCAGGATCTCGATGCTGTGATGCTCGAGCTTCGCGGCAGGATTCCCTTGGATGCGGCGCTCGATCTTCTGCTGCCGGTGATCGAGGCGATCGGCTTCGCCCATACCAAGGGGGTCGTGCACAGGGACCTGAAACCCTCCAACGTGTTTCTGGCCCGCATGGGAACCAAGATCGTGCCCAAGGTGCTCGACTTCGGCATCGCGAAGGTCACAAAAGGCACTGCAGCAAGAAAGGTGACGGTGACCGGCGTTGCCATGGGCACGCCGGCCTACATGTCGCCCGAGGTGATTCGGCAGGGCGCCCGGGATGCGGATGCGCGCTCCGATGTCTGGTCCATCGGTGTGATGGTCTATGAGGTCCTGTCCGGAACGCTGCCGTTCGATGCCGATTCGCTCCCCCCTCTGTTTGTCGCGATCTGCAACAACGACCCGCAGCCGCTCTCCAAGCTCGCGCCGCACATCCCGGAGGAGATCTCGAACCTGGTGGCGCAGTGCCTTGCCAAGGAGCCGGCCCAGCGTCCTGCCGATGCGTCGGTCGTGGCAAAGACGCTCGGCAAGATCGTGGACGCGCGACGTGCGCGCGGAAGAATCCCGGAAAGCGGCGAGGTCGATCGCCTGATCGACGAGGCAGCGCACAAGTCCACGCTTCGCGCCCAGAAGCTGGCGGCCGCGGACAAGGACGCGGCGACGGTCGCGGCTGCGCCGGCACGTGTCGCTCCGCCACCAGGCGATCTGCCTGCCGTTCCGGATCTCGTGGTGGACCAGCCGGCACGCAGTGCCGCGCCTGCATCGCCTGTCCCTGCCAAGCGCCCCCCCAAGATCACCATCGATCGCAGCTCGGCCAGCGCCCCGCAGCAGCGCTCTTCTTCCTCATCGCCGCCTCGACGGCCCAGCGCCTCGCGGGCTGTGCAGGCTCCAGTCGCCTCGGCCCCACCCGCTGCGCCGAGGCCGGAGCTGGGATCGCGTCCCATGCTCGCGCTGTTCGTCGTGCTCGCTTCGGGCGCCGGCGCGTCCGTGGTCGGCGCCGAGACGATCGTCGCATTCGCACGCACGTTCCCCCACTACGCGACCATGGGGCTGGCAGCCGCGGCAGTCGTCACGGCCGTGATCGGCGTGTTGCTGGTGCAGCACTTCAAGCTGCCGGAGACGTCGCCGATCGGCGCATTTCTCGCCGGAGGAGGGGTGCTGGGCTATGCCGCCATGCTGGGCGCTGCGGCGCTGCAATCCGCCGGAGCAGGGCTGCCGAACCTCGCAGGCATGATCGCACCGATCTCGCTGGCTGCCCTCGGGATCGGCGTGCTGGTCCTGGGTGCTGGAAGGGCCTGGGACGTCTGGAAGGGCGATCGGAACGGCCTGCTCAGCTTCATGTTCACTCTTGCCGCGCTCGCGGGAGCGTCTTTGACGGCGCACAGCGCGATGGCGTTGCTCAAGCTGTACTGACCCATCTGCGGCCGCGGAATCGCAACCGGGACTCTCGCTCCGCGCCGCACCGTGCTAGCGTCGATCCACGCAATTGCGGTTGGGACGAGGCAGGAGTCGTCTCGAATTGCCGGGGCATGAACGACGCATCGCAACCTCGAATGACACCAGTCACGCCTCGACGCTACGAGGTCGTGATGAAGCTCGCCGCCGGCGGGATGGCGACGGTGTACATCGGCTACCTGCGCGGCGGCCTCGGGTTCCGACAAGTCGTGGCGATCAAACGCCCCCATCGTCACCTGCTCGAAGACCCGGCATTCCGCCATACCTTCGTCTCCGAAGCCCACCTCGCCAGCAAGCTTCACCACACCAATGTCGTCGACGTCCGTGACGTGGACCTGTCCTCGGACTCGGTCGACCTGGTCATGGACTACGTCGAAGGTGCCTCGCTGTCCCGGCTGCTCGAGGCGTGTCGACGGCGCGGGGCGACCATGCCGCCAGCGGTGGCGCTGCGCATCATGGTGGACGCGTGCATGGGCTTGCACGCCGCACACGAGGCAACCGACGAGCTGGGCACGCCGCTCGGTCTGGTGCACCGCGACGTGTCGCCGCAGAACATCCTGGTGGGGATCGACGGGGTCACGCGCGTCACGGACTTCGGGATCGCCAAGTGCATGCACAGCGGCGACGTCACGACGCAAGCGGGCACGCTCAAGGGCAAGCTCGGGTACATGGCTCCCGAGTACCTCTCGAAGCAGCGCTACGACCGCCGTGCCGACATCTTCGCGCTCGGCGTGGTGCTCTGGGAGTCGCTGACCATGCAGCGGCTGTTCACCGGGCGCCGCCAGATCGACACCGTACGGAACATCCTGGAGGCGCCCACTCCCAGGCTCGACGAGCTAGGGCAGCCGCTCGGCAAACGGATCGACGAGGTCCTGGAGCACGTGCTGCACAAGGACCCTGAAGCGCGGTTCGAGCGTGCCAACGCTGTCGCCAGCGCGCTCGAGAGCGTCTCCATCGAGTGCGGCCTGAACCTCACCCATCGAGGCGTGGCCGACTTCCTGCGGGAAATGGCTGGTGAGGATCTGGACGCTCGACGTGCCGAGCTGCGAGAGCGGCTCAGCTCCCGTGCCAGCGTGGTTCCTGAGGAACCCTCCCCTCGGGGGCCTGCGCCCGATGCGGCAGGACAATCCTCCCCATCGTTGCCCGTGGCCGGCTCGCAGTCCTCGCCTCGCATCTCCGGAGCGCAATCCTCACCGGCCATTGCGCGCGACGCGTCCCGGTCGTCGCCAGGACGAAAGTCGCGCAGCTCATCGATGAGCGTGGGGTACACGCAAACCGAATCGGTGCACCTGCCGATGAGCGGTCCGCGCGTGGGGTGGATCATCGGCGGTGCCCTGATCGTGGCCGCGGCCGCGATCATCCCGTTCGTGGTGATCACGCGCTTGCGGACCCAGCCTGCGGCTTCTCCGGTCGCCGCTTCAGCACCAGCTTCGGGCGCAGCAGCCAGCGCGACCGCAAGTGCGCCCCCTTTGGCAAGCGCCGCTCCGCCAGCGGTCGCCGCATCTGGGGATGCTGGCAGCGCGGCTCTGGCCGACGCAGGCGCCACGCCACGACCGGCTCGGAGCTCGACTCCCCGAAAGGTCCCGAAGGCTCCGACGACTGCCCCAGAGGACGAGCCCTCGGGCCCGGCACCGAATCCCTACGCGCCCTAGCAGGGGGAGGCCCTGTTGCCATGCCAGGTCTCGTCATTCGGACTCCCAATGCCTGTGGCTCCATCGTGCTCGTTGCCCTCGCCCATGCCCTCACGGCTTGCGCACCGCAGGCAGCCTCTGCGCCAGCGCCGCCACCTGCGGTCACCCTCTCGATCCCGTCAGCAACCCCTGCAGCCTCCCCCGGGGCCGGGCCGGACGCAGCAGCCACCATCGAGCTCGACGAATCGTGTCGCGCAA
The DNA here is from genome assembly GCA_016218915.1 of Deltaproteobacteria bacterium. Lineage (GTDB taxonomy): Bacteria > Myxococcota_A > Polyangia > Polyangiales > Polyangiaceae > JACRCQ01. Next base: position 21,860 of record JACRCQ010000078.1, read on the forward strand.
CGATCGACAAGCTTGCGCAGAGCCGTCCTGCCCGCGTGGAGCTGACTCCGCAGTGCATCCCGGGGCTCGCGTTGCTGCCGGATCTCGGGTTCATCACCCGGTTTCGCGTCTTCGAGCTCGGTCCGAGCGACACCCCCGCTGATCTGTCGCCCCTCGCTCGAGCGTCCGCGCTCACGACCCTCGAGGCCTACACCGCCCGGTCGCCATCGCTCGAATCTCTCAAGGCGTTGCCGTTGCTCCACGAAGTGAGGCTCAGCTGCATGGCCGGCTCGCTCGACGCCGTACGCGGCCTGCCCCACGTCAACACGGTGGTCATGGAGCGCGCCGTGGTTTCAGGCTCTGGCCATCTGGACGTGAGCGCGTTGAGCACCCTGCCTTCGCTCACGGTGTTCACCACGACCCGCGAGGTAGACCTTGCGGACATCGCTGCCGGAGCGCCCAATCTGGAGGCGCTGCATGCGCGCAACGCCACGGCGACCGACGCCTTGGGGCGGCTGCAGAAGCTGGAAGGGCTGACGATCGGCTGCTTCGAGACCTCGCCCGGCTTCACCGCACCAGCATCGTTGCGCTGGCTTCGCGTGGATTGCCCAGACCTGCCGCCGTCGATCTGGCGAGCTTTTCCAAGGGTCGAATCGCTCGATGTCTCGGAGACGGAGCTGACCACGCTGCGAGGCGTCGAGAAGATGACCAGCCTCAAGGCGATCGATGCGCACTCGACGAAGATCAAGAGCCTGCTTCCCCTGGCTTCGGTTCGCACGCTGGAGTCCATTGATCTGCACGGCTCGGAGGTCACGGACCTTTCACCGCTCGCCAGGCTTCCGCGGCTCAAGAGCATCGAAGCGGCGCCGGCTCCCGTGCGCTCGATCGCAGCGCTCGCCGCGTCGCAATCCCTGCAGTCGCTTTGGCTCGCAGGCGCGCCTGTCAGCGACGTTCGTCCGCTGGCCGCGATCCAGTCCTTGAAGGAAGTGATGCTGCCGCGCGGCTGCGATCGTGCCGACGCGATAGCGCTTCACCGCGCCAGGCCTGACCTCAAGCTGATGGCCTGGACCAACGGGTCTGCGGCGCGGGACCCGAGCTGCTATCCGTAGGTCGGGCCCCTGCGCATGCTCCAGCCTCAAACCGGCTCACGAGCCAGCATCGCCGGATGACTTGCAATCGCCCTTGGTGCACTGCGCGCCTGCCTTGCATTGCCCCTGGTACGGCTGCGTCGCAGCTTTGAGCTCGATGGCAATGTCGCCGCTCTTGGCGAAGTCAGCAGCCGTGCACCCATACGCGAGCACCGAGCAGTCTGCGTCGCGGACCAGCACAGCGATCGCGTGAGGTGTTGCCGGATACGAGCACGCCGCGCTTGGCGGGAAGTAGTTGTAGACGATCCCGCCGCTGAGGTCGCCGGCTGCCAGTGTCGGCTCTGACGGACAGTAGTATTCGAAGAACCCCACCAGGAGGTAGGGCCCTTGGCTCTGCAGCTTGTCCGGATCCTCGATGCTGATGCTCTTGTCGCAGAGCGGCTCGCTGCTCGTGTCGTTGAGCGCGGCGTCGCCAAGCTGCGTGTCTCCCGACTCCGTTCCGTCGCTGCACCCGAGACAAGCGGCCCCTGCTGCCAGCGCTGCGGCTCCGGCGATCGCGAGCCATCCCGTCGTCCTGTGCCTTTGCTGTTTCACAACCGATACGTTAGCTGTGCTCAGGCCGCGGAATCAATCCGCACCCGTCAGAGGAGTGCGCGATGTGCTAGGACTGAAGCGCGAATGCCGCCTCCCTCGCGACGCAACGATCGTCCGCTCGGCAACCCTCCGCCGGACTGCCAGAGCTGCGGCGTGTGCTGCTTCTCCACGCTGGCGCAGTACCTGCGCGTATGGGGCGTGGATCACGAGCGCATGGGCGACGGCGTCGCACAGCACACCACCTTCATCGGCAACCAGTGCTTCATGCGGATCGAGGATGGCCATTGCGCGGCGCTCGTGATCGACCCGGATCGACGTCGCTTCAGCTGCTCGATCTACGAGCAACGTTCGGACGCTTGCCGAAGCCTGGTGGCTGGTACCAGTGCGTGCCTGGGGGAGATGCACGAGAAGGGCGACCGGCCCGCAATCGCGATTGCTGCCATGCTGCGCAAGCGAAACGGGTAGCGCTACGCTCGCGGCTCCATGCTCGACCCAATCCTGGCATAGACGAAGTGCTCGCGGTTGCCCTTGGGACCTGGCAGCACACACTCGGCGTCCGCGAGGATCTCGAACCCGGCTTCGCGCAGCTGCTGTACCACTGACTCGATCGCCTGCGCGCGCACCTGCTCGTCGCGGATCACCCCGCGACCGCGCGATACCTCCCGCCTGCCAGCCTCGAACTGCGGCTTGATCAGCGCTACCAGCTCGCCGTCGGCTCCCAACACGCGCCGGAATGCCTCGATCAGCTTGCCAAGCCCGATGAACGACGCGTCGACCACCACCAGGTCCACCGCTCCGCCAAGAGTCTCGACCGTGACCTCTCGGGCGTTGGTGCGCTCGAGCACGGTCACGCGAGGGTCGTTGCGAAGCTTCTCGTGGAGCAGGCCGTAGCCCACGTCGATCGCGAAGACATGCGCGCACCCACGCTGCAACAGGCAGTCGGTGAAGCCACCGGTCGACGCTCCGAAGTCTGCTGCGCGCTTGCCGCGTACGTCGAGCCCCACAGGTTCGAACGAGGCAATCGCGCCTGCGAGCTTGTCCCCGCCGCGCGACACGTAGGAGGCTTCTTGCCCGGTCAGCCGGATCTCGGTGTCACCGGCCACTTGCGTGCCCGGCTTGTCGACCCGCACGCCAGCGACTTCGACCTTGCCTGCCATCACCAGCGCCTGGGCGCGCGCCCGGGTCGACGCCAGGCCGCGATCGACCAGGGCAACGTCAAGCCGCATCCTCGGCGCGCGCGGGGGAGTCATCGGTCCGGCTCCCGGGGGTGCACCAGCTCTGCGAGCCGCGCAACACCTTCGGCCACGCGCGGCCCGGGCCTCAGCACCGCATTGTCGTCGACAGCGATGACCTTGCCCTTGCGCACAGCCTCCACCTCGCTCCAGCCTGGCCGATCGGCCCGTATCCGCTCCACCCCATGCCCTTCGGCCACCGCTGCGTCGATGATGACCTCTGGCTTCAACCCGATGACGGTCTCGATGCCGATGGTTGGATAATGCGGCCCGTCGGTGAGCACGTTGATCGCTCCTGCCCGAACGAGCATCTCGTCTGGAAAGCTCCCGGGAGCCGCTGCCACGATCGGGTTGAGTCCGAACACGAGCAAGCACCTCGGCTTGGGCAGGTCGCGGACCTTCTGCCCGACCCTGGCCAGGCTCGCCTCGATGCCAGCCGCGACCTTGTCCGCCTCGCTCGTCCGCTCCAGCCTCTGCCCCAACCCCCGGATCATCTCTTCGATGCCAGCGATCGTCTCGGTCACCGGGAAGTAGATCTCGATGTCCCGTCGTTGCAGACGCTCGGTCAGCGCTGCGCCGGCAGGACCGCGCGCCCCGACGACCAGGTCAGGGCGAAGGGCGAGGATCGCTTCGAAAGACGCGTCGACGTATCCCCCCACAGCCGGCAGCGCTCGAACCTCGGCCGGCCAGTCACAGTACCGCGAGCGTCCGACGAGCAGCGAGCCGGCGCCGATCGCAAACAGCGCCTCCGTGGTGTTCGGCGTGAGCGAGACGATCCTGCGTACGCGGGCGCGCGCGTTCGACCCGCCCGGCTTGCGTCCGCAAGCGCTCGCGAGCCCTAACGCCAGCAACGTCAATGCGGTCCGCCGGGACAAGCTCATGGGGCCGCGACCTTCCTGGAGCCGCGACCGTCAGGGAGCGGGTCGTTTCGCAATTCCTTACCGCCCGCTCGCCTAGGCCCGCGGCTCTGCTACGGGGTGGACCGAGCTGCGACGTCGCATCCGGAGCGCGAGCAGGGCAAGCGCCAGATACCACGGTGCGCCCGACGTATCGCTGCTTGCTCGTCCAAGCGAGCAACCACCGGTGGAGCCGGACTTGGTCTCAGCAGCAGGCGCAGAGGAAGGCAGGAAGCACCAGCCGTTTTCCGTCGAGCACTGCGCGGGCTGCGGACAGGCAGGATTCTGTCCGCCGCACGCCTGCGTGCAGTAGGAGCCCGCGCTGTCGACCACGCACATGCCGTTGCGACAGTCGGAAGGCGCCTTGCAAGCCTGCGCAAAACCACCGCGCTGGAAGCACGCACCCTTGCCCTTGTCGCAGTACCAGTTCGCAGGGCATCCGGTGTCGTCCGAGCACCCCTGAGAGCAGTAGTAGGTCTGCTCGTTCTCGAACACGCACACGCCGGTCTGGCAGTCTTCGGCGACCTTGCAGGGCATGCCCGGCGAGCCCGGACCTGTGAGCGTACCGCTGTCCACGCCGGCATCCACGCCGGCCTCGACGCCGGCATCCGGATCGCTCGGCAGTCCCTTGACCCAGGGGGCTGGCTCGTAGCCCCCTGCCTTGGCTGCCTGGAGCGCAACCTCCTTGATCCAGTCTGCCCAGGCATACACGCTGCCGTAGATCGGTGACGAGCACCCTGCGCCGCCGCGGGAGACCACGCCGATCACGCGCCCTTTGCTGTCGAGCGCAGGGCCACCGGAGTCGCCCTGGCAGATCCCGGTCTCGCCTTCCCACTCGTTGACCTGGTCAATGTAGAAGCCGCCGCAATTGCCTGGTGCGCACGACACGGCCAGCCCTTCGCGCATGCGACGACGCCCAGCACCGCTGGTGTCATTGGTGTTGCCGTAGCCGACCGCCTTGTAGATCTCACCGTCGGTGACCTCCAGATCCACTCGCGGGTTGAGCGGCAATGTCTCGGTGGGAGCGACGTTGTCCTTCAACCGCAGCAGCGCCACATCGTAGCCGCACACCAGATCGCTTCCGGGTGGCACGAACACCTCGGCGGCCTGCTTGAGACCGCTGAATCCGCCGGCAAACACGTCCGCCGCGAGCGTCACGTAGAAAGAGCTGAAGGAGTACGGCTCTCCGAACTTCGTCGTCTTGCAGTTGATCTGCTCGGACGTCGGCGCAGCCACGCAATGGTGCGCGGTCAGTACGAGGTTGGGGGCGATGAGCGTGCCGCTGCACATTCCCCCCGACGAAACCATCACGATCGCAACCACGGACTTGTCGACATCGTCGTTCACGCCCCCGGCGATCGACTGCCCAATCTGCGTCACACGCTCGGTGGTCGTCGGTCGATCGGGGCCGTTGTTTCCACACGAGACGCTTGCGAGGAGGCTGATTGCGAGGGTTGCATGGAAAGCGAAGCGAGGGACGTGGGCCACGGGACACCTCCGGTGTCGAGGATGAAGAGCGGACGGAGCGGCATTGTATCACCCGAGGCAGCATCGCGGCTTCGCGGCACACGGGTTTCTCTGTGGAAGGAACCCTGTGCTGGCGCTGCACAACCGGGGGAAGGGGTCCCGCTTGACCCGACCGACCTGAAAGCGGAAGATGCGCCTCCTCGGAACCTCCCGAAAAAGGAGCGAAGGACATGAGCGGTTACCGGCTTTCTCGCATCTTTGCTTCTGGCCTCGTGGGTGCTGTCGTCAGCGCCTTGGTCTTGACCTCGGCGTCCGCGCGCGCCCAGGACGACGAACCCAAGGGCGAATCCAAGAGTGAGACGAAGAGCGAAGCCAAGGGCGAAGCCAAGACCGACGGCTCCGTGAGCCTGTCCACCAAGGGCAAGGCCTTGAGCAGCACCACCGAGGCGGACAGCGATCACGCGATGTACGTGGGAGCTTTCGCGGTCGGCTATCTCGGCGCCGCCGACATCCCGTTCGTCAATGCTGCCAGCGTGGCCTACCCCCAGAACGGCGGCGTGCTCACGATGACCGCTGAGCCAGCCGTGGTGAACGCGCCTGTGATCGGCATGCGCTACTGGCTCAGCGACCTTATCGGCATCGATGCGGGCTTTGGACTGGCGACCTACAGCGCCAGCGTCACGCAACACTACGCGGTGCTCAACGGACAGTCGGCTGGATACGAAACCGACGTGAAGACGACAGCGCCGAGCTCGCTTGGAATGCTGCTGCACGCTGGCGTGCCGCTTGCCCTGCACGCCGAGAAGCACTGGGTATTCGAAGTCATCCCTGAGATCAACTTTGGATTCTCCAGCGGAACGCGCAAGTACGAAGCAGGATTCGTGGACCCTGCGGCTCAGCCGCCGATCCTGCGCAACGACGTCAAGCTCAGCGGCATGAGATTCGACATCGGCGCCCGCGTCGGGACCGAGATCCACTTCGGGTTCATCGGCGTGCCCAACCTTGCCCTGCAGGCTGGCGTCGGGCTCTACCTGCAAATGCTCTCCTTCAAGGCCAAGGGCGGCGGCAATCCGGATCCCAATGGAGCCACCCCGGACACCAGCTACTCGGGCTCCTCCACCACGATCAGCACCAGCGTGCTCGACTCGCCCTGGTCGATCTTCACCAAGAGCGTAGCCGCGCTTTATTATTTCTGAGACGCGCTACAATGGTGGATCGGAACGCCGGTCCACCACTTCGCTGTTCCGGGAGGTGCTCATGCCGCGGATCGCAACCTCGCTGCTCTTGATGGTATCGCTCTGCGGGCTGTCGCTCAGCTGCGGAAGCGGGGGATCGAGCTCGCTTCCGCCGTTCCCCGGCGACTCCCCTCGCATCAGCGGCGATCAACCTTCAGGCGCCGGATTGGATCCGTTCGTGCCCGGAGGGGATCTGCCCGGCTCCCCAAGCGAGGATCCGGGAGACAACCTGGGCTTTGGCGGATTCGGCGGCCAAGGCGAGGGCGGCGGCCCAGGCGAGGGCGGTGGCGGCCATGGGGGCCAAGGCGGCAGCGGCGGCTCGGGGCAAGGCGGGTCGGTGCAGCACGACAGCGGTGCCGGAGGCTCAGGCGGCGGCGACGCCGGCTCGATTTGCAGCCAGTGCCTTGCGGCCTGCGCTGACGCGGGCATGTCGGACTGTGCGAAGCTCTGCGGCGACTACTGCCAGTAGCTCCGCGCGCTCAATCCCCGAGCGCGATCGAGATCGGCCCAGGCCGCACCTTTTCCCACGAAAATCGGCTGATCAGCTCGCGCGGCTCGATGCGCTCCTCAGGGCCTGCGAGCCCGAGCGCGTGCGCCATCCTCGCCACCAGCCACCTCGGATCTCGCCCTTCTTCGCGATGGTGACGCACCGCCACGCCGTGGGCTCGCTTGGCGAGCCTGGTTCCATCCTCGGATACCACCAGCGGCGCATGCGCCCACGCCGGCGGCTGGGCTCCGAGTAGCATGGCGATCAGGGCCTGCCGGGCCGACGACGACCACAGATCCGCTCCGCGCACCACTTCGGTGATCCCCATCTCGAGGTCGTCGACCACGACCGCAAGCTGGTAGGCGAACAGCCCGTCCCCTCGCCGCAACACGAAGTCCCCGGTTTCGCTTGCCACGTCCACCTCGCGCGCGCCTTGTACCGCATCCTGGACGCGGACGATCCCTTGGGGCACGGCGAGACGGGTTGCGGGGGTCCTGCGGAAGGTGCGCGAGGGCCCGACGATCTTGCGGCAGCGACCCGAGTAGATCGGCCCTTCCTCGCCCGGATGCGGAGCGCTCGCTTCACGCGAGATCTCGGCGCGCGAGCAATCGCACTCGTAGGTGTACCCTTGCTTGCGAAGCTGCGTGAGCGCCTGCTCGTAGTGGCTCGTGCGGGCGCTCTGCACGTACGGCCCGAAGTCTCCGCCCACGTCCGGCCCTTCGTCCCAATCGAATCCGAGCCAGCGCAGGTCGTCGAGAATTCGCTCTGCCGATCCTTCGACCACGCGCGGAGTGTCGAGGTCTTCCATGCGAAGCACGAGCCGGCCGCCTGAGGCGCGGGCCGCAAGCCAGGCGCACAGCGCAGTGCATGCGCCGCCCAGGTGCAGGTCCCCGGTGGGGGAGGGGGCGAATCGTCCTCGGTAGCCGGCCATCCTCTGATGCATACCTCCAGCTCGCGGCCGGTTCCAGAGCTGCCCGCACGGTCAGGTCTCGTGCTAGACACGACTCCAGCAACATCGGACCTGGACCGCAGCGACGTGACCCGAAACTGGCAGAGCTGGCCCCGCGAGCTGGGACGAAAGGCGATCGGTTCGCCGCTCGCGTCGCTCCTGGTGCTCACGGCGATCGCCGTCTGCTTCTACGTCGTCGCCTATCCCTTCCTGGTGGTGCGCTACCCGCCCATCACCGATCTGCCCTTCCACGGCGCGTCCACGTCGATCTTCCGCCACTACTTCGATCGCAGCTGGCACTTTCGCGAGCAGTTCTCCTTCCACCTGCTGCAGGTGCCGTACTGGACCCAGTACACGCTCGGCGCAGTGTTCGCCTTGTTCATGTCGATCGTCTCCGCCACCAAGGCCTCTGCGATCGTGATGCTTGCGCTGCTGCCCGCCGGCCTGGCGGTGATGTTCCACGGCATGCGCAAGAGCCCCCTGCTCGGGCTGCTGGCCTTGCCCCTGGTGTGGAACACGCTCACGCACTGGGGCTTCCTGAGCTTCATGGGGGCGATCGGGCTGTTCGCCATGGTGATCGGCCTGACGCTGATGGTGCTCGATCGTCCTACGCGGCAGCGGCAGGTTGCGTTGGCGGTGGTGCTCTTGCTGGTGTACGCCACGCACATCTTCCGCTTTCCGTTCGCGCTGGCGGCTGTGGTGGGCACCACGCTGATGATGCTGCCGGCCACGCGCCGCTGGAAGCCGGTGCTCTTGCCACTGGTCCCCTCGCTCGTCGCCCTGGGCGTGTGGCTCGTGGTCCGTGAGAAGGAGCTGTCCACCCAGGCGATGGCGCCCTTGAAGCTGCACTGGGATCGTCTCGCGCAGATCGACGGCTTCCTGTTCAACGGATTCGTGGGACCGGAGGAGCGCGCCCTCGCGCACCGAACGTACTGGGTGTGCGCCGCCGTGGCAGCGATCAACTTCGTGAGCTTCTTCGTGGAGCGCAGGTGGCGCGGCCTCAAGAGCCGCGATGCGTGGTGGATCGTGGGCTCGCACGTCTCGGTGTTGTGCGTGACCCTGGTGTTCTTCGCGATGTACCTGGCTCTGCCGATGGAGATCGGCATCTGGTGGTACGTCTACCCGCGCGAGATCGTGATCGCGATTCTGATCGGAATCGGCCTGGTCCCAGACCTGCCCAAGCCGTCCTGGGCCAAGGTGCCAGCGCTCGCCGCCATCAGCTTCGTGACCATCTCGCAGGCGTTCTTCGTGGCAAAGAGCTTTGCCGCCTTCGACACGGCGACCGAGGACTTCGACCGCATCATCCAGCAGATCCCCAAGGCTCCGAAGCTCGGGTACATGGTGTTTGACCACCAGGGCTCGAACCGTTCCACGACGCCCTTCATCCACCTGCCGGCCTGGGTGCAGGCCACGCGGGGCGGATGGCTCTCCTTCCACTTCGTGGGGTGGGGCGCGAACCCGATCCAGTACCGCAAGGCAAGCGCGGACGTGCCGCCGCCGACGCCGATCCGCTTCGAGTGGATGCCAGAGCACTTCGACGTCGCGACGCGCGGCAAGTTCTTCGACTGGTTCCTGGTCCGGAGCGTCTATTCGCCTGAACCGAGGTTCAAGGTCGACAGCACGATCCGGCTGGTCGATCACATGGGTACCTGGTGGCTGTTCCATCGCGAGTCTGCGCCCGCGAAGCCTTGAGCCGCGTCTTGGAGCTTGAGGCCCGCTCGTGCTAACACGCCCCCCAACATGAGTGACAGCGTCCAACCCATCCTTTCGGTCATTGCTCCTTGCTACAACGAGGAATTCAACGTCCCGGAGCTCACCGAGCGCGTGCTGCGAACGTTCGAGCGCGGCAACCTTGCAGGCGAGCTGATTCTTGTGGACGACGGGAGCAAGGACGGCACGCGCAAGGCGATCGAGGAGCAGATGGCCAAGCACCCGGGCCGAGTGGTGGGGTGCTTTCACGCACGAAACGGTGGCATCGCGGCCGGATGGAAGACCGGCACGGCAGCCGCGCGTGGAGCCTATGTCTGCGTCATCGATGCCGACCTGCAGTACCAGCCTGAAGACATCCTGCGGCTTTTCCGAACGATGATCGAGTCGAGCGTGGACGTCTGCCAGGGCTGGCGCAGCGCAGTCTCTCGTATCCGCGACAAGCGTTACCACCTGAGCCGCGGCCTGAACTTCCTGCTCAACAGCGCATTCGGCATGAACCTGCAGGACAACAAGAGCGGCTTCGTGGTCTGCTCGCGCGAGGTCATGCAGGACCTGCTCTCGTACGAGGGCAACTACGACTACTGGCAGTCGTTCATCATGGTCGCGGCCCATTCCAAGGGCTACACGTACAAGGAGGTCGAGACGCTGTTCGAGAACCGACGACAGGGAGTCTCGTTCCTGGACGGCGCGGCCTACAGCACCTCGGCCAAGGCTTTCATCGAGATCGGCAAGGCCCTTTGGGAGTACCGCATCCACCCGGCCGTGCCCGACATCGCTACCCACTACCTGCGCCGGCATCCGGTGGTCGATCGCACGCCTAAGCGCACACCGGTGCGCGATTTGGAGTGGCGCGCCTTCATGTCGGTCTTCAACCAGACCCACTGGGTCATCACCAAAGACGTCGAGCACTACTACGACTCGCTCAACAAGACCCAGTGGCTCACCCAGGACCAGATGCGCGAGCTGCAGGACGAGAAGCTCCGCAGGTTGATCCGTCACGCCTACAGGAACGTGCCCTACTACCGCGGCCGCATGCAGGAAGCCGGGCTGCACCCGGACGACATCCGCACCCAGGACGACCTGCAGAAGCTGCCGCTGTTGGGCAAGGACGACGTGCGGGCGCATCTGCACTTCGACATCATGTCGGAGAACCACAACAAGGACGAGATCCTGCGCATCACCACCAGCGGCTCCACCGGCGAGCCGTTCGTGTGCTACGCGGACCGCGCCCAGCTCGAGTTCCGCTGGGCTGCCACCCTGCGCTCCCAGGAATGGAGCGGGTATCGCTTCGGCGATCCGTGCGTGCGCCTGTGGCACCAGACGCTCGGCATGAGCAAGTCCCAGGTCTGGAAGGAGAAGGCCGACGCGGCGTTCCTTCGGCGCAAGTTCATCCCGGTCTTCGAGATGAAGGACGAGACGCTCGCGTCGATCGTGCGTGAGATGTCCGACTGGAAGCCGACCCTGGTCGACGGCTATGCCGAGGCGCTCAACCTGATCGGCGAGTACATCCGCTCGCACGGCGGCATCGACAACCGTCCCCTGGCTGTCATGTCGAGCGCGCAGATGCTCCCGGCCTCGAGCCGCAAGGTCATCGAGGAAGCCTTTGGCTGCAAGGTCTACGACAAGTACGGCGGCCGCGAGTTCTCCGGGATCGCCTACGAATGCGAGGCTCACAAGGGACACCACGTGGTGGGCGAAGGCTTCATCGTGGAGGTGCTGCGCGACGGGCGCCCTGCGAAGCCGGGAGAGATCGGCGAGGTGGTCATCACCGACCTCAACAACTTCTGCATGCCCTTCATCCGCTATCGCATCGGCGACCTGGCCGAAGCCATGGACAACTCGCAGCCCTGCGAGTGCGGGCGCGGGCTGCCGCGCATCGGCAACATCGAAGGGCGTGTGCAGTCGATCATCCAGGGCACGGATGGCCGCTACCTGCCCGGGACGTTCTTTGCCCACTATCTCAAGGACTTCGACCACGCCTTCAAGCTCTACCAGGTCGTGCAGGAGCGTCCGGGCGCCATGACGTTCAAGGTGGTCAAGGGGTCGCGCTACTCCGACGACGTGCTGCAGGAAGTGCTTCGGACCTTCCGCTCGTTCCTCGGCGAAGACATGACCATCGAGCCGGAGTTCGTGGAGAACATCGAGATGGTCCGCACCGGCAAGCGCCTTGCCAGCGTCTCGCGGATCCCCATCGACTTCCAGAAGAACGCGCCCAAGAACAATCCCTCTCGCTCCTGATCGTGGAGCCGCGGTTCATGGAGATGGAGATCCATCGATAGGGGCGCGAGCGATCCGTCGATCGGCGCGACATCCATCGATCGGCGCGAGGTCATCCATCGGCGCGACATCCATCGATCGGCGTGAGCGATCCGTCGATCGGCGCGACATCCATCGATCGGCGCGTGGTCATCCATCGGCGCGAGATCCATCGATCGGCGCGTGGTCATCCATCGGCGCGTGGTCATCCATCGGCGCGAGATCCCTCGATCGGCGCGTGCGATCCGTCGATCGGCGCGACATCCATCGATCGGCGCGAGGTCATCCATCGGCGCGAGGTCATCCATCGGCGCGACATCCATCGATTGGCGCGTGATCGATCGATAGATCCGCCGGCTGAAGGGCCGGCGGCTGATGCAAGTCCGCTGCCGGTTAGCCAAGCCCCATCCGGGGCTTCGTTCTGAGTCAGATTTGAACGAGCGTGGAGGTCGGGGTCGATGGCGGGGCATGGCGGGGCATGGCGGGGCGAATGGCGGGGCGTATGGCGGGACAATTGCTCAGGGTTGGCTCTCCGTCATTGGGTCTTCATTCTTGTGGGCCCGTTCCCAGGCGTTGACGAGCGACAGTTCCGAATCGATGAGGTGGAGCGCCGTTCTGAAGGATTCGACGGGCGAGCTCGCCGTTGTAGAGGACGAGGCACGAAGCCATTGCTTGCGAGCGTGTCGCTCTTGCTGCGTCTCGATGTAGCGAACGACGATACGCGCATCGGCTCTCCAAAAGGAGAACGCTCCGTAGCCCCCTTGCCACGCGAGTTTCGGTCCGAGCAGCCCAGGCGTGTGGTTGAAACGATGAGCACTGGCACCTTTCATTTCTTGAGCCAGCTTCGATAGACAGACGGACGGGTGCATTCGAACTGCAACATGCATGTGGTCAGGCATCCCTCCTATTGCCAAGACGCTGCACCTGAGCAGATCAGCTTTCTCGATGACGAACGGGTAGAGCACTCGCCTGACCTGAGGCGAAATGAGAGGGCGGCGACCGTAGGTGGCCCAGACCAGGTGAGCAAACATGTGTGTACAGGACTCCATGCTCTCCTTTCGGACAGGGGCACCGAACGGTTGCGTAGATTCTGCAAGAAGCTCGTTTCGGACCAGAACCGTCCCGTCCGCGTCAGCCGCCCGATCCCGACCACCGGCCCCTCTCCACCACCTCCACGGTTCTCGACCCCACCACCTCCACGGTTCTCGACCCCACCGATCCAAAGACCCGGCGGTCAGGCCCGGACCAGCGCCGGTCGGGCACACCCTCCGTCGTCCAAGCCCCGCAGGGGCTTTGGCTAACCGGCAACGGACTTGCATCAGCCGCCGGCACTTTAGCCGGCGGATCTGTCGAATGTCGTTCATATGGTCATGGCCGATCAATGGCCATGGCCGGCCCATGGTCATGGCCGACCGATCGTCATGGCCGACCGATCGTCATGGCCGACCGATCGTCATGGCCGACCGATCGTCATGGCCGACCGATCGTCATGGCCGACCGATCGTCATGGCCGACCGATCGTCATGGCCGACCGATC
>JACRCQ010000080.1 GCA_016218915.1 Deltaproteobacteria bacterium
CGCCCGTCTTCGAGCACTCGTTTGAGAGCGCCCTCCTGCCGCACGACATACCCGAGCGCCGAGCGCAAAAGACCCCGCTGCTCCTTCACCAACTCGTACTCCGCCTTGGCCCACGTGAAGAATGCCTCTATGTGCGGCCTCAGGTGCCGGTCACGCAGCCGCGCGATTTCGCTCGGCGGTTTCTTCCTGAACTTCGCGTCAACCTCGAAGATCCGCCCGATCCGCGCCAGCCCTTCCCGCGCCACGACACTCTTCGCCCAAGTCGCCTCCCAAAACTTCGTGCGCGAGTGGCTCCAACACGCCACCTCGCGCCGCTCTGCGCCGTCGTCGTCAGGCGGCTTCTCCTCGGGCGGCAGGAAGAGCACGTCGTAGACGCTCTTCGCGTCGGCCTGGATGTAGCCGGAGTAGCCCTTGAACATCTCAGCTACGACTCGGCTCGTCTCCTTCGGCGTGTACTCGAAGAAGATGTGGTCCCGATCGGCGATGAGCACGAAGAAATGGCCTCGGCGACACGGTTGCCGTTTCTTGTCCGGCAAGGGCTCCGGCTGCACCAGCACCCCCGTTGCGTCGGTCGCGATACAGAACGCGGTGCGCAGCGCCTCTGCCCGCATCGCCGCCACCACCGTCGCTCCGAGCGTCGCCCCGGCGTCCTCGAGCCACCGGCACATCGTCCCGCGCTCGACGCGCAGGCCATCGCGCACAAAGCGGTCCTCGATGCGGAACAGCGGCAGCCCGTCGCAGTGCTTGTCGATCGCCACGTGCGCCAAGAGCGATGGTGCCGCCATCGAGCGCGGGAACGTCTCCTTGGGCATCTCCGCGGTTTCGATCTCGGTGTCCCCTCGCTGATTGACCGCGCAGTACTTCGCCCGCGCCACCACCAGCCGACGCAGGCCGCCCCGCTGGTACGCGAGCTTGCAGCTCTCCTCAAACCCGATGCGCTCTGCCCGCCCCTCCGCCACCCAACCCTCGAGTACCGGGTCGACGATTTCCACCCGCTCCTCGGGGAGCGTCACCTTCTTCAAATCGCGCCGTCCCTTCGGGCGGGCTCTCTTCCGCTTCTCCTGTGCTTCCTCCGCCGGCCGCACTGTATCGGCGAGTCGATCGAGCTCGGCGAGCTTCGTCGCGAACTCGAGCTCCAGCTGCGTCGTGTCGACGCGCTCGGCCTTCGCTACGAAGATCCGTCTCTTCAACAGCTCGAGCTCCAACCGCAGCCGCTCGTGGGAAGCGCGGAGCACATCCCGCTCGCGAGTCAGCTGAGCCACGAGCGCTTCGAGCTCGGCGATGCGGCCCATGGACGTCGTGCTGGTTGTGTCTGTCGCTTCCATCGGTGGTGAGCATACAGACACGGTCGGCGAAAACCTGGATCACTTTCTTGCGTCTGGTGCGATGATTTTTCAGTGAACGCGCTCGTGCCGAGGCGGGCGGGGCGCGGCCCGCTCAACGTCGATGCCATCGAGCAGGTCGTCGAGGGCGCGCTCGTCGATCGCGACCGAGGTCGCGCGCTCGTCGAGCGGCATGGGGAGACGAAAGACGCCCTTGTCGAGACGCTTGTAGAAGACGCAGAGGCCGGTGCCGTCGGCGAAGAAGACCTTCAAGGCCGAGCGTCGTTTGCCGAAGAAGACGAAGAGCGCGCCGCATCGGGCGTCGCGGCCGAGCCGCTCGAGGACGACGCCACCCAGGCGGTCGAAGCTCCAACGCAGGTCGACGGGCTCGAGGCCGACGAAGACCTCGACGCCGCGAGGGATCATGACGGCTCGTTGCGACAGCGCGGCTCGAGCACATCGAGGACCTCGGCGAGGAGGCTGCGGTCGAAGCCGGTGTTGACGCGAACCCGGGCGGCACCGAGCTCAATCACCAGTGGCGTTGCGACCGGCGTTGGCCTTGTGATTTCGCGAGGCGTCGGATCCCGGCGGACGACGCGAGCGATTCGAAGAGCCGGCCGCGAAGATGAGTCTTTCGCTTTGGCGAGCCACTGGTAGAGGGTCGACGTCGAAAGATGTTCGCGTTCAGCAAAGGCCTTGGGGCTCAGGCCGCTCGCCTTGCATGCAGCCACGACGCTCTGCCTTTCGAATGCGGTCCGCAGCACTCCACGCATGGCCACCTCCAAAATTGGCGGCCAGGCTACGCGGCACAATTGACGTCTTCAAGACGTACTCTGTGCACCGGATAC
>JACRCQ010000079.1 GCA_016218915.1 Deltaproteobacteria bacterium
AAGACCATCTCGGCGGCGAACGCCGGGTCGTGCGTCGACTCTATCTTTGCTCCGAGATGACCGGCTTCCATGATTGGGAGCACTTGCGCACGGTGCTTCGCGTCAGCAGCCAGACGTTCGAGCATGGCACGCTGACCAAGAACGAGAATCGATACTTCCTGTGCAGCCTCGGCCCTGATCGGCTTTCGCCCGAGCAGTGGCTCAAGCTGGTGCGCCAGTACTGGATGGTCGAAAACGGCCCGCACTGGACGCTGGATGTTGCCGTGCAGGAGGACGCCCATCCGTGGATCGAGTCCGAGCCACAAGGGGCTCTGGTGCTCGCGCTGCTGCGTCGTGTCGCCTACAACATGCTGAGCTTGTTCCGAGCTGTGACGCTACGGGCCGAGGACAATCGTGCCACGCCCTGGACACGCCTGCTGGAACGCTTCAAGTTAACGCTGTACGCAGCGCTCGATTCCGATCTTGTTGAGCTGCGCGTTCGGATACCCGGCCCTGCGGCTGCGCGCTGCTCGCAGCCCGCGGCTGGCTGATCGCGCCCCAGCTTCTGCCATGGCCCGCCGAGGGCAGAAGCAGGCACTCTGCGGGCCGTTGACAGACCCGCTCGATCCACCAGCCAGCGATGAGGCGCCAGCCGAATCGATGGCTGGCAGGCTGGATGCCGGGCTGATCCGTGCTTGCCGGCCTCCGCGCGGGCTTCGGTCCCGGTGGCTTCGGAAGCCCGGGGACGCGCCAGGGACAATGGAGCGAACCTGGTCGGACGCTACGTCACCTCGACGCGGGCGCCCGCTGAAGTGTATGCTCTGCGCGGAGAAGCTTGATGTTCGACTACGCCCGGGATGCGATCAGCAGCGTCCTCTTCCACACGCCGATGAACGTCCGGCTGTGGCTCACGCAGCGCTGCAACTACCGGTGCGAGATGTGCAGCGCCGTTCAGGACAGCAATGGCCCGGAGATGGATCTCGACGCGCTTCGTGGAGCGTTTCGCAATCTGAAGAAGACCCGGGTCCGACAGGTCGTGCTGACCGGCGGCGAGCCCACGCTGCGCGCCGATATCGTCGATATCGTCGAAGCCTGCGCCAGCGCCGGGTTTCGGGTCCGGATGCAGACCAACGGTGGCCCACAGGTCACCGAAGCGCTTCTCGACCGTTGCTATGACAAGGGCCTTTCGGACCTGTCCGTCTCTCTCGACACCCTGGATCCTTCGCTCCAGGACGAGATCTGCAAGGCGAGGGGCGTCGTGAGCAGCGCTCTCCGCGTGCTGAAGCATGCGGCTGCCCGTCACGGCCATCGCGGGGTGGTCTCTGCCAACGTCGTCATGTCTGCCCTCAACTTCCAGGAGCTTCCCAGCATCATCCGCGCCACGAGGCAGCTCGGCATCTTCTTCGGCCCCTGCATCTACACACGGAGTTTTACGAGCGATACCTTCCAGGGGGCTCCAGCGGATCGCTTCGACTTGCGGAGCATACCTGCGGATGTGAGGGAATCGGTTTTTGACCAGATGCTGGAGCTGTACGATCAGGACTATCCGATCATCACCGCGTCCAGGACGCTCCGGGCGATGCGCGACTTCATGAGAAGCGGAAGCATGGCCTGGCCGTGCCGGGCCGGTGAGCTGTCGTTTGACGTGCTCCCCTCAGGGGAGCTGGCGCCCTGCTGTGAGAAGACGGCAAGCGCGCGGCAGGCGCCGGTGGCGAACATCCGACGCGATGACTTTCTGGCGGTGTATCAATCCAGGGAGTTCCGCGACAAGTGCCGGACGGCTCGAGAAGCGTGCCCGGGCTGTCTCTACGCCTGCTACCGGGATCCTGCGTATCTCAGGTACGACCCTCGGACCCAGGTCGAGACGCTGAGCAAGACGGTCCGCTACGGGAAGTGGGCATCGTAGAGGCTTCAGGCTGCGGGCTTCAGGCTTCAGCCAGAGCGACACGGCGCAATATGGTGCCAGGGGACGGACAGGCCAGGCAGTCGGCACTGCGGCCCGGAGCGGGGCCTGCTCCTGTTGTGCAGCTCGACGTCGTCGGGCGGAACCTCTTTGCCTAAGCGTTGTCTGTCTCCGTTGAATCGGCGCGTCCCTCGCGCTTCCCGTCCACGGGTCCGAGAACGGAGTACTGCATGGCAGCGCTCGGCTGGAAGATTGTATCTCTGCTGGCCACCGTCTCCGCCGTGGCACTGGCATTGCGGCCGGTGCGTGTCGTGCAGCCCCCAGCGCAAAACACCGAATGTGCCGCTGCGCAAGCGCCGGAAGCGGTTCGCGTTGCAGCGCTCTCCGAAGGCATTGCCCTGGATCCAGGCGCCAGCACCGAGAGTGCCGTCGATGGGCTGGTCCGCAAGCTCGCCCGCACTTCGAGTCCGGCAGCGACCTGCAAGCTCCTCGAGGCTCTGTCAGCCGCAGGGGGAGCTGAGGCGACCTCGGCCGTGGCTCACACGGTCCAGCAGCGCACCAATCCGGACGTGCGTCGATGCGGTGCCGAGTCCCTCGCCAGGATCAAGGAGGTGGGAGCGCGAAGCTGGCTCGTGGAGCTCGCGGCTGATCGCGATCCTCAAGTCCGCGCTGCGTCCTTTGCGGCCCTTGCCGAGAGCGAGGACTCCGGGGCGCGCGAAGTCGTATTCGAAGCAGCGCGCCAACCAGACCCGGCGATCCGACTCGAGGCGCTCTCGGCCCTGGCACGTGCTCACGTCCCTGAGGCGACAGCCCTGGTGGTCGGCGTGCTCAAGGACTCGGATACCTCGACCCAGCAGGTCCTGGTCAGCGCACTTGGGGAAGGTGGCGATCCAACCGCGGTACCGGCCCTTCTGCAGTTCGTTCACCAGGGTCAGGATGGGGTACGCGAGAATGCGATGCAGGCGCTCGGCCGAATCGGTGGCGACCAGGCGGTCGCAGCTCTGGGGGTGATTCTGCGGGATGGGTCGAACCAGGACGCTGCGTCCGCAGCGAGTGCTCTTGGGGAGATCGGCGACGAAGCATCTCGCAAGCACCTGCTGGCTGCCGCAGGCAGCGATCGCCGCGAAGTGGCTGAAGCTGCCCTTTCCGCGCTGAGCGCGGGAGAGGGAGAGGACGTACGCGCGTACATGCTCGCACAGCTGCGCTCTGACGTTCCGCAGCGCGTGAGCGTAGCGTGCAGGTTCTTCGGCTCGCGTCACGACGAGGGGGCGATCGATGTGCTCGTCACGATCGCGCGGGCCGGCTCTTCGCAGACCGTCAACGCTGCGATCGAATCCCTGGCGGAGATCGGCGGAGACCGGGCGCGCGGCGCGATCCTGCGTCTGGCAGGCGAGCCCGGACCTGGGCAGGAGATCGCGCTGCAGCAGCTCGCCAACGTCAAGGTCGATCGCGGCCAGATGCGCAAGCTGCTCACCTCGCTCGTGCGCGAGGGCGGAGGCAACGCAGGCGAGATCGCCATCGGATTGCTTGGACAGGACGGAAGCCCGGAAGCGCGGGAGATCCTCGCGGACCAGGTGCGTCGTGGCGGCCATTTTGCCACCGAGGCGGCGAACATCCTCGCTCGGAGCGGCGATCCGAGCGCCGTCCGCGCGCTGGAATCCGCAGCGCTGCATGGGGATCGGGACGAGGTGCGCGAGCAGGCGCTGTCCGCGCTCGCCAGCTCGGGCAGGCCCGAGGCAGGACGTATCTTCGCTGCGGCCATGCAGGATCCGTCCGAGGAGGTGCGGCTCGCGGCTTTTCAGGGAATGACTCGGCTGGGCGGCCCGGCTGCAGAACGGGCGGCCCTGGACGCCTGCGCGAGCACGGACCAGAGCATGCGCCGGGCAGCGGTCTCGACCTTGGGCAGCCTCGGCACGCCACTCGCCATCGGGAAGCTCGAAGCACTTGCAGGGGACAAGGATCGATACGTTGCGAACAATGCTCTATCCGCCCTGGTTCACGCATCGCCGGACCGGGCTGCTCGTCTCGCGCAGGAGCGTCTCCGATCCAGCGACCCCTCGGAGCGTCGCAATGCACTCTATCTCGCGGCGCGGATCGATAGCGACGCAGGGCGCAAGATGGTGCTCGAATCGCTTCGCGACGGCGATGAGTGGGTATTTCGTACGGCAGCGAACCTGGCAGCGCGCTCGGGCGGTACCGAGGCGCAAGGCGCCCTGGTGGACACGATGTTGCGTCGCTCCGCTACCCTGTCCATGCGTCAGGCCGCGGCCGATGCGTTGCTCGAAATGGGCGGCGGCGCGGCAGAGCGGTACCGCGACGTGATCGACAAGACGAAGCAAGAGCAGCCCGCAGAGGACGACTGACGCTTGGGCACAGACCTGATTCGTGATCGGAGCGTTGGTGCCCCGATTCGCCCGTGTTCCGCCGGATTCAGAGCCGTCGCCGTCGCGCTGTAGCGGCGTGCACAAATTCGCAACGCCTTGTCGCTCGCCCCCGTCTCCCCGCACTTGGGCCAGATTCACGCGCGTGCCCACCCCACTCCGGCGTCGGCTCGCTCACCCCGTTTTGGCGAGCGCGTCGGGCGCGGGGGTAGCGGGTTGCGGGTAGCGGGCAGCGGGTAGCGGGCAGCGGGTAGCGGGCAGCGGGTAGCGGTCGTGTGGCCGGCACGGCAGCGCTCGCTTGCCACTTGCCGCTCGCCTCTGCCCGCTGGCCCGACTCGCTGGCCGACGCCAGCTGCGCGTGGGTGGGCGAGGCCCGCGCACCATTCGGGGCGGGCACAAGGAGGCTACATGGACCGTCAACACCCTGCGTCGCGCCAGGAACGACTTGATCTGCCCGTGGTTGTGCCTGAACATGGATGTGCATGAGGAAATCGAGTCTGTTGAGCGCCGTCTTGCTCGGCGCGGCAGGCATCGCTGCCTGCGGCGGCAAGGTGGATGTTGGCACGGTGCAGGACGCTTCCACGACGGGGAGCGGAGGCTCCTACGCGAGCGGCGGCTCGGGAGGCACCGTCGGGCCCGGTGGAACCGGAGGGACCGGCGGAACAGGCGGAACCGGCTTCGCCGGCTCGTCTGGAGCCGGCGCGTCCTTGGACGCCGGCCCGGACCAGGCAGCGGGAGGCAGTGGTGGTGCGCCCAAATGCTCCGGGGCGGACTGGGACATACTCCTGGGCAAGTCCGATGCGGGGAAGTTCCAGGACGTCGAGTCCAGCTGCGGCAAGTCGTGTCTCGGGTCCGCGGACAACGTGGGATGCATCGCAAGCTGCATCTCGAAGAGCACCGGAATGTCGCCGTCGTGCGCCACATGCTCTGGGGTCCACGTGATGTGCGTGATCGACAATTGTCTTGCGGAGTGCCTCGCCGACAAAGAGGCTCCGGCCTGCATGAAGTGCCGCTGCGGAGCCAACGCGGGGCAGACAGACTGCGAGGGCGACTACGGTGCTTGCATGGGTGTGAGCAGCACCGCGTGCGGGCAGATCTGAGCCCTGTGGAAAGAGGGGCGATTGCGCATCCGAATTTCGGCCCCATGGACTTGCCACGCGAGGAGGTCGCCCGATGCCCGGACAGAACGCAGAGCGCCAGACGAAGCATCATCCACCGAAAATATCGATCATCGGCGCTGGCATGGTCGGGGCCAGCCTGGCCTACAGCCTCGTCGTCGAACGCGTGGCAGGCGAGATCGTCCTCGTCGACGTCAATCGCGATCGCGCTGAAGGCGAGGCAAAGGACATCGCCCATGCGGTGCCGTTCAGCGCACCCACTCTGATCACGTCCGGCGACTACGACGCATGCCTCGCTTCCGATGTGGTCGTGATCACCTCGGGCGTGGCCCAGAAGGTGGGCGAAACCAGGCTCGATCTCGTTGGCAAGAACGTCGCGATCTTTCGCGAGATCCTGCCGAGGCTCGAGCGTGTGGCACCGAACGCGATCCTGCTGATCGTGTCCAACCCGGTGGACATCCTCACCTACGCAACCTTGAAGCTGTCGAGCTATCCTCGCGAACGCGTCATCGGTGCCGGGACCGTGCTCGACACGGCGCGTTTCCGACATGAGCTGGGCCGGCTGTGCAGCGTGGACCCTCGCAATGTCCACGCCTACGTGATCGGCGAGCACGGTGACTCCGAAGTCCCGGTCTGGAGTCTGGCCAACGTTGCGGGAATCGCGGTCAAGCCGGACTGCGGCGCGTGCCGCTCCGGGTGTGGGCAGTCCGACCTCGACCGGGTCTTCGAGACCGTCAAAAATGCCGCGTACGACATCATCCGGCTTAAAGGGGCTACGTACTTTGCTGTTGCATTGGGGACTACGAGGATGGTCGAGGCGATCGTGCGCGACCAGAACACGGTCGTCACGGCCAGCACGCTTCTCGAAGGACAGTACGGCATCCGCGACGTCTGTCTCAGCCTGCCTCTGGTTCTCGGGCGCGGGGGAATCGTGCGCGTGCTCGACATCCCTCTTGCGCCCAATGAGATAGCCGCCATGGAGCGATCGGCGCACACGCTCCAGGAGGTACTACTTCAACTCGAACTTCACCTTCACCCGCGCTGACACCGCGATCTGGCCTGGCGCTATCGTATCCTCGAGCGAAACGCTCGCCGGCCCTGCGTTCTGGATCACATTCTGCGCACCCGCGAAGCGGGAACCTCCCCACCAGCTCCGGAAGGGAGAGAACCAGTGGTTCTGCTCCTCTTCGATTGCATGCGGGCGATCCACCTCCTGGCCCAGCTCTCCAGACAGGGCGACCGCCTTTTCCCTCGCGGCTTTGGTCGCAAGCAGCCTCGCCTGATCCCGGTGCTTGCGCAGCTCGGTCGTTCGGAACTCGATGCCGAGCACGTGGTTGGCGCCAGCGTCGATCACCGCCTGCAGCAGAGCCTCGAACCTCTTGAGGTCCCGCAAGGTGACCACCATGGTCTTTCGGGCCATGTATCCGAGCAGATCCCTGCGCTCGTACGAGTCGCGGTACCTGGGCTCGATATCGATGTACTCGGTCTGGATGTGCCGGGATTCCACACCTGCTCCCACGGCTGCCGCGTGAACCTTGCGAACCGCCTCGTCGTTGCGCGCCTTCGCGGATGCAAGCACCGGATCCAGAGTCTCGACCCCCACGGTCAGCAGGACCTCGTCAGGCACGACCCGCACCTCCGCTTCACCGGTGGTGGTCACCGAGCGAGGCTCCGGGCTGGTTGTGACCGAGATCGGACGCGCGCTCGGGGCAGGGGAGCAAGCGGTGATCACGGCGCAGGACAGGGCGATGGCGAGTAGCTGGATGGGATGGTGGCTCATGGTGCCCGGTGCATCGTGGGCAAGCGCGAATCTGTGACGCCCGGCTCCTCCAGAAAATGTCGTCTCGCTGTGAAATTCTCCGGGGGAGTGGTACGATCCCGCCATGCGTCGAGAGCTTGTTTCTTCCTGTGTTCCGCTCCTGGGATTGCTCCTTGCCTCATGCTCCTCCGGGCCAACGGAAGTTGTGCTCGGCGTGGGTGGCAGCGGTGGCGGGGGTGTGGGTGGTGCCGATGCGAGTGCGGGCTCGGACGGCGGGCCGTGGATCGATCCGGATGGCAGCAGCGGCGAGGCCAGCTGCCCAGGTGCGACCACGTGCGCCAAGGCGGGAGTGCAGTGCGGCCCGACCGGCGACGGGTGCGGCGGCATCCTCCAGTGCGGCGATTGCACCGCGCCCGACACATGCGGCGGAGGCGGGGTCGCGGGCGTTTGCGGACACGTGCCGTGTAAGCTCAAGACCTGTGCCGACCAGGGCGTGAATTGTGGGCCTGCTGGGGACGGTTGCGGCGGCCAGATCGACGACTGTGGAACCTGCTCCAACGGCGAGACGTGTGGCGGCGGAGGCACGCCGGGGGTCTGCGGCTCAGGCAGCGTGTGCACGCCCAAGACCTGCGTGGGGCAGGCGGTCAACTGCGGGCCGATTGGCGACGGCTGCGGTGGAACGCTGCAGTGCGGATCCTGCACAGCGCCGGAGACGTGCGGTGGCGGCGGGATCAGCAGCGTCTGCGGCTCAGCCCCTTGCATCCCGAAGGCGTGCACCGGGCTCTGCGGTCCAGTGGGCGACGGCTGCGGTGGGTTGATGCAATGCGGCTCGTGCAACTTGCCCAACACGTGCGGAGGTCAGCAGCCGAGCGTGTGCGGCATTCCCCCGACCTGCACCGGCCTGTGCCTGCAGCAAGTCACCTGTCCCAATCCGGCGATCACCACGACCGTGACGGGCAAGGTCTATGCCCCCAATGGGGTCGATCCCCTGCTCAATGCCCTCGTCTACGTGCCGAACGCTCCTGTCGATCCATTCCCGGCCGGCGTCTCCTGCGATCAGTGCGCTTCTGAGGCGTCAGGCTCTCCGCTCGTCCATGCGGTCAGCGGTGTGGATGGCAGCTTCACCCTGTCGAACGTGCCCGTGGGGCAGAACATTCCGCTCGTGATCCAGCTTGGACGCTGGCGAAGGCAGACCACCATCGCGAACGTGCCATCCTGCCAGAACACCGCTCTTCCGGCGGCAACCACGCGTCTGCCGCGCAACCACAACGAGGGGGACATCCCGCTCATGGCGTTCTCCACCGGAGCCGTGGACGCCCTCGAGTGCGTGATGCGCAAGATCGGGGTCGACGACTCGGAGTTCACGGCGCCGGCGGGCAGCGGCCGAATCCATCTGTACATGGGGCTGACCGACCACAACAGCCAGAACCACACTTCCACGATCTGGGCATCGGGCGGGGCCAAGGCGACCGGCTCTCCCAACGAGGATCAGCTCTGGTCCACGCAGACCGCGCTCAACAAGTACGACATGGTCTTCTTCCCGTGCCAGGCAGACCAGGCGGATCCGACCCTGCGGTCCCCGGCCGTGCACCAGAACCTGGTGAACTACGCCAATGCCGGTGGCCGCATCTTTGCCACGCACTTCAGCTACATCTGGCTCTACCAGACCGCTCCTTTCAGCGCTACGGCCCAATGGCACGTCGAGCAGCACCCGTCTCCTGCAAACCAGACCGGATATGTCGATACGTCCTTCCCCAAGGGCCAGGCACTTGCACAGTGGCTCATGAATGTGGGTGCATCGACCACGCTCGGACGGATTCCTCTGCAGGTGATCCGTCATGATCACGACGACGTGATCCCGCCATCCCAGTCGTGGATGACCATTGACGATGATCCCAACTTCCCGGGCGCGATCGTGCACTACACGTTCAACACGCCGGTGGGACTGCCTGGGTCGCAGCAATGCGGACGCGTGCTGTTCGACGACTTCCACGTCGAGAACACGAGCTTTGCCGCAACGATTGGCAAGATCTTCCCGGCGGAGTGCGTGGCCGGGCCCATGACCCCGCAGGAGAAGCTGCTGGAGTTCATGATCTTCGATCTGGCCTCGTGCATCACGCCGGACATCCCCACGTGCACCACGAGCAGCTGCGCACAGCAGGGGGTGCAATGCGGCCCGGCTGGCGACGGGTGCGGCGGCGTGCAGCAGTGCGGCGATTGCCCTCCGGGGCAGACGTGCGGCGGCGGCGGGCAGCCGAGCGTGTGCGGCTCGCAGCAGTGCAAGCCCATCACCTGCGCTGCGCAGAACATCGAGTGCGGACCCGCGGGCGACGGGTGCGGCAATCAGATCCAGTGCGGGGCGTGTCCGGCAGGGCAGACGTGCGGCGGCGGCGGCCAGCCTGGGGTGTGCGGCAATCTGCAATGCGTGCCTGTGACCTGCGCGCAGCAAGGCATCGAATGCGGGCCTGCGGGCAACGGGTGCGGCGGGCTGATCCAGTGCGGTGACTGTCCTCCTGGAGAGACCTGCGGCGGCGGCGGCCAGCCTGGCATCTGCGGCTCGCAGCAGTGCAAGAAGAAGAGCTGCGTCGAGCTGGGCAAGGACTGCGGCCCGGTTGGAGACGGGTGCGGCGGCATCCAGGATTGCGGCGTGTGCGTGCCTCCCCAGACCTGTGGCGGCGGCGGCGTCGCGAGCGTCTGCGGCGGCAGCGGCCCGAAGTAGTCTTCTCCCAGCCGACGCGTTGTGCGGAGGGTCCTGACCATGCGTGCGTTCATCCTCGTGTCCGTCTCGCCCGCTGCAGCCCTGATCGCCGGCTGCTCTTCGGATTCCGACGTGCCCGGGACCCCGACGACCGATGCAGGCTCGACCACCGACGGCAGCTCCACGACCGACGGCAGCACAACGAACGACACCGGGTCCAAGCCCGACGCAGGCGCGAGTGGTCACGATGGCAATGCTCCGGGCGACGCTGGGAGCGACACGACCGGGCAGGACGCAACCACAGCGGACGTCAGCCCGCCAGTCGCCACGTGCGACGCGCCGGCGCTCTACGATGTCTCTTCGCCCACGACCGTGGTGGGCACAGGCGATCCTGCGAGCTGCACGCAAGCAGCGCTCCAGGCTGCCGCGGACGCAGGCGGCACCATCGTGTTCAATTGCGGGGCAGCGCCCACGACCATCACGATCACGTCCACAATCACCTTCAAGAAGGAGACGGTTGTCGATGGGGCTGGTCTGGTCACCCTGAGCGGGGGCGGGTCGTCGCGCATTCTGTACCTCGATTCAGGCTATGATCAGACCACGCCGCGGCTGGTGGTGCAGCGGCTGACGCTGCGCGACGGCAGCAGCCCGAGCGGGGGTGACGACACGGCGCAAGGGGGCGGAGCCATCTACCGCGATGGCGGCAGCCTGACCGTGATCGACTGCAACTTCCACGACAACCATGCGCCTTCGCCTGGGCAGGACATCGCAGGCGGCGCGATCTACGCGTTCGGCGGCGGCGACACGATCATCTCCGGCAGCACGTTCACAGGCAATTCTGCGAGCAATGGCGGGGCGGTTGGGAGCCTGAACGGACACCTCACGCTGATCAACTGCACGTTCACCGGCAACGCAGCCACGGGCACGGACGGCAATCCGGGCAATGGCGGGTGCGGCGGGGCCGTGTACATGGATGGGGGCGACGAGACCACGAGCGTGTGCGGTGTGACGATCTCGAACAACCAGGCAGGGGCCATCGGCGGCGCGTTCTTCCGCGTGTCCAACGATTCTTCGGGCGTGTTCACCATGGATCGCACCACGATCGATGCGAACAAGGTGACCCCGACGACGGACGGCAATGCAGGCGGGATGTACTTGCAGGGGCTGGACCTGACGATCAGCAACAGCACGATTTCGCGCAACGAGGCCTTCTACAACGGTGGGTTGTGGATCCACGGCAAGACGGCCAATCTGACCAACGTGACAGTGGCGGAAAACACGGCGTTCGGAAGCAATGGCGGGGGGCTGTGGCTGAGCAACTCGCCAGCGGGCACGCTCCTGAACTGTACGATCGCGAACAACCATTCGACGGCGCAGGATCAGATTGCCGGCGCGATCTTTGGCGCCGGGCTCACGCTGAAGAACACGATTGTCGCGGGGAACACAGCGATGTGGGTTCCTGGCTGCGACAAGACGCACGACAGCGGCGGGGGCAATCTGCAGTGGCCGGACGGCGCGCTGTGCACGGCAGCGCCGCTGGTAGCCGATCCGCTGCTCGGAGCGCTGGGCAACCAGGGTGGAGTCACGGAGACGATGGTACCTGGGGCAGCGAGCCCGGCGCGTCAGCTGGGCACGGGGTGTCCGGCCACGGATCAGCGAGGCAATGCGCGCACCGAGCCTTGCACGGCAGGTGCTGTCGAAGTGCCGTAGGGCGCTGTCATCCCTTCTCCACGGCGACCTGCAGACCCGCGTCGGAGCCCGGGGTCTCGCGCGCTGCTTCAGCCCGCTGCTGTGCCCGGTGATCGCGCGCGATGAGAACGTACAGCGACGGGACCACCAGCAGGGTGAACAGCGTGCCGATGCTCATTCCACCCACGAGTACGATCCCGATCGAGTTGCGTGCGACCGCGCCAGCGCCAGTGACCAGCGTCAAGGGGAAGTGCCCTGCAACCGTAGCCACGGTCGTCATGAGCACCGGGCGCAGTCGCGTCAGCGCTGCTTCCTGCACAGCTTCGACCTTGGAAAGGCCGAGCGCCTGCTTGGCGTTGGCGAACTCCACGATGAGGATGCCGTTCTTCGACACCAGTCCAACGAGCGTGACGAGTCCGACCTGCGAATAGATGTTCAGGGTCGTGGTCCACCCTTCGGTCAGCTTGAAGCTCATGCCGGGCGGGCCGCTGAACTTCAGGAACGTGAAGATCATGGCTCCGAAGATCGCGAGAGGCACCGAGCCTGCGAGGATGACGAGCGGATCCCGGAACGAGTTGAACTGCGCGGCGAGTACGAGGAAGATCAGCACCAGAGCCAGGCCGAGGGCTGGCAGGAACTTGCCACCTTCCTGGCGCAGCTGGCGCGATTCTCCTGTGTAGTCGACGTGGGATCCTGGCGGGAGAATCCGGGCTGCAGCCTGCTCGAGCACCTTGAGCCCACCGTCGAGCGATCTGGGCGCCACCCCCGAGATCTTGATGGAATTGAGCTGCTGGAAACGGTTGAGCGTGCGGGGCTCGACCCCCTCGCGCATCGTCGCCACGGCGCCCAGCGGCATCAGCTGTCCCTTCGGACCCCGGATGTGGATGTCCTTGAGCTGGTCCGCAGTGAGCCGTCCAGCGCGCTCGACCTGGGCAATCACCTTGTAGGCCCGGCCGTCGATGTTGAATCGGTTGACGTAGTTCCCGCCGAGCGCCGATGACAGGTCTGCGCCCACTTCCGCGAGGCTGAGCCCCATGGAAGCGATCTTGTCGCGATCGAGCACCACATCGCTCTTCGCCTGGTCGATGCGTACGTCCATGACCGGCGGAAAGGCGAACAGGCCGCTGGCTGCAGCCTCCTGCTGAATGAGCTCGGCATAGCGCACCAGCTCCTCGTGGCTGGCCGTAGAAGAGATTACGAGCTCGACCGGGAAGAGCCCGGCGTTCGGAAGCGCAGAAGGCAGGAACGCGGGCGCTCGAATCCCCGCGAGGCTGGACAGCTTGGTTTCCACCTCGTGCTGGATCGGAAAGATGCTTCTCTTGCGCTCATCCCAGGGTTTGACCAGCAACCCTCCGAATCCGCCCGTGGGGAATGTGACCTGGAAGCTGTGATCGAACTCCGGCGTGGACATGAACACGCGATTCACCTGGGCAGAGTACGGCGTGAGCTGCTCGAGCGTGGCATTGGCGGGCGCATCCATGGCGCTGAACACGACCCCTTGGTCTTCGATCGGAGCCAGCTCGGTCGGAGACATCAGGTACATCGGTCCGACCAGCAGGGTCAGCACGATCCAGACGGCATACACGATGCCCCGAGAAGCGAGCGTGGCGCCGAGCACGCGGCCGTAGATGCGCTTGAACCACTCGAATCCACGATCGATGTTGCGCGGCAACCACCCTGGCGTGGAATCGTGCTTGAGCAGCTTGGACGACATCATCGGCGAGAGGGTCAACGCCACCACGCCCGAGATGACGACAGCGCCTGCGAGCGTGAAAGCGAACTCCCGGAACAACGCGCCGGTCAATCCGCCCTGGAACCCGATCGGCGCATACACCGCTGCAAGCGTGACCGTCATGGCGATGATCGGACCCACCAGCTCGCGCGCGCCCACCATGGCAGCCTGGAACGGCGTCTTTCCCAGCCGGACGTGCCGCTCGACGTTCTCCACCACCACGATGGCATCATCGACCACCAGCCCCACGGCGAGCACGATCGCAAGCAGGGTGAGCAGGTTCACCGTGAAGCCGAAGATCTGCATGAGGAACACGGCGCCGATGAGCGACGTCGGAATGGCCACTACCGGTACCAGCACCGAGCGCAGCGAGCCGAGGAACAGGAAGATCACGATGATCACGATCAGCACGGTCTCGCTCAACGTCTTGGTCACCTCCGAGATGGCGCTCCGGATGTATCGCGTGGAGTCGAACGCCACCGTGGCCTCCATCCCGGTCGGAAGACCGGCGGAGATGTTGTCCACCTCGCTCCGGACGCGTGAGATGACGTCGACCGAGTTGGCATTCGGAAGCACCCAGACGCCCATGAACGTGGCTTTCTCACCGGACAGGCGCACGTCCTGATCGTAGGTGTCCGCTCCCAGTACGACGTCCGCGACGTCCTCCAGACGGACCAGGGCGCCATTCTGCTCGCGGATGACCAGCTTCCGGAATTCGTCGACCGTTCGAAGGTCGGTCGAGGCTGTGAGGTTGAGCTGCACGAGGGCGCCCTTGGTCTGGCCGACTGCAGCGAGAGCATTGTTGGCGGCGAGCGCCTGGCGCACCTGCGAAGGGCTGACATTCAGCGCTGCCATGCGGTCCGGCTTGAGCCACGCCCGCATCGCGAACGTGCGACCGCCCAGGATCTCCGCACGCTGGACACCTTCGATGGCAGACAGCCGCGGCTGCACGATCCGGATCAGGTAGTCGGTAACCTGGTTGTCCTCGAGGACCGTCGATCGGAAGCTCAGGTACATCGCCGCGAATTGTGCGTCGGATGGCTCGATCTGGATCGCCGGGACCTCGGCTTCCGGAGGCAGATCGGCGCGGACCTGGTTGACCCGTGCGGTGACGTCGGCCAGCGCCGCGGCAGCGTTGAAGTTGAGCTTCAGCCGCACGTTGATCGTGGACAATCCCTGGATGCTCTGGGACTCGATGTAGTCGATTCCGTCCGCCGCTGCGATCGAGCGCTCCAGAGGCGTGGTGATGAATCCGCGTACGAGCTCGGCGTTGGCCCCCACGTACGCGGTTCTCACGGATACGGTCGCGCTATCGAGCCGAGGATACTGCCTCACGCTGAGCGTTCGTATGGCCTGCAACCCCGCAATCAGAATCACCAGGCTCACGACGATTGCCAGTACCGGTCGCCGTATGAACACGTCGGTGAACTTCATGGCCGCTCATCGATTCTGCACCTTCGGCGCAATCTGGGGATCGAGCTTGACGTCGTCGTTGATCACCAGGGTCGAGCCGTTGCGGAGCTTGAACGCACCCGCAGACACGACCGTCTGCCCTGCGCTGAGCCCCTCCACGATGGACACGAAGTCACCGCGGGCCTCGCCCGGACGAACGAACTGCTGGCGAGCGACCTTGAGCGGCGGCCCGCCCTTTGGGTCCGCCTTGTCCTCCACGACGAACACGGTGTCGCCGAAGGAGGCGTGAAGCAGCGCGGTAGCGGGAATCGCGATGACCGGCGCCTGGGCCGGGAGCACCACCGCGACCGTGACGAACATGCCTGGACGCAGCTTCTCCTCGTGGTTGGGGACGCTGGCGCGCAGCTTGATGGTCCGCGTCGCCTGATCCACCTGCGGATCGACGGCCGTGATGACACCTTCTATCGAGGGCGCCTTCCCGCTCTGCTGCGCGTCCACCGCGATTCGCACCGGCAAGCCGACCCGGGCGTCAGCCAGCCGCTGCTGGGGCAGCGTGAAGTCCACAAATACCGTGTCAATCGCCTCGAGCATGGCGATGGGCGTACCAGGGCTGAGGTACTGGCCGAGATTGATCGCCCGAATCCCGAGGCGTCCGGAGAACGGAGCGCGCACGACCTTGCGATCGATCACAGCCTGCAAAGCTGCCTCGTCCGTGGTCGCCGTCTTGAGCTGCGCTTCGTCGGAATCGAGCTGCGCCGGAGCAATCACGTCGTTGTGCACGAGCGTCCGGGAGCGCGATGCGGTCAGCTCCGCGAGCTTGCGTCGTGCCCGCGCCGAAGCCAGCTGAGCATGCTCTGCGCTCGCCTCCAGCACCACGAGGGTCTGTCCGGCACGGACGATCTGGCCTGACTCGAAGAGGATCCGGGTCACCACGCCCGGGGCGTCGTTGCTGACCGATACTCCCCTTGCGGCGGCAACCGAGCCCACGGTGGTCATCGTACCTTCCCAGGGCTGCAGCTGGGCGTGGGTGACGCTGACCGTCTCGGGCGGAGGCCCGGCCTGCTGGAACTTCTTGCCCATGTTGATGAGCGAGGAGATCTGTGAAGCTTTGAGCCCTGCAAGCGCTCCCACGAGCGCTACGAGTCCTGCTACGGCTGGTAGGGTTCGCACAGTGAGGATACTGATGCGTACGCGCTGAGCCGCGTTTCGCATTGTTCCGCAACGGAAGGTGTTTTATGCGGGAGTGTTGCCGGATGAGCCGTGCAACGGCTCACTTCGGGCGCCAGCGGTACGTCACTGCCCCATCGATGCGCGGCAGGTCTTTTCGTACAGGTTCCGGAAGATGTTGTTCGGATCCGTGATCGCCTTGACCTTGTCGAAGTTCGGGCGGTTGAAGATCTGCCAGAACTCCTCTTCGGGATAGTAGTTGTACGAGATCAGCGTCTTGATCCCGTGCAGCTCCTGCAGCTTGGTCTCCATCAGCCGGTAGTAGTTCGTGTCGCCCTTCTGCCTCATCCCGTAGATGGCGATGTCCACCATCAGCTCGTCGTCGAAGCCCTTCCAGAAGCCGTCCGCGAGCCACTCGTAGTCGTGGACACGGCGGTAGGGGACGCACCAGAGCGGGAAGTGGCCGAAGTCCTTCTCGTACCAGAGCAGGAACTCCTTGAGCCTCGAGAAGGGCAGGAACGTGTCCACGGTCACGTCCGGCCGCTCGTCGTTCAGCAGCAGCCAGCGCGCCTTCTCTGCGATGCGCAGGATCTCCGAGGAACCGAGGAACTTGCCGAGCAGCAGCCGCCCCAGGAACGACTTGGGGTGCACGTTGGTGACCCCCTGGTCGTAGCGGAAGAAGTAGTGCGGTGTCTCGAAGTAGTCCTCGCTGCGCTTTGCAGTGCTCTGGTAGTAGACCTTCAGCCAGTCGTAGCGATTCGTGTACGGCGCCTCGTCCACGAAGTCCCCAACGCACAAGGTCAGCTGGGTGTTCGAGTGGATGATTCCATCCATGAACTCGACGTCCTTGCGCTCGTAGTGGGACCGGATCGACTCCAGATAGCTGTCGATCGAGGTGTGCTTCTCGTGGGTGATGTGCACGTAGCGCTTGGCCGGAATCAGACGGAAAACCAGCCGTGACAGGATGCCCACGGTCCCGAACGACCCGTGCATCATCTGGAAGATCAGCGCATGGTCGTTGCCCGGCGTACAGGTGAGCACGTCGCCGCTGGCCGTGATGATCTCGTATTCCAGGCAGGTGTCGTGGAATCCACCATGTTGGAAGGACATCGACTCGATCGAGCATCCAGCCACGGCGCCGCCGATCGTGATCGTCTTGAGCTCAGGAACCACGATGGGAACGAGGCCGACGGCCAGGGTCTTGTCGACGAGCTTGCAGAAGGGGACGCCCGGCTCTGCGATGCAGATGCGGCGATCCACGTCGATCTCGATCACCTCGTCGAAGTCGAGCAGGTTGACCTTCTCGTCGGTGTGCTTCTTGTCGTGGACCTTCGGTACCTGGTGGGACACGACGCGCTTCTGGCGGGAGAGGGGTGCAGTGCTGCGCCGGTTGCGAAGCTGGTCAGCGACCCGCGCCACCTTGCGCGCGTGCTTCTCATCCTGCCGGATGCCTTCGGGAGTGTAGGGGCGAATCGGCTTTTCCGCTGAAGATGTCTTGTCCATGGGATCTTTCAGGAGTTGCGGCCAGCGAGCTTGCCCAGCCCGACGCGTCCGGCCAGCTCGCGCCAGAGCATCCTGCTCTGCGGCGACCGCGAGACTTCGAATCGCAGCACGTTGTGCGCGAAGACCTCGATGCGCGAGATGATGTTCGGCGGATAGGGCTGGCCGTCGTTCTCCAGCGCCAGCACGGGGTAGTCACGAGCCTTGGCCCAGGGGGCGTACACGCCCTCGATGAGACGGCCTGGGAGGCATCCGAACGGCGCGATGATGGCGACTCCCGAGTAGCCTTCGGCCATGGCCGCTGCACCCACGGCGGGCGATACCGTGGCTTCGCTCTCCATCTCGGGATGGACGAACTCCTTCTGCCCTTCGCCGATGATCCTGTCCATGTCGTGGGGAACGTGGGGGATCAGACCGGTAGGTTGCAGCGCCGCAGCGATCTTGTCCTCCACGATCTGCTTCCAGATCTTCTCGACCAGGTACACTGCCTCGTCCTTGAGCCCGCCGTCGCGAAGCGTGCGCATCCAGCCAGCGCGCTTCCGACGCCCCACGAGGATGAACTTGCGCGCGAAGTCCGTGTAGTGGAACCACTCCGTTACCCCGGTGACCTTGGGATAGATCCCCTTGGCGATCAGCGCCTCGCAGATCTCGTCGACCGAGAAGTTGTCGCGTCGCACGTAGATCTCGCCGACGATCAGCACCTTGGGGAGATCGTCGATGCGGCCCTTTTTCGGGATGCATTCGAGACGGGTCGCGGCGCGCTTGAGCTCCCGGTCCAGCTCCTTGTTCCCCGCAAGGTACGCGCTCATCACGTCCTGCCAGATGGACGCGAAGGTCGCCATGGCACGCTCGGGGTCTTTCGCCAGCAGACGAAGCGAGGTGCGCACGTCGGTGAAGTAGTCACCGAGCACGAGCGCGCGCCACATGTCCTGGTTGAAGGTCGGTCCCAGCTCCCGATAGGAGTTCTCGGAGTTGGCGACGAGCAGAACCACGTTCTCCCAGCCCATCTCCTCGAACAGGCGGTCGAAGAATACGTGGTACTGTCCTGTCCTGCAGGGGCCCAGCGTGGAGGGGACGAACACCAGGTAGATGTCGTCGCCGGACGTGGGCGTGTGCTCCTTGAAGAACTTCAGGATCGAGCCGAGCACGAGCAACGCAGGAATGCACTCCTTGCCCGAAGCCACGTTGCGCGCAAGCTGCGTGCTGTGGACGTCCGGCAGCGGCAGGTGCGTCGAGACGATCCCCTGCCTTCGGGCTCCCACGTCCACAGCCTCGGTGGACAGGTCCCCCATGGACGGCCAGACCATGTGGACTCGCGGATCGCGGATATCGAAGCGCTTGCCGGTCTTTCGATCGACGATGTCGCAGTACTCCTCTTTGAGCGCCACGTAGTAGCGTCGCTCAAAGGGCTTGTCCGGGGCGGGCTGGACGTGCTTGCGGTAGCTCTCGACGATGTCGAGGAAGGCCTCGACCCGGGTATCGAGCCCGGCGTCCGCGGTGTGGGAGTCGATCTCCAGCACCAGATAGGGCTTCTGCCCCATGAGCCAGCGGACGTAGTGCAGAAGGAACGAGTCGGGCGCGCAGGAGAAGTTGGATACCCAGGTCAGGTACAGGTTGTCGACCTTCTTGACCTGCTGCACCGCCTTCATGTTCTGCTGGCCGTAGTACCAGTAGTTGTTCGGCGGGATCTCGGCGTCGTCCTCGTAGATCATGTCGAACGGGATCAGCGTCACGCCCTGGGAAGTGATCTTCCTCGGAATCCCCATGTTCGCATCGCGCGTGAACGCGTTGTACGGACGTCCCAGCAGCGCGATGAACACGCGGTCCGGATTGTCCCTGACCTCCTTGAGGACCTTGCGCCCGAGCTCCCGGTAGGCCGCAACGAACCGCTGGTACTGCTGGATGCCCACATCGTAGGCGTGGCTCCCTTCCGCACGCGTGAGCCCGAGCTGCTCGGCCACGTCCTCGAACGCGGGACGGCTCACCTCGAAGCTGTCGCTCAGCGACAGGAGCGGACGCAGGATCTGGTCGTCGCGCAGCCCGAACGCCTGACGGGCAAAGTAGGGGAGGCCCTGGGTCAGCGGGCACACGCACGCATGCACGTTCTCGGTGCTCGGCATGTCGCGGAAGTGGGGAAGGAACACGAAGTCCACGCCGCGATCGAGCACGTCCTGGATGGCGCCATGGGCGATCTCGGTCGGGAAGCAGTAGTTGCTCTCCTGCTTGGCAACGCCTTCCGGCGCGATGCGCGAGGAGGTCTCGACCTTGACCCCGAGCGTGTGGAAGAACCAGGAGTAGAAGGGCCACAGCGAGTGGACCGTGAATGCCATCGGGATTCCCACGACCCGGGACGTCCTCGGTCGCAGCGAATCCGCCGGAGGTGCGAACTCCTCGAACAGCATGCGACGACGCTCTTGCGTGTAGTCGACCGCATCGTCGGACCGGATCGCCCTCTTCTTTCGCTGGTTGGTGTACAGCGAGCAACGTCCGCCGAACGGGTAGCGCCGCTCGCCCACCTCCAGCCTGCGGATCGTGCACAGGTTTTCGCACGACTTGCAGGTGAACTCATTGCCGTAGCCGATCTGCTTGTCGATCAGGGCGTCGATGTCGAACTCGCCTGCCTCGATCAGCCCTTCGTCCTGCTTCTGGAGCACCAGGCGCGCCACGCCGAAGCATCCCATCAGCTCCGGATCCGGCGGCACGGTGATCGACCGTCCGGTCATCTGGGCAAAGGCGAGGGGAACGGCAGGATTCTTCGCCACGCCCCCCTGCAGCACGATGTGCTGTCCGATCGCCCGGTTGCCGACCACGCGATTGAGGTAGTTGGCGACGATGGAGAAGACGAGACCTGCGACGATGTCCTCGCGCGGGGCTCCTTGCTGGATCGCCTTGCGAATGTCGGAGTTGATGAAGGCTGAGCAATGCTCGCCGAACTTCAGCGGGGCTTGGGCCTTGACCGCGATGGGCCCGATCTGCTGCGCGGTGTCGATGCTCAGATCCCCTGCGGCCGATTCCTCGAGGAACGAGCCGGTCCCGGCCGAGCACGCTTCGTTCATCGCGTAGTCGACCGGAACGCCATTGTTGATGAGCACGTACTTGGCGTCCTGTCCGCCGATCTCGAAGATCGTGTCGACGTCCTTCTGGAAGTAGGTCGTGCCGACCGTGTGGGCGATGATCTCGTTGTAGACGCCGATGGTCTCGAGGAAGACGCCGAGAAGCTCCCGTGAGGAGCCGGTGGTCGCTGCCAGACGGATCTTCGGCCTCTGCGTGCCAAGCTGCTTCCGAACCTCCCGAAGGCACTGCTTGAGCGCGGCGACCGGATCGCCGTGCGTCCGGCCATAGTGCTCTGCAACGATCTCCAGGGTCTTGGCGTTGACCAGCGCGACCTTGGTCGTGGTGGAGCCGCCGTCCACGCCGAGCACGTACTCGGCGTCAGGATCGTAGGGAGCGCGTCGCGACGGCGCATTCACCACGCGATCGGCGGATTCGGTCAGCGGCGCGTAGGTCTTGAAGATCAATCCTGCGCCGGCTCGTACCAGGTCCGCGATGGGCGGCAGGTCCTTGCCC
Source organism: Deltaproteobacteria bacterium (assembly GCA_016218915.1). Taxonomy (GTDB): domain Bacteria; phylum Myxococcota_A; class Polyangia; order Polyangiales; family Polyangiaceae; genus JACRCQ01. Next base: position 20,907 of record JACRCQ010000079.1, read on the forward strand.
TGGGTCCGGGCCAGGTGCGCAGCGCCAAAGGCCTCGAAGTAGGGCGCCTGCTCAGGCACCACGAAGTCGATCTCAGGATTGCCCTTGCGGATGAAGTCGACGAGGTGTCGATTGCGCGTGACGCCTCCGATGACAACGACCTGCCCGCTGGACAGCTTCGCCTTGGTGAGGAACTCGGCGACCTTGTCGGCCATCACCTTGCTCAGCGACAGCGCGACGTCGGCCTTGGTGGCTTCCCCCTTGTTCAGCCGGTGCGTGCAGTCGGACTTCATGAACACCGAGCATCGGGCCGAGATCGGGTGGACGTGCGCGCCGTCGCAGATCTCGTTGATGTCCTCGAGCTTGAGGTTCATCCGCCCGAGCTGCTGGCGGAGGAACTCCCCGGTGCCGGACGCGCACTTGTTGCCTGCGTAGGTGTTGACGATGCGACCGCGGCTGTTGAGGTCGTAGACCACCAGGTCCTCGCCTCCCATGGAGACGACGGCGCGGGGGCGAAGCTTGAGCGCTTCCAGCCCTGCCTCGATGGTGACCGCAGCGATCACGTCGGGCAGCGCAATTCGATGACGCCCTTCGGTTCCGGTCACCAGGCCGCGGACGTCCGAGCTTGATTCGAGGCCGAGGCGCTCGAACAGGCGCGCCAGCGTCCCCACGAGGTTGCCTTCGTGCGGGAGCATCGCTTGCTGCGCACCCTCGTCCGGGGAGTCGGACAGCAGGCAGAGCTTCAGGGACGTCGATCCGATGTCGATTCCGAGTGTCTTGTGAGTCATGGCTTGGGTCGAGCGGGGGGCCATGGCGGCGTGCGCCTTCCCCGCGGCTGCGCACCGCGTAGCCCAACGTCACCCTCGCGGCAATCCCGTAGGGTCGCATCGGCGCGCGTTGTCGCGCGACAGCATGCGATCCAATGCGACGACACCGGCGGCGCGTTGCTGTGACCTGTTGGACCGCTCAGTTCTGCTCGGTGACCGTGATCGGCACCTGGACTGCGCCCCTGGAGACGGTTGCTGCGTAGAGCGTGCCCTTGCCCGCCTTGATGCCAACGATGAAGTACTCGTTGCTTCCCGTGCCTTTCTGGGCGGTGCAAGAATCGGTCTGGCAGGCGAGCTCCATGGTGTCCTCCACCTCCTTGCCCTCGATGATCGGCTTGACCACGACCGCAACGCCGATGCCGACAGGGAGCGTGACGCCGGCCCCGGCAACGGTGACAGACAGGGGAGGCTTATTTTCGGCGACGAGGTCCACTCTCTCCAATCCCGGCTCGCTGTCGCACCCGATCGTCAGCAAGCCCACAATCCCCAACAACACGCTGGAAATGGCTGTTTTCATGATCAGCTCCCCACCTTGACTTTGACGTCGACCGTGAGACCACCCAACGCTGCCTTCAATGTCGCGTCGCCGGGTTTGAGCTCCACCGTGATGATGTTCTGGCCCGCGTCCGTGGTGATCCTGGCAACCGCCTCGTTGCTCGTGGTCCATTGGCACGGCAGCGCCCCTGCGAGCAGCTTGCGATCCTTGGTCATCGGAACCACGCGGAACATCTGCGTGACAGGTGTGCTGGGAGTCGAGCCGGTGATCGTCACGTCGATCCCGGGCGCAGTCACCTTTCCCTTGAAGTCCGCGCCTCCGCCGCCGGTCGGAGCGCTCTGCGCCACCTCGAGGTGATCGAGGGGCTCGACCTTGGCGTGGATCAGGTCAGAGACCCTGGTTCCGCCGGCTGATTCCATTCCAAGCAGCGCGACCCAACCGACCTTCTTCGCGATCAAGTACTTGGGGACGGTCTCCGAGTCGAGCATGTCTGGGACCGCGCTCATGACCGCGGACGGGTCTTGGGCATCGTTGACCTTGAATGACGAGCTGAAAGTTGCTCCGAGTGCGATGGGCGGGAAGTTGGTGGCTGGATCCACGAGCGCCAGGTCGGAGTTGTCATTGCACTGGGCATCGGCTCCGGTTCCGCAGACGTAGGTGAAGGTGCCGCGTCCCAGCTCGCCGGCCTGGGAGGCAGACGCGTCCTTGGACTTGTCACACCCTGAGAGCGCGGCAATAGCCGCAGCGACAACGATGATACGTTTCACTGGACCCTCCTCGGTTCGACTCGAACGAATTCTACGCCTCGGCAGCGACTGCTGACGCAGTCGTGAGGCTTCAGCCCAGGCAGCGACTTGCAAGACAAGGGCCACCGATTGACACGCCCCTGTCCCGCCAGTCATCATGGATGATCGCATGAGCTGCCTGCCAAACACCCAGCGCACTGCCTCGAACCAGGGACTCCTGGTGGTTGTCTGCTGGGTCATCGCAGCCTGCGCCGCAGCATCGTGCTCGCTCAACAGCCGAGGGGACCTGCCTTCCGAAGTCGCAGCGGGCGGCGAGGCTGGCCACGATGCGAGCGCTGGGGCTGGCGGCAGCCCGGCTGGAGGCAGCGCAGGCATGGGAGGCGTCGCAGCAAAAGGGGGAAGCGCCGGGACCGCAGGAACCTCGTCCGGAGGCCACGGCGGCACGCTCGCAAGCGATGCATCAGGAGCTGGCGGCACAGCAACAGGGGGCTCCTCTGGCAGTGGCGGCGCGTCGGGTTCGTCTGCCGCCGCGGGTACAGGAGGAAGTCCAGCCGTTTGCGGCGACGGCACTGCGAGTCCTGGAGAGGCGTGCGACGACGGCTACCAGGACGCCTGCGGGTCGTGCAATGCGGACTGCACAGGTCCTGGAACGCAGTCGGTATGCGGCGACAAGTTCGTGTGTCCAGAGACCGAGAAGTGCGACGAGGGTCCGGCCAACGGTTGCGGCGTGCGCAACAACACGTGCACCGGCCCAGGCGGGCCTTGCAGCGCGGCCTGTGCAGGTGGAGCACCTGCTCAGACCTTCCAGGGCGGCATGGTCGGCTGCAAGGGGATGGTGACGTTTCCCGACCGCGCATCGCTGTGCGCAGCAGGGTCGGTCGTTTGCACATCGGAGCAGTGGGTGAGCCACTACAACGGCGTGACACCGACGTATGACTACTGGACCAGCGACGGCCCGCTCTACTACGTGGGCTACATCGTGGGCGGCACGGACCTCCAATGCGCAGCATCGAACAACGTCCTGGTGCAGCCCACGGACAAGTGTCCGGGGGACCGGCCCATGCGGGTCTGCACTCCGTCAGGCAACGACGCGGCCGGGAACACCTGTGATTGGACCGGATGCGGCTGGTTGGACTACACGAAGAATCACTGGTTCGGCGGATGCAACTTCGACTACACCGCAGGTGCGCTCTGCTGCCTTCCCTGACGACGACCGCGTGGACTATTGTAGACTCAGTGCCCTTGCTGCCCAGTCTGGATCTGCCATCAAGCGTCTTCCCACTGCCACAAGGTCGACGACGCCGCGTGCGACGGCATCGCGAGCCGCAGCCGGGTCGGTCACGCCTCCGACGCCGACCACCGGGATGCTCACGCCGGCTTTGACGATCGAAGCCTGCGGGAAGAAGTAGCCTTGCCGATCGGAGAGTCGAGCTGGGCGTGAGCCGCAAAGCCCTCCGGAGATGCTCAGGATGTCGACCCCTGCCTCCTGCAACCAACGCCCGAGCTGCGCGGCATCCTCTGGAACGAGGCCGCCATCCTGGCCGTCGTCTGCACCCAGACGGAAGCCGATCAGGAACTGCGCACTGGCGTGCCTGCGCGCTGCTGCGACGACCTCGAGCGCGAGCCGGCCGCGCGCCTGCAGCGCCCCGCCGTAGGCGTCCGTGCGATGGTTGGTGAGGGGCGAGAAGAACGAGGAAAGCAGGAAGCCATGGGCGCCGTGGATCTCGACGCCCGCGAATCCCGCAGCGAGAGCCCGTCGCGTTGCGGCTTCAAAGAGCGACGGCATGCGGCCGATGTACTCCTCGGTCATCGGCTCAGCGGGAGTCGACTCGCCAGGCAGCGGCACCGGGCTTGGCCCCAGCTTGCGACCCGTGCTCGTGCGCGGGCCGGCAAACGAGATCTGCGCGATCGGAACCGCATTGCACGAGCGAATCACGTCGGCGATTCGGGCCAGGCCGGCGATGGCCTCGTCGCGATCGATCCCGATCTGCTTTGCGGAGAAGCGCCCATCGGGATGCACGAAGCAGTGCTCCACGACCACGGTTCCAACGCCGCCCGCAGCGATCTTGCGGTACGCCTCGACATTGTCGTCGGTGACGGCGCCGTCGGCGGTCGCCAGGTCGCGCGCCACCGGAGGGAACCAGAGGCGATTGGGGAGGGTGATCGAGCGGACGGGCAGGGGATCTCGCAGGGAAGCCATGGTAGGGGCATGGTTATCACGCCCGCCCGGGGATGGGTATCCGGGTTGGACGCTTCCTACAACGAGCAGCAGCGGAATCCGGTGTCGTAGTAATTGAGCTTGCGCTTGAGCTGCGCGCCGTAGTCGCAGCGATCGGCGTTGTACGGATAGTCGCAAGCGTCGTTGTTGACGCTGTTCCAGAAGCACGGGCGGAATGCTCCGCCGCGAATACGGCAGTAGTCATCCCCGCTCGCTGTTCCGTCGCAGGAGTCTTCCCACTCCCACACGTTGCCGCTCAGATCGAAGGTCCCCTGGTAGCTTGACTCCGAGGAGATGCACGCCGGCTTGGTCCCAACCTCGGTCGAAACCCCTGAGGCGATATTGCAGTTGGTTCCGCTCGCGGTATTGCCGTAGGGCCAATGGTTGAGTCCACCGGCGGAGCAGGATGCGAACCACGCGTCATGGGTTGGGTCCATGTACAGGGCGTGGTCCGCGGGCCCGCCGCCGATCTTGCCGCAGAGCCTCTTGCCCACGCTCTTGCAGTAGGCATAGGCGTCGCACCATTCGATGCAGACCTGGGGGTGCTTGCCGCAGCCGGTTCCTTGACAGACGCCCCCACCCGCCATGCAGGTGGCGTCCGGTGTGTAGCTCGAATTGGTTCCGCACACCGCCGGCAGCCCGGTCGGGGCCGGGTTGGTCGCAAGCCACGCGGCATACTGGGCCCTTGTGACCTCGGTCGCGTCGATTGCGTGGTTTCCCGGCAATGCGACGAGCTTCGAGACGCACAGCATCTGCGACTGAGGCCCGAGCGCGCATTGCTCGAGAGCGCCGCAGGAGCTCGTGTCCTCCCATTTCGCCTTGGCATTGCACGTCTGATAGGAGGCCCCATTGCACTGATGGCTTCCAGGCGAGCATGCCCCGCAATAGGACATTGCCGCGTCCAAGAAGCATCCATACGTGCAGCTCTGCGAGTCCCAACCGTTGCGCCCTGCATTGCAGGTCATCAGGGAGAGATGATCGCCGCTGCACTGGTTCTGGCCCACGTCGCAGACGGGCGCGACGCACTGGCCGCCCGCCAACCCGTCTGCGCAGAGCTCTGGAGTCTCGCAGGTCGAGAGCAGCTCCCAGCCGTCGCGTCCTGCCTTGCACTTCTCCATTGCCTTCCCGGTACATTGCTTCTGATTCGTATCGCACACAGGCGCAGTGCATTGCCCTGTAGCGAGCCCGCTCTGGCACAGCTCCAGGGAGGCACACTGCCCGAGCGCGACCCATCCGGTCTGGCTCGCATTGCACTTCTGCATGAACTGCCCGACGCACTGGTACTGGTCGACCGCGCAGGTCGGGCTCGCGCAAGACCCTGCATCTGCAGCCAGCCCATCGAGGCACAGGGCCGCAGACGCACAGGTCTCGGTGGGCTGCCAGGTCTCCGGAGTCCCGCCGCAGGTTTCGAGTTGCTTTCCCACGCATCGGCGATCACCGATCACACAGGGCGGCCCGGCGTCGGCTCCTGCCTGTCCGCCGGAACCAGCAGCTCCTGCCGAGCCTGCTCCAGCTTCGACATCGCTGCCTGCGTCGGATCCTCCCAGCCCACCTGTGCCTGCAGTGCCAGCGGTCCCTGCGCTTCCCCCGGTTCCTGCTTTGCCTGCACTGCCGCCGGTGCTCGTGCCGCCGCTTCCGCCCATCCCCGCTTTTCCTGCGGAGCCGCCTTTGCCTGCTGTGCCTGCGGAGCCTGCTGTGCCGCCTTTGCCTGCGCTGCCTGCGGAGCCTGCTGTGCCGCCTTTGCCTGCGCTGCCTGCGGCGTTCCCGTCCGCGTCCCCGCCACCATCGACGATCGCCTCTTCGGATGGGAGACCACTCGAGCACCCCGCCGCGAGACAGCTGGCAGTCAGCAAAGCAGCGCTCACGAAGCGAAGGTGTGTCATGGCGAGTCTCCTGGTAAGGCCCCTCGAATTGGAGCTTTGGTCGAGCGCGGGGTGATCACCGATCGGTCAGCCCCTTGGACGCTCCAGTATCATGAAGCGTACCAAACCGAAACGAGCGGGGAGAATCGCGCCGTGCAAGCGAAACAGGGCACTCGTGGGCGAAGACTCCCAAGAACGGACCTGGCGGCTTGGCTGTCCGGACAGCTCGTGTGCCTGTCCGGACTGCGCTCTGGAACGATGGTTGGCCCTGGTAGGGGCGTGGCTTTTCCATGGGGCGGGCCGCAGCAGCCCGGGCACAAACCGGTTGCCAGACCCGTCGAAATCACGGATCATCCGCCCGCGCTCGGGCTTGTTTGTCCGAGCGACGCATTTTTCCCGAGAATCCAATGGCGAGTCAGACCTCCGGCCAGACGACGCACCCGGCCATGACAGCCGGACGCTCGGGTCTGCACGCGCCTGTCATGGCCTTGCAGTGGGTCTTCCCGTCGCCGGTTACCACGGTGGTTTCTACGGCGCCCAAGGTGCTGGGACGCGATGCCGCATGCGACACGGTCCTGGCCGGCAACGAGACCTCTCGCAAACACGCGGAAATCAGGCTTTATGGCCCGGTTCCGGTGATTCGAGACCTGTCGAGCCGCAACGGCGTCTTCGTCAACGGACTCCGGGTCGCTGAGTCCCCTCTGAAGCCGTCGGATGTCGTCCGTTTGGGCGACTGGATCGCCGTGCTGGTCGGACTGCCCTCCGCAGGAATCGACGCCACCTTCCGCTCGATTGTACCTGGATGGCACGGTGGGCCGACGCTGATGGAGTGTGTGGAGCCGGTTCGCCGGATCGCGCCCACGGATCTGCCCATTACCATTCAAGGCGAGACCGGTGTGGGCAAGGAGGGACTGGCTCGCGCGGTTCATCTCTGGAGTGGAAGGACAGGCCCTTTCATTGCGGTCAATTGCGCGGCATTGCCGGCGACCCTGGCTGAAGCGGAGCTCTTCGGGTACCGCAAAGGAGCGTTCACAGGAGCGGATCGCGCGGGGCTCGGATACTTTCGCGCTGCGCACACAGGCACGCTGCTCCTCGACGAGATCCAGGAGCTGCCAGCTGCGCTGCAGGCGAAGCTCCTGCGGGCGATCGAGCAGCGGGAGGTCGTGCCGCTGGGAGAGGCCCACCCTGTGCAGGTCGATGCGCGGCTCGTTGCGGCTACGCAGGAGTCGCTCGACGATGCGGTGCAGGAGCGTCGATTCAGGCTCGACCTCAAGGCGCGCCTGGATGGATTGACCGTGGTGCTACCCCCGCTTCGGGAGCGTCGGGAGGACATTGCTCCCCTGTTCCTCTCCGTGTTGCGGGAGCACAGCGGCGGCCACCCACCGTCTCTCGAGCCGAAGATGGTCGAGCAGCTGATTCTCTACGACTGGCCGCTCAATGTCAGGGAGATCGTGCTGCTCGCGAGGCGGCTTCTGGCCCTTCACAGCACGGAGCGGATGCTCACGCGCGCCCACCTGCCCGCGAGCATGGTAGACGGGCGAACGCGCGCCGCCGCCTCGGTACGCCCCAAAGCGGCTCGCTCGCCCACAGGCGACGAAGCTGCCTTCCAGGAGCTGGTCCAAGCGCTTCGCGACCATGGCGGGAATGTTGCACGCGCTGCAGCCGCTCTTGGAGTCTCGCGCGCCCGGGCGTACAGGCTCCTCGAGGCGAGACCCGATTTCGAGCTGAGCGCGATTCGAGCCGACGGAGACGAGAGATGACGGATCCGAGCTGTTCCGTCTGCGGTAGCTCCCATCCCCCGGGAGCGCTGTGCTCTCCGCCGCCGGACGAGCGCGTGGGCACGATTCTCGAGGGCAAGTACGAGATCGTGCGCGTCATCGGCGTCGGAGGCATGGGCAAGGTCTACGAGGGGCGCCACGCGCGGATCGGACGACGCGTTGCGATCAAGTTCCTGCTACCCCAGTTCGCCTCCCATCCCGAGATCGTCAGGCGATTCGAGAACGAGGCCCGTGCAGCCGGCAGCCTGGAGCATGAGAACATCGCGGTCGTCTACGACGTAGGGCAGACCGACGACGGGGCCCGCTACCTTGTGATGGAGTTCCTCAAGGGCGAGGACTGCGATCATCTGCTGACCCGCGACGGGCCGCTTCCCGTGGTGCGCGCGCTCAACATCGTTCTCCAGGTGTGCCGTGGGCTCGATGCCGCCCATAGGGCCGATATCGTGCACCGTGATCTCAAGCCTGCGAATCTCTTCCTCACCAAGCGCGCGGATCGCACGGACCTGGCCAAGATCCTGGACTTCGGCATTGCAAAGCTTCGCACGCACGCTGGCGAGCCGGGCACGGCGACCGGCCTGGCGATGGGCACGCCCCACTACATGTCTCCGGAGCAGGCGCGCGGCGACAAGAGCATCGATCACCGCACGGACATCTACGCCCTCGGGGTCATTCTCTACGAGCTGCTCTCCGGCCAGAAGCCCCACGCTGGCGACAGCTATCTGGAGGTCGTCTACAGCATCCTCACGCGCGAGGTGACACCCATCGAGTCGCTGCGCCAGGGGATGCCAGCTGGCTTGCCTGACGTGATCCGTCGCGCCATGAGCCTGGAGCCCTCTGCCCGGTACCAGACCGTTGCCGATCTCGGCGATGCATTGATTCCGTTTGCCGGAGGATCCATTCCGGCATTCCGTTCACAGGGCGCTGCCACTCCACCCGGCAATCCGCTCGGCGAAACCCTCGCGACCCCATCAGATCCGACCAGCGAAACCCCGAAGACCTCGACGGCTCCGCCCGTGTCCCCAAGGACCAGGGTGTCGAGCTCGGACACCGGCGGCAAGACCCGCTGGGTGATCGGGATCGCTGCGGTCGCAATCCTCGGCGCAGCAGCGTTCGGCGTCCGCCACCGGCTCGTTTCGCGGTCCTCCCCGACAGCCACCGATGTGCAAGGCCTCGTGGCGTCTGCACCCAGCGTCTCCGCGGGCGCCTCATCCGAGTCGAGCGCTGCCCATGCTCCAACCGCCCCGCTGAGCTCGGCGACCGGACAGTCTGACGAGCGTCCGGACACCGGGGCGCAGACAGCGTCCGCATCAGCTCCGCGAAAGGACGCCAAGGATGCGGGAGCGGACGGCCGCAAGGCGGACGAGCCTCCTCGCCCTGCAGAATCCGCTTCCTCGGCAGCTCCGACGCCACCCGCTCCACCACGTCCGGCATCCCCAGGCGGCGCGGTCGACATCAACCGCGACCCCAGCTTCTGAGATGGCATGATCCCTGCTGACCGCCGAGGACGAAGAGCATGAGACGCCACCTTGTTGTTGCATCCGTCCTGCTGACCGCGGCGCTGATCTCCGGCATCGCGCAGGGCGACGACGCGCAGAAAGCGAGAGCGCGGGAGTACTTCAAGCATGCGGTGACACTCTTCGACGAGCGGCGGTTCGCAGACTCGCTCGTGGAGTTCGAGAAGTCCTACGCGCTCGTGCCCGTGTTCAGCACGCTCTACAACATCGGGCAGGTGCATGTGGCGCTCGGCCACCCTGTGGAAGCAGTGGACGCGTTCGAGAAGCACCTTGCACAGGGCGGAACCGCTATCCCGGCTGACCAGCGCGCTCGCGTGGAGGCAGAGCTGGCAGCGCAGCGCAATCGCATCGGTGAGATCCAGATGAGCGTCCTGCCTGCAGGTGCTGAGCTGAGGATCGACGGCAAGGTCGTTGGCAAAGCCCCTCTATCCACGCCCGTCAAGGTTGCCGCTGGACATCATCGCGTGGAGGCGATGCTCGAAGGGTACCGTTCGGTCGACAAGGAGGTTGACCTGCAAGGCAAGGGGCGTCTGGAGATCTCCTTCCAGCTGGTGTCGCTCCAATCCCCGCAAGAGCTGTCCCCAGCCCCTGCACCTCCTGCCGCGCCCACGGCCCGTCCTGCCCAGGTCGCTCCGGTTGCGGAATCGGGTTCTCCGCAGGATTCCAAGGGAAGCACCCAGAAGATCGTTGGTTGGAGTCTCGCAGGCGTTGGACTCGTGGGAGCCGGCGTGGGAATCATCGTTGCCGTGACCGGCCAGTCGAAGCATCAGGATGCGCTTGATCAATGGTATAGCGGCGACCATCCGGGAGCCAATGACACCGAGTCCAAGGCGAACAGCCTGAAGACCGTGGGCGGGGTCACAATCGGGGCAGGCGCAGCGCTGCTCATCGGCGGCACCGTATTGCTGCTCACCGCCCCGTCATCGAGTCGCAGCGTGTCGATCGCGCCGTGGCTGTCGCCATCGGTTGCAGGAGCAGGATTGCGCGCTGCGTGGTGAGGCGGCACAAGCCGCGAACAGGAAAGGTTTGACTGCGATGGGCCACTTTCCAAGGACCTGTGCGTCAGCGTGTGCGCTCATGATCGGCGTGCTGCTGATGGCTTCCCAGAGCCGGGCCGACGAGCGTTCGGCAACGCAGCCCGTGCCTCCGCCTCCTCCTCCCGTGCTCGTGCCTCCACCGCCCCCGATGCCCGCGCCGCCGACGCCGACGTACGTCGGTGCTCCAATGGCGCCGACCGCCGACGCACGTCCGGTTGCGCAGCAGGACGAGCGGAAAGCTCCCTACGAGCTGATTCCCACCGCGTTTACCTTTGAGATGGGGTGGGCTGGGCTGTATCCCAAGCCCGCAACGTCGGAGCGGCTCGGCATCGGCCGGGGCGATCTGTTCGTGATGGGGCTTGGCGCGGTCTTCTACGACATGCTGTCGATCTCCGGGGACTTCGGTATGGGAGAGTACAGCGATTCTCGCTCGTTCAGGGAGAGCACCAATGTCGGTACCCTCAGCAGTACGGCAACGGGCCTGTTCGGCTCTCTGTCCGCCGGAGTGCGTACGCCGCGCCTGATCTTCCACAAGTACTTTGCCCTCACGGCAGGGGCGGATCTGGGGATCGCATCCGTGGGTGGATCCCGGGGTATCGAGAACTGCCAGAACTGCACGGATCAGAGCCTATCCATGGATGCTGGCCCGTTCTACGCGCTCCGGATTGCTGCTGGCCCGGCCTCCCGCGGCCTGTCGGATTGGAAGGCCCCGGTGCGGCTGGGCGGGCTCGGTATCTCCTATCGTCGCCCCCTTGGCAGCTCGGATCTGGACCACTGGCTGATGATCACCGTGGGGATCTATTGAGTCGCCCTACTCGATCTTGCGCAACGCCGGGTGCATCAGCTGGATCGCAACCGCAAAGGCCAGCAGGATCGCTGCGCTGAGCCCCACAGTCCACGGCTCCCCAATCCTCTCCGCAACCGTTCCCATCCCAAGCGAGCCGAACGGAAGCAGCCCGAACATCATCAGCGAGTAGATGCTCGTGGTTCTCCCCCGTAGCCCATCGTCGGAGAGCGTTTGCACCAGCGCATTGGCGTTGTTGAAGAAGAAGGTGAGACCCACGCCGACTACCACGAGCGCGCCGAACGCCAACGGCAGCGTACGCGCGGTCGCAAACGCTGCGAGGGCGATCGGCATCAGCAGCGAGCCCAGGGCGAGAAGCCGTCCGCTGCGGCGCTGACGGCCAAGCGATGCGATGTAGAGCGCGCCCGAGAGCGCACCCACGCCTCGTGCCGTCTGCAGCAGCCCGTTGGCCCGTGCATCGCCGTGCAGGATCTTCACAGCAAACGCAGGGAGAAGGGACACGTACGCAAAGCCGAGCATGGTGACCGCAGCTACCAGGATCATGATGACCCGGATGGATTTGTGCCGGGCCACGTACACGAGCCCCTGGCGCAGGTCCGCGAGCGCCGAAACGCGTGGCGCGGCTGGTGGTGGAGCGCGAAGACGCATCGCAGCGAGCGCCCCGATCACGCCGAGGAACGAGACCGCGTTGCCTGTGAAGCACCACCCTGGTCCGAACGCCGCGTACACCACGCCGCCCACGGCAGGCCCGATCACCACAGCCGCGTTGAACATGAGCGCATTGAGCGCGATGGCATTGCCGAGGTCCTGCCGATCTACGAGCTCGTTGACGAACGCCTGACGCACCGGTGCATCGAACGCGTTCGCCGTGCCCAGCACGGCTGCCACCACCACGAGCTGCCACGGACGGATCATCCCGGAGAAGACCAGCACTGCGAGCAGGATGGCGCAGAGCATGAGCGCCACCTGCGATACGATGAGCATGGATCGCCTCGGCACGCGATCGGCGATCACGCCTGCCCACAGCATGAAGATCCACGTGGGCGCGCCTGCTGCAAATGCGACGTACCCGAGGTAGGCGGAGGAATGCGTGAGCTCGAAGACGAGGTAGCCGAGCGCGGTCGACTGCATCCAGGTACCCAGCAGCGAGAAGAGCTGGCCGATGAACCACAGTCGATAGTTCGGCTGTCCGAGGGCAACGAAGGTGCGCCGCCAACCCACTGGCTGGGAAGGTGCTTGCGGAGGTGAGGACTGCCCCTCCGGGCTCTCGAGCGCTTCGTTCACGGACGTGACCCGATAGCGCTACCCGCGCGCGGGCGCCAGCCCTGGCGCGCATCTGTCGTTGCTCGCAGACGCTCGGGGCACCGCGATCAGCGCGACATCGAGGTCGAAGAGATCGGTGCTTCAGCCGTGGCGCATCCACCAGCCTGCCAGGAACGCTGTGCGCAGCCCGGCTCGTTGTTGGCGATTGCCGTGCACCGCTTCTGCCGCATGCAGCTCGTGGATCCGCAGCACCGCGTCGATCGGAGCTTGCACGGATGCGCCAGCGAGCCACGTCTCGAAGCTAGGCATCTGCATGGTCATTCCGAAGGTCGACGCCGACGGATCATCGCTGCCAGCGCCAGCGCAGCCGTCATGATCACGCCCCACTCGCCTCCACCTGGCGGTGCGGCTCGGCATCCGCACCCGCCGCTGTCGTCTTCCGGTGCACGCCACCCCGCAAGCGAGCCCGAATCCCCATCGATTCCCGCGTCTGCCGGCACCTTGCCGTCCGCGGAAGCGCCATCCTTGGGCGTCGCCCCGTCGTTGCCCGGTGCATCCGCATGCTGGTCCGCGCCCGCGTCCTGCACAGGAGGCTGGACCTCTCCCAGCGAGTTCGACACCCGCCCGTGGAAGTCCGCCATGTACACAGGCACAGGAGCGCTCTCCTGGGTGCTCATGACGTAAACCTTCCCGGCGAGCACAGCGTAGGGGGTCTCTGCCGCTGCCTGTGGGAGCGGATTGAGGGTGATCCACGGCCCGAGCTGGCATCCTGGCGCGTAGGACGCTGCGATCACGTCGGCATACCCCTCGAACGGAGGATCGTGGTGGGTCAGTCCTCCAACGAGGTAGATGTACTGTTCGTCGACGAGACCGGCGATGGCACCTCCGGCCTTGGGCATGGGCGCGAGAGACTGCCAGTCACCAAGAGAGCCATCCGCATGGACAGGTGCGCACACCACTGCATCGGTGTGGTTCGCAAAGTCATTGGAGGGGAAGCCGCCAAAGAGGTAGATCGCACCTGCAGCATAGGCGGCAGTCGATCGCATGAGCGGTTGCGGCATGGAGGAGGTTGCCTTCCAGTTCTCCACCAGGCCGTCGGGGCGGATCTTCGTGTAGAAGACGTCGCCAATCACGGCATTGCTGCTGCCGTATTCCCAGCCTCCCAGCGAGTAGAGGTACGGGGTCCCGGCCACATCTGCCACCGCCATGGTTCCGCGGATGGGGCCTCGCGGGGTGCCCGTGGATTCGAGGATGTAGCTCTCTGCCGGATCTGCCATGGCACCGGTCCAGGCCGAGAGCGTCCCCTTTGCATCCACCGAGGCGCGCCGGCATCGGCCCCACGACACCGAGTAGACGTCGGTGAGCGTGGTCGCCGTGGGGTCTCCCTGCTTGGTTTCATTGCCTTGAAACAACGGGCCTGCAGACCACGACTCGAGGCCGGTGGCTCCAGCGCGGGCGGAATGCCCGTCCGGTACTCCGTCGCACTTGTCTTTGGAGAACAACACGCCGCCAAGGCCGAATCCGGGCGCGTAGTAGGGCGATCGATCCGCAGGATGCGCGGTGGTCGTGGTCCAGGTGAGCGTCTGCGGCGCCGCCGCTGCGGTCCCGCACGAGAGAAGGATTCCGCCAACCATCGCAAGCGCAGAGCGATGCCCCATGGGAGCAAGATCGCACGAGGGCCCGATTCGTGCAACGCGCGCCTGCAGCCACCTCGTTGGTTGCGCGAGTTGTCTCTGGACGGCGATCTGGTAGGCTCCGCGCGACCGAGAAACGTCGGAGGCTTTCATGATCCTTTCGCGGCAGCTCGCAGCATCTCTCGTGTTCGTGGCGCTGGGTGTGTTCGGCTGCTCGAGCAGCAGCATGCCGCTTCCGCCCCCTGCTGCGCCCGAAGACGCGAGCCAGAGCGAAGCATCGGTCGATGCAGCCACGGAGGCTGCTGCGGATGCTTCGTTGGACGGCACGGCGCAAGACGCGCAAACGGAAGGACCGGTCCCGGAAGCGTCAGCCGATGCAAGCAAGGCCGCGCAGTGTGCGTCGGCCTTTGGCGACGAGCTGGTGCAGGGCTACGGACGCATCGATGGGACGGTGCTGGCCGTGGTGGGGACGCAGGACAAGCAGTGTACGCTGCCCAACAACGACCACGTCGTGATCCAGGTCGTGATGCACGGCAAGGTGTACCGCATGGTCGCGAGCGTACTGTCGACCATCGGCGATCCGAATGTGGGATACCTCGAGAAGCAAGCTCCGCTGGCCGGACCTGCATGGTCCGAAGGCTGGCACCTCAACGTGCCGCTCGACTACGTCACCACGTTCGGGGTGCACACCGGTGACTTCACGGGTCACCCGATGCTCGAACTCGAGCAGCTGGTCACCGCGCAGATCGACATCGGCGCGAAGATCTCGGTCTTTGCAACGAACAACAACAGCTCCTACCAGAGCAGCGCCCACCTGATCCATCGCAACAAGACCAACCAGGACGGTGCGATCGTGATCGCGCCCGACTCGGCGAATCCGAAGTACCTCCTGTTCCGGTTCGCGAACCAGAACTTCTGATACTCCCGCCTACCTGGCGCAGCGCAGCCCAACCTGGAAGTCCCGGGTCGAGGCGACGTCGCTCAGCCGGTAGGCGGCGCGCTCGATCGATGCGATCTCGAGGAATGCACCGCCCCGAAGGACACGCGCCGTTCCCGCGGACACGTTCGCATAGTTGCGCTGCGCCGTGGCCGGGTAGGTGTCATAGGAGTCGAGCACCCATTCGAACATGTTGCCCGCCAGGTCGCGGTGGCCCCACTGGTTCGCTCCGTTGGGCTTTTGCCCCACCGGAGCCACATCATTGCAGTAGCAGTCCGACTGGCCCCCGGGTGCGTGATAGTCGCAGTTGTACACCGCGTAGTCGTCCGACGCCGGATCCTCGCCCCAGGGATAAAGATTGTTCTTGGACCCGTTCGCTGCAGCGTACTCCCACTCTGCCTCCGTGGGCAGGCGTCCGCCATCCCAGACGCAGAACGCGAAGGCCATGTACCAGGAAACGCAGTTGACCGGCAGCAGCTCCTTGGCGCCAGGCTCTGCGGTCCAGGTGCCGCACGTGTGGCATTCGAGCCCCTTGGGGCCCACAAGCTCGTCGCGGGTCTTGGGCAGACGGTCGTTCCATGCCGACTGCCAGCCAGAGCCAGCGATCTTCGGATGCGCACCGGCACCATCCGGCGGGGGCGTGTAGTCCCACCTGTCCACGAACTTGCGGAACCGCTCCACCGTGACCTCGAAGCGATCGAGCGAATACGGGGACAGGGTGCGCTCGTGCTCCGGCTGCTCGTCATCGTAGCACTTGAGCGTTGCGGGGCACTGATCCGCCCCGGTGTCGCTGCGCCCCATCAGGAACGTCTCCTCGCCATCGGCCACCACGGACGGGCTGTCGCAGCAATCGAACGCCTCTGGGCCGCAGGGCTGTCCGCCCGCGCACGACTGCTTGGAGACGGTCTGCAGCCAGGCGGAGGTGCAGACTCCTTCCACGCAGATCGCCGGGGACTTGCAGCAAGCGCCGGCGCATTCGTGCTCGAACGTGTCGCACGCGCTGCAGCGCTGCACCGCCTTGTCGGTGGTGATGCAGTGGGGGGCTGCGCCCTGGCAGCACGTGCTCCCGCACAGCGTGCTCCCAGCTTCGCAGCCGCACTGCGCAAGCTCAGGAGCGATGCACAGCTGGATGGACGGGCAGCAGCCGTCTCCGCACTCGCGCATCTCCGCACCGCAGTCCTGGATGCACATCTCCTGCGCCTTGGACCAGCGCTGCCCTGCAGGGCACAGCCCGCAGAGCGAGCCACGGCACTTGTCCACGAGATCGACGTCGTTGACGCCTGTGACCGAATTGCAGGCGGCAGTGGTTGCTGCAAGGGCAGCCAGGCGGAGCCAGGTGCTGCTGTTGCGCATCAGAAGGCTCCCTGGACGATGAGAGAGCCTGGGCCGAAGCCGACGTCGACTTGCTTCGGGCGGACCGCTCTTCGGGCGCTCCAGTAGCTGTAGGCACCCAAGCCGAGTCCGGCGACTCCGACGCCGAACGAGATGGTCGACAGATTGCCGTAGAGCTTGGATGCGTTGAGGTCGTCGCGTGCAGCAGGCCCGCATTCGTTCGCGCCCATGTCGCACCAGGTCTTGGCCGAGTTGAATCTGGCCCTCGCGGTCAGCCCTGTGTAGGTGCCCACGCCGAGGCCCACCGCGCCGACCGCGAAGCCAACGTACGCAAGCGTGTAGTTCGGAGCGCGGTCCAAGGTCGCGGTCCACTGGGTCCTTGCGCCCGGCTCCACGGTTGCGATGCGGCTCTGGCTCACGTGGTCGCTGGCTTTCACCTCCACGTGATGCGTGCCGCGCTTGACCCGCACCTCGAGCGGAGCCGTACCCGCAGGCATGCCGTCCACGAGAACCTGCGCCCCGGCCACGTTGCTCCTGACCGAGATGAACCCGGTGAAGTCCACGCGTTCGAGCCTGATCACCACGGGTCGCGTCGTGCCTCCCGCCAAGGTCATCGTGGCCTCGAATGCCTTGTATCCCTCTGCGATCACTTCGATCTTGGCTTCGCCGGCGTTGACGACCACCGCCGAGGGGAGGGGAGTGACGCCGACGATCTTGCCGCGCACCAGCACTCTTGCCCCTGGCACGTCGCACTGGATCGAGATGCGGGCGATCTTCGCCTTGAGCGCTTCCACGAGGGCGAAGAGCTGCGCCTGCTGCGCCTCGTTGAGCGTACCGGAGGGCGCCTCGGCGATGAATGCCTGATAGGACGTGAGAGCTTCCGGGTAGCGTTCCAGGGCAGCCAGGGCCTGCGCTATGTTGTAGTGCAGACGCGCATCGCGGTTCTTCTCGATTGCGGCCCGGTAGCTCACCAGCGCCTCGGCGAATCGCCTGCCGTCAAAGGCGTCGTCTGCCTTTGCCTTGAGAGCCGCCGCGTCCTCCGTTGCTCCGGCCCACACGAGGGGTGCGGCCGCGGCCTGCATTGCAACAACCAGAAAGCTTGCGCCGATCGTCCGGATCTTGATCACAGGTTCCTCGGGTCAGAATCGCGCAGGGAGCGCTCCGGTCGGCGCCGCAGCAGGCTTGGCAGGCTCCGCGTTGGCCGACTTCGCTGGCTCGGCCGCTGCGGGCTTTGCCGGCTCCGTGGCCGCGAGCCTGGACGGGGAGGTCGGCTTGGCGGGTTGTGCCGTGGCATGGGAGCCAGCAGGCAGGGGCTGCGCGCTCGCGCTTGGGGCTGCGGCTTGCGCCACCGATGCGGACGGGGCTGGCGTAGGAGGCGACGACGCGGGTGGTTGCTCGAAGGCGGCCGATGGTGGGCGATTGGCGGAGGAGCGCGTGGCAACGAGCGCGCCCCCGGCTGTGGCCGCGAGCAGGGCCAGGCCAGCGGCACCCACGATTCTTCGTGCGCGTGCTCGCCGCCTGGAAGGCGCGAGCTGGAAGTTGGCGAGCGCTGTGGTCGTGAACTCGTCGCCAGCGCGCTGAACCCCGCTGTCCGCACCTGACTCGAACGAGATGCGCAGGCTCGGGCGGTTGACTTCAAGGGCGACCGCGAGAGATTCCGCGAGCTCGTGCGCGGAGCTGAAGCGGCAATCCGGATTCGGGTGCAAGGCCCGCGCAAACCAGGCGTCGAAGCCGCGCGGAATCCCTGGGGCCACCTGGGACGGGATCGGACGCTTCTCGGCGAGGATGTGCATGCCGATGGCGATGACCGAGGTGCCTTCGAAGACGCGCGCCCCGACCAGGGATTCATAGGCAACGCACGCCAGAGACCACAGATCGGTCCTGCGATCGATCCCCTTGAGGCCCTGATACTGCTCCGGGCTCATGTAGTAGGCAGTGCCGATCATCATTCCGGTCGCTGTGCCCGAGTCCGCTTCCAGCGACTTGGCGATCCCGAAGTCCAGGATCTTCACCAGAAGCCCTCCGTCCTCGTCACGGCACAGGAACAGATTCTCCGGTTTGATGTCGCGGTGGATCATTCCGGCGTCGTGGGCCCGCTGCAGTCCTCGCGCGGCCTGCCCCATGATGGCCACGACCGTCTCGGCATCCAGCGCTCTCTGCTGGTCGAGCAGGTGCCGCAGGTCAGAGCCCTCGAGATACTCCATGACCAGGTACGGCGCGCCCTGGTGCTCGCCGAAGTCGAGTACCTGCACGACGTGGCGGCTGTGAATGCGCGAGGCCAGGAGCGCTTCCCGGCGGAATCGCTCGATCAAAGACCTGCTCAACGCGTTCACCAGGAACTTGATCGCGACGCGACGCTCGCTCAGCTCCACATGCCGGGCCAGCCACACCACGCCCATGCCGCCTTCGCCGAGCCGGCGCTCGAGCTGATACTTGTCAGCTATGGTCGTGCCTGCCTCCAGCATTCCCCGGCGGATGCTACTCGTCGCCCAGCCGCGATGCCAAGACCTCGGCAGGGAAAACGCTCCCGGCGCCAGGCGCCTCGGCTCGCTACCTGGCGCGGATAGCGAAGTGGAACACGAAGTCGATCGCGAAGTGTGCGTCCGCTTCGCTCCCGGCCACGAAGCGGTCGTGCTGGGCAACGATGCCCTGCCTGTCACATCGCGTCATGTCCCTCCCCTTCATCCGCGAACCTCTTAGTGCATTCGATACGATCAGCAGAGCTTGCCGTGCGTCTCCCCGATCCCATACTCACTCGATGGTGGATGCCCTCGCCACGGACCACGCCCGGATCCTCGACAGCTTGGTGGAGCCGGTGCTCGTCATCGATGCGGCGTTGCGCATCGTCTACCTGAATTCCGCCGCGCGGGAACGGTACGGGAGCCCGGATCTCGAGGCAGGACCGCACTACTGTTTTGCCACGACGCACGGAGCCACCAAGCCATGCTACTCGGTGGGAATGATCTGCCCCGTGCGCGCGGTGTTCGCAACAGGAAGGCCGTCCCGCGCGATTCACCACCACCGGGCGGCCACCGGAGTCTTCCTGCCCGAGGAGATCAGCTCCGCTCCATTGCGGGACGAGACCGGCGCCGTGGCTTATGTCGTCGAGACCGTGAGGAGCGCAGCCGACCTGCTCGAGACCAAGGAAGTCGTCGAGCACATGCGTGCCGAGCTCGATCTGCTCCGCGGGATCCTGCCCACGTGCGCCCAGTGCAAGCGCATTCGAACCGCCGATGGGGAATGGGAGGACATGGAGAGCTACATCAGCCGGCACTCGTCCGCCCAGTTCTCCCATGGAATCTGCCCTGCGTGCGTGTCCAAGCTCTATCCGAGCTACGAAGTCTCTCACAAGTGAGCTGGCACGCGACGCAGGTCGTGTCGCTTCACGATGCCTGGTAGGCTCGCGCCGATGCGACCGACCCCGTTCGCCCTGGAACGCTACTTCGCGCGCTACGAGTTCAGCGCAAAGCACCTGCTGTCGAGCTCGGACTGCGAGGCACTGAGCCTGGCAGAGCTGCTCTCTCTCGCCGATGGCGAAGGCCTGTCGTCGTGGCAGAACCTTCGTCTCGGATACACGGAATCCCAGGGCATGCCCGTGCTTCGCGAGCAGATCGCCCTGATGCACCAAGGCTTGTCCGCGGACGACGTGCTGGAGGTCGTCCCTCAGGAAGGCGTCTTTCTCGCGATGAACGCGCTGCTCGAGCGCGGCGATCACGTGATTGCACCGTTTCCGGGCTACCAGTCGTTGTACGCAGTCGCCGAGGCGATCGGCTGCGAGGTCACGCGCTGGTGTCCTGAGGAGCAGCAGGGGTGGCGGTTCGATCCTGGATTCGTGCGGGACTCGCTCCGCCCCGGCACGCGGCTCATCGTGTGCAACTTCCCGCACAATCCGACGGGGTATCTCCCTTGCCGCGAGGAATTCGACGAGCTGGTGCAGATTGCGCGCCAGGCTGGTGTGCATCTGTTCTCCGACGAGATGTACCGGTTTGCCGAGCACGACGAGTCCGCGCGTCTACCCTCTGCGGCCGAGGCCTACGAGCGGGGAGTGGCGCTGGGGGGCCTGTCCAAGGCGTTCGGTCTCCCGGGATTGCGGGTGGGGTGGCTGCTCACGCGCGACTCCGCCCTGCGCGAGCGCATCCTCAGGCTCAAGGACTACACCACGATCTGTGCGAGCGCGCCGAGCGAAGTGCTTGCGTCCATCGCGCTGCGCGCGCGCGACAGGATCCTCGAGCGCAACGTCGGGCTCTTGCGCCGCAATCTCCAGACCCTCGACGGGTTCCTGCAGGCGCATTCCCATGCATTCGAGTGGCTCCGTCCCAGGGCAGGATCCGTGGGTTTCGCCAGGGTGCACGCGGGGCAGGGGGCTGCGCGCTTCTGCGAGAGCCTCGTGCGAGAGACCGGCGTGATGCTCCTGCCGTCGACCGTATACGACTGGGGGGATCGGCACGTGCGGTTCGGCTTTGGCCGCGCAGACCTTCCTGCTGCGATCGCAAAGCTCGAAGGATGGATGGCCCGCGGGGGTGACGGCGCCGAAGGTCGTGGTTATCCATGATGAGGATCGAACGGGATCAAGAACCATGATTCGCTTCAACGGCTGGCCTGCACACGCGCGCCCGAACGCACCCGAAAGCTTCGGATTGCCTCGCTCTTTCACACCCGTGGCTCCTTTGCGGAAATTCGAGCCCGTTGCGTCGCCACGCCTCACGCAGCAGCCAGCGAACGACCCCGCAACCCTTTCCTCGCCCGAGCCATCGGAGGTACGTCCGGTCGAAGTCCCGCCCGCCGCGCAAGCGGACAAGGTGGCGCTTCGCAATGCGCTCGACGAGCTCGAAGCAGCCCGGGCGCGGGTCGAGCGCGACGCCCAGCGCGTCAAGGATGAGACGCGCGCGAGCCTGATTCGCGAGCTCCTTCCGGTCCTGGACAATCTCGACCGCACCCTGCGCGCCGCGTCGGATGCGGAATCCGGGCTGGTTGAAGGGGTGCGGATGATCCGATCGCAGCTCGAGGAGGTCCTTGTCAGCTACGGGGTCGAGCGCATCCGAGCGCTGGGTGAACGTTTCGATCCCTCGCTGCACGAGGCCATCGCCACCACGCCGGCCCCGCCGAGCCAGGCGGGCCACGTGACCACGGAAGTCGAAGCGGGCTATCGATTCGCAGGCAAGGTGCTTCGCGCCGCAAAGGTTGTCGTGGGTGCGCTAGACTCGCGCGGATGAAAGTAGCCTTTCTGGGGCTGGGCACCATGGGTGCGCCGATGGCGCTCAACGTGCTTCGAAGCGGGCATCCCCTCACCGTGTGGAACCGCACGGCCAGCAAGGCACAGGAGCTGGAGCGTGCTGGTGCGAAGGCAGCTACCTCGCCCCAGGAGGCCGCGCGCAGTGCAGAGGTCGTGATCACGATGCTCGCTGACGTGGCCGCCGTGCAGGACGTCATCGCAGGACCGCACGGCGTCGTCCGCTGCCTATCCCCAGGTACCGTGGTCGTGGACATGTCCACCGTGGATCCTGACACCGCGAGACGCATGAGCCACGTTGTCGGCGAAGCTGGCGCGGCGTTCGTGGATGCGCCCGTGTCGGGCACGCGAAAGCCTGCCGTGGACGGCACTCTGGTGATCATGGCAGGCGGTCCGATCGAGGCAATCGAACGAGTGCGGCCCGTGCTCGAGGCCATGGGTCGGGTCCGGGTCGTGGGCGGCGTGGGCCAGGGAATGGCGATGAAGCTGGTGCTCAATTGCGTGGGGGCCCACATGCTCGCCGGGTTCACTTCCGCGCTCGTGATGGGCCGCATGCTCGGGCTGCGTCCACGCGACATGCTGGAGACCATCCAGGCAGGCGCGTTCTGCTCTCCCATGTACGGCGCCAAAGGAGAGCGCATCCTGCGCGGCAGCTTCGAGCCGGACTTCACGATAGAGCTGCTCCGCAAGGATCAGAAGCTCGTTGCCCAGACCGCAGGGAGCGTGGGAGCGAGCATGCCGACGCATGACAGTCTGGTGCGCGTGCTGGACGAGGCCATCGAGGCTGGATTCGGCTCCCTGGATCTGTGCGGTCTGATCCGATGGTTCGAGTCACGCGCCGGCTGCGAGGTGCGCGACGAATCGGCCCCCAACCCATAGGTCGCCGCTGCGCTACTTCGCTGTCCTCTTCACAGTACCGTCGTTCTGGTTCGTCCAGATCACGCTGCTGGTGTTGAGCGCGAGCCCGAACGGGTACGCCTGCCCGGTTGCGAGCGTCAGCACGGCGCCGCCAGACTGCCCAATCCTCCTCACCGTGCCGTCGTCCGAGTTGGTCCAGTACACACCCGTCAGGTCCACTGCGACCACCGTGGGACCCGGCTGTCCTGTCACCAGCGCGACCCGATCGGCGCCGTCGAGGCCGGCCTTCATGACCTCCCCCTGTCCTGTGCCGCTTCCGGTGTTGGTCCAGTACAGCGCAAACCCATCGCTCGCGATGCCATAGGGGTCCTTCTGGCCCGACGCGATCACCGTCTTCGAACCACCGTCCAAGCCGGTCTTCATGACCGTGCCGTCCTGGTTGGTCCAGTACACGCTCGTGGAATCGACGACGAGCGTGCCAGGGCCGGTGAGACCTGATTCGAGCACAATCACGTTGCCGCCATCCAGACCGGACTTCATCAGCTTCCCTTGCCCAGCGGTCCCGGCTGCATAGACCGTCCAGTAGACGCTCGTCGCGTCGACCTTGATCCCCCAAGGCCACTGCTGTCCCGTCACGATCGTGTCGACCGACCCTCCGTTTCGGCTCGTCTTGGCGATGGTTCCATTGGCCGTGTTGGTCCAGTACACGCTCGTCGCGTCCACCGCGACGTCCCAGGGCGACGGCTGACCCGAGGCAAGCGTCGTCGGAGTCAGGCTCTCGAACGTGCTCTTGAGCACAGAGCCCGAATCGATGTCCGCCCAGAACGCGCTTGTGTCATCTGCCACGATGAACGTGGGCACCGTAGGTGACTTTGCCACGTTCACGGCAGGACACAGCCCGTCGTGGCAGGGGCCGTTGCTGCAGACGTGTCCGCAGGCGCCGCAGTTCATCGAGTCCGTGTTGAGATCCGAGCTGGCGCATGGAATGCCCGAGCCTCCGGCCCCAGCGCCCCCGTCCTCGAGCGCGCCATCCGAAAGCCCGTCCAGCGGCGTCAGCAGCGTGCAGTCGAGCACGAGCAAGCCGAGCAGGGCGACCGCCGCCACGCGCGCGGTCCACGCCAGCGAGGTGTGGCGCCCGGCAAGGTGACGAAGGTGAGTTGGCTGCGACATTCCGGATCCGAGCGCGCGGCCCGCAGCAGCGCGAGGATCTCCAAATTACATGCCCTCGGATGTGCGCGTCGAGCGAATCTGCGAGGCTGGTCGTCGGTAGGCCGGATCGCTCACCGGAAGACCACGCCGAAGAGCAGCATCGTGACATAAGCCACGGCCGCGCTGGCGGGCAGCGTGAGCACCCAGGCGGTCAGGATGTTGCCTGCGACGCCCCAGCGCACGGCGGACATGCGCTTGGAGGCGCCGACGCCCATGATGCTCGCGTTGATGCAATGGGTGGTCGAGACGGGCACGCCAAAATGGCTGGCAACGAGGATCGTGGTCGCACCTGCGGTCTCGGCGGCGAATCCCTGCAGGGGGCTGATCCGGATCACCTTGGTCCCCATGGTCTTGATGATGCGCTTGCCGCCGCCCATCGTGCCCACGGCGATCGCCGTTGCGCAGATGATGATGACCCAGGTCGGGACGTGCTCGCCCTTGGGCATCATGGATTCGGGCAGGACTCCAGCGTGGCTCGCTGCAAAGGACAGGAGCGCCAGCGTGATGATGCCCATGGACTTCTGGGCATCGTTCGACCCATGCGAGAAGGCCATGGCGCAGGCGCTGACGAGCTGCAGTCGACGCGAGACCTTCACGACGGTTCCAGGGGTAGCGCGACTCGAGATCCAGGCGAGACCGATCATGAGCACGAAGGCCACGAGGAATCCGAGGGCCGGAGACACCACCAGCGGCACGAGGACTTTCTGGCCGAGGGCGCCCCAATGAAAGGCGTGAAGTCCCGCGTGTGCCACGACCGCGCCCGCGAGCCCTCCGATCAGCGCGTGCGAGGAGCTCGATGGGATGCCGAAGTACCAGGTGGCGATGTTCCAGACGCAGGCGCCTACCAGGGCAGCGAGCACGACCGGCTGGGTGATGATCAGCGGGTCAGCGAAGCCCGAGGCGATGGTCTTGGCGACCGCGGTCCCGGTCGCAGCTCCCACGAAGTTCAGCACGCCTGCGATGATCACGGCGGTGCGCATCGGCAGCACGCCCGTGGACACCACGGTCGCGATCGCGTTCGCAGCATCGTGGAAGCCGTTGATGAAGTCGAACAGCACCGCAGCGATCACGACTGCAATGAAGACGCTAACCATTCTTGACGGCGATGTTGGTAAGAGTCCGTGCTACGGAGCTGCAGCGATCCATGGCGTTCTCGAGGTCCTCGAGGACTTCCTTCTCCCGCAGCAGCACCTTGGCGTCGATCTTGGGGTCGCGAAACAGCGCGCTGATGGCGTCGCGGAACAGGATGTCCGCCTCGTGCTCCATGTCCTGCACGCGGCGCCCAGCCTCGACGATCTCGTTGTACTCGTGCCGACGAAGCCTGGGCACTGCCTCGGTCAGCACCTGGGTGCACTCCACCAGCTTGAGCATGAGCGCGGTGATCGGCTTGGTCGGCTCGGTGACGCCGAACAGCACGAAGGAGCGGCCGGTGAGGTCGAGCAGGTCCGCAACGTCGTCGAGTCGACGCGACAAGCGCTGCAGATCCTCGCGGTCGATCGGGGTCACGAACGTTCGCGCGAGCGCGTCTTCCATGCCGTGCAGAAGGTCGTCTCCCTCGTGCTCCAGCTTGGATACCTCGTCGCGCACCGACTCGAGCGACCCAGGCTCGTCGTTGAACTTCGCAAGCGCGCGGGCCGCGCGATGGGCCACTTGCGCCTGCTGCTCCAGGAATCCGTAGAAATGATCCTCGCGCGGCATGAGCCAGCGCACCACGTTCTGAAATCCCATGGCGCGGAGTCAAGCAGACCCGGCCAGGAACGTAAAGTGTCTCGGTGAGCCGCGCATCCGGTCACGTTGTGTTAACATCCCGACATGACTTTCAGCGGATTCCCCAAGGACACCCTCCGATTCCTCGCCGGGTTGAAGAAGAACAACGATCGGTCGTGGTTCGAGGCCCACCGAGAGCAATACGAGGCAAGCTTCGTCGCGCCCGCCAAGGCGTTCGTGGAAGCCATCGCTCCGCGCCTGCACAAGATCGATCCCGGCGTCCGCGCCGAGGCCCGCGTCAACGGCTCCATCATGCGCCTCAACCGGGACATCCGCTTCTCCAAGGACAAGACCCCGTACAAGAACCACATGGACCTGTGGTTCTGGTGCGGAGCCGCCAAGGGCTGGGACACGCCCGGCTTCTACTTCCGGCTGACCTCCGACGCATTGATGCTCGGCACGGGAATGCACGTGTTCACAGCGGCCGGGCTGAAGCTGTATCGCGCAGCCGTGCTGGATCCCAAGAAGGGCGCCGCTCTCGACAAGCTCGTGGAGAAGATGCGCAAGGCGGGCTACGAAGTGGGGAGCGAGTCGTTCAAGAAGACGCCGAAGGGCGTGCCGGCGGATCACCCGCGCGCCGCGCTCCTCAAGTACGGCGGCCTGCACGCGGGCTGGGAGGGCAAGCCCCCGCGCGAGCTTCATACCGCTGCATTCGTCGACTTCGTGGCAAAGCACTTCACAGCGGTCGCGCCCGTCCACGCCTGGCTCAAGGCCATGTGAGCTGGCGACTGGCGATCGCCGCACCATGACCTCTTCGATTCGCTTCGCGCTCGCTGCAGCCACAGCCGCACTCGCTGGCGCTTGCGCTGCGAACCGTCCGCCGCCCCTGGCATTCGCGAGCCTCCATCCCCGACGAGACGCACCCGCTTCGACGACGTCGTCCGAGCCACAGGCCTCGCACACGACAGCCGTCCCCCCTCCAGAGCGCGCGCCGATCCTCGCCGCACCCCGCGACGTCGCGTGCGAGCTGCGAGCGGACGACCTCGATTCTGACACGGTCTTCCCTCTGTCATTCGAGGCCTCGAAGCGCCCGTTCGCGATCGTCGAGGCCGCTGAGCGGGCCGTCGTGCAGATTCCGATCGGCGACGCATCGCAAGGCGCGTGGGTACAGCTCGATCGCGAAGATGCGACCCTGTGGGGGCACGTGCATGCATCCCGCATGACCCTGCTTCCAGCCCGGAGCGGAATCGCTGCAGGCGTGATCCTCCTTCAGCCTGACACCAAGATGACATTCCTGCGTGCAGCGCAGGGCAAGGTGACCGTGTCGATCGCGGTCGAATCCAAGGTGCATCTGAAAGGGCTGGCGGCCGAAGCCACGTTGGCTTGCTCGGAGCTGGCCGTCGCAGAGGTCGACTTCGAGCCGCTCGACGCCGTCGTCCCGCGCGCGGCTCCCAGGCCCGGGATCGTTGGCGTCGCAAAGAGGAGCGGCGCACTTCAGCTCTTCGCGAGCCCCGGCGGGCCATCGATCGCATCGATCGACCTGGCCTCTGGGCCGGACGAGCTCACGACAGCGCAGGTGCTCGAGGAGCGTCAGGGCTGGGTGCGCGTGATCGCGGGAGGCGAGTCGACCCAGCTGGTGGGGTGGGTGCCTCGGGCCGCGCTGTTGCTCGGTGGCGGCGAGACTTGGGCGAGCCTGATCGGAACCGGAGGGGATCCGAACGCGCCGACCTCTGCGTGGGGCGAGCTCCAGAGCGCCCTGCAGGGCGGGTCGAGCGCAACGTGCTCCTGGAACGGCGCGCTGGTTGCGGAGCAGGATGGGCAGAAGCGCACCGTGGGACGCCTGGCAGCGGGACATCCGTTCAAGACGGGCGATCGCATCGGGGGGTATGTAGCAGTGCGGGAGCTCGATCAAGTCAAGACCGGGGAGGGAACGACGCTGATGGCTGCTGCGGCGCACACCTACGGCTGCAGCGCGCAGCCATGATCACCGCACCTTGCGCGACTCCTGGATGAATACCATCAGCTGCTTGATGTCGCGTTGAAGGTCATGGGCCTGACGGACTTTCTCGGAATGCATCGGTGATTGTCCTGCCCGCGCGAGGAACGAGGACAGAAGCTCCAGAGCCTTGCTCAGGTGCCTGAGATCCGGGTCAGGACGCGCGGCGGCACGGTCGCGGTAGAGAATCGCCCGGTTGAACCAGGATTCAGGGCGGGCAGCATCGATTGCAGCACAGCGATCCAGGCAATGCTCGATGTTGGCTACCTCCTGCTCGAGCTGCTCCGGCGTGGCTTTCATGCGCAATGCCACAGCAAGCCCCAGCCAGGCGTCGTAGGAGCTTGGACGGATCACGATCGCCCGGCGAAACGCCTCCTCCGCGCGCGCGGCCATGCGCAGCGTCAGGCTGACCGACCCGAGATTCAGGTGCGCGTCGACGAAGGTGTCGTCGAGCGAGCGGGCGCGCTCGAACGACGTGGCCGCTGCATCCAGCTCGCCCGTTTCCACGTCGATGCGTCCCAGCGTGTTGTAGACCGGTGCATAGGAAGGGTGGTGCTGCACGATGCGCAGGCAGATGGCGCGCGCCTGCTCGAGGTTCAACGTGCTCCCCATCGCATCGTGCGGAACACGGGACTGCGCCACGTAGTAGCTCGCAAGCTGGTGCAGCGCTGCCGCATGATTCGGGTCGAACAGGAGCGCCTGCTCCAGATGCTCCCGAGCCCGCGACGCGTCAGATGCCCCTGGCCCCTGAGCGCCCCGATTTCTAACGAGCAGCAGTCGCCCGAGATCGGCGGACAGGTCCGGGTCAGGTCGCTGCGTGACAGCTTTCTGGAGCTCGGCAATGGCTCGATCCAAGGAAGCTGGCATGGGAGACCGGTCGTATTCATAGAGCGCCAACTGCGCACGGGCGATCTGCAACGATGGCTCTGCGGTCACTGCAGCCTGCATCCGGGCTCGGGCCTGCTCGTGATCCCCGCAGCGCTGCAGGACGAGCCCGGCGTGCAGGTGTGCAGGCCCTGCCAGCTCTCCGGCCGCGAGCGTCCCGATCTCGTCCGAAAGTCGATGACAAGCGTCGGCGTTCCAGTCCCCCGCGCGATCACGGCGTGCGATCTCCTCCACCGCGCTCTGGAATCTCGACTGCGGGCCAGGGCCCGAAGCGCACGCGACCAGACTCCCCACGGAGAGCAACGCGACAGCTGCTGGCAGGAATCTCACGGAGCACTCCGCGGCGCCACGCGGCGGTCGTCGAGCCAGGAGCCGTTGTTGGTGGGCGGAGGGACGTACTCCACGAGCGCCCGGAACTCCTGCCTGTGGTTCCTTGCGAGCCAGGCCTCGCAGCGAGCCGAGGTGGCGTCGAAGAAACGACGGCTCGATGAGATTCCCAGACACAACACGTAGGCGCCCTTGGCCCGGACCCGGAACGGCTCGTAGACCGGATCGAGCGGCGTGTGCCGATACGCCGAGCCCACGTGCCCTGCGGGTGGGTCCTGCGGGATCGGCAGGCTGCGAAGCTGCGTCACATACGCGGCCCACATCTCCCCGATCGCTTCCGCAGCAGCCACGGACCAGCGCACCGGAGGAGCTGGCGGAATGTCGAATACGCTGCGGTAGAGTCTCTCGACCGCGGTGAGCGAAGCTTCACGCGCCTTCATCCATGGCGGAAGCTGGACCGCGACCCATTGCCGGTAGGCTGCAGTCTGCTTGCTCCGTGCTGCCGGATCCGGTGCGTCGACAGGCGGTGGATCGAGCCGTCCCGTCGCGTCGTCTGCCTCCCTTTGCGCATGCTTCGCCAGGTGGAACACCGCTCTTCCCACAGCGTCGACCGCGGAGGCGATCGCGGTGCGCGACTCCGCATCGGCTCCCTTGGAGCGCAGCCAGCCGAGTGCCGCGGGATCGGACCAGAGCTGGATCGCTGCGTCGAATCGAGCCCGGGCATCCTGCGCGCGGCCGAGCCGGGCCGCTGCCTCACCACAGAGCACGCGCGCGCGAATCCGCAGATCGAGCGTGCCCTCAGCATCGATCCTCCCCATGGAGGACCGGAGCAGGTCGTGGACCTGTGCGACGTCACCGGTCGTCAGTGCGCCCTCGGACCACAGCACGACAGCGCGGACCCAATCCGAGTGGAACGCGGGATGCCTGCAGGATGGAAGGGTGGACGTAGCAGAAGGCAGGCAGAGCCGAGGCGAATCCACGGCGATCGGCGCTTGCCCGCGGGCGTGCGACGCAACGAAGAGCCAGGCAGCTGCGAGCAGGGCGGCCCGGGAGGCGGAGCGAGGCATGCGGGAATGCTAGTCGTTGGGCGTGGTGCGCCACAAGCAGGCATGCGAGAATGCCGGCTTCATGAGATCAGGTTGCGCGCTTGGGGCGATCTCGCTCTTTGTGCTTGCTGGATGCGGCGCAAGCCCGCCTGCCCCGTGTCCTGTCCCAACCCCGTGCCCGCTGTCCGCTCCTTGCCCGGCTCCTGTCGCTTCCAGCTCCGCGTCTGCAGCGCCTGCGCGCGTTGCCGACCCCTTGCTGCAGCGCCTGGTCCAGGCGTTGGATTCCTTGCCCCCGGACGAGGCTTGGCTCCTGCGGGAGGTTCACGTGTTTCCCGGCCACTTCGCGGCTGTGGCTGTTGCAGATCACCTGGAGCCTCTGGCCGACTGCAATCGCGGACAGCCCCTGCTGCTGCTCGGGCGCAACAAGCTCCTGCAGGCAGGGGCCACCAGCGGTCTGGGCCTGATCCGCGCTCAGGACGGCACCGTGTTCTGGGACCTTCGAGGCAACGGAGCCAGATTCGTGGTGATCGAGGAGCGCCTGTGCAACTTCGCCACGAGCACGCAGGTGTACTGGCTGGATGGGCAGGATGAGTGGCAGGCGTTGGAGGGCGACGCCCGCCCCGGGTGCGTGCTTTGCCCGCGTCCGAAAGAGAAACCTGCGGACGGGAAGCCGATGTTCTCGGTGCCATTCCTGTCCTTGACCCTTGCCAGCGGTGGCCCGTACTTCCCGACGGCCGCCGTGGTCGATCTCGTCGAGGCATGGGATGGGACTCGATTCAGCAAAGACCTCCCGGGGTTTGCGTCTCTGTACAAGCAGCGGCTCGCCAGCGCGCGTGCCTTTGGCATGAAGGCGAGAGCCCGCGGCGGCGCAAGATGCAACGTCGATGCATTCCAGTCCGCAGGGGAGATCTTCGTCTATTCGATCATGCTCGGCGCAGACCCGTCCGTGGCTCTGGCTGAGGCTGAGCGGATCGTGGCTGGGATATCGACAAAGCCGTGCGAGGCCAACCACGCGGGGTCGATGTACGGCAGCCAGAGCTTCCCGTGGAGCTCGATCCGCGAGGAGTTGCAGAACCGGGCAGCGGACGTGCCAGTGCTCAGGAAGTAGCTGCAAGCTCACAAAATCTCCGGGCCACTTGGCATCGCGCGGGTTGATTCCTAGATACCCGCCGGAGGAATTGAACATGTCCAAGAAGATTCTGATGCTCGTCGGCGACTTCGCCGAGGACTACGAGACGATGGTTCCCTTTCAGTCGCTTCAGATCGTGGGACACGCCGTCCACGCGGTCTGCCCCGACAAGAAAGCCGGCGACAAGATCCGCACCGCTGTGCACGACTTCGAGGGCGACCAGACCTACTCCGAGAAGCGCGGCCACGACTTCACGCTCAACGCGACCTTCGAGAAGGTCAATCCAGCGGACTACGATGCGCTGGTCATCGCAGGTGGACGCGCCCCTGAGTACATCCGCCTGAATCGCAAGGTCATCGACATCGTTCGGCACTTCGCGTCGGCGAACAAACCGATCGCCGCGGTGTGTCATGGTGCCCAGGTTCTGGCCGCTGCTGAAGTCATCAAGGGCAAGAAGATCTCCGCCTATCCCGCTTGCGGCCCCGAGGTGCGCGCTGCGGGCGCAGAGTACATGGACATCCCGATTGACAGCGCGGTCACGGACGGCAACTTCGTCACAGCTCCTGCCTGGCCTGCCCACGTCGAGTGGATGAAGAAGTTCCTTGCCCTCCTGGGGACGAGCATCACAACCTGAGCGCCCCCATGGGCGACCTCGAACCAGCCACACAACCTGCCGAATCGCTCGTCACGCTGCGGCGCGGTCCTTCTCGCCCCAGGCTGCGTCCGCAGCTCCCTGATCCGCTGGTCGATGCACTCGAGCGCGCCCTTTCTCCGGACCGCGTGCTGTCACGTCCCATCGATGTCGTTGCCTATGCGAGCGACGCGAGCTTCTATCGTCTCGTGCCCAGGGTCGTGGTGCAGCCTCGCTCTGAAGACGAGGTAGCTGCGCTGTTCGCCTTGTCCCAGCAGCACAAGGTCCCGCTCACATTTCGCGCGGCAGGCACGAGCCTTTCGGGACAAGCAGTGACCGACGGGATCCTGGTCGATCTGTCGCGGCACTGGGATGGAATCGAAGTGCTGGAAGGCGGCCTGCGCGTGCGCGTGCAGCCTGGCGCCATCGGCGCGCGGGTCAATGCCGTGCTGCATCGTCACAGCCGGCGCATCGGCCCGGATCCTGCCTCGATCGATGCGTGCATGATCGGGGGCATCCTCGCGAACAACGCCAGCGGGATGTGCTGCGGGGTGATCGAAAACGCCTATCACACCCTGGAATCGATCCGGCTGTTGCTGCCGAGCGGCGTCGTGGTCGACACCTCGCAACCTGACGCTGACCGAAGGCTGCGGGAGCGCGCTCCGGAGCTGTACCAGGGGCTCATGGAGCTCCGGGATCGCGTCTCCGCAGATCCGGCGCTGACAGCCCGCATACGCAAGAAGTACCGGATCAAGAACACGATGGGCTATGCGCTCAATGCGCTGGTGGACTTCCACGAGCCTGTGGACATGCTTGCGCACCTGCTGATCGGCTCTGAGGGCACGCTCGCGTTCATCGCGTCCGCCGTGCTCCGCACGCTCCCGGACTTTGCTTTCAAGCGAACGGGTCTGCTGGTGTTCCGCACCTCGGACGAGGCTTTCGCAGCGGTCGGACCCTTGGCTGAAGCTGGCGCGCGCGCCGTGGAGTTCATGGACCATGCGGCACTCTCGTCGGTCGCGGACATGCCGGCGATCGGCGTCGATGTCCGCTCCCTGCCGCGATCCTCGGCAGCGCTTCTGGTGGAGTGGCAGTGCGAGGACGCGGCCCAGCTCGAAGCCAAGCGCGGGATCGAAGCGCACGTCCTGGCCGGGCTGCGGCCGGTGCAGACGCCCCGGTTCACAGAGGAAGAGCACGAGCGGGCAGGGCTGTGGAAGGTCCGCAAGGGGCTGTTTCCGGCCGTGGGGGCGACCAAGCGCTCCGGCGAGTCGGTCATCATCGAAGACGTCGCATTCCCGCTCGCAAGGCAGGCATCGGCATTTCATGCCTTGCGCAGCCTGTTCAAGGCGCACGGCTACGGCGACGCCATCGTGTTCGGCCACGCCAAGGACGGCAACTGCCACTTCGTGATCAAGCAGTCGTTCGGCACAGCCGAGGAAATTGCCCGATACGAAGGATTCATGGCTTGCGTTGCAGACCTTGTCGTATCCCACGAAGGGTCGCTGAAAGCTGAGCACGGCACGGGTCGGAACATGGCGCCCTACGTCGGACTCGAGTGGGGCGCAGAAGCCCTCTCGATCATGCGTGACTTGAAGGCGGTCGTGGATCCGGACCGGCTCCTCAATCCCGGCGTGATCGTCAACGACGACCCCAGAGCCCACGTGACCCACCTCAAGGCGCTTCCGCGCGTCGACGCAGAGGTGGACCGGTGCATCGAGTGCGGGTTCTGCGAGCCGGTCTGTCCGAGCCGCCGTCTCACCCTCACGCCGCGCCAGCGCATCGTCGTGCGAAGGGAAATGAAGCGGTTGCAGGAGAGCAGAAGCGACCCTGTGACCCGGGTCGTGCTCGAGCGCGACTTCGGCTATGCGGCAATCGAAACGTGCGCTGCCGATGGCCTGTGTGCGACAGCCTGTCCGGTCGGAATCGACACTGGCTCCTTGGTCAAACGTCTGCGAAGCGAAGAGCGCTCTGATCTCGCGCGCCTCGTGGCAGGGTGGCTTGCTGCCATGCCGCGCGCGCTCGAATGGGGACTACGCTTTTCCCTGCGGATTGCCCACTTGGCCGAGCGGGTGCTGGGCGCCGGGCTGCTCGGCTGGCTGACCTCTCTGCCGTGGCGGGTACTTCGGCTCAGGACGCCTGTGTGGAGCCAGGCGATCCCGCTCGTGCCCAGGGCGCCTGTTCCGGCGAGCGAGGCCGGAGGTGCGCAATTCATCTATGTTCCTTCGTGCCTGTCGCGCATCCTCGGACAGCCGAGAAGCCAGGTCCCATCCTTGCCAGAGCTGGTGCTGACCTTGTCGAGGCGAGCTGGCCTGCGGGTCTGGCTTCCACCAGCGGTGGTCGGCCATTGCTGCGGGCTTCCCTTTGGCTCCAAGGGTCTTCCTGACGCTCATCAGGTGATGCTGTCGCGTCTGGTCGATGATCTGTGGGGCTGGACCGACCACGGACGGCTGCCCGTGGTCACCGACGCAAGCTCCTGCTTGTACGCGATCAAGACTTCGGGCGGGCTGCTCGACCAGGAGCAGCGGGCGCGCCTCGATGCGATGCGACTGCTCGATTTGATGGAATTCGCACACGCGGACCTGATGCCGCGGCTGACCGTGCGTCGCCTGCAGCGCAAGGCAGTGCTTCACCCCACGTGCGCGGCGCGCAAGCTCGGAATCGTGGCTTCGATGGAGGCGATTGCAGGGCAGTGCGCAGACGAGCCCATGGTTCCATTGGCGCTGTCCTGCTGTGCCACAGCTGGGGATCGGGGGCTGCTGTACCCGGAGCTGACGGCATCAGCCACGCAAGCGGAGAAGGCAGAGGTGGCTGGCAGCGACGGGGACGGGCACTACTCGAACAATCTTACGTGCGAGATCGGGCTGCGCGAGGCAGTGGGCAAGGACTACGTGTCTTTGTTGTACCTGCTCGAGGAGGCGAGCAAGTGAGTCCGAGGGGGCAAATCGTCCGGACAACCACCTCGCGCTGCGATGACATCCCATGCGGCTGCGGAACGTGCTATGGCCAACCGGGTGCGAGCAGGGTGGTGTCGTTCAGCGGCGTTGTGTGGGCTCCTTGTGGTCCCTACGGCTATGGCGCGCACTTCGCTCGCCGATGAACCGATCGAGCCGATCCGCGTGGCTGTGTCTGCGCCGCAGCCATGCTCGGATGCAGTGCGGTTTACGTCGCAGATCCAGGCGAGAACGAATCGCTCGAGGATAGCGGGGGAGAACGAGCGCGCCCGCCTGTTCAGCGCGTTTCTGACGCTTGAGGCGCCGGGGAGTCGTGGAACGCTCGTCATCACGGATACCGATGGTAAGTCGCTGGTGCGGGAGATCGCTGGTAGCAGCTGCGAGGAGGTTGCCTCGGCGCTCGCCCTGATCGCAGCGCTTGCCATTGACCCGAACGCACCCATGGGACCGCTGATCGTGCCGCCATCCACGGCTGCCGCGCCGCTGCCGGTTCTCCCGACGGCCAGCGTTGCTCCCGCTCCTGTGGCTCCGGCTCCTGAAGCAACTGTGAGGTCATCACCTGCGCCGGTCCCCTTCGCAGCGCCCCTTTCGCGTGCGCCCCTTGCACTGGATATCGGGGTAGGGGTTGAGGCTCGCGGCGGAGTTGCTCCGAGTCTTGCCCTGGCGCCAGTGGTCTTTGTCGACTTGTACCGCGAGCGATCGTCACGGTTCGTGAGGCTGGGGCTTGTGCGCACAACCGACGTCCACGCTACTCAGGTGGATGGCACCGTGAAGTTCGCCATGAGCGCGGCTCGGGTGGAGTTGTGCCCATGGGCCGGGGCGCTCGGTGGGAGTGTCAGCGCGCATGCGTGTGGACGGTTCGAGGTGGGCACGCTGACCGCGGACGCGCAGGGGCCTGCCACTGCGTATTCCACGAGCCGCGCATGGGTTGCCACCGGAGCATCGGGGGGGGTGAGGTGGGTACCGACGCGCGGATTCGGCGTGGATGGCTGGCTGGGGGCGTCGCTGCCGCTGGTGCGCGACCGGTTCACCTGGCATGACGGCACCACGGTTCATCACGTTCCAGCCGCCGGTTTCGTGGGAGGAATCAGCGCGGCGGTTCAGTTTCTGTGATCAAATCCGGCCGCTGCTTCATAGCTGATATCTAGATGGCGGAGTGCGCGATTTCCCCTTGCGACGTTACGGGTTCGGACAGCGTGCCGAACGCGCAAGGCGATCAGCAGCGGTTGCAGGGGATCGTGCATGATCACCACGCCTTTACCTGGCGGCTGCTGCGTCGCCTGGGGGTGCGGCCTGATCGTTTGCAAGACGCTGTGCAGCAGGTCTTTCTCGTGACCGTCAAGCGCATCGCCGACATTGAGCCAGGGCTGGAGCGATCCTGGATCATAGGGGCATCCATGCGAGTGGCAGCAGAGGCGCGGCGCGAGACCGGGAGATTTCTCCTGGAGGAGGATTGCGCTGTCCAGCCCAGAGTGGATCCGAGCCCAGGCCCGGAGGAGCTTGCGGATCGCAAGCAGGCGCGGGCGCTGCTCGATCGCGTGCTGGATGCGATGCCTGCTGACCTGAGGGTGGTGTTCGTGCTTTTTGAGCTCGAAGAGCTGACCAGCCTCGAAATCGCGAGCCTCTTGGAGCTGGCGCCCGGCACGGTGGCATCGCGTCTGCGGCGCGCCCGAGAGTCGTTTCACAACGGGGTCAAGCGGCTGGGGCTGCGACCACCGAACGCCGGAGGCATTCCATGATGGATCCTCGCCGGATGCTGCAAGGCGATGCGGATGACGTGGAGCGGACGCTGCTGCGCTCAGCGTCCGAGGATGAGCCTCCTGAGGGCTCTGAGCAGGCTTTGCTCGCAGCGCTCGCGATCCTTCCTGCAGCTACCACAGCGGCATCTGCGGGCGTGGTTGCCGCTGGTGGGGGTGGTGCTCTTGGCAGCGCGACCGGTTCTGTGGCAGCCGCCGCGGCCAGGCTTGGCGGATGGTCGCTGGTTCGATGGGTCGGTGTCGGTGTTCTTGCTGGCTCTGCCACGCTCGGTGGTGTGCGCGTCCTGTCTGGGCCCGCCTCGCGCGACTTGAACAGCGCAAGCTCGCGCCCGATCCCCGTAGGCAGCGCGCTGCGTCCAGTCCGACCAGCGCCTGCCCCGGTCGCACAGGGCGAAGCCGAGGACGCGGCGGTTGTCGAGCCGGCCCCGAGCGCAAAGCGCGTTGACAAGACCCCGCCCGCCAGCGCGGACCCTCCTGCGTCTGCGCCCGTCAGCGCTGATCTGTCGCTTGCTGCTGAGGTGGCTGCGCTCGATCGCGCCCGTAAAGCATTGGCAGCCGACGATCCAGGGTCAGCGTTGCGGATCATCGAGGAGCAGCCGCGCGGGCACACAGAGGGCGTGCTGAAGCCTGAGACCGAAGTGGTCCGCATCGAAGCGCTGCTCAAGTCAGGGAATCGGCAGGCCGGGGTTGAGCTGGCACGTCGGTTTCTCGCGAAGTACCCGGATCATCCGCTGCAGGGACGGGTTCGGTCGCTGCTGAACCAAGCGTCCGTGGAAAGCGTTTCCAAGCCTGAAGGAGCCAAGCCATGAAGCATCGATCGTTCATCGTTAGCGGCATGCTCGCAGCGATTTGTGGGATGGGCTGCTCAGGCAGCACCGTACCGCTGAGCGGAGACGACGCAGGTTCAGCATGCGTGCCAGGAGCGCAGGCAGCCTGTGACTGCGCCGGAGGGGTGAAAGGCGTGCAGGTCTGCAGGGACGACGGCTCCGGATACGGAGCCTGCGTCGGATGCGGCGGCGTCGGTGGCAGCGGTGGCACCGGTGGCAGCGCCGGCACAGGCGGCACCGGCCCTGATCCGTACCAGACAACGCTCTATCGGGCGACGAAGGTCGACAAGGTCGACCTGCTGCTCATGATCGACAACTCCGCATCCATGGGCGACAAGCAGGCGCTGCTCGCCGCAGCTGTGCCTGACCTCGTCAATCGTCTCGTCAATCCGCGTTGCACCGATGGCAGCAGCGCTGATAGCGAGGGCAAGTGTCCTTCTGGCAGCACGCGCGAGTTTCCGCCGATCAACGATATCCACATTGGGGTCATCTCTTCGTCGCTGGGCGGGCATGGTTCGGACTCCTGCTCCAACGTTCCCACAGCCCAATACAACCCGCGCATGGAGGAGATGTCCCACCTCGTCGATCGCGCTGATCCCAAGGATCCTAGCAAGAAGGTGCCCACATGGAACGGCTTTCTCCTGTGGGATCCGAACGCCAAGTACAGCCCGCCTGGTGACTCGGACGCCAACTCCATCGTACAGAAGTTCGCGAGCATCGTGACCGGCACCGGGCAGGACGGGTGCGGTTTCGAGGCGAGCCTCGAGGCGTGGTACCGCTTCCTGGTCGAGCCTGCGCCCTACCAAAAGATGGTACCTTACAATTGCGATACGAACACACCGGACTCCTGGGGACAATGCAGGGGGCCGTATGGAATCGATCAGGTCGTGCTCAAGCAGCGCTCTGACTTCGTGCGCCCTGACTCGCTGCTCGGTATCGTGATGCTGACTGACGAGAACGACTGCTCGATGATCGATGGATGGCAGTACTACATCGCTGCCCAGGCCTATTCCGGACAGAACCCTTGGCACCTGCCGCGCGCGACATCTGCGTGTCTCACGGATCCGAACAGCCCACAATGCATGAACTGCGCGCAGGGCGACTTCAGCAATGACCCGGAGTGCTCCAAGGGGCTGTACTACTCGGATGTCGAGGACAGCCTCAACCTGCGCTGCTATCGCCAGAAGCAGCGTTTCGGCATCGACTTCCTCTACCCGATCCGCCGCTACGTCAACGGGCTCACCAAGAAGATGTTCACCGCGGCCGAGACCGCGTTTCCGATCAACCCAGGGTTCGCGCCCAACCAGGACTTCAATCCGCTGTATTGCACGGAGTATGCGACGATCGACGACGGGCAAGGCAACATCACGGTCGACAAGTCCAAGTGCCTGAACGTGCTCCGCGACCCGAGCCTCGTGTTCCTTTCCACGATCGTGGGCGTTCCCTGGCAGGACATCGCCATGGACCCGAACGACCTGAAGAAGGGATACCGCCCTGTCGAGCAGCTTTCCTGGACGCGGTCCAACTTCGAGGCCGCGCAGCTGGCAGTACCGCCTGGCGTGGACGATACGCACACCCTATGGGATCAGGTGCTGGGCAAGGTGAATTCCGATACCAGCAGCCCTGACTACATGGGAATCGACTTCAGCCCTGCGGGTGAGCCTCTCGATCCGCTGATGATCGAGTCGATCGATCCGCGCTCAGGGACCAACCCGGCCACCGGATCAGCGCTAGCTGGGCCAGGTGCTCCTTATCCCACGACCAACCCGGTCAATGGCCATGAGTGGGACATCCAAGGACGCAACGACTTGCAGTACGCGTGCGGCTTCAAGCTTCCGAGCCCCAGGGACTGCTCGAGCAACTCGATGTCTTGCGACTGCGCAGACGTCGACGGGCTCGAGAATCCTCTGTGCCAGTCCGACAACGGTACCTATGGCAAGATGCAGTACCGGGCCAAGGCCTACCCTGGGCGTCGTCACCTGGCCGTGCTTCATGGGCTCGAAGCCCAGCAAGCGATCGCTGCATCGGTGTGCCCGGCTAACACGGTGGATTCCGCAGCATCCGACTACGGGTACCGCCCAGCGGTCGCTGCGATGGTCGACCGGTTCCGGTCTGTGCTCGCCGGCACCTGCTGGGCCGAACAGCTTGCGCCCAACTTCGACGGCAGCGTTTCGATGAACGTGCTCGAAGCTACCAGGCTCCCTGAGGGGGCGAGCCAGTGCACGCCCTGCGAACAGCAGGCTTTCCGGACGACGCCCGACGCAGCCGCGCTGAGCGCGCTGCAAAAGGATCCGTCGTACATCGAGAGCGATCTGAAGTGCGCTTGCGTGATCCCCCAGGTTCCGGTTGGAGATGCCATGAAGGCATGCCTCGAGTCCACGGATGACAACGTCAAGGTGAACGGCACCCTGGTCAATGGTTGGTGCTACCTTGATCCGGCGCAACACCCGGCGGCGAACTCCAATCTGGTTCAGTCATGCCCGTCCGACAGCAGGCGGATGCTGCGTTTCCTCGGCACCGGCACTCCGAAGGCCGGCTCGCTCACGTTCCTCCAGTACAAGAATTGAGACCCGACTCGACCTCCCCCCGAGCCTCCGTATCCTGTACAATGTGCCCATGAAATCCCTGGGCTTCTGCCTTGCCCTGGCTGCGCTCGCATCTGGCTGCGGCAGCAGCGATGCCACCACGGAGCTGCCGACCGATGCTGCGGTAGACGGCGACGCTCCGGCGGCCGAGACCGGAGGCGCTGGGGGCGCGACGCCCGATAGCGGCAAGGAAGGGGGCAAGGACAGCGAACCGGACGCGGTCCCCACCGACGGCCCGCCTGCGGAAGCGTCCGCAACTTGCGGCGCCATCGATGGCTTCCTGCCGTCGTGGGCCGTGAACGCGACGCCGTCCAAAGAAGTCTACGTGTCACCGAGCGGTGACGACAACGCGGACGGCTCCCAAGGCAAGCCGCTCAAGACCGCGAAGAAGGCGTTCTCTCTGCTCGCAGCCGGGGTGAGGCTCAACTTTGCGACCGGCACCTACGATTGCCCGGGTTTCGTCACGGAGCTGATGGCGCCCACGACGTCGCCTGCGATCGTGCGTGCGATCGACGGACCCCGCTCCGCCAAGTTCGATTGCGCGAACACGTCGGACTTCTTCTTTGATCACGTGTCCGCGATCGTGCTCGACGGTCTCGAGATCTTCAACGCCAGCGGGCATGGAATCCTGCTCGACAGCGGCAGCGGGTTTCCAGGCGGCACGCTCAGCTCTGACTTCGTCCTGGCACACTCGTACGTGCACGACACGCAGCTCGCCTCGATCAAGTGCGCGCAGTCCCAGAGAATCTACGTGATCGGCAATGAGTTCGCCCGCATCGGGGCAGGACGCCAGAACGTCGAGATGGTGGCCTGCGACATGCCCGTGATCGTGGGCAACGATGCCCATGATTCCGATGCGTTCGACGAGGTGAAGGGGGGCGCCAACGGCGGCATCATCGCCCTGAATCACGTACACGACATGAATGCCGGAGGTGGCGGCATCCTGGTGGGGGGCGACTGCACAGGACAGCAGTTCCTCGTGGATCCCAATGTGGACTACGAGGCCAAGAACCTTGTCGTGTGGGGCAACGTGATCACCGGCGCAGACAGCTTCGCCTTCCGCATCGTGGGCTGCCATGATTGCCTGATCGCCAACAACACGTACTGGTCGCCTGCTCCTAAAGCGATCCTCCGGATCCTGCACGACGCATTCGCGAGCCAGGGGGGGACCGGCTGCGACATCCCGCTTCACAACAGCAATGTCCGCATCACCAACAACCTGTTCGCCTGGCCCTCGACTTCGATCTGGGTCACTGCGAGCGACGAAGATCCGGCCAACATCAAGTTTGATCACAACCTGTGGTTCGCGTCCGGCGGAGACGTGACGACCCTGGGAGGGGACATCCCGTTCCTGGGCGAGGCGACATCGCTGTACAACAAGGATCCCAAGCTCGTGTCGCCGCCCGGGGATGTCTCGCTCGGCCCTGGCAGCGCAGCCCTTGGCGCAGGCATCTCGGTGCCAGAGGTGGGAGGAACCATGGAAGGCAAGTGCCCGAAGAGCCCGCCCGACATCGGCGCCTACTGAAATAGTCCGTAGACTTCGCCGACCGAGAGGTCACGTTGGTAGCGTGCGATAGATGCCCGTCAAATCATGCTTGCACTGAGCTCGGCCGAAGAGGCGCAACGCAGCTCCTTCGCCCGGAAAGCTGAGCGCAGCCGCAGCCCGGAACACGCGGTCCACCCGCTCCACCGCGATCCAGTCGATGGCCGGCGCCGTGCGCATCAACTCGCGATCCTCGGGCTGCAATCGTTCGTCGAGTCGTGCGCGCGCATCTGGCCCCATCTTTTCCATGTGGTCACGAACGAAGAACAGACCGCTGCCTTTGTACGTCATCATGGGTACCTTGGGCGCGGCGATGGTAACACGGACTCGTCCGGCAGGCACCGGGAGGCGAACGGTCTACGGACAGGGCTTGCGCTCCGGCCCCGGCTCAGCGCCGCTATCCGGGTCGTCGCAGGTCATCGACGGCGAGGTCGGGACCGTGAAGCAGTCCGACGGGTTGTCTGTGCAATACTTCTGACACGCATCCACGCCACACCCGTTCCAGTCCAGTGTGTGGAAGTTCGAGTTCCTGGCTTTGCCCCAGCTGAAGGTACGACAGCCGGGAGCGACGATGGGCCCGCAATGACCGGTACATCGCACGACCCCGTCCTCACCGGCGGCCCGTTCGCTGACGAATGCGTCGATGACATCTGCACACGTCGCACCTCCGCCTTCGCCCTGCACGAGCTCTCCGCAACGCTTGAACGATGCATGGGCCCCGTGCGTCGAATCGAACTCCGCCTCGGAGTTGACGCATGGGTGACACGCGGTGCACTCGACCATGGGAGGCAATCCGGCTGGCGGACACTCCACCCAGCCGTCCTCGCACGCCTTCTTCCTCCAGTAGTTGATTCGCTCCAAGCAGCTCGTTCCGCTGGTCTTCCACACCGCCCGGGTCGTGTTGTTCGGGCCGCACTTCCAGGTGCATGCCTGGTCGAGAGCTTTCGGGACGCACGGGCAGACTGAAGCGTACCGTTCGCCAAAGCAGTTGGCATTGCCTGGCTGGCTCGAACAGCTGAGCTGGGTCTGGG
Source organism: Deltaproteobacteria bacterium (assembly GCA_016218915.1). Lineage (GTDB taxonomy): Bacteria > Myxococcota_A > Polyangia > Polyangiales > Polyangiaceae > JACRCQ01. Next base: position 63,044 of record JACRCQ010000079.1, read on the forward strand.
ATGGGAAATAGCAGGTCTTGGAGCCATCCTTCGGATCGGTGGCGATGGACACCAGGTACTGCCCGTCCGACGGGGAGACCGAGGACCAGCACCCACCCTCCCGACAAGTGAACCCGAGCCCGGCCGCGATCTTCGCAAAGCCCGCGATGCTCGTTGCCTCGACCGTGTGGCCTTCATCGCATGCGTGGTACGCGCAGTTCTGCGACAGCGCGGCCTCGCAGACCTCCTGGCAGATCGGTCCGTTCACGTTCCCGTCGTTCTTGATCACCCACACCACATCCGAGCCGGATTCGCTGTAGCAGGTGTAGCCTGCGGCGCACTGCACACCGTTGCTCGTGACAGAGCCTTTGTCGTCGGTGGCATCGGACGAACCCGCATCTGAAGGCGCTCCTGCTGGAGTATCGCCATTGGACGTGCTGCACCCGACGGCCAGCGGAAACACCACCAAGAGAAACGCGGATCGATTCATGTCTGCGATAGTATGCCCTGACAAGAGCGAGTTCAAGCTGACCGCCGTAGCGCCGCGATCACCGCACGACCGCTTCGCACTCGATCCCGCGCTGCTTGCAGAACGCAGCCACGATCCGGGTCTGCTCCCGATAGAACGCGTTTCGACCTGCAAAGTCGCTGGCGCTCGAGTTGTAGTTCCACCCCCCGAAGAACACGTGGTCCACGAACCCGACCTGCTCGAGCAGCGCGCTGACGTCCTGCACGATGATGTTGGGGGTAGGGTAGGGCTCGATGTGCACCAGCGTGCGGCATCCCTTGTCGTGCAGGGCGCGCGCTGCCGCGATTCGCTCGGCATAGGGCGATGCTCCGGGCTCCCAACGCTCGCGAAACGTCTCGTCGATCGAGACCAGGGAGATGCCGTAGGTGTTGTCCCTGCGGAACCTACGCTCGTCGGCAAGCTCCACGGGCAGCGTGCCCTTGGTCAGGATGCTGCACGGAATGCCGGACTGGTTGATCCGCTCCACGAGCTGCAAAGTGAGCGCCTGCACCTCGGGCTGGTCGAACATGAACGGGTCGGTGGTGAGCGACATGTGCACGCAGTCCACCACCCGCTTCTTGCGCAGCTCCTTGTCCAGAAGCTGCAAGGCGTTGCCTACGAGCTTGGGACGGCACCATTCCGCAAGGTCCTGCACCCGTCCGTGACGCCGCGCGAGCATGAAGGCGTGGCAGGGGTACCGGCACCCGTGCGAGCACCCTTGCACCGGGTTGATGCACCAGAACCCGAGACCGCTCTTGTTGAGGAGGGATTTGCGTTCGAGGGTGTCCATGCGCGCTCGGCCGACGTTGACGCCGCCTGCGGGGTGTCGTCAAGTCACCTGGCATGGATGCGCTGGCCGCTGTCACCGAGGAAGGCGATAAGTCCACTCGCTGGCTCTTGATCGTCGCTGCATCCATGTCCGTGTGCATGCTGGCAGCGACCCTGCTCGGCCCGTACGGCTACTTCATCGACGAGTTCTACTACCTCGCCTGCGCGCGCCGTCCTGCGCTCGGCTATGTCGATCATCCTCCCCTGGCTCCCTGGATCCTGACCGGGATCCGCGCTGTGGCTGGGGAATCGCTCCTGGCCATCCGGCTGGTGCCGGCGATCGCGGCGGGTGCGACCGCGTACGCATCAGGGCTGCTCGCACGGGAATGGGGCGGGAATCGGTTCGCCATGTGCCTGGCCGCGATCGGCACCGCCTCCATGCCTGCACTCGGCGTGATCGGCGGCTACTACTCGATGAACTGCTTTGAGCTGCTCGTGTGGGCCTGGGTGCTGCTTCTGGTAGCGCGGATCGCCAACGACGGCTCTGCACGCCTGTGGCTCTGGGTCGGCGCCCTGATCGGAGGCGGCTTTCTGCTCAAGCACACGATCGTGCTGCTCGCGCTTGGGGTGACGGCAGGGATCGTGCTGACCCCGCTTCGACGACATCTTCGCACGCGCTGGCCATGGCTGGGCGTTGCCATCGCAGCGCTCCTCATGGTCCCGAATCTCGGATGGCAGATCGCCAACGGCTGGCCTTCCCTGGAGTTCTATCGCGAGGCCACTGCGCACAAGAACATCCCAACATCGCCCCTGGGTGTGCTTGTCAACCAGTCGATGATCCTGCATCCGCTGCTTGTTCCGATCTGGGGCGTGGGAGCGGTGTCCCTCGTCACATCGAAGCGGTTCGCTCGACACCGGTTCATGGCGATCGTGTGGTGGGGGCTCCTCGCGCTGGCCATGGCCGCAGGCACCAGCCGTCCGGATCGAATCGTGGGCCTCGGTGCAGCCCTGTTCGCTTCTGGCGCCGTGATGTGGGAAGCCTGGGTGCGACGCACGGCCGGCCGTGTTGCGTTGATTGCGGCTGCCGTTGCCGCCGGGCTCGCGTTCGCGCCCCTGAGCCTGCCGATCCTGTCGTTCGAGGCCACAGCACGCTACGCTGCCTGGACCCACGCGGTTCCCAGGATCGAGAAGGGCAAGTCATCGCCTTTGCCCCAGTGGCTCGCGGATCGGACCGGCTGGGAATCGATGATCGACCAAGTGGGTGCGGTCGTGAATGCGCTTCCTGCCGAGGAGCGAGCGAGCGCATTGGTCTTTGCCCCGGACTACGGAACCGCAGGAGCTCTGGAGCTGTGGGGGCCAAGGCGAGGCTTTCCAAGGGTCATCTCCACGCAGAACAGCTACTATCACTGGAGCGAGGGGCACACCGACAGCGCGGTCTTGATCGCGATCGGCGTGAGCGAGGCGAGTCTGCGGCGCGCGTTCAGCGACGTGCGTCGCGCAGGGACCGTGTCCTGCTCGTATTGCATGAGCTGGCGGGCGGATCGCCCGGTCTTCGTCGCTCGCCAGCCGATCGTGCCCCTGAGCCAATTCTGGCCGGAGATGAAGCACTACGAGTAATGGGAGAGAACTAGGAACTGGGGACTAGCAACGCGAATGAGAATGCGCATGGGAAGACGCACGGGCCGCAGTCCGCAGGCGCAACCAAAGCGACGGGGCGTGCTACTCCAGGGGGCTACCTTTCAGGGGCAGAGTATTTCACAGGGAGATGGGAGATCGGGAATCGGATTTGGCTATCGCGGATCGAGCTGGGCTTGCGGGAGACACGCGAGGGATTGAAGACCCAGGCTCCGGACCGAAGTAGCCGCAGATCAACGCAGATCTTCGCAGAGGCTGGCGCGACGGGGCCGACCTGTTGAACCAGCGAGTACCAACCCTCAGATCCTGTCTGCGGCTGTCTGCGGCTGTCTGCGGCTGTCTGCGGCTGTCTGCGGCTGTCTGCGAGATCTGCGGCTTTCTTCCAGCTCCAAAGTCTTCGCGCGACGCGACGAGTTGGCGGGTGAGTAGTACAGAGTGGGGAGGGCTGATACGCGAAGACCTTGGGTGCCTACCCTCAAGACTCTGTGACCTCTGTGCCCTCTGTGGTCTTACTCCGGAGGTCGCATCGCGAATGAGAATGCGAATGGGCCGCACTCCGAATCCCTCCTCCATTCCCAGGTCTACATTCGCATTCCTGTTTCTAGTTCCTAGTTTCCTTAGGGGCACCAGTCGCGCCAGGTAAACACCGTATCCTTGCGCACGGGATGCGCGGATGCGAATCCGTATCGGTTCGTCGCTTCCACGCATCCAGGCCACTTCTCGACCGTATCCCAATCACCCCGGGTGAACTTGTAGAAGAACCACTCGCCTCGCGGCAGAGACACGAACCCGTGCGCCTTGTCCGGCGGAGTCTGCCAATCCAGCGGAAGCTGCGCCCACGCCGATGCCGAGGTCGCGATGTGAACCTGCGTCGTGGTCGGCGTGCCGGCGGGTACGCTGACCTCGAACTCCACGTCCACGGGCGGACGAAGCTCAGGGATCGACGTGTCGTACGTGAGATCGAGCGCGAATCCAGCGGTGTCCAGGTGCGCGACCACGACCGACAGATCGCGCGCGTCGTACCACCACCCGAGCTTGGCCTGCATGAGCGCGTTCTCGTCCGCATGCTGTTGCATCGGTGAGCCGTCCCAGGTCACCTGCGTCGGAGCGTGATCCACACGCCGCACCCGCACGAGCAGCGTTCGGGGCGCAGGTTGGAACGTGCCTTGCCTGGGACCTGCCGACAGGTGTGCGCCTGTCGCCGTCTGATGCAACGTATAGGTGATTCGCGAGGAGGATTCGTACCCGTCTCCTTCGTCCTCGTAGAACGTGTACGAGCTCTGCTGGGTGGATGGATACACCTCGAGCGTGAAGGGATCGATCGGCTGCTGATCGCTCCACATCATCGACTGCGCCCTTGGCAGGATCGCGCCTTGCCTGACGTACACAGGCAGCGCAGCCAGCGTCATCGTGAGCTGCAGCGTCGTCGGACCCTCGTAGATCGCCCCGGAATGAAGCTCGTACCACCTGCCCGCAGGCAGCGTGATCGAGCGTTGGGTCGCGTCCTTCTCAGCCACCGGAGCCACCAGCAGCCACGGTCCGACCATGGCTTCGTCGTCGAGATGGTAGACCGTGGGGTCGCTCTGGAACTCGTAGACGAGCGGGCGAAGGATCGGCGATCCATTCTCCGCGGAGTCAGCGGCCGTGCTGTACAGATACGGCAGCAGCTCGTAGCGCTGGCGGATGAGATCGCGGCTCAGATCCTCCACCTCTTGCCCGAAGGCCCAGGGTTCCTGCGACGGCACGCCGTTGGTCACATGACCCCGGAAGAAGGGCGACACCGAGCCGAGCGCCATCCATCTGGCAAATAGCTCTGGCGTTGCATTTCCCGAGTAGCCTCCCACATCGCTTCCCACCAGCGGCACACCGCTCACTCCGAGATTCAGGAGCATGGGAAGCGTCTGCTGCAGGCTCTCCCAGGAGCTCGGCGCATCTCCGGTCCAGACCGCCGCGTAGCGCTGGATCCCTGCGAACCCGGCGCGCGTCAGGATGAAGGGACGGCGATCCGGCGCGTTCTGGACCATCCCCTCGAAGGTGGCGCGCGCTTCCTGCAGCGCGTAGACGTTGTGCGCTTCGGCCATCGTGGTGGGCGCGGCTTCCCCTGCCACCGGTACGTCGTTGGGGACCGACCCTCCGCCGCTCTCAGGGAAGACCGTCGGCTCGTTCACATCGAGCCACACGCCTCGAAGGCCCAACTTCACCTCTTTGCCTACCTGCATTCCCCACCAGTCGCGCGCCGGCTGCGACGTGAAGTCCGGGAACACGGCTGGCCCAGGCCACACCACGCCGACGTACAGCTCGCTGCTCGGCTTTCGAAGGAAGTGGTCGCCGGCAAGACCTGTGTCGTATACCGACCACCCCGGCTCCTGCTTGATGCCAGGATCCTCGATCGCGATGACCTTGAATCCCTTTGCTCCTAGCGCCTGGATCATGCCTGCAGGATCCGGGAAGGTCGCTGGATCCCAGGTGAACGTCCGCAGCCCATCCATGTGCTGGATGTCGAGCCAGAGCCCGTCCGCCGGTATGCTCCGGTCGCGGAACTCCTGTCCGATCTGCTCGAGCTGGGACGCCGGCGAGTAACCCCACCGCGACTGGTGGTAGCCCAGCGCCCATCGCGGAGGGAGCGCAGCAGGTCCTGTGAGGCGCGCATACCTTTGCAGGACTTCGGCCATCGTCGGCCCGGGGATCACATATTGATCCACGATTCCGCCCCAGGCCTCGATCGCGTACTGGTCCGTGATCGCCTTGGCTACGTCGACTTCGAGCCGGTAGGCGTTGTTGGTGAATACCCCGTACGCGCGGGTCTCTCGCAATCCAACGAAGAACGGGATTGACTCGTAGAGCGGATCGGTCCCTGGCGCCCAGCCGCCGTATGCGCTCTGGTAGGAGTCCGTGTTCCAGAAGACCATGTGCTGTCCGCGCCGCTCCAGCGGGCCGGTCCGTTCCCCGAACCCGTAGAAGACCTCGTCGGGCGGCGTGCTGCGAACCACGCGCACGGTCGACGTCGGGCTCCCTCCGTCCTGAGGCTGGCTCCCCTGGCTCCACCCTCCGCCCGCAGGATCCTCCATCAGCACCGTGGAAGCAGCGTCCACGACCTTGATGCGGCCATCAGCGCGCACCTGGATCGAGAGCCACTTCGTGCAGACCTGGGCACCTTCGAGGGTTCCTGTCACCTCGGCGGCTGGGTCTTGCGGCAGGCTCTTGGTGACGGCCCAAGCTCGGTCCGGAGGAAGCGTGGTGCCCTTGGGCGCGTACTGCAGCCTCGCGGTTCCATCGTCCAGGACCGAGACGTGAAGGTCTGCCAGAGGGCCGTGGGCGATCAGGGCATGGCCGGTCCCAGGAGTTTCTGCCCAGACGGGGAGGGGAGCCACCGGAGCGCAATGCGCGTAGGGAGGCGCAGCGTCGGCAGGTGCGTCTGCTGCGTCCGGTGCATCGACATTCTGCGAGGCTTCTGCTTCCTGGGACGCCTCCAAGACATCGCTGCCCGCTTCGGCGTCTGGCGCGACTTGGCCGTCGTCCGCAGACGCGTCCACGACAGGTTGAGCAGGCGGGCTTTCGCTTCCGCCGCAAGCCGGTCCGGCCAGCGCGAATGCACTGAAGAGCAAGGGGATCGACTTGCGGGGGACGCCTGTCATGGGGGGAAGTGTACACGATCCCTGGAGGGCGACGTGGCACCAGCTACTTGCACCACTCCATGACGAGCATGGGATGCCCATGCAGCGTGCTCTCGTGCGACGCTGCGATGAACAGGCAGTTGACCGCGACGACCAGAACCGAGATCCTGCCTGTGGAGCCGTCGATCCAGGTTGCGTCCCACGAAGATGGCTGCAGGTCGAAGCTGAGGTTTGGCAGGCTTTTGTCGATGTTGCTCGTACCAGCGGCCGGTCCGTGGTCGCCATCTGCGCCAGGGCTGTTCCAGGTCGGTCCTGAGCTGCCCGCGCCTCGCCTGCACCAATCCGCGCCGGAATAGGCAGCGCCGTCGCCTTCGGTCCAGTCGTTGCGCAATGGGAAGGCCTGGACCGGGCCAGGGACCTTGTCCGGACAGCTTCCGGCCCCCTCGCAGTCCGCGTTGCCCTCCAGAGTCAGGGTCATCTTCTTGATCTTGCTCGGCGTGAGCAGCGCCGCGATCGCCGCTGCATCGAGCTTGAAGCTGAACAGACCGCGTCCCAGCCCGATGTTGAGGTACTTCGAGTCGCCATACGAGATCGAGCCATTGCACTGGCCTTGGATGATCGTGGTGTCGGCTTCGGCCTCGTATTTTCCGGATAAGATCGAACAGGTCGGTCCGGTCTCCTCGCCAACCGCGTCGGCCGCAGCTTCGGTGGAAGCCTCGTGCGACGCCTCGGGCTTCCCCGTGTCCTTCACTGCGTCGGGCTGGGAGCTGTCGCCACCCGCAGCTCCGTCTGGGGCAGCGTCCGGTGTGGCCCCATCAGCCGATATGGGGTCCGGCGAGGCAGAGAAGTCGTTACCTCCGCACCCGGCAAAGGTAGAGAGAAGCCCGATGAGGATCAAGACGCGCCGATTCATGACGTTCCTCTCCATGGACGTTCTACGAATAGCGCGCCTTGTCCCCCCTTCGTGAACTTTTTGCTCACGCCGGCAGCGTGAACAGGAAGCTCGAGCCCTTGCCCGGCTCCGACTCGAGCCGGATCGTCCCGCCATGGCGTTCGACGATGCGCTTGCACAACGCCAGGCCGATGCCGGTCCCGGCGACCTTCTTGCCGTGCAGGCGTTGGAAGATCTGGAACAGCTTCGAGTGGAAAGCCGGGTCGATCCCCTCGCCATTGTCCTTCACGCTGAATTCCCACACCCCCTCGGGCAGGCGCGTCGCGGCGACGTGAATGACCGGATCCCGACCGCCTCGGAACTTGATCGCGTTGCCCACCAGGTTTTGCAGCACTTGCACGACCTGGGTCTCGTCGGCGTGCACAACGGGAAGCGGGTCGTGGGTGATCGTCGCGCGGGTCTCCTCCACTGCGATTGCCAGATTCGAAATCGCGGTCATCAGGGCCTCATTCATGTCCACAGCGACCGGGGGCCTGCCGCGGGTTCCCACGCGGGAGAACGCGAGGAGATCGCCGATGAGGCGCTGCATGCGCGCCGCGCCGTCCGTCGCGAAGTCGATGAAGTCCATGGCGTCGGCGTCGAGCTTGTCCCTGTAGCGCTGCGCGAGGAGCTGGGTGTAGCTCGACACCATGCGCAGAGGCTCCTGGAGGTCGTGCGAGGCGACGTAGGCGAACTGCTCCAGCTCGCGGTTCGAGCGTTCGAGCTCGAGCGTGCGCTTGGCGAGCGCAGCCTCTGCGCGGCGACGCGCCGTGATGTCGAGGAAGATGGCAACCGAGGCCACCGGCACGCCTGCGGGGTCTTTCACCAGGCTTGCGGTGAGCAGCACGTTCTTGGCGACGCGGTCGGGGCCGACGATCTCGCGCTCGCCGATGTACTGCCCCTCCGTGCCCAGAGCCGCGATCACGTCGTCGGACTCTCCCGGAAAGAGCACGTCCACGGTCTGCCCGATCACCTTGTCCCGCGCCAATCCAAACAGCTCGAGGTAGGCGTCATTGACGTACCGTACGTGCCTGCTGGCATCGGCAATGGCAATGGCGTTCAGCGACGCAGAGATCGCGGCGTCCTTGAGCAGGAGTTGCTCGGTGGCTCGCCTGGCCTCGGTCACATCCCGGAAGTACCAGACCCGTCCGAAGTACCTCACGCCCGCGTCGTCGAACATCGGCGCTGAGTAGCGCTCGAACACCCGTCCGTCCGCCAGCTCGACCTCGTCCTGGCTGCTCTCCTGCCGGTGCTCGTAGAGCCAGCGGACCTTGTCGATGAACTCCGTCGGTTGCGCCAGCTTGCTGAGCACGGATTGCAGCGCCAGCTCGTCGGCTCGGCTCTTCACCACCTCGTCGGGAATCCCCCACATCTGCACGAACCTGCGATTGAAGGCGCGCATCTGCCCCTGCTCGCCAACCACCAGGATCCCGTCAATCGCGGTCTCCTGCTGGGTCTGCAGCACCGCGTTCTGGAACCGCAGCTCCTCTTCGGCCCGCTTGCGCTGGGTGATGTCGATCATCGAGGCCATGATCGCGACCAGCTGCCCGGATTCGTCTTTCACAGCGCTCGCGGTCAGATGGATCGGCAAGACCGCTCCGTCCTTACAGTGCAGTCCGTTCTCTCCGACCCAGCGCCCCTCCTGCTTCACGCTTCCGAGCATGCGAGCGCCGTTGTCTCCGAACAGGTCGTCGGAGCTGCGGCCATCGAGCACCTCGCGGGCGTAACCCGTCAAGTCCGCAAATTGCGCGTTCGCGTACTGCAGATGGCCGTCCGGATCGAGGATGGCGATGGCCACGCCGGACATCTCGACAGCAGCGTTCTTGAGCTTGAGCTCACGCTCCGCGAGCCTTCGGGCGGTGATGTCCGAGAACGAAGCAATCATCGCTTGCGGCTGGTTGGCCTCGTCTCGCACCACCCACGCAGACAAGCGCAGGAAGATCGGTGTCCCGTCCTTGCGCTCCGCTTCCAGCTCGCTCTCGAGCGCGCCATGCTTGAGCACTGCCTCCATGAGCGCAGGCGAGCTCCGTGCCCAGTCGGGGGGCCCATCCTTGCGCAGGCATTCCTCGCGCGTGTAGCCCATCAGCCGCACGAACGCGTCGTTGACGTGCAGCATCCTCCGGTCGATCGAAGCGATGGCGACCGCGTCGGGCGACGCGTCGAACGTACCCTCCAGGGTCCTGATCCAGTCGGCATCGGGCGGATTCGACGAAGTTCTTCGGGCAGGCGGAGAAGATGGCTCGAAAGGACTCATGACGTCGTCACTTGGGCGGTGGCACGCGGGCTAGGTGCGCGGCGCCGGCGGCAGGCGCACGATCGTGAGCCAGAAGTCCTCGATGCTTCGGACGACCTTGATGAACTGGTCGAAGTCGATCGGCTTGGTGATGAAGCAGTTGGCGTGCAGGTTGTAGGACTTCAGCACGTCCTCTTCGTCTTTCGAAATCGTCAGCACGACCACGGGAATGCGCTTGAGGTTCTCATCGGACTTGATGTGCGCCAGGACCTCTCGTCCATCCATCCTCGGCAGGTTCAGATCGAGCAGGATGAGATCCGGCAGCGGCGCATCCTGGAAGGCCCCTCGCTTGTGGAGAAAATCCAGAGCCTCCACGCCATCCTCTACGTGGTAAAGTCTGTTGCCTACCTTGCCTTCCTTGAGGGCCTCGCGCGCCAGACGGGCATCGCCAGGATTGTCTTCGACGAGCAGAATCTCGATCATTGGTCCAGAGCTAGCCATCGGAGCACTCCTTGGCGGAGACAAATCCATGTCCTGTTCCCAGACACCCAAGACGCTTCGTTGATCGCGAAGATTCCAGCCGGGGTGATCGTGGCGCGTCGCGAGTCTGGGGAGGGCGACGCAAGCGCCTTTGTGGGCCAGTGCAGCATCCTGCTGGTTGCATGCCGCATCTATTGACTAGCCTCTGGCGGCCATCGGGTCAAGCGATTCCAGAATGGCTGCCGGAGGGACTGTGACTCCATGAGCCAGCCACGCAAGCTGCGTCGCGTCTTGGCTTGCATCCGCCTGTAGGGCCTGTCATGAATGGTACGAACCCCGACCTATCGACAAGGCAATTGCGACCGATGATCCTCGTCGCGGCCCCTGCAGCGCGGAGAACACAACGTGGTTGATGCCCGTGCCCTCTGGCCGGAAGGAATGTCTGCGGCGCGCCCGCCGACATCCGAGCTGCGATGACCGCTGGCCTGCGTCTGCTGCTCGTGGAAGACAACCCCGGCGACGCTCGGTTGATCCGGGAGATGCTGCGCGACGTCCCCGGGTTCACCCTTCGCTGGGTGCAGGATCTCAAGAGCGCGATGTCTGTCATGCGCGAAGGCGCAGTCGATGCGCTCCTGCTCGATCTCGGCCTGCCCGACAGCGTCGGCATTCCCTCTGTCAAAGTCGTGCACGAGTCCTTCCCGAGAGTTCCGATTGTGATTCTGACCGGACAGGACAGTCAGACAATCTCGCTGCACGCTGTGAAGGCTGGTGCCCAGGACTACCTGGTGAAGGGCAAGGTCGACACCGACCGGCTCGTGCGCTCCATCCGCTACGCTCGCGAGCGCTTCACAGTCGAGGAGGAGCTCCGCGCCAGCGAGGACCGCCTTCGGAAGTCGAACCGCGAGCTGCGCGAGACCACGGCCCAGCTCATTCAGACCGCCAAGCTCACTGCGCTCGGGGAGCTGGCAGCTGGCGTCGCCCATGAGCTGAACCAGCCCCTGAACTGCATCGCGATCATCTGCCAGGCCATGGTCCGCTATCCGGAGTCCTACGGCCAGGACGAGCTCAAATCCGAGCTCGCACAGGTGCTGTCTCTCGTCGAGTCGATGCGACGCATCATCGACCACATGCGCCTGTTCGCGCGTCGCTCCAATGAGGTCGAGTTCAAGGAGCTCGACATGAACGCCCTGCTCGACAGGGCGCTCGCTTTCGTAGAGCAGCAGACTCGCAATCACGGCATCGATCTGCGGCGTGACTACCACCCCGATCTGCCGGTCCTGTGGGGCGATGCTGCCAGGCTCGAACAGGTCTTCCTCAACCTGATGATCAATGCCCGCGGCGCGCTCGACGATTCCGAGGCCACCAACAAGTTCATCGTCGTGCGCACTCTGGTCGGCGACCACGAGGTGATCGTCGAAGTCCAGGACAACGGCTCAGGAATTCCAGCCCGCCTGCGAAATCGCATTTTTGAGCCGTTCTTCACCACCAAGGAGCCGGGCAAGGGCACCGGCTTGGGCCTCTCCATCGCTCTCAAGCTGATTCAAGAGCACCGAGGCGTGATCGAGGTCGATAGCCGCGAAGGCTTCGGCTCCACCTTCCGCATCCGATTGCCGACCGACCCGCCGCCCGTCCGCACGCCGAGCGGACGTCCGCTCACAGGCAGCACCGCGAGCGGACGCCCGGCTCCTGGCAGTGGGAGGCCGGACCCCGCAGGCCCTGCGAGCGAACATCAGGAGCCAGGCACCTTCTCAGGTGTTCGCAAGGAGCCAGGCACCTTCTCGGGTGTGCGCAAAGAGCCAGGCACCTTCTCGGGTGCTCGCAAGGAGCCAGGCACCTTCTCGGGTGCTCGCAAGGAGCCAGGCACCTTCTCGGGTGTTCGCAAGGAGCCAGGCACCTTCTCGGGTGCTCGCAAGGAGCCAGGCACCTTGTCGGGCGTTCGCAGGGAACCAGGCACCTTGTCGGGCGTTCGCAGGGAGCCAGGCACATTTTCGGGCGTTCGCAGGGAGCCGGGCACCCTCTCGGGTGCTCGCAAGGAGCCGGGAGCGGCTGACAGCGGACGACCCGAGCCGGGCGCACCTGACAGTGGGAGCAAGGAGCCGGACGCTCCTGACAGTGGGCGTCAGGAACCGGGAGCCCCCAAGTGAGCCGCCTCGCCGACGCCCGGGCGAGAATGGCCGCCGCGGTTCCGGTCTTCGATCGGATCCTCCACGATCTCAAGCAGCCGCTGAACAGCATTCGGGTCGCTGCCCAGGACGTCAGGCTCGACCTCAGAAAGAACAGGCTGGATCCAGCTTCCTTGCCCGATACCCTCGTGGGGATCGAAGGCGCTGTGGACGAGCTTGCGCGCCGTATCGATCTGCTCCGACGATTCGCCAATCCGGGCAGCCGGGAGCCTGCTGCCGCATCCGAGATCGCCAACGCCTGCCGCGCTGCGTCCGCTCGCGTTCGCGCTGCGCACAGCGAGCTGGCGATCGAGGAGTCTCTCGATGAACAGCCGGGGAGGGTTGCGCTGGAGCCGGCGGACCTGGAGCAGGTGATCTGGGAGCTGCTGGACAATGCCGCCCACGCCTCGAGCGACGGGCCGCCCGGGGCCAAGGTTCAGCTGCGGACTTTTCGCCGCGGGGAATCGGTCGGGATCGCCGTCAGCGATCAAGGCCCGGGCGTGCCTGAGGACCAAAGAGAGAGAATCTTCGAGCCCTTTGTTGCGCTCCGGCCCGGCGGCTCCGGATTGGGGCTCGCGATTGCGCGTGCGCTCGTCATGGGGGTGGATGGATCGGTTGCCTGTCTGGACAACGGCGGGGGGGCGCTTTTCGAGGTCCTGCTGCCCTCGGCGCGATGACTACGGAGGGACGGATGGAGTACCTGCTGGCTGTGGGAAGTGACTTCGCGGGCGATGATCCCATGCGGCGCACCTTGGAGCGCCAGGGCTTCCAGATCCTGACCGCGTCCGAGCCCGAACAAGCGCTCAAGATGGTCGAGGAAAGCAACCCCTGCGTGATGATGGTGAGCCACCACCTGGGCGATTCGGACGGCCTCGAGCTTCTCAAGCAGGTGCGCAGCCGGTTCCCGGCCTGCGAGGTCATCCTGGTGACGCCGGGAGGGGAGATGGAGGTTGCGATCGAGGCCCTTCGGGCCGGTGCGCTCGACTACCTGCGCATGCCGCTCGATCTCGAGCAGCTCAACGTGGCGCTGGGGCGTGCACGCGAGCGACGGCAAGGGAGACGCCTTCCCGAGCCTCCGTCGATCCTGCTGCTCGAGGATCACGAGCAGACGCGCGTCAGGCTCGCCAGCATCCTGAAGAAGGAAGGATTCCGCGTGTCGGCGGGGTCGGACGGCGAAGAGGGGGCGCGCATGCTCGAGGAGATGCGCTTCGACCTGGTGATCGCCGACATGAAGATGCCGCGCAAGGACGGGCTGACGCTTCTCAGGGAGTCCAAGGCGCTCTTGCAGGACACGGGATTCATCGTGATGACCGGGTACGGAGACGAGGAGGTGGTGGTGCAGGCACTGCGCGAGGGTGCGGCGAACTTCCTGCGCAAGCCGCTCGACCTCGACCAGATGCTCCTGGCCATTCGAAAAGAGCTCGACCACCAGACCACCCGGCGCAGCCTCGCCTACCGCAACCGCGACATCGAGCTCATGCAGGAGCTGGTCGTCAGGCTCACCCGCAAGCTCGAGATCGTCGTCGAGACCCCTTCCAAGCTCCGCTCCGAAACCCTCGGTTTCCTGCACAAGCTCGTCAACTCCCTTCCGCTCGGCCTCGTCGTCGTCGACGCCGATCGATCCGTGATCTTCGCCAATCGCCACGTCGTCGAGCGCACCGGCTCGTCTCCAGCCGTGCTCGCCGCAGACTGGCTCTCTCCCATCGGGCTGGGCGAGATCTCCGATCCTGCTTTGCAGGACATGTTCACGCGCACGATGGGCAACCGCCTCGGAACGATCGAGACGCTGGTCATGAAGGATTCGTCCTTCGTGATCATGACGCCGCTGACCCTCGTGGGGCCCGACGGAACCGAGAGATACGTCGCGGTGGTCATCCGCGGCGACGGCACGAAAGACGACAAGGCACCCGCCGCTTCGGGTTGAGGAACATGGCACTTTCGATTCTGGTCGTGGATGACGACAAGGCGTTTGCGTCGTCACTCTGCAGGTTCCTCGAGAAGGAGGGGCACCAGGTCGAGCACGCTTCGACCGGTGAGCAGGGCGTGCAGATGTTCTCCAAGCGCTCCTCGGAGCTGGTGATCCTGGATCTGGTCCTACCCGGGCTCAGCGGGCTGCAGGCGCTCGAGCAGATCAAGCGGGCCGACGATGCTGCGCCGATCATCGTGATGACCGGGCACGGCTCCATCGAGACCGCAGTGCAGGCGATGCGACTGGGCGCCATGGACTACCTCACCAAGCCCATCGACCTCGAAGCGCTCACCCTCAAGCTCGACACCGCCCGGCAGTTCATGAAGATGCGCTCGGATCTGCGCTACCTCCTCGAGCGGGAGCGTCGCGGCAGCGGATTCGGCGCCATGATCGGCGAATGCCCGGCCGTGCTCGAGGTCTACGACAAGATCCAGAAGGTCGCGACCACGGACAACACGACCGTCCTCATCATCGGCGAGAGCGGAACGGGCAAGGAGCTGGTCGCTGGCGCGATCCACTCGATGTCGGCCCGTAGCAGCAAGCCGCTGATCCAGATCGACTGCACCACGATCCCGATCAACCTGCTCGAGAGCGAGCTGTTCGGCCACGAGCCCGGAGCGTTCTCCGGCGCCGACCGCATGAAGAAGGGGCTGTTCGAGCTCGCCCACGAGGGTACCCTGCTGCTCGACGAGATCGGCGACATGGATCTGGCCGTCCAGGCCAAGTTCCTGCGCGTGCTCGAGGAGCGCAAGTTCCGACGCGTGGGAGGATCGCGCGACCTTCACTTCGACACGCGCGTGATCGCGGCGACCAACCAGGACCTCGACGAGCTGGCCAAGCAGGGCAAGTTCCGACGCGAGCTGCTCTACCGTCTGAAGGTGTTCAAGATCGACGTGCCGGCGCTGCGCGATCGCGGCTCCGACATCCTGCTCGTCGCGCGCGCGTTCATCGAGCGCTATGCCCACTCCTTCAAGAAGCCCGTGCGCGATCTCGACCCGGAGGCCACGGCGGCCCTGCTTCACTACCCGTTCCCCGGCAACATCCGCGAGCTGCGCAACATCATCGAGCAAGCCGTGATCCTCGCGCGATCCGAGCTCATCACGCGCGATCTGCTCCCGATTCCGGATCCATCCACGGGACGCTTCGACACGGGGAGACCCCCGACCACGGCGCTTTCCATCGATGCCCTCGGACCCAATCCGCTCGAAGCTGCGGAGCGTCTTCTGATCGACGAGGCCCTGTTGCGATCTGGAGGAAACAAGAGTCGCGCAGCGGAGCTGCTTGGGATCACACGGTTCACGCTTCAGAGGAAGATGGGCAAGTCCTGATTCCGTCTCGATGGCGGGAAGCTGCCCTGTTCACGCCGTGCCTCACGCTGCCCTTCGCTCGGATTCGGCTTGCACGGAGTGCTGGATCCCCTCGACGAAGTCGAACAGCTGGTTGAGGCGTGACATCAGCTCGGTGTCGCCGCCACGGTCAGGATGGCAATAGAAGGCGACGCGGCGGCGCAGGGTCGACACATTCACCGAGGGCTTGGCGCCAGCCAGCGACCGCCACCCGTCCAGCTCGGTGTTCAACGTCGAAACCTTGCGGTTCGCGTCCTGCAGCCTTCGCTCCATGTCGGCGAACTTGTTGCGCAGGTTGGTGATGAGCTCACGGACCGACAGGCTCTTCTCGGGTGCCCCGGTGGTGAACTCGGAAGCGTTGCGCGAATCCGTCTCCTGAGTGTCCCAGCAGATTGAGCTTGATCGGTCGTGGGTATTCATCGGATTTCTCCTGCGTCGGGGTTCTGGTTTCCCTTAGAGCAAGCCCTGTGCCGCCTCCGTCCTGACGCCGTTTCGGGCAACCCACCAACGCTCGCGTTGCCCAGAACCTTGGTCTTCTCCATGAAAACAAGCCTGATTCGCATCGGGAGCCCTTGGGCCGCGTGCCGCGACCCGCCCCGGCTCGTCGTGCGCCCCCGCTCACCCCCCCTCCGGGTGTGCGAATTCGCTCAAAGCCCTGTGCGAATGCGCTCACGCGCACGGCAGAGCACCCCCCGTGTGGTCACGACCAACCATGAACGTAAACCTTGCCCATCTTTGACCGCATTTTGCCCGCATCTGGCCGCCGAATCCTCGATGAAACTGCGATTTCTGCGGGCCTGCAGCGATCCTTGGTCGGGCATGCTCTGTGCTGTGTGCCCTGAGACCCGAACAACCGGAGCATCTGACAGCATGAAGTACGTTCCGCCGCAGGACCGAGTCGACCATTCGATCAAGCCCGTTCCTGGCATTTCGTGCGATCCGCGACCGGAGATGGGCCCGCGGCTATCCGCGAGGGTCGACGATTCGCTGATCGAAGACACGGTCGGGGAGCTGTGTCGAATGCAGTGTGCGAGATCGCTCACCCTGATGCTGGATGTGGGGGCGCTGATCGTCGAGAGGCTATTTGCAGGCAATGCGGAGCTGGTGCGCCTGCGGGGTCGCAAGGATCGGTCGCTGCGGAAGCTGGCGGCCCATCCCAAGCTTCCGTTCAGCGCTGCGACGCTGTGGCGGGCCGTGTCGATCTACGAGCTGGTGCAACGGCATCCCGGGTTGGTTGCCGACGCGAAGCTCGGCATATCGCACTTGCGGGCCCTGGCTCGTCTTCCTCGGGCCAGCCAGGAGGCTCTGCTCAGGCAGGCCGTGTCTGGGCAGTGGGATGCGGATCGGCTGCTGGCAGAGGCGAGGAAGAGCAGGAGCTTCGACCCGTCGCGCGGTGGTCGCCCGGCCACTCCTGCCCTCGTCAAGGCGGCCTGCAAGCTCGGCAAGCTGGTACGCCGCCCCTCGACCGACCCAGCCTTCGCGATCGATCGACTCCGTGCCGAGCAGCGCGAAGACCTCCGGGGAGCCATCACCCGGTTCCGTGCGTGGTGCGACACCATCGAGACCACGCTGGCGCTTCCGCATCCCGCGGCTGGCGCCTGAGCTCCGACGGTTGACGGCCGCGTTTTCGCCGCGCCCCCGTGAAAGGGCGTGAGCCCGGCTTACCTGCCCCATCGCATGCAAGGCGCCGCAATTCGCGGCTCCTGGGAATCGGTGCTCGAGCGCCTGACGCGAAGCGGACGGTCTACGCGCCCTGCACGTCGTCGAGCGCGTTTGCTGCCGCGACATCCGAGGCAGGCACGGACACGGTGAACGTGGTCCTCCCACCGGCGCTCGAGGCGTCGATGGACCAGCCGTGCGCCCGAACGATGCGACGGACCATGGCGAGGCCCATGCCTGTGCTTGCGGAGTCGGAGGTGAGCCCGGGCACGAAGAGGCGTGAGGGGGGGCCCTCGATTCCCGGGCCTGTATCCCAGACCGTGAGATGTCCACCCGAGTCGAGCGCTGCCCATGAGATCCCGATCTGTCCGCCGTCAGCCACGGCGCGGATCGCGTTGGACAGCAGGTGCGCGATCACGTGGGTCATCAGCCCGGGATCGCAGCGCACGCACTCGGAGTCCAGCGAGACGGCGAGCTTGGACTCTCGCAGCTCATCATGAAGAACCACCTGCGCTCTTCGAAGGAGCGAGCCGAAGTCGACCACCTGCCTCTCGAGCCGCCGGTTCGTCACGCGGCGCAAACCCGTTGCCAGCCTCTCCAGCCGCTCGACCTCTTCGTGGCCGATCTCGACCTCCTCCACGTCGAGGACCGGCGGGGCTGCCCCGCGCCGAAAGATGGTGCGGAAGAAGTTGATGGGAAGCCTGACCTCGTCCGCCACCTCGGCAGCGACGGTCTCGAGCAACAGCTCGCGCTCGCTGCGCGACATGGCCACCTGGGTGCGACGCAGGTCTTCGAGCTCGGAGCACGATCGGGAGAACGCCAGGAGGATGGCAGCATGGTTTGCTGCCGCGCGCAGCAGCTTGCTTTCGCGTCCATCGAATCCAGGCTGTCCTTCGGACCTCCACACGCGGACCAGGCCAAGGGTCGTGTTTCGGAAAGTCAAGCGTGCGGACAGCTTGGGGCCGTGCTCGGGCACGGCGGTCTCGGCGGGGATTGGAGCCAGCTCGACGCTCACTCCATCGACCTGCAGGAAGTGCTGCACCGTGGTCTCCACTGCGGCGCATATCTCCTCGGGCGACGCGAGGAAGGGGTCGTCCGGCGAGCGCGGGTCGGAAGCGACTGCGACGTCCCGGGAGCGCCCTGGAGCTTCGAGCTGCTCGGTGAGGAACGCTGCGACGGTCGCGCACGAGGGGATGGCCTGGCCCTGGGTGGAGCGTGCGGGCGCCACGACCAGAGAGCGGGCGGGCGGACGGCGCGATGCAGGCGCGCTCTCCTTGCGCACGAGGGTTGCTGGGTTGTACTTGCGCACGACGTTGCTGAGGCCGCCGGCCACGGTGACGAACCAGCGGTCGCTGGTATCGGCGATCTGCCGGGCGCGTCCCAGCAGGCCGGTCGGAGCCGTCTTTCGGTAAGGGCTTGCCGCGCTCACTCCATCCTCCAGGCGCCGATTGGGATCCGCCACAGGCCTACTCCGCCGCGAGCGCGACAGGGTTGTCCACGGTGATCCGCCAGACGAAGATGTCCTTGGCGACTTCCTCGTCGATCGCCAGCTCGGTGTTCTCCAGACGAATGCACAGGGCAGGGAGCTTGCGCTGGACGGTGAGCAGCGCGCCCGGGTGCAGGCCCACGGAGATCAGGAGGTGAAGGTTGGAGTGGGTTCCGGGCTTGATGTAGGTGATCTTGCCGGACTCGCCGGGCTTGAGCTCACGCAGGCTGACCACGACGCGCTCGAGCTTGACTCCGTTGGTGCAGCACCTTCCCCTCGGAATGGGGGTGCCGTCCGGACAGACCTCGGGATGGCCCAGCAACGTGCAGATGGCCTGCTCGACCTCGGGCTGCAGGCTGTGCTCCACCTTGCACGCGACCTCCTCCATCTCCGACTCCTTGAGCCGCAGGATGGAGCTGAGCAGGACCTCGGCCAGGCGGTGTCGTCGAATCACGCCCTCCGCAAGGTGCTTGCCTTCCTGGGTGAAGAGGATCTTGTCCGCATTCCTCACGATGACGCCGGTCCGCTCGAGCTCTGCTACGTCGGAGTCGGTGAACTCGACGGCACACCGCTTACGGATAGCGTCAAGCGAGAAGCACTTGGTCTCTCCGGCGACCCAGACAGCCTCGAGCATCTCTTCCTGTTTCTCAGTGAGCATTGGGATCCTCATTGCGAGAAGGAGATGGAAAGCAATCGACATCCGTGGTTGACAGCTGACCCGATAAGGACAGCTAGCGTCGCGACGGCCCCGACGATGGCGCTGGCCCCACGGAGCCCCCGCTCCTTGTACAGGACCAGGGTGGCATTCACGCAGGGAACGAGGAAGACCATCACCACGAGGCTGACCACCAGCTGCAGGTTGGTGAAGTGGCTCGACAGGTTCAGCAGCTCCGCGGCGCCGCTCTCGCGCCGCACGATGGTCTTGATGAAGACCTGCACGCTCTTGTCGGGCAAGCCGAGCATGGTGGCAGTCACCGGCTTGAGGGCGCGGGCCAGCAGATCGAGCCCTCCAAGGCGCTGGATCAGGAAGACGACCACGGACGCGAGCACGAAGACGGGGACCGCCTCCTTCATGAAGAACCAGGTCTTGGTCGCGGCGGCCCTGAGCAGCTGCACGGGCTTGGGGATGCGCAGGGGAGGGATCTCCAGGAGCAGGGGCGTGCGGGCCCCAGGCAGGAGCTTGTCCACCAGGTATCCGGCGGAGAACAGCATTCCCAGGATCAACCCGAAGACCGTGAGCGTGGCTGCGAATGGCATCTTGTCGAGGATCGTGAACATCACCGCGATGAGCGGTGCGCAGGGCACGCACAGGAACGTCAGGAAGGCCGCTATGTTCTTCTCCTTCTTCGTGTCGAGCACGCGGGTGGTCAGGATGGCCATGGTCACGCAGGAGAATCCCATGACCAGGGGCACGACCCCCTTGCCGTTCAGTCCCATCTTGCGGAATCCCCTGTCGAGCAGGATGGACAGCCGCGGAAGATAACCCGATTCCTCGAGCACGCCGAAGGCGAGGTAGAAGCAGAACATCACGGGCATGACCAGGCCCAGGGCCAGGAACACGCCGGTGGGAAGTACGCCGAATCCGGGGTCCACGATCAGGTCCCGCAGGAAGGCGTTGGGAACGTGGGCCATCACCCGCGTGGCCCAGGGAATCACCAGGCCCTGGAAGATCGTGCCGTTGATGAAGTCCACCAGGATCGTGGCGCCAAAGGTGCCCACGAAAAAGTACATCGCTGCCATGACCAGGATGGCAATCGGAATGCCGGTGTGCAGCTGTGCACACCAGTCGCCGAGCTTCGCAAGGTGCTTGTTGCTCGACGCCGGCTCGACCGTCATGGCCTGGTGGACGATCTGCTCTGCCTTTCTGAGATACAGATTGGACAAAGTCACGGTGAGCTGGGCTGGCTCCTCGCGCCGGTACTCACCCGCAAGGTCCTCGAGCTGCGAGAGCATCTCCGGGCCAAAGCTCCTGAGGATGTAGCTCTTGACGCCGCAGTCGCAAGCAAGGAGCAGCACAGCGATGATCCGGGGCGAGACCGAGCTGTCGGGCAGGATGCGCTGGACCAGGTCGATGAACTGGTCCACCTTCGGCGGATAAGCGACAATACCGTGCGAGGGGACCATCGACGGCAAGCGTGCGGCGAGGGCGGACACGCCGATGCCCTCGCGCGCCACCGTGGGAACCACCTCGATGCCGAGCGCGGCTGACAGCTTGCGGGCATCGATGTGAATCCCCCGCGGCGCAGCCTCGTCGACCATGTTCAGCGCCACCACCATCGGCAGCCCGTATTCGGCGTACTGCAGCGCAAGAGCTACCGAGCGCTTCAGGTTCTTGGCATCGGCCACCAGCACGATCCCGAGGAATTCGTCGGAGTCTGCGCTCAGCGCCACATCGCGCGACGCCATCTCCTCTTCGTTGGCGGCGAAGAGCGAGTACGTCCCGGGCGTGTCGAGCACGGTCCAGGGGGAGCGGCTCAGCGGAGCGGATGCGAGGCTGAAGGTGGAGCCGGGGATGTTGACGTTCTTGGGCTCCTGGCCCGAAAGACGGGAGAACAGGGTGGTCTTGCCGACATTGCGATTGCCGACGATGACGACCCGGCCTTTACGCGGGTTTGGGGGATTCGATGCGGAGGGGCACTTGCCGCATTGCTTGCAGCTGGTCACTATTGTTTTATCCGCCTATCGCGCAGCCCAGTCAAGCCGATTCTGCGCGGGACCGTCGAATGATGCAGTGTCGCTGAGCGAGATTCAGCAGGGATTCGCGTCAACTGCGAAGTAGCATGTAGAGCCCGCCGCAGTGCCCGCGTATTCGATGTGCCGGCCCACCGCGGGCATTCAGCGGTTTGCCAGCTTGCGACGAACCGCGCGAACGCAGGCCTGCACAGCCCGGTCCGATGGATCGAGCGCGCGAGCAGCCTCCAGCAGCACGAGCGCTCCATCGAAGTCCCGCAAGCGCCACTTGCGCAGCCCCATGTCGAACAGCTCTTCCTTGTCGTCTCCCAGCGACGGGCCGCTGTCCGGCGGATTCGAGGAGATCGTCGTGGCGAGGCTGTCCTCCCGGACCGGCCAGGAACGCTCGCTGTCGCCCTTGGCCCGCGGCGTCGTGGGAACCGGCGGAGGCGCAGGCAGCGCCCGCGTCGACTCCGGCTCCAGGTCGATCTTGCGAGGCACTCTCACCTCGATCATCTCGGGGTGGCTGGAGCCGGGCTGCGGACGCGCGGGCAGCCGAATCGCGGTCTCCCGGACGGGCTCCTGGACTCGGGGCGCCTGCTGCAGCTGCCCGGTCGAGACCTCCGGCCACGGCTCCGGTCGGTTCTTGAAGAATCCGTCAATCGTGTCCCGCACCGACTGCTCGATGCTGAAATGCTGCTCGTCCACCAGGACCCACAGCTGATCCATGCTGATCGACGCAGGTGTCGTGGACTCCTGCTTCTTGACGACCCTCTCTCCGAGAATGACGATCGAGACGATTCTTCCCGGCGGCTGCGGGTCGTACTCCGTCTGGATCCGGAATTGCCGTGTGCCCACGCGCACCCCGGAGAGGCGCCCGATCGGCACCTCGATCCGCGGATGGGGCGGCATGCTCAGCA
This sequence comes from Deltaproteobacteria bacterium, assembly GCA_016218915.1. Lineage (GTDB taxonomy): Bacteria > Myxococcota_A > Polyangia > Polyangiales > Polyangiaceae > JACRCQ01. The sequence goes on from JACRCQ010000079.1 coordinate 85,404, forward strand.
TTCTGGCATTCTCGATCTCCTGGAATGCCATGGGCGACGATTCGATCACGAAGGTGCCGCTGTCGAGCGCCATCAGCTCCGCCAGCTTGTCGGTGGGATCCCCCCCGTCAATGGCGATCTGGCCAGCAGCGAACCGGACCTGGACTCTGCCCTTGGGCGTGTCGAACTTCACGTTCCCCGTAAGGGCGTTGCGCTCGCAGAACTGAATGACTTGCACCAGCGGCAGCTGGGCGAGATCGCCCCGGAACCGGGCGCGGATTCCCATCCGATTCCTCTGCAGCAGCAACCGGACGCGTGTGGTCAATACCGCTGCGTCCAGCGGCGCCGTGAGGAAGTCGTCCACCCCCGTCTCGAGCGCTGCTGCCACGGCCGCCATGTCCGTGGGCTCCGCGATGATCGCGAACAGCGTCTGACGCTCCGGGAAGCGGTTCACGTAGGCAGTTCTCAAGTCGGAACTGCCTGGACCGTAGTATCCGAGGTCCGCCAGCACCAGCTCCGGCTCGTCATCCTCTGCGACCTGAAGCGCTTCGTCCGCGCTCGCATGACCCACCACGCGCAGCCCAATGCCTTCCAGTGCAGCTTTTGCCAGCTGCTGGACGTCGTCCTTGTTGGATACAATCAGGATCACGACTCTGGCCTGTCCGGCTCCGGGTACGCCATCGTCCGAGGAGTCCGTTGCCTTGAAGTGTAACGCTTCTAGGACCCGGCTCCAAGGAATAGTGGCGACAGGCTCGGGGTTCTCGCCCGGATACTTCGCGCCCCTTCCACGAGCAAAAAGCTCGGATCCGGCGCCACCCACACGGCGGTCATCGGCCCCTGTCCAGCCGTCAGCTGCGCTGCGAGATTATCTCCCATCAGCGGCGCCCCTCCCCCTGTAATCGCTGCCGTCTTGCATACCTCGCCGCGTCGCTCGAAGAGATTCAAAACGACTTTCCTGGCCGCATTGCCTATCTCTTCCTCCAAGCCGCGCAGGGCCTCCCCCAAAGGACGCTTCACGTCGTAGGACCGCCCCGCAACCTCGAGCGGCCCGCGATTCCCCTCCAATGCCCGAATCAAGGCGCACTCGTCCTCGTAGAGCCCCTCGCCCCCGCCGTCGCGCATGATTCGCTTGACGCAATCCGAGACTCCGATGTCCACGTGCTCGACGTGCTCGCAGCCTTCCTCGGATACCACGACGAGCTTGGTCCGTCGGTATCCGATGTCGATGACCAGCAGACGCTGGATCGCGTCGAGACGGAACTCCGGAGGTACCGCGGCAACGACGCAATCGGCCGCGTCCATGACGCTGCCGCGCAGCTCGACCGTGAGCTGTGCCCGAGCGCGGCGGAGGAAGCTCCAGGACGCAATCGATTGCGTGCCGCGCAGCCCTTCTGCGTAGGCGAGGATCTCGTCGGCCTTGGAGCCTGTGTCGATCACGAACACGATCTCCACAGGCCCGTCGTTGCCGCACGTCAGAAGCGCCCGGCGTGCCAGTGCTTCGATGTTGTCCCGCATCGCCCCCGTGCCCAGCGTCTGCCGATCTGCACCATAGGCCGCAGCGATCCACCCTGTGAAGCGCGCCCCCTCGGTCACATGATCGCTGCCGTGCGCCTCGGCCACGAAGGATTGTGCACCGGGAAAAGAACGGAATCGGGGATGGCCGGCGTCCTTCAGGCTTTCGGGACGGGGGTGAGCTTCGCCAGGATCGAGCGACACTCCCGAGTCCGATTCTCCGCTGTGCAAGAGTCGATGCGCCACCACGCTGGGATATCGGAGCCGTCGCTCGCGGCCATCTCCCACCGCGAGCCCCTTGGTGATCGCATCGCCGAGATCGAGAAACAGTACCAGCGACATGCCTTCGGGCTCCGAGCCCATACCGTACTACAGTTTGACGCGGTTGGCTCGTGATCGCCTGTCGGCGTAGCTGGGGACCTCTTTCGCGGCCTGGGGTCTGGGCTCGAGCGCGACCGTCTGGGCCGGCGGGGGAATCGCGGGCATCGGTACCGCGGATGCCGGCGGCGGAGGCACGGACCGTCGCACCGGCATCGGCGCTCCGGCAGGAGTCCCGAGCCGCGGAACGATGTCGCGAAAAGCTGCTTCGATTCCCTTGGCGAGCTGGGTCGGAAGATTCACCGCGAGCATTTCGAACAAGCCGCGCACCTCCCCCACGAGGGCGGCAGAGGGCTCGGCCGCCGGCGGTGGGACACGGTCCTTCAAGAGCGAATCCACGAGCGCTTCGACCGTGACGCCCTCGCTCGCAGCTGCGGCGCGGAGCCGGCCGATTGCAATGTACTCTCCGGGAGCGAGCCCGCCCGTCACCACAGGCTCCGCGCGTGGGGCCGGCGCGGCTTGTGCTGGAATCGGCTCGTTGGCCGGGCCTGGCTCCGCTGTGCCAGGCGCGACCGGGGTGGCGTCCTCAGGCGTCGCCCGTGGCCCTGCGGCCGATTCAGAACCGAGGGGCAACGCGAGCTGCGAGGTGGGCGGAGTCCTTGCTTTTCCGCCCGAAGCCCTGCCGCGCGACGAGGACATGCGCCCCTCCTGCTGGCCAGCGCGAGCCGCGAGCAGCGTGAGCTCGGCCACCCATCGGGATGCCATGCCGCGCGGCCCGTTGTCCGCATAGAACACCAACGTCTGCCCGGTGGTGATCGGCACCGGCGCCACCAGGGCCCAGCGAGCCATGGGCATGGACAGCGCCGCATAGAACGCTTCGTCGGCTTCGCTCCCTCCCAGAGGGCCCACGAAATAGCCGCCATAGCGCACCGCGGCGGCCAGCGCGCAGCCAGGGTCCGGAACCGGCATCACGGCACCGGCGCGCACGTTGCCGCCGCGAGCAGCCCCTACCCGCAGCTCGGTCTTGCCCGCAAGCAGGAAGCAGCAGAACTCGACGAAGCGCGACGCGTAGTCCAGGACCTCGGCCGAGGCAGCCGCAAAGGACGTTGCCTTGGAGATGGCAGCGACCACGCCGCGGACATCCGCGTTGCGCCTGCGCGACAGCCTCTCCTCCAGATGCTCGGTGCGAGCGTCCAAGGGCGCGCCCAGCAGCCGCGTGCGCGCGCACTCCACCGTGTGCGCCGGTGCGATTCGTTGCAGCGGTTGAAGCCCCAGACGCTGCAGCTCGTCGACACGATCGTCCGCCAGCGGCTCCTTGACCAGCAACGTGAGCTCGTTGCTCCGCAGGCGATATGGACAGAGCCCGGGCTGCAGTGCCTCGGCGGGAACGAGTCGCGCTATGTCCTGGGTCGCTTCGCCGATGTCCGACGGCCAGGCCGCCGGAATGCCGAAACACGCCTCGAGCCCCCGCATCAACCCTTCTTCGTCAATCAGATCCAGCTCCAGCAGGGCGGTATCCACCGTCCCGCCGTTCGACGCCAGGTGGCCCCGAACCCACTCCGCTGCCGCCTTGTCAATCTCACCCTCGGAGATGAGCACATCGAGAAGGCGTTGCATGGCCACGAATCGAGCTTAATCCCTGTCGCTCGCCACGGCCTGGATGTTCAGGCTGGTGTCTACGTCCTTGCCTTCGTCAATCGCAAGCTGATCCCGTGCGAGCAGCATGAGCCCCGCCGCGTTGGCGTACCGCGGATCGACCCCCAGCGCCTCGTTGCCCACGATGCGCTCGTCCGCCATCGGTCCGTCCCAGCCGAAGAACGAGGCAATACGGCTCTTGAGACCATTGAAGACGAGCTTGGCGCCACCACCGACGATCGCCACGTAGTCGAGGCTCACTCCCTTGGCACCGAGGGCAGCGACATCCATGCGTACCTTCTTCATGATGTCCTCGGCCAACGCCTCGCACTCCGCGTCGAGCATTGCGCCGAAGTTGAATACGCCCGCTCCAGGGACCTCGACCTCGCGCTGGCCCGCAGCGATCTTTTCCATGATGCGCTGCTCCTGGATCTTGACCTTCTGGGCGCTCTTCTCGAACAACGCCGTGCTGATGTTGCCGGTGATCGTATGGATTCCGGCGGGCGTGGAATGGGCAATCGCGATGTCTGCCTCGTTCTCCACCACAGGCAGGCTGATCCAGGTGCCGTGCCCGACGTCTACGACATACGTATTGTAGAGTTTGAGACCGAACTTGCGGAACAGGAGCACCATGTAGGCGCCGTAGGCCTGGAACTGGACCAGGGAGAAAACCAGCTCGATCGAGTCTTCCTTGACCTCGCCGGTCGCCACGTTCTTGGCCCGGATCTTCATGATCCGCTTGCCGTCCTCGGTGACCAGCCGCTCGCGGACCTTGTCCAGAAAACGCTCCGACGCTTCTTCCCCGGCCTTGATCGGAATCCCGAAGCCCATGGCGACGCGCCCGAGCGAAGCTTCCCTCTCGACGCCCAGCAAGAACAGGCCGGCCTGCATTGCGAGGTAGGCATCCTCGAAATTCTGCAGTACCCCGCCTTCCGTGAACCACTGCTGACGCTGGGAGCTGCGGGTCATCGCGCCGATGTAGCGCCACGTCTGACGTGCCTCGTCCCACAACGCAAGATTGTGAAGCCACCGACGGTCCGTGGACCGGTTCATGCGACGCCAGCTGGTTTCCAGCTGCTCGGTAAGCGCGTCGCCCGCGACCGAGGAGAAGTACACTACCTTGGCACCGTCGCAGAATTTACTCGTCGATGTCCCCAGGTCCACTCCGACCGGGATGCATCCATCTTGCTGTTCCGTCATGGTTTCCTCGCGGCGGATCGCTTGTTGCGCCGACCAGTGCGCCGACTGTACCGTCTGGGCGACCGCCCGCGCAAGCGCGTCTTAAATATCCGTCCGTGCCGCGTCCATGACCGTTTGGAGCGTCAGCAGCGCGAAAATCACGCATTGCCGTGCCCTTGCGCAGCGCTCGCAGCTCCGGTCAGCCGTCTTTCGGTTCCTTGCCCGGCGTTTCCACGATTTCCCAGCCAAATTGAGCTTCCAACGCTCGGCAGCGCTCCGCGTATGCCTGCGCTTCGGCCAGCCGCCCCTGCAGCTCCTCGATCGTCTCCTGGGCCGCCTCCAGCTCGATGATCGTCCGGCTCGCTTCCGACTCCGCCGTCTTGGCCCGCAACATCAATTCGAGGATGCGCGTCTCGGTCGCCTCTCCCTTCTGCGTCAGCGAGCCGACCGCTGCTGCGTGCGCTTCCTGCAGCTGCGCCAGCTCACTTCGGCTTCGCTCCAGCTCGCTTCGGCTGCGCTCCAGCTCCTCGACGCTGGCCCGTTCGCCAGCCTCGAGCTGATCGAGCGCGGTGCGATGCCGATCCGCCATCTGCGCGATCATCGACTCGTACTTGTCTCGTTGCTCCAGACGCGCGGCTCGCTCTGTCTGCAGGTCCGCTCGCACCGTGTCCAGCTCCGCTGCCAGCTTGGCGAGATGCTGGTCCTTGGACGCGAGGTCCTGGGCCCTCGTCTCGAGCTCGTTCGTCTTGGATTCGAGCTCCCTGGTCGCCGCATCGAGCTGCTTGGTCGTGGAATCGAGCTGCTCGGTGGTGGACGCGAGCTGCTTGGAGGTGGAGTCGAGCTGCTTGGAGGTGGAGTCGAGCTGCTCGTCCTTGGCTGCGAGCTCCCTGGCTTTGGACTCCAGCTCCTCGGTTTTGGAGGTCAGCAAGGCCTCGAGGCGGGAGGACTGTGCATCGCGCTCGTCGAGCTGCGCGCGTCGGAGAGCCTCGACCTCGGCGGTCGACGACTCGAGCCGGGCGCGAAGCTCGGCTTGGGCAGTGCGCAACGCCTCGAGCTCCTGGCGAAGCGCATCGGTCTCACCATCGCTACGCGCCTCCTGGTGATCGGCCGCCTCGCGAGCTTCCGCCTCCAGGCGCGCAACCTTGCGCTCGTACTCGGAGCGCTGCAGGTCCAGCTCCGCCGCCAGCGCGTCGCTGCGTGCAAGGGCCTGCTCGAGCTGCCCGGCGAGCTCGGATTCGTTGGCGTCGAGCAACGTGCGCCGGTCCGATTCGAGAACCCCGATTCTCTCCTCGTACTTCGCGCGCTGGCTTTCGATTCGTGCCACGAGCGTGGTCTGGCGGGCCAGCGCCTGGTCGAGCTTCGCTGCCCATTGCGCGTCGCGCTCCTCGGAATGCCTGTTGTGAGCGGCAACCAGCTCCGCGATCCGCTCCTCGTCAGCCTCGCGCTGCTGCTGCAGCTCGAGGAGCAAAGCTCCCTGCCGGGTCAGGGCCTGGTCGAGCTTGCGCGCCGCGTCTTCGTCGCGCTCTGACAGTGCCCTGTGCAGCTCGCCCTCCAGGCGAGCAATCCGGGACTCGAACAGCTCGCGCTGGTTGCGCAGCTGGGAGATCACTTCGGTCTGGCGTTCGAGCGCGCCTTCGAGCTCTGCGATCCTTGCCCGCGACGGCGCTGATGCCTTCGATTCCTTGAGGCGCGCAAGCTCCCCGTCCAGGTCCCTGCACCTTCGCTCCAGCTTCGCGTACGCAGCACGCTGGCGAGCGGACTCTGCCAGCTGTGCGGCTGAAGCGGCAGCCTGCTGGTCGCGCTCCTTGAGAGCCGCAGCGGTCGAGGCCCGGGCCTTGCGCAGCTCGCTGTCGAGCTCGCTCAGCTTCGCGCGCGCGTCCTTTTGCTGCTTTTGCGCGGACGCCAGGGCGTCCTTGTGCTGCTTGTGGGCGGCCGCCAGGGCGTCCGTGTGCTGCTTGTGGGCGGTCGCCAGCGCCTCGCGGGCCGCTCGCAGCTCAGCCAGCGCTTCCTTGTACCGCAGCGCGTCTTGTCGCTGCTGCTTGTCGCTCTGCGGTGGCGTCTGGCGGGCAGCCAGAACCGGACGAGGCGGCTCTCGGTGTGTCGGAGCCTGGTGTGCGGGCTCGCGTGATGCCGGGGCCGGAGCGGGCTGGCGGGGTGCGGGGGCTGGGCGGGCAGCTTCACGGGCTGACGGAGCCGGCGTGCGGGGGGCTGGCTTGGAGCGCGCGCTCGCTGCTGGCGCGACCTTCCTCGCAGCAGGAGCCGGGGAGGTTCTGCTCTTGAACAGCCCGGAGGCGTCGTCCTTCCACACCGACGCAATCCCTGCAACGGAGTCGAACATGCGTCGGACCTGCCGGCCCACGACCGCCTGGGGCCTGGCGGCGCTGGACGGGGCTTCCTGCGCCGGGGGGGGCGGAGGTTCTGACGCCGTGCGCTGTTGGTCTCTCGAAGGGGCAGGGGGTTCGCTCGTTGGAACTCGACTCTTGGCTGGCGGCGGGGGATTCGACACTTCGGAACTGGAGTCCGGAGTCGGGGATGGCTCAGGATTCGAATCGATGGAATCAGACGCAGCGGCGCGGGCACCCAGCCCTACGCTGTTGAGTGCCGACTTCAGCAGCCGTAGCACCTTGCGTCCGTTGGTTTCCATTCAGCCTGCGCACACACAATCGTTGACTGCACTGTCGGGTCGTCCGCTGCCATTATGGCCCTACGTCGTACTCCCACGCAACCTGGACAGACCGTGCGGAAGCATTCCGCTCGCCGTCGAACCTTCTCATTCAATCACGAAACCTTCTCAGCTCCCACGTCGCCCAGGAGAACCGGGTGACGATTGCGCAACAATGTCGCGACCGACGCGAACAGCACGAGCAAGGCCCCGGCCGCGAGGCTGTGTTGCATGGCTGTGGGGCTCGGAATCGCGGTCGCCAGCCCGATTCCGCAGCAAGTCCCCGCATTGCGCGACAGGGCGAGCCAGCTCCCGGCCACGCCCCGGGACTGCGGCCTCGCTTCGCCCACGAGGATGCCCGAGGTGGCAGCCGCAAATGCCCCAGCGCCCGCTCCGACCAGAACCAGCCACAGCCCGGCCTGCCAGGGCACCAGTCGCGACCATGCCTGGCCCAGACCCATCATTCCTGTCGCCATCACCATCATGGCCAGCAGCGAGACACGCCGCGGGCCGATTCGATCGCTCGCCATGCCCGCGAGCGCAGCGGCTCCGGCAAGCCCCGAGGCGTGCGCTGTCCACAGCGCGCCCGAGGCGTGAGCGGCGAGCTGCAATCGGTCCTTGAGCACGAGCGAAAGCATGAATATGCAGCCGCCGAGAGCCGCGTGGACCGCAAGCGATACGAGCAGCGTGCTCCTGGTCTCAGGTCCCGGCAGCGCTGCGGCCAGCTCCCGGATTCGAGCTCGAAACCCGCGCCAGCGGTGGTGCGAGAGGGGGGGCGGGTGTTGCTGGCGCTCCCGGCGAATCAGCTCGGAAGGGATCGAGAGAAACCCTGCGGACACCACCACAGCGCTCACGACCGCGCTGGCGAGGAAGGTTGCTCTCCACCCGCCAGACTGAAGAACACGGGAGACGAGCGCAGGGCCCGCGGCCATTCCCGCGTACGTGGCACTCGACAACCAGCCAAGGGCGGACCCCTCGGCTCCAGCCCGTGCCGATGCCGCTGCCAAGGCAGGGGTCGCCGCAATGATGAAGGCCGCGCTCGCACCTTGCGTTCCCCGAGCGACTACGAGAAACCACGGCCCCGGCGCACCGGCGCACAGCAAAGAGCCCACGGCATAGGCTGCGAAGCCACACAGGTAGACCGATGCATGCCCTCGAGCGTCCGCGATCCTTCCCGCCAGCGGAAGCACCGCGATCAGGGCTACCAGAAAGGCGACCACGAACCAGGCAGTCTGGGCGCTCGACGCAGCCAGATCCCGGCGCAGGTCTGGCAGGACGAGGTTCATCGCGGAGGTGGAGGCAGCCGTCAATCCTGCTCCGAGCACCACCGAGGGCAGGACGAAGCGGATGCGAGCGCCGGACGACATCCCATCTCTCCTACAGCGTCTTGAAGAGCATCTTCATTCCGATCATCATCAGTGCCAGAGCGAGCATCTTGCGGAGCACGACGCCGCTCGTCTTGCGCGCGAGATCCGCTCCGATCGTGGCCCCGATGATCGCTCCGATCCCCGTGGGAAACGCGATGTTCATCTCCACCCTCTGCAGGATGGTGAACATCACGGTGCCGAGAAACGAAGAGGCGCAGAGGATCGCGTGAGACGTTCCGATCGCGACGTGGGTGGGGATCTTGAGAACGGAGATCAGGAAGGGGACGTGTACGATCCCGCCGCCGACGCCCAGCAGGTTGGAGAGGAATCCGATCAGGAGGGTGCCGACGACGCCGAGCTCGACGTTGGTGGAGTACGATACGGTCTGACCGTAGGCGTCCTTGATCGTGGCGGTGCGATCGTAGCGCGACTTCGGCAGGATCGTGACGCGCCCCTTGCCGAAGAGGAAGTGCAGCGCACACAGGATCAGGGCGCAGGAGAAGAGCACGAAGAAGAACGAGCTCGTGTACTGCTCCACGATGAACGGACCGAAGATCGCCCCGGGCGCCACAGCCAGGGAGAGCTTCTTCGCAAGGTCCACGTCCATGCGTCCCTGGAAGTAGTAGATGACCGAGCCGCCGAACGTGTTGATGAAGATGACCGCAATGGACGTCGCGATGGCCGCCTGCGGTGGCAGGCCGAGAAGCAGGGTGAACACCGGCACATGCAGGAATCCACCGCCGACACCCATCATCGTGCCGATGGTTCCCACCGCGAGGCCGAACAGGAACAGCAGCGGCGTCTGCATCATGGTCGGCTCTGGGCTCCGCGGGAGCCCTGGCTCGGCACACGCTGCTGCGCCGGCGGCCGCGAGGTGATGCCCGTGACGACCCGCCGGGGATAGTGGCCCGCGAGGATGTCGAGATAGCGCCCTCGCTCCACCCACTGGATCAGGTGCATGACCCTCCACGCGACGAACGGATGGCTGCGATTGAGCGTGAGCCAGGCCGCCAGCGCGCCGTCGACCCAGCTGGAGGCTTCCTGCGACGCCAGCTCCCGTGCCTGGCGGATGAAGGGCGCAAGCTGGATGGACGTGCGAGCGCGCGTGCCGGGCCTGTTGCCACCCGCGAACTTGAGCATGAGCCGGATGCAGGTGCGGAGATCCCGACAGGCGAGCAGCGCGGCGCGATCGGCGGTGAGCTCGGAGGCTCGCTGCCATTGCAGCAGCGCCATGCGCAGGGGCAGGGCTACGATCCCCGCCACACCCGCGGCCGCGGCGCCGCCCATCAGCAGCAGGTTTCCAAGAGCGTGGTAGACGTGGTGGCTGGGGTGCAGATGCCCGAGCTCGTGCCCGAGCACCGCGATCATCTCCTCATCGCCCAGCTGATCCAGCAACGCGGAATGCACCATCACGATCGGATCATTGAAGCCGATCGACACCGCGTTCATGTTGGGCGATTCGCCCAGAAAGACCTCGGGCCGGTACGGAACGTCGAGCCGCATCCGTGCGCGATCCATCAGCCGCACGAGCTCGGGGAACTGATCGGGGCCGCACTTGACGGCGCTCGACATGAGCAGCAGGCGGGTTCCGCGGTCTCCTACGCGGGACAGAAGATAGCGGGTCAGCTCGGGCACTCCAGGAATGGAATCGAGCGCCATGAGCGACTTGCGGTCGAGGGAATGTAGATACGCTTTGGAGCTCAACGCCTTGAGGGGCTCGTCGGAGTCGAGGAACAGCTTCTTCCCGCAGCTGCCGCAGTCGTGGTGCTCCGGAAACAGAACCGCTTTCGGAACCTCCACCCGGTTCTTCGTGTGGCAGTGGCGGCACTCCACCACCCTGGGCGGACCCGAGTAGCCGGAGGGCCACACTGCCTCTCCGAAGGCCTCGCGGTCCACCACGGACACGTTCTCCACGAGCTCAGCTCCGGACTCTTGCGTCGACAACGTCCGCCTCCGTATGGGTGCTCTGGTTGCGTTCCATGTTGCGACGCTGCTCGAGCAGGGAATTGCAGCGATGTCCGACCTCGCCGGTGAACCACTTGTTCATCAGCCCGCAAGCGACGATTCCGGCGAGCGGCACGGCACGCCAGAGGCCGCGGGAAGTCGCCCGCAGCGCGAGGCGCGTGAGAATCGACGCCAGCATCTTGGTGACCTGTCGCGGCGTGTAGTGGACAATGGCATCCATCTCCGCGACCGCGACGTCGAGCAGGAAGTTGCCTCCCTGCTGCACCTCGGACACGTTCATCGATGCCAGCAGGAACACCATGCGGCGCTCGTCTTGGCGCGTGATGTCGTAGCCATGCAGGTGCGCCAGGCACAGGACCATCTCGATCTCGTGCTTGAGCATCAATCCAATGTCGAGGAGCGTACCGCCGATGGCCGCTACGAGCATTCCTGCGCCGGGCACGACCGACGGCAGCGCGGTGAGCGCGCCGGTGGCCGCGGATCGATTGGAATAGCTTCGAATGATCATCTCGGCTGCCGCTGTCACCTTGTCGGCGTCCTCGCGACCCGCGACGATGCCCGCCGCCCGCTGGAACACCTCGGTGCGGGAGATGAGCTCGTCGGTGTCTTCGATGAGCCGCTCGACGGCCAGCAGGAGCTTCTCACCATCCGGTTTCGTAGTGCGCGCCATCGTCGTCCTCGGTATTCCTTCTGACGTTCCGGGGCAGTGTTTCCAGGTGGAATCACCTGGGCAGGCTACTTCTCCGGTCCGCCGCGTAGCGCCCCGTGGATTCGGCTCATCGCCTTGCGGTAGCGCTCGAGCGCTTCGACCTGGGCTTGGAGCTCCTCCTTTTCGCGGCTCAGATCGCTGAGCGCAACCTCGAGCCTGTGCAGCTCGCGCGACTGCTCGCCGCGGTTGGAGGAGCGCTCCTCGAGCTCCTGCTCGAGCTCCTGGACCCGCTTGCGAAGCGGCTCTTCGTTGGCAGAGGCCTGGTCCGCGAGCTCGACGCTGATTCGCTTGAGGCGTTCGATCTCGGTCTCGAGGGATCGGTTCTTGTCGACAGCGGACGACAGCTCGAGGCGAAGGCGCTGGATCTCTCTGGCAGTCTCGTGCTGGTCCTCCTGACCCGCCACGGCTTCCGAGATCAAGGTCTCATTCTCCGTCTGGCACACGGCAAGCAGACGCTTGGCACGCTCCACCTCGTCGGTCAGCTTGCCCACCTTTCCCTCTGCCTCGGTCGCGCGCTTCTGCGTCGAGGACAGCTCGTCGGCCAGCTTGGCGTTCATCTCCTTGCAGTTCTTGAGCTGCCTGCGGAGATCCTCGACGATGGAAAGGATGTCGTCGAGCTGTTCGTCGGCAGCGACGGCGGGTGCACCTGGCGCGGGTAGCCCCGGATGATCGCGTTCGGACGGCGGTACCATGTTCCACTCCCTTGGCTGTCGTCGACTCGGCGGAGACTACGCTGCCTCTTCCGGTTGCGCGTTGTCGGGAACGTCGCTCCCTAGCGGTCTGTTGCAGAATCGGCAGACCGTGGCTTCGGCGCGAACGATCTCGCCGCAGGAGCCGCAACGCGCGAAGATGCCTTCCCGCGCCACGGGTCCGAGAGCGGCGACGACCAGGGCAAAGGGGCCAATGAGCAGCCCGGCCAGGAACCAGCCGAGGCTGTTGCGTCCTTTGCTGTAGGCGATGACCGATGCAGTAATGGCAAACGTGATTGCTACTGCCACATAGAGATACATGATTTCCTGCTCCTCTCGGCCGGCTCCTGTCGCCCGCCTCCGTTCCACGCTCCGTCAGTCTGGCGGCGACGCTCGCCGCTGCGCTGCATTCCAGTGCCCCTCGACGCGATCAGTCGACGGGCTCCATATCCAGCTCCGAATGGCATTCTTCGGGAATCCCCACGCGTCTTGCAGCCAGCCGGGCTCGCTCCTCGAGCTTCTCGACCGTCCCTGGGCTCTTCCGACGCAGGATCTCCACCAGGAGAGCGCCGATGAACACGCCTCCCATCGCCCCAAGGAATACCTTGAACATGATTCTGTGCCTCCTCCGCGTTGCTTGCAGACGCAGCCCGAAGCGGTCCCTGGCCGCTCACCCTTGCGGGGGCGAGGCGCGAGAACGCTCCGTGTGCGTTGCATGAGCTCACTTTCCGTTGCCCTCCGCAGGCGCCTTCTTCGGATCGCTCTTCGGCACCGGCTCCGCTTCGACATCGTCCCTGGTGCCTCGCTTCGTGTCTCGTGTCTTTCCTGCGCGCCCGCGCGCGGTGCTGGACTCGCTCGCGACTCGATCGGGCGCTGTCTGTCCATTGGCATTGTCCGACCGGGAGCCGAACATCGCGACCAGCGCGCTCGTGCGCCGGCAGTACACCATCTCCGCGGGGCGCGCGCGGCGTACGCGCATCCGCACCTCGCCTCCGTCGTGCCAGACCAACGCGTCGAGCGCTGCCCACTTCACCGAGGGATCCGGATCGTCGCACAGCTCCCAGATCCGCTCCACCGCCCAGGCGCTCTGGCGCCAGGATAGCCACGGAATCACGCGGCGTCGCACGCGGGGATCCGGGTCCTCCACACCACGCGACAGCAGCGGGCGAGCAATCCGGTCGCTCATCTGCTGCGCAATGCGCAGCGCGACGATACGAACTTCCGGGTTGTCCACCAGAAGAAGCTCTGCAATGCAAGCGGCCAGCCGCTCGGAGTCGATGCGCCTCAATCCCTCCAACGCCAGCTCGGCGTGCTCCGGCGTCGCCCCGCGCAGCGATGCCACGAACAGCGGCTCCACGCGAATGCCCAATGACACGAGCTGCTCCAGGGCGCCGACTCTCGCGGCAACGCTCCCTCGCAACCAATCATCGATGGCAACACGGATTTCCAGTGCGCGCACCCGGTCGCCCGGGTCCAGGACTTTGAGCCATCCGTCGACATCCAGGACCGGGGTCGGCGCCGGTCGGCTCGCCGGAGCGGGTCGCGGCGCCGGAGCTGGCGCGGGAGCCGGAGCCGGCCGCTGCGCCGGCGGCGGCGCAATCGGGGGTGCCGAAGGGTAGGCTTGCGGCGCCTCGCGCCGGGTCGTCTTGACGGTATGGGTCTCAGGCTCTCTGGCGACGGATCGCTTCCTTGGCTCGCTGCTGCGCTGCGCGGGTACAGGCTCCGGCGGGGCGGACTGCGGCGCGGCGGGTGCCGTGCGCTCCTGCTGCGCTCCCACGCCGCGCACGACGCCGGCTTCCACGAAGCGAGCAGCAGCGCCGATGGACCGCGCAACCTTGACGAATCCGTCATCCGCTCGCGAGGTCGCCTTCCAGAGCGGCTTGAACCAACCATCCTCGACCCCCCGGGTCTCGGACTCCGACCCCGCGTCGGGATCGTCCCTCAATTCCTCGTCGGAAGGAGGGCTGCCTTTGTCGGATCTGGTGTCACTCATGGACGCCCCGCTCAACGCATCAGCGTTCCTTCTTGGAGTTGGAAGCGCTCTTGTCTGCAGCAGGCCTGTCCGAGTCGCTGCCTTCGCCGGGCGACTTGTCGGGCTCCGCGGGCTTGGCGAGGGGCCCGCTTTCGAGCGCGCGGACGATCTCCGCTTCCTTGGCCCCTACCGGCGCCTTGTCGTGCTGGGCCTCGTCGGCTGGAGCGTCCGCCGTTGCGCCTGCCCCGGCTGCGCTCTTTTCGTCGGCTTGCTCTCCGACCCGCAAGTCATTCTTGGGTGGCTCGGGCAAGGTGCGGAGCTCGAAGGCGATCTGTCCTGTGATCTCCTCGAGCCAGCTCGCGAATCGGTCCTCCGGCAGGGCATTGATCCTTGCGGCGTACTCGTCGACGAGCGAGCCGAGCGCTTTGAGAACCGCCTTGCGTCGATGCTTGGGCGCCGCCGGGGGAATCGTGCTCTTGATGCTACCGACCATCTTGCGGGTGACCTCGACGGTCGTGTCCGCTGCTTTCTGGGCAGAATCCGAAACGATCGCAGCCTCGGCGCGCGCGCGCTTGGCTGCGGTTCCCGCCGCACTGCCCAGGCCTCGTGCGATCGACACGAACCACCGATCTCCGGCGTCGGCAAGGTCCCGCGCGGTCCTGACCCAATCCTTGGTGCCCTGCGATGGAGTCGATTTGCTGTCAGACACGGTGCCCTCCGGATTCGTTGCCCGCGAGAAGGGGTTCCCTGTTCATGGTGCAGCCCCTGCTCCGGTAGAGAGTTGGACCTTGTGGCAGCCAGAACACGCTCCTCGATTCTCGTGGGGAGCAGGTTGTCCGGCGCGGATCGGAGCGGCCGTCGGCAGGGACGCCGCCGTGATCTGGTGGCACGAAGTGCATGTGCCGCGATCCTTGTGTGGTTGTGGCTGCCCAGAGCGTATCGGGGGTGCATTCTTGACCAGCTGGTCGCCCTGGTCTACCCCGAGCTGCGCCTTGGTTCCGATTCGATGGCAGTTCGTGCAAGGTCCCAGGTAATCGTGCGGCGGACGCGCCCCTGCTTGAATGGTCTGCGCGGTTTCCCCGTTCGCGGTGCCCAGCCTGTCCAGCATCGCAACGATGACCAGTCGCATCTGGCGGCCCTTGCGCAGCAGCTCGACTTCCGCGCGACGACGATCCCGCACTCTGGATGTGGCTTCGATGAAGGACATGAGATCCGGCGTCGGCACTTGTGCCACGGACATGACGAGATCCCCAGCGAGGAATCCCGCAGCGTCCGCGGGCATCGTAGCCTCGTCGATGATCACCCCTTTGGCGTCCGGAGGAATCCCGAGACTCTTCGCCAGAACGGGCGTGTTCTCTAGGGCTTCCAGCCCCTGCCAGTGGGCCTCTACAAAGGGAAGTATGGGCAATACCGTCGAGGCAGCGGGCGCCTGGGCGACCTGCGCTGAAGGCGGAGCGCGTCTGAGCGTGGGCGCGACAGCTTCGACGGTAGCTGGGGGAGCAACCTGCTGCAGAGCGACGGGCTGGGTGGCAAAGCGCGGGCCCGCGGTGGTGGCTGCTTCGGGCAAGCCGAAGGACGGAGTGTATGCGGCAACGGGCAGCGCTTTCCCCTGCGTGCAGGACGGCCCGTTTCGCAATCCGCCGACCGGCATCACAGGCGTCGGCTGCGCTGGAGGCAGGACCTGCACGGCCGGGGCGGTCTGTGGCGGAATCGGCAGCAATTCGGCGGAGAGATTCTGAGCCGGCTCCGGAGACGGGCGTTCTTTGGCTGGCGTCAAGGCCATCCCGGCGCAGATCAAGGCGACAATCAGGCCCAGCCCGATGAAGGGGAGCACGCGGCGGCCCCAAGGCGTGAGCGAGATCCTGGCCTGGCTCAAAACGACACCTCCTGGTACCGCAGCTTCTCCTCGTCGACCTTGTAGAACTCGTAGGTCCGAAAGCGCGAGACGAAGCCGAATACGTTGCCCGGAAAGGTGTCGAGGATCGTGGTGTAGCGGTTGACGGCGTCGTTGTACATCATGATCCGCTTCGCGATCTCGGTCTCGGAATCGATGATGCTCGACGACATCTGCTGCAGATTCTGTGTGAGCTTGAGATCCGGATACTGCTCGGCCACGATGCGGAGCTGCGAGAGGAGATCACGCAGGTCAGGGGGCGGCGGCTGGACCGGGGAGGGGATGAGCGTGCTTCCAGGAGCAGAGGGAGCTGCAACTTTGGCCGGTGCCGGCGGTGCACTCGACGTGGGAGCGGCGGAAAAGGCCGCTGGCGGAAGCAAGACCGACTTGTCGCCTCCCACCAGGGGGGGCGGTGGCATGGCGCCGGTTCTGAGCTCGGTCAACGTGCTCAGGACCCTCTCCTCGTAGCGCGTATAGCCCTTGGTAATCGCAACCAGATTCTGTCGGATGTGGTGACGGCGCTGCTGTTGGGCCTCGATCTGGGCCCGGGCTTCGTGAACCTCGCATTCGAGCTCGGTGAGCAGGTTGTAGTAGTGGGCGTGGGAAATCAGCCAGCCAGCCACCAGGCAGCCCGCGGCCGCGAGCTTCCAGCTCCGACGCGCGAGCCAGCGCCGCAAGCGAATGCGCTGCTCTCGTACCCGCTGCATCCAGCCTTCCGGCGTGGGTGCTGGCAGGTACAGCTGCCTGAGGATCTGACGGCTATCCAACTTTCTTGATCCTCATGTGATTGGCCTTGCGCTCGAGGTCCAGGGCGCGCTTGAAGCAGTCCACCGCTTCGTCGCGACGTCCCATGGTGTCGAGCGTGAAGCCGAGGCTCTGGTAGTACTCCGCTTCCCGCGGCGCCTTCTCGATGGCTTTCTCGAAGGCTTTGACGGCCTCCTCATGGCGCTTGAGCTGGTCGAGCTCGACACCGAGCCGGTAGTTGGCCTCGGCGACGTCAGGCTTGATGTCGAGAGCTGCCTGCAGCTCCTTGACCGCGATCTCATGCTGCCGGAGGTCGGACTGGGCCTCTGCCGTGTACAGATGCAGCTCGTAGCTGCGGTCGCCCAGGGCCCGTGCCTTGTCGAAGGCTTCGATGGCAGCGGTGCTGGCGCCCTGTCGCAGGTGGAGAATGCCGAGCTGCACCCACGCCCCCGCATCTTTCGGGCGGAGCTTGACCACCCGCTGCAATGCTGGCAAGGCATCCTGCGCCCGGCCGCTCTCGACCATCTCGGTACCCAGGTCCAGGTACATCTCTGCCTCTTCGCGGCGGTCGAGGCTGAAGAGACGATCGTAGGCAGAGACTGCGCGTGCTACCAGCGCGTCGGAAAGACGCAGAATGCTGGCGACGCGAATCCGCATCTGTGCGGAACCGGACATGCTGCGTCCCGCGCCCGGGTTGCCAGACGTGTCGACCGGATCCTGCTTCGCGTCCTGTTCAATGTGCATCTTGCTCCTCCACATCCTGTAGTCTCGAACGGCTACTCCGCGTCGCTCTGCGCGTGTGCAATGCTCATGCCCGACTTCTGGATCGCGCTCGCGCCGGCCGTGGCCGGCGCGACGAACACCTCGACGTGCTGGAATTGGTCGCAGCGGCGCATCAGATCGGTGCGAATCGAGGCAGCGATCGCATCGGAACGGGCAATGCCGAGGTCTCCAGATACGCGTATCCCAATATCTACCCAGTACTGCGGCCCCGTCTGCCGCGTGCGTACGTAGTCCACCGCCTCCACCCCCTTGTGCGTCATCACCACCCGACGCACGCTACGGCCCACTTCAGGCGGCAGAGATCGATCGATCAGGTTCGACAGCGAATCCTTCAGCTGCGTGATGCAGTTGTACATGATGATCAGCCCGACCACGGCCGCGGCAATGGGGTCGCAGATCGGATCGACGAAGATCCCTCCGGCAATGCCCACCACCGCTGCGAGCGAGGAAATGGCATCGGCACGGTTCTCGAACGCGTCGGCCATCAGCGCAGGCGAATTGCACCTCGTCCCCGCGCAATTGCCGTACAGGTACATGAAGTAGTTCACCAGAACCGATACTCCGGCAGCCAGCAACGTCACGTAGTGGGGCGCCTCGTGCTCCCCGGTCACGATGATGCGGCCCGCTCCGAACACCATGCTGGCCGACAAGACCAGGAGCACCGAGTACACGATGCCCCCGCCGATGAATTCTGCCTTCCCGTGACCGTAGGGGTGGTCGTCGTCCGGGGGACGGCGCGAGATCGTCGACGCGATCAGGATGTTCGTGCTGCCGATCACGTCCGTGAACGAGTGCGCGCCGTCGACGATCAACGCGGTGCTGCCGCCGAGCACGCCCAGCAGCAGCTTGTAGACTGCGAGCGAGGCGTTGCCGAGGATGCAGATCCAGGGCACCTTGCGGGCGCAGCGCATGCATCGGGGATCAGGCATGGGCACCTGCCGTTTCCACCGCCTGGTTCCTGGGCTGGTGCGCCCGGAACGCTATCTGCGCCCGAGTCCGCGGCCCCAGGACGTCTGCGACAATCAAGTGGACCTGGTTGGTCACCTCGTGGGCCTGCTGCACGGATTGGTCTTCATTGACCGCGACCACGACGTCGACCCAGACGTGCGAGCCGGCTCGCCGGGAGCGGATGGCTTTCACGTGCATCACTCCGGGCACCTTCAGGCACGCCCTGCGGAGAATCTCGACCCGGCTGGCGGGTAGAGCGTGGTCCATGAGCCCCTTGAGGGACTGGCCGAGGAGGGCGCCTGCCAGCCTCATGATGTCCACAGCCTCGTAGACTGCTATCAGCCGGTCCAGAACCGGGATGCCCAGCGCTGCGCCGCAAATGCCGACCAGCACCGCCCCCGAAGAAATGGCGTCGGCCCGGTTGTGCTCAGCACTGGTGTGCAGTGCAGGGCTGTCGAGCTTGCGCGCGACGCAGAATCCCCTGCGGGCCAAAACCTCGCTCACCGTCAGGCTCAGAAGCGCCACGGTCGCAGCCAGACCGCTCGGAGACCCCTGCTCGCCGGAGAACAGGCTGAAGGCCTCGTAGACGAAGAAGCAAACACTCGCGGCCAGCACCACGCTCACCGCGCCGACGGCGAGGAATTCGACCTTCCCGTAGCCGAAGGGATGCTCGTCGTTCGGAGCCCGCTTGGCCATCCGCAGACTGGTGAGTACGGCTGCGGCCGACAGGACGTCGTTGATCGAGTACAGCGAGCTGACGACGAGGGCCTCGCTCCCGGTGAGCACACCGATCGAGGCCTTGAGCGCTGCAAGTCCGGTGTTGGTCACCAGATTGATCCAGGCGAACCGGGTACCGCAAGCGCTGCACTTGACGCGCTGGGTCGGGTCGACGGGAGCTGCAACGCACATTGCCATGAATCAGTCCTTCAGCAGGTCATGCGTGTCTGAGAGTTGAAGCTTGGGACGCGGCCCTTCGGCCTTCTTGAGACGTCGAATCATGCCCCAGAGGACGCCTGTGAGCAGGCCGGTGCCGAAGGTGGCACCCATCAGGCTGATGAGCCGGATCTCCGTGGGCCTTCCGAAGACGAGGCTCAGCTCGACCTGATGCGTATTCGCCATGGAAAAGGCCACCAGTGCTACTGTCGCCAGGATTGCCATGATGAGCCGGGCCATGTCGTCGCGTCTCCCTGTGCCTCAGAAGCTCGAGCTCGTCTTCGCCGGGCTCGGCGTCTTGACCGTCGGAATCGGATTGACCTGCAATGGCGGAGCCAGCCCGGCTTGCGGGGTCTGCGCTGCCGGAGGCGTTCCCTGCGCCTGGGTTGCTCCTTGCGTCGCGTTTGCCGGCGGCGTCGGCGGTGTAGCCGTGAGCTTCACGGCCATTCGCTGGCCAGCGCGCCAGACTTCGAGGGTAGCGGACGTGAGCGTGCCATTGCGCGTGACCTGGAAGAAGTCCGTGAGCGTGCGTACCGGCGTTCCATCCACGGAGAGAAGGACGTCGCCAGGCTTGAGGCCAACGGTCGCAGCCTGCGCCTCTGCTTCCACGACGACGAGGCCGCGCGTGTCAGCCGGTATGTTGAATTGCGTCGCAGTGACCGGAGTCAGCGGCGACAGCTCCATGCCGAGGAATTCCGCCTCCGTGGGCGCAGTGGCGGGCGTCGCGGCCTTGGGTTGGGCGGCGGCCACAGGTGCGGAGGCTTGTGTCGGCGCGACGTTGATGGCGTGGCAATTGACGCATACGCCTCGGAAGTCGTGGTAGAGGGGAGAGTAGGACCGAATCGCCGCGATGGGCGCTCCCTTCGTGTCCAGGATGGAATGGCATTGGGTGCAGACGCCGCGATCACCGTGCGCGGGCAGCGTGTCCGGCCGTACCATGTGAACGACCGTGGGACCCCCGACGGGAAGGAACGCGCCTGGCTGGGCAGGGGCCCCAGGCGGACCCATGAATCCAGGCAACGGTATCGGCGCCAGCTCGCCCGGGCCGGTCGCAGGGTTCGCCGCGGCCCACGGAGTCCAGAACTGCGGCGCTCCCACCAGGGTCGCCGGCTTCTTGGTCGCCCAGGAGGGAGGAAGCCCCGCCTTGAGCATTGCATACCCCGTCACGCCAGCCGTGGCCAGCACTGCGAGCACCACGACGTAGGACGGAACGGGGTGAGTCTGACGCATGGTCTTCATGTCACTGCGCCCTGTTCAATGGCCCGTAGCACATCGGACATCGGTAGTGAGGATGCACTTGTCCTGCGGCGAAGCTCTGGCGATGCAACGGACAATAGTAGGATGGCTGGCCCTGGTTGGGCGCCCCGGGGCCAGGCTGATACGGAATCGCCGCGGGCTGGACCGGCGCCGGGCCAGGGGTGGCGGCGGGCGGCGGTTGCATCGCCATCACAGCAGGAATCGCGGGAAGCGTCAGCGTGAGGGGCTGGCCGTACCGCAGGACCTCCATCGGCATTGCATTGGACGTCTTCACGCTTCTCGAGAGCGAGTCGACGTCGGTCAGGGACCCGATCTTCTTACCGTTGACGGAGGTGATGATGTCGCCAGGCATGAGCCCAGCCTGGCGGGCTCTCCAACCCATGCGCTCGGAGATCTCGTCGACCCTCACGCCCTTGGGCGCAGTGGGCACTCCGAGCTCGGCTGCAGTGTTGGCCGGCACGAGCCTCATACCGAGCCAGACGCCCTGCATCTGCACTCGCTCGTTGCTGCTCGTGTCGTCGCGCCCCTCCCAGAGCTCGTGCAAGTCATCGCCGTAGATCAGGCCAGCCGCGACCGCGCCGATGAGCAGGACTCCGAGGACGATTGTGGCACCGAGTTGCACGGGTTTCGCCATTCCGCTCATGTCAGGACTCCGGGTAGTGTACCTATCGGGCTCAACCGGCCCCTCTCAACTTCATCGTCGTATTGAAGGTCTTGCCACTGCGCCAGATGACGACAGGGACTCGCTGTCCGGGGGTCATCTTGGCGGCAATGCGAGAAACGGTATCGACATCCGCGACCGGCTCACCCGCCATGGAGACGATGACGTCGCCGCGGATGATCTCAGCCTCTTCTGCGGGGGAATCGAGGATTACGCTGGCCACGAAGGCTCCCGCGCCGTTGGGATACGATAACTGGGAAGCCATCTCCGCCGTGACGTCCACGAGCCCCAGGCCAAGCCAGACCGAGGGCGCTCTCGTCGCCGGAGCCGGCGCCGCTTGCGCCACAGGCGCCTGCGCAGCAGGCGGGGACGCAGGGGCCGGATTGGCCACAGGTTGCCAGGGTGATGGCTGCGCTGGCTCTTGTCCCAAGGACTGCATGGCCCGCGCGACGAATGCCCCCACCCGGTTGCTGGGAATGGCAAAGCCGGTTCCGCTGAACACGCCTGTGGGCGCGTAGATGGCGGTGTTGATCCCCACCACCAGGCCGCTCATGTCGACCAGCGGGCCTCCGCTCGACCCCTTGTTGATCGGAGCGTCGGTCTGCAGCAGGGCGCGATACGGACGGCCTCCGATCTCGAGCTCCACGTGGGTACCTCCGACGATACCGGCTGTGACCGTGAGCTCCAGGCCAAAGGGATAGCCTACGGCAAGGACCCAGTCCCCTACGCGCAACCGGCTGGAGTCGCCCAGGGCGGCCGCGCGGAACGTGGCACCACCGGAGCCGATCTTCAGGAGCGCCAGATCGTTGGCCGGGTCGGTCACCAGGACCTGCGCAGGCATCTGGTTCTCCGGCTCCGAGGAGAGGCTGGCGACCACGCCGCTGGTTCCGGCGATCACGTGGAGGTTGGTGACGACGTATCCAGCCGGGTCGATGATCACCCCGGAACCGACCGTCTCGTAGGGCGTCGTTCCGACCATGCGGTCCGGCACTCCATCAAAGGGGTCCAGGAACCGGTTGCCGCCGTTGGGCTGTGGTCCGGCAGGAGCGTAGCCAGGGCGGACGGCGCTGATGCTGACCACGGTGGGGCGGACCAGGGAAGCAGCGCGGTTGAAGGAGGTATTGGCGTTGGGAGACTGCATCCAGTTGGGGCCGCCGATGAACTTGATGCCACCGCCGGGGGTGGCGCGTGCGACCATGTCCACGTTGTTGCCAGACGCGGGCATACCCTGGCCTCCCTGGGGGGGAGGCGCGTATTGGGGCCAGGTCTGGGGGCCAATCGGCAAGGCAACGGGCGTACCCGGACCGGCGCCGCTGGCGAGCGGTGAGGGAGAGGGAAAGGGATTGCCAGGAGGGCCGGCAACGACGCGATTCTTCCTGGGTGCCCACATCCGGCGCGCGCGCTGCAAGCCGAGGTCGCCGCGTCCTGTGGCGGCCATGGTGACGGAGACGCCGAGCACGACGATGGCCACGATTGCGAGCAGGGCTATCCACCCTTTGATGTTACGCTCGCAAAAGGGCATCGACTCTTGCATGGACTTGCTCAACCCCGACAGTATTGCCATCCAGCCCAGCAGCATCTTCTAGTCAGCGTCGAGGCTGCCCTCCGGTGGCGCTTCGGCTTCCGGAGTGGCGGGCGCCTCGGACATGCGTCGGAATCCAGATACGATTGCAAGCAGACCGAGCCCCAGAAGCGCGAACGGAACCAGCCCCCGCATGACCATTCCGAAGCTGCCCCACCAGGTGAGCATGCCCCAGAGCCCAAGACAAATGGCTACCACTCCACCAATCAAATGTTTCATCGATACCTCCGTTGCCACCGCCTTAGGGCGAAGACGATTCTAGGTTCGTTGATTTTCATATAGCGGATAGGAGGGGTCGCTGTCCAGCAATGATTGTTGGCCCCACCCGAGATATCCCTTTACAAGCGGTTGGCGCTCCTGCATCGGCATGGGGCAGTAGGTAGAATCGCCCGGGAAACGCAGGGGTTGCTGGGATGATGCGATGGGTCGCAAACGCCCAGTCGATGCCCGGTTGTGACCACGTCGCGCTCGGGGCGGTCAAGGAGGGCGCCTCGTCTAGGAGCCAGTTTACCGGCAAGTCCGCACGCTGTGCCGGTATTCGTCATTGAATCGTAATCTCGCGGGCACGGGGCGCCGCCGGCGGCCGCGCCTGCGCCGGCACGGTCGGCGCCGCCTGCAGGGGCACCCGGCGCCCGAGGCGCCCCGGGCGGTGTTCCTGCGGCGTTTGGGCTTGCCAGAGAGGGTTCCAGCCACGTTTCGGCAGGCCGGAGCCGGGTGTTTCCGGTGGAAACACTCCTGCCCCGGGCAAAGGGCGCTGAGCCACGCCTGGGCTGGGACTGGCCCGCGCGCGGGACCGCCAGTTCTGCAGTTGCTTATGGGGCAATCGGCGCGCTGTCGCTTGACACGTGGCGCACAACAGCGTAGTCGTTGTGGACAGAAGCGCCGTACTGCAAAAGCTTCGAGAGGGAGCGTATCCCATGTCAACCAGGTCGCTGGCGTCCTTGGCGCTGCTCTCGGTCTTCGCATTGGCCTCGTGCCGGCAGGAGGTTGCCCAGCGCAACGACACTCTGCTCAATGTCTCGTACGATCCGACCCGCGAGCTCTACCAGGAGGTCAACGCGGCGTTCGCCAAGAGCTGGCAGCAATCCACCGGCAAGAGCCTGGTCATCCACCAGTCCCATGGCGGCTCCGGCAAGCAGGCCCGCGCCGTCATCGACGGCCTCGAGGCCGATGTCGTCACCCTCGCCCTGGCCTTCGACATCGACGCAATTGCATCCCACGGCGGAAAAGTGGCTCCAGGCTGGCAGGCGCGACTGCCGAACAAGAGCACGCCCTACACGTCGACCATCGTGTTTCTCGTGCGCAAGGGCAACCCCAAGGCGATCAAGGATTGGACCGACCTGGCAGCGCCCGACGTGTCCGTCATTACCCCCAACCCCAAGACAAGCGGCGGAGCCCGGTGGAACTACCTCGCAGCGTGGGGCTGCGCCTCTCGCACGTTCGGGGGGGACGAGAGCAAGACGCGGTCGTACATGGCCTCGCTGCTCGCGAATGTGCCTGTGCTCGACTCGGGAGCGCGCGGAGCCACCGCGACCTTCGTGCAACGCCGGATCGGCGACGTCCTGCTGGCCTGGGAGAACGAAGCCCTGCTGGCCATGGAGCAAATGGCGACCGATCAGGTCGAGGTCGTCGTCCCCGCGTGCTCCATCCTGGCAGAGCCGCCGGTTGCGGTGGTCGACCAGGTCGTCGACGCGCGCGGCACGCGAGCCGTCGCCGAGGCGTATCTGCAGTTCCTCTTCACCGAGGAAGGACAGGAAATCGCTGCACGCCACCACTACCGTCCACGCTCGCAGGCAGTCGCCTCCCGCTATGCAGCGAAGTTCAAGAAGGTTGAGCTGTTCACCATCGACGAGCGCTTCGGCGGATGGGAGGTGGCGCACCGCGAGCACTTCCAGGATCGAGGGAGCTTCGATCGCCTCTACAAGCCGCGACCCTGACGGGAGGATGCCGCATGCGGAAGCGTAGCGTTCTGCCGGGATTCGGCCTGACCCTGGGGATCACGGTCTGCTATGTGAGCCTGGTCGTGCTGCTGCCCGTCTCCGCGATGGTGGCGCGGTCCACCTCGGGCGGGCTGTCCGGCTTCTGGGCCGCCGCGCTCTCGCCTCGAGCCCTGGCGTCGTATCGATTGACCCTGACCGCCAGCCTGGTCGCGGCCTCGGTCAACGCCGTATTCGGCCTCATCGTGGCCTGGGTGCTCGCTCGCTACCGCTTCCCTCTGCGGCGGGTGGCGGACGCGCTGGTGGACCTGCCTTTTGCCCTGCCCACCGCGGTTGCGGGGATCGCACTCACTACGTTGTACGCTCCCACGGGATGGATCGGCAAACCTCTGGCCGCGATCGGAATCAAGGTCGCCTACACTCCGATCGGAATCACGGTGGCATTGACGTTCATCGGACTGCCCTTCGTGGTCCGAACGCTCCAGCCGGTCATCGGAGCGCTCGATGCGGACGTGGAGGAGGCGGCCGCCAGCCTCGGGGCGCGTCCCTGGCAGACCTTCCTGCGCGTAGTGGCGCCGGCGATCATTCCTGCCTGGCTGACAGGCTTCACGCTCGCCTTTGCGCGCGCGCTTGGCGAATACGGCTCCGTGGTGTTCATCGCGGGCAACATGCCGATGCGTACCGAGATCGCCCCGCTCCTGGTCATGACTCGCCTGGAGCAATACGACTACTCCGGAGCAACAGCGATTGCCGTGCTCATGCTCGGTGCATCCTTCGTCATGCTGCTCGCTGTCAATGGCCTTCAATCCTGGAGCGCGCGCAGGAGCGCTTGACCATGGGGAATTCGAGCATGCGCAGGACCAGGATGCGGAGCGGCCCCGCGGGGCGCATCGTGCGCATCGCGCTCACCGCCACAGCCCTGCTCTTCCTGTTCGGCTTCGTCGTCCTGCCGCTCGTGGCCGTCTTCGCCCAGGCCCTGTCCCGCGGAGTCCAGGCCTGGGGGGCCGCAGTCACGGACCCAGCCGCGCTCGCGGCCGTGCGCTTGACGCTCCTGACGTGCGCCCTGGCGGTCCCGCTCAACTGCATCTTCGGGATTGCAGCGGCCTGGGCGGTCACGCGATTCGAGTTTCGCGGCAAGAACCTGCTGGTGAGCGTCATCGATCTCCCGTTCGCGATCTCCCCGGTGGTCGTCGGGATGATGCTGATCTCGCTCTACGGCCTGCACGGGCTGGTGGGGCCTGCGATGGAGGCCAGAGGACTGCGGGTCATCTTCGCGCTGCCAGGAGTGGTTCTGGCGACCGTGTTCGTGACCATGCCCTTCGTGGCGCGGGAGCTGATTCCGCTGATGGAGGCTTGCGGCCACGAAGAGGAGGAATGCGCCAGGCTCCTGGGCGCAGGCGGCTGGCAGATCTTCCGTCGTGTGACGCTGCCGAGCATCAAGTGGGCCCTTCTCTACGGTGTAATCCTGGCCAATGCCAGGGCCATGGGCGAATTCGGGGCTGTGTCCGTCGTCTCCGGTCACATTCGCGGCGTGACGAACACGGTTCCGCTGCACGTGGAGGTGCTCTACGACGAGTTCAACTTCCAGGCCGCGTTTTCGGTGGCTTCGATTCTCGCGCTTCTGGCAGTGGGAACCCTGGCGGCCAAGAGCTTCGTGTCGTGGTACAGCCGGCAGCGCGGCGGCAATCCCGAGGATGGTGAGATTGCATGAGCATCGAGTGCAAGGGCATCCGCAAGACCTTCGGGGACTTCGTTGCTGTCAACGACGTGTCCCTGCAGGTGGGCAACGGCGAGCTTGTCGCGTTGCTCGGACCTTCGGGGTCGGGGAAGACGACGCTGCTGCGGATCATCGCGGGCTTGGATTCCGCCGACCAAGGGCAGGTCCTGTTCGACGGTGAGGATGCGGCAGCGCGGGATCTGGGCGCGCGCGGGGTCGGGTTCGTGTTTCAGCACTACGCTCTCTTCCGCCACATGAGCGTATTCGAGAACATCGCCTTTGGCATGCGCGTGCGTCCCAGGTCGATTCGCCCTTCCGAGCGCCAGATTCGCGACCGCGTGAGCAGCTTGCTCAGCCTCGTACACCTCTCGCCTCTTGCGGACAGGCTTCCGAGCGAGCTTTCCGGAGGCCAGCGGCAGCGGGTCGCCCTGGCAAGAGCCCTTGCCGTCGAGCCCAAAGTGCTTCTGCTCGACGAGCCTTTCGGAGCCCTGGACGCCAACGTGCGGCAGGAGCTTCGGCGGTGGCTGCGGGACCTGCACGACCAGCTCAACGTCACGAGCGTGCTGGTCACCCACGACCAGCAGGAAGCCCTGGAGGTCGCCGACCGGGTCGTCGTCATGAATCGCGGGAAGGTGGAGCAGGTCGGCACGCCGGACCAGGTCTGTGACAACCCTGCGACGCCGTTCGTGATGAGCTTCATTGGGTCAGTCAACGTGTTCCGGGGACGGGTCGAGCGAGGGCGCGCCCACCTCGGCCCCCTCACCGTGCCCTATCCGGAACACCCGGGCGCACAGCCCGAACCTGCTGCGGGGTACGTCCGTCCCCATGAGCTCGATGTGGAACGCCACGGCTCCAACGACGGAATCTGGGCGACCGTCAAGAGGATCAAGCGAATGGGTGCCGTGGTGAGGCTGGAGCTGGTGCACGGAGGCGACGTGCTCGAGGTCGAGACCACTCGGGAGCGCTACGACGCGTTGCGTCCCGCGCCCGGCGACCAGCTGTACGTGCGCCTGCGCACCTTGCGGGTATTTGTGGGCGCGAGCTGACCCGCCGAGCGCAGCGAATCTTGACTCCGCATCAGGGCGTCGGCTGTCGCTGCACGCTCACCTTGCCCTCGAGCCGTTTGCTGATCCAGACCTTGTTGTGCTCATCCACGATCACGGCGCCGACGTCCGGGAGCGATTCGACGATTGCCAGCCCCTTCTCGGGTCCGAGGATGAACACCGCGTCGTCGATTGCATCGGTCAGGAATGCGCTCGGAGCCACGATGCTCACGCTGCGAGACGCCTTGGCCGGGTAGCCGGTTCGAGGATCGATGATGTGGTGGTATCGGATTCCCCGGTCGATGTAGAATCGCTCGTAGTCCCCGGCTGTGGACAGTCCGCTATCGCGCAGTTCCATGCGCGCGAATATGGAATCAGGGGCGCCGCGTGGATCCTGGACGCCGGTGGTCCAGGGCTCGCCTCCGGGCTTGGTTCCGGAAGCGTACATGTCACCACCCGCCTGCAGCATGAAATCGCGCACGCCAGCAGCGCGCATCACCCCTGAGGCGACGTCGACGGCATATCCCTTGGCAATGCCGCCCAGCCCGATGGTCCTTCCCTTGGGAACCATCACCTGCCGGGTCGCTGGATCGAGCTCGACCTTCGTGTAGTCGATCAACCGGCGTCTGTCGGCAACCCTCTCTGGATCCGGTGGCTTCGGATGGGCGTCCGCCCAATCACCGAACTTCCACAGGTCCGACATGGTGGCGAACGTGATGTCGAAAGCACCCGAGGAGAGCTTACCGGCCCAGATGGCCTTCTCGGTCACGCGGAAGGTGTCTTCGCTGACCTGGACGTGCTCGCCAGAGTGGGAGTTCATTCGTACGAGATCGCTATTTTCCTGGCGCGGGCTCATCAGCTGCTCGATGCGCCTGAACTCCTCCATTGCCTTGTTCACGGCCAGACGTGTCGCAGATTCGCTGACGTCGCGATTCGGGTACGCAACCACCCGCACGATCGTTCCCATCGCGCGCGTTTCGATGACAATGCGGTCTGCGGCACCCTCTGGGCGCGCGGACGCAGAAGCCGGAGCTGAGATACCCGTTGAGCCGTCCGAAGATGCTTTTCCGGGAGAACGTCGGTCGCAGCCGCAGGAAGTCGCCAGAGCGACGGACAGTACGAACAGAACGAAACGCATTCGGTCCTGGCGTACGCTGGCTTTCCCCGAACGTCAATCTGCGTCGCGCCATGTGCGGCACCGGCCGTAGGGACGAGGCCAGCGGCTGCGACGGTTCCATCTGCAGATCTGAAATGCCGCAGCGGGGCGCAGTCCACGTTGCGTCATGCTCGGGCTCCGGTTAGAGTCTGAGATTGCGGGCGAGAGTCGGTCCGCCCGGGAGATCGCGAGAATGGAGTCGCCGCTGGCAAAACGGCCCCCCGAACCCGGCTCCGAGGGGAAGCCTGCGTCAGCGTCATGGACCCATGTCGCGCTGGAAGCCTTGAAGACGTATGCCGCCGGCGTGCCGGAAGCGCGCGGCGCAGTCTACGAAGCGTTGTCGGAAGGCGGGGTGGCGATCCAACAGGCGGATCTCGAAGCAGCTCCTGCGGCTGTGTGGGAAGCGGCGTTCCGCGGGCTGCTGGCCATGGGCGACGAGCTCAAGGCGATCGAGGTCGGATTGCTCGCACCGGTCGACAGCCTCAAGTCGCGCGCGGTTTCCACTCTCAGCAGCCGCCTGGCCTTGTGCGTCAGTGAAGCGCGTGCCACGGGTGCAGCCGGTCCCTCCTTCGAGCCCGAGTCCGTTGCGCTCGTGGAGCGCGCGCTTGTGGACGCCCGGCCCGAAATCCGCGCCGAAGCAACCAAGCTCGCGGTCGACCTCAATGTGGGCGGATCCGAAGAGAGCACGCTTCGCCTGCTGCTGCAGAGCACGTACGTCGACGTCCGCGGCCAGGTCCTCGAGCGCCTGAAGGGCAGGACCGGGGAGAGGTGGGCCTGGTCGCTAGTTCTGGCCCTCGTCGATGATCCAGACGCGAAACTCCGGGCCGCCGCGTTCGCTTTGGCCGGGGAGCGCGGCAAGGGCCGGGGCGTGCAACATCTGGCGTGGGCCATGTCCGGTCCCCATCCGAACCTTCGGATCATTGCCGTCGAATCCTTGTGCGACCGAAGGGGAAGGGCGGTCAAGTCGCTGTTGGCGCGCGCCACCGCTGATTCCGACCGCCGTGTGCGCCGCGCTGCTGTTCGCGCGCTCGAGGTTGCCGAATCTGACGAGCTGCTCCTGGAGGCGCTCAGCGGTGGTGCGCCGGATGTGCGGGCATGGGCCGCCGGAGTCCTCGCGCGTGCGGGAGACAGCGCCGGGCTCGAGACCATGCTCGAAGTCGTGCGCAAGCAAGAGCGCGACGAAGGGGAAGCTGCCGAAGGATTCGTCGAGCGCGTCGTGGTCTGCGTAGAGGGGCTGGCCGAGCTCGAGGATCCGATTGCCTTCGAGCCGATCTCTGCTCTGCTGAAGAGCGACGAACCCGTGGTCCGGGCAGCGGCGGCCAGGGCGCTCGCGTGGGTCTGCGATCCGGAGGACCCTGCCCATCGAGAGGTGTTGCAGGCTGCGCAATCGCACGAGGACGCTGAAGTTGCGCGACTGTGTGCCATTGGAGCTGCCATGCTCGGCGAGCCCGCCGCCGCCGATCGTTTGCGAGCGCTCGGCGCGGCGAGCCCGGCTCACGCATTCGAGGGGCTGGAAGCAGCAGCAGCGATGGCCGACACCTCTGCGGACAGGCTCCTTTCGTTCGTGGATCACGAAGATCCCGCGGTGCGTGCGCGGGCGCTCTGTCTCCGTGTTCTGATCGAGGCATCTCGTGCCAGCGCTTCCGCGGACTGGGTTCGGGTTCTGCTTTCGAATCCGGACCGGTCGGTTCGCATCACCGGCGCCCAGGCGATAGGCGCCTCGGTGTCGCGAAGCGACTTCCAGCAATACGCCCATCTACTTCTCAATGCTCAATCGAGCGCGCGCCCTAGGCCGGTCGTGCCGTTGGAGGCGACGCGGACGCTGTCTGCGCTTCTGGCGTTCGGGGCACCGCGCATGCGCGCCCGGGCCGCCAGGCTTGTCGGAGCTCTCGCTGACGCGGACGTCGGACGATTCACGCGCGAATGGCGGCGGTTCTCCTGCCGGTTCGCCCCCGAGATCCAGGACGCCTCGAACCAGGCTGTACGGCACGGAACCATGGAAACGCGCCGCGCACGCGAGCTGCTCAGCGCGCTTGTGCCTGACCGGGCGCTTCGGTTGCTGCCCCTTACCGAGGGGCGATCGGACCGAGACGGCTCCAAGCTTCTGGAGACCGCGCGGGCGGTGTCAGCGCTCGACCAGTGCCTGGGCCCGATGTTCGCCATTGCATCGCGGGATCAGGATCCAGCGGTTCGCCGCGCAGCCTCGGAGGGGCTCAGCGCGCTGGGCGTGGACACGCGGCGTCTGGGTGCGCAGGGTGACGCGTCATCGGAAGATCGGATACGGCTTCTGCTGGCGGGTGCGGACCAGGCTGCGGCAAGAGTACGGATTCAAGCTTCGACCGAGCCGGAGCCGGAAGCGGAGCCGGAGCCCGGCGCATCGCCGCTGCTCGTACGCATCAATGCGAAAGGCGCTGCCTCGCCGGTCGGCTCCGAGGCGCGCCGTGAGCTGCAGTCGCGCCAGGGCT
This sequence comes from Deltaproteobacteria bacterium, assembly GCA_016218915.1. Classification (GTDB taxonomy): domain Bacteria; phylum Myxococcota_A; class Polyangia; order Polyangiales; family Polyangiaceae; genus JACRCQ01. The sequence goes on from JACRCQ010000079.1 coordinate 116,511, forward strand.
CCTTCCTGCTGTTGCCCTCTCCGTCGGATCTCGTCTGGATGCGCCGCGGCGGCGGCTCCTCATCGCAGCCTCCGGAGCGCGTGGTTCGCCTCTCCGGCCAGATCGCCGCGCGCACGGCGATCTGCGACATCGTGGCATTCGTGGGCCAGAGCTCCTGGCGCGGTGAGCTGATCGTGCTCGAGCAGGCTCGTACCCGGAGCATCTTCTTCGACGGAGGCAGCGTAGTCGGAGCAAATACCAGCGTACCGGACGAGCGCATCGGCCAGATCATGTACCGCTACGGGGCACTCGACGAGGCTCAGCTTGCGCTCGTGGAGCAGCACGCCCGCCAGGGAGTGCGCTTCGGCTGGGCCGCCGTCCAGCTCGGCTACGTGACGCAGGACAGGCTCTATGCGCTCATGGGCGAGCAGATCAAGGCCATCCTGTTCGCCACCTTCGCCGTGGACCAGGGTACGTTCTTCTTCCTCGACGACTTCGACGAGGATCGTCTCGTGTCACGCCATACGTTCAGCGCCAACGGGCTGCTGCTCGACGGCTTGTCGCAGCTCGACGAGATGGAGCTGTTCCGCAGGAAGATCCCCGGCTCCGGGCACACGCCGGTCAAGCAGCCTTCCACCGCGGAGCTTCCGGAGGGCGTCGAGAAGATCTACGAGCTCATCGACGGGCAGATGAGCCTCGACAAGCTGGCTCGCACGGCCGGGGTGGGGGAGTACGACGCCTACAAGGCAGTCTACGCGCTGCTCATGTCCAAGCACGTGGTCCTGCTCCCCCCGCGAATCGTGGGGGGCCCACGCACGCTGATCGACGCCGCCAACCAGGCGTTGCGCGTGATTCACATGCGTGTGGACGAGATCGGCCGAGGGGACGCTCTGCGCAACTCGATCGCCCAGATCGCGCAGAGAGATACGATCCGTGTGATCCTGGCCGGGGCGGGGCCTGACGCCACAGGCGCGTTCGATCCCGCAACCATCGAGTCGAATTGCCGCGGGATGGAGGGCCCTGACGATACGGAATCGATGTTGCAGAGAGCGCTACACGATTATGTGAGCTCTGCCCTCTTCAGCGCCGAAGGGGAGCTCGGCCCGGACCGCGATCGCGAGCTGTCGCAAGGAGTCAGGAACATGCTCGCCATTCTCCGGCCTCGCGGCGATACCATCCCCCCGAGCCGCGCGCCGTCCCGCTGAGGGCTGCGCCTTCGCCTGGGTCAGTCCAGCTCGTCGCTGCCCGACGCCCCGTCGTTCATCCGCTCCCAGCGTCGCTCCAGCGCCTTGCGATCGATGCCAATCAGCCTCGCCGCTGCGGACTTGTTGCCGCCGCACGTCTCCACGGCGTGCTGCAGGACCGCCCTCTCCATCACGCGAAGACGGGAGCCGAGGTCATCGGGAAGTGCCAGCAGCGCGCGCGCCAGGCGGTCCACCTCGCTGGAGGTATTCTGCCCGTGGGAGCCGGACAGCTCCTCGAGGTCTGGCACGCTGACGCGGTCGGTTCCCGCGAGCAGCGCGATGCGCTCGACGAGATTCCTGAGCTCACGCACGTTACCCGGCCACGGGCGGCGCAGGAGCCACAGAATGGCCTCTTCGGTGAGCTGGAGCTGCACGCCGCGATCGGCGGCAAAGGACATGAGCAGCTCAGGGATGTCCTCGGTCCGCTCCGAGAGGGGAGGGACCTGGATGCTGAGCACGGAGAGACGGTAGTACAAGTCCCTGCGGAACTTGCCTTCGCGAATGCGCTCCTCGAGGTCCACGTGCGTGGCTGCGAGCACGCGGGCCCGCAGCGGAAGCTCGATCTCGGAGCCAAGCGGCCGGAACTTCCTGTCCTCCAGCACGCGCAGGAGCTTGGCCTGAAGCTCCCCAGGCATCTCCGCAATCTCGTCCAGGAGCAGCGTGCCAGAGCCTGCGAGCTCGAACTGTCCACGCACGCGTCGATCCGCTCCGGTGAAGGCTCCCTTCTGGTGCCCGAACAGCAGCGACTCGATGAGCGTGCCCGGCAGCGCCGAGCAGTTCACCGCCAGAAATGGCTCCGTCGCCCGCGGGCTCATGTGGTGAAGCGCGCGTGCCACCAGCTCCTTGCCCGTGCCCGTCTCGCCGCGGATCAGCACCGCAGCATCCGCTGCCGCCAGACGGCTGATCGTCTTGCGGAGGCGCTCGATCGACTGCGACGAGCCGACGATGGCAGACAACCCCCAGGTGCGATCGACACGCTCGCGCAGCTGCACGATCTCGGAGCGCATGCTGAGGCGCTCCTTGATCGATTGCACGACCGGCAGGAGCATCTCGGGCGCCAGCTCGTCCTTGAACACGTAGTCCTGCGCTCCGCAGCGCATGGCTTCGCGAATCTCGGTCACTTCGGTGAGCGACGTGACCATGACCACGGGTACGCCGTTTCCACTCGCCCGAAGCCGTCGCAATACGTCCAGCCCGGCCCTGTCTCGCGGGTCGTCTGCCAGCCGGATGTCCAGCAGCACGAGGTCCGGGCGCAAGCCCTCGCAAGCCTTGAGCGCTTCCTCTGCGCTGGCCGCTTCTTCCACCACCAGGCCGGGCATCTCGGCCAGCATCCGCTGCAGCACCCGCCTGGCGCTGCGCTGGTCGTCGACGATGAGGACCTTCACGTTGTGCTCTTCCTCCTCTCCCATGCCGTCGAGGTGGCTACGTCCGACTGCGGAATCCGGATCTCGAAGCAGGTCCTGTCGCCCCGCCTCTCCGCATCGATCTCCCAGCCGTGCGCCTGCACGATCCGATGTGCGATCGTCAATCCGAGCCCGGTGCCGCCAGGCTTGGTGGTGCACCACGGAACGAAGAGCCGCGAGGGCTTCTCGGAGAATCCAGGGCCCGAGTCCCACACGACCAGCTTGCCGACCCCATCGACCGGTCCCGTCCAGCTCACTCCGACATCGCCCTCAGCCCCGACCGCGTCCACCGCGTTCGAGAGCAGATTCACCAGGACCTGGGTCGCTTGATCGACGTCGCAATGCAGCGTCTCGGTCGACGCGCCGGACAAGGAAACCTTTCGATCCCCCAGCTTGTCTCGCAGCAGTGTCTCGGCGCGGGAGACGAGCACGTCGATGCGGACATCCGTGCGATCCAGCCGGCTTCGCGGCAGGCGACGCAGGCCGGACACGAGCCGCTCGAGCCGCTCGACTTCTTCGCATCCGATCTCGATCTCCTCGGCATCCAGGCTTCCGCAGGCGGAGCCTCGGCGAAAGACCGACCGGAAGTAGTTGATGGGATACCGTATCTCGTGGGCGATCTCGGACGCGATCGTCTCGAGCAGAGCCGCGCGTTGCGCGCGCCAGGCCTCGGAGTGCTCCACGGAGCGTTGTGCGAACTCCTCGCAGCTACGGGCGAGCGCGAGCGACAACGCGATCACGTCGGCCGCAGCACACAGCTGGTTCCGATCCGATTCCGTCAGCGCCGGCGAGCCTGCGTCGCGCTCCACTACCAGCCAGGCCAACCGGCAATCGCCGCGCCTGATCTCCACCACAGCCCTGCGCTCGTGCTCCCGCGCGCCTCCGGGGACCTCATACGAATCGCGATGATTGTCCGGGGCTCCGAGCACAAAGAGCGAGGCTCTCTGGCAAGGCAACGTGCGGGCCACGCAGCGCTCGACTGCCTCGCGAATCTCCTGCTTCGTTGAGAGCGGCGCCAGGGCGTGCGCCAGCGGATCGAGCATGGACGCTGCGGGCTCGGCATTCGAATGGCGATCGAACAGCGCAAGCGCCACAGGCCCGATGATGCATGCGAAGAATCCGCCGACGGCGGCTGCTGCGACGCTGGCGCGAAGGGGCTCGCCGAGCGAGGACGTCAGCGCGCCGCCAGCGAGCACGGCTGCGCAGAAGCTGGCCGCCAAAACGAGGAATCGAGTGACCTTGCGGCGCGTGATCGCAGGCTTGGCGAGCCCGGAAACGGATTGCTGTGAATCCGTCCCTGCAGCGGACCGGTTCACTGCGCCCCACGGGGGGACCGAAAGGATACGTGGTATTCGGTCCGATGCCTGCATTGTCTCACGCTCGAGCCACGATGGCTTAGGACACCACGCGCGCATGATTGCGACGCGCGCGCGTCTGGTCTCCGAAGCTTCCCGTCCTGGCTCGTATTGACGGTACCGCGATGGGCAGCGACGGGTCAACAAGAACGAGCACGAAATGCGCGAGTCGCGAGAATGGATCGCTTCAATATCAACACGCGTTATTCTCACGCGCCTTGAGATCCCGGGCAAAACAAGCCCAATGCGGTTTGTGTTTCCCCCTGGAAACAATCGCTTTGGAGCTTCGTTCCGACTCCTGATCGCGTGCCCGGATTCGACCATGCGGCGCCCGCGGGTGACCACCTCGCGCGGTCCCAACGTGTGAATCCTTGCGTATTCGCAGCGGGCAAGCTCCGGCACGGTCCGTGCCTTGTGCGAGACGTGTCGAAGGAGCTTCCATGAGCATGCATGCCGTTCTGCCAGAGGGTGTGGTCCCGATACCCTCGGCATTGCCCATTCGGGGCAAGCCCGGGCTGATTCCGTGTCAGGTCCGCGAAGCGGACGACGACGGGGAGATCGAGGACGTCGTTCGGGAGCTGTGCGCGATCCATCGCGCGCGGTCGCTCAGCTTGTCGTTGGACGTGGGAGCCATTGTGGTGGAGCGGCTTTTCGGGGGCGATGTGGAGGAAATCCGCCGCCGAGGCAGAAAAGACAAGTCTCTGCGAAAGCTGGCCTCGCACCCCAGACTTCCGTTCAGTGCAGCAACGCTCTGGCGGGCCATTGCGATCTACGAAATGGTTCGACGGTTTCCGGGCCTCGTGAAGTCCAGGACCCTGGGTGTGTCTCACCTTCGCTCGGTCATCGGCCTTCCCCCTTCTGCGCAGGAGCGCCTCCTGCGCGCCGCCGAAGTCGAAAAGTGGGATACCGAGCGACTCGAGAAAGCCGCCGCTGCGCTGCGCAGCTCCATGCCGAAGAATGCCGGGGGACGCCCCCCGTTGCCGTCCGTGCTCAAGACCGCTGCTTCGGTCCGCCGGATCGTCGACGCCGCTCCGGTTTCCATGGCCGCGTCCAGGCGTCCTCTCGATGCCCGGCAACGCGACGAGCTGCGCGCAGCCATCGAGCTGTTGCGGAATTGGTGCGACGAAGTGGAACGGAACCTGATCGCGACCGATCCGCTTCCCGCCGCGGTCAACCAGTGAGACGGCGGTAGGCTTCTGCAACGAACGCGGACGGCTGCTCGATCTTGTCCTCGAGCCCGAGGACTCGCAGCTGGTAGGCGAGCGAGTGACGCGAAATCCCGAGGCGTGCCGCAACTTCCTGCTTTCCGTGGCAACGTCGAAGCGCCTCCTGCACCACGCCACGGGCCACATCCCGAGTCACGTCGTGCAGACTCTGACCGTTCGGGAACTTCACGACCATGTTCCAGTCATCGGACTGGAAGTCGAGCCCGAGGTCGCGAGTACAGATTTGCCCGCCTGTGTGGTTCATGACTGCCCGCTCAAGCACGTTGCGCAATGCCCGGATGTTGCCCGGCCAAGAGCTGGACTTGAGAGCTGCCATGGCGCCGGCGTCGATCAGCGCTGGACATTCCACGTCCAGCTCGAGGGACAGCTCGGCGACAAGCTCTCCAACCAGGAGCTCGAGGTCTTCGAGACGGTCCCTCAGGGGCGGAAGGCGAATCATGCTCGATGAAAGCGTGTCGCGCAGGGCCTCCAGCACCTCGCCTTCGCAGTCTTCCGCAAGAATGTCGCGACGGCTCGACATGATGATCCGCGTGTCCGGGCATGTGGATGTCTTCCTGCTCGAACGAGCGAAGGCCACGCTGTCCAGGTGCAGCAACAGCCTGCGTTGAAGAACGAGATCGAGCCGCGGGAATTCGGCAACGAGCAATGTGCCCTTGTCGGCCTGCTCCAGCAACCCGCGCCTGCGCCTGCCAGGGATTGCGCTGGCCGTTTCATCGCCGAACAGCACCGCTTCCGCGCGCTTCGGCTGCGTACCAGCACAATCGAATACGAAGAATGGCTCGTCTCCCCGCCATGACCGTTCATGGATCCAACGCGCCAGATGCTCCTTTCCCGTGCCTGTCTCACCCAACAGGAGCACCGGCCCGTCGTGCTGCGCTGCGCTGCGGGCCATTGCCATGACCTCGCGCATCGTCGCTGCCCGGTATTCGTTCTCGTCGCGTTGGTTGAATCTCACCCGAGCCCTCCCTTGCGTTGAACACCAACGCCTAGTCCCTCGATCATCCCGCCAACGCCCACCGGTTCTGTCGACGGTGGAAGTAGCTCGCATTGGAGGCACGGAACAGGGTGCAATCCTGGCACCGCGCCGGCCACCGCCCTGTCTCGACGCCGAGCCCCTTGGCTGAGATCACCCAGCAGCAGTATCCGGTTCCGGATTCCCGAACCACACAGGCGTCGCAGCCGGCAGCGCAAGGCAAACCGCGGTTCTCCCAGCATGGGGTCGCGTTGTACGACGGCAAATCGATCTCGAACGTCGCACCCTCCCTGCCGCCACGGACCAGCCTCAACACCCCGCCGTGCACCTCGATGACATCGCGGGCCACTGGCAACCCCAATCCAGGGGCAGGCGATCGGGTGGTGAAGAACGGCTTGAAGATCGAATCCTCATGCTCCACAGGTACCCCCGGCCCGCTGTCGTGCACCTGCACCGAGGCGATTCGTCCCGGGTAGTCCGGGAAGGAGCGCTGCTGCTCGTCCTTTGCCAGCACTCCCCATTGCACGGTGACCTGTCCACCAGGCCCGGCCGCGGTCAGCGCGTTGACAATCAGATTCTCAAGGGCCTTGCGAAGCCAGACAGGATCCACCACCACCGGGCAGTCACTGTCGGCTTGCACCACCCACTCCACACCGCGCTCCACAGCGAGAGCTTCAAACTCGGCAATCGCCTCCCGCATCGCTTGGGTGAGGGGCATCGGCCTGGGCGCGATCGGTGCCACCCTGGATGCGGCGAGGAGATCCGCCACCAAATCCGACGAGCTAGTTCGAACAGAAGCCATGCGGATATTCAGGCAAGCACGTGCCGCGCCATCGATAGGTTTCCGAAGAAGCAGCGGCGAAACTCTCGTGTTTCAACTACAAAACCGCAACCGGCTGAACCGCTCGCACCTCCCCTGCCTGCGATTCCAAGGCAGGGTTCCGGATGCGTCAAAAAGAATCCTGCTACATACGCCCGACTGTCGATTGTAGGCAGCGTATGAAGAACTCAGGCACCCCCGTCGGGACGCTGCATTCAAGCTCGCGAGCGCCTCAGCGACCGTCCGAAGCCTTGATCCCCCGCAACCGCATCAGCGTCTGGAAGTTGGTGCGTTGCATGCCCACATCGCGAGCTGCTGCGCTCACGTTGCCACCGTTGCGCCTGAGCGCGTCAAGCACGAACCGCGTCTCGAGCTCGCGCACCGCGTCATCCTTGATCCGCTTCCGCGCAAGCAGAAGCTCGGCATTCGTCCGGGGGGCCTCGTTGGCCTCCCGTGACCCGCGGGCTGGATGCAGGTCCGGCAGATGCACCAGCTCGATCACGCTCCCTTCGCAGCGGATGGTCGCGCTTTCGATCGAGTTTTCGAGCTGTCGCACGTTTCCGGGCCAGTCGTGTTCCACGAGCGCGTCCATGGCCTGGCTGGAGATGGCTTCGACCGACTTTCCGGTGCGCACGCACGCGCGCTGCAGCAGGGCGCGAGAGATGCTGGGGATGTCCTCGCGACGTTCCCGCAGGGGCGGGATCGCGATTGGAAAGACGTGCAGTCGGTAGAATAGGTCCTCGCGGAACTGTCCGGAGCCGACCATGCGGCCGAGGTCGCGGTTGGTGGCAAATACCAGGCGCACGTCGACCTTCCGAACCTCCGTGGAGCCCACCGGGATGTACTCTCGCTCCTGGAAGAATCGAAGCAGCTTGGCCTGGACATCCATGCTCACGTTGCAGATCTCGTCGAAGAACAGGGTTCCTGCATCGACGACTTCGACGAGGCCTCGCTTGCCGGTATTGGCGCCGGTGAACGCGCCGCGGACGTAGCCGAACAGCTCGCTCTCCACGAGGCTGTCGGACAGCGTGCAGCAGTCCACGCTCAGGAACCGCTCGTCTGCGCGTCGGCTCGCAGCGTGCAACGCCCGCGCGGCCAGCTCCTTGCCTGTTCCGGTCTCCCCGATGATCAGCACGGTCGTGGAGGCCGGCCCTGCATCGCGGATCAGCTGGCGGACGTGTCGCATCTGCGGGCTGTCGCCGACGATCCGGGCGAGCGCGGTGGCAGCGGCGGTGTTGGACGTCGAATCATCGGAGGTGTTGGCCCTACGCCGAAGCTCGACCGCGCCAGCGACGGCTGCGCGCAGCTCCTTGGGCTCGAACGGCTTGTTGACGTAGTCGTAGGCACCGAGCCGCATGGCCTCGACGGCAGACGAGATGGTGCCGTAGCCGGTCATCAAGATGGTCACCGCCTGCGGATGGCGCGTGCGGACCGCACGCAGCAGCGACAAGCCGTCCATGCCTGGCATCCGAAGGTCCGTCACCAGCACGTCGAAAGGCTCGGAATCGAGCATCCGAAGCGCTTCTTCTCCGCTGCTCGCGACGCCGACCTCGTAGGTCTTCTCGGAGATGAGCGTCCGCTCGCACATCCGGCAGACTGCCGGCTCGTCGTCCACGATCAGTACCCGCGCTTGCCCTTCCACACCCATCGTTGCGCGACTCCGGAGGCTCGTTGCCTTTCACACGAAACAGTTGCCGATCGCGGGTTTCCCGCCTGAAGAATCGTAGGGCATCGTATCTCGCGGCGCTGAGCCCTGGAAGTCGGAAACGCGGCGCTTGGCTCCTGTCTCCGGTCCCATGCTATCGTGCGCCCGTGGCCAGGTCCCGAACCCTGCGCAGCCCTGCGTCCCATCGTGAGAGCGTCGCTCATCCCGAGCTGTATCCGATCATCTTCGACAGCATCCACGAAGGCGTATTCACGGTCGATTCGGAGTTCCGGATCACCTCGTTCAACAGGGCTGCGGAGCGCATCACCGGCACGCGCCGCAGCGCAGCAATCGGACGCAAGTGCTACGAAGTATTCCGCGCGAACATCTGCCAGTCGGAGTGCGCGCTCAAGCGCTCGCTTCGCACCGGCCAGCCTGTGCGCGCCGCGCGCATCGACATTCTGGACGCGGCCAAGCGCACGGTCCCGATCGAGGTGTCCACAGCGGTGCTTCGCGATCGAGGCAAGCTCATGGGCGGCGTGGAGATCTTCAGGGACATCTCCCAGGAAGAGGCGCTCCGTCACGAGCTTCGCAACCAGCACGCGTTCGGCGACATCATCGGTGCGAGCCCGCCGATGCAGGAGGTATTCCGGACCCTGCCCGACATCGCGGCGTCGGATGCTCCCGTTCTCGTGGAAGGGCCCAGCGGCACGGGAAAAGAGCTGGTGGCGCGAGCCCTGCACAACCTCAGCCGTCGCAAGGAGCGCCCCTTCGTTCAGGTCAACTGCGGAGCGCTTCCCGACACGCTGCTGGAGTCGGAGCTCTTCGGGTACGCCAAGGGCGCGTTCACCGATGCGAAGAAGGACAAGCCGGGACGGTTCTTGATCGCTGACAAGGGCACGCTGCTTCTCGACGAGGTCGGCGACATCTCGCCAGCGTTTCAGGTCAAGCTGCTGCGCGTGCTTCAGGAAGGCGAGTTCACGCCCCTCGGCGGTACCCGATCCGTGCGCGTCGACGTCCGCCTGATCACCGCCACCAATCGCGATCTGGCAGAGATGGTCCGGCGCGGCACCTTCCGGGAAGACCTGTATTACCGGATCCGCGTGGTTCCGATCTCGCTTCCGCCGCTGCGTGAGCGACGCTCCGACATCCCGCTGCTGGTCGATCACTTCGTACGCAAGCTCGCAGCAAAGACCGGCAAGCCGATTCGCGAGGTCAGCGCAGCAGCCATGGATGTCCTGTGCAGCCACGACTTCCCTGGCAACGTACGCGAGCTCGACAACGTGCTGCAGCGAGCGTTCGTGCTCTGCCATGGAACGCGCATCGAAGCCATGCACCTGCCAGGCGAGTGGGCGACACCACCCAAGGCGTCCGCGGGCAAGGGCGCTGCGCGCAAGGCGCGCCCGTCCAGCCGCGACGACGCCGACGTGGATTCGGGATCAGGCGAGGCCGTGCTTCGCGCAGAGCTTGAGAGGCATCGCTGGGATCGGGGCGAGACAGCAGCGGCGCTGGGGATTGGGCGAACGACGCTATGGCGCCGGATGAAGCGTCTCGGGATCCCCGGGTAGCGGTTGGGAGCTGAGCAGGAAGGACTGGACGGCCCGGCGGACGTTGCCCCCATGGCTGGTCGCCGCGCGGATTCCAGCGCGTCGGAGCGCGCGGACCAGAGCCGGGGAGATGCTGTCTGCCAGCACGATGTCAGCGCCGAACTCGTCGGCGAGCGCGCGCATGGCCGGTACATCCGCAAATGGCTCGGGATTGCGGATCACCCCGTAGGCGGCTATCTCGTTCTGGTAGAGCGTTACCAGGGTGAAGAACCGGGAGCTTGCGGGCTCGCGGCTGACCACGCTGTCGAGCCCCGCAGCGTCGTCACATGCAACCAGAAGCGTCCTGATTTCGTCGTTCACAGCAGAGCCTTTCGCGGTGTGCAACGAGGAGCGAGCCCTGCACCGCGGGTGGAACGATGTGTTTCACGTGTTCCAGTGCGATGTTCCAGGCATCCGTGGCGTTGCGCAGCGGCCGGACTCCCCACCACGGCATAGTCCCTGGGATGGAGCCCACAGGTCCGGTTGTCGAGGGGGGTGACGGCGATTGGATTCTGCAAGGTGCAGGGCGATCAGCAATAAGCACGCCAACCCGGAAATGCGCTGCGCGCTCGCACTTTCCTCAGAGCCGGCGTTTCGCTCGCGGGTGCCGCGTGAGACAAATGGTTTCAACTGTCCAGCGACGCCCTGCGCGCAGGCAAGGTAGGCCACGAAACGCGCCCCCGGGATCTGCTACGATGCCACGAGGTTCGCCCAAGTCAGCCCCGTCCCGTGACGCGATCGGAGAACGATGTCCGTCGTCAGAAAAGATCCTCGCAGCCAGGCAGCGCAGCTGCTCGATGACGTGATCGCCCGGGTCGCGAGCCTCAAGAGCGAAGGACGCTTCGTGCAGGCCCGCCGGCTCGTGCGAGACTCTGCAACCGATATCCTCGGCCCGATCGGCTACACGATCGAGCAGGTCGACGCCCAGAGCGCCGCGAGCCTGCTGGGCAGCGAAGACCGGATCACCATCGCGGCCGTGCTGCTCGGGGCTCTGGCCGAGCTCGACGAGCTTGGTGGCGATGCGAACGGAGCCCGCGCGTGCCGCCGCAGAGCGCTGGAGCTGTACCTGGAGGTCGTGCTGCTGGGCTCTGACCCGAACCCTGAGATCCTCGAAGCGATCTCGCGTCTCAGGCCCCAGTTGGACGAATGGCGACTCGCCGAGCGATACCAGGCCGCGCTCGCGAAGCTTTAGGCGCGACGCCTACGAAGCAGCGCCGCAAGGCCGATCGCCAGCAGACCCCATCCGGAGGACGAGCCTGACGCATTCGTGCGACACCCGCACCCGCCATCGTCTTCGGTCAGCGGAGCTGCAGTGTTGCCGACCGGCTCGAGCCCCGCATCTGCAGTCGGCTCGTCGCCCGTCGCCGCGTCAGGTCCCGACGCGCTGTCCTTGCCCGGCTGCGATCCATCCTGCGGCGGGACCGAGCCGTCCTTGCCCGGCTCAGGCGCGTCCACGCCGCTGTCCTTGGGCCCTGTTCCCGGGTCGGTCACGGTGAACTCCACATTGACCGTGTTGTTCCCGGACCCGCCGAAGACTTTGAGAACGGTCTTGTGGACGCCGACCGGCAGGTTGGTGGAATCGGCTGTGAGGTTGATCTGGGTCGACTCGCCCGGGTCGAGGTTGGGATCGTTCGCAGTCAGGGCCATCCAATCGACCTTGGGCGTGAACAGGTACTTGATCAAGAACGGGTACAGGGCGCCGCAGTTGTTGATGTCGACCGACTTCTTGGCCTTCTGCCCCTTGACCGCGGTCATCTTGACGTCGTGCTGGCCCAGGCATGGCAGCCCCGGCATGTCCTGGAAGCCGACATCGAAGTAGTTCAGGTGCGTGGCGAAGCACACGCCGGAAAACACGATGTTGCAGTCTGACTCGCGCGACATCTTGAAGTAGCCGTTCATCCCGAAGTCGTCGCCCCAGCTGTTGCGCACGATCCAGCTGTTGTCGCTGTCGTCCCAGCCGACAATGGTAACGACGTGCCACCCGGTCGCAGTGGCGTTCGGGCTCCGGGAGTAGACGCCGGACTTGTAGCCATCGAAGTCCGAGTACACCTGCATGTTGACGATGACCGGCTCGTAGACCAGCTCGGCCTTGATGTCCGCGTCGGACCAGGGCAGCACGCTCATGTGCCAGTCGGTGATGAACGCGCGTCGGTCCTGCCAGTCGGTGCAGACCTTGGCGCAGTCCCCCTCGGTCGCCGTGTACGGATAGCAGGCTTCGTCAGGAACGCCGTCGGACTTCAGGCGCATGCCGACCTCTTCGGCCGTGCCGCCGCTGGCGCAGGAGCCAAAGCTGATGCAGGAGATCACGCTCTGCTCGGACAGGTCGATGTCGAGCTTGGGGTCGCCCGCGATGTACTTGAACATCCCCTCCATGGCGCCGAGGCTTCCGAACACGAAGCAGCTGCCGCATCCGCCCTGCGAGCGCGCAGGGGTCATCCAGTTCACGCCCTGCAGGTTGTGCCAGTCGAACGCGGCCTGGTTCGGATCGCCAGCAGGGTTGCCGCGCCACTTCCACGAGGTCGGTCCGGTCTCGGGCTTGCCCCCGAACTCGATCGGGTGGTGCACGGTGAGCTTGGCGCGTTCCTCAGGCGACATGCGTGTGATGCTGTTCTCGCACCACTGCCAGGAGGAGCTCACGCCTTGTACCACATGGCACTTCGCTGGCTCGTCGGCGACGGCCGTGGAGGTCAGGGAGCTGAGGACGGCGGCAATGCATCCAAGGGAGAAAACAAGCGGAAGGCGCATCGGTACCTCGCAGCAAGAGCTCGTCGCGCGGATGCACAAGGATAGCCGAAATCGAGCGTGCCGGCATCGTGAATGCTTGGCGTATGCTGTCAACTCGTCCGGGCACGCCGCGCCCTGCTCGGCCTGCTGACCCACGCCTCCCGTCCCATGCTGAAGCATCGCTCGCGCACCCTGCTGGATCCCCGCTTCGCCCTCGCGCTCGCGTGTCTCGGCTCGTCGTCATGGATCTCCTGCGCGCTGGTGGCTGCGGATGACGGCGCCGCGTCGCAAGGGGCGGTGCGCTTGCCGCCGCTCGACCCGCAACATGTGCGCGATCAGGACGAGATGGACTGGACCGACTACCGCGCGGTGCCTGGCGTGGACTGGGCGGATCCGAGCCTGGTGCCCTTGGTGCGCACGATCCACGTGGCGCTGATCGCTGCAGACTTCGACGATCAGCCGTTCGTGCTCACCTTGCCGAAGAAGTCGGACCGGTTCGGCAACCCGCAGGTCGATCCCGTGGGGCGTGCAAAGGTCCCGGCCTTCTACGCGGAGTACTGGAACGGTCGGAGCGCGCTGCACCATGGTCACACGGTGAACGAATACTGGATGGAGCAGTCGCACGGACGAGTCGGGCTGGTGTTCGATGCCTTTGGTCCGTACCGGATGCCGAAGCATCTGTACCAGTACGGGCTGCACGAATTCGGGCAAGAAAGCGCAGGGCCGAGCGGCGTGAGCATCGACGGCGAGCTGGCGCAGGACTGCGACGGGCTCTGGCGCGCCGATGCAGGGCCGGCGATCGCTGCGAGCTACGATCAGGTGATTCGTATCTTCGCCGGCTACGACGAGACCGGGGTCTGGCAGGAATTCGGCGAGATGAAGTTCCAGACGCGCGACGACATCCCGGCAGAGTGGGGGAGTCCTGATCCGACGATGCCTCGCTGGGCTCCCACGCGCTTTGCGCCCTGGACCTCCTGGAAGGCTGCGTCGATGCCCTGGAGCAGCTCAGCCATCATCGCGTCCGAAAGCTCAGGCTCGATCGCACACGAGCTGGCGCACGCCGCGTTCTTCGTGGTGAACAACTACAACAATCCGTTTGCACAGCCGTATCGCAGAGCAGGCTCAGGCCCCTGGGACATCATGGATCGCGGCTCCTTCAACGGGCCGGGCGGACCGCATGACCGGTGGCAGGTGCCAGCCCTCAAGGGCGGAGCGATGCCTTCCGGCGTGATGCTTCGCCAAAGGATGAAGTTCCAGTTCCTCGAGCCCTCCAACGTGCTGCACCTCAGTCGCGAAGGGCTTGCCAAGTCGGGCCTCGTGGTTGCCGAGGTGATCGCGCGCGCCGCTGAGCCAGGTCCAGATGGCCTCGCGGGGATCGTGGTTCACCTGGACGGCGAGCCGGTCCCGCTCGCTGGAACGGACGTCTCCGGAGCAACGACCCAGGATCGCACGCCGTGGGTGGATCCAGCGACGGATCCGTTGTCGCCCGGGATCCCCGACTACAGCTACTACACCCTGGAGGTCGTGCAGCGCGTGGGCATGGACTCGTTCTGCCCGGACAGCGGCGTGCTGCTCGCCAAGAACAAGGATTGGGCGTCGCTCACAGGTGGCCCGAACCAGTTCCTCATGTTCACCTGGGTCATCGACGCGCACCCGGAAGATATGGACCGCCTCGACTTCGTGCGTCCCCATGGCGAGCCCGTGATGCGCAGCATCGCAGATTACCGTCAGCTCAACGATGCGCTCTTCCACGCTGGCCTTGATTCCGGCAGCCTCTACGAGTGGCAGGACGCACCGAACCGGCTGCACTTCTACGTGATAGACGCACGAAAGGATGCAGCCGGGAACCTGCGATACTCCCTTGGCGTGCGATCGCTCGACGGCTCTGGCCCCCAGCTGCGCGGGCTCGGCGTGGTCGCGAGCGGACCGGTGCACGTGCGATCGCCGAATACGTCGTGCTCGTTCGAGCTGCTCAACACCGGAGCTGCGGCGCCAACCGATCCGCTTCTTCACGGTCAGGACACGAACACTTGCCTCGCCTCGGATCTCTATCGGATCAGCGTGACCGTGGACGAGCCTGGCTGGACGGTGCAGCTGCAGAACGCGCTGGTCGCCGTACCGTTCGGTGGAGCGAAGAACATCGCGGTGGCTGTGACGCGGGGCAGGGGAGCGTCCTCTTCCGCAAGGGTGATTCTGACAGCGAGCTCCGAGAGCGATCCTGGCAAAAAAGTGACTGCGACGCGGACCGTGTTCGGTCCTTGACTTCCATCCGATGGACCGCGTTCCATGGCGGGTCGATCCACCTTTGGCCTCAAGTCCACTCCATGCTCGATCCAGACCTTGTCCGTTGCGGACTGTTGTTGCTGCCGCTCGCAGGCGGTTGTGCGAGCGCACCTTCAAACCCTTCGCCTGCTGTAGCCAAGAACGTTGCCGCGCCTTCAGCTGAGCCCGTGGCAACGTGCAGCCCCGGGCAGCCAGACAGCCCGGCGGACTTGAAGGACGTCCTGCGTGCGAAGCGCGAAGACATCCAGCGCTGCACGCTCCTGGGCACCCATGGCTCGGAAGAAGCGGTGATCCGATTGAACCTGCTGATCTCGGATCGAGGCGCGATCAAGCGGTTCGATCTGACCAGCGCGCTCGCGCTCGATCCTACGGTGCAGAAGTGCTGCGAGAAGTCGATCAGCGAGGTCACCTTCAGCCCGTTCTGCGGCGACGACGTGGAGGTGCACTGGAGCTACGAGATACGGTGAGGGGAGGAGCTGGACGATGACGCAAAGGGGGCGGCTGTGTCAGGCGATGCGTGTTGGACTGAGCCTGCTCGCGGCAGGGGCCTGCGGCGGATGCTCGGACTCCTCGGACGGAGCGAGCGGGCCGGGCGCTGAGCCTTACGTCGTGATCAACCCGATCACGCCGGTGCTCGAGATTCAGGCCGAGGTCGCCGTGGATCAGAACACGGGCCTGATGTGGGCGCGCGAGCAGCGCGGAGAGGCGCAGGTCGACGGCAGAGGCGAGTTCCAACCCGCAGACGCGGCGCACCCGCAGGCCGCTGTCGCGCTCGCTGCCGCATATTGCGCGGACCTGAACCTGGCGGGCTTTGACGATTGGCGGCTGCCGACGCGGCTCGAGCTTCACTCGCTGGTCGATCACAGCCACTGCGGTACGGAAGGCGGCGGACCTGCCCTGAATCAGGAGGCGTTTCCCACTGCCAAGGTCGGCACGTTCCGCACGCCCTACTGGACCAGCACCCACCACTTCGCGGAGAACCAGTACGCGGTGGGCTTCCTGCTGGGCGAGATCACCTACGACGGCGACATCGGTGGTCAGATCGTCTTTGCGCGGTGCGTGCGCTCGATCCGCACCAAGACGCCTCCGTCGACGCCCTTCCAAGTTGCCGACGGCGTGGTGCACGACCTTCGCACCGGGCTTCACTGGGAGCAGCAGCCTGCTGTGATCGACGTGCTCGACTGGAATGCGAGCCCCATCATCCAGCCGGCGATCGACTACTGCGCATCGCTCAAGCTCGACGGCGGCGGGTTCCGTCTGCCCACGATCAAGGAGCTCGCGACGATCGTGGACGAGACGAAGGTGCAGCCAGTCATCGACGAGACCGTGTTCCCTGGCACGCAGAAGGAGTTCTACGTCACCTCCACGCCGCTGGGGTGCTCCAAGCATCTGGGCTGGTACTGGGCGGTCAACATGGGCGATGGCGTCGCGTACCCCATGGATCAGGGCTACACGCAGACAGCCTACGCTCGGTGCGTACGGTAGTCCGTACGCGGATCAGAGCTCGTGCGCGCCGATGTCGAAAGCGGCGCCTTGGGGACGGGCCGTGCCGAAGAAGTCCACGGTTGGAGCCTGCTGCCCGCCGAAGGACGGCGTCCCCTTGTCGATCGCAGGCGCTCCTGCCTTGAGCTTGTAGTCTGAGCCGGGCGCAACGAACAGCGCTGCCTCTGCGGACACGAGCGAGTGCGCGTCAAAGCCGAGCGCCTGCCAGCCCGCCAGCGGCAGGATGTTGTTCTCCCCATCGCCGGAGAGCTGGTCGGTCACCACGTTGTAGTCGCTCTGGAAGCCCGGCGACGCATCCATGCTGATCGCACCGTCCGCACCCAGCAGGATGTTGTTGAACACCACGTGTCCGCCGAGATCCTCGCTGAACTTCACGCCCCAACCCGAGGTCAATGCCACCAGCGTGTTGCTTACCACATGGAGGTTCTTTGGCCCTTGTGCGCCGTCGATCGCATACGCGCGCATCGCGTTCCGGGCATTGCCGAAGATGATGTTGTTCTGCACGAGCGAGTCCTGGACGCCATCCATGTTCAGGCCGTTCTGCCCGGTGTCGTAGATGCGGTTGCCTTCCACCACGAGCCCGGAGATGATCCCATCGCCGCCCACGGACAGGTCGCCGTTGAAGTGGATGCCGTTCGACTCGGCGTTCTTGCAGCCGTGCAGCACGTTGTTGCGCAGGGTGGTGTTGTCGCTTCCCGCGTTTGCGAGGTACACGCAATGGCTCCGGGCATCGCCGGACAGCCCGGTGCTCGCAACCTCGTTGCCCTCCACAAGCGAGCTGGAGATCTCCGACAGGTAGAACCCTTCCACGCCTGCTTGCTCGCACAGGTTCCTGCGCACCACGATGCCGACCATCGGCGTGTCAGGCGTTGCGCCGCGTGCAGCGATGCACCGCTCCGGCACGCCCTGGACGTGGAATCCGTCGATCACGACGTGAGAGACGTTCTGCAACCGGATGCCGTCGCCCGTGGATGCCGGCTGGTTGATCAGGACCGATCCACCCGTTGCGTAGAAGTAGATCGGTTGCCCCTGCGCGCCTGAGGCATCGACCTGGAACCCAGCGTAGGTACCTTCCCACACGACGACCGAATCGCCGGCCTTGGTGGCGTCGGCCGCTGCCTGTATCGTCGAGTACTCCTGCGTTGCGCCCGGGGTGTCGTCCACGCAACGCACCTCGGGCAGCGCGCAATCCGTGCTCGGCGGCCCGCCCCCGGAGCCTCCGATGCCACCGGTTCCCGCAGTGCCGCCGGTGCCCGACGTTCCAGCGCTTCCCCCGGTTGCACCACCATTGCCACCAGCTCCCGTGCCCGCGGTGCCTGCCGTGCCTCCGCTCCCGCCAGTGGCGCCGCCGTTTCCCGCCGCGCCGCCCTTGCCCGAGGCCCCGCTGCCACCGCCCGTGGCGCCCGCACTACCAGCGGCGCCGCCGGTTGCAGTCGGTGTCGAGCTGTCATCACTGCCACAGGACAGGATCGCAAGACCTGCGACCAGTCCGAACGCCGTCGCCCAGGTTGCTCTGTGCATGACAACACAGGATACGCGAATTCGCCGTCGCGTGGGCAATCCTCATCGACCGATCTCGACGCCGAGCAGATACTTGGAGCACCTGGCCAGCCGGAACGGGAGATGGTCCGCGACCGCGGCAGCCTGCTCGGACCACGCGGGATCGTACTTCAGCTCCACAACGACCGCGTGGCCAGGCGGCACCTGCACAAGAGCTGGGTGTGTGCGCCCGCGGATCGCCGCGACCTGCAGGTGCGTGTCCACGGTCACCCGGATGCGCCCTCCTGCGGTCGCAAAATAGTAGCGAAAGTAGCGGGTGACGACTGCGGGCTGCACCAGACGCAGCTCGGCGCGGAGGCGATCGGAAAGCGCAAGGTCGTTCAGCGCGGTTCGGATTCGCGCCTCGCACAATGCGATCTCGATCGGAGGCAGGGGCTGGCTCAGCTTGCCGCTGACAGCGCCAGCTTTGAGCTTGCGCTCGAGCAAGGGCTTGACCACGGCTCCTTCCGCATCTCCATACCAGCGGATGCGCGTCTTGGAGCGGCGGGCCGCCCCTTGAACATGATCGTGGTAGTCGCGAAGACCCGGGGTATCGAGGTAGAGGCTGTTGACGTCGCGCGGCGGGAAGACCTCTCGAAACAGCGCGGGGTGACGTCGCAGCACTGCGAGCACCTGGGCCACGGAGCACCCCTCGGGCAGGTACTTTCGCTCGTATCGGAGATTGGGGGTCAGCCCAGCGCTCATGGACTTGGCTCCAGCTCAGCTGCCAGAGGAGCGGTCCGCGAGGTAGCTGATCTTGACCCCCTCGCACTGCTCGCGAAGACGTTTCGTGGCCTCTTCGAGAGCGCCCTCATTCCTGAATCCGACCTCCAGAAGCGCTTCGGTCTGCTCGGGCGTGTCATCGAGCCGGTTGAGCCTTGCGGTGGCGCCGGCAGCCTTGAGCACCTCGAGGATCCGGCTCGCCGTGAGCTTTCCAGGGGCCGGGCTCGTCACCGACAGCCACAGGTTCGATCCATCCGCGGACTTGCGACCCATGCTGCGGGCCAGGATCAGCGCGAGGATGAACAGCACAGCGGCGACCGTGACCACGACCTGCCCAGCGCCGAGCCCCAGGCCGATGCCGATCGCGATGAACAGATAGGCCAGCTCCTCGGGCTCCTTGATCGCAGCGCGGAAGCGCACGATCGAGAGGGCGCCGACCAATCCGAGGGACAGGGCCAGCGACGACTTGACGATGCTGATGATCAGCGCGGTGGTGACCGCGAGCAGCAGGAAGTTGCTGGCAAAGGCCTTGCGGTTCGAGGGCGACTTGCCAAAGCGGACGTATGCGCGCCCCAGCAGGAACGCGAGCAGGGCTGCGACAGCGAGGTTCACCAAGAAGCCCGGAATGGATGGGAGCACGGTCGGATCCCGAAATAACTCAGTCCATGCTTTCTGCAGTTCCATGGTCGTGTCACTTTCCTGGTGGTTGCTGGCCGGGCAGCGAAGCGGGAGCCCGTGTCCCTCGCGCGGGAATCAGGGTGTCGCGCAGACCCGCCCGAAGCTCGCTGTCGCTCAGCACATCGTCGCGATCCGTGTCCCACGCCTGGAACCAGCGCATAAAAGCGCTTTGGAGCTCGTCGCGGGTGAGCATGCCGTCCGAGTCGCCGTCGACCTTGTCCATCAAGGCCTGGCCAAGGAACCCGCCGGGGCCGCCCCCAGGGCCACCGCCCGGGCCGCGCTGACGATCGAGGATCGCCCCTGATTCGCCCTTGAGCTGGCGTCGAACGGACTCTGCGCGAGCCGTGACAAAGCCCTTGATCGGCTTGACGAGCGGCAACGATTCGGACGGACGATCCGGCCCACCCATTCCGGGCGGAGGTCCTGGTGCGACAGGCGCATAGGCTTCCCCGGCCACCACGGAATCGAAGCGTGCGAGCTTCTCCTGGGATTCGTCGCGAATCGAGGGTCGGAGCGCGCTCGCCAGCTCGTCGACCTGACCATGCATGCGCTCCGGGGTGAACAGCGTAGCGGCGAATTCCTCGAGGTGGGCGAGATAGGCGCGCTTGAATGCGTCGACCCGGAAGACGCGCTCCAGGAACTTGACGTTCCCGACCCAGGGGCGATGGATGCTGAGCGTCTCGCGCTCGACCTGGCTTGCGGCCATGGCGAACTGGCCGAACGAGTGATCGAGATCCCAGGGAATGAACAGGAACTGGCGCGTCTTGGGGTGAAGATATACGTAGTAGTTGTGCCCCATGCCCAGGATGCTGTCCATGGTGCTCAGCAGGGCGGTCACTGCCATGAAACGCGCGAGCTCGTCGAGGTCGACGTACTCCGGCAGCTTGGCTGCGAACTGCGCGTCGTCTGCGTGCGACACGAGCTTGGCCAGCTCGATGACCCTGCGGCTCTCTTCGCCGGTGACAGGCGTCTTGGGAGCATAGGCGCGTTCATACAGCTCCCATCGATCGCCGAGATCCTCGAATGGCATGGGCGTCGACGGCTTGAAGAGCGCGCCCTTTCGCGTGCCAAAACGCTCCTCCGCAAAGTTGGTGTCGATGTTCTCCACCAGCTCGTACAAGCCGAGATACTGGTCCTGGTACTGCCCCTCCACCGTCAACGTCACACGGCCGTACGTCGCACGCGGCGCCGGCACCCCCGCATCCCGGAACAGTCGCAACGACAAGGCATCGTTCATGTACCCAGGATCGATCACGCAGCTGTGAAGGTTGAATTCCGTCACACCCGCGAGCTTGCGGCCGCGGTGGCCGTCGTTGAGGTCCACCTTGAGTGGACGCTTGAGCGAGCTGCGCGACTGCATGTAGCTGAAGTTTCCCTTGTAGCGCAGCGATATGCCGGGGAACGCTTCGCCTTCGAAGCCGAGATCGGCGTGGGCTGACGGATACCGAGGCCCGATGCCGAACGCGCTCGCTCCCCTGGCGGCATTGCCCGCAGCACCCGGCCCACCAGAACCCATCGGAGGCGGTCCGCCCGGAGCCATCGGCGGAGGCCCGCCGGGACCCATCGGCGGAGGTCCGCCTGGGGCAGGCATGAGCTTGTTGACGCTGGTCTTGACCTCGGTTGCGTCCAGGCTCCCGGACTTGTCGGCATCCCACTGCACGAACCACCTGTCACCCAGTGCCAGAAGCTCGTGGCGCGCGAGACGCTGGTCGTGGTTCGCGTCGCCCTGTTCCAGGAATGCCGGAGCAAGGAACATCCCGGGCCCGAAGCGGCCTGGGCCTCCCGGACCGAACGGGCCACCGGGGCCAAAGGTGCTGGCCGGCTCCATGGCTTTCCATTGATCAGGGCTGAGATTCAGACGAATCGTCCACACCCGGCTCAGGTGAAACAGCCGCTCCGTTGCGCGACCGCCGGTTGCTGGCTCTGGGCCGAGGCGCTGCAGTGCGACCGCCGGAAGCATCAGGGCAAGCGTGGCTGCCACAGCAGCTGCAACGGCAGCGCTCTGCCGCGACGTTGTGCGGGTGGGCGAGAAGTGCGCGCGATCACGCTGAACAGATTCGTGCAGAAATCGGCCTGTCATGTACGGTCTCGGCTGGCCACCGGTTCATGGACCGCCGAGCGTCCCGGAGTGTTAGGCAAATCCGGACAGCGATACCAGCCGTGGATACGCCACGTGGAACGGTACCGAATCAAGATCGTCAGGGCGCGCAGCTGGCGCTTCAGCCCTAGCACTGCGTGCCCGAAGTTCCTTGGGGGATCCCCGCGACGCCTTCTCCAGGCGCGCAAGGCACCGGGCGCGTGGGGCCCGGTAGCGGCACGCCACGGCGTGCCTGCGTTGGGCACGGCATGCCGTGCCTAGCGGAGACACGGCGGTGCCGTGTCGCTACGGTCGGCGGAAGGCGGTGGTCGCCAATGATCCCGCTGTGCACTTGGGGCACACGGAACTAGTCCTTACACGTCAGCGCGCCGCCCCAGCATTGCCCGGCGTTGCACTGGCCGCTGCAGCAATTCGGGTTGTCTCCACACTGCTCGCCGCTACCGCACGACCATCCGTTTCCTAGGCAGCACTGGTTGCCGACGCAGTTGCCGTCGCAGCACTCCGCTGCGCAATTGCAGTTCTGCCCCTCGCCGGAGGACTTGCATTGGACCGGCTCGCACGTGTTGTTGGCGTTGCAATGCTGGCCGCATTGACATGCGGGGCACGAGACGCTGAGTTGCGTGCCGCAGATCGAGGTGGCTGTGAACGAGCCGCAAGCCGTGGTGTGGTCCGAGCAATAGGCGGACGGTGTCTCAGGTACGCACGCACCGCCGCTCCCGCCTGCGCCTGCTCCCGCATTCCCAGCGCCTCCGTTGTTGCTACCTCCCATCGCCCCGGCGCCTGCGGTGCCTCCGCCGCCACCGGTTCCGCCCATGGCGCCGGTTCCACCCATCGCGCCGGAGCCAGCGGCGCCGCCCGTGCTTGATCCGCCTTGGCCTCCCTTACCGCTGGATGCGCCGGTGCCAGCCGTGCCGCCGCCGCCCCCGTTGCCACCTACAGACTGATCAGGGCTCGCGTCCTTTCCTGCCGTGCCTGCGCTCCCGCCTGTTGACGTCTGGTCCGGAGAAGCGTCAGCCCCCGCGTTTCCGCCGGTCTCCGCTGGCGTGAACCCATCGCCGCCGCAAGCGCCTTGCGCGAAGATGATCGCTGCTGCGATCGCAAACCATCCGGTGAACAGTCTGGAGAAGGAAGTCGTGGTCATGCCGGCACCCCTGGATGTTGGTTGTCTAGGTTGATCGCGTCAGGGCGAATAGTCAACCGGCCAGGAGGGCGGCGGCGAAGGTTAAGCCGACGGCCGCCTGTTCAAACATGCTCGACCCCTGGGGGAGAGCGTGCGACAAGCGCGGTGTTCCCCATGCGCGCTGTTGTCCTCATCACAGCTTTCACGCTCGCGCCTGCCTGCTCCGCATCGCCCATCGCCCCGTCCCCTGTGCCCTCCATCCCGCTCGCGCCCCCCTCGGACGCGAGCGACGCGCCTGTGGATGCAACGCAGGACAGCGCCGCAGAGGCCAGGTCGTCCGAAGCTGAGCCGGACGCTGCGCTGTCCGGATGTCCTTCCGACATGAAGCTGGTGGACGGTGATTTCTGCACCAGAGTCGAGCAGAAGTGCCGTCGCAAGTGGAACAGCAAGTACACGCACAAGACGGTCTGCATGGAGTTCGAGGCGCCCAGCCGCTGCGTCGGCGACAAGCAGCACAAGCGCTTCTGCATCGACACCTACGAGTGGCCCAACGTTGCAGGGCAACGCCCGGAAGTCATGAGCAACTTCTACCAGGCCCAGGTCAAGTGCGCGTCCGTGGGCAAACGTCTGTGCACGGAGACCGAATGGACCCAGGCGTGCGAAGGCCCTGAGATGAAGCCGTTTCCCAACGGCTACGTGCGCGACCCGCTCAAGTGCAACGGGGATCACCTCTGGGACGATCCGAGCCTCAAGAAGGTCGAGGCCTATGATCCGGACGAGCTCGCGAGGCTCTGGAAGGGAGTCCGCAGCGGCTCGCAGCCAGGGTGCATCAGCGACTACGGCGTTGCGGACATGCCTGCGAACGTCGACGAGGTTTCGTTCAACGAGGAGATCCTCCCGTTTTCCAGGGACAAGTACGACAACGCGATCACCGGCGGCAACTGGTATCAAGGCGTTCGCAACCAGTGCCGTCCCAAGGTGTACACGCACGACGACGGCTGGTCGTACTACTTTCTGGGGCTGCGTTGCTGCGCTGAGCCCGACGGCAAGCCGTCGGACCCACGGGCACCGAGGCAGATCGCCCACGGCTGGGACTTCAAGCGCGTGGAGTCCCTGGCTCGGTTCACCACCGAGCAGATGCGCGAGAAGCTGCTTCTCAAGCGGGAAGGGAAGTGCACCTGCGCGGTCCGGGACACGCTCTGCCGCATCATGTGCGGCGACATGCTCGGCCCCCGCGCACATGATGCCGATCCGAACCGGATCATCCCCAAACCCGGGCGGGATTGAGGGGGCGTGCGCTGGAGCCGCGACCGTCAGGGAGCGGGCGATGTCCCTGCGATCCGGCCCGCTCCATGAGGGGCGCGGCTTCGTTTTCCAAGGATCAGGAGCCGCGCGTGTCCAACCTCGCCGTGGCAACCCCCAGATCGAACGGCCAGCTGCCACGTAGGAACCTTTGGCTAGGGGTGGCGGTCAGAAGGTGCACACAACCATGAGCTCAACTCGACTGGTGACTCTCTCCTCGTCGCTTCTCATCGCGCTCGTGCTGGCCTCGAGCTGCACGCCGTCCACCGCATCGCCCCCTCGGGCGACCGGACCCGTCGCGACTGCATCCCCGTCGGCAGCGCCTTCGGCAGCCCAGCCCGTGATCGCGGTCTCGCCCCCGCGTCCTCCGCCTCCCGCGATCACTGCACCGATGCAGGGGGAGCCTCCTGCAACCGCACTTGCCGAAGCACGTCTGGTCACGTCTACTTGCGAAAACTTCAAGGAAGCGGCGCGCCAGGTGGCAGAGGCGCGCATCAAGCAGATGCGCATCGATGTCGATCGGTCCTACAAGACCTGGGCAGAATCCCAACCGAGCTGCTGGGAGGGCTATCGCTACCGCGCACGTCCGCCCATGCCGACGTATGCGACGGCCGATTCGGCTCCCCGTGGGTACGGCGTAGGGTACGGCTCAGGGCACGGACGCATGGCGCCGGCTTCGGCTGCCCCCCGAGATCGAGCTCCTGACGGCGCGCAGAAGGCGAAGGCGGCATCGGGCACCAACAACCAGGTCGCCGGGGTCGACGAGGCGGACATCGTGAAGAACGACGGACGGTTCGTGTACATCGGGGCCAACGGGGCGCTGCGCATCATCGAAGCGCTCAAGCCCCATGTCGTGTCTGTCACCAAGGTCGATGGCAGCGTGAGAGAGCTGTTCGTAGAGGGAGATCGCGCGGTCGTGTACACGGCCAGCGGCGCGGGCGGCAAGCGCTGCACCTACGGCTATGACTGCGTGTTCGCAGGCGACGGCACGGCCACGCGCATCCTCGTGTACGACATCAGCAACCGCGCTGCGCCCAAGCTCACGCGTCAGATCGACTTGTCCGGCTCCCTGATGGCCGCGCGTCGCATAGGCAACGCGGTGCACACCGTGGTTGCGGACGGAGACGCTCCTGCGCCTGCCTACGCAACGTGGCCTGCGGATCTGCAGACGTGCGGGACACCGGAATCGGTGGTGCGGGCGAAGTTCGCGAAGCTCAAGACTGACAACGAGCGCAAGCTCCTCGCAAACACGTGGTTCCCTACGGTCCGCGAGAAAGGCGTGGAGAAGCCTCTGTGCGGCGGGCTGCTCCGCACCGCCATGAACGATGGGCAGTCGTTCACCACCGTGGTGTCGTTCGATCTTCGCAACGACGGAGCGGAAGCGACCACGGCCACGCTTCAGAGCCGTCCAGGCGCGGTCTTCGCTTCATCGAACGCGCTCTACCTGTCCGTGGTGCACCGGAAGAACCCGGGCGCCGGGCGTTGGTACTCGTTCTACGCTTCGGTCGACGAGGCCAGCGAGATCCACAAGTTCCGCATCGGCGCGAGCCCGAGCGAGACGCGCTACGCCGGCAGCGGCGTGGTTCCGGGGCATGTGCTCAACCAGTTCGCGATGGACGAGTGGTACGGCTACTTGCGCGTTGCGACGACCAAGGGGCGCGTACCCGATCCCCGCGTCGAGAGCGCGGTGTCGATTCTCGCCGAGGGGGACAACGGCAATCTGGTGCGGGTCGGCGCGGTGGAGAAGATCGCTCCCGGCGAGGACATCCGAGCTGTGCGATTCGACGATGACCGCGGGTACGTGGTGACGTTCAAGAAAACGGATCCCCTGTTCGTGATCGACCTGTACCAGCCTGCGCACCCGGTGATCCTGGGCGAGCTGAAGATCCCCGGCTTCTCGACGTACATCCACCGAATCGATCCAGACCACCTGCTCTCGATCGGGTTCGACGCCAACGACCACGGCAACTTCGCGTACTTCGACGGCGTGATCCTGCAGCTGTTCGACGTGAAGAACCCTACGGATCCGAAGCTGATGCACAAGGAGAAGATCGGCACGCGCGGATCCAGCTCCGAGGCGGCGACCAACCACCTTGCCTTCAACTTCTTCGCGGAAAAGGGGTTGCTCGCGATTCCGATGACGATCTGCGAAGGGGGCGGCGACGGGCGCAACGGCACCGAGCTGACGTTCAGCGGGCTGCTGGTCTACGACGTCAATCTCGCGCGCGGCTTCACCCGCCTCGGCGGCATCAACCACGGACCCAAGGGAGCCAGCTGCGGCACCTGGTGGTCGAACGCCAACTCGATGGTCAAGCGCAGCATCTTCCTGGACGATCTCGTGTACTCGATCGCGATGGATCGGGCGAAGGTCCAGCGCATGGGGCACTTCGGGGAGGATGTGGCGGATCTCGCGCTGATGCCTTGAGGGACTTCAGCGCTTCGGATCAGGGCGTTTCGGCTGGTCGGCGATGGCGCTAATCGGAACAAAGCCTTCCCTGGACGGGCCGAGCCGTATCTTGACCCAGCCGCCTTGCGGCTGATCGAGGATCTCGGCGCGTACAGCGGCGCTCAGCACTTCGGCCGGGGCGTACAGCTCGCCTGGGCCCTGCCTGACCTGCGTCGGGTTCACGATCACGCGCGCTCGGAGCGGAGCACCCGATGCACCCGGTGCTGCGGAGGACATGGAGGCGCTGGGTTCCGGAGGGGGCGCGGGCTGGTTCTTCGGAGCCAGGAAGCGGGTCCAGATCAGGTAGCCGGCCACTGCGAACAGGGCGATGTCGATCAGCCAGTGGTACCAGCGTCGCTTTCCCTTTTCGGCCTTGCGCTCCTGCTCGGCCTTGAGCGATGCGGCAGCACGCTCCTGCGCCTTTCGCGTGTGCTCTGCACGCTCGCGCCGCTCTTCGGCTGCGCGCTCCTCCTCGTCATCCGCTTGTGCATCTGCGGCTTCGGCGCTCTTGGCGGGCTTGTCCTCGGGGTCGTTCGGCTGCGTCATGGCCCGGGAGAATACCCAAGCTCGTCGAACAAGGCCATGGGGCTTGTCACCCCTGACAAGGGCATGGTTTCATCACACGGATGGAGGACCTCGGGGAGCTCAAGAATTTCCTTTCGAACATCGCCATTTTTGGTGGGCTCGAAGAGGCCACGCTCGATCGCATCGTGGGCATGCTCCGATGGGAAGAGCATCCCAAGGGCTCGGTGGTCGTTCGCGAAGGCGAGAACGGCTTCTCGATGTACGTCGTGCGATCCGGCGAGGTGGCGCTCTACCGAAAGGGGAGCCGTGCAACCGACGTCCGGATGGCCCGGCTCGGACCCGGAGAGTTCTTCGGAGAGATGGCCATCATCGACGTCCAGGCGCGCTCTGCCAGCGTCGTGGTGGAGGAACCCGCCATCCTGTACTCGCTGACCAACCGGGATCTGTACACGCTCTACCAGAGCGACATGCCAGGCTACGTGATGGTGATCCAGAACCTGTGTCGCGAGCTTTCTCGCAGGCTTCGAAGGGCCGATGCGCGGATCACGCAGACGGCTGATCAAGCGAGCGACGAGACCACGCAGATCCGCAAGCTCCCGATCCAGTAGCGGACTCTTCGAGGCCTCTCTCAACCTCAGCGTCTCGACTGCTCCGCTTCCTGACCGAGCTTCTTCACATAGGCGACCAGGGGCGGGAACTCGTGCGGCTCGACCACCCCATCGAACTTCGGCATGATCGTGCCGCTCTTGATTCCGGGCGCGTTCTTGATCCAGGCGATCAGCTGCTCATCCTTCGGATAGTGCACGGTTGCGCGACGCAGATCGGCGATTCCCACTCCATTGTCGCCGTGGCAAGAGGCGCAGCCGTACTTCTGATACACCCGCTTGCCTTCGTCCGGGTCCGCGCGATCGACGCCGAATCGCTTCACGCGGTTGTGGATGATCGGCACGGTCTGGAGATAGGCGTAGAGCGCAGCGACTTCGTCGTCGCTCAGCACCGGCATGGGCATCATCGGGTAGCGAATCACGCTTCGATCCGGACGGATTCCATCCCGAAGGGCGCGTCGAAAGTCCGCTTCGGACCAGCGGCCGATCCCGGTCTCACGGTCGAATGTGAGGTTCGTCGAGAGGATCGGCTGCTGGTTCAGGTCCATGAGCGTATTGCCTCCTGCCATGTACCCCAGGCTCCTGTCCGGGTTCATCACGTCGAGCTTGGTGAAGTCAGCCGAATGGCAGGCGTAGCAGTCGAGCGTGTGCAGGAGATATCGCCCGTGCGCCACGCGGTCCTCGATCGGCGGAGCCACGATCGGATGCGACGGATAGGGCAGCGGCTTGAATGCGACGTACGAGAGGAACTTGGTGAGCAGGGACGGGTGTGTGACATCCGGCGGGTCGACCGGGGAAGGGGCGACGCGCGGATCATTCGAGCGCAAGAACGCGATGACCGAGAAGAGATCCTCATCGGACATGTGGACCATCTTGGGCATGTAGATTGGCACGTACTGCCCGTCTGGCCGGAGCCCGGTCCGCAGCATCCGAGCAAGATCTCCGTCCGTCCACGCGCCGATTCCGTGCGATCGATCCTGCGTGATGTTGCGCGAGTAGATCGGACCGAAGGCAGGCGGCGCATCGTCGAGCTTCTTGCCGGTCAACTGATGTGTAGTCGGGTTCGCGTGGCAGTTGATGCACGATAGCGTCGCGAGCTTCCGTCCTCGCTCCACCCTTGCGGGCGTGACCTCCACCTGAAGCACCAGCGGTTGCACCGGATACTTGGGAATCCCTCGGATCTGGACATAGGCGACGGCGGCAGCGGCGATGCCGGCCAGCACCCCGAGCACCGCCAACGCCCACAGCGCGACGCGCTTGACGACGTTCTTCATGACTCTCCCCCCTTGTGCGCGCATATCTTTGGGACTCGCCCCAGCGACGCGTCAATGGGGTGCTTGGAAACGTGGCAGCCTGCTGCCTGCAGCCCCGAAGCCCATGTGCAAGGTCGAATCAGCCGGTTGGATGGAGCATCCGAGCTGCCTGCCTGCTTCCGGCGTCTGCGGGTACTCCATCAGGGTGGGCCCTGTCTCGTGACTCGATTTTCGCCAGCCTCACCAAGGGCACCACGTCGGGTTTGACAAAAGGAGCAGATGCATGACGAAGAGGATCCTTCTTGCACGGTGGGCCTTGGCGGTACTTGCGCCTGTGGCAATGTTCGGGTGCGGCAGCGACGATCCTCCTCCGGCGCAGCAACCGCCCCCGGCCTGCTCCGTGCTGGATCAGACCGGATGCGCCGCAGGTCAGGTCTGCGAAGAGACAGCGGCTGGCACGGGGTGTTTCGCGCCGGTGCACATAAAAGGGCACGTGTTCGACGCCATGACGACGAGCCCGATCGCAGGTGCTCGGGTCGTCTTGCGCGACGCCAACGAATCCGTCGTCTCCAAAGTGGCGGTGACGGCTGCAGATGGCACGTACGACATCTCTGCTCCTGCGAAGCGCGACGCGAACGGAAAGCCGATCTCGGCGAACGTGACGCTGCGTGCGGATGCCCAGGGGTATCTGGGCTTCCCGAAGCCGCCACGCGTGGCTCTCCCCGTCGATGTCAGCACTGCCCAGGGTGATCCTCTCACCATCGCGTCGACCGCAACGGACATTGCCCTGATCCCCCTGCAGAACGCGACGGGCACAGGATGGATCAGCGGAACGGTGAAGGCTCCGCACCCGGGCGGAACGCTGATCGTGGCTGGCGGGTCGACAGGTGTGGCCGATGCGGACGGCGCCTACGAAGTGTTCAATGTCGCCGCGGGTGCAGCCACGGTGCGAGGCTACGGTGCAGGGCTGCAGCTGGCCGAAGCAAGCGCCACCGTGGAAGCGGGCAAGGAGACGCCGAATGTCGACCTCACGCAAACGGGCGAGGCCACCGCTGTGGTGAGCGGCAACGTGCAGATCGTCAACGCACCGGGCGGCTCTTCGACATCGGTGGTGCTTGCGGTCGAGGAGACCTTCCAGGAATCGGTCATCCGCGGCGAAGTGCCCAAAGGTCTGCGCGCTGCAAACGTCAGCGGCGCTTTCAGCATCGCCGGGGTACCGAGCGGACGCTACGTCGTCCTAGCTGCGTTCGAGAACGACGGGCTCGTGCGGGATCCGGACACGAGCATCGGGGGCACCGAGATCGTGCACATCACCGTGGCTGCAGCGAGCATGGCGCTCTCGCAAGGATTCAAGGTGACCGGCGCGCTTGCCGTGAACTCACCAGGCGCGAACGGGCCAGAAGAGGTGAGCGGCACCCCAACGTTCTCGTGGGAAGACGACTCGAGCGAGGACACGTACACGCTCCAGGTGTTCGACGCGTTCGGCAACGAAGTCTGGAAGCAGGAAGGGATCGTTGGACCCAAGGGGAGCAAGCCCGTGACCGCGCCCTACGCTGGACCAGCGTTGACGCCGGCGATGTACTACCAGTTCCGCGCAACGTCGATCAAAGACGGCACCCCGATCTCGAGCACCGAAGACCTCAAGGGCGTGTTCGTCTATCGCTGACTCCCCGCGTGTCGGATCGCAGTGCGCTACGGCTTGATCTCGACGAAGTGCACGGAGCACGCCACAGAGCCCGCATTGCAGATCCCGAGCGTGCCGCTGTCCGTGGCGCACTGCACCTGCAGCAGGTGCGGACCCGCAGGGATTCCGGGGTACATCCGCGTCTTGGTCCACGGGTGCCACTGGCCGCCGCCCGTGTACATCAGCCCCTCCTGCCAGAACGGGTCCCCCGGGTTCACCAGGCTTCCGTAGGTTCCAGCCCAGACGCCGTCGATCACGGGACGGCACGTCGCATGCGACCCGCCGTTCAGGAAGATGTTGAGGGTGATCATCAGCGGGCCGCCCGTGGACGTGAAGTTGATCGAGCTGGCCGTGATGTTCATCCAGCTTCCCGCAGGAGTCGTCAGACCGTTGGCCCAGCTCACCTGGCCGGAGTTCACGATCCCGCTCGGGCCCTGTGCGCCGGTCGCTCCAGTCGGGCCAGCAGGCCCCTGAGGTCCTGTCGGGCCCGTGGGCCCCGTGGGGCCTGCCAACCCGATGGGCCCGGTCGGTCCCGTAGGACCTGTGGGTCCGGTCGGGCCCTGGAGCCCAGCGGTCGGCCCCAACCAGGCTCCAGATGCGTCGATCACCTTCGTGCCGTTGACCGTTACGCTCGACGGCGTGATGTCGCCGGTGACGTTGTTTGCCACCAGGGCGTAGGGAACGCTCACGAGCGCCTGCCGCGGCGTCATCTCCGGGTCTGTGCCGACTGTGACGCCGAGATAGCGCGTCGACCCATCGAACACAGCGTCGGTCAACGGCGTGGTCTCACCGAGGCGCGCTGAGAAGAAGCCGTCGTCAAAGGTCACGGACTGCGTCTCGTTCCACAGCGCGGTGCCGCCGGAAGCCTGGGAGTAGATGGCGAACTTGAGCGTCATCGTGACCTTGACCGGCTGCCCGTTGTTGTCGAAGAGACGCCCTTGCTGCGTGAGCGCCTTGGGGACAGCGGCCGCGTCAGAAGCGGTCCAGCAGGCAACCGCGACGGGAAGTGCGGACAGGATCAGGGCATGGGTCAGCGTTGGTCGCATGGCTTGTCTTCTCCCCACGAGCGTCGAGTCTGCCAATCTATCACGGTCCCAGGACGCGCGCGTAGTCAGTCCCCGGTCGGAACCACGCCCTTGGATTCGATCATCAGCACGACGGTTCGCTTCGGCGCACGGGTGCGGTGCACGACGCCTTTGGGGACGGTGTAGGCCTTGTGCGGTCCTATCGCCACGGTGTCCTTGCCTTCGATGTCGAGCAAGAGCTCCCCCTCCAGGGTCAGGAACAGCTCGTCTTCGTGGTCGTGCTTGTGCCAGTGGAACTCGCCCTGGAGGATTCCCAGCCGGACCACGGAGTCGTTGACGGTGGTGAGAGTCTGGTTGAACCACGGCTGGTGCGAGGCTGCTTCTGCATCGATGTCGATCAGCCTGGAATGGCCGTACTTGTCGTTGAGATGAATGTCGTATCCGGAAAGATCGACCTTGTCGGTTCCCATCAGGAATGCTCCGGGTGCAGGGTTGCGAGCGTTCGGACCTGATAGCCTGCGCGCTCAGCAGGGGCAAGACGCTCCGAATTGGCGGATGCGCAGCGTGGAGAAACGGACTACGCTCCGCCCTCATGGCAGCTGATACTTGCGGAGTCTGCGGTGGCGACGGGCGCATCCACAACGCGTTCGGCCTGACCAACACGTGCCCTGCGTGCCACGGGACCGGGCGTCGGGGCGATCACGACACGGTGTTCCGGGACGTGACCAAGACCAAGCCTTCGCACTACCTGCAGAGCAACAAGGCGAAGACCGAAGAGAAGAAGAAGGCGGATTGGCCAGGCACGTTCGAGGGCGGACACCTCGCGACCGAGGTGCGCGACTGCTCCACGCTGTCGTCTGAGACCAAGGCCAGGCTCATCCGCGAGATCATCGAATACGAAGAGAGCCACGGCACCTGCACGCAGACCTTCTCACGCAAAGTCCGCAAGCAGCTGCGTCCGCCAGGCAAGTAGGCGGCGCAAGAGTCAGCGTGTCTCTTTGATCGTCGGCGCGACCTGGCAGGTCAGATCAGGCGTTGCCGTGCAGGTCACGGGCAGCTCGAACGTGACGTCGGGTCTGCCGTCGCCGTCCAGATCGGACACAGCACGCGCCACCCCTTCGGTCGCGCTGGTGCGAACCCACTGGTACTGGAAGTACTGCGGCATCGTCATGGAGAACTTGAGCTCCTTCCACCCAGGGCTGGACCAGTCCGAGGACGTGCTCATGTACTTCCTGCCAGACACGTCGGAGAGCGAAGCCGGCACCGGTTGCGCAGTGGGCGGGAGCGCGTGCTTGCCATCGTCCCCCTCGCGGTCGGCCGCAGCGAGGGCGTTGCGCGCGATCATGCCGACGCCGTTCTTCCCCTCTGCCTCCTTGGCGGCGGAGATGTACTTGCGCGTGCCGTAGATCCCCATGGCTGCCATCACGCCGATCCCGCCGATGATGGCAAAAACCACGACCACAGCGACCACGATGATGATCACGACCACCGACGATCCGGACTTTGCCTGCGGCTGCGCGCCGTAGTTCATGGGCTGCTGCATTGGGGAGCCTCCTCGGATGCTTTCTACGATCCGGACTTGGGGAAGGGAAGCACCAAGGTCGTGCGTGACTCGAAGTCGGCCAGATCATGGCGCGCTTCGGACAGATCGGAGTTGGTCGATCGCAGGCGCTGGGAGAGCACCTGCACAAAGGCCCAGAGCAGCTTGACCGCGACGGTTTGATCGCGTCGCATCAGCTCGAGCATCTGCGTGCGATGGATCACCATGGCATCCGTGGGCTCGACGCTGCGCACGGTGGCAGAGCGCGGAGCGTTCTGGATCAACCCCATCTCGCCGAAGTGCCCGCCAGGGCCGAGCTGCGCGATCTCGACGTCGTCGCTCTCGATCGCCACCTGGCCGCGCAGCACCACGAACAGCTCTTCGCCGTCGTCGCCCTCGCGCACGATGACCGAGTTGGAAGGGAAAACCCGTGTGTCTGCGATGGCGAGCACTGCGGACGCTTCCTTGTAGTCAAGGTGCTGGAACAGCTGCAGGCGACGGAGGAACTCGACCTTGGCCGAGATCTCGCCGCCCAGGGCGCCGCCATGGACGCGGACCACGATGGCCGTGATGTTGTCCTTGCCCCCGCGATCGTTGGCCAGCTGGATCAGTCGACGCGGCAGCGCGTCAGGATCGGTCTCCGAAAACAGAGCGGGAATCTCGGCGTCCTCCAGGTAGCCGTGGAGCCCGTCGCTGCACAGAAGGAAGCTGTCGCCTGATTGAAGCTCGAGGAACAGCGTGTCGACCTCGACCGATTCCTGGATGCCGACCGCGCGGGTGAGCACGTTCTTGCCCTTGTTCAGGTTGGTCGGGTCTTTGATGCCGTGCTTGAGCTGGGCGCGGTACAGCGTGTGGTCCTCGGTCAGCTGATGCACACCACCGCCGCGCAGCAGGTAGATGCGGCTGTCGCCCACGTGCCCGATGACCGCGCAGCTGCCGGCACGGACCAGGCACACGAGCGTGGTGCCCATGCCGCGCATCCCTTCGTTTCTCGTGGCTTGCGCGTAGATGTCGGCGCACGCTGCCTGGATCGCGGACTGCACGACGTGCAGCGCCAGGGTGCGATGGTCCTGGGTCGGCTCTTCGGCGAGACGCTTGAAGACGTGCTGGAACCTGGCGATGTGATCGCCCACGATCTGTACGGCGCGTTGGGAGGCGACTTCGCCGGCCTGGTGTCCGCCCATGCCGTCAGCGACGACGTACACGCCGGCGTCCTCGCGGACCAGGAACGAGTCCTCGTTGTTCTTGCGCTTGCGTCCGACGTCGCTGATACCGAGGGCAGTCACTTGCAGGGGCATGGCGAGCGACAAGGTAGCCGGGGACGGGGCGCGGGGCCAGACAGAGAAGCTCACAGGGAGATGAGTCCCCGTCCACGTTCAGGTCGCCGTCAACGACCACGTCAACGGGAGACCAAGCCGACAACGCGATGACCGCTTGCTGGCGTTTCGGGCAGGGGCAAGGGCAAGGGCAAGGGCAAGGGCAAGGGCAAGGGCAAGGGCAAGGGCAAGGGCAGGGGCAGGGGCAGGGGTGACCGCTGGGCGACTGACGCTCGAGGGCAACGGGCGATGCGCTTGACGTGGTCGTGGGCCCTGACGGCGACGGCGACGTGGACTTGGACGGTCCTATGCCAGGACAAGGTTTGCACACTTGTGCCAGGACATCGTTGACATGTGCTCTTGCCTTGGAAGGCGCGCCGGACAATGAGTCTGAAGACCGAGTGTGCCACTTCCTGGGGCCTCGCAACGGCGTCGCAAGCCTCCTACGCCGCCCTTCTCGCCCTCACCTCTTGCTCGCGCCCTTGCCCTTGGTCTTCGCTGCAGGCGCCTTCTTTCCCTTGCCCTCGGCAAAGCTCTGGTAGCTCTCCTCAAGCCACTTCTCCATCACTCCCAGGGCTGGCAGCTTGCTCGCCCCGAACTTGATCGTGGCCCAACCCGTTGCTCCGATGGCGAACGCGTCCGGCTGCTTGGATGCCAGCTTCGCGACCTCCGCTCTGGAGGCGTCGACCTTCAGCCTGGCATCCACATCCCGCACGAACAAGAACGCTTTGCCCTTGATCTTGACCGTGGTGCATTCGAGCGCTGTCCCCTTGCATGCGATCGACTGCTCCACGTCGGGATAGGATAGGGCCTTGTCGCGCAACGCCCGGGCGATGTCTTTCCCAGTCAAAGTCCGGCTTGTCATGGTCGTGTGATCTCCCTTTGTGGACGAGCTCACTTCAGAGCACGAACGGCACCACAGCCCTGCGCTCCCGCGGGTACTCCGGAAAGGTCTTCTGATACCACCTGTGATTGGACACGGCCCGCGGCACCAGGTTCGACGCCGTGTACAGCGCAAACGCCAGCCCCGGCAAGGACCAGGTCGCCATGGCCCAGCCGCTCCACTCCACGAGCTCTCCCAGGTAGTTCGGGCACGAAACATATCGATAGAGCCCGCCCTGCGGGATCTTGTAGCCGATCTCGCCCGGGCCACGAAGACGCGCCAATACCTGATCCGACCACAGATTGGTCATCAATCCTGCTCCAAACATCGCGACGCCGCCGACGAAACGCACACCCATCAGCCATCCTGCGCTGTAGTCGCCGAAGTGCGAGACCCATCGCGCGTTCACATACGCATTGAGCAGATTGAAGCCCACGCCCATGCCCACGATCGCCAGGGGCATCGGCTTGTCGCCGCCGCGGCGGCGAAACGGGTAGACGAACGCCCGGTGCAGATAGTGGGCTTGCCACACGGCGAGCAGCGCGATCGGCGTGACCTCGGCGCGGTGATCGCCCATGGTGAAGATCGCAGCAAACGCCAGCGAGGCAGGGGCTTCCATGAGCACCCAGCCCGCTTTCGACGACACCTGCGGCCCCCATCCGCGGCGCGTGTGACGCCCGTAGGGCGCTGTGATCTGCGTAAGGGCAATCCAGGTGATGGGCGCCATCGCCAGCAACGCGTAGACCGCGTAGTCGAACACTGCCCGCTCGGTCACCCGATGGCTCCTGCGGACTTGAACCACGCAATGGACGCAGCGATCGTCTCCTCGAACGGGCGGGGATGGTAGTCGAGCAGGCGGGTCGCCTTGTCGTGGCTGATAAGCTTGTGATTGCGAAGCGCGTGCAGCGACTCGGTCGTGACCCGCGGCGGCTTGCCGGTCATCCTCGCAAACGCCGTGACCAAAGGCGCGCTCGCGCGGGCGAGCCACATGGGCGACACAAACCAAGGCGCCTTGCGGCCTGTCTCGTGCTCCACTGCCACGGCTATCTCCCGCAAGCTCTTGCGGTGCCCGGAAAGCAGCACGCGCTCTCCAGCCGCGCAGCGTTCTGACGCACGGATCGCCCCTTCGATCACGTCGCGCACGTCCACCCAGTTGAAGGCGCCGTCCACCAGCCCAGGGAGGCGCCCGAGCGCGAGATCGAGCAGCACCTGACCCATCGCCGAAGGCCGGTAGTCGTGGGGCCCCAGCACTCCCGTGGGGATCAAGATCACTGCATCGAGCCCCTTCGCAACGCCCGCCTGCACCTGCTGCTCTGCCTCGGACTTGGACCGATCGTAGGGGAGCAGCCCACTGCCGCTTGCCAGCGGACGCGACTCGTCGATCAGCTGGTCGACCGGCGTCGACGAAAGCGCGTGGATCGAGCTGAAGTGGATCAGCCGCTTGACGCCTGCGCGCACGCACGCTTCCACCACGTTTCGGGTTCCGATCACGTTGGTGTCGTGCACGAGCTTCTCGTCGCCGGATGCAATCGAGATGCGCACGGCCGCGTGGAAGACCTGATCTGCGCCGCTGAACGCCTTCACCAGGGAGTCGACATCGAGCAGATCCCCAGGCACCGCTTGCACGGCGACCCCTTCGAGCGCGCGCCGATCCTCGTGGACCAGCGCGCGCACGTCGTGCCCCAGCTCCACGAGCCGACGCACCAGGTTGGCGCCAACGTGACCGGTTGCACCGGTGAGAGCGATTCGCATTTCAGTGCGCGCGCTTGCGTCGGAACATGACCAGCCCTGCAATGAGCCCAAGCAGCCACGGAACGCCTCGGCCTGCGTCTGTCGAGCCCACGATGCGGACTGCGCAGCTGTTGTATCCGCATTCGGAGTTGCACTGGTTTGCCAGGCAGCCGTTGTCCTTGTCTGTCAAGGTATCGAAGTCAGCGGTCCCGGACGGGTGCTGCGCCCTGCAGTTGTTCACGCAGATGTTCGTGCTGCAGGCGTTGACGCAATCTGCGAGCGCTTCGCACTCGGAATTGGCCTGGCACACAATGCACTGCTGCGCGCAGTGGCTCTTCATGCAGCTTTCGCAGGTGTTGTTCGACAAGTCATAGGTGCACGTCGCTGGGGTGCCCGCAGAGCCCGCCGTCCCGGCAGCGCCACCGATTCCTGCAGCTCCGCCGATCCCTGCAGTGCCCCCAAGCCCTGCAGCGCCACCAAGCCCTGCAGCGCCACCAAGCCCCGCAGCGCCACCAAGCCCCGCAGCGCCACCAAGCCCTGCAGCGCCCCCGATCCCTGCGGCACCCCCGACCTCTGTGGTTCCGCCGGTGCCGGCGACGCCCCCTTGCCCGGCGCCTCCCGTGCTTGAGCCCCCGGCCCCAGATGCACCCCCGAAGGCACCTGCTGCGCCGGCCAAAGAGCCTGCTTCGCCCCCGATGCCGGCTGCACCACCGGTGCCGGGCGCTCCGCCCGAGGACTTCCCAGCAGACCCAGACGCGCCGCCGATCGAGCCGCCGCCTTTGCCGGCCTGACCGCCAGAGCCGCCCGACCCACCTGAGCCCGCCGAGGCGTCAACGGTGCCGCCGGTTCCCAGGCTCGCATCAGGAGCCACTTCATCCGGTCCGGTCCCCTGGGTCGACAGCGAGCAGCCCGCTGCCAAAGCTGCGACGACCAGCACGGCTCGCACACGAGAAGGCTTACGACTTTCACGCATCACAGGAAAACCCTACCACGCTCAGGGCCCGGTGGCGTTCGTATCGGTTACGAGTCAACCCACAGGCAGAGTGATCGTTGTGCCCCGTGATTGCATAGGTTTGCGAGCGCGTGGATGCGTCGCAGCGCCCACAACGCATCTCCATCCGCGTCGAATCCAGCGGTCTGCTCGGCAGCCCATCGCGCTGCCAGCGCAGGGAGCTCGTCGATCGAGTGCCCAGCGAGTGCCCGCACGGCTTCTGTGGGGAGGCAATCCACGGAGCGTCCCTCTGGCGTGACACGCTGCGGGCGTGCATCGGTCTCGCTTCCCAGGATCAGGTTGGCCAGCAGACGCAAGTGGTCGCCGAACAGGTTCTTGAGGCACGCGTGCGGCACGGAGCGCAGCGATCGCGGCCCAGCGTCTTCCATGCGCTGCTCGAAGTCGTTGTCTGTGGGAAGAACAGGCAGGATCGGGTCGCAATCGCACGGCGGAAGGGCAGGGGAGGGCGCAGGCGCGTCTGGCGGCACGATCCATCGCTTGATCAAGACGGCCTCGCCGGTGAACAGATCCTCGGCCGGAACCATCATGGGCTCATCGGCTGGCCGCGGCCAACCGGGGAAGAAGCGATCCAACTCCTCTTCGGTTGCTGCAAAGAGGGTTACGAAAGTGGGCATTGCAGCCAACATAGCGCAGGAGCGAGGGCCTGGCTCACTCGATCGCGACCACCTCGAGCTCTCGCGTCTTGCCAGCAACCTTGAGAGCGCATTCATCGCCCACGGTCTTGCCGATCAAAGCTCTTCCGACCGGGGAACGCGGTGTGATGACCTGCACGCGGCCTTCGGCCAACGTGGCTCCTCCGCCTTGAGGCGCCATGAAGAAGCACCGAGGCTGGTCTCCATCGAGCACGCTCACCAGCGCGCCCAAGGCCACCGGATCCTCAGCGCTGAACTGCCGAAGTCGCATGCTCTGCACTTCGAGCACGCTATCCGTGAGCTCCTCGACGCGCATGGCCTGGCCGCGTGCCAGGTAGGATTGCTCGAGCGCACGCGTGTCCTTGTCGTTCTCGGGCTTCGCTTCTTCATGGGTTGCCCCTTCGCGCGTGGCCTTGTGGGCCCTGGCGAGGGCGTCCAGGTCAGCCTGCAGGAGCTCGACGAGCTCGCGCTTGAGGTTCTGCTTGGATGGAAGCCCCTGCATGCAGCGTCCTAGAACCGCCCCTGAATGCCGAGCCCCATCTGGCCGGGCCCCGCTGTGGCAGTCACCTCGGCGCTGCGTTTGGGATTCGGCGCGATCAAGTACAGCGTGGTGCCGACACCGATCAGCGCCAGACCTGCGACAAATCCCACGGTCGATATCTTCGCGGCATCGAGCGCGTCGTTGCGCGCCTGCGTTCCCACAGGGCCGCACTGGTTGCCGCTGCAATCCGAGCTCGAATCGTCGTTCTTCGACTTTGCCTTGAATCCGAACCACGTTCCGATGCCGACTCCCACGACCCCCAGTCCGCCGACCACGAGTCCCACCACCGGCAGCGCGGATCGCTCGTGCGTGGGCGCAGCCGTGGATGGCGGGGCAGTGGGCGCAGCAGCAGCAGCCGATGTGCTCGAGGCAGGAGCAACGGGCGCCGATGCCACGGGCCCGATCGGAGCGTCGCCGCCTTCCTGCTGCAACGCGGGCACGCTCACGATTCGAGATTCAGCTTCCTTCACGACCTGCACCTGGGTCCGCCAGGTGCGACGCGCGGTCGCCGAGACCTCGATCGTGTGATCGCCCGGGTCCACAGGCAGCGCGGTGTTCCAGGCACCCGGCTCCACGACCGCTGCGTTTCGGGTGACGCGGAAGCCCGGCAACGATGACAGGGACGGGTCGACCTGGATGGTGAGGCGCGACAGACGGGGTGCCAGCGCTGCAGCGCGGTCGCGAGCCTTCTTCTCGCGGTCGGCGCGCTTCTCTGCCTTGGCCCGAGCAGCGGTGTCGAGGTACTCCGCCCACGCGGTGGCGATTCGACCTTCCTGCTCGTGGCAGAAGGCGAGCGCGAGCAGCGTCCCAGTCGCAGCATCGGCCTTGTAGCTGGCCTCGAGCTTTGGACAGGCTTGCGCATACTGCTTCTTGTCGAGAAGCGCCTTGCCTTCCTGGAAGAGCGCTTCTGCCTGCGCCGAGCCAGCGGTCTGCGCCGGGGCATCGATCGCGAACAGCCCGAGGCTGAGCGCGACCACTGCTCCCAACCTCGTACGCATGCTCGCGCGCGTCCGGCCTTGGTTCTTCTTTCGTGTGCGGTGTCGCAAGGGATTCCTACCTCCGCTCGTCTATCAGATCCCCGAGCTCTCCGGTTCCGCTCTTGCGAGATGATGCAACAGCGGGGACGCCGCGGGGCGCCGATCGGGAAGGCGCTGCCGACGCGGCCACGGATGCTGCTGGCAAGCCCTGGGACGGTGCAGCAGAAGCAATCGATGCAACGGCAGCAGGGTCTTCGGACGGTTGCGCGGACGCGGCAGTCGTCTGCGACGCGACAGCGCTTGCATGGGCACCGTTGGCGACGGGAATCGTGGCCTGGGCGTTCTGCCTGGAGGCAAAGACAACGGCGGCACCGGCGCAGAGCACGACGACGCCGATGATGGCTCCAACAACGTAGGGCCGTCTTCTTTGCGGAGTGGCAAGCGGCGGCTCGGTATCCACCTGCGTGTCTCCAGCAGCTTCGGTACGCTGGCTCGCTGCAGATATGGTCGGCGCCAGCTCGCGGGCGACTGCTGCGACCGTGTCTGCATCGCGTAGGGGTGCTGGCACCGGACCTCGAATCACGGCGTGGGCGGTGCTGCAGGGGACAGCGCGCAGCGCGCTGGCGAGGTCGGCCACGGTCTGGAATCGATCCGCCGGATCCTTTGCCAGACAGCGCATGACCACGTTGGCCAGGTCTGCAGGCGCCTCAGGCCACGCCTGATCCAGAGGAATGGGCGGATCCGACAGGATCGCTCCGAGCAGCCCGCCAAGCGTCTCCGCGGCGAACGGGTACCGACCGCTCGTTGCCTCGTACAGGATGATGCCCAGCGACCAGACATCCGAGCGTGCGTCGGCCTGCTTGGCGTCGCGGACCTGCTCGGGCGACATGTAAGCCGGCGATCCGATCATTCCGCCAGTCCTCGTGATCGCGGGCTCTTGCGCGCTCGTGTCGAATCCGGTCCCCAGCTTGGAGATTCCGAAGTCCATCACCTTGATCAACGCGCTGCCATCGGCCCTCCTGCAGAGGAACAGGTTGCCGGGCTTCAGATCGCGGTGGACGATTCCGAGCGCGTGGGCTTCGGAAACCGCATCACAAGCCTGCAGGATGTAGTCGACAGCCTCAGCGGTGGGCAGGGTTCCGCGCTGCGACAGCACGGCGGAGAGATCATCGCCCTCGAGGTACTCCATCACGATGAAGAGCTTGTCGCCTTCGAGCCTTCCGACATCGAGCACATGCGCAACGTGCTGGCTCTTGATGCGAATCGCGGCGCGTGCCTCGCGCAGGAAGCGCGCACGCTGCTCATCGACCTCGGCCATCTCGGGCAGCAGGAACTTGAGCGCCACCAGCTCGTTCAGATCGAGATGACGCGCTGCGACCACCATGCCCATTCCACCGCTGCCCAGCACCCGCTCGACCTGGTACTTCTGCGCGACAACGTCGCCGGGCTTGACCTGGAATTGGGTGGCCAACATTGCGATGGGTCCCCTGCAGCGCTCCACTGTCGCACGTGGGACCCGACATCTTCAAGGGCGCGCAAATCCTGGTCGTCAACCGTGACCCGAATTAAGCCACCGGCTCGTGATGGAACTCGGGATTTCCGGTGGGCAGCCGGCTGACGGACGCGTTAGAATGCTGCGTTCCGCAAGGATGCGGCGAGGAGAAGCGGATGCGTCGATTTGCCTGCTGGTGCCTGGCAGCCTGCGTCATCTTCAGTGCGGGTTGCGCTTCGATCCTGGGAATCGAAGAGCCAGAGCCGGTCGACGCTGGCGCTGACGTCTCGTCCGGTGGCGCAGCAGGATCGTCGGGTTCTGCAGGGCAGTCCGGCGGCAGCGGACAGTCGGGCTCCGCAGGCAGCAGCGGACAAGCGGGCATGGGGGGAACCGCTGGCGGCGGAGGCACGGCGAGCGGCGGGGCCTCTGGGGCATCGGGCAACGCAGGGGAGGGTGGAACGGCGGGCACCAGCGGAAGCGGTGGGACCGCGGGCAATGCCGGTGTTGCAGGCGCAGCCGGCAATGCAGGCGGCGGTGCTGCTGGCACCTCCGGCAGCGGTGGGACCGCGGGCAGCGCGGGCAGCGGTGGGATAGCGGGCAGCGCTGGTGCAGGCGGACAGGGAGGCGCTGCAGGTACTGCTGGTACGAGCGGCAGTGGCGGCTCTGCCGGCGCTGCGGGGAGCTGCACAGGACAGCCCGACTTCACGCCGTGCAAGCTCACCACGGTCCCGGATCGCGACTACGACATATGCATTGCCGAAACGTGCCAGTCTCCAGGGTGCGGAGACACGACCTGCAACGTGCGTGGGCCGCACTTCCCGTTGGCGGACACGGCTCAGCGCGGATGCTACGACCTGACAACGACCCAGACTTGCACCGGATCTGTGGGTACGCCAGCGTGCGGGAGCATGTCCGGGTGCGGGCAGGACGCACAGTACGGCTGGGACCTCACCCATTCGCAGGCGCAGCGTTTCTCCCGGATCCTGGTGGGCGGCACCGACGCGATCGTGCAGGATGCCGTCACAGGGCTGGTCTGGCAGGGGTGCGTGGCTGGCAAGTCAGGCATGAGCTGCACGGGCACATCGCTGATGCAGAATTGGGACGATGCCTTGAAGTACTGCGATGCGCTGTCGTCGGCCGGGCAGACCGACTGGCGGCTGCCGGATGAATACGAGCTGCAGAGCATTGCGCACTACGGTGACTCGGGAATCGGCATCGACACCATGGCATTCCCCGGAACGCCTACCACCACGAACCACTGGACCTCGTCGACCACCGTGGGACCCGGTACCAACGCCTGGTTTGCGGACTTCAGCGATGGCACTGTGTTCCTGTTTGGCGCCAAGACCTCTAACCGGATGGTCCGGTGTGTTCGCGGAGCCCCGACCCCCAAGCCAGCCACCCGATTCACGGTCTCCGCACCCGTGTCCTCGGAGCCGATCGTGACCGACCACTACACAGGTCTGGTGTGGCAGCGGTGCGTGGCCGGGATGTCGGGACCGCAGTGCGGCTCTGGCCAGGCGCAGTCCCTTTCATGGCAAGACGCGATGAAGCACTGCGAGTCGAGCAGCTGGAGCAACATCACGACCTGGCGGCTGCCCAGCATCACGGAGCTGTTCAGCATGACGCGGCACATC
Source organism: Deltaproteobacteria bacterium (assembly GCA_016218915.1). Taxonomy (GTDB): domain Bacteria; phylum Myxococcota_A; class Polyangia; order Polyangiales; family Polyangiaceae; genus JACRCQ01. The sequence continues at coordinate 160,011 of JACRCQ010000079.1, forward strand.
GAGATCTGGCCCGCTCTGGACACCGCCGTGTTCCCCGGCGTCCCACAGCCGATCACCTCCTACATGAGGTCGTCCAGCTCCTTTGCCGCAGACCCGACCCGGGCCTGGCTCGTGGGCGTACAGCATGGTGCCGTGTTCTCCGCTGCCGGAGCGGGCTACTCCAAGGCTGATCCGCTGCTGGTGCGCTGCGTGAGCAACTAGGGCGGGGGGCGCCAAGGCGCAACTGAACGCACAGCTGCGGCATCCACTCTGCAGACCCAAACGCGGGCCCAGGCAACCGTCGCTGCACGGAGAAGCCCTGGGCAGGCGATCAAGCAGGAGAACTCCCATGGCTGACCTATCGATCTTCGCCCCCGTCACGGTGGGCAAGATGACGCTCAAGAACCGCACCGTGATGGCGCCCATGACCCGGTCGCGCGCCGAGGGAAACGTGCCCAACGTCCTGATGGCCGAGTACTACTCCCAGCGCGCCAGCGCCGGCCTCATCGTCACCGAAGGCACATCGCCCTCCCCCAATGGCTTGGGCTACGCCCGGATTCCGGGCATCTACAGCGACAAGCAGGTCGCAGAATGGAAGAAGGTCACCGATGCGGTCCACGCGCGCGGCGGCCACATCTTCGTTCAGCTCATGCACACGGGGCGGGTCGGCCACCCTTTGAACGTGCCTGCAGGCGCGGAAGTGATTGCACCCAGCGCGATCGCCGCGCCGGGCGAGATGTACACGGATCAGAAGGGGATGCAGCCCCATCCGGTTCCGCGCGCCATGACCGAAGACGACATCGCCAAGACCCGCGAGGAGTTCGTGCAGGCCGCCAACAACGCGATCAAGGCGGGCTTCGATGGAGTGGAGCTCCATGCTGCCAACGGCTACCTGCTCGAGCAGTTCATCAACCCGCACTCCAACCAGCGCACGGACGGCTACGGAGGATCGATCGACAATCGCATCCGATTCGTGCTCGAGGTGGCAACGGCCGTCTGCGATGCCATCGGTGGCGACCGGGTAGGCATTCGACTGTCGCCCTACGGTGTGAACGCGGGCATGGCGCAGTACGACGAGACGGACGCGACGCATCTGGCGTTGGTAACCAAGCTCGCATCCACGGGGATGCTCTACGTCCACGTGGTGGACCACTCGGCGATGGGGGCACCCGCGGTTCCCGAGTCGCTCAAGGCAGCGCTTCGCAAGGCCTGGCCACGCACGTTCATCGCGAGCGGCGGCTATGATCGCGAGACGGCGGAGAAAGCGGTCCGCGAGGGCAAGGGGGACCTGGTCGCCTTCGGACGTCCGTTCCTCAGCAACCCGGATCTGGTGACCCGCCTCGAGAAGAATCTGGCCCTGAATGCGCCTGACTTTGCGACGTTCTACACGCCGGGCGCCAAGGGCTACACCGACTATCCCACGCACGCGTGAGCCGCTACGCCCCGAACTCCTTGTAGGCCTCGAACAGCGCCACCGCGTTTTCAGTCGGCACGTCCGGAAGCAGGTTGTGCGCGGTGCAGAAGATGTACCCGCCTCCTGCGCCGAGCATCCGAGCGCGATCCCGCACGTGCGCTCGAACGCTCTCCGGCGTCCCGTTCGGCATGACGTCCTGGATGTCCACGCCACCCTGGAATGCGAGGTGCGCACCGTACTCGCGCTTCAGATACTCGAGGTCCATGGCGGCCGGCTGCAGCGATTGCAGGATGTCCAGCCCGCAGTCGATGAAGTCAGGGACCAGCTTCGTGACGTTCCCGCACGTGTGGTACATCGTCTTGATCCCGTGGCGGTGCGCCAGCTCGTTGAACTTCCGGAATCGCTCCTTGAAGAAGCGACGGTACATCTTGGGGCTGACCCACAACCCGGTCTGCGTGCCCATGTCGTCGCCCATGAAGAAGATGTCGATCGCACCCTGGGCCGCCTGGAACACGCGCTCGTTGTACGAGAGATAGTAGTCCGCAGTGTGTTCCAGAATGCACTCCGCGATGGCAGGCTCCAGGAGCAGATCGGACAGGAATTGCTCTGTGCCGCGCAGGTACATCGCAGGCTTCAGCTGGGCCGTGCGATCGAGACGGTCCCCGCCATTGACCACAGCTGCGCCTGACTTCGCGGCATCGAGGCACTCCTGGCGGACATTCGAGTAGTCCCACAGATCGGCGGACGGCCAATGCGGGTAGGATTCGATCTCTGCCACGGTCGTTGCAGACTGCAGAGGCGACGTATGCACGTGCTGGTAGGTCCAGGACCAGGCGCGTCCGACCCGATCCGTGCCTTCCACCGTCATGGGCTTTCGAAGCACGCCCCAGTGATCCTCCACCAGGCCGTCGTCGTGCACTCTCATCTGGAGCCCGCGATAGCTTGGCCCCATCACGTAGCGGAGGTCGACTCCGAGCTGCGTCAGGAGGGCTTCCTTGTCGGCTACGCCATAGTGGCGAACGAGCCTGTCAGTGACCTCCTTGTCTGCCCAGCAGTCGATGGGAATGCGATCCTGCGACGTGCGCTGGATCGCGGCGATCACGCGCTCTCGTCCGTTCACAGAAGCCTCCTCGCGCATTCCACCGCTCCCACCGCGTCAGGTGCGAATCCGTCTGCGCCGATCTCGTCCGCCCACGCCTGCGTGATCGGTGCCCCCCCGACCAGGATCTTGACCTTGCCCGACAATCCCGCGGCGCGTATCGCCTCAATCGTGTTCTTCATCATCGGCATGGTGGTCGATAGCAGGGCAGACATCCCGATGAGATCCGGCTTCAGCGTGGAAACCACCTCCACAAAGCGTTCGGGCGGCACATCGTGTCCGAGATCGATGACCTCGAACCCGGCACCTTGCATCATGATGCCGACAAGCTTCTTGCCGATGTCGTGCAGGTCTCCCTTCACGGTGCCGAGGGCGATCTTGCGTGACGCTGGACCTGCGCCGCGTGCGAGCAGCGGCTTGAGCAGCTCGATCCCGGCATGCATCGCGCGCGCTGCCACGATCACCTCCGGAATGAACAGCTCCCCGTCCTTGAAGTCGCGCCCCACCCGCTCCATGCCCGGCAGCAACCCTGCGTTCAGGATCTCGCGCGCATCGAGCCCCTGCTCGATAGCCTTGCGCGTGAGCTCGATCACGCCCGGCGCATCGCCGTCGTACAGGTGCTGGCCCAGCTCCCGGAATAGATCGCTCATGTCTCTTTCTTCTCCTGCGGCCCAGCGTCGTCGTCCACGCGAAACCGGCACGTCTCGAGCTCGCACGAAGCACAGCGCGCCCTTCGCTCCCTTGTCTGCGTCTCCCCGAGAATCACGGCAAAGCTCACGGACTTTCGCGGGATCATCATCGAGCCTTCGGTCAAACGAATTCCCAGTCGGTCGATCGGCAGATGCGCCAGCAGCTCACGCTGGCGCGTCACGTTCCAGCGCCCATAGCCCGGGCTGAGCCTGCGCGAAGCGTACAGCGCCGCTGGCTGCACGCCCGCGCACACGCGGGCATGGAGCGCTTCTGCAGCAACTTCTGCTGCTGCAGAGCCGAATGCATCGAGGATCAATCCGCCCAGGACGTCGCCCTGCCCCGACCACTGGACTTCGAGCTCCTCCAGAGCCGGGCCGATGCTGCAGACGCCGAACGCGACCTGCGGCGACGGGTCAGGCATGCCGATCGCCTCAGCGTCGGCGCGGGTTGCCAAGACCCAGGCGCCGCGGGGTCGAAGCAGCGCGCAGGCCTGCTCCCACGCCTGATCGACCCGGCTTGCCACGCCGCTCGAGGGGGAATGCGTGCGCGGATACCCCATGTACCGTAGGACCTCGCGCCTCGGAACCTCGACGACCAGCTCGTGCACGTCAACCATCGGCCGAAACCATGGTGTCGATCGCCCTGCGGGTCGCCCGAATGAACGCGTCGTCCGTGCCGCAGCACCCACCCACGACCCGGGCTCCTGCACGGAGCATGCGACCGATGTCCGCAGCGAACCTGTCCGGATCTGCATCGTACTTGATACCTGACGGCGTCGCGATCGGCTGTCCCGCATTGGGCTGGGCTACGACAGGCGCAAGGGATGCCTGCTCGCGGGTCTGCTCGACCATGGTCAGCATCGCATCGGACGTGACCGTGCAATTGAGGCCAGCCGCTGTGGCGCCAGCGTCGCGCAGCGCCTGCAGCGAGGGAACGAGACGATTGCCCATGATGGTGAACACGCCGCGTGGACGCAGCTCGAAGGTCATGGAGCAGAGCACGGCAAGGCCTGTGTCGCGCGCTGCGCGCACTGCGGCGAGCGCCTCTCGCAGGTCGTACATCGTCTCGATCGAGATGAGGTCCACACCGGCGCGCGCCAAAGCACTTGCCTGCTCACGCAGCGCTTCCTCGAGCTGCTCCTCGGTCGCGTCGCCCATCGGTGCGAGGAATCGGCCCGTGGGGCCGATGTTGCCTGCGACGAGCGCTGACGCGCCAGCAGCTTTTCGCGCGAGCTCGACCGCAGCCAGGTTGAGCTCGGCGCACCTCCCCTCGAGACCAGAAGCAGCGAGCTTCGGCGGCGATGCGCCAAACGAGTTGGTCTGGATGATGTCGCTGCCAGCGTCGACATAGCGCCGATGGACCTCGATCACCTGCTCCGGATGCTCGAGATTCCAGGCCTCTGGAGCGCGCCCCTGCTCCAGGCCCATGGCAATGAAGTACGAGCCAAGGCCGCCGTCGAGCAGCAGCACGCGATCACGCAGGCGTTGGGTGAGCTCGGTTGGGGTCATGCGCGCCGGATCCTACTACTCCCCGTTTCCCGCGGGCTACTTCGAGTCAAGATCGGGTTGCGCAACCTGATCCTCGAACAACAGCCCTGGGAAGCTGAATGTCCCCGCTGCGACCGTGGGCTCTGCCCACAGGTCAGCTCCATTGCGACCCTGGCACCTGAAGAACTCCTGGAGCGTGAGCCCCTTGCCGAACTCGCGTTTCGCTCGCCACAGCAGCGTGCCATCTTCGTGAAGTGCGGCGGCACCATCCGGTCCTGCTACGAAAAGCCTGTCGCCCGCCACAATCCCCGCAGTGGGCACGAAGCCCAGCGCGACCTCACCGATCGGCTGCCCGCTGTTGATGTCAAGGCAGGTCACCCCGCTGACGGTGAGAACGTAGACCCGTGAGCCCACGCGGAACAGCCGACGCAGGTCAGAGATGTCCCGACGCCAGCGAAGCGCACCCGTAGCTGGCTCGATCGCGAAAATCGTTCGCTTGGTCGCCCACAGCAGTGGGCCACCGACCGGAGTCTCTCGGTAGTCGGTCATGCCGGCCATCGTAGACCATCCAACAGGGGGTCACCACGCGCGACGTGCGCCAATCGCGGCTGCACTGGCCTGGTGTACGACGCACGCAGGCGGCGGTTGTCGTCAGCCCGAGCTTTGTGTTTCATGGCCGGTGCACTCGAGCCCGCGCACCGCAGGATGGAGGAACCGTGGCAACCAGGACCTTGGAAGAGTTCGCGATCGCTTCGGATCGGAAGAAGGTGCTCGAGACCTTGATCCCCGGTACCGAGGAGTACTACTGGCTCACCTGCCTTCACCTGCAGAACACGGGCAAGACCGCTGAAGTGCCCGCGGTTCTCAAGCAGTGGATCGAGCGTCACGGCCAGACCCGGCGCGCGCAGGAAGTGCGCCGGCGCCAGGTGCTGCTCGACTACGCCCGCGACCCGCGCAGGAGCCTGGAGACGATTCGCCAGGAGCTCGGAATCCAGTTCGACCATCAACGCCAGGTCGAAGGTGCGCAGGCGCCGTTCGCGTCGAGGCTCGATCCGCAAGAGCTTTCGCGCGAGCGGCTCGCGGCCCACGCGCTCGCGGACCACCCGCATGATCTGTCCGGCTTCACGGACCGCGCGCTGGACTGGTTGGTTGCGCAGCCTCTTGATCCCCATCGCAGGCGCGCCCTGCTCCAACGCCTCCGACGTCCGGACTATCCCAACCTCGTTGAACTGATCGCAGAAGACCTGGGCTTTCGTCATTCGGGAGGCTTCGGCTCTTTGCCCATTCACAAGCTTCTCACGCTCGACCAGCTCGAGGCACTGGCCTCGCGCAGACGCGAGGTGGCGACGCAGACTGAGTTCGTCTACGCGATGCTGGTGAGGCTCCGCCCAGGGCCTGACGTGGACTTCGAGCACGATCCTGCAGAGCGCGAAGCCTATCTCGCGCGCCTCTGGCGCTACGTGTCGCAGCTTCCACCCGCCTTCAACTCCCTGAAGATCTGCGTGCTTTACCACCGCCTCGTGCTCGACTGGTCCTTGGGCCGCGTCGATCGAGCCAGGCTCGAGGCGTATCTGCAGCTGCCCCGACATTCGAGCTGGATGGAACCGGCGTACCTGCAACGCAAGGAGATGCGGGACTTCATGGGGCGGCTCGGAGAGGACTTCCGCTCGACCGCGGGGCTGTCTGCGGTTCCCGATGACTGGCCGCTCGTGCGGAACCTTCTGCTGCACGTCCTGGAGAGCGCCGAGAGCCTTGTGCCGTTCGACGCCTGGGTGCGAGAAACCTACCTGAGACCGCTCTTGGCAGAAGCGAAGATCCTCGCCGGCAAGGGAGACATGGAGCGCTGGTACTCGACGCTCGACGACCCAGCCGCCTACCAGGCGCTCAAGGACCGGGTGGACATCGAGTTCGCTGCCACGATGAAGGAGCGCTTCCGCGCCGAGGAGCCGGTCCGAATCGACCTCCTGGTCAAGAACGTCCCCACGCTCGTGATCAAGGTGTTCGAGATCAACGCGTTGAACTACTACCTCGCAAACCAGCGCGAGCTCGACACCTCGCTTGATCTCGATGGGCTGGTCGCCAGGGAAGAGACGGTCTGCGAGTACCCGGAGCCACCGCTGCGGCGAGTGCATCGCACGTTCGAATTCGCATCCCTGTCCAAGCCAGGGCTGTACGTCGTGGAGCTGATCGGCAACGGACGGGCGAGCCGAGCCCTGATCCGCAAAGGCTGGCTTCAGTACGTGGAGCGAATCGGCGCTGCCGGGCACGTGTTCACCGTGCTCGACGAAGAGGGGCGAGCGCTGCCCAAGGCGAGCCTGTGGATGGGGGACAGGCAATACGGGCCGAGCGAGGATGGCACGATCCTCGTCCCGTTCTCCACGCGCCCCGGCTGGCAGCCCATCCTCCTCGCGCACGAGGGGGTGGTCACCTTCACCCGGTTCGACCACAGGGCCGAGAGCTACTCGCTGACAGCAGGCTTCCACATCGAGCGCGAAAGCCTCGTTCGAGGGCAGAAAGCGAGCCTGCTTCTGCGCCCGGTACTGTACGTCAATGGCATTACCATCAGCCTCTCGCTGCTAGAGGAGACCGTCCTCACCATCGAGTCGACCGACCAGCAAGGCGTGCAGTCCTCCAAGGAGATCCGGGATCTTCGCCTTTCGCCCGACGAGGAGTTCACGACCGAGTTTCAGGTGCCCGAGCAGCTCGCACGGATATCCTTCTCGCTCCGGGGGAAGGTCAAGAGCATCACGGAGAACAGGAAGATCGAGCTGCAGGACGGCCGCACGTGGGCGCTCAACGGGATCGAGCAGACCGAACGCGTGGTCGCCCTGCACCTCGCGCGGACCTCCTCGGGATATGTCCTGTACGCCCTGGGAAAGACCGGGGAGGTGCGTTGCGACGTGGTGGTCAACTGCGTGTTCCATCTCCACGACTACACCTTTGCGTGGGAGGTTTCGCTCAAGAGCGACGCCTACGGACGGATCGAGCTCGGGTCGCTCGAAGGGGTCGTGTGGCTGGTCGCCACGCTGCCGGACGGAAGCTCGGAGACGTTCGGTCTCGCGGTCGATGCTTGCCGTGTGCCGCAGCTGATCCATGCGTGTGCGGGCGAGACCGTGGAGATCCCGTACGTCGGCGGCAAGCCCGGACGAGAGGGGTACTCGCTGCTGGAGGTCCGTCAGGGGGCCTTTGTGCGCGACCTTGCGGACACGGTGCGGATGGCCGACGGAATGCTCCGGATCGCAGGCCTTTCGGCTGGCGACTACGATCTATGGCTCAAGGAGCACGACCGTCACGTGACCTTGCGCGTGGTGCCAGGTGCACCGGTTGCGGGATGGGTCGTGGGACGGCTGCGTCAGGTGGAAGCCCGAAACCCGCGACCCCTGCAGATCACCTCGGTAGAGGTCGGCCGATCGGAAGTCCTGGTACGGCTGGCCAACGCAGGCGCCAGGACCCGCGTGCACGTGATGGCAACGCGCTACAGGCCGGCGTACGACGCCTTCGAGGCGCTGGATCGACCTCGGCTCACCGAACCTCGTGCGCTCTCGGTCACGCCGCCGCTCTCACGCTACGTGTCCGGGCGAGACATCGGCGATGAGTATCGCTACATCCTGGAGCGCAAGCTTTCGAAGATCCACCCGGGGAACATGCTGGCGCGTCCTGGATTGCTCCTGAATCCGTGGGCCGTGCGCAAGACAGATACTGGGATACAAGAAGCCAGGCCCGGTGTTGCTCATGCCATGAGGTCCGCTGGAGGCGCTTTTGGTGCGCCCCCGTGTCCCGCTCCCCAGGCAACCTCTGCCGGCGCGCCCGGGCAGCAGGTCAGTCTCGACTTCCTGCAGCAAGGCGCTGTCGTGATGGCCAACCTTCGCCCGGATGCCGCGGGCGTCGTGCGCATCCCGCTCTCCGTTCTCGGCCCGGACCAGGAGATCTGCGTGCTAGCCGTGGACCCGACGACGACGGTCTGCCGGCACGTCGCGTTGCCAGAGGTACCGCATTCTCCCCGTGACCTGCGCCTGCTGCGCTATCTCGAACCCGAGAAACACTTCACGGAGCGCAAGCAGATCACTCCGGTGGCAGAGGGCGCGCAGCTCGTGGTCGATGAGGTCTCCACGGCAAAGGTCGAGTTGTACGACACGCTCGGGCGGGTGTTCGGGCTGCTGGGAACGTTGTCGGACAATGGCACGTTGCGGGAGTTCAGCTTCGCGGTGCGCTGGCCCGAGCTGTCGCCGCAAGAAAAGCGCGAGCTGTACAGCCGCTACGCTTGCCATGAGCTGTCGTTCTTCCTGTCACGCAAGGATCCCGACTTCTTCCGCGATGCGATTCAGCCCTATCTCAAGAACAAGAGGGACAAGACCTTCCTCGATCACTATCTGCTCGGCGAGGACCTCTCGGGCTACACGAGACCGTGGGCCTGGGGACGCCTCAACATCGTGGAGCGCATCCTGCTCGGGCAGCGCCTCGGCAAAGAGCGCGGACCGGTGGCAAGACACGTCTCCGACCTCGTGGATCTGCTGCCGCCCGACATCGAGCGTGAGAATCAGCTCTTTCAGGCGGCGATTTCGGGCAGCGCGCTGGAGACCGACGATGCGCTGGGCATGGCTGGGGCCGTGGACCTCTGCGATTCCGAACCGGAGACCGGCAGCCTGCGCACCTTGGTGACTGCAGATGCAGCGATGCCGCGTATGCGCGCCAAGGCAGGGCCTCCCGCTGCTGCGCCCGCGCCCCCACCGCCGCCGGGGATGGCGATGCCAGGGCGAGCGCCCATGCCGATGTCGATGTCGATGCCGAGGCCGGCGATGGCAGCGATGCCTGCAGAGGAGCTGGAGCGCGGAATCACAGAAGACTTCGACTCGGATTTGAAGCTTCGAGAAGAGGTCCGCGAGCTGTACCGAAAGCTCGACACCACCGAGGAGCTTGCGGAGAACCACTACTACAAGCTCACGGTCGACGAGCAGGGGCCGGACCTGGTCGAAGCCAATGCATTCTGGCTCGACTTCGCGAACCACGACGGCGCCGGTCCTTTCATGTCGAAGCACTTCGCCAAAGCGACAGGCTCGTTCACTGAGAGCATGCTCGCGTTGGCTGTGCTGGACTTGCCCTTCAGCGCCGAAGCGCCGAGCGTCGCGTATGAAGTCCCGCGCATGACCCTGGCGCCCAGGAGCCATTCCATCGTCTTTCACAAGGAGATCAAGCCTGCCATCCCGTCGTCCAGGAAGACACCCGTGCTGGTGAGCCAGAACTACTTCCGGGCAGACGACCGATTCATCTACGAGGCGGGAGAGCAGATCGAGAAGTACGTCACAGGGGAGATGCTCGTGCACGTGGTCTACGTGTGCCAGGTCGTGTTGACCAACCCGAGCTCGTCGCCGCAAAAGCTGGATCTGCTGCTGCAGCTCCCAGCCGGCGCGATCGCGGTGTCCAACGGGCTCGTCACCAAGGGCATGCCGGTGCGCGTGGAAGCCCATGGCACCACGGCCGTGGAATACCTGTTCTACTTCCCGTTGCCTGGAGAATTCCCGCACTACCCTGCGCACGTCGCCAAGAACGAGGAGCTGGTGGCTGCCACAGCGCCGACCGTGCTTCGGGTGGTGGAGACGCTCTCCGAGATCGATCGGACGTCGTGGCCGTGGGTCTCGCAGCATGCGGACGAGGCCGAGGTGCTGAGGTTTCTCGATGCGAACAACGTGGAGCGGCTCGATCTGTCGCTCATCGCGTGGCGCATGCGGGACAAGGGGTTCTACCAGCGCGCGGTCGCGCTGCTCTCTGCCCGGCACGCCTATGACGACACGCTGTGGTCCTACAGCCTGAAGCACAACGATCCGTCGAACCTGAGGGAGTATCTCGCCCACCAGGACAGCTTCCTTCGGGGGAGCGGACGGCTGGTGCGCAGCGAGCTGCTCGAGGTGGAGCCGATCGTGCGCGGATGGTACGAGCATCGGGAGTATGCGCCGCTCGTGAATGCGCGGGCCCACGCGCTGCGCGGCGAGCACAAGATCCTGAACAACCGGTTCGCCGAGCAGTACGACGCCCTGCTCGAGGTCCTATGCCACAAGGACGTGCTCAGCGACGACGACTGGCTCGAGGTGGCGTACTACCTGCTCTTGCAGGACCGGGTGGGAGAGGGGATCGAGGCGTTTCGCAGGGTTGATCGCGCGCGCATCTCCGCGCACCTGCAGTACGACTACCTGCGTGCCTGGATCGCGTTCTCCGAAGAGCAACCGGATGTGGCCCGCTCGATCGCGTCGGAATACCTGGACCACCCCGTGGATCGCTGGCGCAAGCTCTTCGCGAACGTCGTTGCGCAGGTGCAAGAGATGGCCGGCGGCGCGGCAGAGGTTGCCGACCAGGATGACAAGTCGCAGCGTCAGGCGAGGCTTGCGTCGACCGAGCCATCGTTGGAGCTGGCGGTGGACGGCAAGGCCGTGGTTGTGAGCTGGCAGAACCTGCGCGAATGCCAGGTGAGCTACTACCGGATGGATGTCGAGCTGCTGTTCTCCCGCCAGCCGTTCGTGCAGCAGGGAACGGATCAGTTCGCGTTCATCAAGCCGAACCGCACGGATGCGATTGCGCTTCCGGAGGGGACGACCTCGATGCGGCTCGAATTGCCCGCGGAGTTCGCTTCGTCGAACCTGGTGGTGGAGGTGGTGGCTGCCGGGATGCGCAGGTCGCAGGCGTACTACTCCAGCGAGCTTGTGGTCCACGTGATCGAAGGCTACGGCGAGGTCAAGGTGAGCCATCGCTCGGGTGGCGCACCGATCCCGAAAGCGTACGTGAAGTGCTATGCGCGCATGAAGAACGGCAGCGTTCGGTTCTACAAGGACGGCTACACCGACCTGCGGGGGAGGTTCGACTACGCGAGCCTTTCGACCAGCGAGATCGATCAGGTGGAGCGATTCGCGATTCTTGTCCTGACCGAGTCGCTCGGGGCAGCCATTCGGGAGGCATCACCGCCGAAACGATAGTCGCAGGGCGCTGCGACCGCGACGCACGGAGCCGCGACCGTCAGGGAGCGGGGCGCGACCATCAGGGAGCGGGGCGCGACCATCAGGGAGCGGGGCGCGACCATCAGGGAGCGGGGCGCGACCATCAGGGAGCGGGGCGCGACCATCAGGGAGCCGGCTGGTTGCAGATGACGGCAGGCCGCTGGATGCACTAGCATCGCGTCCCAGCGGTTGATGTACCGGGGACCGCGGCTGCACGAACGACGATGGGAAAGCGAGGACCTCGATGATCTCGATGCGCACGGCGCTGCTGGGAGCAGCGATGCTTTCGGTGATGTTGCTGGGAACCACCGCTTGTGAGGATGACACATGCAAGAAGGCGGACGCCTGCCACAAGAACGGGCTGTGCACCGGCGAGAAGGGGGCGGCGTGCAAGGCCGCCACCAACGAGGACTGTAGAAATGCAGCTGTCTGCAAGAAGGAAGGCAAGTGCACGGCCAAGGAAGGCAAGTGCACGGCCGAGAGCGACAACGACTGCAAGGGCTCGGAGAACTGCCAGAAGTCCCAGACCTGCAACGCCTACAACGGCGAGTGCGTGAACCTGGACACGTTCACCGACCCGGATTGCTCCAAGACCTGCAAGACCGACGGCCAGTGCGTCAAGAAGGGCGGAAAGTGCGTGGCGCTCTCCAAGTTCCACTGCAACTCGTCGTCGAGCGACATCCCGGATCCGGAAAGTGCCTGCAAGCAGCAGGGGCGATGTGCGGTGAAGGACGGCACTTGCGTGGCGGACTCGAACGCGAAGTGCGCGTCTTCGGACGCGTGCAAGAAGGAGACGCAGTGCACGGCAGCGGACGGAAGGTGCGTTGCAACACAGGACGACTGCACCAAGTCGCAGGCATGCGCCGCAGGCGGGCAGTGCACTGCGAAGGACGGCAAGTGCGTGGCCGTCACTGCCGCGGATTGCAAGAAGAGCGGCAACTGCAAGCAGTCGGGGTTGTGCACGCCCAAGGACGGCAAGTGCGCGTTGACCTCGAGCGCGGATTGCGCTCAAGCCCAGGTATGCACCAAGTTCCAGCGCTGCACGTTCAAGGACGGCGGCTGCAACAAGTAGATTCTTCTTCTACTGCCAGTCGAGCACGACCTTGCCCGACTTGCCCGAGCGCATCACCTCGAAGCCCTTCTCGAAGTCGTCGATCGGGAATCGGTGCGTGATGATCGACTTGATGTCGAGCCCGCTCTGGATCATCGCGGCCATCTTGTACCAGGTCTCGAACATCTCCCGTCCGTAGATGCCCTTGATCACCAGCCCCTTGAAGATCACGTGGTTCCAGTCGATCCGCGTGTCTGCTGGCGGGATGCCCAGCAGCCCCACGCGCCCGCCGTTGTTCATCACCTCGAGCATGTCGCGGAACGCCGCCGGGCTGCCCGACATCTCCAGCCCCACGTCGAACCCCTCGGTCATCTTCAACTCTCTCATCACGTCGTGCAGGTTCGTGGTGCTCACGTTCACCGCGCGCGTGGCCCCCAGCTTGGTCGCCAGCTCGAGCCTGAAGTCGTTGACGTCGGTCACCACCACGTGCCGCGCTCCAATGTGCTTCGCGATCGCCGCCGCCATGCACCCGATCGGCCCTGCTCCCGTGATGAGCACGTCCTCGCCCACCAGGTCGAACGAAAGCACCGTGTGCACCGCGTTGCCGTAGGGATCGAAGATCGACGCCAGCTCGTCAGGGATCTCGGGTCCCACCTTGAAGGCGTTGAACGCCGGAAGGCTGAGGTACTCGGCAAAGGCGCCCTGGCGGTTGACGCCCACGCCGACCGTGTTGCGGCACAGGTGGCGCTTGCCCGCTCGACAGTTGCGGCAATGCCCGCACGTCACGTGCCCCTCGCCCGAGACGCGGTCTCCGATCGCAAAGCCCTGCACCGCGGCTCCGATCTCAGCAACCTCGCCCACGAACTCGTGGCCCACCACCATCGGCACCGGGATCGTCCGCTGCGACCAGTCGTCCCAGTTGAAGATGTGGATGTCCGTGCCGCAGATGGCCGTCTTGTGAATCTTGATCAGCAGATCATTCGGCCCGATCTCCGGAGTCGGGACCTCTCCCATCCAGATGCCCTGCTCTCGCTTGGACTTGATGAGCGCCTTCATGCTTGAACTCCGATTCTGCTGCCACGCGTATGCGTGGGGATCGCGCGGATCTCTTCGGACGATGATAGGCAGCGACGCTACGACAGGGTTGCCGGTACGTCAAAGCCGCGCGTAGGGTCCCTTGATCGCTTGAGCGAACGCATCGCCCGTACGTGACGCTCCACATGCCGGGCACGGATCGCACGCGTGGGATGCCAGCCCCTCTGGTAGTATCCTCGATCTCCCTGTCGCTTGCCTGCGGAGCCCGCCCATGCGCCGTCCCCTTGCCTTGCCCATCGCCTTTGCCCTGTGCTTGGGCGCGTGCACCACGGATCGATCCGAACGCGACACGCGCCGAGACACCCCTCCAGCCGGCGCGGCGCCCTCGGCCCAGAGCATCGACCCAGAGGTTCTCTCGCGTTTTGCCCTGGATCCCTGGCAGACGGTCCTGGTCGAGCTGGCGGACCCGGACACCCAGGAGCTCAAGCCAGGCGATCCGACTGCGCCCGCCGGCCCGGTGGTGGCGCGTCAAGCACGAGTCGAAGCCTTGACCGCTCGCAAGACCTCCCTGCTCGCCTCCCTCGAACGCGCAGCTCCTGCTCCTGCCACGGTACGCTACCTGTACCCCTCGTTCAGGATGATGGCGCTCCGGGCGAATCGCGAGCATGTGGTGTGGCTCGCCGGCCAGCCCGACGTGCGGCGCATCCACGCAGACTACAAGCGCAGCCCGAGCAGTACCTCCTCGGTGCCCTTCACGCAGGCCAACGCCTGGCACACAGCAGGCTCCAAAGGCGCAGGTGTCTCGGTCGCAGTGCTCGACACGCCGATCGAGTACTGGAACGGCAAGTTCGGAACCTGCCCGACCGTCGGTGCGTCCGGCTGCGCTGTCTCGGTCTGGGAGAACTTCGCCCTGCAGACTCCCACGGACCCGACGGCTCTCGCCTCCAAAGCTCCGCACGGCTCCAACGTCGCAGGTATCGTCAATGCGATGGCACCGGAGGCAAGGATCCTCGGCCTCAACGTCTTCCACTGGGATGATCAGGAGAACGCGCCGCGCTGCTGGGATTCAGAGGTCTTTGCCGCGCTGCAGTGGGTCGCCGATCACGGCGTCGAGCACCAGACCGTGGTGGTCAACCTCTCGCTCGGCTCGCCTCCGAAGGGGTCCGGCCCGTGCAACGACAGCGACTACTATGTTCCGCTGCGCGATCTGCACAAGGACCATGGCGTGGTTGCAGCGATATCCTCGGGCAACGACAGCTGGACGGACGGCATCGGATCGCCCGGATGCGTGTCGCTGCCGATCACCGTTGGTGCGCAGTTCGACACGCAGATTGGCACCTATGACGGCGACTGCAAGCAGACTGCAAAGCACCCTGGGGAGGTTGCGTGCTTCACGAACATGGGCGGGGCGCTCGACATCGTCGCGCCCGGAGTCTGGGTGACCGCAGGCGGATACAAGGACTATTCAGGCACCTCCATGGCCGCACCCCACGTCGCGGGCGCAGTCGCCCTTCTGCAAGCGAGCAAGCTGAAGGCGTCTGGCCAGTACCATTCGAGCTACTGGATCTCCAAGGTGCTGCTGTCCAAGACCGCGCCCACGCCTTTTCAGGGCAGGAAGCTCGCCAGCCTCAGGATGGAGAGCGGCTTCCACTGGGATCGCGGCTGGGGATTCGGCGGCTGGTACAGGGAAGACCCCGCCGGAATCCTGCCCAAAGCTCCGGCATCGTTCCCCATGACCCTCCAGGTCTCTGGAGAAGGGTACGCCGTGCAGAGCGTGTATCTCTATCTCGAAGTGCTGCATTCGCACCCGGAGGATCTCAGCGTCAAGCTCATCGCCCCTGGTGGCAAGAGTGCTTCGGTGGGACTTCCATCGGGACTGAGCAACTACACGGGAGTGATCGGTCACACCCACTCCCCTGGAGCATTCTCCGCTTTGAAGGGGAGCCCGGCGGACGGAACCTGGACCCTCGAGGTGCAGGACACGGGCAGCTCTCCCCAGGGCCACTACCTCGATGCAGCGCTGTATCTCGTCAAGCAAGGAGGGTGCAGCTCCTCGTGTGCTGACGTCTCCTGCGGTGACGATCTATGCGGCGGTGCCTGCGGCTCGTGCCTGATCGACGGTGTCTGCTTTGCGGATGGATCCAAGAACCCCGTGAACAGCTGCCAGAGCTGCAAGGCTTCCGCGTCGGTCAATGCGTGGACTTCGCTCGACAGCGGGTCGTGCGACGACGGGGACGGTTGCACCCAGACCGACACCTGCAAAGCGGGCAAGTGCGTTGGTGCGAATCCGATCGCGTGCAACCCCATCGACGCGTGTCACAAGGCAGGCACCTGCGATCCGAAGACCGGCAAGTGCTCCAACCCGGCCAGCGCAGACGGCACGCAATGCGACGACGGCAACGCGTGCACGCAGACCGACGTGTGCAAGGTTGGCACGTGTGTGGGGTCCAATCCGATCCAATGCCCAAGCGACAACGGGTGCAGGGAGACGACGGCGTGCGACACGAAGACAGGCCAGTGCACCGGCAAGGCGAAGCCCGACGGATTGCTTTGCGACGACAAGAACTCCTGCACCGAGAATGACGTGTGCCATCAGGGGGTATGCCAGGGCCAAGCGAAGTCGTGCGCACCGATTGACGGGTGTCAGCTGGCTGGCAAGTGCGTGAACGGGTTCTGCAACAACCCGTTCGCGCCGGATGGAACCGCCTGCGCGGGCGGCACGTGTCTGGCGGGGAAGTGTCAGACTGCGCCTGCGAGCAGCGACTCGGAGAGCGGCTGCGGCTGCGTTGCGGTGGGAAGAGGAGGCTCGATCGGGGCGGGCTGGCTCGCGGCACTGCTGGCCCTTGTGCTTTCGCGTCGGCGCAGGCTTTCCAGAGATTGACCACAGAGATCACCGAGGACACAGAGCGATTGGCGTTTTGCCGCACGATCCACGCGCTCCAACCCTCTCACCTCTGTGCTCTTTGTGTCCTCAGTGGCTGATGTGCGGGCGGTCAACGCGGACGGTGATATCTGGGCGGTCAACCCGGACGGCGCTTGCGAGGGGGCGCCTCGCCGCCCTTCTTTCGCTTCCCTCGCGGATCTTCTTTGCGATCGTCGCGCGGTGGTGGTTTGCGATCGTCTCGCGGTGGTGGTTTGCGATCGTCGCGCGGTGGCGGTTTGCGATCGTCGCGGGAATCCTGCCGGATCTCCACCCGCGGGTTCCGAGGGTCAGGCTTGCGAGCGGCAAGCGCGAACGCCTCGGCAACGCGAGCACGTACCTCCACCGAGGAGAATGTGGGCCCCACGCGGATCGTGCCCACGTCGCTTCCCTCGATGCCACCGCGACGGCACACGACCGCGAGAAGCCTTCGGGTCTCAGCGCCGTGAACCTTGCCCCAGGTGACTCGGAACTGAACCCAACCGTCCTCGAAGTCGCCGTGTCCCTTGCGGCGCACTCCCTCGAAAGAAGGCGGTTTGCGGTCCGTGGGGGGAGGTTTGATCGCGCGCACTTCGCGCGGCTGGGTCGCTCCTGCGTACTTCACCCGCGTCAGAAGTCTTGCGATCACACGGGTCGTTTCCCCACCGTTGGCGAGGTGCTTTGCCAGCGACCAGGTGCGCGCGTCGTACCCGGGAAAGCCCTCCGGATCCTCTGCGGTCAGCTCGGCCACGAGGCGCTCATCGGCAACCGCGGCGATCGACGCTGCGGTGGGGATCGGCTCGAGCCGGTACTGCACGCCCGCGGCGCGCAGCAGCCATAGCGTGCGCTTGAGCAACGCGACCGGTACCAGCACAGAGCTGGTGCCCTTGCGTCCCGCTCTGCCCGTGCGTCCGCTGCGGTGCGTGTAGCTGTTCGCGTCCGTAGGCGGATCAGCGTGGATCACGCGCGCGATTGCGAGCACGTCGATGCCGCGCGCAGCCACGTCGGTGGCCACGAGCGCACGCGTCTCGCCCGTGCGGAACGAAGCCAGCGCCCGATCGCGCGCCGCCTGCTCCATGTCCCCTGAAAGCGATCGAACCGCGAATCCGGCCTCGTCGAGCTCATCGGCGATGCGGGCAACATCCACGCGCGTGCGGGCAAAGATCAACGTCTGCTCGTCGGGGTTGGCGAGCAGTAGGTTGACGAGCGCATCGATGCGCTGGTCCGGATCGATCAAGTGGACCACATGCTCGATGTCGGTATTGGCTTCTCCCAGGCGCGTGCCTTCGACATGGACCGCGTGGGGCTGCACGCGATCCGCCAGCGCCTTGACGTCTCGAGGGAAGGTCGCGGACACCAGATGCGTTTGGTGCCCGCCCGGGGCGTAGGCGAGGATGGCATCGAGCTCGTCGCGAAATCCCATCTCCAGCATGCGATCCGCCTCATCGAGCACCACCGCGCCCAGCTCGCGGGCATCGATCACGCCGCGGCCGAGATGGTCGAGCAGACGTCCCGGAGTGCCGACCACGACCGATGGCGACGAGCCGAGGGCTTTGCGTTCGGTGCGGTAGCTTGCGCCGCCGGTAGCTGAGGCGACGCGCACACGGATCGGGGCGTAGAGCCAGGAAAGCTCTTCTTCGACCTGCTTGGCGAGCTCTCGGGTCGGGGCAACGATCAGGATCCGGGGTCGGGCCACGCCTTGGACAGTCGGAGCCGGCTTCTGGGCGAGCTCGCGAAGAGCGAGACCAATGGCAACGGTCTTGCCAGAGCCGGTCTGGGAGCTGATGCGCAGGTCGCGATTCGCGTGAGCGGGGTCGAGGACGGCGAGCTGCACGGGCGTCAGCTCTGTGAAGCCCTTCTTTTCGAGAGCGGCCGTAAGGGCCGGGCCGATGATTTCTACGAGATCGATGCCGTCCATGGGGCCTGCTCCTAGCAGGTACCGCGTGGCAGCGGTAGGGAGCGATCCGCTTTTTGTAGGTGGCCACCTCCAAGATCGGCTTGGTTCGTGCTGCTTGCGCGTCGTGGCGATCGGAGAACAGCTAATCGCGCAGGGGTTGCAAGCGCTGCCTGGATGAGCCTGGGCTTGTCAGCGCAGAGACCACGTACCCGTCACTGGATCGAACACCTCTGAAGTCACAACCCAGTTCGTCATCGCGAACTTCTCCCGCCCCGACCAGTCTTGCACGCCTCCAAAGACGAGGACCCGGCCTGAACGCAGAACGACGGGTGTGTGCGCGCTGCGAACCGTCGCCATGGCCCCGCCGGATGCGACGGCACCAGGGAGCGGATCGAACATGCGGGCGTTGGCAGTGCTCGGATGATCGATGCGCCCGCCGGTTGCCAACAAGCGCCCATCGGAAAGGGCGACGACCGGGACTGCAGCCACGTCCGAGGAGGATGTCGACGAGTACCGCCAGAGAGCCGTTGCGCTGTGTGCGGTCCACAGATCGGTCGCGGGGGAATATGACTGGGCGACGTCCCCCCGGTCATCCAGAATCAGCACCGAGCCGTCGGGTTGAAGGGCAGACCACGCTATCTCCTCGGGGGAGGGCGAAGTCGACTTCCAATGGCCGGTGGAGGGATCGAACAGATCGCCGGTTATCCTTTCGTCACCCGGCGTGCGCGGGTGATTCCAGCTCATTCCTCCCACCACGATCATCCGTCCGTCTGGCAGCGTATCCGCCCGGGCGTCCGTGCGCTCGTGGGGCATCGGTTCGAGGAGCGTCCAAGTCCCTGGTCCAGGGTTGAAGACCTCAGCAGTGCTGATCACGGACAGCGAAGAAGAGCCCACTCCGATGCCGCCCGCAACGACCACGCGTCCATCGGCCAGGCGCGATGCGGCGTGATGCGCCCGCCCGATCTTCATCGAAGCTGCGGGAGTCCACAGTCCGGTCCCGGGATGAAAGATCTCAGCAGACGAAAGGCTATCTTCGCCCTTGCAGGAATGCACGCACGACGAGCCTCCGGCAACGAGCACGCGACCGTCTGCGAGCAACGTGGCACTGGGGCTGCCGCGGGCCGTGCTCATCGGCGAGACCAGAGTCCAGACTCCGGATGGATCGTAGACTTCCGCAGAAGCCGTGGGGGAATTGCCGCCGCAGACAAGAACGCGGCCATCCGCAAGCAAGGTCGTGGCGTGTCCGCCGCTGCGGTAGTGTCGAACGCGTGGCGCTCCCGGGGTGCTCACTTCATGCCCCGGCGTGATCAGCATCCAGTTGATGGCGCGATCGAGTTGCCCGGGAAGGAGACGAAGGCTAATGGCGATTGAAGCGACACACACGGACAGGAGCGCCAGAGCCAGAGCCGCTTCGCGCACACGCCGTCGCGTCCTTGGAGAATTGTCCTGGCTGGAAGGTTCGCGAGGCATGGGTGGGGGCGGTTGCCTGGAAGACCGTGGACGCTTGAAGTAGCAGCATCGGTGCGCCGGGTTCCAGACTACCGCTGTACCGCCGTTTGCCAACAGGCAGCTCTGCGAACTCGGGAGCCAACGGGAAACGCTCTGAGAGGAGTGGCGGCCGCCAGATTTCGGGTGGCGCCCGCCACATGCCCGATTCGTGCGGGAAAAGGCACGAAGCGCAAGCTCCAGCTGCGCGCCGACGTGGCGCCCGCCACCTTGCGAAGCGTCGATCCAACGGCGAATCGGCATCCTCATCGATTGGCGCGCGGCTTGCTCAACGCTTGGCCGCACATGACAGGCGACAATCCGCACGACAAGCTATTCCAGAAGACATTTTCGGCACCCGAAAACGCGCGCGGCATGTTGCGCTCCTTGTTGCCACAAGGCCTTGTGGAAGCGGTCGACTGGTCCACGCTCGAGCTGCAGGACGGGCACTTCGTGGACGAGGCGTTGCGAGGTTCCCAGTCGGATCTTCTCTACTCGGTCCGATGGGACGACAAACAGGTGTTCCTATACCTGCTCTTCGAGCATCAGAGCAGCGCCGAGCCTCTGATGCCCCTTCGGATGCTGCGCTACATGGTCCGGATCTGGGAGCGGTGGCTGGCAGAGCAAACCGACACGCCCAAGCAGATACCTGCCATTGTGCCGATTGTGCTCTCGCACGCGGACGGGGGCTGGCGCCAGGCGGTCGCGATGCACGAGCTGTTCGATCCGCGGGTCGCGGAAGCAGCGGGCAAGCACCTGCCGGAGTACAGGTTCGTTCTCGAGGACCTGGCTCTCAAGAGTGATGACGATTTGATGGCGCGAGCGGGCACTGCGATGGCGATCCTCACGACGCTGCTCCTTCGAAATGTGAGAAGTGCAGATGACCTGAAAGCGCGGATGGCAGGGTAGGCGAGGCTATGGCGCCTGGTGTGGGCAGCGCCAAACGGCAGGGAGGCGCTGGCTGCGCTGGTCCGGTACGTGCTGCTTGCGCAATCAGCGGTGGTGAAGCAAGAATTGGTGGAGATGTTCAGGGACACGGTCGATCCAGCAGCGCAAGAGGTCGTCATGACGGTGGGAGAACAGCTGATCGCGCAGGGGCGGGCGGAAGGCCAGGCACAAGGTCGGGCGGAAGGTCGGGCGGAATCGATCCTCACGGTTCTGCGGGCGCGTGGACTTGAAGTGTCCGATGCTGCGCGTACCAGGATCCTCGCCTGTGCTGACACAACCATGCTTGAGCAGTGGCTCGCGCGCGCAGTGAGCTGCGCGTCCGTCGAGGAGCTCGTGGATTGAGTTTGCCCCCGCTCCGTTTGCCCGCAATAATCCTGTGATGTCCAGGAGCATGCACGATTCGTCGCCCCGACCCCGGCGGTCCGCTCGCGCGCCAACATACCCTCGGCAGCCTTCCCTTGGCCTGGCAATGGCCGCCGCGATTTTCGCCGGTTCTGGATGCGGGCATACCTCCGGCTCTGCGGTTCCCTCCTATGCCGAGCCGCCTCCGCCACCGTCCGCAGCGGCTCCTGCAACTTCCAACAGCGTGTCCACGCCCGTGACCACTTACCCGGCTCCTGCTGGCACGACGCCCGCGCCCTATCCTCACTCCACTATCGCCGGCCCCCCGGCGATTCCCCAGAAGTGATCTGTCTGCCCTCCCCTACTTGTCCTTGTCCAGCACCCCGAGCACCACGTCCGCGGTCTTGCCCACCACCCCATTGAGCACGCGCACCATCCCGTGCACTCCTGTCACCGACGCGTCGTGAACCATGTGCGCTACCTTGGCCGGAAGCGCGATCGGCGGGATCGCTTCCAGGATCGTGAAAGGGATCTTCGCGGTGTCCTTCTGCACGCGCTCCACTGCCATCGACCCGTACTTCACACCGTCGTGGATGAGCGCCGTCAGACCTCTCCACTTCTTCATCGAGCTCATTTCGTCTCCTCGCACCAGGCGCGGATCTGCGCGTAGACCTCAGGATGATGGGCCAGCCCGAGATGCGCAACCCCCGGAATGAGCCGCACGTCGCCAGAAGGCATTCCACCGGCCTGCGCCTCACCATGACGTCCATCGGTTGCGCTGGAAACCGGCACGATTGCGTCGCCGAACAGCATCGTGAGCCACTTGCTCTGCGACAGCGAGCCCGCGATCAGATGGTGCTCCATCCCGTCGAGCAGCGGCACCGGATGACGCGGATCGCGCAGAGAAATCGTGTCCCTGCGCCTCGCACGGTCTTCGTGCCGCACGTCCGCATCCCCCAGATCCTTGATCCCGTCGCTCCTGAGATCGCCGATGTCCGCGATCAGGCGGGTCACCGGCTCGGGAATCGCACGAAGCACGCGCGCCAGCACGCGTCCTGCCCGCTCGGTCGGCGCTCCGCGGTGAGGCGTGCCCACATACAGCGCGCGACGCACCATCCCCAGCCACGCGAGCTTCTCTCGATGCGCTGTGTGGCACGCGCTTCGCACCAGCAGCCCGCCCATGCTGAAGCCGATGAGGATGATCTCTTCGAGAGGCGCGGGCCATGCCCCGGCAAGCGACTCCAGAAGCCGCGCGAGGCTCGCGCCGTTGTCGGGAATCGAAAGACCTGAGTTGTAGCGCACGTACAACGGCGTGATCCCCAGGTCGCGCTGCAGCATCGTGCCGTAGTCGCTCCCGTCCGGAAACTGCCACACGCTTTCGGTGCACATGATGCCGTGCACGAGCAGCGCCGCGCGAGCGCCAGCATCGGGATGTGCAGCACGGATCGCGTCCGGCTCGATCGCGAGCGGTTGGCCGTCGTGATAGAGTCCCATCGCGATCCCCAGCCCGTTGCCCGTGCGGGCGAGATGATCCCCGATCGTGCCGTTCAGCACGCCTATCACCTCGTCGAGCTTCTTCCCCATCGGCGTGGCACTATGCACCCTCAGCCACCGACGGTCCACCACCGCGGTGCGAGCGCACCACCCGTTCGGCGGCCTCACTGCAACTGGTCGCACGGCACCCAAGTGCCGGAGGGATTGCACATGCCCCCGGCGCACAGGTGGTCCACGCAGCCCGCGTAGCGTTGCGCCATTCCACCCGGTCCGGGGCCCATCGCAGGGCAGTCCGAAGGCGCATCGCATCGAACCCCGAACGAGGTTGCGGGGGGACAGTTCGACGAGCAGAAGCTTCCGCCACCCATCTGGTCGCAGCAGGTGTTCCCGCCACAATCGGCCCGATTGCGGCAGCGGGTGAGCGGCTCGCCCTTGGGCCCGAACGAGGTCCCAGGAACATGCTCCACCGGCTGCATCGGGCGCGCGGCGCCAGGCTGCATGGGCGCGCCTGGCTGCGCTCCCGTCGTCTGCGCGGCCGGCGACGCAGGAACGGACACGACCGTCGGCGAGCTTCCCGTCGACGAGGGGGAGCACTGGTTGAGCAACGCGCAGGCGGCAACCGCGACGATCAGGATACGTCGATTCATGGGTTCCCATCCTAAATGACCGGCCACGCAATGGAGACATCGGCGGTGGCCGAGGGTTTTGATGGAGAAATTGGGCGGCTTTCCCGATAGGGTGGCGTTGCGAAACGAACCCCGACCGGGAGGCCGCCATGCGCAACGTAGCACGGT
>JACRCQ010000016.1 GCA_016218915.1 Deltaproteobacteria bacterium
GCACGCCAAGGCGTGCCTACGTTCGGCACGGCATGCCGTGCTAAACGCAGCCACGGCGGATGCCGTGGCGCTACGGTTGCGAAAGAGCGCAGGACCTGTGGGCCCGCTGAGGTTCAACTTCGCACATCGCCCGTGATCCCCCAACGAACTTCGGGCGCGCCTTACCAGGCGTCCGGCGGCAGAGCCACATGCCCAGCCCGATCGCTGCGGCGATCACTTCCCAGGCGCCTTCGGAAGGGAAACGCCCTGCTGGCGCGCTGCACGATCCCTTGTACTGGTCTGGCTCGCACTCCGAGGCAAAGCCATGCAGGGGAATCGGATTGCAGGTCGCATAGTCGATCGTCTTGGATGGATAGAGCGCACAAATCCCTGCCACGTCGTCGTTCATCAGCGACCGAAGCCCGGTGTCTCCGGGCAGCACGTCGCCGCGCATGGTCGATTCCTGATCCAACGAGTGCGCCATCCCGAAGAAGTGCCCCACCTCGTGCGTGAGCACGCCGACCAGATCGTAGTCTGTGGAAGTTCCACTGACCGAGAAGGTGAAGCTCGACGTATTGACCTCGATGTCCGCGTCGACGATCTCTCCGGTGCTCGGCACGAACGACACCCAGGTGAGCGCCAAAGCATCGCTGTCCTTCGGGTAGGGCCAGTCGGCGTCGTAGAAGGTCACGACGTTCACGTTGCCCGCTATGGGGTTGAACTCCTTGCGGTTGCACGCCACTTCCCCCATCTCGATGACGTCGATTCCCGGGTAGTCGCCCGTGTCGCACTGCGCGAGCGTCCACGCGCCGAACGCGGCGCGGGCTGCGTCCGCCACCTCGACCAGGGTCAGCGAAGCGGTTCCATTGCGTTGCAGGGCATACCCCACGCAATCGCGCATCCAGTGCCGCACGTTGCCGCACGGCTCACCCTCGGACGGCACGCAGATCGGCTGCTCTTCCCCGCACGTCGACGAGAAGCAGTAGGCGGCAGCTTCGGAAGGTGCCACGACCAGCACCAGTGCTGCGGTGAGCCACCGCACGAGCGTGCGCGCTGCCGTTGATGAATCCATCGTGCCTGCCAAGATGCAAGAGTCGGGCTAGCGTTGGCAAGACGTTCGATCGCGCGCCTGCGCGGAGCTCGTCCGGAGGGTAGGATCCAGCAGATCCAGTTGACGGGTGGGCATGGGATCCACGGGATCCGACTCGCATTGGCCCGTGGATTGCTCTACGCTACGATGGAATCCGGAGCAGGGTGCCATGCAAAGGACGAAGGCTTCGTGGTGGTGCGCGGCTGTGGCGGTTGCGATTGTCTCCTGCAGCAGCTCCGACGGGGGCCCTGGGGCAGCTCCTGCCCAGGATGGCGGCGCTGGGAGCGGCGGACAGGCAGGCGCTGGAGGCGGTGAAGCGGGCGCTGCCGGTGCGGTCGAGCAGTTCGTGGTCCCGCGGCTGGTCGAATGCCTCAACACGTGCGCGACCGAGCACCCGGACGGTCGCACAGCGCTCGGCACCGTGGCGAACAGCTGCGCATGCGACGTGTGCGCGAAGGCGTGCGGCGGGTTGTGCGGCGGGGGAGCGCTGGACGACGGCTGTGCACACGGCTGCCTGATCCCTCTGCTCCACATGGGAGCTTGCGACAACCAGAAGTACGACTGCAACCACGACACTGCGTGCGCGCCGTACCTGAGCTGCGCGCTGCTCTGCGTGGCGCCTGCGGGCATGGTCAAGGTGACCTACGATCAGATGCGTCAGGCATGCGTGGACCGCATCAACGACTACCGCGAGATCGAGGGCGTGGGGCCTCTGGCGCGCAAGCCGGATGCGGAGAAGTGCGCGGACGGCTCAGCAGCCAAGGACGAGAGCCTCAACAAACCCCACGCGTCGTTCGGTGCCTGCCAGGAGATGGGGCAGAACGAATGCTTCAAGCTCGGCGCGGTCAACGGCAGCTCGGTGTTCCTCAAGTGCCTCGAAGAGATGTACATGGAGAAGTACACGGGCGTGGACAATGGCGGCCACTACGAGAACATGGTGCGCACCAGCTTCACCTCCGTGTCCTGCGGCTTTGCCATCGAAGCTGCGGCCCAGAACTTCTACTGAACCCCCTCATGGGTCGTCGCAATGTCCGCGTGGAAGACAGCGATCGCTGGGTGTTCAACCGGCTCGCCCCGTTCTACCGGCTCCGCCCCGCGTATCCGCCCGCGGTCGTGGACTACCTCGTAGGGCTCACCGTCCCGGAGGCGAGCGTCGTGGACCTCGGAGCCGGAACGGGAAGCCTGAGCGTTCCCCTTGCGGAACGGGGCCTACGGGTCAGCGCCGTGGAACCTTCCCAAGCGATGCTTTCCGAGCTCTGCACAGAGGCTGCGGCGCGAAACCTTCCCATCCAGGCCGTCCACGCCGCTGCGGAATGCACGGGATTGGGCGCTGGCGCGTTCGAGCTCGCGCTGATCGCCGACGCGCTCCACTGGCTGGATGCGGAGCGCGCAGGCGCCGAGGTGGCGCGCCTGCTGGCGCCGGGTGGCTCGTGCGCAGTCGTGGAGGTGCGCCTCCGCGAGACTCCCTTCGTGCAGGCGCTGCAGAGCCGGATCCGCAAGGCCAACCCCAAGGCGGCTGCATCCGCGGGCACGAGGCAGGAGCAGCTGCTGGCGCTGGCCGTACCGCGCTCACGATGCCGTGCCTGCGAGCACTTCTCCGTCACGGACCGTCTCGACGCAGAGCAGTTGCGTGGGACCCTTTGCTCTCTATCCTACGTGGGTCCTGCGATCGGACCTGCGGCGCTGGAGAGCCTTCTGGCGGAGGTGAGGGAGCTTGCCGACGACGATGGGGGAGCGGAGTGGCCGCGGGAGATCACGGTCACGAGCGTGGCGGGATAGGAGGAATCAGTACCGGTACATGTCGGACTTGAACGGGCCGTTCTTGGACACGCCGAGATAGGATGCCTGCTCGTCGGTCAGCACGGTCAGCTCCACGCCGAGCTTGCCAAGGTGAAGACGGGCCACCTTCTCGTCGAGGATCTTGGGCAGCACGTGCACGGCCACAGGGTACTTGCCCGGGTTGGTCCACAGCTCGATCTGCGCGAGGGTCTGGTTGGTGAACGAGCTGCTCATGACGAACGAGGGGTGGCCGGTGGCGCATCCGAGGTTCACGAGACGTCCCGAGGCCAGGAGCGTGATTCGCTTTCCGTCCGGGAAGACGTACTGATCGACCTGGGGCTTGATGTTGACCTTCTTGATCTCGGAGTTGGTCTCCAGCCAGGCGACCTGGATCTCGCAGTCGAAGTGGCCGATGTTGCACAGGATGACCTCGTCCTTCATGGCCTTCATGTGCTCGGCGCGCACGATGTTCGCGCAGCCGGTCGCGGTCACGATGATGTCGGCCAGGGGAGCTGCCTTCTCGAGCGTGGTGACCTGATAGCCTTCCATCGCAGCCTGAAGCGCGCAGATCGGATCGATCTCGGTGATCATGACCCTGGCGCCCAGGGCGCGAAGGGCCTGGGCAGAGCCCTTGCCGACATCGCCGTAGCCGCACACCACAGCGGTCTTGCCGGCAAACATCACGTCCGTGGCACGCTTGATCCCGTCGCCGAGCGACTCGCGGCAGCCGTAGAGATTGTCGAACTTGGACTTGGTGACCGAGTCGTTGACGTTGAATGCCGGCACCTTGAGCGTGCCGTTCTTCGCCATGTCGTAGAGGCGGTGCACGCCCGTGGTCGTCTCCTCGGACAGGCCGCGGATCGGGTCTGGTCCGCTGAACAGCTCGGGGTGCTTCTGGTGCACGACGAGGGTCAGGTCGCCGCCGTCATCCAGGATCATGTTGGGGCCCTTGCCCCCTTCGAACGCCTTGAGCTGCTGCTCGATGCACCAGTCGTATTCAGCTTCGGTCTCGCCCTTCCAGGCGAACACGGGCACGCCCGTGACCGCAATGGCGGATGCCGCGTGGTCCTGCGTGGAGAAGATGTTGCAGCTCGACCAGGTGACCTCGGCGCCGAGGTGCTTGAGCGTCTCGATCAGAACCGCAGTCTGGATGGTCATGTGCAGGCAGCCCGCAATGCGCGCGCCCTTGAGCGGCTGCTTGGGGCCGTACTCCTGCCGAATCGCCATCAGGCCGGGCATCTCCTTTTCGGCCATCGCGATCTCTTTGCGTCCCCAATCCGCCAGACCGATATCTGCAACCTTGTAGTTCGTAGCTTGGTTCTTCACTGGTTTGCTCCTGTTTCGCCCCTGAGCGAATTGCGCACGCGCCCGCTCGCCACGAATAGCTCGAGCGGCGAGCCGTGACCCTTGCCTTTGACTTCCACGCGGGACACGCCCCGCAATCGAATCTCTTCCAATCCTGCCTTTTCGAACAGCGACTGCATCTCTTCCTTGGCAAAGCCGAGCCAGATGTCAGCCTGCTCTTCCTTCAACCATTCGTGCCCATGGGCCAGCAGGTCTACCACGACCACGGCACCGCCTGGGCGCACCACGCGACGCATTTCCCGAAGCGCGATCAGCGGACGCGGTGCGTGGTGCAGGACCAGCACCGAAAACGCAGCGTCCACGGAAGCGTCGGCGAGCGGCAAGTGCGCAAAGTCGCCCTTGGCGAAGGTAACGTTCGTCAGACCCAGCGATTGCGCCTTGGCCTTGGCGCGACGCAGCATCTCCGCGGACAGGTCCACCGCAACGATCTGGTCAGCAACCTCGGCCAGATAGGGGAGCATCCCGCCTGTGCCGGTGCCGATGTCGGCCACGGACAACCCCTTGGGAACCAGGCGGAGCACGGAGAACAAAGCCGCTGCCTCGGTGAACAGCTCTGCGCGCAGCGCGTCCCAGTTCTCCGTACGTTCGAAGAACTCCTCGGTGCGTGCCCGACGGCGCGAAACGATCTTTTCGACCCGCGCGGCCAGCTTGTGCTCGACCGCCATGCGTCGCAGCTCCTGGCCAAAGGGGCCCTCGAGGAGCGGGTCATCGAGCACGATGCGGTAGAGGGATGCGGTCCCCTGCTTTCGAACCACCACGAGGCCGGCTTCGCGCAACGCGGCCAGGTGGCGCGAGACGCCAGGCTGGGCCGTGCGGCACGCTTCGGCCAGCTCGCCCACGGACAGCTCCTCCTCGAGCAGCGCTGCGAGCAGCAGCACGCGCGTTTCGTCCGACAGGGCCTTGAAGCGTTCGAGCCAGCGATCCATGTGACAAACGCAGTCATAGCGCCTTTCATGTCTCTATGCAAGTGCAAGCATAAACAAATTCTTGAAGGGCGTTTTTGCGGGCGATCGATGGAGCGATCGGTCCAAGCCATCGCCGCGCGCGGTCGTTCGATGACGCGATCGATCCATGGCGAGAAGCGCGATTGCCGACGGGGATCGATCGAGGGCACGGGCCATTCATGGTGGCGAACCCGATCGCCCCGGGGATCGGATGATCGCACGAGCCATGGAAACGCGCGCATCGCCCCGGGGGGGATCGACATTCATCGATGGCTCCATCTATGGATCCGCCGGCTAAAGGGCCGGCGGCTGATGCAAGTCCGTTGCCGGTTAGCCAAAGCCCCATTCGGGGCTTCTCCTGAATCACCTGTAGAACCGTGTGATGTCGTAGTCGATGTCGTAGGCGATGTCGTAGGCGATCAGAACGGCGCGTTCCATGCCATCGGATCTTGACCCGTGCGCACCCGGTCCCAGGCATTGACGACCACCAACTTCGAGTCGGACTTGGAGCGCGAATCGATTGGATTCGCAGGCAAGGATTTGCACGCTGCTGCGGCGCGAGACCTTGCTTCAGCGTCTGATGGTCGTGCTGGGTCTCGATGCAGCGGATCACAACACGCGCATCGCTCCCCCAGAATGAGAACACGCCGTAGCCCCTTGCCATGCGAGCCTCGCCGACCAGCCCAGGCGCCCCCCCACCGAGGTAGTACCGCCCCCGCTCGCACCGATCTGACACCGCCCCCGCTCGCACCGATCTGACACCGCCCTCGCTACTCTACAACGCACCGCCCGCCAACGGAGCTACCGCGACGTCCCGAGCCTTCCGCCGACACTCTGCAGAGCACCGCCCGCCACCGGAGCTACCACAACGTCCCGATCCTTCCGCCGACACTCTGCAGAGCACCGCCCGCCACCGGAGCTACCACGACGTCCCGAGCCATCCGCCGACACCGCCCCCAAAACGTCGTCCAAGCCCCGGATGGGGCTTTGGCTAACCGACAACGGACTTGCATCAGCCGCCGGCCCTTTAGCCGGCGGATCTATGAATGGCCGACCGATGAATGCGATTCCCCCGGGGCGATGGATGGCCCACCGATGAATGCGATTCCCCCGGGGCGATGGATGGCCCACCGATGAATTGCGAATCCCCCGGGGCGATGGATGGTCCATCGATGAGTTTTGCGATCCCCCGGGCTTGCACCTACTTCTTGATCACGCCCAGATCCACGAACCCGCGGTCGACCATCACCACGTACGGGTGCTGCTCGAACACCAGCCCGCCCTTGCCGTCATGATCGATCACCTCGAGCTTCCCCATACCGTAGCCCATCGGCCCGCGTGCGTAGTAGTTCGCCTGCAGCGTGTACGTCCCTGCCCGCTGAGCCTTGGGCTTGCGGATGGTGAAGCACTCCGGTCCGTACCCGGTCATGACGTCCGCGTACAGCTCCCCTCCGCTCGCAAGCTGCTTCTTGCTGTACCAGGCGTGTCCACCCTTGTCGTCGTAGATGTGGAAGTCCACATCGTTCGCATCGGTCTCCCAGTTGAGCACGAAGCGGATCGACGGCGCGTTCTCCACCGTGCCCCCGGCCTTCTTCAGCCGGTCCAGGATGGCGTCACCCTGCTTCGGATCAGCCTTCATCCAGGCTGCAGCGACGAGCCCCAGGTCTTCCCGCAGGATCCGGTCCACTCCGGCAAATCTACCTGCGGGATAGTGGCGCCCCACAGCTTCGACCAGGGTCGCAAAGGCTTTCTCATGCTCTCCCGCGCGCAGCTGGGCGAAGGCGAGCAGCCGGTAGCTCGACGGGTGATCCGGCCGCTGCTCCTTGGCTTTTGCAAAGGAGTCGAGCGCCAGACGCTGCGCCTGCGCGTCGCGCACCCTCTCCAGCCGCTCTCCTGCGAAGCGACGCAGATCCGCGCGAGCCGGGAACAGGTCGATCACAGAGCCGTAGGCGCGCGCTGCAAGCACCCAGTCCGTCTTCGCTTCTGCTGCTTCCCCGAGCGCGATGTACGACAGCACGTCCCCTGCTGCGCTTGCGCGCCACTCATGGGCACGCTCAATCGCCTTGTCCGCATGCCCGCTCGCGATCGCTGCCATCAGCTCCTTGAACTTGCCCGTGTACGGATCCGCGACAACCGGCTTCTCTGGGGCAGGCGGCCTTCCCGGAGTGACAGGTCCACCGCCGGGGCTGAACAGGATCGGGTAGTACACCGTGACGATTCCCCCTTCGGGCTGCGGGAAGCTCAGCCCATGGAAGCTGCGGACCACGCACGAGACAACCCCCTGATCAGGAAGGTCGGAGCCGGCATTGGTCACAGAGCTGACTGCGCCTGCGCGATCGATGACGAACCGTACCGCCACCCTGCCTTGCAGATTGGGATTGGCGCGCAGGCCGTTCTCGTAGCAGAGGCGGAATCGGCCGAAGTTTTGACGCACGATCCGCTGGATGACCTCAGGAGGAAGCCTTCCACTGACCGTGGTCGCTCCCATTCGCACCTGAGGAGCGTTCGTGGTTCGATGCGAGCCGCCGAGCCTGCCGTGGCCGCTGCCAAAGCCTTGCCCTGTGCCTGTGCCTGCACCGTGACCGAGCGTCCCGATGTTGCCCAGTCCGATCCCTTCGCCCAGTCCTCCTCCCCCTTCGCCGATCCCGACCAAGCCCAGCCCGCCAGCACCGAATGATTCCCCGATGCTGTCAGAAGGTCCTGCGGAAGGGGGAGCCGTAACCACGCGCGGCGGCTGCGTCGGCGCCGGCGCTGCCCCGGGACGGGAAGGTGCCGACGATGCGACCGGCGAATCCCCGGCAATCTGCGCTGCGCGACGCTTGGAGTCGAACGGATCGCGATGCATGCTCACCACCGCAGCGTCCTTGACCACGAGAATGTCGCTCAATGCCCTCCGATCGATCTTGAATCGCTCGTAGTCGGCCTCGGTCTCCAGGACCAGCATGGAAGTGTAGGGGCTGAGCACGCGATGACGGGTCGACAGCGAGACGATCTCGTTGGCGAAGTCTTCCCTGGACCCTTCGGCCCGCTCGCGCTCCAGCAGGCTCTCGATCCGTGCGCGCGCCCAGGCTCGCTCGACCAGGGGACGGTCCACGGACGCAAGCTGGTAGGCCTGGACGGGCTCGTTGCCCAGCTTCACGCGCACCGGCTGCCCTTCCATCACGTCCGTGTACACCAGGGCTTCGTCACCCGGTTGCACCCCGTCCAGCCGCGCAGGCCACGACCATGTCGCACCTTCCACTTGCACCGCGATGCCTGACTTCGTTGATCGCGTCAGCTTGCGCTCGATCGCCGCCAGGTCATCTTCAGCTTCTGCCACCACACCGTCGTGCGCCAGCCCCGAGGTCACCAGGCCGCGAAGCATCGCGTCGTCGCGAAGCCCTCCGATCGCCACCGCATCGAGCCTCTGGATGCCCGCACTTCCCAGCGCAGATACCTCCTGTCGCAGCCTGCTCTCCTTGGTCTCGCCAGCGGTCGCCACGCCGTCGGTGATCACGATCACCCGCCGGATGCCCGACGGCATGGAGTGCTGTCCTGCCCAGCGAAGCGCCTGCTCCAGATCCGAGGCTCCCAGGGCCTGGCGAGCGCGGATCTTCCCCTTCTCTGCCTCACCAAAGGCAGAGGGGCTCCCCTCGAAGACGGTGTCGACCGTCTGGTCAAAGCACGCGATCGCAACCTTGGCTCCTGCACCTCCGTCGATGCCCACCTTGCGCACCAGCCCGTCGAGCACGCGAAGCTCTTCCTCGAGACCGAGCGCACGCGATGCGCTCGTGTCGATCAGAATCACCGCCGAGCCCAGCGGCTCCGGGGTCGCATCGAGCTTGGGCTGCACGCGCACGATCGCGAGGTTTCCGGACCGCACCCCAGGACCGGGCTTGAGCACCGTGGGATCGAATCCGAAGTCTCCCGAAGGGGTGTACTTCTCTTTCTTGAGCGCCTGGAAGGGGCGATCCGCCTTGGCCTGCCGAACCGAGACATCGAGCTGCTCGATCTGGGTCAGCCCCTGCAAGGGCACGACCGGCGTAGCACCCGAGGTGAGCTCCTGCGCATAGGAGATGATGATCTCTTTTCGTGCGCGGGCGAAGATCGGGAACACGCGCGCAGAGAACTCGTTGCCCGCGGCTTGCTCGAGCAGCGCCGGGTCCTGCTTGCGATGCAGGAAGTCCTCGTAAGCCTCGCGCGCAGCGGTCTTCTCCACGACCTCGGCTTCCTGCCAGCCATCCTCGAGCTTCATGGCAAACCGGGCAACCGTGGCTCTGGGAGGCAACGCGATGTTGAACCTCCCCTCGAGCGTCCTGCTCTCCGGGTTGTCGAATGCCAGGTGAAGCTCAGTGAACGCCAGGGGTCCTTCCACGAGCGTGCGCGACTCGATCGACGCCAGCCGCAGCCCGGTTCCATCTGACGCTGTCAGGGTCATCGGGGCGCGGGACGTTCGATGTACGATCGGCTTGCCTTCGGGTACTTCCAAAGGCGGTACGACGACGGTGACCTGGGGAGGCGGAACAGGGGCAGGTGCAGTGGCTTGGCAGCCTGAAGATGCCAGCGTGACGCCTGCGAGACCGCAGAGCGTGAGGCCAGCCCAGCTTGGACGCTTGGACATGATGGCTCCTGAGGGCGAGTATGCCGTTCAGACAGCCCGTATGCTCGCAGGTTCCAGGGCGTCAGATAAGGACTTTTCAGGGCAGAGCAGCGCTCAATCCACCCTGTGCACGCCGCGCGCCCCGATCTTCAGCTCGAGCCTGAGAAGCCCGGCCTGGGTCATCTGCGCCCGCCACGCCTCGCACGCGTCCCTGGCTCCCACGCACAAAACCACGTCGCCGCCCCCTGCGCCTGACGGCATCACCACGACACCATCCGGATGCGCGCGACCTGCTATCTCCCTGAGCCACTCGGGCACGATCGGAGCGTTGGACCAGTCACCGAGCGACGACAGCCCCACGACCTGATCGCGCAGCGCTTCGGTGAAGTTCTGGGGCTTGGTGGCATTCACAGCCCGTCGCGCTGCATCCGTGAGGGTCGCGATGATGTCCGTGTAGCCAGCTCCGTTCGACCGTGCAAACACCCTCACGCGTGCGAGCATGTCCGAGGTCGAAGCTGCGGTGCTCGACGAGTACACGTCGATGTGAACACCTTCGGGCAGGGTCAGCTCCCTGGACAGCACCTTGCCTGTGTTGTCCAGCCAGCACACGCGCGTGAGCCCGAGCGCGCTCGTTGCCACATCGATACCGCTGCCTCCGCCCTGCGCTTCCCGATGCGCGCGCAGCGCAGTGGGCAGAACGCGCTCTGCAACCGTGGCTTCGTCGAGCTCCGGGTGCTCCGCAAAGGTCAGCGCAGCAAGAGCCGCTACCACCATGGCCGCGCTCGATCCCAGCCCGAGCTTGCGATCGCCTGATCGAAGGGAGGAGGCATCGATGTACGGAGCTCGCTCCACGCCGACTGCACATCGGACCTCCGGCGTGACGAACAGCGCCGGGCGTTCGGTGTCTGCGAGCACGTAGCGATCGACCGCTGCAACGATCGCCGGGGCCCGCTCGAGCACCGCGTAGGCGCCTGACAGGACGACTTTTCCAGGAGCACGCACCTTCATGCTTCGGTGACCTCCACGCTCGCGTCCTGTCCGACGCGCGACTCGATCGTTCGTAGGACCCCCGGCACGGACGCAAGGTGCTCTGCCACGCGCGCTGCTTGCTCGGGCGAGGTCAGGACCTTGACATGGGGACCGGCGTCGATGGTCACCCAAGCCTGGACGCCCTGCTCGCGCAGCCTTCGCACTGCCTCGACGCATGCGAGGGTCGCGGGCTCGAGGTACACGAGGGGCGGCTGGGAAGCCATTGCGCAGGCGTGCATCGACAAGGCGCTGTGCTCGGCCGCTTCGCCGAGGGCCACGAGATTCCTGTCCAGGATCGCCTTTTGAACGCGATCGGCGAGACCGCGGCTCATCTCGATCCAGGGCCCGTAGTAGGGGCTGGTGGAGGCGGTGTGACGCATGCCCTCGGTCGAGCCCACGCGCTTGGGGCCCAGGGACGTGACTGCGACCACGACGCGGATGTCCCAGTGCCCGGCAGGCGCAATGGGCGAGGCTGCAAGCGTGCGCTGGCCGGGGGCGCCTGCCTCGAGGCGCACGAACCCGCCGAAGATGCTCCGCGCTGCCGAGGCGCTCGCACGTCGAGCCATGTCGCTGGCCATGGCACGGTCGATCGGAAGCCCTGCCGCAGCCATGGATGCGAGGGCGAGGGCGGCAAAGCCCGAGGCGCTCGAGGCGAGCCCTGAGCCGGTGGGGAAGGAGTTGTGGCTCGTGATGCGTGCAAAGCTCTTCGATCCGGCCATTGCGCGCACCTCGTCGAGCAGGCGCGCGGCTCGCTTCAGCCCACGCCCCTGGACTCGTACCGCATCGAGCGTCAGCTCGTCGGCTTCCAGCGCATCGTCGAACTGCACCTCGGTCTGCGTCGAGAGCGCATCCAGCGTCACCGACACGCTGGGAACCGCGGGCAGATTCTGCTCCGGGTCGGCTTTTCCCCAGTACTTGGCGAGCGCGATGTTCGCATGGGCCCGTGCTGTCGCTCGAACGTGCATCTGTGGTCCTCGCGAGCCTGTCAGCTAACCGGCGCCCAGCAATGCACTCCCTTGCGTGGTGCCGTGGACACGACCACCCCCGCAAGCGCACCCACGTCGGCGACTTCGACCGAGATGCGATCACCGTCGCGCAGCGCACGTGCCCCATCGCTCGACACCTTGGCGAGCGGGCCTGATGCGACGACGTCGCCGGCAAAGAGCTCGGCACCCTCGCTGGCGAACGCGATCATCTCGGCAAAGCTCGAGCGCCACGGCCGCGGGCGCGCAGCCACGATCTTGTCGCCATTGATCGAGATCGACACCTCGCAGCCGGCAGGATCGAACGGGCCTTCCGGCACGGTCAGCCAGGGGCCGAGCTGGCCGCAGCGGAACCTTCCCCATCCGGGCGACAGACGCTCGCGCGAAGGCAAGGTCCAGAGCGACATCGTGGCGTAGCCGATGATCGCGCGCTGCGCCTGCTCGGGCGTTGCGTTGCGCAGATCGTCGCCGAGGATCGCGGCTACTTCCACGGCGAGCTCCGGGCTGGGCTCATCGGACGGGATCTGCAGGGGAGCTTCGTGTCCGCGCAGGCAGCGTCCGAATCCGCGCCTGAACGAGGGCACCGGATCTTCCACGCGGACGTCGAACTCGAGCAGCGCCGGGTTTGCGATGGTGGGGGTGAGGAACATGCAGACGCGCGGATCGAGGATGGCGCTCTCCGGGGCTTCACCCTCGGCGATGCACTCGATCACCTCGTCGAGCCCAGCCAGTCCCAACGAAAAGACCCGCCGGCTGAAGCTCGAAGCTTCGGCGAATCGCGTGGGAGACCACTCCAGGTCGAAGACGCGATCGAGCTCGGGCACGCTGAGCAGCTGGCCGCGATGCTGGATCGCGAGCAACTCGACTCCCGAGTGCAGGACGTTGGCAATGCGCAGGGCTGGCATGGCTTGAGAACCTGGCGCCCGAACCGGGGGGGCCAGTTCCAGGAGTGTGGCATGCCACGGGCGCGGAGTCACCGATCAGGCATCGGATTGTGCATGGGGACGTCCCCCCGGGGGCGTCACTTTTCCGCCGTGGCCCTGGGCAGCCCCCCTCAGGCTGGGCCCCACAATCCCCCTCCGTCGCTCTACCCCTTGCGCCACTGATCGTCTAGAACGGTTGCGGCACCATGAAGATCTCC
The DNA here is from genome assembly GCA_016218915.1 of Deltaproteobacteria bacterium. Classification (GTDB taxonomy): domain Bacteria; phylum Myxococcota_A; class Polyangia; order Polyangiales; family Polyangiaceae; genus JACRCQ01. The sequence goes on from JACRCQ010000016.1 coordinate 12,890, forward strand.
GAACGAGGACAAAAGGTCCCCCCCTCCCCCATCCGTAAGCTCGTTCCCTTTGCCGAGATGGCAAAGGACAAGGGCGTTACCGTCCACCATCTGAACATCGGGCAGCCCGACGTAGCCACGCCCCAGCAGTTCTTCGATGCGGTGGCCACGTTCCCGGACAAGGTGGTGGCCTATGGCCATTCGCTGGGGTTTGCGACGCTTCGCAAGGCGATGGCCGCCTACTACCAGCGCCTGGGATACGACGTGCAGGTCGATCACCTTACAATCACGACCGGGGGCTCGGAAGCCATCCTGTTCGCGATGATGGCGATCTGCGATGCAGGCGACGAGATCCTGTGCTTCGAGCCGTTCTACACCAACTACAACGGATATGCGGTGCAGGCTTGCGTGACGTTGGCGCCCGTGCGCTGCATGGTTGAAGACGGCTACCACCTGCCGCCGCGCGCCCAGATCGAAGCGAAGATCGGCCCGCGCACCAAGGCAATCCTGGTCTGCTCGCCCAACAATCCCACAGGCACCGTCCTGCGTCGCGACGAGATGCAGATGCTCGTGGACATCGCCCGCGAGCGCGACCTGTTCATCATCTCCGACGAGGCCTATCGCGAGTTCGTCTACGGCGAGGTCCCGCACACGAGCATCATGCAGTTCCCGGAGATCTCCGATCGCACCGTACTCATGGACTCGCTCAGCAAGCGCTACAGCCTGTGCGGCGCGCGCGTGGGCTGCGTCATCGCCCACAACCCGGATCTGCGTCGTACGTTCCTTCACCTCGGCCAGGCGCGGCTATGCTCGCCTTCGCTCGAGCAGCACGGGTCGATCCCCCTGATGTCGCTGGGGGACGACTACTTCAAGGGCGTGCAGGCGGAGTACAAGCGTCGGCGCGACACGGTCATGAAGGGGCTGGCCGAGATTCCCAACGTGCAATGCCGCACGCCCGAGGGCGCCTTCTACGTGATGGCGAGGGTGCCGGTGAAGGACGCTGGCCGGTTTGCTCAGTGGCTTCTGACCAACTTCCGTCTGGATCAGGAGACGGTCATGGTGGCGCCTGGGGACGGCTTCTATGCGACGCCTGGGCTGGGCATGGATGAGATCCGGATCGCGTACGTGCTCGAAGTGGATCGCCTCGAGCGCGCAATGCGGTGCCTCAAGCAGGGGCTGGAGCAGTACAAGGATTGACCCACCTGGAAGCAGCGGCGCGATTGCGCTACCATGAACCTGCCGGATGACGGGCCGCGGCGACATTTTCTCGACGCGGCTCGCCTGGGCCTGAGCTCATGGATATCGCAAGATGACCGACCGATCGCCCTGGAACGCCCCTGGGGCGGGATCGCCCGAGCCTGGTGCGAGCCCGACGCGAATCCTCGTGCTCGGCGACACGTCCGTGCCCAATGACTCGGTCGTCCAGCAGCTCCGCAGCGGCTTTCCCAATGCCGTGCTCCGTGACGTCTGCGATTCGACCGCGTTCGAGCATGCGCTCGAGCAGGGCGATTTCGATCTCGTGGTCACCGGCCAGAAGCTCGACTGGATCGAAGGCGCCAGCGTGGCCCGCAAGGTCCGGAGCCGATGGCCGGATCGGCTCGTGGTGATGTACACCGCCAACAACGGCACCACGGCTGCGATCGACGTCCCGAGCGGCGAGTTCAGCGAGCACGAGGTTGAGGACTCCTCGGTCCGCAAGCTCACCTCTGCCGTACGCGATGCCCTCGAGCAGGCCAATGGTCGCAGGGCTGTCTTCGAGGCGGAAACCCGGTTCCAAGGGCTGTACGACTCGGTGCCTGTGGGACTGTACCGCACCACGATTGACGGGCAGATCATCGACGTGAACGCGGCGATGGTGCAGCTGCTCAACTACCCGGACCGCGAGAGCCTGCTGCGTGCCAATGCTGCCGCCATGTACGTCAACCCGCTCGATCGCGAGCGCGGCGTGAGCATGACCCGGCGGGACGGGTTGCTGCAGGACTTCGAGGTACAGCTGCGGCGATACGACGGCAGCCCGATCTGGGTGCTGGACAATGTCCGGGCCGTGCGAGGGCCGGGCGGTCGCGTCGAGTTCTTCCTGGGAAGCCTGCAGGACATCTCGCATCGCAAGAAGACCGACGAGGTCCTCGAGCGGAGCCTCGAATCCCTCAATCGCGCCATGAAGGGCACGATCGAGGCCATGGCCGTCATCTCCGAGATGCGCGACCCCTACACCGCAGGCCACCAGAAGCGGGTCGCCAAGCTTGCGTCCGCCATTGCGGTCGCCCTGGGGCTGCCTGCGGATCGCGTCGAGGGCGTGCGCCTGGCCGGCCTGATCCACGACATCGGCAAGATCTCCGTTCCCCACGAGATCCTGAGCAAGCCGGGGCGCCTGACCACCATCGAGTTCAACCTCATCCGCGTGCACCCCGAGGTCGGCTACGAGGTGCTCAAGCGGGTCGACTTCCCCTGGCCGCTCGCAAAGATCGTGCTGCAGCACCACGAGGTGCTCGACGGCTCAGGCTACCCCTACGGGGTGAAGGCAGAGGAGATCCTGCTGGAAGCCAGGATCATCGGTGTTGCCGACGTGGTCGAGGCCATGGCTTCGCATCGACCGTACCGTCCGTCGCTGGGCATCGAGCGCGCCCTGGAGCAGGTCGAGGAGTTCCGCGGAAGGCTCTACGACTCCAAGGTGGTAGGCGCGTGCCTCGAGCTGTTCGACAGCGGATTCGCCTTTGAGTGAGCCACAACCTGCGGCTCGGGACGTCATCCTTGCGGTGATCCGATCGCACCGATAGGCTGTAGCCATGGTGGGATCGAGGTTGCGGGCGCTTGCGCTGGTGGGCTTGACGGCTTGGACGAGTGGGGCTGGATGCGGTGGAGCTGGAGACAGCTCCGGCGAACCCTATGGTCCGGGGAATGACGGCGGAGTTGACGGCAGCGCCGGGCAAGGAGGCAGCGCTGGCGCGGCAGGGGCAGCCGGAGGGGCAGGCGCAGGCGGAAACTCCGGCACCGGGGGAGCCGGAGGCGGCGGCGCAGCTGGCACTGGCGGAAATGCCGGGGCCGCGGGGAGCGTTGGCGGAAGCAGCGGCGCAGGTGGCGCCGCAGGTACCGCGGGCAACGCTGGCAACGCTGGCAACGCTGGCAGCGCGGGCACCGCGTTGGGGCCCTTCACCATCGGCGGCGTGGTGGGCGGCCTGCTCGGAACCGGCCTGGTGCTGCAGAACAACGGCGGCGACGACCTTCCCATTCCTGCGAGCGATCTGTTCACGTTCAAGACCCCGATCCCGAGCGGCCAGACCTACCAGGTCACCGCGCTCCAGCAGCCCACGGGACCGGACCAGGTCTGCACCATCACGAACGGATCAGGCACCGTGGGCAGCGCCAATGTCACCAACGTGCAGGTGATCTGCGAGCTCAAGGACACGGATGGCGACAAGATCCCGGACATCTCCGACCCCTTCCCGAACGACGCCACCAAGCCGGTGGTGGGCAAGTCGAACACGGTCTACGCGCACACTTCCTCCCAGCTCTTCACCATGGATGTGACCAGCCACGCCATCGCCAGCGTGGGAACCTTCCATGGATCCGGCTTCTCCGGCTCGATGACCGACGTCGCGCTCGACGAGTTTGCGGTGCTCTACGGCGTCACGTTCAACGATCTGTACGTGTGCGATGCGACGAACGCGGAGTGCTTCCACCTGGCGACGCTTCCGCAGAGCTTCAACGGGCTCACGATGGTTCCCAGGGGCACGCTCGATCCGATCCAGGACGCGCTGGTGGGGATCGCGAACGCAGGCGATTGGTACCGGATCCAGCTCGTGGGGACCGCGCAGGCGAAGCTCACGCAGATCGGCTCGTACGGCGGCGGCTACACCAATGCGGGCGACGCGTTCTCCATCAGCGGCGTGGGGACGTTCGCAGCCGTGAACAAGAGCGGCGCAGGCAGCAACGTGATCGTCAAGGCCAACCCGCTCAACGGAAACGTCCAATCCGAGCTGGGACCCACCACGGGCTACTCGACCGTGTACGGCCTGGCAGGTTGGCAGGGCGCCATCTTCGCGTTCGACGCGGGCGGAGACGTGTTCAGCATCGATCCGAACACTGCTGCCGTCCAGCTGATCTCCCACACCACCCACGCCTGGTGGGGGGCGGGTGTGACCACGCGTCTGTGAGCACAATTCTCGTAGAGCCGGGACGATTCGTCAGTTGCGCTTGCCGGCGAGCAGCGTGCCGTACGCTGTCACCAGGATCGCGTCGCCGTCGAGCTTGACCTTGAAGTCGTTGATCAGCCGGGTATCGCCCTTGTAGCGCTTGCGGCGGTCCTGCATCATGCGATCGAGCAGGGCGGCTGCAGCGGGCGGCGCAGCAGCGAGGGTGCGCTCCAGGTCCTGGCGTGCTTGTGCGAACTCCACGGCTCCACCCTGATCCTCGATCAAGGGAAGGTTCCAGGCCACGGTGGCGAGCGTGAGCGCTGCGCGAACGAACTCGATCGTGGGCTCCCCAGGGATCGCGTCGAGGATCGGCTCGGCAAAGTCCATGAGCGTATCCGACAGCTTGGGAAGGTCCGGGGATTCGGCCTTGCTCGTGCGCGATCCCTTCGGAGTGCCCGGCTTCTTCTGCCTGGTGGATGCCATGGCGGCCAAGCTAGCACGAACCACGGTGCAGGCGAGCGGATTGCTATCCCTGGGGCTGGTTGACAAACTTCGCGCCGCACCGCTAACTGTACGCCATGACGTCGGGTCTGTTGCCTGGCTCCCTGTTCGCGCGCGATTTTCGCATCGTGCGCAGGCTCGGGGAAGGCGGCATGGGCCGGGTCTACGTGGTCGAGCAGCTCAGCACCGGCGCCCAAAGGGCACTTAAGGTCATGCACCCGGTGCTCGAGCGCGACGAGAGATTCGTGCGGCGTTTCGAGCAGGAGGCCAAGGTCGGCGCGCGTATCCAGAGCGATCACGTCGTGCACGTTGTGGCCGCCGGGGTCGACGAGGAGACCCGCATGCCCTGGCTTGCCATGGAGCTGCTCGAGGGAGAGCGGCTCAGCGAGCTGCTGGAGCTGCGCGGCAGGCTCACCGTGCTCGAAACCCAGGAGACCATGGCGCAGCTTTGCCACGGTCTGGGCGCTGCCCACGCCATGGGCATCGTGCACCGCGATCTCAAACCCGAGAACATCTTCCTGGCCCGCGCGCGAAGAGAAGGCATCCCGTTCACCGTCAAGCTTCTGGACTTCGGCATCGCCAAGGTCCTGGCCGACGAGGTCGGGACCAGCCGCAGCGAAGCGCTGGGCTCGGTGCTCTGGATGGCTCCGGAGCAGACCCTTCCTACCGCTGACGTCTCTGCTGCCGCAGACGTCTGGTCCCTCGGCCTGCTCACGTTCCGCATGCTCACCGGCGTTCCCTACTGGAAGGCAGCCTCGGTCGAGCCCACCTCGTCGGCCATGGTCCTGCGCGAGATGGTCATCGACGCCATCGTGCCCGCATCGATTCGTGCCCAAGAGCTCGGCGCTGCGGATGCCATCCCTCCCGGGTTCGACGCCTGGTTCGATCAATGCGTCCATCGCGACCCCTGGAAGCGATTCGCCGATGCGGGCGCGGCCAAGGTCGCGCTGATGCACGTCCTGCACGCCGCAGGCGGTGCCTCGCCCGAGCCTGATCCAAGCCTGGCGTCCCGCGCATCGCTGGTTGACCCGCCTACCGCCGACAGCTCGCTCATCATCTCTCCGCGCAGCAGCACCATCGGGGAAGTCATCCCCTCCGACCCGCCAACCCGTCGCTCGGACACCACCGGCAGCGCGGTCTTGCCCCCATCGAGCACGCCCGCGCCCACAGGCCACGCGCCTCCGAGATGGGGCCGCTACGCCGCATGGGGCGGGACGCTCGTCCTGATTGCCATTCTGTGCACCACGCTCGTCGTGCGTCGAAGCAGGCTCGCAGGCGCCTGCGAGAACCGTGATCCGCAAGCCTGCCGCAAGCTGTGTGATCTGGTCGCCTTCGGCTCAGCTCATGACTGCATGAAGTCTGGCGAGCTCTTCCAGCGGCTGTCCGCCGCGAACGACACGTTGCCGACGGCGCGGGCCGCCGCTCGAGGCGACGCACTCCGGGCCTTTCTTGCCGCCTGCGATCGCGGCGTCCTCGCCGGGTGTGCTCGCGCGGCTGTGATCCGGCAGCACGGAATCCTGCAGGACCGCAACGCCCTTCGCGATGAGGCTGCTGCCGCAGCGCTGCTTCGTCGAAGCTGCCAATCCGGCAAGGGCGATGTCGACGGATGCGTGCAGTACGGGGCTGCGCTTCGCATGGGATTCGGCACCGGGCGCAATGCGGACAACGAGGACGCATTCACTCTGGAGGCTGCGGAGTACTTCAGGCGGGGATGCGATCCGGCTCGTGGAGGCAAAGGGTGCTTCTGGCTGGGCTACCTTCACCAGTACGGCGGCGGCGGTCTTGCCAAGAGCGCAGCCGACGCGGAGGCGCGATATCGGCAAGGCTGCGCTGGTGGGCACGGCGATCCGGAGGCGTGCAACCAGCTTGCGGAGTACCATGAGCACGGGCTGTTCACCCCCCGAGCGGACTTCGGCGACACGCACGATCGCGTGTTTCCGCAGAACCAGGCTGAGGCGATGGATCGCTACGATCAAGCGCGCAGGCTCTGGGAGGCGGAATGTCGCGACGGCAACCCGCAGAGCTGCCTTCGGGAAGCGATGCTCCTTTGGTGGGGAAAGAGCGAGAACCCGGCCCCGGACCGCGCCTCGGAGCGTCTTCACATGGCCTGCGACATGGGCTACGCGCCTGCATGCCAGCGCCTTCACGCCCTGTGTCTGAAAGCCTACGCCAATGGAGGGCCGAATGCTCCGAACCGCGCGGACATATGCGACAGCCTGTCCCTGCTGCAGCGTGCTTGCGACGGCCTCTGGGCCCAGGGGTGCCGGGATCTCGGCGACTTCGCTCCCACCGCGCAGGACCGCGAGCGCGCCATGCGAAGTGCAGAGTCGCTGTGGCTTGCGTCTTGCGACGGCGGCAATGGAGAGGCTTGCCTGCTGGTCGCCCAGCTCTACGCGGAAGGAAAGCCCGGCGTGCCCCGCAATGCTGGCCGCGCAGTCACCTACTTCGACCGTGCCTGCGACCGGGAGGAGCCCGAGGGGTGCAAGCGGCTCGGCGACGCGCTGCGCACCGGCGAAGGGCTGGTGGAGAAGCGCCCTGACCGCGCTCTCGCGGACTATCGCAAGGCCTGCGATCTTCTGACCGGCAGCGCGTGCTACAACGCTGCCCAGATGCTGCGCTCCGGCCAAGGGGCTCCTGCCGACCTTACCACGGCAACGGAGCTGTTCCGCGAGTCGTGCGACTTGCAGATTGCGGCCGGCTGCCTGGAGCTCGCGCGGCTCCACGAGGAAGGCAAAGGCGTCAAGCAGGACCTCGCACTGGCGCGCAAGTACTATGCAAGAGCGTGCAGCGGCTGTAGAGGAGAGTCCCAGCCCGAGGCCTGCCAGGCCCTCGGCAGGCTCCAGCCCAAGACCCCTTGAGCAAGAGCGCAAGGAGCGGCTACGGCGCTGGCGCCCAGCGGCTCGCGAGCTCGGGTAGAAACGTCGCGCCCATCTGCGTGAGATGCGCCACGTGATCCTCCGTGGTCTCCCCTGTGAACCCCCGTACGTGGAAGCTGCCCACCATCACATCGCGCTTCGGCTCCAGGTACTTCACCAGCTTGGGCTCCACTGCAAATGCCGCTGCCTTGAGCTTGAGACGCTCCGGAGCCACCAGGTCGACGTTCTTGACACCGGACTCCTTGACAGCTTCTAGCAAGTAGCTCGCAGCTTCGGCCGTGGGCACGTAGCTCTTGGGATCGATGTCGCTGTGCGTGATCGAGAAGAGCAGCTTGCCATTCGCAGCGGCCTTGGCGGCTTCCACGAAGGGAGCCATCTGGCGGAAGTTGATCTCCTTGGGGCGTTCAGGCAATCGGCCGCAGTGCAGACCGTCGGCCATCAACAAGGCATCGAGCGGGTCCTTCTTCTGACGCACCTGGAGAATGGTCGATATGGCTCCGTAGCCAGCGCTCCAGGACATCAGGGCCACACGGCGCAATCGGGCGCCCTTCAAGCCGCGATCCTCGACTACCTGCTGCACCTGGGCGAGCAATGCCTCGTACGTGCCAGGCAGGGTATACGCACTTTCGTAGTAGCCCGAGCCCACTCCCAGATTGATGACCCCGAGTACCGCGTTGACCTTCGCTGCTTCCACGCTCTCCAGCACGATCTTCACGTCGCCGTGGAAGTGCAGCACCAGATCGTATTCGCCGTTGGCAGAGGAGAACGTGCTGGGAATGAGCAGCACGCCCCCTTTGATGCCGGAGGGGCGCTCCCGGCGCAGCTTCTCGTCGGCGGCTGGACCCGCAGGCGCCGAAGCGACCTCCGCAGGCGCGCTCGCCGAGGGCTCCGGCATCACCGCCTGGTGGATGCGCATCCACCAATTGCTCAGGCTGTCGCGCGACAGGCCGCGGCTGGCAAAGAGCAGGGCCACAATCGCAAGCACGCTGTAGAGCGCTGCGCGCACGCGCCTGCGAAAACGCGTGTGCGGGTCCGGCGGCCCGAGGAACTGGGTGACGCGTCGGATGGGCGCTAGCTCGGCAATGGAAACGAGGCTGTTTCTGCCTATGTCCCTGCCGACGATCGCGTAGCTTCGGGTCTTGCGGGCCAGCCGCACGACCCAGCCAAAGGTCTTTCGCCGCACGACCTTGTCGGGCTTCGACTCCGGGGCGGGGGCCTCCGGCAGGAGCCGCTGGGACACGGGCGGGCCGCCATCTCGCGTGCTCACTGGCGAGTTGTGCGTCTGCTTGCGCTTGGGCTTGTGCCGCCTCCTCGCCATATTCCACCTATCGCCGCAAAGTGCGGGCGGATCAAGCGCTCAATTCCTCCGGCGATGCTGAAGCCTACTGCGGCAGCTCCTCGCGCCACGCAGACCCCCGGCGCAGACGCTTGCGCCATGCCACTGCGCCCCGGTACATCACCGGCAGCACCACCAGCGTCAGAAGCGCAGCAGAAACCGTTCCTCCCACGATCACCACCGCAATCGGACGCTGCGTCTCTGCACCCATCGCACGCGACAACGCGGCAGGCACCAGCCCCAGCGCCGCCAGCGCAGCTGTCATCAGCACCGGACGCAGCCGCGCCGTCGCCCCGGACACGATCGCCTCGTCGACCGGCATCCCGGTCTTGCGACGCTCCTCGATCGCCGACAGCACCAGAACCCCGTTGAGCGATGCCTGCCCTGCCAGCGCGATGAACCCTACGGCCGCCGCGATGGAGAACGGCATGTCGAATGCCCACAGCCCGACCGCGCCCCCCACCAGCGCAAAAGGCACGTTGAACAGCACGATCAAGGAGAGCGACATCGACCGGAACGCGTTGAAGAGCAGGCCGAGCGTGATGACCAGGGCCACTGGCACCACCAGCCGCAGGCGCTTCATCGCGCGCTCCTTGGACTCGAACTCGCCACCCCACTCGATCGACATCCCGGGCTTGAGCGGGACCTTCTGGTCCACGACCGCGCGAGCCTCGTCCACGAACGACCCCATGTCCCGCCCGCGCACGTTCATCCGCACGCCCACGTAGCGCTGCCCGTTCTCCCGGTTGATCGACGCCCTTCCGCGAGAGATGCTCACGTCCGCGATGGTCGTCAGGGGCACCAGCGCGCCCGATGCGGTGGGCACCCGCAGCGCCGAGATCTCCTCGATCGAGTCGCGCGATGCCTCGGGGAGCCGGAGCACCACGTCGAACGATCGATTGCCTTCCCAAAGCTCGCCCACTGCGGTGCCGCCCAACGCGGTCGACAGGACCGCCTGCACGTCGTCCATGGTCAGCCCGAATCGGCCCAGCTGCTTGCGGTTCGGCGTGACCTGAATCTGGGGGACCTCGCCGCTCTTGACGATGCCGAGGTCCGCCACGCCGCGCACGTGGGTCAGGGCGTTCTTGCAGGCTTCGGCGGCAACCTGAAGATCCTTGAGGTCGTTGGCGTAGATCTTGAGCGCGATCTGGCCGAACTGGCCGGAGATGTTCTCGTTGACGTTGTCTCGGATCGGCTGTGAGAAGTTCACCTCCAGCCCGGGGATCGTCGTAAGCGCTGCGCGCATCTTGGAGATCAGTGCTCCCAGGTTGGGCGAATCCGCTGGCCATTGCTCTGCCGGCTTGAGCTTGACGAAGAACTCGAGGTTGTTCGACAACGTGGGGTCGGTTCCATCCTCCGGACGCCCGAGCTGGTTCATCCTCGACTCCACCTCCGGGAACCGATCCAGGATCGCGCCGATGGTCGGAGCGATGCGTCGCCCTTCGGTCAGCGACGCATTGGAGGGCAGGGTGAAGGTCAGGTACAGCGCCCCCTCGTTGAGCTCCGGCAGGAACTCGGTGCCGCGCGTGAGCAGGATTCTGCCCGCCAGGAGGAGCGAAATCCCCGCAACGGCCACGACCACCAGGGGGCGACGGAGCGCCGCGCGCAGCACAGGGACGTAGGCCCCAATCGCAGCGTGCAGGACCGGCGATTCCCTGGTGACCCGGGGACGTCGCCAGGCGAAGGTCGCCAGCACAGGCACCAGGGTGATGGAGAACAGCAGGCTGCCCACGAGCGCGGACACCACGGTGTGCGCCATGGGGGCGAAGATCCTTCCTTCCACCCGCTGCAGCAGGAAGATGGGAAGGTAGGCCGCGATGATGATCAGCAGCGCGAACACCGTGGGTCGTGCCACCTCGGCCACGGCCCTTCGCACGCGCTCTGCGACCCGCTGCGGATCCGGCTCCGTGTCCTGGGACCCGGCCATGCCGCGTGCGATCGACTCCACGATCACCACCGCACCGTCCACGATGATCCCGAAGTCGACCGCGCCCATGGAGACCAGATTCGCGGCCATTCCCCGCTGCTGCAGGTAGATGAACGCCGACAGCAACGAGATCGGGATCAAGGTTCCCACGATCAGCGCTGCGCGCAGATCGAGCAGGAAGATGAACAGCACCCCCACGACCAGCACGGCCCCTTCGACCAGATTCCTTCCCACCGTGCTCAGCGTCTTGGAGACCAGCTCCGTGCGATCGTAGAAGGGCGAGATCTGGAATCCCTTGGGCAGCACGGTCTTGTTGAGCTCGTCGACCCTGGCGCGAACCCGCTGCAGCACCTCGCTGGGGTTGCCGCCCCGACGCATCAGCACGATCCCTTCAACCGCATCCTGGTCCGCTCCCCGCCCCACGATCCCCTGGCGCGGCATCCACCCCTCGTGCACCGAGGCGACGTCAGACAGCAGGATCGGCGTGCCTCCGCGCGAGGCCACCGACACTTCGCCGATGTCTTCCGTGTCGAGGAACAGCCCCTGGCTTCGGATGACGAGCTGCTCCGGGCCGCGCTCGACCACGCCGCCCGAGGCGTTCTCCGACCCTTTCTTGAGCGCGACCTCCAGATCGTGGAAGGTCAGCCCCTTTCCCGAAAGCGCCACTGGATCCGGGCGTACCTGGATCTCTCGCACCAGCCCGCCGTAGCTCACCACGTCGGCCACTCCCTCGACCCGAAGGAGTCGGGGTCGCACGACCCAGTCCTGCAGCGTGCGAAGCTCGAGCGGGTCTCTGGTATCCGAGATCAACGTGTACCTGTAGATCTCGCCGATCGGCGTCGAGTACGACCCGAGCTGCGGCTTGACCCCCTCTGGGAGGCTCGCGAGCTGCAGACGTTCCAGCGTCTGTGCGCGGGCAAAGATCGGATCCACGCCGTCGCGGAACGTCAGCGTGATGAACGACAGCCCGAACAGGTTGATGCTCCGCACGCGCGCCAGTCCGGGCGTGCCGTTGACCACCCGCTCGATCGGGATGGAGACCTGACGCTCCATCTCCTCGGCCGGCTGTCCCGCATTGAGCGTGATGACATTGACCTGCGTGTCGGTGGGATCCGGGAAGGCTTCCACCGTGAGCTCGCCAAAGGAGATCACCCCCCAGATCGCTACGATCAGCGTGGCCACGAGCACAGCGAGACGGTTGTGAAGCGAAGCGGCGACAATCCGATCGAACACTCGCTAGCCCTCGACGTTGAGAGCGTTGAGCAGAAGCAACGCCCCACGCACCACGACCTTGTCGCCTGCCTTGACGCCCCCCAGGATCTCGACCCGATCCTTGGTCTGCATCCCGATCTCCACTCTTCGCCGCTGCAGCACGCCTGGCTGCACCTCCACGAACACCACCGATGCGTCACCGTCGGTGACCACCGCCGCCGCCGGCAGCTGCAGGTGCTTCTCCTCTTCGCCCGACGAGAAGATCACGTCCACATAGGCGTTCGGGCGAAGCAGGCGCTCGGGATTCTTCGCGCGGATTCGAACCGGCACGGTCTGACGATCCGGGTCGACGACATCCGACACCGACTCGACCTTCTCCATCAAGCGCTTGGTGCTCCCGGGGATCACGATCGCCGTGTCGGTCGTCGCGCTCAGCTCGCCCGCCACCCGCTGCGGAACGTCGGCGAGGATCAGCACCTCGTCCAGATCCGCGACGGTCGCAATCGGCTTCTCCGAGTTCGGGCCCACCTGCTTTCCGGGCTGTGCATCGAGCTGCACGACCGTGCCTGAGCGATTGGCAAGGACCCAGTACTCGGTCTCGCCGTCCTGACGCACCATCAGCGAACGCAGCTTGGCGTCCGCGGCCTGCGCCGTGAACTTCGCGTCGTCCAGCTCGCTGCGCGCTACCATCAGATCGTTCTGCGAAGCTGCGCGCGACTCGACCAGCATGGCCATGCGATCGGCGATCGCCTGCTTGGTACGCACCGCGAGCCTGGCCCCACGCAGCTCGCGCTGCATCTGCGCGAGGTCGCCGGTGCGGATCTCGATCAGCTTGTCGCCTTGCTTGACGTGCGCGCCGATGCGGACGCTCACATTCGTCACCCTGCCCGAAAGCGGAGCGAACGTCGGCCCGGTGAGCGTCTCGACCGTGGTCACCCTGCCCGGAACCGGAGGATGCGCGAGCGCCGAGCCGTACTCCACCGCGCTGGTCTCGAAGCCCATGGGAAGGCTCGCCCCTGCTCGCAGCCGCACCGTGTCGTTCTGCACCTCGAACACCGAGTGGGTCGCCTCTGTGGCGCGGTGCATCCGCGAGAAGCCTGCGTAGCCGGCCGCGCCCAGCAGCAGACAGGTCACGAACCCGAGGGCGAACATGCGCCACGGCCCTGAGGACGGCGCTGGAGCGTTGCTCACCATGTTCATGCTCGGAGGGGCCATGTCGGTCATGGACCCGCTCCTTGGGGAGGCTCGGTGGACACGTTCGAGCTTCCCGGAAGCTGCGAGATCAGCTCGAGCGACGCCTCGAAGGCGTTGCCGATGCTGTCGGCTTCCTCGCCCATCAGCTCGTGCACGGTCCGGCGCGCCTGGATGACGTCGGTGAGCGCCACCAGCCGGTTGGCCGCAGCCCGCTCGAGATCCTGGAGCACGGCACGCGCGCGAGGGAGCATCTCGTTTGCGATGGCGCGCTCTCGCTTTCGCTGGATCTCCAGCGTCTTGCGAAGCATCGGGATCCGCGCGCGAGCCGATTCGAGCAACCGCTGACGCTGCGCTGCCACGCGGGCCTGGCGCGATGCCGCTGCCTCGGCCTGGGCTTGCCCGTGATCGAACACCGGCAGGGGCACGACCACCGTCAGGTTGAACGAGTTGCGCTGGTTGCCCGACACCGTGAAGCGGTCGTGAAGGAAGCCGACCCGCACCGTCGGGTCCGGGATGGATTGCGCACGCGCCAGGCTCAGCTCCGCCTGCGCAGCCTGCTCGTAGGCCGCGAGCGCTCGGATGTCCGGGCGCTCCTCGATCGAGTTGCCTGTCATCGCCGCGCCTCTGTCCACCCATACCTTCAGGAATGCCTTTGCCTCCTCCCGGCTGCCAAACCCCTCGCACGGCGTGCCCAGGGCCGCTGCACATTCCGCCAGCGACGCGCTGATCTCCCCTTCGCTGCGGGAGATCACGTTCTCGACCCGGTTCACTTCGATCTGGAGCCGATCGACGTCGAGCTCCGTTCCGAAGCTCGCTGCCAGGCGGCTCTTGACCAGCTCCAGGGAGCGCTTGGCATCATCCAGGATCCCCTGGGCACCGTCTGCTCGCATCGATGCGATCGCCAGCACGCCGAGCAGACGCACCAGTGCCAGCGCCTGCTGCCTGCCGAGCGAGTCGCGCATCGCACGCGCTCCGCCCTCCAGCGCCTTGGCCCGCTCCTGGCGAGGCCCGCGCTTGCCGAGCAGGAACCGGTAGCTCAAGCCCACGCCGTAGTTCGGAACGTTCAGGTACGGGGCATCCAATCCAGGGGGATTCGACTCGCCTACCGGCACCGTCCCCCACGCAAAGTCTCCTGCGGGATTCTCCAGCAGCTTGCTCTGATGCACCTCGGCCGACGCCTGCTCCAGCTCGAGCTGGGCCGCCTGCATCGCTGCGGAGCGTGCGACCACCAGGCGCGTGAGCGCACCGAGGTCGATGTCCGGGCGCGGATGGAACACCGCGCGCGGCGGCTCTGCTGCCAGTGCAGCGGACGGTAGCTGCACCAGCAATCCGGTCAGCACACTTGCGAGGACCAGACAGGCGCGCACGTTGCGAGCAGCAAGCACCATGATTCGATTCGATCCGCTTCGAGCGCGGTCATCATGAAGGGCAGGCAAACCATCCTTCATCCGACACTTGTCCGATCCTAGCCCGCCCCCCACCCCACCGCCGTCTTTTCGGTGAATTGTCCTCGATCATGAAGAGCGCAGCGCGCGGTCGGTCCACGATGCTTGCACACAACGAGCTGAGCTTGATGAGCGCGCCATGAAGAATGCTTCATGATTTCAGGGCTCTTCCAGCCCTCTCCGCCGCGCCTCGCAGCTGTCGCCACCGCATTGTATCGTCTCTGCATGACCTGCTTCGCTCGATGCAACGTCGTCGCGCGCACCGTGGCGATCGCGCTGTCCCCTGTCCTCGCCGCGTGCAGCTCGTCGAGCTCCCCGGGCGAGCCGGTCCAGGCTCCCGCTGACTCCGGGGCAGAGGACGCTGTCGCAGAGGGCGACGCATCGGTCGTGCCCGATGCCGCCAAAGACGGGGACGCTTCGGACGCAGCCGTCGACGAGGCCGCAGGCGACTCTCCGTCCCCGCAGGACGCGCTCGAAGCCGAGGCGTCCGACGCGGACTCGGGCCCGCCGCCCAGCGCGCTGCCCTTCGTCTACGAGCGACCGGATGTGGGGACCCCGCTCACGCAAGCAGAGCTGGACACTGCCACGGACGAGCTGATCGCGCTGCTCGCGGACACGCGCTACTTCGACGTGGTCGACGAGCGCGTCCATGGCTGGCCCGAGACCGATCCCGGCGGCAAGTACTGGTACGGCACGTGGTGGAGCGGCGTGCAGGTGATCAAGAGTGCTGGGAAGGTGACCTACCTGCATTCTGCCGACGGAGCGGACAACAACGGGCTGCGCACCGCCCCCTTGCTCGAGGGCGCCTGCTACGCGACGCAGCTGTGGGGGCAGCCGCAGCAGTCCCACCTGGTCCGACGCATCGTGCGGGGATTCTCTTCCTGGGCGCTCGCCATGGTTCGCCAGCCCAACGACACCGCGCCCACCATGCTCACGCGAGCGTCGTATCCGGTCTCCGTCGAGTCCACGGAAGGCGGGCGCAACCTGACGATCGACTACAGCCTCAACCGTCCTGGAGTGGACAACGGCGCCACCGAGTACGTGCACCTGCCCGACAACCCGACGTGGGGCGACCTGTGGATCAAGAACAAGCGCTCCAAGGACGACATCGGCCACATGTTTCGAGCGATCGGGCAGATCCAGCCCTGCGCCTCGCAGCTGGGAGCGCAAGGCGCCAAGGAGCTCGACGACATGCGCGAGCTTTACGCGTCGTGGTCACGCCGGGTCGAGGACGACGCCTTCAGCATCGCGACGTGGGACAAGGGCCTGCAGCTGTACATCCCGCCGATCACCGAGACCCTCGCGCACTACACCCTGCTGGGCAACGTGGAGTGCGTGGGCGCGCTGGCCATCCGTCTTCTCGGCCGTGGTGACAGCGGCACGCTCAACTGCGGCGGCGGCATCAGCGACGCCGAGAAGCTCGCTGGAACGCAGCTCAACGGCAGCGCCAAGCAGATCCTGCGCACCCATCATGAAGCTGCGGTGAACATGGCCTTGTGGTCCGGAAACGACGACGTCGCCCTTGCCCTGCTGCAGGGGCTGACCGTGCGCGTGGAGACCGATCTCGGCGCCCTGGAGAGCGCCAATCCGCCCGCCAACGTGAACAAGAAGGACGTGGCAGCTCTGCTGCTGCACGCGTCGAACGCGGGCGTGCCTCTGACGTCGCACGAAGTCAGGTGGCTGCACCAACGCATCCACGAGGCGTACACGACCTACCGTGACCCCGGCCAGGCAGCGACCTTCAAGGTGTTCGACCCTGCGACGCCGGACGGGACCTATCCCTACCAGCCGGAAGGCGACGGGCTGGCCTTCATCGACATCGGTGTGCTGCTCGGCTCCTGCGCTGCGCCCTATCGCAATCCCTCCACACGTCCTCTGCTGTCCTGCGCCAAGCTGCTCGCCTTGCCGTGAGGCCGGGCTAGGGCAGCGCGGGCTCGGTGAGCGCTCGCATGGGCACCAGCCCGTTGCCGTCCAGATTCGGTCGCGGCGCGAGCTCGTCCATCGGGATGTGTCGCGTTCGGTCCTTCCAGGAGAGCCACGCATGGCAGCTCTCGCTGAAGCGATCGGCGTACTGGTACCGCACCGAGGTGGCCACGCACATCTCAAAGGCGGCCGTTGCGCGCGCGCCGATCGGGGCCGAGGCCGTCGAGATGACCGCCAGGTAGGCAGCGCGTCGCTCGGCATCGAGCACGACTCCTGGGGGAAGACGCGGGCGCGTGAGCGCGACGTAGAGATCGCCCCACATCCAGCCGACGCGAGCTGCGGCTGCCACGACCCACTTGGGCGGAGGCGCTGGTTGGATCTCGACGATCCTCTTGTACTCGCGCTCTGCGAGCTCGATCGCAGCGAGCTTCTTGTCGAGCCACTCCTTGACCTTCGTGCTCGTGTGAAGGGTCCAGCTGTCGCGCTCTCGCGCTGCGTCCTGCGCGCTGACCTTGGCTCCCTTCGCGCGTGGCGTGAAGGGGTACGCAGGAAACGCGAGCGACTCCACCTCGCGCCTTCGATGCTCTTCCGCCTGGAAGAACAGCGCTTCGCCGACGGCGTTGAGGACGCTTCCGAGCCGTCGCAGCTCAGCGCCGCTGCCTCCGAACGTCTGAACGAGCTTCTGCGGCAGGCCAGGATCCCTCCAGCGCACGACCACCGACGCGTACTGCGCGGAGGCGTCCTTGCGCGGGCCGGTGTGCACCAGCGCGCGGCCGAGCAGCGTGTGTGCACGCAGCGCGAGGTCGACACGAGCGTGACGCTCGATGGTCGGCAGCGCTGCCCGAAGCCCTGTGACAGCCTCTTTCCAGCGGCTGTGCTCCACGTCCCACGACGCGAGAGCGAGCAGGATCTCATCGGTCGAGGACCCGGGTCTCGCACCGTAGTTGCGCGCATGCAGCTCGGCGTCGGCTCCGGCCTTGTCGCGCTGGCCGAGCGCCAGACGCAGAACGATCGAGTCAGCGAGCGCTGTCGGGGCTTGCTGTTGGTTGGGGAACGCGCGAACGAACCGCTCGTAGGCGTCCGCTGCCTGGTCGAAGTCGCCCAGGCTCTGGTGGATGCCACCGATCTCGTACACCGCCCGGGGCGTCAGCGCCGACTGAGCAAACCCGCTGGAGGGAGATGCGAGCAGGGTCCAGATCCGGATGGCATCGCTCGGGAGCTTTGCGGCCACGTAGGCGCGCCCGCTGTTGTACAGCACCTCGTCCAGGTGCTGGCACACCACGCGCTGACCTGCTTGCGCGCGCTGGTCTCCATGCCGGCGCCAGATGTCGAGGTACGCCTCCGCAGCCCGCGCGTACATCTCTCTCGCGTCAGCGCGACCTGCGTCGGCCTCGGTGACGAGCTGCTGTGCGCGAAGCCTCGCGACGTCGCAGCGCACCTTGTCGCAGGTCTCTTCTCGATCCGGAGACTGCGCTCCGCTGCACGCCTGGTCGACCATCTGCTGCCAGCGGTCCTGCGACGCGGGTGCGTTTTGCGCGAGCGAGAGGTTGCCGACGACGACGATGGTGAGCAGCGATGCGAAGGAGCAGACCGATCGGGCGAGTTTCATGTTCGCGTTCACAGAGACAGGACGCGCCGAGGGATGTTCCCCGCGACGCACCGTCCGGGACATCATCGTCCGGTGGCCGTGCATGGAAGCGAGCAGGGCCAACCGGGGCGACGGACGCCCCCGGGAGCGCATGCAACATGGCGCGGATAGGGGCTTTTTTTCGCTGCGGCGCACAGGTTCGAGGCTCGAAGTGCCAGACGCAGCGGGGATCTACCTATCTACCAGAAAACGTTTCGAATGTCGTCCCGTTGACGTGAGGACTCCTCCGCATAGAATGCAGCCCCGGACGTCGATCGCGATCTGTTGTCGCGGCGGCGTATTCGTGTTTCCGGGCACGGCATGCGCGGCTCCGCGTCCCCCGCCGCCTGGCGTATGGAGGATCACGTCGTGAGCAGACGGACCAAGTACGTGTTTTTGACTGGGGGCGTGGTGTCGGCGATCGGCAAAGGCCTGACCGGCGCATCGATCGGCGCGCTGATGGAGGCACGCGGCCTGCGTGTCACCAACATCAAGCTCGATCCCTACCTCAACGTCGATCCAGGCACGATGTCGCCGTACCAGCACGGTGAAGTGTTCGTGACCGACGACGGGGCGGAGACCGATCTGGACCTTGGCCACTATGAGCGGTTCACGCACACAGTTGCCAAGCGCACCAGCAACTGCACGACCGGGAGCATCTACGAGGCGGTCATCTCGCGGGAGCGACGCGGCGAGTACCTGGGCGCCACGATCCAGGTCATCCCCCACGTCACCGACGAGATCAAGTCGCGCATCGTCAACGCCACCCAGGACGTCGACATGGCGATCATCGAGATCGGCGGCACGGTCGGTGACATCGAGTCGCTGCCGTTCCTCGAAGCGATTCGACAGATGAAGGTCGAGCTGGGCCACGAGAACGCCGTCAGCATCCACGTCACCCTCGTGCCCTGGATCGCCGCTGCCGGCGAGCTCAAGACCAAGCCCACCCAGCACTCCGTCAAGGAGATGCGCGAGATCGGCATCCAGCCCGACATCCTCGTCTGCCGCTCCGATCGCCCTCTGAGCCGCGGAATCAAGGAGAAGATTGCCCTGTTCTCCAACGTGCACGTGGACTCGGTCATCGCAGCGGTCGACGTGGCGTTCATCTACGAGCTGCCGCTCGTGCTGCATGCCGAAGGGCTCGACGACCAGCTCATCGAACGGCTCAACATCTGGTCGCGTCAGCCGGACCTGTCCGCGTGGCAGCAGACCTGCGAGCGCTTCAAGAAGCCGAGCAAGGGAGCGGTGCGCATCGGCGTGGTGGGCAAGTACGTGCACCTGCGCGACTCGTACAAGTCCCTGCACGAAGCGCTGATCCATGGCGGCCTCGCGGCCGATGCGCGCGTGGATCTGGAGTACGTCGACAGCGAGCTGATCGAGAAGAACGGGGCCGAGGCCACGCTTCAGGGGCTCGACGGCATCCTGGTGCCGGGCGGATTCGGCGATCGCGGCATTGCGGGCAAGATCGAAGCGGTTCGCTTCGCCCGCGACAAGCGCATTCCCTTCTTCGGGATCTGCCTGGGCATGCAGGTGGCCGTGGTCGAGTACGCCCGCAACAAGTGCGGCCTCAAGGGGGCCGACTCCACGGAGTTCGATCGGAACACGCCCCATCCGGTGATCGACCTGATGCCGGACCAGCGCGACGTGCGCAACAAGGGCGGCACGATGCGTCTGGGTTCCTATCCGTGTACGGTCAAGGCCGGTTCGCTCGCACACCGCATCTACGGCTCGACGGAGATCAACGAGCGGCACCGTCACCGCTACGAGTTCGCCAACGCCTATCGCGAGCAGCTCGAAGCGGCCGGGCTGGTCTTCTCGGGCACTTCGCCGGACAAGCGCCTCGTGGAGATGGTGGAGCTGCCGGACCACCCCTATTTTGTGGCCTGCCAGTTCCACCCCGAGTTCAAGAGCCGAGTGATGGAACCCCACCCCCTGTTCTCCAACTTCGTGCGCGCTGCTCTCGAGTACAGGATCGCCTCTGCCGCCAAAGCCGCGGAAGCCAAGCTCGAGCCAGGCACGGCGAGCGTCAACTAACCCGACCTTGGACACCGCCCCGCGGGTCCTGATACAAAAGGCGTTCCCACCGTCCCATTGCCTCCCGGGAGGACCCCATGAACGAAGTCAACGAACAGTGCCTCGATGCTTTCCCCAAGTGGCTCGCCTCGCTCGCCGAAGACGCAAACGGCCTCGCGTCGTTGCTGTCGGCCGAGTCGATCCCGGAGGCGGCGCGTCGCTATGTCGCAGGTTCGATCAACTACCTGTACAAGTCGCTCGACCTCATCCCCGACGGCATCGAGGACCTCGGCTTCCTGGATGACGCGTTCGTGCTGCGTGTGGCCGCCCGCCTCGCCCTCAAGGAAGCGCCCGAGGCCAAGGAAGCCGACATCCGCGGGATGCTGACCAGGTTCGCTGCCGAGGCCGAGCTCATCGAGAAGCTCCTCGAGGGCGACTACGCCAGGCTCGAAACCTACGTCCGCAACCTCAAGAAGAGCGCTGCCCGCGGGCGCACGGTCGACGAGATCGTCACCGATCCCACGGTTCGCGCGGAGTTCGTCCACGAGGTGGGAGCCTGGGCCAAGAGCTACGCCACCCCGTCGTTCACCCGCGACGAGAGGACGATCATCAAGCTCAAGTCGTTCCTCGGCTCCAAGCTCCCCTGAGCTGTCAAGAGCCACTTGCCCCGTGGGCCCGTGCCTGCGAACCTTGGGGGGCCATGAGCAAGCTTCATGCAACGATGGGTGCGCTCGTGCTGGCCACGACGCTCGTGCAGACCTCGCAGGCGCAGGTTCCGCCTCCGCCGCCTCCGCCTGCCAGCCACAAGCCCGCGACGCCGGGCGACGACATGGTCGTGCTCAACGATGGCACGACGCTGCGAGGAACGATCAGCGAGCTGAAGCCGGGGCGCAGCGTGCTGATCGTGCTTCTCACGGGCGAGTCGCGTCGGATCCCCATGAGCGAAGTGTCCTACGCCGGCTCCGCGGCCGCGCGAAACGGAGGCGAAGGGGTCCCTGTCCAGCTTCGCGCGGACAAGCCCGCGATCACCTTCTACTACAACGCATCGCTCACGATGCGCGGCGACGACAAGGCGTCCGCGATCACCTACAAGCGGATCTGCACAGCGCCCTGCGAGACCACCCTTCCGCCCGGCTCGTACATCATGGCTCTGTCCAAAGGCACGAGCACGGATCCCGCGCCGGTCGAAGAGCCGGTGGTGGTCAACGGTCCAACGTCGCTGCAGGGAACCCACACCTCGTACAAGGCCCTGCGCGTGGCCAGCGCGGTCGTGGGCATCGGCAGCGCAATCGGCGGAGTCATCCTGATCGGCTTCGGGCTCATGAAGTCCAAGGACACCTGCGACGCGGCCGGGTGCAAGACAGAAGCGGATCCGGATTGGAACAAGGTTGCCGTGGGTGCAGGCGTCATCATCGTCGGCGCCATCGCCAGCGCGATCATGAACAAGTCCGACACCGCAACCGTGCGCGTCGTGCCCTTCCTGACCCCAGAGTCGATCCGTCCCGTGGGGCAGACCCATGGGCCTGCCTTCACCGACACGCTTTCGACTCGCGCGCCGGCGATCCTGCCCGGCCTGGGGCTGGCCTACACGTTCTGAAACGAGGGATCCGCACGTGACAGACCGCAAGCGCGTCGAGCGCGTCGAGGTGCACAAGGTCAGCCGCGTGTTCGGATCCACCTGGGCGCTGCGCGAGGTGGATGCAACCTTCCGTCCCGGAGCCCTGAACCTCGTCATCGGCTCCAACGGCTCTGGCAAGACGACGTTGCTGGGAGCGATCGGCACGCTGCTCAAGCCATCGTCAGGGCGCGTGAAGTACATACCGGATCAGGACGCTGACGAAGTCCGCCGCGAGATCGGGTGGGGCTCGCACGAAGCCCTGGTGTACGTGGACCTGTCCGCGCGCGAGAACATCGCGATCACCGCCCGTCTGCACGGCATCGATCCAGGCGTTGCATGGAACGAGGCGTCGGAGCGGTTCGGGCTCGCGCGGTTCGCCGATCGGCCGGTGCGGGTGCTGTCGCGCGGACAGCGCCAGCGCGCGGCCCTGGCCCGAGCCCTTGTGCACGGGCCTTCGCTGCTTCTGCTCGACGAGCCCACGACGGGGCTGGACAAGGACGGCGTGGGGCGTCTGATCAGCGAGCTGCGCGACGAGGTCGAGGCAGGGGTGATCGTGATCGTGGTCACGCACGAGCCCGAGCTGTTCTCGAGCATGCCGATCGCAGAGCTTCGGCTCGATCGCGGGCGTGTGGTGAAGCAGGAGACCGTATCCGGAAACGGATAGCCCAGATCGGGGTATCAGGCGGGGCGGGGACCGGGGCCGGACATGGCCGCGGGCGGGGCCTGCCCGGGCGCAGCGCCCGGCTTGGGGGGAACGACCTGTACGACCAGCTCGTTCATGAGATCGCGGCACTCGGGACGCCCCTTGAGGTGGGCGACCAGCACGGTGCTGACGTCGCTGAATCCCTTTTCGAAAGCGAGCCCTTCGCGGGTGCGCGTCGCGACCTTCTCGCGTCCGGCCGACAGATCCTCCTCGAGCGCCTCGGCGTAGCGGGCCAGCTGGCTGCGCAGCTCCTCGATCTGCTTGCGGAGATCGCGTGCGACGTTCTCGCGCGCGATGCGCTTCTGCTGGAGCTTGTCGAGGCTCTCGCGCAGACCTTCCACGCGCGAAGCCGCAGCACCCGCGCGCTCGAACACCGATCGATCCATCAGGCGCTTGGCCTCCGCAGCGTCGGCTGCAGCGCGTGCCGCAGCCGCCTCCTGCTCGGCTCCGGTCAGCTCGATGCGAAGCTTCTCGCCCTCCTCCTGGTAGCCGGCGATCTCGCGTCGAACCCGCGACTCCTCGTGCGCGAGCTCTTCGACCTTTCGCCCGATCTCGGCGCGCAGCGCGCGTCCGCGTCGCTCCAGGGCTTCGAGCTTTCGCTGGTGGCTCGCCACCTCGCCTTCGAGACGATTGGCGCGCGCGGCCAGATCCCAGGCCCGCTGAACGGCCTCTGCGATCTCGGTGGGCACGTTGTTGGAGTAGTACGCACGGGACACCATGCGCGAGAACAGCGCTGCCCGGCTCGCCCACTCGATCACGCCAGGGCTCTGCGGAGGCGGGGGAGGGGGAGGAGCAGCAGCCGCATCGCCACCACCCGGATCCCATCCCTGGGACGGCAGCGAGCGCTGCAACGCCTTGAGCTCTTCCTGGAGATGGTGCGCGTCCATGAAGCGCTTGCGAGGGTCCTTCTCCAAGAGGCGGAGGATCATGGCTTCCGCGGTCGGATTGAGATCCGGTCGCAGCTGGCGCGGGCGCGGCGGCGGCGCATTGCGCTGCATCTCGAGGAGGGTCTCTCGGTCCGACGACTTGAACGGCAGCTGGCCGGTTCCCATCTCGAAGAACAGGATTCCGAGCGCGTACAGGTCGGACTTCGGACCCGCTTCCTCGCCGCGCGCCTGCTCCGGAGACATGTACTCGGGCGTGCCGAACACCGCGCCCTTGGGCGCAAGCCGCGGGTCGCGCGCCAGATGCGCGAGCCCGAAGTCGAGGATCTTCACCGAGTCTTTTCGTCCGCCCCGGACGATCAACATGATGTTGTCGCTCTTCAGATCGCGGTGCACCACGCCCAGGTCATGGGCGCGCGCGAGGGCTGCGCACATCTGCTCCAGGATGTCTACGCCACGCGCCAGCGGGAACGGTCCGCGCGCGATCTCGCTCGAGAGCGACACGCCGACCAGGTACTCCATCACCAGGTACAGCTCACCCTCTTCGGTCTCCCCGATGTCGTGGATGTCGACGATGTGAGCATGGTCGACGCGGTTGGCAGCCCGAGCTTCGCGCAACATCCACGCGCGCAGGTGCGTTTCGCCACGCAGGTCCGGCCGGATCAGCTTGAGCGCAACCACGCGATCGATGAGCACGTGGCGTGCGCGGTACACCACGCCCATGCCGCCTTCACCGATGCGCGCCTCCAGCCGGTAGCGGCCTGCGATCACCTTTCCAATGTTCGGATCTCCCGCTGCGGTCCTGGGCTGCAGGGCGTTCGGCGTGTTCGCTGGTTTCATCGAGATGTCAGCCTTGCGTCTTCGGGCCCGGAGCCCGAACAGAGATTCGTTCGCCCTGCGATGCTACCAGCCACACCGACACTATGGGAACCGTTCCCATGCAGGAACTGCGTCCCTTTCGTCCGCTGCTTCTCCGATTCGTCCCGGCCCCTGCACCGCGCTACCGCGTGCAATTCACTCGCTCAAGGATGCACCCGTGCCCTTGACAGCGCATTGCGCAACCGGCGGATGGAGGGATTCTCAGAATGTGGCTTGGAACAGCGGCACTCGCACTTCGGTGCGCTGCTCGACGCCGTACTTGCGCACTTCCGTTGCCGTGTACATCGGGCGGATGTCCGGCGCAGGCAGCCCAAGTCGCAGCGAGCCAGCGCTCAGATCGACCAGAGACATGGCGATCGGCGGGCGCGCAGGAGTGGCTCGAGAGGTCGGGGCAGCCGGCGGCGGCGCCGCAGGAGGCGCTCCCGGGTCTGCCGGCGCGCTTGGGGCGGCAGCGGGACGCGGAGCTTCGAGGTCCGGTGAGGAAGCCTTGCCAGGCTTGTCTTCCTGGTAGTCGGCCGGCGGCTTGTAGGATGTGGACTGCAGAATGGCCACAGTCGTGGGGATGATCAGCGCCATGCCGCCTGCCAGCAGGTAGTACGAAGGCTTGGGGTCGCTCCCCTGCTCCACGAAGTATCCGCCTACGCCGCCTGCCGCTGCGCCGGCCACGCCGCCCAACAGATAGGCCCACGCCGGCTTTGCGCCTGCAATGGCTTCGATCGACATCACAAGCTCGCCACCCAACAGGGCGCCGCCCGTGATCCCCTTGCCCGTCGCACTGATGCCGGGCTCTTCTGCCTGCGCCGGCGCTGACGATGACAAGATCGCTGCGCCCGCCATCAAGGAAACCACAATCGCTGATCGAACAGTTCGCATGCGCGTCTCTCCGGGCATGTTCACCCCTACGGCGGACCAACCGCACCCAGGTCCGAATGGGTGCCGGAGGCTAGCACGGTATTCACCCGTAGCCTATGCGTCTTGGACCCAGAGCCCCTACGTACGCGGTTTGGGAGGGAAAATCCGCTGTCCCATCGAAAAAAGCCCCCCAGCGCCCACATGGACGTTGCCTCCCTGGCCCGCCCCGTGTCCCATGAGCTCCGCCCATGCGCTCCTACGTTCTGCGACGCTCAGCCTGGTCGATGACGCAGGTCGCCCTGGTCTGCATCGCCATCGCGCTCGTAGCAGCCCTCATCCGCCTTCTTCCCTGGCTCGCTTCCTCGTCCGTCCCCTCCCGCGCCACGCTCGTGTTCGCACAGGCGCTCGCCCTCGCTGCCCTTGAAGTCGCATTGATCGTCGCCCCGGCCGTGGGCGCTTCCCTCGATGTCGCCCGATCGACCGCGTCCGGTTCTACCTTGGCCCTTTTTTCCCTGGGATTCGGCCCGGCTCGCCACGTCGCCCACATCGCTGTCGCAGCCGCCTGCGCCGCTGCCCTGAGCCTGGCCGTGTCCTTCGCTTGGGGAATCCAGGCCTCCAGGCCAGGGCAGCTCACCAACGAGATGATCGCCTCGGGTCGAACGGTTTGCGCCGATCAACGACCAGCGCAGACCCCGCTCGTTGGCATCACCTGGCTGTGCGTCAGCGGCGAACCTGTCATGGTTGGAAGCCTTGGCAGCGCCGGACAAGCGCCCGGGCTGTGGAGCGCGTCCCAGGCAAGCTTCGTCGACGACCTTTCGTCGGTCCGCTTGCGCGATGTGCGCGCATCATTCCGCAAGCCAGAGATCCACGCGCAGTTCGCTGATGTGACGATCACCGGCCTGGTGCCCTGGGTGATCGCCAGCCCGACCGCCCCGCTGGCGCGGGGGCTTGCGTGCGCCCTGGCCTGCGTAGCCGCCGCTGTGGGAGCAGCCTGGGCGTTGCTGCGCCGACCCTGCACGTCACGTGCGGTAGCCCTCGCCGTGGGCGCTTCAGGTCCGGCTGCGTTCCTTCTCGCAGCGCCTTGGATGCTTGGCCAGGGGTCGCCCCTCGCGGTGGTCGGGACGACGTTGATGTCGGTCGCGACGCCGGTGGTTGTTCATGCTCTCTTGTCCCGCCCACGATTGCTCGCATTGCTCCAGGGTGGTACGAACAGTTGACGCAGCGTAGAGCTGCGGTGCCCGACGGACGATGAATCGATGTTGTTCAAGCTCTTGCTGGTCGCATTCGTGCTGCTGCTCGTATTCGGGGCAAGCCGGATTTCCCAGCTAGGACGTGGGGTTGGGGAGGGGATTCGCAACTTCAAGAAGGGGCTGGACGACGAAGGCAGCGACGCCGATTCTTCGTCGGGGACATCGAAGCCTGGTAGGAAGCGATCGAACGACGATGGATAGCGACCGCGGATCGGAGCGTGCAGGAGCGCGCTGACCGGGTCGGGGAGTGACACCGATGGGAAGCATAGGGCCTACGGAACTGCTGGTAATCGCGTTGATCGCGCTGCTGTTGTTCGGCGCCGGTCGGATCGCGGACATCGGAAAAGGGCTGGGCGAGGGGATCAAGAACTTCAAGAAGGGGTTGAAGGACGAAGACGCAGATCCGAACAAGCGGCTCCCGGCTGAAACCGGCAAGGAAGCCAGCGCCAAGTCCGACGACTAGCGCGCAACACCCGCCTCCCTGACAATTCCTGCTATCTTCCGGCGCCATGAGCAACGCAGTCGGTCTTGCCGTCACGCTACGCGTCCGTTTCGGTCCGAGCAGCGCTGATCGCGTCGGCGGGCTCGTCGATCCCGCACGCATCGCAGCGCTCTTCAGCGACGTCGCCAGCGAGCTGATGATCCGGCTCGATGGCGACGAAGGAGTCCTGCGAGGCTACGAGAGGCTCGAGATCCTCGCTCCGGTCTTTGCCGGCGACTATGTGGAAGCGATCGGCGTTCTCACCCGGGTCAGCAACACCTCCCGTCAAATCGCTTTCGAAGCGCGCAAGGTGATCTCGGCGGTCCGTGCCGGCTCATCGACCGCGCCCACCGCGGCCGACGCACTTGCCGAGCCGATCGTCGTGTGCCGCGCTGTCGGCACCTGCATCGTGCCCCGAGCGTTGCAGCGTCACCCTCGCCTGGTGGTGCCTGCGCTTCCCCAGACCTCGGGTGACGGCGCGCGCTTGCCCGAAGGGCACGTGATCGTCACGCCACCGCCGCACATCGTCGTCACGCCGCCGCGCTCCACGCCGCCTGAGATCATCCTCGCCGCATCGATCGTCGGCGGTGGTGTCACGCGCGATCACACACCGCACATCCCCATCACGCCCGAAGAGATCGCGGCCGAAGCGCGTCGTTGTCGCGATGCAGGTGCGGGCGTCGTGCACATCGGGCTGGAGCCGACCGGTTCACCGGAAGAGCTCTCCGCCAAGGCCCGAAGCATCGTCGACGCGGTCCGTGCCAGCTGCGACGCCCTGATCTTCCTTTCCACGATGTCGCCCGGGGCCGAGGCCACCGAGCTGCGCGCTGCGATCGCCGAGGCGGGTGCAGACGTGATCGGTTTTGCGACCGGGAGCAGCAACTTCGGCGACGGGTGGATCGAGAACCCGCGCGGGCGGATGCGCCAGACCGCGTCGATGCTGCGTGAGCGCAACGCACGGGTGATTTGCGAGTGTCTAGAGCTCGGGCACATCGACGAGGCGGTCGCACTCGCGCGCGAGAAGTTCGTGGCGCACCCACTTCGGCTCCAGGTGGTTCTGGGCGTTCCTGGCGCGCTGGGCGCCAACGACGACGTCGTGCGTTTTCTTGCGTCGCGCATCCCGCGTGGTGCGGTCTGGTTCGCGGCCGGCGTCGGGCGTCATCAGCGCCCGGTCACGGAAGCCGCTGCGCGATGCGGCGGCAACGTGCGCGTGGGGCTCGCCGACAACATCTACATGAAGCGAGGCGTACTCGCCGAAGGCTCGGCCCCGTTCGTGGATCGCGCGGCCACGTTTGCGCGGTCGATTGGGCGCGATCCGATCGATCCGGCGCGCGCGAGGGCACTGCTGCGTCTGGATGCGACCGAGGCGGCGGCCAGCCCGGCCGCTGCGGAACAAACGGAACAAGCGCCCGCGGAGCCCGAGCCTCCGGACGACAAAACTGTGCCGTCTTCTTGACTTCCCTCCTCCGGGCCAAGTAGCCCTGGTCCGAACCGTTGAATGCCCCGCGCGCACATCTCCTGAGCCGAGCACCCATCATGCTCGCGCTCGCCCTGGTCGCAGTGATCTGTCGCTGCAGCCAGCCTTCGCCCCCAGCCGCGACCGTCGAAGGGGTTGCGCGCATGCTCGGCAGCTCCACCGGCACCACCGTGGGCTCCTCGGATTTTGCCTGGGAGCCCTCTCGCGGCTGGCTCACCGATCTGGTCCTGGGGCGTCGCGTCCTGTTTCTCGGCAGCCCGGAGCCGCGCGCCCCCCATGATCTGTTTCGAGCCTCCGTGCGCGTCAGCCCGGAAGGACGCCCCATCTCCGTGGTCCGGAGCGTCAACCTGACCTCCTCGCCGCTCGGCGATGTCCACCCCCTGGTTCTGCGGGATCACTACGCAGCCTACGCCATGAATGCCGCAGGTGCGGTCCAGCAGGTCACGCTGCTGGATCTCGACGGCGAGCGACCGAACGCCGAACGCCTGATCGATCGGCTGATGGCAACGCTGACCAACTGGCAGGAGACCGGTGCGACAGACGGCCTGGCCCGGACCGACGTCTCGATGTCACAGCCCTGCTCCGTGGTGAAGCTCGGCTTCGAGGCCAGGGTGATGACCGTGGCGCCCGCCGGAGGCGACGATCGATTCGGGATCGATCTCGGCACAGGCGAGGTGGTGCCAGGGCCAGCGGCGGACCGCGCAGGCGCGACGTCGATGCAGATGCCGCACTTGAACAAGCCGCCGATCATCTGGGCGGTGGACACGGTGCGGGCCTGGACTGGGCCTGCGCCGATCGCCTGGCTCGAGGAGAAGGTCTTCGACTGGAAGGACCGGCTCAAGCGACTGGCCTACTTCGGTCTCGGCGGGCAGCGCGAGGAGCCCGTGGCCCTGGCAGCGGCGACGGTCCCTACGGCGCCCGCAGCCCCGCGTGCGCTGGGCGCCGACGGAATGCCTCAGGAAGCGCCCTGGCCTCCAGCCCCGCTTCAGTCGATGTGGAAGCAGCCGGACCCGGAGGAAGGCAAGTGGGAGCCGGTCCGTCATCCCTTCCTCAAGCGCACCAAGGTCCACGGTGCGAAGCAGGCCGCCCCACCCTACTTCTACACCACGTACGTCCGCTCCGACCCCAAGCGCCCCTACTCGAAAGTGCTGCTGATCGCCATCGACAGCCGGCAGCTTCAGCTCGGGATGGAAGGTGGCGTCGAAGATCCGAAGCCCCTGACGGGCGCCCATGGGGAAGGCAGGATCCCTCGCGATCCATCCATTCTCTCCCGGGTGGTAGGTGCGTTCAACGGCGCGTTCAAGACGACCCATGGCCAGTACGGGATGATGGTGAATCGCCGCGTGCTGCTTCCTCCCAAGCCGGGCGGTGCCACGGTGCTCGTAGCGAGCGACGGGCGAGCCGGGTTCGGCACATGGCCCGCCTCGGATGCGGTGCCTCCGGATGTCGTCTCCTTCCGGCAGAACCTCGAGCCGCTCGTGGAAGATGGGAAGGTCAACCCTTCGGGCCGCACCCAGTGGGGCTTCCAGCTGCCCGGCACGAGCATGCTGACCCACCGCTCCGGTCTGTGCATGACCTCCGCTGGACACATGATCTACGCATGGGGGCCGGAGGTGAGCGCGATCACCCTCGGAAACGCCATGGTCCAGGCAGGGTGCATCTACGGCGTGCACCTCGACATGAACCCGCACCACACGGCGTTCGCGTTCCTCGATATCCGCGATGCAGGTCGCAAGGACTGGGATGCGAAGATCCTCACTCCTGAGATGGAGACCCTTCCCGAGCGCTACATCCTCTGGTCACCCAAGGACTTCTTCTACCTGATGCTGCGCAACTTCGATCCCCCTGCCATCGACGGCGTGGACATGGATCCTGACGATGGAACCCAGCCGCCCCCTGCCTGGGCACCCGCCTTCTTCCATTCCACGATCTCCGAGGGAGGGGTGCCGGTCAAGGTGATGGGCATCGCGCCGGGACGGGCCCGCTTCCGCGTCAGAGCGGGCGCAGCAGCGCCGGACAGCGAACCTTCCGACGACCTGCCCAGCACGCTCGACGCGCAGGAAGCGCGCCAGGTGCTCGCCGCGGTCGGCCTCGGCAACACGGCAAAAGGGCATTCCCTCGGCATGCGCGTGGCAAGCACCACCCGCACGCCCCTCGGCAGCGAGGCCATCCTGGTGGCAGGCGCAGAAGGCGACTTGCAGCTGGTCGCGCCAGGGGCGAAACGCTCGATCCCGGTTGAAGGCGACGCGATCGAGCTTCCGGTGCTCAAGTCGGCCGGCAAGCTCTCGCAGGCAGCGTCCGTGCGCAGCGCCATGCGCAAGCGCGGTGCGATCTGCGTGTCCTCCAGCGGGCATACCTGGATCGCGCAGGCGACCGCCTCGATCGATGAGCCGCTGGTCCAGGCGCTGGGAAAGCTCGGATGCGACACGGTCGCGTCGCTCGACCGCGGTGCACACGATGCAAGCATCGTGGCGAGGGCCGGCACGCCGACGCCTCCGGTGGATCGCTACGAGCAGGCGGTTCTGTACGTGTTCTCCCGCGCGATGAACCAGGGCGCCTACCGCTGGGGTGTTCGCCCTACGGGCCCGGCGGTCGCGCCGACACCGTGATCAGGCCGCTTCGAGCTCGCAGCTGAGCATGTCGCGCAGGCGCTGCAGTGCACGGCTGTGGAGCTGGGAGATGCGCGGCTCGCTGACCCCGAGCATGTTGCCGATCAGCTTGAACCGCACGCCGGAGAAGTAGTGCAGCTCGACCACGGTGCGCTCGCGCGCAGGCAGCTTGTTGACGGCTGCCGCCACGAGCTTGCGCTCGCTCGACGCCAGGACCTCATCCATGGGCGATCGGTTCTGGGTGTCTGCGAGCGCCATGGGATCACCCGCGGTCACGTCTTCCAGCCCCACGACGGACGTGACCAGCGCGCTATCGCCGGACTCTCGTCGATTGACCGCCCTGCGAACCCTTCTGGGCAGCCAATCCTGCGCCCTGAGCTCGTCCACCATCGCTCCCCGAATCCGTATCCGAACGTAGCTCTCGAACGCCGTCCCCTCCGCCGTGGGCGTACGCCGCAACGAATCCATCAGCCCCCATGTCCCGGCTGCGACCAGATCGTCTCTCTGCACGTTGCAGGGCAGGCGGCGCATGAGAGCCGCGACGGTCTGGTGGACGATTGGCATGTAGCGCGCGAGGTCTTGTTCCTCGTGGATCGCGCGTGTTGAGCGGAAGTCGGATGAAGGAGGTAGCATGAGGCACGCCTTTGGTGTCGGGGTGCATGAGCAACAGGCGTGCCTACGTCGCAACATGATGAAATTACAGGGGAATGATTTTCCACGCACGAAATAGGGGTCGAGAATGACCCTGGTAGATCAACCGAGAACGCGGTTTGTTCGCCTTATTGATGGGGGCAGGGGCCGAGGGGTCAGGTCAGAATCGACCTTTGACATCTGAATGGGTGAGTCAAAGACGACCCCAGAAATCGAGCCTGATGCGGGTCATTCATGACACCTGTTTTCCATGCTCATGTCATGATTGTCCGACACAAAGAAGATTAATAATGAATTTCAAAGTGTTACGTAGGTGTGCAAATGGGTCACGCGTGACCTCTTCGCAGTCCAATCCCCTGCCGGATCGCCCGCTCACCCCGTCAGACTGCCTCAGGGTCCCGACTCGCCCGCTGCCTGCTGCGGCTCGGTCTTGCTCTTCGCAGAGCCCCCCCGCTTCGACCCTAGAGCCTCTACTGCGGGCGTCGAACCACTCGTGACCGATGTGTACCTGGGCGCCTCCCCAGGACCGGATTCATCGACCCAGAACGCAGAAGCCGACCTCACGTCCAGATGCACGAAGCTGCTGTTCGGGTAGTAGCCGACTCCGACGTCACGCAGGGTGTGGCAGTAGTCGCGCACGACCTCGTTGGGCACGCCCCGCACCACGAAGTCGATTGCGCGACCGATGTTGTGGTTGGAATGCGCGGTGTGCTGCCCCTCGGTATGGGGACGGTACCCGCTGACGATGTCGATCTCTCTTCCTCCGAAGTGATCCGACACCTGGGCCACGAGCGTGATCAAGCGCGGGTCGATGGCGCGAGAGCCGCCCGAATTCTCATCGCGCAGCATGCGCCGGAAGGCATCCGAGGCACCGGGGGCCAGGTGACCGCCTCTTGCGCGTGCTTTGCCTGACCAATGCTCGCTGCCGCGAACGAGCGTGATGCTGCCCGGGTTGCGGGGGCGTTTGACATAGGACTCGGCTCCCCGTGCGCCTGCTGCGCGCGCCGTCTTGTCGTCGCGCCTGCTGTCGAGCTCCTCGTCGCGCGATGCGCCGTTTTGCCTGGTGGTGCGGGCCGGGCTGCGCGTCGGGGTGTCATCATCGGGGATGACGATACGGGTACCGGGCTTGAGCTTCTGACCTGGAACCAGGTTGTTTGCCTCGCGCAGGGCCTCGATGCTGACGTGATAGCGTCGTGAGATTTTCGCGAGGGTATGGCCTGGGCCCACCACGTGGGTGGTTTCCGCGGAGGCCAGGGGCGAGGCGGCCAAGGCGGCCAGGGTCGCCAGCAGGGCGGAGACACGGGCTGGGGCGGCGCGCAGGCACAGGATGCGGATTCTCATGGGGCAGCCAGGGGTAAGGCTTGGAATCCCGCACAATTACCCTGTGAGCCCGCGTGTGCAAAGCGCTTTTTTGACCACAATGGCTCGAAGGTGCCACACTTGGTGCGACGGAGCGCGAGTGCGCGCTTCGCTAGCGGCAATGCGCCAGGACGGACAAGCGGATGGCTGAAGGTAACAACCTCGTCGGGGTCGATATCGGCTCGAGCTCGATCAAGGTCTGCCAGGTCAAGGAGACCCGCAAAGGGCGCAGCTTGCACAAGCTGGCATTTGCACCCTTGCCGCCGCAGACCATTGTCGACGGCCACATCATGAATGCGGGGGTCGTGACCGAGACCCTGTCGCGATTGTTCGCAGACAACCAGATCAAGCAGAGAAACGTCGCGATCAGCGTGTCCGGACAATCGGTCATCATCCGCAAGATCACCGTGCCGATGATGACGCCCGCGGAGCTCGACGAGCAGATCCAATGGGAAGCCGAGCAGCACATCCCCTTCGACATCAAGGATGTGCAGATCGACTACGAAGTGCTCAAGCGCCAGCCCGAGCGCGGCCAGATGGACCTGCTGCTGGTGGCTGCCAAGCGCGACGAGATCAACGACTACGCCCAGTTCGTCAGGGAAGCGAAGCTCAAGCCCATCGTGGTCGACATCGACGCCTTCACCGTGCAGAACCTGTTCGAGGTCTCGAGGGGCTTTCCGACCGATCAGACCGCGGCGCTGCTCAACCTCGGCGCCAGCCTTTCCTCGCTCAACATCGTCACCTCCGGCGTCAGCGCCTTCACGCGCGACATCGCCAGCGGTGGCAACGTGATCACCGAGGAGATCCAGCGTCAGACCGGGGTGAGTTTCGAGCAGGCCGAGGCCTACAAGTGCGGCGAGAGCGGCGAGGAGGGCGACGGTGGGCCGTTCCGCCAGGCGGGCATGGTGCCCCAGCAGGTCCACGAGATCATCGAGGGCGTGTGCGACACGATCGCAGCTGAAATCCAGCGCTCTCTGGACTTCTTCATGGCTACCTCCGGAGAGAACGAGATCCACCGGATCTTCGTGACAGGCGGCACGGCCAACCTCACCACCCTGCGCAACGCGATCCAGCGTCGCGCCAAGACCGCGGTCGAGTTCTTCAATCCGGTCGAGCGGCTCACGATCGAGACGCGCACCGTGCCCGAGGCGTTGCTGCGGGAGCGCCACGCCCAGCTCGCTGTGTCTGTAGGCTTGTCGTTGCGCAAAGATAAGGAGAAGCGCGCGTGATCCGCATCAACCTGCTTCCTCAGAAGCGCGAGGTGCGCCGTGACTCCGGCCAGGGCTGGCTGGTGGCTGTCATGCTCGTGACAGCCGTGGAGGTCATCGGTCTGGTGCTCTACCACCAGGTCAAGCTCGGGGAGCTCAACAAGCAGAAGGCAGTCAACTCCGAGCTCGAGAGCCAGGCTTCGCAAATCGAATCCACGGTCAAGAACCACGAGCAGGTCAAGAAGCAGCTGGAAGGTCTCCGGGCGCGGGAAGAGGCCATCACCAAGCTGCAGACTGCGAGAAGCGGCCCGACCGCGGTGCTGCTCGAGCTCGCCCGGCTGCTCACCGAAGGACGCGGCCCCACGGTCGATCCCGATCGTCTGGCGCAGCTCTCCAAGGACAACCCCCTTGCCGTGTTCAACGCCGGCTGGGATGTGCGCAGGCTCTGGATCAACGCGTTCACCGAGCATGATCGGGTGGTCAAGATCGACGGCTACGCGCGCGACGGCGAGGACGTGTCGGAGCTGGCGCGGCGGCTCAACCTGTCCAACTACTACTACGAGGTCAAGCTCCTGCCTTCGGTTCGCGAGGTGGATGCCAAGACCAAGGTCGACCTGATGAAGTTCCAGCTTCAGGCGAAGGTGAGGTACTGACCATGGCCGCAGCCAAGAGCAGCCTGTCTCTCGCCAAGCTTCCGGTCGCGGCCAAGGTCGGCGTGGGCGCTGCCATCGTGTTCCTCACCGCCATCGCCTACTTCATCATCTTCTACAGCGATGTCTCGAGCGCCATCCGAAGCGCTCGATCGCAAGAGACCGGTCTGCGACAGCGTCTGGCTGACGCGCGCAAGGCCGAGTACGCCTACCACCAGGATCTCGCCGAGCTGACCGATCGCCAGCAGCGCCAGCGCGAGTTCAACAAGATCCTCCCCGAGTCGACCGAGTATCCGGCCTTCCTGTCCGCCGTGCAGGGCGTTGCCAACGTCTCCGGCGTGGACCTGCAGGCATGGTCCCCTGTCGAAGAATCGATGCAGCAGTTCTATGCGAAAGTGCCCATGAAGCTGAAGATCGTGGGCAAGTTCCACCAGATCGCCAAGTTCTTCTACGGAATCGGCCAGCTCGACCGCATCATCAACATCGAGGACATCTCGATGAAGGACCCGAAGTTCGACGGCGACGAGGTCACGGTGAAGGTCGAATGCATGGCGACGGCGTTCCGAAGCCTGGGTGGGAAGACGACCGGGACGCCTGCGGCTCCGGGAGCGCCTGCCGGCAGCGGCGCACCTGCTGCCCCCGCACCCCCTGCATCCGGAGGCAAGTGATGCGCGCGTACCGCTGGTTGTTCGTCCTCGCGCTCTGCGCCCTGATCGTGGGCTGCGGCACGGAAGTGGTCATCGGCGGCAGCGACAACGCTGCCCCTCCCCCTCCGCCCCGCGGCGCAGGTGGACCCAAGACCGACGGCGATGCGGGGCTCGACGGCGCAAAGAAGATCGAGTTCCCGGAGCAGGACTTCGTGGAGACCGAGCGAAACCGCGACCCGTTCCGATCCTTCGCCGCCACCTTCACCGGCGCCAACGCCCGCCTTCCCACCAAGCAGCGCGAGGTCATGCTCGATCGGTATTCCATCGAGGAGCTCAAGCTCGTGGGCATCATCACCGGCGGCGCAGAGCACCGCGCCATGCTGGTCGACCCCACCGGCAAGGGATGGATCGTCAAGCGCGGCCAGTTCGTCGGCAAGGAAGAGGTCGTCCACAGCAAGGGCGGCACCGGCGCCGACTACGCGCTGAACTGGCGCGTGGATCGCATCCGGGATGGTGACATCGTGCTGGTAAGGGAAGATCCCGCGCACGGCGACGTCCCTCCTGCCACACGGGTCATCCCCCTCAGACCGGACAGCGAAACCGCATCCAGCAAGCATTGAGCTCTTCCCACCGATTCCTTCGTCCCCAGCAAGAGCCATGGCCGGCCGGTGCCCTGCCTGCCCTCGCGTCAGCAGGGCAAGCACGCCTCCATGCGCGCTCGCCTCGAGCCGCAGCGCCTGGACCGGCCGACGTCGCCGCTTCGGTGCGCACCGCGATCGAAGCTTCCTAGCGAAAAAGGCTGGCCGGGAATTTGGTCCCTCTTCGACCAACAGGTTACGATCCTCCCGTACCCTAGATGGCCCCTGTGTTTTGGGGGCCTGTTGCACGGGAGCCCTGGTAATGAGGTCTTCTCGAAGAGCGTGGTCGTTGTCGCTCGCGAAAGTGACGGCCCTGTCGTTGGCATTGCTCGGTTCCACGGAGGCGCTGGCCCAGACAGCCGTCAACCACGTCCAGAAGGTGTCGGTGCAGAACACCGCGGAGGGGACTGACGTGACCGTCGAGGGCACGGCACCTCCCCGCTTCTCTGCAAGGGTCGCCAACGGCGGAAAGAGGCTGATCATCGACCTTGCCGACGCCGACCTTGCGACCGCGATCCCCGCCTTGACCCAGCAGACCGGAGTGCTGGGAGGGCTGGTGGTCCAGGGGTACCAGAGCGACGGAGGGAAGACCGCAAGGATCTACCTGCAGCTCACCGAGACGTCCTCCTATCGGATTCGACCGGAGCAGAACCGGCTCCGAATCGTCTTGAATCCCGCTCCCACCACCACTGCGACCTCGACAGCGGCTTCCTCCCGGGCGTCTTCGGCTCCTGCGACGCCGGCAGCAACCGCAACCGGACCGATCGAGATCAAGAAGGTGAACTACCGGCATGGGACGAGCTCTGACCAGGTGAGCGTGGTCGTGTCCGGCACACCTTCCTATTCCCAGACCTCCCCTCGTGCGGGCGTCTCCCGTCTGGTCGTGCGCTCCGCTTCCCTCGCTGAAGGGCTGGAGCGTACGCTCGACATGGGAGCCTTCAACGGCCTCGTTCGCACTGTTTCCACCTATCGCGGCACCGGCTCTTCCACGGGCAGCGTGGTCATCGACGTCGAGCGCGCTGACGATGCTGCGGGCAACGTGACGTTCGAAGGCGGAACGCTCACCTGGACCTTCGCGCGTCCTGGGAGCCTTCCTTCCACGGTCACAGGCGTGGGTGCCGACGGCGGCGTGGCGAGGCGCACGCGGACCGTAGCGCGGGAAGACGCGATGGAAGGCATCCCCAAGGTGGAAGCCACGGTGGATCCGGAGGAGAGCGAGACCGCGGTGGCCGAATCGGGCGCCTTCCTCCCAGGGACCCAGCTCGCGCAGAAGAAAGAGAAGGTCTACCAGGGGCGACGGATCGATCTGGATCTGAAGGATGCAGACATCCACAACGTGCTCCGCCTGCTGGCCGACGTGGGCCAGGTCAACATCATCACGGCCGACAACGTGAGCGGGTCCGTGACGATCCGCATGCGCAACGTGCCATGGGATCGCGCGCTGGAGACGGTGCTGCAGTCCAAGTCCCTTGGGATGGTGCGCCAGGGCAACGTGGTGCGCGTGGCGCCCCTGGCGGAGCTCGAGAAGGAGCGGGAGATGGCGATCGCCCGGCGCAAGCAGGAATACCAGCTTACGCCCGTGGAGACCCGCCTGATCCCGGTGTCGTACGCGAACGCGACCGACATCCAGGCCCGGTCCAAGGATCTGCTCTCGCCACGCGGGTCGATCGCTGTCGACGACCGCACCAACGTGCTGATCGTGCGCGACGTGGCGGGCAACCTCAACCAGATCGAGGAGCTGGTTCGATCGCTCGACACGCAGACGCCCCAGGTGCTCGTGGAAGCGCGCATCGTGGAAGCCAGCAGCCGGTACCTCCGTGACGTCGGCATCCAGTGGGGCGGCGACACGACCTTCTCCGCAGCGACCGGAAACCCGACCGGGCTCGCCTTCCCATCCAGCGTGGTCATGGCAGGCGGTGCGACCGACACGAACACGCCCACCGCGGGCATGTCGCCGTTCGCGCGATCCGTTGCCAACCCCAACTTCGCCGTGAACCTTCCGGCCACGGTCGGCGCCGGACAGGGCGGTGCCCTCGGCATCACCTTGGGAAGCATCAACAACACGCTCAATCTCGGCGTACGCCTCTCGGCTGCCGAGACCAGCGGTATGGTGCGCATCATCTCCAGCCCGCGCGTGCTCACCCTCGACAACCACGAGGCGAGCATCAGCCAGGGAACGCTGATTCCGTTCTCCCAGATCAGCGCCATGGGTGTGCAGACGACCTTCCGCGAAGCCAAGCTCCAGCTGCTGGTGCGTCCTCACGTGACCGCCGAAGGAAGCGTGGCCATGCACGTCAAGGTCAACCGCGACGAGCCGGACTTCACGCAGACCTCGGCGCGAGGCGATCCCACGATCCTCAAGCGCGAGGCTGAGACCGACCTGCTGGTCATGGACGGGCACACGGCAGTCATCGGCGGCATCTTCACGCGCAACACCGGCCGCAACCTGGACCAGGTGCCGTTCTTCGGGGACATCCCGCTGATCGGGCTGCTGTTCCAGCGCCGGCGAGCGAGCGA
The DNA here is from genome assembly GCA_016218915.1 of Deltaproteobacteria bacterium. GTDB lineage: Bacteria > Myxococcota_A > Polyangia > Polyangiales > Polyangiaceae > JACRCQ01. The sequence continues at coordinate 51,479 of JACRCQ010000016.1, forward strand.
CAACCGCGGTGAGTTGGTGATCTTCATCACGCCGCGGATCGTGAATCGGGCCGAAGCGCTGGGACGGTAGTCGGCGACGCCCGCTCCCTGACGGTCGCGGCTCCACGCAGCGCCGCTCGCTCCCTGACGGTCGCGGCTCCACGCGGCGCCGCTTTCCCTTCCCCCGCTGGTTCGGTATGGTCCGCGCTGCCGAGTGGCCAGCCCAGGTCAGCCATGCCAGACATCGAGACGTCGAACAACGGGATCGTGCAAGCGCGGCCAACGCGCCCGCTGCAGATCGATCGACGCAGCGTGCGCAGCTACCGGTTCGTTCGCGCCTATCTGACGACCTTCCAGGTGGTGTTCAGCTACCTGTGGCTGTCGTTCGGTCGCAAGACGTTTGGGGAAGGGTGGTACGGCCAGCGGGTGGTGCGTGCGCACAAGCGCAACGCAAGGCGGGTCGAGGCCACGGTGGTGACGCTGCAGGGGCTGTTCATCAAGGTCGGCCAGCTGCTGAGCATCATGGCGAACTTCCTTCCCGAGGAGTTCCGCGCTGGGCTGGAGCGGCTGCAGGATCAGGTGCCTCCGCGCCCGTTCTCCGAGATCCAGGAGCGCATCGAGCTGGAGTTCGGAAAGCCTGTGGACCAGGTCTTCGAGCGTCTGGATCGGGCACCGCTCGCGAGCGCCTCGCTCGGGCAGGTGCACGAAGCGCGGACGCGCGACGGAACGCGGGTAGCGGTCAAGGTACAGCACAAGCACATCGACGAGGTGTGCAGGCTCGATCTGACCACGATCCGGAGAATCATGTGGATCGTGAGCTTCTTCTTCCCGATCCGCGGCCTGGACGCTTACTACCACCAGATCCGCGAGATGATCTCCCGTGAGCTCGACTTCGAAGGGGAAGCCAACAGCATCGAGCGGATCGCAGACAACTTCTCCCACGATCCCAAGGTGCTCTTCCCGCGCGTCGTGCGGGAGCTTTCCACCCGCCGCGTGCTCACGACCACCTTCGTGGACGGCGTGAAGATCGGCGACGTTGCCGGGCTGGAAGCGATGGGAATCGATCGCAAGGAGCTCGCCCGGCGCGTGGTGCGGGTCTACTGCCAGATGATCTTCGTGGACGGCGTCTACCATGCTGATCCGCACCCTGGGAACATGCTGGTCACGCCCGAGGGCAACCTGATCCTGCTGGACTTCGGTGCCGTGGGTGAGCTTTCCACGGACATGCGGGAGGGGATCCCGGAGTTCTTGGAGGCCGTGGTTCGGCGGGACACCGAGCGGTTGATCAAGGCGATGCGCAAGATGCGCTTCCTGGTCAGCACGTCCGACAGCGAGGTCAGCGAGAAGGTCATCGAGTTCCTCCACCGCAAGTTCCAGGAGGAGGTGAAGCTCGAGAGCTTCAATCTCAAGGACATCAAGGTCGACCCGCAGAAGGGGTTCGAGAACCTGCTCGACCTTCGAAAGATGAACATCGGCCTGCGAGAGCTGTCCGGCGCGTTCCAGATCCCACGCGAGTGGGTGCTGCTCGAGCGCACGCTTCTGCTGCTCACCGGCGTCTGCACGCAGCTCGATCCCGAGATGAACCCGATGGACGTCGTTCGCCCCTACCTGAACGAGTTCGTCTTCGGAAACCGCGACTGGGCGCAGATCGCGATCGAAGCAGCCAAGGACATGGCGCTGCGTGCGATCACCCTTCCCGAGGAGCTGCACAAGTACCTGAGCAAGTCGGTGCGCGGCGAGATGGAGATTCGGGTCAAGGGAATGACCGACAGCGCGCGGCTGATCTACGCCGCCGCGCACCAGCTGGTGTACGCCGCATCGTCGATCGCCTTTGGCATGGCTGCGCTGCAGCTGTTTCTCGCGGGCCACGAAGAGGGCGCCCAGTGGTGCCTCGCAGGCACGGGCGTGATGGCCACGCTCTTCGTGGTGTCGCTGCTGCTGGCGCGGCGCAAGTAGAGCCCTTACCTGGAGAGCCGGGCCTCGGCGTACAGCCCGAGGATGCGCACCGCCACGTCGGCCGACCGGAACGTCGGGATCCCCTTGTCCTCCAGCGCGCGCGAGTAGGCGTCGTACAGCACGCCGCTGTCCACGCTGGCAACCACGGGCTTGTTCGTGTCTGCCACGATCGCCGCGAGCCTGTGGACCAGGCTCCCCGCGTTCGTGAACGCTTGGGGTCCGTCGGACAGCGTCGCCATGGCAGGGGTCAGGGGGACGGTCGCGCACAGCACCAGATCCACCCCGGGATCGTCGAGGAAGGTGCGGACCGCCGCAGCGTTGGCCTCGTCGTCCGCCATCGGCGTCAGATCGAGTGGATTGTGCACGTCGACCAGTGCGTCGAGCTTGCCCTTGGCAAGGGCCTGGGAGATCCGCTTGGTGGATTCCGCGCTCAGGGATGCGAGCTTGAGATCCCAGCCCGGTCCGCGCACCGCATCCGCGATGCCGACGGTCTCGTAGCCGGCGTTGGAGAGAGCCGCGAGCCTGCGTCCGCCCCACGTCCGATCGCCCATCAGCGAGGAGACCTTGAGCAGGTCGAGGAAGTCGTTGAAGGAGCCGGCCACGTGGGCGCCTGCCTGGGCGATGATCGACTCGCAGACCTCGTATTCGCCTGCGAGCGACGCGGTATGGCTGCTGGTGGCCTTCTTGCCCTCGGAGGTCCTTCCGGCCTTGTAGAAGATCACGTCGCGACCGCCGTCGACGATCTCCTTGATCGCGCGGGCACAGGCGAGCCCGTCGCCGTCCTTGAACCCTTCCGAGTAGACGGCGAAGGTCTTGACCTCCGGATCGTCGGCCATGTAGCGCAGGAAGTCTCCCACGGTAAGGTCGACCTGGTTGCCGGTGGAGACGGCATAGCGCGGGCTGAGCCAGTCGAGCTTGCTCATCCGGGTGATCATGTACGCGCCGCTCTGGCTCACGAAGCCCACGTTGGACTTGCCGTCGGAGCGCAGAGGGAGCTTGGTCGTGGGAATGAAGAGGGTATGGTAGCGGCCTGGGCGCGACACGATTCCAAGGCAATTCCCGCCGTTGGCAACCAGCGGCTTGCGGTCTGCGCGTCCCCGGGCGATCGCGGTCTTGACGCGCGCATCGAGGTTGCCGCCGCCTTCCTTCTCGCCCATGCCGCCGGCGATGATGATGACACCCACGGCCTTGTCGTGCTCGACGAGGGCCTCGATGGTGTCAGGCACCTGCTCGGCGCCCACGGCGAGCACGAACAGGTCGACGCGTTCGGGAAGGTCCTTGATCTCGGGAACGCACTTGACGCCGTCGATCTCGTCGCTGCCTGGGCGCACGACCCAGGCGCGGCTCTTGTCGAAGCCTGCCTCGATCATGTTGCGCAGGATGATCCTACCCATGTTCATGCCCTTGGCGGACACGCCGATGACGGCGATCGAGGAGGGCTTCATCATGGGGCCGAGCGACGAGATCGGGCGCGGGATGGGCAAGGTCGGGCAGGGGCCGAACTTGAGCAGGCCGTCGAGCGCCACGAGCTTGCCATCCACCACGCCGAACGGGTTGACCTCGAGCTCCTGGAGGGTCCACCCAGCTCCTTCGGCCGAGAGCTGCGCAGCCAGGCCGCGCATTCCGCTCATGACCTTGGAGATCGCCGCATCGTCCGCGAGCTTGCGTCCACCGCGGGTCAGCCCTGCCACGCGCTGGTAGGCCAGGGTGGGGCGGAAGATTCGCAGCAGCGAGGCGTCATCGAGCAGCGCAGCGCTCCCGTTGACCACGGACATGCCCTTCTTGCAGGCAGCGCCGAGAAGCTCCGTGTCCACGCCGCCGATGCCCACGGTGAGCACCGGGCCGAACTCGCGATTGTAGCGAAGGCCGAACAGGATCTCGCTTCCCGGGCCTTCGGATTCGCACTTGAGCATCTCGACCACGAGCACGCCGCGGATGTCGCGCACGATGGCTTCTTCCAGGGCTTTGCCGCTCAGCGATCGGTAGGCAGCAGGCGCGTGCCCGGGCCGCTCGGTCAGCGAGCGGGCGTAGCGCTGCGGGACTTCTTCGAGCATCTTCGCAGCGGCTGCCGCGATCGCCTCCGGGGTCGCATCCGCCTTGACCACGCCTCCGACGTCGGTCTTGTGGATGATCTCGGGAGAGACGATCTTGAGGACCACGCGCTGGGCGCCGAGCGCCTGGATGGCTTGCGGGGTGGGCTTCTGCCCGGGTGCGAGCAGGAAGAAGCGGGGCACACCACAGCCAGCGGCGGCGAGAACCCCGTAGACCTCATGCTCCAGGAGAGCAAAGCGGCTCTCGGCCGCAGCCGACTCCAGGATCGACTTGATGCGCTCGACTTCGATGCTCATGGGAAGCTCCCCTTGTGGGATCCAGGCTCAGGCCTTGAACAGCAGGGCAGGAAGCTGCTCGCGCGCGCCGGCGTCGGCGGCAGCGATGGCCGCTGGGATCTCGACGGATCCCTGGATCTTGCCAGCAGTCTGGGAGGTGAGGACTTCGAGGATTCCCGCGCCGACCGGCTGGGCGAACAGATCCTTCCACATCGGCACAGCCTCGGGGGCGAGCTTGCCGCCGACGATCCTTCCCACCAGGGCGCGCGCCTGACGGCTCGCCATTCCCGCCTTGAGGCAGGCGCGATAGGCTTCGCCGGCCGCGATTCCCGAGTGGAACGCGTCGATGTTGGTCTTCTGGATCTTCTCGCCCTTGGCCGCGAAAGCCTCGCGGATGCCCCGTTCGAGCAGCTCGATCTTGAGCCCGAGGTAGGGGCTCGCAGCGCCGAGCAGAACCATGTTCTGGGCACGTCCGCTGCCAGCCTGCCGGGCAAGACGATCGGCTGCGACCAGGGTGTGGCTGGGAAGGGTCGCGATCCCGTCGAGGATCTTGTCGACCTCCGGATAGTCGGGGATGTTGACGAACGGGTCGGTCCCGGCAACGAGCGTGCCCGTGGGCGACAGGTAGTCGACGTAGCGCAGGCTCTCGACCGGCTCGACCGACAGCACGATCTGCGCCGCTCCCTTGGGCACCAGGTCGCTGTGGACGGTGGAGTCGGAGATGCGCAGGTGGGAGCTGACCGCTCCGCCGCGCTGGCTCATGCCGTGAACCTCGGCCTGCTTGAACTGCAGGCCCTGCCAGATGGCGGCCATGTCGATGACGAAAGAGATCGAAACGATTCCCTGCCCGCCGACTCCTGCCAGGATGATGTTGGTCTCCATGCCTTGGTCTCCGTCTCATCGCCCGCGCCCGAGCGGGCCGCTGATGGGTCTGCGGAAGCTACTTCTTCGCCGTGACCACGCACTCGCGCGTGGGAATGATCACCGACAATCCCTCGTAGGCCACCTCGCGCTTGATGATCTCGAGGTTGGCTTCGTGGTGCTTGCGGTGCGCTTCGAGCACGTGGATGTGCTCGGGATTGACACCGAGCCCCTTGACCACGTTCAGCAGACGGCTCCCCGTCGCCATGGTGTCCTGCCCCCCGGTCATGGCCGTCGTGGCATTGTCCAGGATGACCACGGTCATGGGAAGGTTCTGGTCCACGGCGCCCGCCAGCGGAGTCATTCCGGAGTGCATGAACGTGGAGTCGCCGATGGTGGCGACCACCGGGCGCATCCCTGCCTGCGCGGCGCCCATGGCCATGCTGATGCTCGCTCCCATGTCGATGCACGAGTGGGCAGCTTCGTAGGGAGGATAGGCTCCGAGCGTGTAGCAGCCGATGTCGCTGAACACGCGCGTCTGGGGGAAGACATCCATCACCATGCGAAGGATGGTGTACGAGTCGATGTGGGGGCAGCCGTCGCACAGGCGAGGGGGGCGATTCGGGACCGGAACGTCGGGCGGCGTCTGCCTCTCGATGGCCGGCATCCCGAGCGCAGCGCGCACGATGTCCGGGTTCAGCTCTCCGGTGCGGGGCACCGTGCCATCCAGACGCCCGTGGATCTTCTTGCCCCGCGGCGAGCCGAGGAGCCCGGAGAGCATCCCCTCGATGAACGGGTAGCCATCCTCGAGCAGGATCACCTCGTCGACCGCATCGATCAGCTTCTCCACGAGCGCGCGGGGAATCGGGTAGGCCCCGACCTTGACATAGGAAGGTATCTCAGCGCCGTTGTGGTAGTTCTCGAGGAAGTAGTTGAAGCCGATGCCCGAGGCGATGACACCGATGCGTCCGCCCTTGGGGTTGAGCTTGAGCTGGTTGAAGCGGGAAGACTCGGACCACTTGAGGATCTCTGCCTGCTTGGAGGTCAGCAGCGCGTAGCCCTTGCGCGCGTTGCTCGGCAGCAGCGTCCAGGCAGTGGGATTCTTGGTGGGTGCAAGCGGGTTGACCGCGCGCGGAGCGGAAAGCTCCACACCGCTACGGCTGTGCGCGAGGCGCGTGACCAGCCGGAGCATGACCGGTACGCCGAAGCGCTCGGAGACGTCGAACGCCTCGCGGGTCATGTCGTAGGCTTCCTGCCCGGTGCAGGGCTCGAACGCAGGAATCAGCGCGAAGTGCGCGTAGTATCTGCTGTCCTGCTCGTTCTGGCTGCTGTGCATGCCAGGGTCGTCGGCAGATGCCACCACCAGCCCGCCCGTGATGCCTGACACCGACGAGTTCATGAACGGGTCGGCCGCCACGTTCAGGCCCACGTGCTTGAACGACACCAGGGCGCGGCGCCCTGCGTAGCTCATGCCGAGTGCTTCCTCGAAGGCCACCTTCTCGTTGGCAGACCAGCGGGCATGCACCCCGCCTTCGGTGGCCGGTGGCCCCTTGTGCACTTGCGCGTGCACGAACTCGAATATCTCGGTCGCTGGCGTGCCGGGGTAGGAATACGCTCCACTCAGTCCGGCGTGAATTGCGCCGAGGGCTACTGCCTCGTCGCCGAGCAACGGCCTGCGTTCCATGGTGCCTCCGTGGGATCGCGATCGGGCTCCGTCGTGGACTCTTCAGCCCGGGCACCCAGGCGTATACCGGGTCGGTCCATCGGTGTAAACGGTGATGTAGCGACAGAATCGACGAGCGCTAGGGTCGTGCGGGACCCTGGCCGCACCTGACGTACTTGTCCAGGAATGCCAGCGACCGATCGAGAACTTCCTTTCGGTTCTTCTCGCGCTTGAAGCCGTGCCCCTCCTCCTCGTAGGTGACAAGCTCCACGATTCCCTTTCGAGCGCGGATCGCGTCCGCGAAGTCGATCGATTGCTGCACCGGCACCGCCTTGTCCTGCTCACCGTGAAACAACAGCAGCGGTGCGCGCACGCGATCCACGTACGTCAGTGGCGATCGCTCCACCCAGAGCCGTCCCGCATCTGGCAAACCCCCCACCAACGTGTGCTCGTAGAACTTTTCGAATCGGTGCGAGCCCATCATCACCTCGTACAGGTCACCAACGCCGTACAGCGAGATCCCCGCAGCCCAGAACTCCGGCTGCGTCCCCAGCGCCATCAGCGTCGTGTACCCGCCAGCGCTCCCTCCCATGATCGCAACCCGCCTCCGATCCCCTGCGCCGCGTTCGATCAGCGCCTGCGCCCCGTCCCTGGCGTCCTCCACGTCGAACTGTCCCCAGGTTCCACGAAGAAGATCCTGGTATGCGCGCCCCCGTTGCGTGCTCCCCCGGTAGTTGACTGCCAGGTAGTGGTAGCCGCGCGATGCATAGAACTGCGCCGTGGCGTCGTAGGTCAGCTCTGTCGCCGCGGTCGGGCCGCCGTGGATGAACACGATCACCGGCGCTGTCCCTTCACCTGCGGCCGGCGTCCAGATCCCCCAGACCTCGGTACCGTCCGGTGCGCGCCACGTTAGCGTGACGGGACGCGATAGTCGGGTCGAATTCGAGAGCCCCACGGACGTGCTCACCCGATCGACTTCCACCGAGCCGCGAGCCTCCGCGTCTACCTCGCGCGTCACCAACGCGGCTGGCGTGACCGGATCCGCAGCGAGGTAGGCAAGGAGGTCCTTGCCGCTGCAACCACCATCGCAGCATGCAAGCGTGCTCAAGCAGCTGAACCGGCTGTCGATCGTGCGTATGCGCCCGGACTCGACGTCGATCGCAAGGAGCCGGGAAGAGCCGCTCGACTTGGAGACGGCATAGAGTCTGGTACCTCCCTGGCCGAGCGCGAGAGGGGACGCGCGCAGCACCCAGTTCGGGCCGCCGACTTCACCTTCGGTCAGCGCGAGCCGACGCGATTGCTGGGTCTCGAGATCATAGGACCACGGCGATCGCCAACCGGTCTCATCGCTCGTGAACAGCAGATGGCGTCCATCGGGATGTGGCAGTGGAAAGCTCAGGTGCACTCCGTCGCGGGTCACGCTCAGCACTTCCGCCGGCAGGGCCTCGTGCAGGTCGCGGCATTCGGACAGGGGGCGCGCGAAGCGGGCGATGCGCAGCTCCGCGTGATCCCACGGCATGACCCGTTCGGGCCAGGTCTGCCAGGCGATGTAGGCGCCACCCGGGCCGAAGAAGGGATCTCCGACGAACGAAAGGGAGCCAGGCAATCGCACCGGCCACCCGTTTCCATCCATGCGTCCAACCAGCAATGCGCCCGAGGAATCTGCCTCGGCAGCGCAGGTCCAGTACTTCCCGCAAGGAGACAGCGCCGGGGCTCCGACGCCTTGAACCGCGGGCATGAGCGGGGCCTGATCGCCAGAGGCAAGGTCCAGGCGCCACAGCCTCCCGTCGCGGGAGGGGAACACAAGATGCTCGTCGTTGGCAGCGTAGAGTCCGCCGCCATAGGTGACGCCACCAGAGGGAGTGGGCTCTGAGGTGAGCGACTGTTGGAGCCCTGTCTCCAGGCTCATCCGATGGATCGTGGTGCGTCCATCGGCGGACATCGCGAAGAGCAGGCTTCGGCCGTCGCGCGTCAGCGACGGTTCCTGGATGGTTCGCTGCAAGTAGACTCGATGGGCGGGCAGGGGTGCGTGGCGCATGAGGGGTGGACCCTAGTACTGCGTGCGCGAGGTGTCTGCAGATGGCAGGTGCCTGGGTTGCGCTGAGGCGCCGTGGCGTCCGCGGCCAGGGCAGGTGCCGTGGCGGAGGCGGGTCAGACCCTCTGTGAAAGCGTCTCCTTTTGGGCGGGCAGAAAATCGACCGCAGCTGGAACGGGCGCATGCGATCCATCGAGAAAAGAGCTTGGATCGCGATACGAAGCTGATCCTTTTCGCCAGGATCGTGACCGAACCTTCCGGACGGAACCCTACCGTGTGGCTTGACACCGCACACAGTGTGTTTTTCTCTTCGGGGGTGCGCGCCTGCGCTTCGTGGGCGCATTGGCTTTTGCATTCCAAGAGGTGGCGGAATGAAAACGACGAACTTCAGGGACGCGCGTCCCGGCCGGTTGATTGGGATTCCGGCTGCAATGGCTTTGATGGTTTCGCTTGGTGCGTGGATGGGCTGTGGCAGCAGCGATGCCGGCGGGGACTTCAATCCTGGCAACGGTGGCAGCGGCGGCGGCGGTGACGGTGGGCTTTGCAGCCAAGTGCCGGGCGCTACGCTTTGCGGCGGCGCATGCGTGCTGCAGCAATCGGACCCGAACAACTGCGGCATGTGCGGCAAGAAGTGCGCGACCGGCGAGGTGTGCTCGGCCGGCACCTGCGCCCTCAATTGCGGCGGTGGAACGACCAAGTGCGGGAGCTTGTGCGTCGATACCAAGGTCGACGGGGCGAACTGCGGTGCCTGCGGCACGGCATGTCCCTCGGGGCAGGCATGCTCCAACGGCAAGTGCGCGACCAACTGCTCGGGCGGAACCTCGCTCTGCAACGGCGCGTGCGTGAATACGGGCAACGACACGGCCAACTGCGGCACGTGCGGCAACGCCTGTCAGTCCGGCCAGGTCTGCACTGCGGGCAAGTGCGACAGCAAGTGCGCTGCCCCGGACGAGAACTGCGGCGGCAAGTGCGTCAACACCCAGACCGATCTGGCGAACTGCGGCGCTTGCGGCACCGCCTGCCAGAGCGGCGAGCTTTGCTCCGGTGGCAAGTGCGGAGCCAACTGCGGCGGCGGCACCAAGGCGTGCGGCACCAAGTGCGTGGACACCCAGGTCGACCCGGCCAACTGCGGCGATTGCGACAAGCCGTGTGCGACGGGCGAGTTCTGCTCCGCGGGCGTTTGCGCGACCGGCTGCACGGGCACCAAGCTCTGCTCCGGCAAGTGCGTGGACACGCAGATCGACAACAACAACTGCGGCGACTGCGGCACGGTGTGCGTGCAGGGCGAGCAGTGCACCGCGGGCGCGTGCGCGTGCCAGACGGGCCTGACTTCGTGCAGCGGCGCGTGCGTGGACACCAAGGTCAACGACGCGAATTGCGGTACCTGCGGCCATGCCTGCGCTGCCACCGAGAGCTGCGTCAACAGCATCTGCACCACGGGCACCTGCGGCGGCGGCCTGCAGAAGTGCGGCCTGGACTGCGTGAATCTGCAGACCGACGGCACCAACTGCGGCCAGTGCGGCAATACCTGCACCGGCGGCACCTCATGCCAGAACGGCACGTGCCAGGCGTGCGACAGCGCCACGACGGACTGCGACGGCGACGGCTGGAAGGTTGCGGACGGCGATTGCTGCGACAAGCCGGGCACCTGCGGCTCCGAGCCTGCCAAGGTCAATCCAGGCGCCATCGAAGTGAAGGGCAACGCCATTGACGACAACTGCAATGGCAAGACCGACCTGTTCGACATGGAGGACACGGTCTATTGCGACGGCGGTCTGGCTTCGAACTCGGCAGTGCCCGGGGACTACGCGAAGGCGCTCGGCATCTGCCGCACCACGACCGAGACCCCTGCGCTGCTCAAGGACAAGACCTGGGGCCTCATCAGCGCCAAGATTTTGCGCGCCGACGGCTCGCCGCTGGGCGACGCAAAGGCGATTTCGATCCGCGACAAGTTCGGTGGCGCGAGCCCGATCCCTCTGGAAGGCCAGCGCGTGGTCGTGATGTCGAGCGGCATCGCTGCGGACGCGACCCAGACCAATCCGGGACCCAACGGCGGAGCACCGGCCGGCTACAACGTTTCGACCTCGCACACGCCTTCGAGCTCGGTCAACATCCAGACCTGCTCGCTGCCCTACTGCATCAAGGACTGGTACGCTGCGCCGAACCTGCCGCTCAAGAATGCCAACGCGCTTCCGGACTCGCCCGGATGCTCGACCTCGGACACACCCACGGCCAACGACTCCGTGATGCTGGTCTTGCGCCTGCGTGCGCCGACCAACGTGCGCGCGTTCTCGTTCAACTCGTACTTCTACTCGGCCGAGTACCCGGAGTACGTGTGCACATCGTACAACGATCAGTTCATCACCCTGGTCGACACACCTTCGGGTGTTCCTTCTCCGATCCCGAACCCGAAGGACAAGAACCTGATGACGTACTCGCAGGGCGGCCAGTTCTGGCCCATTGGCATCAACATCGCCAAGGGCACCAACCTGTTCGCCATCTGCGAGCCTCAGGGCACCAGCACCTGCTGGGATACCGACGTGAGCGCGTCGTCCTGCTCGTTCCCGACCGGAGCCGCGCAGCTGACCGGCACCGGTTTCGAGTCCCAATCCGCATCGTCGCACTGCACGATCGGCGGCGGCACCTACTGGCTGACCACGGCCGGTAACGTCATCCCTGGCCAGATCGTCGAAGTCCGAATCGCGATCTGGGACGTGGGCGACTCGGCGTTCGACTCGCTCGCCGTGATCGACGGCTTCAGCTGGCTGGCCTCGGCCACGCTGCCTGGCACCGGAAGCTGATCTAGAACTCCTCGCAAATCACATCTTGCGCGCTGGCCGGGTCCACCTCCGGTCGGCGCGCCTTTTAAGGCGAATGTGCGCCGCAGCACTCCACTTCGGACCCGAGCAGCTCGGTGCGCCCTTCCATCGGATAGAACCCGAACTGCGACAGCAGCCTGTGCTTGGGCAGCACGTTGCCCTTCACGTCGAAGTGGAAGAAGCCAGGGAACAGATCCGGGTTGCGCTCGATGAAGCTGAAGGTCTCCTCGTATTCGGGTGCGATTCGCGTGCGCCCGTCGCCGCAGACCTCCTGGCCAGTGAGCATGTACTCCGGGAACATCTCCGGGCAGAACTCCAGCTTGCCCCTGTCGCCACCCAGCTCCGCGTACAGCTGCGTCTGGGGAAGCATCGAGAGCAGTGACGGCAGGATCCTCACGCCCATCGTCCTGGACGAGATCATGTGAAGGAGCGTCTGCTGGAAGTCCTCCATCGTCTCAAAGGGGAATCCCCACATGTAGAACGCATCCACGCCCGGGAAGATCCCCACAGCGGCAGACATGACCTCGCTGGCCTGCTTGGCGGTGAACCCCTTGCGCACGCGCGAGAGCACGCGATCGCTGCCGGACTCGACGCCGTAGCGCAGCTCCACGCAACCGGCATCCGCCATCGCCTCCATGGTCGCAAGGTCGGTCAGATCGATCCGGCCGAACGCCTTCCAGTGGACCTTGAGCCCGCACTGCCGGATTGCGCTGCACAGCTCTTGCACGCGGCCAGCCGAAGACACGAAGTACTCGTCCTGGAACAGGATCAGCTCTGCCCCGCGCTCGTGCAGCAGCGTCATCTCCTGCACGATGCTCTGCGCGCTCCTGAGCTCCGGATGGCGTCCCCAGACCGGCGCCACGCTGCAGAATGTGCAAGGGAACGGGCAACCCCGCGAGCTGATCATGTTGATGCCGCGGTAGCGCTTGAGATCCACGTGGTGGTAGGCGGGAAGGGAAATGGCATCAACCGGCGCGATGCGCCCTCTCGGAGCGTTGACCACCACGCGATCCCCGTCGCGCCAGGCGATCCCGGCTACCTGGGACAGATCGACTCCCCTGCGCCGGCCTGCTTGCCGCAAGGCGCTGGCAAGCTCGACCGTGGTGCGCTCGCCTTCGCCAATCCCGATCGCATCGATCCACGGGCAGCGCTCGAGCACTTCTCGCTCGACCGACGCAGCGCCCACGCCACCCAACGCCAGGAAGACCTCAGGGTGCTCCTTCTTGAACCTGCGGGTGGCGAGCAAGGTGAAGGGAAGCAGGTTGGCCATGCAGCTGACGAACACGATGTCGGCCGGGCCCTGGAGGAAGTCGGAGATGGCGTCGTCGGTGAACAGCCGGGCGCGCTCGAACAGCTGGTAGTCGCGGAAGTCGACCTCGAAGCCGGCGCGCTCCAGGCTGCTCGCGACGTAGAGGGGACCCAGAGGCAGGTGGATCTCGCGCTCGATCCGGTCGATGTACCGGACGTAGAGCATGTTGAGATTGGCGAGGGTGATGTCCGCCATGTCACTCGTGGGAGAACAGCCAGATCCAGATCGCGCTGAAGTCCAGCACCGCTTCTGCGGTGCTGCCCGACACTTCGGCGAGCTTGGTGGTCGCTCCCTTGGTCGACAGCGCTTGGGTCAGCGCCTTGGCCGAGTCGAGCTGCGCATCGGATGTGCCCATCACGTAGTAGAGCGCGGGCGGGCCGCTCGAAAGCTTCGCGAGGGCCGTCTCTGGCGCGCCGACCCAGTCTCCGTCCGGAACGCCGCCCAGGAACACGACCGAGCGCCATGCATGCGCAGCGCCTTCGAAAGCGCCCTTCCACAGGATTGGCGTGGCAGCGCCTCGGCCGCTCAGATGACGGTAGCCTGGCGTGATTGCGTAGGTCTTTCCGAACTCGTCCAGGATCGACCCAAGGTCAGCCGCGAGCTTGTCCTTGGCCTGCTGGGTGGCCGGCTCCTCGGTCCAGTTCACGGACACGATGTTGAAGCCGTACTTGTCCGCGGCCGCGCGCCAGCGCTGCACATTCGAAAGGCAGGTCTCGCCCAGGTCGTGCAGAGCGAGCAGGACCGGCACCGGCTTGGTTGGATCCTGCTGCGAGGCAGCGCACAGGTACACGTAGCAGGTGTGCCCTGCGATCTGCATCCACATCTGATCCGTGCCCGCTTCGCCACCGTCCGGGTCCCAGCTGTCCGCGCCGGTGCATCCGGAACAAAGCAGGAACGCGCTGCCTGTGATGAGCGCGACGATGGAAGCGGCGACCGGCTTGACGAAGGCCCGGCGGCTCATGGCGCGCGGAATGACAGCCTGCTCAGCCATGGCGCGAAGGGTTTCGGCAGGTGTCTGACGGAGCAGGGCTTCTTCCGTGGGCTGCAGCCGGACCCCTTTGGAAGCTGCTGCGGCGATGGGATCGGCGGCGAAGCGATCGCGCAGCGAGCAATCGAGGGCAGAAAGGGTGAGGATCTGCTCGATTCCCGTGGGCAGCTGGCTGACCTCGACGGCGCGGTGCATAGGTCGGCCACCGACGATGGTCACCGGGTCCTGCGAGCTTGCTTTTCGCTGGGTCATCAATGCCTCCGACCGGGAATCTAGCACAAAAATTGGCCCAACTCTTGGCCCCATGGCATTGCCGTGACCATGAGCCGTGGAATCATGATGTGGGTCGGACTGTCTTCGATTGCGGGTTTGCTCGCAGCTGCGCCCTCACACGCGGGCAATCCGAACGCCATCAAGCCACCTGACTACGCGTCGACCCCGGTCGCACGCTACGCGAGCCTCGAATCCGCGGCGTGCGTGCAAGAGCTGACCGCGCGTCAGATCCCCTATGTCGTGGCTCCTGCCCTGGCAGGCGTGGACACGCCGGTCCGGATCACCGGGCCGATTCGCGGCATCAAGCTGACCCAGATCGCGCGCTCGGCAGACGAGGCGATCAACTCCGACAGCTCGATCACCGATTGCCGGTTGGCACTCGCGCTCGACGACTTCGCACAGAAGCTGTCGTCGCGAAAGATCAGCGAGATCGGGTTCCTGAGCGCGTATCGGAACGAGCCCTCGGCACACGCCAAGCCTGGGCAGCGTCACCCGGCCGGCCTGGCGATCGACGTGGCGTGGATGAAGCGTGAAGACGGGCGGGAGCTGAACGTGCTTCGGGACTTCAACGGGCGAATCGGGGCGCGCACGTGTGGAAAGAGGGCCGAGCCACCGAGGGCGACGACCGAGGGAGCCACGCAGCTGCGGGAGATCGTGTGCGAGGCTGCGAGCGAGCGCCTGTTCAACCTGGTGCTGACCCCCAACTACAACCGCGAGCACCGCAATCACGTCCACCTGGAAGTCCGTCGGAACATCGACTGGATCCTGGTGCAGTGACCGCAGGCCGCTGGGGCCTCCGTCGACGCAATGCCCGCGATCCAGGGGCAACGAATGGCTTGCCGCTGTCCGTTCCGCGTCTAAGGTAGGATGCGGATCGCGGTGGTCGTGACCTTGTTGATGAGCATCCAGCCCGGCGCGGCAGTGAAGCGCAGCGACCAGGGGGAAGGTGTGTGCTGGAAACGGTTCCAGCGACGAGGAATCGACCATGCGTAAGCGGCTGCGATCCATGCTGCGCGCCGCGGCCCGAGGCAGCGGCTCGTTCGTGGGGCTTGCCTCGGTCTTCGCCTTGTCTGCAGCTGGGGCCGTGGTGATTCACGCTTCGCTGCCGCCGTCGAGAAGGCTGGTGACGCGCACCGCGCTGCAAGCCTTGAACCAGGCGATATCGGGCCAGATCACCGTGGAGGGGGTCGACAAGCTGTCCATGACCTCCCTGGTGTTCCGCGGCGTTGCGATCAGCGACCCTTCCGGCAAGGTCGTGATCAAGTCCAACCAGCTCGAAGCTCGCGTCGCGAGCTACGATCTGCTCTCCTCATGGCTGTGGGGAAGTGGCGACATCCGCTTGCGATTCCCCTTTGCGCGCGCCGACGAGGTCGTCGTGGATCTGCAGCAGGATCCGAGCGGGGAGCTGACGCTGGCGCGAACGTTCCAGCCTCGTCCCCGACCGCCTCAACCCCCCGGCCCGCCGTCCGCCCGCCCGCCGCGGCACCTCGTGCTGGACCTGCCCTACATCGAGATCGGCTCTGCCTATGCCCAGGGCAACCTGTCGTCCTTGGGCGCGATCGATGCCGAGGCGCGCACGCTGCACGGCTCGGTGCACGTGGGTCCGGATGGGGTGACGATCGACACCGAGCGTTGCGCAGTGGCGATTCGCAAGCCGGTCCCGTTGCCCACCACGGGGACGGCCGAGTTCCATCTGCGATCGCCGGGCGCGGTGTGGGGCTACTTCACGGGCGCGGTGGGCGAGATCGACCTGTCGTCCTTTGCCATGCTCGATGGCCGCGTGATCGACGTGACCGTGGACGTCCCGGCGGTCAAGGGCGAGACCCTCACGAGCTTCCTTCCAGGGACCAGGTTCCAGCAGATGGTCGGGGGGCGGTTCGAAGCGCACGGAACCTTGCCGGATCTGCATGCTTCGGCGCGCGTGGCCATGGGGGCGACATCGCTGGATGCGCAAGGTCCGGTTCACACCTCGGACAAGCCCACGGCGGATCTGAAGGTGGAGCTGCGCAACTTCGATCTGCAGACCGTGCTCGCTGATGCGCCGCACACGCAGATTGGCGCAGGTGCTCGGGTGATCGTGTCGGGCGGGCCCGATGGCGGGCCTCGTGCTACCGCGACCGGGCAGCTGCAGCCGGGCACGATCGCGAACGTCCCGTTCCCTGCCGCGGACTTCGACGCGGTGATCGAGAAGAAGGGTGTGAGCGGGACGTCGCGGATCCACGAGCCGGGCATGCCCATCGATGCAGGCTTCTCGGTGACGCGCGAGGGGGTGGTGACGGTCAAGGCGAGCACGACGATCGCGTCGATCGACGCTGCGCCGAGATTGGCGCACGCGGCCAAGGGGCGGGCGACGGTGCGGCTCGATGCGAAGGTGGAGCGGGGCGCGATCGACGCAGTGCTCTCCGCGGACGTGGACAGCGTGTCGAAGGGGCCGGTGAAGCTGCGATCCGGCCGGCTCAACGCGCATGCGTGGGGCAAGCCGGACGGGTTGACGGTGGATGCCAGCCTCACCGGTCGCGGGTTCGCGGCAGGGAGCCTGTCGTGGAAGGACGCGACGTTCGTGGCGCGCGGTCCGGTTCGATCGCCGCAGGTCACGGTGTCCTTGCGCGACGACGCGGGACCCAGCATCGGCACCAAGGCGTCGCTGTCGCTCGGCTCCCAGATCTCTGCCCACAACCTCCGCGTCGAAGTCGGCCATGGCAACGAGGGATTCGCCGTCCACGCAGAGAGCGTCGACATCCGCGATGGGACCGTCGACTTCGGAGGCATAGCCATCGACGGGCTGGGATCGCCGCTCGATGGTGTCCTGAAAGTCGGGTCCAACGGCTTTGACGTCAGGCTGGTTTCATCCGGGGTCAATCTCGAGAAGCTCTCGCGCGTGCTTGCGATTCCCGGCCATCAGCTCGCGGGCACGGCAGCGATCGACATCGACGTACGCAATTCCGGGTCGGACTCCACAGGATGCGCACGCATCGACGTGCGCGGCGGCAGGTTCGACATGCTCAGCGGAATCGACGCTTCGGTCCGCGCGAAGTTCTCAGGGGCCCACGTCGAGTTCGACTCGAACCTGGCAGTAGGAGCAGACAAGAGCGCGCCCAAAGTCACGGGCGAGGGAGCGTGCCTGCCCGCCGCAGCGGTCGCCACGGATGCTCTGATGACCGCGAGCGCCGGAGGCGACGTCGTGCTGCATGGTTCGCCGTTGCGCCCGCAAGCGTGGAGCGATGCGACCGGCACGGCGCGGGTCACAGAGCTGAAGATCAATCTGGATCAGCTTGCTCCGCTGCTCATGCTCGCGCGCAGGGCGATGCCCGGCGTGGACATCCCTTCGCTCAAGGGAACCGTGCGGATCCAGGCCGAAGCAGCCCGAAGCAAACCCAAGGCGCCACCCGCGTGGGCGATGAGTGCGAGCACACGCGGGCTCGAGCTCACGTCCAAGGCGGTGTCGCTGCAAGACAAGGACGTGGCGGTGTCCGCGACCATGACCGAGGCTGGGATGCTCAGCACGCTGGGGTGCATCGGCAAGGCCGGCTCCAGCGGAATGGACCCTGCCTGCAAGCCTCCAGATGCAGCGATCGCGTTCACCTCGAACACGAATCTCAACTACGAGCGGTTGCTGCTGGTCCCGTCGGAGTGGAAGGAGCGTATCGCCGAATCGCAGACGTCTGCGCACCTTCGAGTCCACGATCGACCCATCTCCGAGCTGCTCGCGCCCATGCTCGGCGACAAGGAGTCGCCGGTGCAGACGAGGCACATCGGCGGTGACATCTTCATGGTGGGCACGCCTCGCGCACCCCAGTTCGCCATGAAGGCCTACGTGGATCGCCCCTCGATCAGCGGCCAATCGCTTCCCGCGTTGATGTGTCTGGACGGGACCTACAACGGCGCGGATGGCACGGCGTCCGCTTTGCTGCTGCGGCGTCCACCGGGACGCGGTCTGGCGTTCGACAACCTCTGCAAGGACGCCTCGGCGCCGGACGGCAAGCAGGGCGCAGCGGCCAGCGCGCCGGTCGGGCTGGTACAGGGGACCTTCCGCGCGAAGTGGGCGGAGGTCATCGCGACCCGAGCGGGCTCCAAGATACCGATCGACGCGGACGCCACGTTCAAGATCGACAACCTTCCGCTGTCGGACCTGGGGGATGGACAGTCGATGGGTGCGATCAGCGGGTACGGCGGCGTCGCAGGGCTGGGCAGGACTCCTGAGGTCGCAGTCAATCTGGAGGTGCAGGGGCTACGGGTCGGCAACGGGTTCAACTACGACCGCGGAAGCCTGAGCCTTCGATCCGACGCCGCCGGGATTCGCGGAGGGCTGGAGCTGATCGACAACACGCGCATCAAGGACTCTGGATCGCCGGGAAAGCTCAACGGCGAGATCAACTCGTCGGATCCCGTGCGCTTCCGGGAGGGTTGGATTCCCGAGCTCAAGGATGGGCAGGAGCTCAAGGTGAGCGTGACGCCGAGCCTGTTCCGCATCTCCACGCTGCTTCCGTTCGTCGAGCCTGCGCTCAGCAACCTGGAAGGCGATCTCAACGGCTTCGTGAAGGCCACCTACGTTCACAACAGCGATCGGTCTCGGGTGGACGAGGCTGATCTTGCGGTGGTCAACGGCTCCTTCCAGATTCCGACCGTGGGTCAGGAGTTCATCGATGCATCGGCGGTGATCCGCACGACAACCCCGGGCCGGCTCGTGGTCAAGGACTTCCGCGCCGCTGCGCTGTCAGGCTCGATCGCCGGCGCCGCCACGATCGCCCTGGACGGCCTGCGTCTTTCGCGCGTGATGGCAGCGCTCTCGACCAACGAGCAGAACAAGATTCGTCTGACCGCCGAGGGCGTCCCGCTCGGAGACCTCTGGGGGCGGGTCAACGCCGACATGACCTTCAAGCCCGAGCGCAACGACGTGCAGCTGACGGTCTCCGGGATCCACGTGGAATTGAGCGAAGCAGATCAGCGCAAGGTGCAGGCGCTGGAAGCCAATCCCGATGTGAAGGTGGTCCCCGGCACCGGCGCCAGGACGCGCGGCAGCGGCTGGACGCAGACGGTGGCTTCTTCCACGGCACCTGCCAAGCAGGCGGCTACTCCGTGGCAGATCAAGCTCGTGTTTGCGGACCCGGCCCAGATCAAGCGATCGGGAATGAGATTCTCGGTCACCTCCGTGGCGGATGAGGCGTCGCGTGCCACCATCGACTATCCCAATCCGTCGGGCTCGGGCATGTCCATGAAAGGGCAGGTCAGGCTGGAGGACGGGCGCGTGGACGTGGTGGGCAAGTTCTTCACGATCGAGCCTGACCGCGCGCTGGTGACGTTCACCGGCGAGGCGGGCAACCCGGATCTGAACGTGACGGCGCGCTGGGATGCTCCGGACGGCACGCGGGTGTACGCGGACGTGACCGGTACGCTCAAGACGCCGCATCTGCAGCTTCGCAGCGATCCGGCCCGTCCTCCGAGCGAGATCCTCGCCATGATCCTGTTCGGTGGCTCGTCGGGTACGGACGTGACCCGACCGGACGACACGCGGACCGGTGGAGGCAGCGGTGCCGCGGCCGCAGGCGTCGGCAGCGGCGTGGCAGCGGCCGGGATCAACCGGCTCCTGGCAGACGTCGCGCCCATGGGGATCTCCACGCGCATCGACACGAGCCAGAGGCAGAACGTACGGCCGACCGTGGTGATCGAGGTTGCCAGGAATGTAACGGCCGAGGCAACGGTCAATACGGGCGTGGTGCCCCTGGGGCAGAACCCGGATCGGTACCTTCTGACGCTCGACTGGCGCTTTCTTCGAGCCTGGTCGCTACGCACGACCGTGGGCGATGCGGGGAGCTCGATCCTCGATGTTCTGTGGACCCATCGATACTGACGCTCGCATGCGCTTGCCTGCATCGCGGCTCGGGCCAGCGGCGCTGATCGCTGTCGTGATCGGGACTTCCTGTCGCTCCGATCACGCGGTCTCGCCGTTTCCGGAGGGATTCGGGATCGAAGCGTGGGTGCAACCCCCGGACCTGCAGGCCCAGCTCGATCGGGTCGACAAGGAGATGGCGGTCGAGCGGATGTCCAAGGCTGCGGAGCTCCGCGGTGCGTTCTCCGATCATTCTCCCTTCGTCATCCTCGGCTTCTCCGGCGAGGGGGGCGTGCACCGTGAGCGCCACGCCGTGCGCGTGGCCACGGGCTTCGGCGTCATCCTTGCCCTGGGTCCCCGCGATCCCACAGACCTCTCGCGGGCGCGGCGCCACAGGCTGGTAGAGTCGCTCGGAGGCGGTGGCGGCTGGAAGTCAGGGACGGATCTGAACGGCGATGGCCATCCAGACGTCGTGGTGCGCTCGGAAGACGGGACGTTCGACATCTGGTGCTTGATGCCGAAGGGGGCTTCGCCCTACCCGATGCGATCGATCGCACCGCCGGACCACGTGGTGGACATCGACGACGACGGCCGGCCCGATCCGGCAGCACGCATCCGGCTGGCGGGTGGAGAGGCGCTCGAGGTGGAGATTGTCGAGGTCATGACCTTTGACGAGCGCGGATACCGCAACGACACGTCCGCGGTGAAAGCGTGGCACCAGCGCGAGCTGCGTCGCCTCGGCGGCCCGCAGCCGGGGGATGCAGGAGCGGACGCCGGGGCGCCGGTTCACGATGACAGGCGAACGTTGGCTGAGGCGATTGAGCGCGGGTGGCACGCGATCCGGTCAGGGGAGAGCGGGGCCAAGGCTCTGCAGGCGGCGGACGGCGCTGCGGCGTCCCAGGCGCCGCTCGGGCCCGGTCTTGCGCAGGCCTGGGTGCGGTGGCGTGGCTGGCTTGCCGATGCAACCCGGTAGGGAACGATCGCTGATCCGACCCTGGCAAATGGTGGCTTGTGACGGGCAAGCACTTTGTGTACACCCCCGAACGTCTCGAAGGGCGCACACGGCCAACCTGTCGAGGAGTCTGCCATGTCGATTCATCGTCCGAAGCGAGTGACGTTCCGAAGCAACAGCCGGGACAATGCGGCGGGAAGCGATTCCGGCAAGGAAGCCAAGCTGCCGGAGTGGGCGCAGGCGGTCGAGGGCAAGGGCCCCAAGGACTTCAAGGCCTACGCGGTCTCCACCACCTACGTGCAGGGTGAGCTCGTCAAGCACGCCAAGTTCGGCGAGGGTGTCGTGCTGAGCGTGGAGCCGAACAAGATGGAAGTCCTGTTCGAGAGCGGTCCGCGCAAGCTCGCGCACGCCATGCACTAGGACAGCTTGCCGCCCAGCCAGGCGACCATCGGATTCCAAACGTGCTCAGGAGCCTGGGTTCCGGCGACCACGCCCACGTGGCCTCCGGGCACGGACAGGAACGTCTTGTCCTGGCTGCCCACGACGTCGAGGATCTGACGGGTGGACGCCGGAGTGGCGAGGTTGTCCTGCGTGCCGGCAAAGGCGAGCAGTGGGCAGCGGACCTGCTTGAGATCGCAGCGGCGATCGCCGAATCGCATCTCGTTGGTGAGCAGCTTGTTCGCGGTGACGACTTCCTTGAACATCTGGCGGAAGGCTTCGCGCGGGTACGGGATCATGTCGTTGACCCACGTATTGATCGAGTCGAAGCGGCGCACGTAGTCCTCGTTGTAGAGGTTGACCACCAGGTCGGCGTACTTGGTGAGCGTGCGCGGCCCGCTCATGAGTTTGAAGCCGAACGACGACAGCGAGCCCGGAATGTTGCCCACGAGGTTGATGAGCCGGTCCATGCCGGGCGCGCTCATGCGCGCTGCGACCGTGACCACGCCGAGGCTGTCGAAGTCCACGGGAGATCCGATGGTCACCAGGGCTGCGACGCGCTCATCGGCGAACGTGCCCTGGTACAGCAGCCCGAAGATGCCGCCCATGCAATAGCCGACGAGTGCGATCGACTTCTCGCCGCTAGCCGCAAGGGCCTGCTCTACGCACGCAGGCACGTAGTCCAGGACGTAGTCGTCGAGCCGGACGCGCTCATCGCTCCGATCCGGCACTCCGAAGTCGACCACGAAGACGTCGAAGCCGGCGTTGCGCAGAGTCCGCAGCATGGAGTGCTCTGGGCGGAGATCGTAGACGTAGGGGCGCACCATCAGGGGCGGGATGACGAGCAAGGGGGTTCGGAAGCGCAGGGGCTCGGCGCGGTGCACGCCGTGTCCGAGCTCGTAGTCGACCGGCTCCGGGGCGCGAAGACGGTGGAGCCTGAGCTTGCCGCGCTCGTAGACGGTGTCGCGCGGAGCGTTTCCCATGGTGCTTCGCGCTGAGCCTTCGCCGAAGTAGGTCATGGCGTTGACCAGCGACAGCACGGTGCGATCAAGGGCTTTGCGCGCTCGCCTCACTTCTCCTTGGAGCCTTTGTCCGATGCCTTCTCATTGGGCGGGTAGGTGGCTTGCACAGCGATCGTGTAGACCGTGTACTGGTGTGCCAGAGCCTCCCAGTTCGGCGTCGGTATCGCACGCGAAATGCACTCGATCACGGGGGCTGCACGCTTGTTGCGGATCGTGCCGCTCTTGCCCGCCCACACGTGGAACGACTTCTTCTTGTAGTCGATCTTCATCGCGAAGCTGACGCTGCCGCCCTTGGGGACCTTGGGAGCGCACGACACGTTCTCGAGCACCGCCTTGACCAGCGCCTCCTCGAAGAACGGTTGCCGATCGCACATGTCCGGCGTGGTCTTGCCAGGGCCGGGACGCTGGCACTTGACCACCTTGACCTTGTCCAGGGCGATCTCCCCTGAGGAAACCGAGCCGCCGTCCAGAGCGGCTGCGAGCAGATTGGTCGTTGCGTCCGGCGGCGGGCCCGTATCGACCACCGCTGCGTCGGCTCCTCCGTCCACCGCATCGGGCTTGGAAGCCTTGGGTCTGCGCCACAGGTACAGCGGCACGGCAACGAGAACCAGGCCAGCGACCAGGGCGATGATGAGCTGCACGCGCATGGGCCGATCGCCGCGTCCTCCCGACGAGCCCGTGCCCAGGTGCCGGAACGGCGCTGGCTGCGAAGGCGGAATGGAGTGCTCGGGGGGGCGCGCCATGCGTACGAGAGCGTTTTACGCCGCAAACCCGGCCAGCTGCAAGGAAGGATCGGCAGGGGGCATGATCGCAGCGCCCCACTGGCGCGTTCCGAAGGGCGACTTATCTTGGGGCAGACTGCCCTGCAGAACGAAAGGGTCTGAACATGAGCACATCGACTTCCGCTGCCGTCACGCCCGCTGAACTGGTGGATCGACCGCGAAAGAACAGGTGGATGAGCTTGCCGCTGGTCAGCGACCTGGGCGCGATGGTCAGGTTCTTCCGCGACAGCGAGGCTTCCACGGCTGGCAAGGTGTTCGTGCTCCTGGCGATTGCCTACATCGTATGCCCGGTGGATGCGATTCCCGACGTGGCGCCGCTCATCGGCTGGCTTGACGATCTCGGGGTGGCAGCGCTGACCCTGATGTACCTGGCAAAAGTGCTCAAGCCGTACAAGTCAGCGGATGTCACGGTCCAAGGCGAGCCGGTTCCGAGCAAGTAGCGAAACGTCGCTGACGTGGAGCCGCGACCGCAAGGGAGCGGGCCACGGAATCTGGGCTCGGGTCACTCGTCCTCCGGCCGCTTGACCTTGATCTCCCTGAGCCGCACCCGGAACGCGTCGTAGCTGGCGCGAGCCGCCTTGAGCGCCGCCTTGTCGTCGGCCAGATCGTTCTTCTCCCCAGGATCCTGCGCAAGATTGAACAGCTGGTAGCGAACCCCGTTCGAGATCGTCAGCTTCATGTCGCCGTGGATGAACGCCCGCCGCTCGTCGTTGTTCGGCCCGGCCGGCATGTCGACCAGCACGTCTCGCGGCGGCGGCTCCTGCCCTGCCGGCAACAACGCCTCGGGGAGCAGGGACACACCGGACACGAAGTCCCACTTGTCCTTCGGCGTCTCGATGCGCGTCTGGAACAGATCGAGGATGGTCGGCACCATGTCGATCGCGCTGCGCCGGGCCTTGATGTGCTTCGGGGGCACGCCCGGGACGTAGAGCACGAACGGCACGCGGCACAGCTCTTCCCAGACCTCGAAGCCGTGGCGGATCATGCCGTGCTCGCCGAACGCCTCGCCGTGGTCCGAGCTCACGATGATTGCGGTGTTCGCGCCCCAGGGCTGCGACGACACGAAGTCGATCAGCCTTCCGACCTGATCGTCGGTGAAGCGCACCTCGTGATCGTACTTGTCGCGCATCTTGGGCCCGAACTCCATCGTGCCCTTGTGGTGCACGTACTCGGCGTGCGGGTCGAAGTAGTGCACCCACGCGAAGAAGCGCTTGGACGTGTTCTCCGGCTTTCCGAGCACCTTGATCGCTGCATCGGACAGGCGATCGGCCGAGCTGGTCGCGTCCTCGGTGGCGTCCACGCCCTGCGACGGGGAAGCTGACATGTCGAGCACGTCGAACCCGCGGCCCATGCCGCTCCATCCCTTGAAGTACCAGTGCGAGTGGACGGCGATCGTGCGGATTCCTCCGGCCTTGAGCCGCTCCTGGACCATCCTGTCCGTTTTGGGATAGGAGTTGTAGTGCGACCAGCCCCGGCTCGTCTCCGACGGGTACTTGCCGCTCATCAGCGGCCCGATGCTCTTTCCCGTGTAGGTCGCCAGCGAGTAGAAGGTGTCGAACACCGTGGACTTGGCAGCCAGCTTGTCGACCGACGGCGTGGTGGGACGCTCGTAGCCCGCGTAGCCCGTGTCCCATCGCAACGTGTCGATGGTGATGAGGAGCACGTTCAGATCCGCAGGAATTCGTCCCTTCGAGTCCGTGGGCGCCTGGGCTTGCGGCGCCACGTCGTTCGCTGGCACCTGCACCACCAGATCCGCCCCGGAGCAGTCCTCGTCGATCCCGTTGTTGGGCACGTCCGACGCCATGGGGTTGACGTCCGGGTTCCGATCGTTGCAGTCGCCGCCTCCGAAGTACCGGGCTGCACCGTCGTGATCCCGATCCGTCAGCTTGCGCGCCAGCCGCAGGCACGGCCGCCCCAGCGGTGCATACCCTTCGATCGTCGCGCCCGACCGCGTGTCGTCGTCGAGCGCCTTCGCAGTCCGCACCGTGAGCCCCAGCGGCAGCAGCGCGATCACCAGGGCCGCCGGGGCCCACAGCTTGCGCAGCCACGTGCCAGCACCCCAGGCGAATAGTCCTGCAAGCAGGAGTAGCCCCGGCGCTTTCAGATCCAGCTCCGGACGCTTGAGCACGCCAAAGATGCCGAGCATGCCTCCGTCGCCCGACGTCGTGCCTGAGGCGATTCCCCAAGCCAGGACCGCTGCAGACACGGCGATGCCCGCCGGGAGCGTGAGCGACGGCTTGAGGCTGGCAAGCCCGGACGAGCGCGCGGACACGGTCTCGATCAGCCCTGCAGAAGCGATCAGCACCAGGGCGACGACGACCAATCCGGATAGGACTGCGGCGGCGCCGATCGCAGCGCCTGATGCGCGCGCCAGCTCGACGCGCGACATGAGCGTGCGCGACAGGTTCGCGGTGGAGACGATCCAGGCCCCGAGCCCCACAATCACCAATGGCGCCACGATCCCTCGTCCGACGCGATCGCGCTCGGATTCGGGCTTGAGCCAAGCGCGCAGGCCGGACCATGTGGCGACGCCGCCAGGGTGCACGGCGATGGCGCCACAAGCGAACGCGAACGCGGACGCGAGCGCAGCAGGGGCGATCAGGCCGAGGTCTGCGAGCCACAGCTGCAGCAGCCCGGGGGCGCGCGATCGATCGGTGAGGCTGCCGAGCGCGAGCGCCGCATCGATCAGCGCCACGACCACGCAGGCGATCGCACCTCCGAGCAGGCCTCGGGCGATGCGGCCCGGCCATTGTCGAACCGCTGAAGCGCTCACTTCGACGTCCTCCCGGTCCTGGATGCGTGCGCGAGCGGGTGTGCCTGATCGTAGACCTTCATGAGATGCTCGATCGATACGTGCGTGTAGCGTTGCGTCGTGGAGAGGCTCGCATGGCCGAGCATCTCCTGGATGGCCCGTAGATCCGCGCCTCCCCCGAGCATGTGCGTGGCGCACGTGTGACGCATGGCGTGCGGATGCAGGTCCGCACGACCCGCACCGAGCGCGCCGTAGCGGTGCACCAGCGTCTGCACCTCCCGCACACCGATCCGACGCCCCCGCGTGGACAGGAAGAATGCCCTTGGATCCTGCTCGCCCGTCTTTGCGTTGCGAAGCAGGCTGCGAATCGAAAGATAGCGTTCGAGCGCTTCGCGGCAGGGTGCGCCGAAGGGCACCACGCGCTCCTTGTTGCCTTTGCCAAGCACCCGCACCGTGGTCTGGTGCAGGTCCACCTCGGCGAGGTCGAGCCCGGTCAGCTCCGACACGCGCAACCCCGACGAGTACAGCAGCTCGAGCATGGCTCGATCGCGGATTGCGCGAGGCTCCTCGCTCCGCGGGGCTTCCACGACTTCGCGCGCTGCGTCCACGTCGAGGAGCGTGGGGAGCGGGCGACGCAGCTTGGGCGTGGCCAGCTCAGCCGCGGGGTTCTTGCTGACATGCCCCCGCTTCTGGTGATAGCGGAACAGCGCGCGAACCGCGGCCACCTTTCGCTGGACCGACGATGCGGCGAGGGTGCGGGCCAGCGAGCCGAGCCAGCTGCGCAAGACGAAGATGTCGACGTCAGCGAGCCGCGCTGGTCCGCGGGTGAGCTTGTCACGCGCAAACAGCGCGAATTGGTGCAGGTCGCTTCGATAAGCGTCGACCGTGTGCGCCGGGCTCCGCTTCTCCTCGCTCAGGTGGAGGATGAAGCGATCGATCTCAGCTGCAAGGGGATCCTGCCCGGACATGGTTGCAGGGTTGGTTACCACCCGCCGAGGGCGAGCACCAAGAAAGACGAACGCTAGCGGGCATGGACCGCTTCTGCCGCTGCTTCCAGGGCAATTTCCACATCGCGCGCCAGCTCGTCGGCAAGCTGCTGCTCCGTTGCGCGTCGCGTCGACAGCTCAGCCTCATCCAGCGTGGATTCGAGCCTCAAGAGCACGTTCGCCATCTTCTGGCCGTGCGGCGACAGCGGGTCCACCCGCTGCGCACGCAACGCTTGCAGAGCAGAATCAAGGGCAGGGTTGAGCGGTGCTGCCAGCACCGGCGCAGCCCGCTGCGCTTTGGCGCGAACGCGACGCGCCAGAGCTGCGAGCCTGGCGGCCGGAGTGGAGGAGCGCCGATACAGCAGTGCGGCGACGCCAGCGGCTACGAGGGCCAACAGGAGCCCGACGCCAGCGGTCTTGAGCACAGGTGCTGCCTGGGAGGTCCAGTGGGCGGCCGGAGCGTACAAGGGGGCGTCCACGACTTCGATTGCGATGGTTCCACGCAGGGAAGCGTGCCAGTCGCGGGTCTCGAGCAGCCTGCTCTGGGCCTGGACCCCGAGGCGGAGGGGCAGGCATGGCGCGGCAACGTCGTGCAATGCGCACAGTGGCGCGTCATCGCCCGTGGCGATCGCGTGAACCTCATGCGTGGACGGATTCTGGGAGGTGACGTGGAAACCACCTGCTTCAAGGTCGAACAGGCCTCCGGAGTCGACCGAGGCACCGCCCGGGGCGTTGGCCGGCCACGAGGTCGTGGTCGCATCGATGCGGGCACCATCGTGGCTCGAATACAGCGAGCCACGAAGGATGATCTCCCCACCCGGCTGGACGTCGACGTGCACGGCCTTGCGGTCGAGGGGGACGGGGAAGGGCTCAGGCATGGCAACCTCTGCGGGACAGAATCGCGGCGAAGCGACTTGACATGGAGCGAGAGGATCCCCAGCCTACGCGCCCATGCCGCAACGCCAGCACTACGTGTTCGTGTGCCTGAACCGGCGTCCTGACGACAGCCCCAAGGGCTCGTGCGCGGGGACAGGGGGATCGGAAGCGATCTACGACGCGCTGAGAAAGGCGGTGGCAGAGCGTCGCCTGCACAAGGAGGTCGTGCGGGTGTGCTCTTGCAGCTGCCTGGACCTGTGCCACGCCGGACCGTCGATTTGCGTGGAGCCCGAGCATGTCTGCTATGGCCACGTGACCCTGGCAGATGTTCCCGAGATCGTGGATGCGATCGCCCAAGGGCGGGTTGTGGAGCGATTGAAGCTGCGGCCTGAGGAATTCGATCGGGCGAAGGGAACGTGAGGCATGGGGAGGTTCGAGGGGTTGACGAAGGGCACGAATTGGACGAGGGTGCGTACGGGGTGAGGAAATGGCGGGGGAAGGATTCCTGACAGGGGTCGTAGTAGGGAGGGAATCCTGCGCACTGGGCAGGGAAAGAACGGCCAAAAATTGGGAACCAGCTGCCTGAAGGGGCTACGCTGGAGCTTCGAAATACGACGAGACATCTTTGGAAAACAAGGAGATCACATGATTCGGAAACTTGCTGCGTTGGGTCTGGGCGGACTGGTGGCGGCTGCGGCGCTTTCGATCAGCAGCCAGGCGAGCGCTGAAGACAAGTTCGGCGTCGCTGGCGGCATGGTCATCAGCGCGGATCGCATGTTCGGCATCCACATGAATTCGGTCACGAGAACCGAAAAAGACGCGGCCACTGGCGTCGAGGGTGAGACCAAAGGCAGCACGACCTCGATCGCTCTTCTCTGGAACTCCCAGGGAAGCGGTGACACCCTCAATGTCTCCCAGATTCCGCGGCTGTCGTTCGACTACTTCGTGATCGACGGACTCTCGGTCGGTGGCTCGCTGGGGTACGCATCGCTCAGCGGCAAGTACAAGCAGACCAAGCCGCAGGAATCGCCCGAGACGGACCTGCCTTCGACCTCTGCGTTCGCGTTCGCCCCTCGCGTGGGCTACGCGATCATGTTCACTGACATGATCGGCATCTGGCCGCGTGGCGGGATCACCTACTGGAGCTCGAAGACCGAGTCCAAGAGCCAGACAACGCCTGTGGTGACGACGACGGACAAGACAAGCGGTCTTGACCTGAACATCGAAGGCATGTTGGTGATTGTACCAGCGCCTCACTTCGCGTTCACGCTCGGTCCGGTCATCGACTTTGGTCTCACCGGCAGCAGCGAGACGGAAAGATCGCCTGACCCCAATCCCGCTCCCAAGAACGACATCACGCTCAAGCACACCAACTTCGGACTGGCGTTCGGCCTGCTCGGCTACTTCTAGACCACTCACCCTGTTCGGACATCGGCTGCGAGCCAGGTGTTCGGCATGACTTCGCGAGGACCGAGGTGCTCCTGCACCCCGGTCTTCGTGTTTTGTCCTGCAGCCGCGATCAAGCTGTGCGCCACCGCTTGCACCCGAGGTCTCGGTCGATCAACAATCGCTCACCAAACGAAGGGGTGAACCATGCGCATGTTCCTCGGTGTTCTCGTTGGTCTCGCCGCTCTGACCGCTGCCTCTTCGGCGATGGCCCTGGACGAATTCGGCTCAGGAGGTCAGTTCGCCGTGGGGATCGAGCGCGCGTTCGGTGCCTACCACTATTCCATGTCCGACCGGTGGGAACGGGCGATCGGCAACAACGTGGGAGTCTACGAGGATACCTACAGCGGCACGCAGTGGAACCTGCTTCTGGGGCGATCCAGCGATACGACGATCGCCAATTCGCTGATCATTCCACGGGTAGGCTTTGACTACTTCGTTGCGAACCACTGGTCCGTGGGCGGCGCCATCGGCTACGTCACCTCCAGCGGAGAGCGCACGGAGGAGACTCGTCCCCCCGGCCAGAATCTGCAGCTGCACTATGTTCCGGATACGAGCGGGTTCCTGTTCGCGCCGCGCGCGGGATTCGCCTACATGTTCACCAAGGTCGTGGGGATCTGGCCGCGCGCTGGGATCACCTACATGCACGGCAGCTCTGACCTCTCGACGCCGGGAGCGCACACGGAGACCTCGATCAACCTCTGGGATCTCGATCTGGAGTGTCACCTGGTGATCACTCCGGTCGATCACGTGGCCATCACGGTCGGGCCCGTGGTGGACATCGGAATCGCAGGTGGATACGAGGTCAAGCAGACTCCGATACCGAACAATCCGGAGCCGGATCACGACAACAAGCTGACCAACTACGGTGTTGCGGCCGGCCTGCTCGCGTACTTCTAGCCCTCAATCCGGGTGCGCGCTCAGCACCCAGAACACAATCACTCCCATCACGATGCGGTAGTAGCCGAACGGCTCCAGCCCTTTCCTCTGCAAGTAGCGCAGGAACGAGGCGATCACCGCCCAGGCCACGAAGAACGACACTCCCAGGCCGATGAGGATGGTCGTCCAACCGCCAGAGCTCGCCAGCAGCACCTCTCTCTGCTTGTAGAACTCGTAGACGGTCGCTGCTCCAAGGGTGGGAAGCGCGAGCAGGAAGGAGAAGTCAGCCGCAGTGCGCGTGGAGATGCCAGTGAGCTGGCCGGCAACGATGGTGCACATCGAGCGAGAGGCTCCGGGCCACAATGACAGGCACTGCCCGAGGCCGATCCACAGGGCCCGCTTCATGTCGATCTTCTCGAGGCCTTCCTCGCCCTGCAGACCACGGCTGCGGCGGATGCGCTCGATCGCGATCATGGCGACCCCGCCCACGATCCAGGCACCGGACACGGGCCAGGGGCCGAACAGGTAGTGCTTGATCTGCTTGTGAAAGGCGAGCCCCACGATGGCAGCGGGCAGGAATGCGACGAAGACGCCTGCAGCGAGGCGGATGGCTTCGGGCTTGCGCTGGGCGAGCCCGAGCAGGCGTTGCTTGAGCAAGGCGCGGTAGTGGACGACGACGGCCAGAACGGCGCCGAGCTGGATGACGATCTCGAAGGCTTTGGGGCCTTCTCCCTGGAGGCCCAGGAGCTTGCCCGCCAGGATGAGGTGGCCTGTGGAAGAGACGGGAAGGTACTCGGTGATGCCTTCCACGAGGCCGAGAATGAATGCGTCGAGGGGGGTCATGAGGAAGAGTTGTCTCTGGTCGCCGACGTCTGCCGGCGGTCACGGTCACGGTCACGGTCACGGCTCACGCGGCTCAGTGATTCTTGAGTCGCGCGATGCCCACGAACCCAGGATCCGGCGGCTCGACGCGCGGGTTCTCGGATTCGTGATCGCCCTTTCGACCCGCGAACGACAGCAGCATGTCCTTGTCGTAGATGAACTGGTCCCGCGAGTCGTAGGGAGGCGCGTGCATGCCGGTGTCCATGCGGATGGCGTCGCACGGGCACGCCTCCACGCAGTAGCCGCAGAAGATGCACCGCAGCTCGTCGATCACGAACTTCGCAGGGTAGCGCTCGTAGCCGTGGCGCTTGTCGCCTTCCGGGTACTCCGCGGGCTCGATGTAGATGCACTGCGCAGGGCATGCGGTCGAGCAGCACAGGCATGCCACGCACCGCGGCGAGCCGTCTTCGCGCGTGGTCAGCCGGTGCACGCCGCGCATTCGAAGCGGATACGGCCGCTTCTGCTCCGGGTAGCTGATCGTGTTGATGCCGTCGTCGAGCGCCTCCAGCACCGGGTCGAGCTTCTGGCCGAACACCCACTCCTTGGTGTTCTTGAAGAAGTGCCGCATCAGCACGCCCATGCCCTTGGCCGCCTCTGGCAAGTAGGCCTGGACCGTGGGGGTGCGCTCGGGGCGAGGCACCTTCTTGCCTATGATTCCGCCACCTTTTCGCGTGATTGGTTCCATGGCTACGCCTGCATGGGGGAAGTTCGGGTGCCGCCCTGCTCGTCAGCGATTTCGGCCGAGGTTGAGAGGATCGCAGGCTCGCGCTTGATGGGGCGAAGAAGCCACAGCACGAGCGCCACGATGCCCACACCGATCCCGAGGGCGACCAGGGCCTGGGACACTTCGGCAGCGATCCGAAGTGCATCGAGCGTGGTGGACACAGCGCGATCGACGAGCAGCAGCGCGATGCCGGTCACCACGATGTTGGCGAGCGACAGGGGAAGCAGCACGCGCCAGCCGAGCTTCATCAGCTGATCGTAGCGGAACCGCGGCAGGGTCCAGCGGACCGTGGCCTGCACCAGGCACATCAGCAGGACCTTGCCGAAGAACGCCGCGATCTGGATCAAGGTGACCGAGATGTGGGTCATCGGATACCGAAGCAGCGTGGCGTCGCCGATGGCGATCGTGAGGCCGTCGCGGTGCAGGAAGGGCAGGTTCCAGCCGCCGAGGAACAGCGTGACCAGCAATGCGGAGGACGTGACCACCTCGACGTACTCGGCAAAGAAGAACATGCCGAACTTCATGCCGGAGTACTCGGTGAAGTAGCCGACGATCTCGCTCTCGCCTTCGGGAAGGTCGAACGGGATGCGCTTGGTCTCAGCGGTCGCTGCGGCGAAGAACAGGATGAACGCAAAGGGCTGCACGAAGATGCCCCAGGCGTTCTCTCCCTGCCACCGCACCATGTCGTCGAGCCGAAGCGTTCGGAAGATCATGAAGCTGCCGACCAGGGTCAGGCCGAGCGTGACCTCGTAGCTCACCATCTGGGAGGCGGCGCGCAGCCCTCCGAGCAGCGAGTACTTGTTGTCGCTCGCCCAGCCAGCGAGTGCGGCGCCGATGATCCCGGTGCCGGCAATGGCAAAGATGAACAGGATGCCGATGTCGAGATCCGCGATCTGCATCGGGATCGGGATGGACGGCGGATCCATGCACAGGCCCGAACGCGGGACGATCGCCGAGATCCTGGACAGGCCGCCCTGCAGGCAGAGCACGTCGCCGAAAGGCACCACCGCCATGATCACCAGCGGCGGAAGCAGCGCGATCATCGGGGCGATCGAGTGCAGCAGCCGATCACCCTCTGCGGGCATGAAGTCTTCCTTGAAGATCATCTTGAGGCCGTCGGCGGCTGTGTGGAGCAGCCCGGCCATGCGCAGGCGGAAGCCGCCATCGGGCACCTTCAGCCCCGCGAGGATACCGCCGGCTGCGAGGATGGCCGCCAGCGCGATCGGCGAAGCTGTGACGAGCCACGACTTGAGCTGGGCACCGGTCTCGGTACCCGACAAACCGACGCGGCCCATGGGGATGAGCAGGTGAGCCGCGAGGCCTGCGTAGAAGATTCGCCTGGGGTCGCGGACCGTCTCTGCGAGCCACTTCTCGAGCGCGTTGGAAGGGCCCCGTCGGACCGCCCAGGTGGTGAGCACCGCAAGGCCGATCCACAGCAGCAGGACGGACAGCTCGGCGGTGACGAAGATCCGTTCGGTTGCGCGGTGTGCGCCGGCTGGCGTTTCGGGCAGCTTGCCGAAGTAGGTCCAGGCAGCCAGTGCGCCGGCGACGAGCATGGCGGGCCCGGCGAACATGATGCGGGCAAGCCAGGATGGAAGGACGAACGCCGCGCGATTGGGTCCGACGCGATCCTGCATCATCGCGCTCATGCGGCGGTCGTTCCACGTGAGCGCGCCGCCGACACCCAGGGCGAAGCCTAGGATGGCTGCGATCTTGATCACGGTGAAGATGAGCTGGGCGAGGTTCATGGTCCTGCTCGGTGCCTCTAGGGTTCCGCCGTGGTTGCGGCGACCGCGCCTGCTTCGGGCGCCATCGCACGGTGCACGTCGCTCAGCCGGGTCCAGTTCATGGGATGGCCGAGCTGGGCCGCGATTCGCGCCAGGATCTCCCATCCCGGGCGAGCGTCGCCCAACGGTTGCAGCGCCCGCATGCTTCGCTGGGCGATGCCCTTGGAATTGACGTAGGTGCCGTCGGTCTCAGCCCAGGAGCAAGCCGGCAGCAGCAGGCTGGCGGCCTGGGTGAGCGGACCGTCCCAGATGCCGGTCACGATCAGCGCCTTGAGCTTCTTGAGGAGCTTTCCGGCTTCGTCCGCGTCCACCGGGACCGCAGAGCCGATCGCGAGCACGTGGGTGATTCGTCCCTTCTCGATCCCTTCGAGCAGCTGATCAAAGGGGCGCGGCGGCGTGGTCGTGGTGACGTCGGTTGCGCCTGCGGTGTTCGGGTTCTTGTCCGGGTGGCGCAGGATGTCGTCGCACTCGCCCACCGGCTTGCCGGACAGGAAGAAGTCACCCAGGCCGAGATGGGTCCTGGCGAGGGTGACGAGCGCGAAGTTG
Organism: Deltaproteobacteria bacterium; assembly: GCA_016218915.1. Classification (GTDB taxonomy): domain Bacteria; phylum Myxococcota_A; class Polyangia; order Polyangiales; family Polyangiaceae; genus JACRCQ01. The sequence goes on from JACRCQ010000016.1 coordinate 85,588, forward strand.
TCCTCGTTCGAGTGCTGTGCGCTGAGCACCACCGCGGTGGAATCCTGGGGCAGCGCCTTGATGCGCTCTGCAGCCTTCGCGATCGCGGCCTTGAGCGTGGCCTGCTTGCCATCGATCCGCGCGTGCGTGATCCGGTCGTTGTGGGCCCACTTGTACGACAGCATGCCTTCGTCGCACATCCAGTACCGGTTGACCGCTTCGTTGTCCCGCGGGCGATAGCGGTAGGCCTTCTGGTAGCGCGGGTCGAAGTCGAGCCAGCTGTTGCAGCCGGTGGCGCAGCCCTGGCAGATGCTTCGTGCGCTGCGCAGGAACCAGACGCGCGCCTTGAAGCGGAAGTCCTTGCTGGTGAGGGCGCCGACCGGGCAGACGTGCTCGGTCATCAGGGTGTAGGGATGATCCAGGCTGCGCCCTGGCGCCACGACGATCTCGCTGGTGTTGCCACGCTCCCGCTTCTCGAGCACCGGGTCCTTGGCCACCTCTGCGCAGAAGCGCACGCAACGAGTGCACACGATGCAGCGCTCGGCGTCGTAGACGATGGTCGGGCCAAAGACCGTGGCCTTGGGCTTGTGGATGATCTCGTCGCGCATTCGCTTGGAGGTCTTCTGGTGCGCGAGCCAGTAGTCCTGCAGCTTGCACTCGCCGGCCTGGTCGCAGATCGGGCAGTCGACCGGGTGGTTGAGCAGCAGGAACTCCTGCACAGAACGGCGCGCTTCTCGGACATGGGCGCTGGAGTCCGAGAGGATCTCCATGCCCGCGGCGGCCGGGATCTGGCAGGCAGGCTGCAGCTTCGGCTTCTTCTCCGGACGGTGGGTTCCGGTTTCCGGATCCCAACGCAGCACGTCGAGCGTCAGCGGCTTGCGACCGGCTTCGGGAAGGATCTCGACCAGGCACATGCGGCAGTTGGTCGCGACGGTCAGACCTGGATGCCAGCAATAGTACGGGATCTCGACACCTGCCCGGTGGGCTGCTCGCAGGATGGTGTCACCCTCCTGGAACTCGACTTCCTTGCCATCGATCTTGAAGGTCGGCATGGGCGTTTGCGTGGCGACCTCAGTGGTCGCACTCGCCTCCGATCATGTTGAGCGACCCGAAGGTCGGGATGATGTCAGCCATCATGTGGCCCTGGATGAGCCTGGAGAGGGTGCTGACGATGGGATAGCAAGGGGGGCGGATCCTCACGCGCCAGGGCGTGCCGGAGCCGTCGGACACGAGGTAGAAGCCGAGCTCGCCGTTGGCTGCTTCGGTGTAGCCGTACGCTTCGCCGGCAGGCACCTTGATCCCTTCCATCACGATCTTGAAGTGACGGATGGTCGACTCGATGGTCGAGTAGACTTCCTGCTTGTCAGGAAGCACGATCGAGGGGTCGTCGACCGAGATCGGCCCGTCATCCGGCATCTGCTCGATCGCCTGGCGGATGATTCGGGCGCTCTGCCGGACCTCCTCCATGCGGACCATGAAGCGATCGTAGTTGTCGCCCTTGGTGCCGACCGGTACGTCGAAGTCGAATCGGTCGTAGACCAGGTAGGGATGGGCCTTGCGGACGTCGTAGGGCACTCCCGTCGATCGCAGGCAGGGGCCGGTCCACGACATGGCGATCGCGTCTTCGGCGCTGATCGAGCCGACATCCATGACGCGATCCATGAAGATTCGGTTGTTCTGCACCAGCGACAGCGCCTCTTCGTTGGCGGCGAGCACATGGGGCATCGCGGCGATGATCGCCTGCTTGAAGTGCGGTGTCGGTGGCTGGGCCATGCCGCCCACTCGAGCGAACGAGTGCGTGATGCGCGCGCCGGTCTCTTCCTCCAGGATGTCGAAGAGCATCTCGCGAGCCCGTGTGAACCACAGGAAGGGAGTGAAGGCTCCCAGCTCCATGCACACGGCGGCGTTGCACACCAGGTGATCGGCGATGCGCGCCATCTCCCCGAGAATGACGCGGTAGTACTGGCAGCGCTCCGGCACGGTGATGCCGCAGAGCTTCTCCACTGCGAGAGCGAAGCCCACGTTGTTGAGCATGGGCGACGAGTAGTTGCATCGGTCGACGTAGGGGAAGCATTGCGACCAGGTGCCGCGCTCGCACATCTTCTCGAAGCCGCGGTGCAGGTAGCCGATCTGCACGTCGCCTTTGACCACGGTTTCGCCGGACAGCTCGAGCACGATCCGGACCGTGCCGTGCGTGGCGGGGTGGGAAGGGCCCATCATCAGCTGCATCGGATCCGAGGGCAGCTCGAGGGCAGTCTCGTCGAGTTCCTGATCCAGCGGTTCCATCAGCTTGGCTCCCGCGACCTTCCGTCGCTCGTTGCCTGGTCCTTGTGCTCCAGTGGGAAAGCGTTGCGTCCGAAGCTCATCCCTTCGTCGTCTCCGAACGGCTGCAGCTTGCCGAGCACATCGGCGCCTTCGCGGTAGGGCACCAGAGGCTGGGTCTTGTCCGCCGGGTAGTCCTTGCGCAGCGGGTGCCCCTCGAACTCCTCGTAGAGCAGGATTCGGCGCAGGTCAGGGTGGCCCACGAAGCGGATGCCCATCAGATCCCACGTCTCGCGCTCGAACCAGTCCGCGCCCGGCCACACCGGAACGAGGCTGTCGAGCTTCGCACCATCCCCTTCGCGGTCCCCCACGCGCGTCTTGATGCGCAGACGATGTCCGAGCGAGAGCGAGTGCAGGTGCGCTACGACTTCGAATCTCGGCTCGCGATCCGGGAAGTCGACGCCGCACAGGTCGACGAGCATGTTCATCTGGCAGCCTGGATCGTCGCGCAGGAACCGTGCGACCTCGCGCCATCGGCTCGCTGCGATCACCGCGGTGTCGTCGCCATGCGCCGAGTGGACCTCGAGCACCGCGTCGCCAAACCATTTCCTGACCGTTTCAAGGAGCTTTTCGGACATGGAGTGTCACCTTCGCCCAGGGAACTCAGCCACGGCAGACCATGAGGCCATCAGGCGCTCTTCTCCCCCTTGGGGGTGCGCAGCTGCACGAGCTTCGAAGCGGGATCGACGCGCGGCTTGACGATCCCGGGCGTACGGTCCCGCCGCTGGATTTTGTCCTGAAGCAGCATGAGCGCGTCGAGGACAGCTTCCGGGCGAGGAGGGCAACCTGGGATGTAGATGTCGACCGGAACGACCTTATCGATCCCGGCCAGGGTAGCGTAGTTGTCGTAGAAGCCGCCGGACGAGGCGCAGGTCCCGAAGGCGATCACCCACTTGGGGTCGGCGATCTGCTCATAGACGCGCCGCAAGACCGGGGCCTGGCGCTGGCTGACGGTTCCGACGACCCAGAGCAGGTCAGCCTGGCGCGGGGTGAAACGAGGGGCTTCTGCGCCAAAGCGGGCCATGTCGAACCGCGGGCTCATGGTCGCCATGTACTCCATGGCGCAGCAGGCGGTGATGAACGGGTACTGGAACAGCGAGTACTTCTGCGCCCAGGCCAGGAGCTCGTTGAACTTGGTGACCGCGAAACCCGACTGGCCGGGCTCGACCACCTGCACGCGGGGAGCATCGCTGCCCGAGGGTTTGCGAGTCATTTCTCCCATTCCAGCGCACCTTTCCTCAGGGCGTACACCAGGCCGACCACGAGCACGGCCAGAAAGCCGACCATGCTCACCATCCCGACCCATCCCAGGGCGCGAAAGCGAACCGCCCAGACGTACAGAAACACCGCTTCGATGTCGAAGACGACAAACAGAATGGCGGTCAGGTAGAACTTGACGCTCATTCGGATCTTGCGGGCACCGGGAGACTCATTGCCGGACTCGAAGGGCATGAGCTTGGCAGGGGACGGGTTCTTCGGGCCGAGGAAGTGCCCGGCGACGAAGAAGCCCATGACTACCAATCCTGCGAGGGCGAACATGAGCAAGAGCGGTGCATAGGTGGCCACCATCGAACGCGCTCCTTGGCTCTTGCCCGAGAGCCGCGAACCCCGCGAAACTACGAGCAAGATGCAGGCTCCGTAGCCCCGGGTAGGGAGCGTGTCAATCAGGGGGTTGCGGAACGATTGCGGCCCGGGGCAAAGGGGGGGCTGGGGTGACCGTTTGAGCCGATCCAGAGGGCTCCGGGCCTCAGGCTCCAGGCCTCCGATTTTGACCACCCCTCGTGCCAAGACCTGTGTTTTTCGGCTCATCGTGATCAGCCGTAGACACATACAGGCTGGCAGGGGCGCTCTGGCTGAAGCCTGCAGCCCGGAGCCTGAAGCCTCCTATTTTGACCACCCCTCGTGCCAAGACCTGTGTTTTTCGGCTCATCGTGATCAGCCGTAGACACAAACAGGCTGGCAGGGGCGCTCTGGCTGAAGCCTGCAGCCCGGAGCCTGAAGCCTGCAGCCCTTCTTCCAGCAGCCGTCGGGTGCGCTCGGCGCTATAAGCCCCGGACCATGAACAAGGCATTGCCCCTGGTCACCTTCGACCTCGGAGGGGTCATCGTCCGGATCAGCACATCTCTCGAAGAAGCTGCTTTCAGGGCCGGAGTGAAGCTTCGGGACGCGAAGCCTGATCAGACCCGCTGGTCCTCGTTGTTCGTGCAGTGGCAGAGCGGGCAGGTGACGGACGAGGCGTTTTTCGAGCAGTGGGCTGCGTGTGTGGGGAGGTTCGACGCGCACGACGCGCCCAAGCTGTCTCTGGGCTGGCTGCAGCACGAGTTTGAGGGGATCCAGGCGCTGCTCGGCTCGCTACACGGGCTCGGCGTGCCCATGGGTTGTCTGTCGAACACCAGCCGTCATCACTGGGACTACATGCTCGCCGAGACGGATCGCTACCCGAGCTTGCGGTGGCTCCAGCATCTGCACGCAAGCCACCTGATTGGCGTGATGAAACCCGATGAGGCGATCTACCGGGCGTATGAGCGTCTGACCGGGTACCGACCCGAAGACATCGTGTTCTTCGACGACCTGCAGGCGAACGTGGATGGTGCGAAGCGGTGCGGCTGGCAGGCGGTGCGCATCGATCCCAAGGCAGATCCTGCGGCGCAGGTGAGAGCGCGTCTGCGGGAGATCGGCGTCCTGCCAGGCTGACCCGGGTGCCCGGTCGCGCGTTGTGACTCCGCGCCCGTGCGCGTACAATGACAACGGTTGCTCTTGTTTTCGACCGGCCGACTGCAGGACCCATCGGGCGGAGGGCATTGGTATGAGACGGATCCTTGCGCGTGGAACCCTGGCAAGCGCGCTCGCGCTCACGGTCGGTCCGGCCGCCTGCTCGATCACGGCACCGTCGGACGAGGACCTGATGGGTGGGGGCGGCGCTGGCGGCACGGTGGACGCGTCTGCGCCGGAGGTTGCGAGCGAAGGTTCCGTGGATGCTGCCACGGACAAGGTGGGGGATCAGACGCCGCCGATCGACGTGGCGTGCGGTGTGACCGAGAAGGTCTGCAATTCAGGATGCGTGTCGAAGAACGACCCGCTGTTCGGATGCACGGATACGGGATGTACGCCTTGCAGCACGCAGCACGTGTCGGCCACGTGTCTGTCAGGCAAGTGCCAGCTCGGAGCCTGCGAGACCGGCTGGGGAGACTGCGACAAGAACGCGGCCAATGGCTGTGAGGCGAACCTGCAGAGCGACCCGTTGCGATGCGGGACCTGCACGACCGCATGCTCGTATCCGAATGCCACGCCCCTTTGCCAGGCCGGAACGTGCGCGATCGGAGCGTGCACGCTGCCCTGGGGGAACTGCGACGGCAACGACGCGAACGGCTGCGAGACGCAGGTCAACGACATCCAGCACTGCGGGTCGTGCACCCAAGGGTGCATATCGAGCCACGCGACGGCCACGTGCAGCAACGGGGTATGCGAGCTGGGTCCTTGTGATTCCGGCTGGGGCAACTGCGACAATGACGGGTCGAACGGCTGCGAGGCGAACCTGCAGACCGACGCGCAGCACTGCGGCACCTGCGCCACGCCCTGCGCGCCAGCGCATGCCACCGGCCAATGCGCAGCAGGGCAATGCCAGCTCGGAGCGTGCGACACGGGCTTTCGCAACTGCAACAACCAAGCGGCAGACGGGTGCGAAACCGACATCACCTCCGATCCCGCGAACTGCGGGAACTGCAAGAACAACTGCCCGACCGTGGCTCATGCCACGGCCAGCTGCGTAGCCTCGAGCTGCCAGCAGACGTGCGACCCCGGCTGGGCTCATTGCCTGGCGTGGGGCAACGCCTGCGAGACGGACATTCTCAACGACAATTCGAACTGCGGCGCGTGCGACAAGAACTGCAACAACGCGCCCAACGGCAGCGGAACGTGCGTGAACGGCACGTGCACGCTCGCCTGCAACAAAGGGTGGGGCGATTGCGACAACAACGTCAGCAATGGCTGCGAGACCATCCTGTCCTCCAACACCAACTGCGGTGGATGCGGGCGCACGTGCCAGACCGGCTCGTGCCAGAACGGTGCATGTCCTCCTGAAGTTCTCGCGCAGAACCAGTCCAACGTGCAGGGGATCGCCGTGGACGCGACGAACGTGTACTTCGGTACGCTCAGCGCGGCGATGGCAGTGCCCAAGACCGGGGGCGGCGTGTTCACCATCGAGCCCATCCCTGGGGGCGCGAGCATTTCCAACGTGGTGGTGGACGCGACCAACACCTACTGGACCAGCTACAACCTCGGCCGTCTGTTCAAGGATTCGCTGACAGGAGCCGGGGGGGCCACGGATCTGGTCACGGGCGAAAACGGCGTGTCAGGTCTGGTGCTCGACACGGACTGGATCTACTTCGCGGTGGCGCTCAGCCCGAATGGTTCGGTCCAGAAGGTCAAGACCGACGGGACAGGTCAGCAGTCCATTGCCAACAACCAGATGCAGCCCCGCGGCATCGCTGTGGACGGCACGTACGTGTACTGGGTGAACTTCGGCGCTGGGACCGTGATGAGGGCGGACAAGAGCTCGCCGACGCCCACGCCCACGACGTTGATCACGGGGCAGGGGAACCCTCGGGGTCTGGTTGCGGATGCTACCTCGCTCTATTGGACGAACAACGGCCAGGGCACGGTGATGAAGGCCAACAGCGACGGGACCGCAGTGGTGACGCTGGCAGGCAACGAGAACCAGGCGTACGGGATCGCGATCGACGCAACGCACGTGTACTGGACGACGGATCGCAACCCGGGCGAAGTGATGAAGGTAAGCAAGTCCGGCGGCACTGAGGTGACGCTGGCTGCCAACCAGGCGCGTCCCCGCGGCATCGCCGTGGACGCCACGCACGTCTACTGGCTCACCAACCAGAGCGGCCAGGTCTTGCGTACGCCCAAATAGCTTCAACGAGCAGCTTGTCCCAAACCGCTCGGCATCTGGCATACTGTCAGATCTGTGAACCGACAGCCCTACCCCCCTCCTCAGCGCGTCATCGGACGCTATGCGCTCTTCCACGAGATCGCTGCAGGGGGAATGGCGACGGTGCACCTCGGCCGGCTGATGGGGCCTGTGGGATTCGCGCGAACCGTGGCGATCAAGCGTCTGCATCCGCAATTCGCCAAGGACCCCGAGTTCGTGTCCATGTTCCTTGACGAAGCGCGTCTGGCAGCCCGCGTCGTGCATCCGAACGTGGTGTCGATCCTGGACGTGGTGGCGCTCGAGGGAGAGCTGTTCCTGGTGATGGACTACGTGCAGGGCGAATCGCTGTCGCGTCTGCTGCGAGCGGCCAACAAGCTCGGCGAGCGCATGCCCCCGCGCATTGCCCTCGGGATCATGACCGGTGTCCTGTACGGGCTGCAGGCAGCGCACGAGGCGACCACGGAGCGCGGCGAGCCGCTGTGCCTGGTGCATCGGGACGTCTCTCCGCAGAACATCCTGATCGGGGTCGACGGGGTGGCGCGTCTGCTCGACTTCGGCGTGGCAAAGGCTGCCGGGCAATCGCACAGCACCCGCGAGGGGACGCTCAAGGGCAAGGTGCCCTACATGGCTCCGGAGCAGATCAACTACGGCATGGTCGATCGTCGGATCGACGTGTACTCGGCAGCGGTCGTGCTCTGGGAGATGCTCACCGGCGCAAGGCTCTTCGATGGACCGACCGAGGCAGCGATGCTCGCCGCGGTCATGGCAGGCAGGGTCTACCCACCGAGCGCTGTGGTGCCCTCGGTGCCCCGGAGCGTCGATGACGCTGTGCTGCGCGGATTGTTCCAGAATCCGGCCGATCGCTATGCGACTGCGAAGGAGATGGCGATCGCGCTCGAGCGGGCGATGACGCCTGCGATTCCTCGTCAGGTGGGAGAGTGGGTGGATGCCCACGCCAACGAGGTCCTTCGCAAGCGGGCGGAGCAGGTCAAGGAGGTCGAGAGCATCTCTGTGGTCAGCGCAGGACACCTTCCTGCCGGCTACGCGCCGTCTCAGGTCGCGCCTGTGGCGCGAGAGGATGCGAGCTGGACCACGGGACGATCGCAGGTCGCATCGTTGCCGCCTTCGCGGCAGCAACGGGAGCCAGGCCCAGGAGCAGGTGCTAATTTTCGCCTGATCCTGCTTGCGTTGGTGGGCATGGGCTCGGTGTTCCTGGTGGTGGCCATCGCCTTGATGGTCCTGATCGTGCGCTCTCGCCCGGTTGCGCCTGCGCCCGCAGCGCAGCCAACATCAGAGCCGATCGTCGCTCCCCTGCCGGTGGTCACAGCCTCGGCACCGGTGGCTTCCGCTTCCGTAGCGCCCGCAGCGAGCGAGGTTCCGTCCGCCCCGCCACCGGCAACAGCAGCGGCAACCGTAACGGCAACCGCAACTGCCACGGCCGAGGCGACTGGGACAGCGCCCGCGACCGCGACGGCGAAGACGGGTCCTGCGAAGACGAGTCCAGCGACGACGGCGACCTCGCGACCGCCGTCGGGTAACTGCAATCCTCCCTACACGATCGACGCCAAGGGCTTCCACGTACCGAAGCCGGAGTGTCTGTAGGTCAGAACCCGCCGCGCAGCATCAGCTGACCGCCGCCCGGAGCCGGGGAGACATCGATCCACGCGGCAGAAGCAGGGGGATTCGCCTTCTTCGTGTGCGACAGATAGAGCCAGGTCGCCACGCCGAGCGAGACCACGCCGACGCCAAGGGAGATGTCCGCGATGAGGTAGCGGGTACGCATCGTGTCGACGTCGCCCTGGGCGCAATTGGGTGCGCAGTTCGAGGTGAGGTCGTTTTCCTTGCTCTTGCCGCTGAGCCCGAAGATCGCGAAGCTTCCCAGGGCGAGCACGCCGACGCCGCCAAGGGCGTAGGCCAGGATCGGCTGCTTTTTGCCGCTCTTGGGCTCGTCAGGGGGCGGCTCCGGGGGGGGCGTCGCGGCCGAAGAGCTCGCTGCAGGAGGCGGGGCTGCGACCTTGGAGAAGTCGGCGTGGAGCTTCCGGTTCTTCTCGCCTTCGCGCACCACGATCTTGTCTTCGATCGTCTTGTCTTCGTACTGGAAGCGCACGCTGTGCTCGCCAGGATCGATGTCGATCGATCGACCGTCCGCGCGCTCAGCGAGGAGGGTCCCATCCACGAAGAGCTTGACCGAGGAGGTTTCCCTGCCTTTGGGATCGCGCGCATCGATCACGATGCTCGGCATGCTGGCTTCGACCTGGGAGAGCCAGGGGACGCACTCATTTCGGAGCGAGGCCGGGCAACTGATCTGCGAGCAGAGGATGAGCTGCTCGCGGGCTTCGCGCAGCTTGCCGTCACGGCGCAGCCTCTGGGCCTCGCCGTAGGAGGAGACGCACTGCTTCTTGATGTCGGGCTTGGGGGGCTCGCCTGCGTGCCCAGCGAGGGGTGCAAGGGTAGCCAGGCCGCAAGCGACGACGAGGAGGCGGAAGAGGGATGGGCTTCGGAACATGGGGTCCCTGAGGGGAGAGAATCGCACGAATCGGGCTTTGGGGCGCGACCATTTTTTTTTACGGGAAGACAGGTATCATCGAGGCTCCGGCTCGGTGGTGAGCCACCTAAGATTTCGTCCACGAGAGGGTGGTGGAACGCATGGCAGGCAAGCGGATTGTCACAAGCGGGTGCATTGCGATCCTGGGACTGATCGTCGGCGCGTGTGGTGGCGGCGATTCTCCCGCGCCAAGTGGGGTGGGTGGTGAGGGCGGCACGGGTGGAGATGGGGGATCTTCGAAGTTGGCGACTATGCTCTACCGGAGCTCGAGAGTCGACAAGATCGACCTGCTCTTCATGATCGACAACTCGGCATCCATGGCGGACAAGCAGCAGATACTCGCGGAAGCCGTGCCTGATCTCGTCGAGCGTCTCGTCTCACCGCGTTGCATCAACGCAGTCGGGACCACGCAGCCGCCGGACGGTGCCGGCAAGTGCGCTGCCGGATTCAGCCGCGAGTTCGCGCCTGTGAGCGACATCCACATTGGCGTGATCACCTCCTCGCTGGGAGGGCACGGTGCGGACGTCTGCACCGACACGCCTGTCAGCGGGTACAATCCGCGCATGGAGGACATGTCGCACCTGATCGACAGGTCCGATGCGAGTGGAGGCAAGGTCCAGACGTGGAACGGCAAGGGGTTCCTGTCCTGGGATCCCCAGGCGAAGCACAACCCTCCCGGTGATTCCAACCTCAACGACCTTATCGGGAAGTTCGCCAAGATCGTAGTTGGGACTGGGCAGGACGGCTGCGGATTCGAGGCGAGCCTCGAATCCTGGTACCGATTCCTCGTCGACCCGGCCCCGTACTCGAAGATGGTCAAGTACGATTGTGACAGCAACGCGCCCGCTGCGGACGGGCAGTGCCGAGGCCCCGAGGGCATCGATCAAACCGTGCTGGCGCAACGCGCGGACTTTGTGCGCCCTGACTCGCTGCTCGCGGTGGTCATGCTGACGGATGAGAACGACTGCTCGATCATAGACGGCTGGCAGAACTACATCGCGGTGCAGGCGTACACCGGCCAGAATCCATTTCACCTGCCGCGCGCTACCTCGCAATGCCAGTCTGATCCTGCGGGACCTCAATGCTTGTCCTGCGCCCAGATGGCGGACCCTTCCGATCCCGAGTGCTCCAAAGGCCTTTACTACTCCGACGTGGAGGATAGCTTGAATCTCCGCTGCTATCGGCAGAAGCAGCGATTCGGCATCGACTTCATGTATCCGATCCGGCGCTACTCCAACGCGCTCACCAAGCGGCAATTCTCAGCCGCGGACGTGCAGTATCCGGTCAACCCCGGCTTCGCCCCGGACAAGGACTTGAATCCTCTCTTCTGCCCCCAGTACGCGACCAAGGGCGACGGCTCGGTCGACATGTCCCAGTGCAAGACCACCCTTCGCGACCCCAGGCTCGTGTTCCTCGCTGCAGTCGTGGGCGTGCCCTGGCAGGACATCGCCCGCGACCCCAACGATCTCAAGCGAGGCTATCGCCCCGTGGAGGAGCTGTCCTGGCCGCGATCGAAGTTCGATTCGTTCAACCAAGGGAAGGATCCTTCCCAGCAGAAGACCGTGCCCCCTGGCGTCGAGGGTTCGGTCACGGTCTGGGATCAGATTCTCGGCAAGGTAATGACGGCCTCCAACAGCAAAGACGATGGGCAGATCGACTTCAGTCCCGCTGGCGAACCGCTCGATCCGCTCATGAAAGAGTCTGTAGACCCCCGATCCGGAATCAATCCTGCTACGGGCAAGAGCCTTGTGGACAAGAACGCCGGGGCACCCACCGCCAACCCAATCAATGGCCACGAGTGGGACATCAAGGGGCACAACGATCTGCAGTATGCGTGCATCTTCAGGCTTCCCATGCCGAAGGACTGCGCTGCGAATACGGCTTCGTGCGATTGCTCCGAGGCTGACGGCTTGAACAACCCGCTGTGTCAATCCGACAACGGAGCGTATGGCAAGACCCAGTACCGCGCCAAGGCCTATCCGGGACGGCGTCATCTTGCCGTGCTCCACGCCATAGACCCTTCCCAGGCGATCGCTGCTTCCATCTGCCCGGCGAACACGGACAACAAAGCTTCGGAGGACTATGGCTACCGCCCAGCGATCGGCGCCATCATCGAGCGCCTGCGCAGCGCGCTGTCAGGCACGTGCTGGTCACTAAAGCTCGAGTACGCGCAAGACGGCACGGTGCCGTGCATCGTGCTCGAGGCAACGAAGTACGATGCCGGCAGCTCCACCTGCACGCCGTGTGAGCAGCTGGCCGGGCGCAGGACGCCGGCCCAGGCCGCGGTCGACGCTCTGACCAAGGACCTCAACTACCAGGGAAACGGGATGCAATGTGTTTGCGAAATCCCTGGGGCCAGCCCTGGACCTGAGCTCACGGCATGCATCGATTCCACGGAGGATGCTCCCCAGGTCGACGGCAAGACCGTCGATGGCTGGTGCTACGTCGATCCGAGCGCCCGTGCCACGGCCAATGCGAACCTGGTGCTGACGTGTCCGTCCGACGCCAGACGCATGATCCGCTTCGTGGGAGCCGGCGTCCCACAGGCCGGGGCGCTCACGTTCATCCAGTGCAGCAGCAGCTCCTTCTGAACCCATACGATCAGGTTTCCATCCGCCCTGCGTCGTGGTAGTCCGTGCCATCCCCATGAGCACGGTTGCCATCTCGCTGCAGTCTGGAAGCAGCGGCAATTGCATCTTCGTCGAAGCCAACGGCGTTCGACTGCTCGTGGACGCCGGCATCAGCGGCAAGCAGGCTGAGCTGCGCCTTGCCCACCATGGCATCGACATCCGCAGCGTGCACGGCGTGCTCATCACCCACGAGCACGCCGATCACGTGTCGTGCGCGCATGTCTACCAGAAGAAGTTCCACCTTCCCCTCTATGCGACCGGCAAGACCTGGGCGGCCATGCAGCGCTACCGATCCGCCTCCGCGCACGGCGAGGTGCGTCTGTTCTCCGCAGGCGAGACCTTGAAGATCGGAGCGTTGCGTGTGGAGACGCTCTCCACGCCGCACGACGCGGTCGATGGGGTGGCGTACGTGATCGACGCTGGAAGCAGGCGTCTCGGCGTGCTGACCGATCTCGGACACGTGTTCACCGAGCTCGGACCTGCAGTCGCTTCGCTCGACGGCGTGTTCCTGGAGAGCAACTATGATCCGGACATGCTGGAGACCGGCGACTACCCGATGGCGTTGAAGCGACGGATTCGCGGCCCTGCGGGGCATCTGTCGAACCTGGAATCGGCGAATGTCCTCAAGGCGCACGGCAAGCGTCTGCTCTGGGCATGCCTCGCGCACCTGTCGCAGAACAACAACACGCCGCGCATCGCGCTGCACACGCACCGCGAGCATGGCAAGCATCCCTTCCCGGTGCATGCGGCGAGGCGCGACAGCGTCACGGATGCTCTGGTGCTGTAGGCGCGGGTGCTGCCAAGACGAAGTCCATGGCCTCTCGCATGATCTGGTCGATGTTCGCCGAGTAGTGGTGCCCGGCACCAGGCATGACCCACAGGCGCGCCGGAAATCCTTCGCGCGTCAACGCCTGCACGGTGCGTCGCTCGCCCGCAAGCTGCGACCCGCGCTCGCCCGCGATCAGCGCCACCGCAAGCACGCCCGCTTCGCGCAGGGACTTGGCTGACAGCGCGACGTCTGCTTCGTTGAGGATCAGGTAGGGCCACTTGTTCGGCCGCTTGAGCGCGATCTGCACCGCAGCGTAGGCACCCTTGGAGAACCCGGTCAGAATCGCCCCATGCCGCGACGCGATGCCCGGGTACTTCTCGAGCACCGTCTCGATGGCCCGCTCCAGATCCGCTTCCATCTTGTCGTAGGTCGAGGTCCACGTCGGTGCGTTGGACGCTTCCGGGCCGCAACGCGCATTGCCGGTCGGGCACACGAGCAACCCCTTGTCCGCTGCGGACTCGACCCAGTAGCCGCAAGCATATCCGGGCGGATTGCACACGCCGTGCAGGTTGGCGATCAGGCGCTGCGGGCCTTCGGTCGATCGCGGGAGCACGAAGAACACGGTGCGCTGACCGAGGAACGGGATCTCATAGGGGCCGATCTCGGCTCTTGGCGCGGCAGACGAAGAAGCTGAGGCCAGGGGAGCGGGCGCGTCCCCGGCGGAGGCGGACGGCACAGCGGTCGCTGGTGCGAGCGAGGCGATAGGCGGTGGCGCAGACGAGGCGCGCGCCGAGGAAGGAGCAGGGGTGGATTGGGAAGGGTGGCAGCCGAGCAGCGGTGGGATGGAAACGAGTGCAGCGAGCAAGGTCGAGCGGTGCGGGTGCTTCAAGGCGACCTTCCACTCTCAGCGCAGCAACGCCATGACCGAAGGGGGGACTGCGAACACCACCAAAGCAAGGGCACTCATGATCAGCAGCTGCTTGCTCATGAATCCCTGGATCATCTCTCCAACCGCTTCCTGCGCCTTGCCCGGAGCCAGGGCCAGGACCTTGTCCATGGACACGCCGCCGCCGCCCGATTCCGATGCCTGGGCGCGGACGAAGCTCAGCAGGTACTTCTCCACGCGCCGGGTCAATGCGCGCTTGACGGAGCGGGCGATTCGGCGCCGGAACCCGGTCAGGTCCTCTTCCATGTCGTCGCTGCTCACATAGGTGTGAATTGCGCCCTTGAGAGCGTCTTCTGCGGTCTGCAACGGGAGATTGCGAAGGAATGCATCCCCCTTGTCCAGGGTCGCAGCCGCCCGCTCCGAGCCACGGAGCGTCTTCACCATGCTATCGAGGATTCGCTCCACGATGGTTGCGACCATTCCGCGCTCCAGCCCGACATGCAGAATCGTGCGTCCGATTCCGCGCCAGAATCCCGCATAGCCGAGCAGCCCGGCACCTGCGATCAGGTAGACCGGGAGCACGGCCCAGCGCACATAGGAAGAGTAGGGCGAGGGGGTGTCCAGGAGGCCCGAGAGAAGCAGGGCAACGAAGACGATCACGCCAGCCGCGAGCCCGGCACTGCCCCAGGCCAGCATGCGCGTGATGATCTTCCACGCTGCGACGGCGATGACCTTGGCTGCTTCCTTGGCGACAGCCTTCCACTTCGCGTTGCGATCCGCTTCAGACACCCGTGACGTTCCTCCGACCGCGCCAGGCAACCCGGCACTTGCTGGCGATGATCTGACACCGGGTCCGGTTTCCGGTCAAGCAAGGGCCGGCCTCACCTGCTATGCTCCACCTTGTACGAGCTTGCTTGAAGAGGGAGATGGCGCAATGCATCGATGGGCACTTCTTTGCGTGATAGCTGTGATGTCGACAGCTTGCGGGGGCGATGATTCGAGTGCGGGCGCAGGCGACGCCGGGGTGGCCGGCTCTGCGGGCACGACAGGGATCGGTGGCGGGGCGGGCTCGTCGAGCGTCGGCGGCGCGGCCGGAAGCGGGGGCAGCTCGCCGCTCACCATCAACGATCCCCTGTACACGACGGCGACGAGCACCGTTGCGGAGTGGATCACGCCTGACGCCTACACGTGCAAGACCGAGGAGTCCGCGTGCGGCCTGCCTTGCCCTGCCGATGGGCTCTGGGTGGCCATCAACAGCACCGACTTCAGGAAGAGCGCCACCTGCAGCGCTTGCATGGAAGTGACGGGTCCGCTCGGGACGGTGACCGTGGAGGTCATCGAAAATTGCGCTGGGGCGTGCAAGGACGGCGAGATCGAGCTGAGCCGCGAAGCGTTCGAGAAGATCGGGAATGCCGCAGACGGCCACGCCCCGGTCACGTGGAAGCTCGTGCCGTGCCACCGGACCGGTCCGATCGCCTTCAGCTACGAGAAGGACAGCGACGAGTGGTGGGCGGGAATCCAGGTGCGCAATCCAGCGCTGCCCGTGAACGCCCTGTCGATTCGGTACTCGGCCACTGTGGGGTGGGTGCCGCTGTCGCTCGATGGTTGGGATCACTTCCCTGTGAGCGCAGATCTGGGGAGCGGTCCGTTCGACTTCCGGGTGACCGCCATTGATGGACAAGAGCTGTTGGAGGAGGGGATCGCGTACGTGCCTGGAGGGGTGGTTCAGGGAAAGGGTCAGTTCAAGTTCTGACGAGCGGGGTGGACGGTACGGGCGCTCGCCGAGTCGCGGCTCCATGCGTGGTTGGCGGTGGGCAGCCCGCTCCCTGACGGTCGCGGCTCCATGCGATGGATCCATGCGACGGCCCCCTGCCGCTTGACGCGTGGCGGGCGAGGCGCAGATAAAGGCCAAATGTCCACTGAGAAGCTGTTCCACGAGGATCCGTTCCTCCTTCGTTTCGAAGCGCGCGTGGTGACCGCCACCGAGTGGAAGGGGCGCCCTTCGATCGTGCTCGATCGCACCGCCTTCTACCCAGAGGGCGGAGGGCAGCTCGCGGATGTGGGCGTGCTGCGCGTCGGTGGAGGGGTGCTGCAGATTGGAGACGTCCAGATCGACGAAGAAGGAGTGATCCACCATCTCGTGGATACGGCGGCGCAGTACCGAATTGCGGAGCAGACCGTGATAGGCGAGGTGGACGTGCGGCGCCGGCGGGATCACATGTCCCAGCACACGGCGCAGCACATGCTCTCGCGTGCCCTGCTGGATGTGGCAGACGCGGAAACGGTGTCTGCACGGTTGGGGAGCCAGGTCTCCACGATCGACCTGAAGGTAGGCGTGCTCACCGACGCGCAGCTCTCGCAAGCCGAGAACCTCGTCAACGAAATCATCTTCGACGATCGGCCGGTTCGAAGCCTGTTCCCGACGTCCGAGGAGATGTCGCGCCTGCCGTTGCGACGGCCCCCGAAGGTGGAGCGGAATGTTCGCGTGATCGAGATCGACGGCTTTGATCACTCGCCGTGCGGCGGCACCCACTGCACGAGGACCTCGCAGGTCGGCCCTGTGCACGTGCTCTGCACCGAGAAGTACAAAGGGCTCGTGCGGCTGACCTTCGTGTCGGGGCGTCGATGCCTCGAAGACTACCGCGCCAAGGATGCGGCCTTGCGAAGCATGGCTCGCATGTTCACCTGCGGACCGCTCGACGTGTCCAGCGCTCTGGACAGGATGAGGGACGACGCTGCGGCGCAAGCCGAGCAGACGAAGTGGCTGCGAGAAAGGTTCGTGCGCGCTGCGGCGGAGCGCTGGCTTGCAGCAAGTCCGCCGGACGCGAGCGGCACCACGCTCGTTCTCGCCGACGAGACCGGGGCAGACCTCACCACGCTTCGCGCCCTGGCACGAGCGATCGCGAGCCGGGCTGATGCGGTTGCGGTGGTGGGTGCGCGGGATGCGAGCGGCGACTGGCAGGTCGTGGTCGAACGGGGGAGCAGAGCGAAGTTCGACGCAGGTCAATGGTTCAAGCAGCAGGTGGCATCTGTGGGTGCGCGGGGCGGAGGCAGGGCTGACCGCGCGGAGGGCAGAGTCCCTGCGAGCGTGGAATGGACGGGTGCGGGGATCGGCTACTTGGGACCCACGCCGGACAGCAGGTAGATCGCGAACGACGCGAGCCAGTGGGCGCCTCCGTAGCCGCTGTCGAACATCTGTCTGCTCGCGTCCTGGCGGTGGAGGCGCGCAAGGCGCGAGAGAAGGCTGCGGCGCGGGTCTGTGTCGGCGAGGGTGGTTGCGATTCCTTCCATGCACCATGACCGCTGCAGGGACAGCCCGATCAGGTGCCCGATGCGCGGGTCCTGTCGATCCCGGACTTCCACGGGTCGCAGAAGGGGCCGGAACTCAGGCGAGGTCATGGTGGGAAGGAACGCATCGAGCCAGGGGAGGAACTCTGCGCGCGGCAGGACTCGACGCATGAGATCCGCTTCCACGAGACAGGGCGAGATGAAGTCCTCCCCGGATGGCTCGTATCCGGTCGGGCAGGAGCGATCGCGCTGGAAGAAGTCCCGTGCGCGCACCTCGATCTCGAACGCCAGACGCGCGTCGCCCACGGCTCGCGCATAGTCGAGCGCGTGCACCAGCGAGAAAGCAGTATTCGCGTGCGTCCCTGCGCGGATCGGCGCGCTCAATCGCAGCAGATAGTCCACCATCACGGTGGACAGGTAGATCGCGAGCGGTTGCGCAGCAGCTTCCCATTCCCGAGCTTCCTTCAGGGGCGATGCATGCAGCTCGGCAGCGAGGCGCAGGAACCACCCCCAGCCATAGGGACGCTCGAACGTCTTGCTGCCAGGTTTCTGGAAGAACGCGAGCTCGCGGGCGATGATCGGCGAAGTGAGGTGACGGTCCAGGGCAGCGCGGATGGCAGGCGCTTCGGGCAGATCCGGGTACAGGCTGAGCACGCGCACCAGCGCCCAGTGCCCATGCACGGCGGAATGCCAGTCGAAGCAGCCGTAGAATGCAGGTGAATAGCTCTGCGGAGGCTCCAGCGAGCGTTCGCTCTCGAGCACCACGTCGGGCTTGTACGGGTACGGCTTGTCGACGCAGGCCAGCGATAGCGAGATCAGCTTCGAGGCAGTGGCGCGATCGAGCGCGATCGCAGGAAGCTCCGGGATGGAAGCTGCGAGCGATGCGATGGGCGAAGGCGCGGCGTCCGCAGGGACCGCTGTGGACTCCGGCGTGCCCGATCGGCTGCAACCTGCGGAAGCGACCAGGAGCAGGAGCGTGGCAGCAAGCGTGGCCCTGTGCATGCGTCGATCGAACCACCTTGCCGGGTTCGCAGCAAAGGGAATCGAAGAGCCCTGCGGCCCAAGCGCTTGAGGTATACTCGGCGCGGACCGCGATCATGCAGCCCCGCAAGTACCGTCCTTCTGCGACCACCATCGACGTCGGCCCTCCGTTTGGCATGCCGCCGTCGTCGCTCGCTTCTTCGTCGGTTCCACCGGTTCCCGAGGGATCGGAACCCACGCCGAGCCGTCCGACGCTGCGCTGGTTGCAGGAAGAGCCCTGGAAGGATCCGGCAGAGGAGGGGAAGATCCCGTACATGGTGCGGGTCGGGAGGACCGTGGCGGGCGCAGCGATGGGGCTGCTGTCGCCGCTGCACAAGAAGTTCGCGCTTGCGCCTCCGATCCACTTCAACGAAACGCAGGTGCGGCGCGTGGAGTGCTATGCGCGCGATGCGGGCTGGAACGGGCCTGTGCTCTGGTACATCCCGGAGAACGTGACCCTGATGGACCTGCACCGTCTCGAGGCGATCAGCCCGAAGTGGTGGATGACGGAAGCCAACTTTCCGCGGAGCATGCCCACGGTGTCGCCGTACGACGATGCTGGGTACTGGGTGCTGGGCGCGCCCATCCCGCATCCATCCACGTTGGGAAGCTGCCTGGACGAGCAGCTGGGCATGCTTCCCTCGCTTGCGCACCTGCTCGGCTTTCGAAAGGCGGACATCGTGCTCGGCGATGCGACCGATCTTGCGGTGATCGTGTCCGTGGCACGGTCGTTGGGGCTGCTCGAGCTGGAGCAGCCGCTCGCGATCCGAACCGAGACGTGCCTGCACCTGTCCGAGGCTGCGCGGTCATGGTTCGATCACCTCGACATGCTGAACGTGAGCCTGGTCGTGTCGAGCAAGGTCACGGAGATCGGGGACTACCCGAACACGGCTCGCGCGCCTTTTCTGGGAATCACCCCGCTTTTGTACTGAGGCGCCCTCGTGTATCCTGCAGCCATGTCGCGCTCCTGCCGCTGCCGATGGCGAATGCCCTTTGCCGTCGCCTTGACCATCGGGACCGGCGCCGCGCTCTCACTCCTGGCAGCCATGCCCAGCGGATGCTCGTCCGATTGCGAGCCAGGCGATCCGTGCACCCAAGCGCCGGCGGACGCCGCAGCAGAGCAGCAGCCGGACGTCCTGAGCGAGCCGGAGCCGATCGACGCGGACGTGACGCCGTGGAAGGACTTCTGCGCTGCCAGCTGGGGAATGCAGGTTGGGATCTACGAGCCGTGCTGCACCGAGGCGGACAAGCAGACCGGCGGCTACCAGTTCCTTCTGGGCATAGCGCAATCGTTTGCTTCGCGGTGCGAGACGATGCTGACGGTGAGCGCGCAAAGGGGGAGGATCACGCTTCAATCTGAGCTTGCAGCCCAGTGCGGCCAGGCGTTCCAGGCGACGTACGGTGCGATCGGGTGCCAGATGATCTGGACCGGCGTCGACTGGGAAGCGTCGGGGTGTCGCGGCGCTGTGCAAGGCAACCAGGGGGTAGGGGAGGCGTGCAGCTACCGGTACGAATGCCAGGATGGGCTGTTCTGCTACGGGTACAGCATCATCCAGGATGGGACGTGCGGTGCACCCTCTGGCGGTGGCGCGTGTCGGGCAGAGGAGGCGAGCTTCGAGACCGACGACTTGATCGACTCGATGCTGGGGACCCATCCTGCTTGCGAAGCGGGTCAGATCTGCTTTCTCACTGCCAAGACGATCGGCGTGTGCTCCCAGCCTGTTGCGGCCGGGGTTCCCTGCGTCTTCGACCAGGAATGCCAGGCAGGGCTCCGGTGTCACATGGGGCAATGCGGGGCCGACGGCCCAGGACCAGAAGGGGCTGCGTGCAGAAGCGTCACGGACTGCGTGCAGCGCTTGTACTGCGCCCCGGCAGAAGGCGGGGCCAACGGCACTTGCTCGAAGAGGAAGAGCGCTGACCAGCCGTGCTCGACCCTCTACGACGAGTGCCTGGGCTACTGCCTGTCCCCGGATGGAGGCACGGACGGTTCGTGCGCGGACTTCTGCGGCTCCGGCTGAGGAATCAGTTGGACGCAGGCGGCGTGCCAGGGCGCTCCTCGAGCTTCACGTCGAACTTGCAGCCGTGATGGAGCATGACCTTGTGAGCGAGCTTGTTCTTCAGGACGCACGTGGGGACCACGCCCTCTGCCGGGTCGCCTGATGGGGCAGCCAGCTCGATGCGTCCATCAGGCATCAGGGTTGCGGCAAAGTGGGCGCTGCCGCCTGGCACGCCGGCGCAGGGGTCGACGAGCTTGCGGATCGCATCGCGTGCGGCCTTGGTGTTCATGGTCGCGGAGTCAGGGCACTGGCCGAGCACGACCGCGGTTTCCACCATGGATACCGGGGATTCGGGGGCGCCAGAGGCGGTAGGTGAAGCGGTGGCCTGTGGATCCGGCGATGCTGCAGGGGGCGACTTGCAGGCGCCCAGCAGAAACACCGCAGCGATCAAGGAGACACTCAGGGGCAATCCGGTCGCGGTAGCCATCGTGAACACGCTACCATGGTTCCTACCACGCCACCATCGAGGTCCTAGGTTGTCCGGTCAAGAGCCGGGTGATACAGAAAACACCATGCGGATCGTGCTGATCATCGCTGATTCGCTGCGCGCTGATGCACCCGGATTTGCGGGCGGTGACTGCAACACGCCCGTGCTCGATCAAATGGCCGAGCAAGGCGTCTGGTTTCACCATGCCACCACGAGCGCTGCCTGGACCGTCCCCTCGATCGCCTCGATCCTGACCGGCCTGTGGGCGCACCGCCTCGGCCTGTACCGTTGGGAGCAGCCACTTCCTTCCCATGCGCGATCGCTCTTTGGGGCGATGGCCGACCAGGGCTACCAGGTCGCGAGCTTCGTCTTTGACCCGGACTACCTGTTCGTGTCCGTGCCTGAAGCGGGCGTGGTCGGCTCGTCGCAGGACGTGGAGCGGATGATCGGCTGGCTGCAGCGGTGCACATCGAGCAACCTGTTCGTGGTGATCCACGTATGGAGTACCCATTTCCCGTACGTGGATCGGCCGCTGTCGGTTCGCACCTGGAAAAGGCTGTCGGACGAGGTCCTGGGGGCCTGGCAGAAGGACCCGAGCGTGGTGGGTCCCAAGGTGCGGGCTCTGTACCGTCGGGGCGTGGAACGATTCTCTGAACGGCTCCTACCCAGGATCGTTTCAGCTGTGCGCGAGCATGCGGGGAGCGAGCGCTGCCTCGTTGTGGTAACGGGTGATCACGGCGAATCGTGGGGCGAACGGGGGCAAGCGCCCGTGACGGACGTGTTTGATCTGCACGGCAATCATCTGCACGAGGAAGTGCTGTCCGTCCCCTTGTTGCTGTGGGGCCCTGAATGGTTGGAGCCGCGGCCGATTCCTGGTGCAGCGCGATCCGTGGACATCGCTCCCACGCTGGCTGCGATTGCGGGAGCCTCGCTGCCGGGTGCGGATGGCGTATCCCTGGCAGATTGCGTGCAAGGGCAAGGGGAGGCGCCTTCCCTGCCTTCCCTTTCGTTTGCTTCGCGCGACTTCGTGTCCCAACCGGAGCCGGTCCCGTCCACAGCCGAGGAGCTGTGGAAGCAAGTCGCATTTCGGACAGGGAGCTGGAAGCTGATCTGGACTCCCTCGACCGCGGAGCAATGCGTGTATCGTCTCGACGTGGACCCTGGCGAGCGCAATCCGCTTGCGCGGGGCTCAGGGGAGCCGGCCGAGGCATGGGAAGAGATCGAGAAGGCGTGGAGAGAGGCGAAGTGTGCGCCTGCGCCGGATCTCGCCGCGGTCAAGCTGCGCAGGCTGGGGTATATCGAATAGTCTCCTACGCTCCCCGCTCAACCCCAAACCACCGCAAGATCGCAGGTGCCACGTCGAGAATGCTGAGACCCGGCGATCTCACCTCTGGACCCCGGTAGATCATCACTCCCATCGGATCGTGGTTCGCATCGTCCGGTCCGGTGTCATTCCCCTCCGTGTACCAACCTTCATGCCCCACGGATCCAAGCGCGCGCCACGACAGGTCTCCGAAGTAGACCATGAGATCCGGGTAGTCTCCCTGCGGCAGGACTCCACCCTTGGGATCGACCAGACGGATCACGCGATTGCCCATCGGTGTCCCGTCTGGCCCGGCTATCGAGGAAAGGTCGCTCGATAGACGCTCGAGAAACGTGCCGAGCTCGGATGCAGGTACTTGCCCCTGCGGCTCGCGCCCCTGCAGGTTCACGAAGATGCGCCCATGGTATCCGCCCCACGCCCAGGCTCGCGTGCGCTCCCAGTCGACCAGCGATTCGTCGAACGGGCGCGGCGCGCGCGCCGGATTCTTCAGCGTGAGAAGCCCTTGCGAGATCAGCCAGTCGTTGACGCAGAATCCTCCCTGCAGGCTCCGGGCTCCATGATCCGACACCACGAGCAGGTGAGCTTCAGGCGGCACCAGAGCGAGCGTCCTTGCGAGATGCGCGTCGAGACGCTGGTAGTAGCGGCGGACCGGATCCGCGAGCCCGGCGACCTGCCCGTGCAGGCGATGCGACGGATCGCAGTAGCGGAAGAACCGGTGGTGGATCCGATCCGGGCCCATGTCGACCATCATCAGGAAGTCGCCGCCGCGCGAGGTGAGAAGATGCTGGAACAGGGCGAACTTCTGAGCCGTGACCGCTTCGATGTCCGCAAGAACGTCCGACGGATCCGCGGAGCGAAAGCCTGTCACGTCAGGTCGGTACTCCCCGACCACGCGTCGAATTTCATCCGCGAGCCCTGGCGGAAAGGTTAGCCCCTGGGTTGCATCTGGCGCATCGCCGACAACGAAGCCGCGCAGGCTGGGCACTGGCCAGGTCTGGGGCACGCCCACAAGGCCTACGGAAAAGCCGCGTTCTACAAGGTAATCCCACACGCGCGGCCGGCGGACATGGCGGCTGTCTGCGAGGTAGTGCTCTGTGTAGGAGCCGAGCTTGCGGTGCCGGAATCCGTACAGCCCAAGCTCAGAGGGCGTGCACCCCGAGAGCATGCAGGACCACGCGGGGATGGTCACTGGCGGGTCGACGCTGCGGAGCTTGCCCCAGCACCCGGCCTCCATGAGCGATCGGAACGTGGGAAGGTCGCCTGCATAGCGCTCGAACACCAGGTCCGGCGAAAGGCAATCCAGGCCGATGACGATGACGCGCGGGGTCACAGGCCCTTGCCCGCGTCGTAGTGCGCCTTGACCCGAATGGCGCTCAACGGCTTGTCGTACACGGCTACCTCGTCGACCACGCCCCCGTAGAAGTTGAACGACTCTGCCGACGTCGCTCCCACCACGAATGGGTTGGCGTGGTCGATCAGGTTGTGGCTGCAAGGGCTGGTGCCGACAGATACTCCATTCATGTACAGAATCATGGTGGCGCCGTCGAACGTGCCCACCACATGGGTGAACTCGACCATCGATGGGACATCACCCGTGATTGCGCATGCCTGGTTGTCGGTCCAGCGCTCGAATCCGAGCCCGGCCTGCTGGACGGTCAGGAAGTATCCCTGCTTGCCTTGAGAGTCGACGGTTTCCTTGGCCAGAAGACGGCGGTAGTCGTTGTCGATGGCAGATGGCCGGATCCACGCTTCGACCGAGAACGGCTGAAGGCCCTGGAAGTCGAACTGATCGCCAAAGGTCACGTGCGGTTGGCTGCCGTTCAGCAGGATTGCAGGGTCTGGATCGGACACGATCGCACCTGTGGCGCCAAAGGCAACGAGCCCCACGTAGGTGCCGTCTATCTTGCTCAGGCTCGAATCCTTGGCGAGCGGTCCGGCAAGCTCTCCGAACCGCCAATATCCGATCGGATCATCGGCGAGCACAGCGGGCGCGTACACGGGCGTGGGAGGAGGCTCAGCTTGCGGATCCGTCGCGGCATCCAGCGCCTCCTCTGGCGCGTCCTGTCCCTGCACGTCCTCTTCCGCAGCGTCCTGCGCATCCAAAGCGCTGTCGGATGCATCTTCTTGCGACGCATCCTGAACGTCGCTCCCCACAGGATCGCTGCTCACATCCTCTGAACCCGCATCGACCTGGATCGGCTCAGATCCCTGATCCTGCGCAGCCGCGTCGCCTGGAGGCACCCCGCCCGAAAGTCCGTCGAGCGGCGTCGTGATCGAGCAAGCGCCCGCCGATGCGATCGACGCGAAGACGCAGACCACGAGGACGGTCGGCCGGGACATGAAACGCATCGTGCTCAGTATCAGACCGAGGCCGCATCCACGTCAACTGATGCTATCATCATGCTCACGGAGGTCCGACATGGAAAAGGTCGCGCGCAGGCATGCTGCTCTTCGTTCAGGACGCGCAGTCACCACCCACCTGCTTCGTCAACCTTACCTTCTCGCGATCGTCTGCGCCCTTGCAAGCGGGGCATGCAGCTCGGACTCGAGCAACGGTGGCGTGGTGGGCGACGGCGGGCTGGACGGTGCGGCGGGTGCGGGCGGAGGTGCCAACGGTGGCAACGGCGGAAGCGGAGCGACTGGGACAGGCGGGAGCGGAGCGACCGGAACCGGTGGAAGCGGAGCCACGGGCACGGGCGGGAGCGGAGCGACCGGGACCGGGGGAACCGGCGCAACAGGAACCGGTGGTAGCGGAGGCGGGACCACGCCATGCGATGGAACGCCAAAGACCTACACCGGGGATGCTACCTACTATGACTTTGCAGACGGCTCCGGGAACTGCGGGTTCCCTGCCACGCCCAATGATCTGATGGTCGGTGCGATGAACCAGACCGACTACGCCGGCTCGGCCGCGTGCGGTGCATGTGCCCAGATCCAGGGGCCTGACGGCACCATCACGATCCGGGTGGTGGACCGGTGCCCAGAGTGCAAGCCGGGCGACATCGACCTGAGCCCGTCGGCCTTTGCCAAGATCGCGGATCCCGCGCTGGGGCGCGTGACGATCACCTGGAACTACGTCGAATGCCCGGTCACGGGGAATATCATCTACCACTTCAAGGACGGCTCCAATCCATGGTGGACTGCGGTCCAGATCCGCAATCACCGCTATGCGATCCAGAGCGTGGAGTACCTCTCCGGCGGCAGCTACAAGGCAATCGAGCGGCTGGAGTACAACTACTTCGTCGAGCCGTCGGGCATGGGGGACGGGCCCTACACGCTGCGCGTGACCGACGTCCACGGGCACGTGCTCGAAGACTCGGGCATTCCGGGCAAGCTCGACAACGCAGATGCGCCCGGCGCGTCGCAGTTCCCCGCCTGCGCGCCCTGACACTCTCTCAAGCTTTGCGCAAAGCCTCTTCGATCGCCTTGTTGATCCGCTCGATCTGAGCCTGCGGGTCAAAGAGCCAATCCGAAGACCACACGCGAAGCATGCGCCAGCCGAGGGACTCCAGGACCTGGCCGCGCAGCCGATCGCGATCTCGCGCGGTCTTCGCTGCGTGGTAGTTTGGGCCGTCGCACTCCACTCCGAGCACATAGACTCCAGGCTCGGTCGGGTGGGCCACGGCCAGGTCGATACGGTACCCGCCGCACCCGACCTGGCTGTCCACGCGATGCCCCAAGCCCGTGAGCGCCTGGGCGATCTCTCGCTCGAACTCGGAGGGGTGATCGTGCTCCTGCACGCGGATCGAGGCGGCTGCCTGGCCGAAGCGCGCTGCGTATTCGAGGAAGTCGCGCAGATGCGCAGCTCCGATTGCCGATGTGCGCGCAGTGTCGATCTGGTCGTAGGTCAGCGTGGAGAACACGCGAAGCTGGCGACGAGCGCGCGTGACTGCGACGTTCAATCTGCGCTCTCCCCCGGCAATGCTCAGGGGGCCGAAGTGCATGCGCAGCCTTCCCCGCTCGTCGCGCGCATAGCCGATGCTGAACAGGATCTCGTCGCGCTCGTCGCCCTGCACGTTCTCCAGGTTCTTGACGAACACCGGCTCGACTCCGCTGAAGTGCTTCTCGATCTCGGGCATCTGCGCACGCCGCTCATCGAGCAGATCCTGGATCAGCGCCTGCTGGGGCATGGAGAAGGTCACCACGCCAAAGGAGCGATCCTGAGGCTCGCGCGATCGGAGTTCCTCGACGAGGTGCTGGACGAGCGCCTCGGCCTCCTTGGGGTTGGTGCGCGCGAACTTGCCCTTGTCTCCCCCGATGTACACGCCTTCGGGCACAAGGTGGAACTTGACGCCGAGGTCAGGCACGCTCTGGCGGGCCGCTGGGAACACGTGGAGCCTTCCGCCGTAGTAGTGGCGGTTGCTGAAGTCGATCAGCGCGTCGTGGCGGCTCCTGTAGTGCCAGCCAAGCATCTGCTGCGGAATCTGCCGAGCCAGCGCTTCCTCCAGGATGCTCTCGAGCTCCTCGACGTCGTTGTCGTCCGGAGCCGTCTCCTCGTCGTCCGCTGCCCGCTTGAAAAAGCTCGTCGGTGGCAGCTGCTTGGAGTCCCCCACGATGACCACCTGGCTGCCGCGTGCGATCGCTCCAATCGCGTCGTGCGTCCCGATCTGCGAGGCCTCGTCGAACACCACCAGATCGAACGGACGCCCGTCCGCGGGAAGGTACTGCGCCACGGACAGGGGGCTCATCAGCAGGCACGGCTTGATGCAGGGAAGAAGGTCGGGAATGGCTTGCAGGAGCTTGCGGATCGCCATGTGCCGCGTCTTCTTGCGAAGCTCGCGCTCGAGCACCCCCTGCTGGGAGGAAGCAGCCGACGCACCTGCGGCTGGCAGACGCTGCTCCAGGCTCCGCACGACCTGCTGACGGGACAGCTCGATGTGTGCGCGATCGAGCTCGGAAAAGCGCTTCACAAGGTGATGGTGGGCTGCGCCGTCGAAGTCGCGCAGCAGCGCCTCGCGGTCGCGCACCGTGGTCACCCAGCGATCCAAAACGCTCCACTCGAAGCCCTTCACGAGGGTGGATGCCTGCGCGGCCCCGGTGCGGTGCGCATCGACGACCATGGACAGCCCATGGCTCGCCAGATGGCTGCTGGCTCTCTGGTACATGCACCACGGGCGGAGCAAAGGCAGGTTCGCACGCCAGGTGGTCAGCACCTCGCGCAGCGCGGGCCGGCAGCGTGGATCCACCCGCGCAGGCCACGCGCTGCCCGGTTGCAGCCCCACCGCTGCCAGCAGCCGCTGCTCGCATTCATCGAGCTCGCGAACGCAATCCACGAGAGCCTTCTGCTGCGCCTGCACCGCCGCGCGCTGGGCAGCTGAGGTCGCAGGCCCTGCGAAGCTCATCGCGCCCTGTAGGCTCATGAAGCCGCGAGCCCGCAGACGGATGACCGCGTCGTGCACCGCTCCCGCGCGTCCGAGCGCTGCTTCCAGCACGTCCAGCGGGTTGGATCGGCTCGACCAGATCCCCTGGAAGACCCGCTCGGCCCAGTCCCGCTCCTGGTCGAGCGTCGCAGCCTCGGACTGGACGGATCGCGCCAGCGCAAGGTCGCTGGTGATCTCCTGGTCCGTGGGGAGGCCCCGCACTGCAACCGGGCGAAGCGCCTTTCGCGCAGACCTGAGGAACCACCATGCGAACAGGAAGAATGCCTGGGCCCACTTCAGGAAGCGCGAATGGAGAGTGGGAAGGTCGAGCCTGTAGAGCGAAGGACTCCAGCGCACCGCAAGCTCGGATTGACGGGCCTGGCTGGCGCGCTGCGCTGCCGTGTACTGCCCGATTCGTCCTGCGATGTTGGGCCACGCAGCAGCGTCGAACGCCGCTGGCGGTACCGGCCCCTCTGCGAGCGCCCAGGCGAAGAATGCGAGATCGTCGAGCGCTGCCGTCTGCGCCGGCACCGGCACACCGATGGACGAGGCCAGCGCCAGGGCAGCGGACTCCAGCGCATCGAGCGCTGCGATGGTCGCATCCATCGTCGAGCCGAGCGATTCCTGCGAGGCCGCGCTCCACTCCGCGACTGCCGACAGCCGCCAGGGGTGGGAGGCGACCGGCTCGACCTCGGCAGCGCGCGCAGCGAACGAAGCGACCGCTTCCTGCCATTCCCTGAGCTGCTCTTCCTGGACGCGATCGATATGCGGGATGGTGAGCCGCAGCTGGGGCCCGTCGTGCATGGATAGCAGACGACTGCTCGCCTGGTAGAAGCTCAAGCCGATAGGGCGCTTGACGTGCAATGCGCTTGGGTACGCATCCAGGGAAGCCCGGGCTGCACCCAGCTCCCTGCAGCGATCTTCCCATGGGAAGGCTGCGACTCTGTCCGCCCGCTGCAGGCTCTGGCCCAATGACTCGAGGACCTGCTTCTTGTTGGCCTTGGCGCTGTGCAGCTCGAGGCAGAAGTCGCCCAGCCCCACGCTCTGCAGACGCCTGTGCACGACCTCGAGCGCTGCCATCTTCTCGGAGACGAACAGCACTGTGCGGCCCGAGGCGAGCGCGGCTGCAATCAGGTTCGTAATCGTCTGCGACTTGCCCGTGCCTGGCGGGCCTTGCAGCACGAAGCTGCGCCCGGTGAGCGCAGACGCCACGGCGGACATCTGCGTGGAGTCTGCGTCGACCACGCACGGCAACGATGACGCAGGGACCTCGGCGTCGAGCGATTCGATCGGGACTTCCCTTCCTTTTCCGAGGAAGCCCCCTTCTCCGGTGGCGATGTGGCGCGTGACCTCGTTGCGCAGGAATGCCTGCGCATTGTCCTCCAGATCCTTCCACATCAGGAACCGGGTGAAGGTGAACGAGCCGAGGTAGCATGCCTCCACGACTTCCCAACGCGGCATGCGCGCGATCCCTTCGCGCACCATGGCTAGCATTGCAGCCACGTTCAGGCCGGATTCGTCAGGCTCGATGGAAGCCAGGGCAGACAGGTCGAGCCCGTGGTCCCGACGGAGCTTCTCGATCAGGGTCACGTTGAGCACCGGCTCATCGGCTAGACGCGCCAGGACCACCCGCTTGCGTCTCCGGTCGAGCGTCAGCTTCACCGGGTAGAGCAGTAAAGGCGCGAGCCTTCCCTCCTGCGCTTCGGCCGTCTCGTACCAACGGAGCAGCCCCACGGTCGCAAACAGGGTGTTGGCCCCGCCCTCCTCGAGATCCGTGCGCGCCGCACGCTCGATCTTCTGGCAGCGATCCCAGAGGGATGCCTCGGGCAGGCCGCAGTGCAGCGTGTGGTTGCGCAGGTCTGCAAGCCTGCGCTCGCGCAGCCCCGGGTCATCGGCCTGGACCTTCCTGCCCGGTGTCTCATCGGCTTTGCCGACAAGCTCGAATCCATCCTGTGCTGCCAGCAGATCCTCGAACACCGGCAGGTCCGGCACGTCGATCGCCAATGATCCCTTGGCATCAGGCTTGAAGTTCAGAAGCTTGTTGCGAAGGGTGAGATCGAGAAGGCGCTCCTTCCACTTGTGGAACCTGTCCTGCACCGGCGTGGCCGATGCCGCCTTCGGGGATGCCGCCGACGCAGCGGCTGGAGCAGGCATGGCCGCGCGCGGCATGGCACTGGCTCCCAGGGGGCGGTACCCGTTGTCGCGCATCACGCGGACATCCAGCGCGCACAGGAAGGAAGCGTCGACAGCCATGCGCGCGGACGCACTCTTCATGGCCTCGGACAGCGAACCCGGGGAAGACGAGGTCGCAGCGCTGGGATCGATCAGGATGAGATTGCCGAGCGCCACCAGGTTGCGCAGGCGCGCAGCATCCTCGACCACCCCTTCGGGAAAGCGATCGTCGACCAGCCACCCTCCTGCAAGAGCATGCCCGTCGAGCAGCACGACCAGGGGCAGCAAGCCGAGGCTCTCGGCACAGCCTGCCAGGAGCAACGCCAGATCCAGGGGCGTCGCTGCACGATCACGCTCGATTGTGTCTGCCAGGCGCACGCGCATGCCCTGTTGCTCGTAGGCTGGGCGCAATGGCACGGGCGCGGCCTGGATCTCGCGAAGAGAGTCGTGGATCGCCTCGAAAAGCGCCTGCACCCGCGCAGCAGATCGCTGCTCGTAGCCGGCCCACGCCTGTCCCGATGACGCCTGGTAGCGTTCAGCGGCAGCCTTTGCCACGCGCCCTACGGCAGGATGATCCGGCGTGACGAACGGCGCCAGAACCCCGGGTGGAACCCGAAGCCCGGGCCACTCGTCCCAAGCGAGCAAGTCGAGCCCGAATTCACCGCGCACGATCACCTGATCAAGGCACTTGAGCTGCCAGCGGATCGTCGCTCGCGTCGACGCGCTCAGCTTGGCGAGCAGGCCAGGCGCAACACCGTGCTCGATGGGGCCGGTGCGCATCTCCCCGCGACCCGGTACGTTGGCGACCTTGCGGGTCAGCTCGCCTCCCAGCTCCAGAGGCAGCTCGACATCGAGGCTCAATCCGCGAAGAGGCTCCGGGCCAGGGTTACGGATGATGACGTCGCTGATCAGCGGCACGCCGCTCTGCTCGGTGGCGAGACCGAATGCTTTCGCGTGCAGAACCTCCGCCTGCGGCGCAGAAGCGTCCGACGCTGATCGCGTCGACGGCCCAGGACTGGAAGCAGAGGGTTCGGACATGATCTGTTGTTGTTGCTAGCCGGATCGGCGCGCGGCGCAAAGCACGAACAGCCGCAGCGGCAGCGGGCAAGTCGCGTCGTTGAGCACCGGGCTTGGCGTCGCACCTGGTTTGCGCCATGACCGGATCGTGCTTGCCAGGTATTACCTCTTGTTGGCCGCGATCGCGCTCTGGATGAGCGGATGTGGGACCTTCTCCTCGCCCAGATATGCAGGGCCGATCACGGACCACTTCGACGGCGAGAGGTTTCACAACCAGGTGCCGGCTCAGCAGCGGGAGCTGGGCGACTTGCTGCGATGGTGGTCCACCCGCAAGCCAGGCCCGTGGGCGGACTGGACCGATGCTCCTCCAGGACCTGCTCCGCCAAAGCGCGTCGGCCCTGATGCCCTGCGCGTCACCTTTGTCAACCACTCCACGGTCCTCATCCAGGTCGACGGTCTGAACATCCTGACCGATCCGATCTGGTCCATGCGCGCCGGTCCCCTCTCGTGGATCGGCCCGAAGCGCAGGCGTCCGCCTGGGATCCGGTTCGAGGACCTTCCACCGATCGACGTGGTGCTGATCAGCCACAACCACTACGACCATCTCGACATCCCCACGATCGAGCGGCTGGTGAAGCGTGACCATCCTCGCATCCTGACCGGGCTCGGCAATGGCGCCGTGCTCGAGGCCGAAGGAATGCAAGGGGCCACGGAGCTGGATTGGTGGGAAGTCGAGCCCGTGGGTGGGGACGTGCTGGTCACGGCCGTGCCTGCGCAGCACTTTTCCATGCGCGGGCTGATGGATCACGATGGCACGCTCTGGGCCGGGTTCGTGATCGAGTCGCACGGCGGCCCGATCTACTTTGCCGGGGATACTGCCTGGGGCCCGCACTTCGCCCAGATTCGAGACGAGTTCGGACCGATGCGTCTGGCGCTTCTTCCCATCGGTGCGTTCGAGCCGCGATGGATCATGGCGCCGGTTCACATCTCACCCGAAGAAGCCGTGCACGCCCACCACGTGCTCGGCGCCGCGATGAGCGTTGCGATCCACTTCGGCACTTTTGCCCAGGCCGACGATGGGCAGGAAGGTCCGATCATCCACCTTGCGCAAGCGCCTGCGCCTCCGGAGTTCCGGGTGCTCGGCTTTGGCGAAGGCGCGGATGTTCCACCCTTGAAGAAGTAGTTTGCACGGCCCGCCCGAAGTCGATACAACGCTCGTGAAGGCGTTCGAGCACCTGAAGGTGCAAGGAGTGATCTGATGGCGAAGGCCCCTGGAAAGCCGCGTACGTCACGAGGGATTTCGCGCCGAACCGCGCTTCACGTCCTGGGTGCGGCGATCGGCGGCTGGTCCGTCGCCCAAAGCTCCACGGCCTCCGCTGATCCCATCACCAAGACGACCCGCTCGGTCAGCGTCACGTCATTGTCGCTTCGACCCAAGAAGCACTACGCCATCGAGGGCCTTACGCTCCTGTCAGCGGCCGAGCCTGCCATCATCGACGTCACGATCTCCACCACAGGGAGCGGCACGTTCAGCGTTCCCTGGCGGATCGAGGCGGATGGAGCAGAAATTCTCTCAGGCACGAACCTGGAAGTGGCTGGTGGCAGCTCGTTCACGGTTACAGCGAACTGGCAGCCCGCTGCGGGCCAGCGAGTCGTGGTGGGAATTGCCGACCCAGCCAACACCCTCAAGGCAGCGCCCCTGAGCCTGAAGGGCGCGAGGAAGAGCCTCGCAGTGGCCGTGGACGAATGGCCGCGGTGGGGTAGCTCGATCCGGGAGGGTGTCCGATTCGCGGTGGACCAGTGGAAGCTCCAGGCAAAGTTCAAGCCCGCCTTGGTCCGCGTCAACGCAATAGCTGCCACCGGCTCTCCGGGCTGCCTGGACGGCCCGGACCTCGCCGCATTGATCAGAACGAGTCCAGCAGCCGTCAAGATGCCGGTCGAAATTCGGGACAAGCTTGCCAAGGCGATCGGGGACGCCTGGAAGGCGTGGCAGGATCAGGTCACGATTCCTGGTCTGCCGTGGTACCCATCCTTCGCCTCGGTTCCTGCGCCGACGGCCCCACCCATGGTCAATGTGGCCACTCCACTCGTTGCCTGCCCGAGTAACGGGATCACGAACATGAGCGCGGGCAGCATCGAGTCGCGTCTGGTGGCAGCGCTGGGCTCCCTCGCACAGTCCGCGAGCGCCAAACAGGTCGTCTCTCTGCTTGCCTCGTCCGTGGCGCTCGGCTTCACCAAGTGGATTTCGGGTGTCCAGGTCACAGGGGTGCTGGGGTACGGACCGGTGCCCGCATTTGCTCCCCCCTACGTGCCTTCCGGACCTGTGGTGAACGGCACGGTCATCGAGAAGCCCGGATCTCTGAACAACGGTCCCCAGCTGTGACGCGTCCGGCACGATGACCGCCGAGGGGTAGTCATGGGCGGTGTGCTTCTCGTCACCACGCCCAGTCCGGTGCGAACCGCCGGACCTCCGCTTGGCATGCTCTACCTGGCCGCCGCGCTGCAGCAAGCGGGCGTAGAAGTAGCCGTGGTGGATCTGGCGAGCCCCTACGGTCCCTCTGGCGCAGATGCCCTGGCCGAGGTCGTAGCCCGAACCCAACCGCTGCTCATCGGCTTGACGCTGTACACAGAGACTGCGCTCGCCAGCTATCGACTGTTGCAGGAGCTGGTACCGAAACGAGGCAGGTTCCTCGTGGCAGGCGGGCCGCATGCCACCGCTCTGCCGCAAGAAGCTCTGGCGCACGGATTCGATTTCGTCGTGCTCCATGAAGGCGAGGGCTCGCTTGTGCAGCTCTATGAAGCATTGACGCTCAAGAGCGACCCTGCGGACGTCGCAGGGCTCGTCTACCGCGACAGCGGGGGTAACCTCCGGAAGACGAGAAAGCGCCCCCTGGTGGCTGACCTGGATCTTCTGCCGAGCCCCATCCAAGCCGTGCCCCTGCTGGACCGGGATTGGTACGCGCCGCAGGGGAGAATCCCCCGATTGTCTCCGAGCCTCATCACGTCGCGCGGCTGCCCGGGACGGTGCACGTTCTGCGCGAACGTCATCTCAGGTCACCGCTATCGGTTTCACTCGGCGCGCCGAGTCATCGAGGAGCTGGTGGACTGGCACCAGCGGGAGGGTGCGACGGCTTTCGTGTTCCACGACGTGGCATTGACTGCCCATCGAGAGCGCTTGCTGAAGCTTTGCAGCGCAATCCGTACGCTGGATTTCAAGGTTACGTGGATGTGCGAGGCGAGAGCTGATCAGGTGGACGAGGAGCTTGTCCGAGCGATGGCTGACGCTGGCTGCAGTGGAATCACCTTCGGCATCGAGAGCGGCGATCCCACGCGGCTGGCGTTGATTCGCAAAGGCTCCGGTCGCGAGGCTGCGATGGCAGCGCTTGCGGTCGCCAAGGCCGCCGGAGTGCGCACACAGGCCAACTTCATGCTGGGCTTTCCAGGCGAGACAGCCCAGCAGCTCGAGCACACGCTCACGTTCATGCAAGAGATTGCTCCGCTGGCCGACGGGCTCAGCCCCATGGGGATCGTGGTGCCCTATCCTGGGACCGAGCTGTATCGCGCGCATCACGAGGAGACGGGATGCACCGACTGGTGGCTCGATGCAGAGCGGATCGCGTCGATGCTGCAACCCGTCACCCTGGATGCAGACGTGGTCACTCCCGACGAGGTGATCGACCTGCACAGGAGGATGGAGGAAGGAATCCTGGCGGCTGGGCTGGTCCCCTATTCGCCAGAGGTCCGACAAGCGATTGAACGGTGCCTGGAGTTCAGGAGGGAGCACAATCGTCGCGCGATGAGCGGGCAGCCGACCTGAGGTGGCTGCTGCGACTGCCGCATTTACTCGATCCCGTACTTCTTCATCTTGTCGAGCAACGTCACGCGCCCGATTCCCAGCCTCCGCGCGGTTTCCGACCGATTCCCGCCATACTCTCGTAGCGCCTGCAGGATCAGCCCGCGCTCGAACGCTTCCACCTTCTCCTTGAGCCCAAAGCCATCGCCGGCTTCCTTGCTCTCCTCCTGCACTGTCAGGGTTTCGTCGTCGATCACGCCACCGGACGACAGCGCGACCATCCGCTCGATCCGATGCTCGAGCTCGCGCACGTTGCCCTGCCAGGAGCCGACGCACAGGGCCTGACGGAGGGGAGCAGACAGGGTCACGCTGCCTGTCCCGAACCGCTCCGTGAACTTGCGCAGGAAGTGGTCGATCAGCGGCGGGATGTCGTCGGCCCGATCCCGCAGCGGTGGCAGCGCGATCTCGACCACGTTCAGACGGTAGAACAGATCCTCGCGAAACCTGCCTGCAGACACCTCCTGCTTCAGATCCCGGTTCGTGGCCGCCACCACGCGCACGTCGACCTTGACCTCCCGGTCTTCTCCCACCGGGCGGATGTAGCCCTCCTGCAACGCACGAAGCAGCTTGCCCTGGGTGGCAAGATCGATCTCGCCTACCTCGTCGAGCAGCAGCGTGCCGCCGTTGGCCTCCCGGAAAAGCCCGATGCGCGCCTTGACCGCTCCGGTGAACGCTCCCCTCGCATGGCCGAACAGCTCCGCTTCAGCAAGCTCGCGAGGTACGGCTGCGCAGTTGAAGCGCACGAACGGCGCCGCAGCTCGGGGTGAGCCCGCCACGATCGCGTCCGCCACGCGCTCCTTGCCCGTGCCGCTCGGTCCCGTGATCAGCACGCTCACGTTGCGAGGCGCGACCCGGTAGACCAGCAGCGCCACACGCTTCATCGCGTCGGAGGTGAAGACCATGTGCCGGCTGAGCAGCAGCTCTGCCCTGAGCTGCTCGTTTTCTTCCTGCATGCGCACCGCAGCAACTGCACGCTCCACCACCCGCATCACCTGGTCTGCGTCGAACGGCTTGGAGAAGTAGTCGCAGGCCCCGAGCTTGATCGCTTGCACCGCATGACGCTCCGAGCCATGGGCAGTCAGCATGATGACCTTGGGCGCTTGCGGGATCGCCTTGAGCCGCTCGAGCAGCTTCATGCCGTCGAGGTTCGGCATCATCAGGTCCGTGATCAGCAGATCCGCGCGATTGCCCTGCAGCCAGCTCAGCGCTTCCACACCGTCGGCCGCTTCGGCCACATCGATGTCGCTGCTCTCGAGGATCTCCCGCAGCGTGTAGCGCACCCCTGCATCGTCGTCGACGACCAACACCCTCGGCTTCATGACGGCTGCTCCGTGGGAAGGGAAGACTTGATGGGAAGGCTCAGGGTGGCGATGCACCCGCCGGTGGGAAGGTTGTCGAGCGTGGCCTGTCCCCCATGCTGCTCGGCAATCGAGCGCGCCACCACCAACCCCACACC
The DNA here is from genome assembly GCA_016218915.1 of Deltaproteobacteria bacterium. Classification (GTDB taxonomy): domain Bacteria; phylum Myxococcota_A; class Polyangia; order Polyangiales; family Polyangiaceae; genus JACRCQ01. The sequence continues at coordinate 121,635 of JACRCQ010000016.1, forward strand.
TGTGCCGTGCTCCTTGCTCGTCACCCCGGGACAGAACAGACGCTCCGAAACCTCGGGCTTCAAACCATGCCCTGTGTCCGACACCGTGATGCGTGCCGTGTCCACATCCACGATCTTCAGCTGCACGTCGACCCTGCCTCCGGAGGAAGTCGCCTCCAGCGCGTTCTGCACCAGGTTCAGCAAAGCCTGCTTGATCTTCTGGGGGTCGCACACCAGCAGCACGTCGTCGCCCGCCTCGAGCGCAAGACGCACGCCGCGTGCATCGGCCCGCCCTTCGTTCAGGCGCACGACGTCATCGATCAATCGGCGCAACCTCGCGCGCGTGAGCGACAGCCCGCTCAGCGGACGGCTGAAGTTGCGGAACTCGTCGAGCACGTTCGCCATGCGGGAAATCTCCCTGCGCATGACCTCGAGTCGCTCGCTGTCCTTGCCTTGTGACGTGCGAGCCATCAGCTGGGCCAGGCCCTGGATGGAGCTGAGCGGGTTCTTCAGCTCATGAGCGACCGTGCTCGCCACCGACAGCAGCTCGCGGTTGCGCGCTGCGACCGCATCGAGCATCTCGTGTCTCTGGTCGGCAATCTGACGAATGATCCGTTCGTAGGATGCGCGCATCTGCACGCCCACGCTCGCCGTGGCACTCACCAGCAATGTCAGAGCCCCGACCTTGGTCCAGACGTACGTGGCCTTGTCCGCAAACCCGTCACCCAGGTTGAAGAACGCGGGGATGGTGCGGGGAAGCCACCCCTGCAGCGCGCCGGCTGCAAACAGGGTCGTGAACACGCACGGGATGGCGGAGACCGTCGCCACCCGCCACGGGATACGCAGGCTCAATCCGGTAATCACGCCGAACGGAACGTAGATCAGCAGCAGCGGGCTCTCGATGCCCCCTGTGATGAAGACCATCGAGCTCTGCAGGAGGAGCGCTGCGCCGATGTTAAGCTGGATTGTGGTCAGGCTCGGAGGTACACGCTGGATGCGCCAGTACTCGTGGAGCGACAGCAGCAGCGTGACGATCGCGGTCACGCCAATCCACCAGAGCTTCCAGGGAACCGGCTCAAAGGCGACGAACACGAACAGGGCCGCGACGAACAGGATCATGATCGCGAGCCGCGCCCGGAAGATTCGGATCACCAGCGAGTGGATCTCCCTGTTCCAGGCTTCTGCGGTGTCAGGAGTGGCGTCTTCAGCGATCATGGCTGCAAATCCAGGGGTCCGACACGGGGTGTAGCATTTCCGAACACCCGACGGGCCGGTTGCATAAGCGTCATCTCCCGAATCAGGGCAATGCAAAGGTCCATGCGGGTCGGCGCTCGTCTGCGGCTCATCTCGACGCCCGACCACTGCGAAGGTCGTGCCGAAGCATCACAGCGCTGATCGCAGCTCAGGATGCGGGTCGACGCACGGAGCCGGAGGCGATCCGGGCGTGCGTGCATGAGGATGCGGAATCCATCGGTCCGCGATGCAATTTCGACAATCGCGCAGTGGCACGCAGGGTGCACACGACCCGCACTGCCATGAAACGCATCCTCGCCATCCTCGCGGTTCTCGTGGTCGCCCTCGCGATCGCCCTGGCCTTTCGCATGCGCGCCTTGAGCGCGTACAAGCACGCTCCCTCCGGCGGCTCAGGCACGATCGAGGGCACCGAGGTCGACATCACCGCACGCATCGGCGCGCGCATCCAGACCATCCGCGTCAACGAAGGCGACGAGGTCAAGCCCGGCCAGGTCCTGGTCGAGCTCGACTGCGCTGAGCCCGAAGCCATGCTCGCCGAGGTACGTGCGAGATTGCTCGTTGCCCAGACGACCGTGGACGTCGCCTCTGCGTCTGCCGCTGCAGCCGCGGGCAACACGAGCGCCGCGCGTTTCTCGGCCGAAGCTGCTGCCGCACAGGTTCACGCGGCTGACGCTGACAAGTCGAATGTCACCCGGGAAGCCGTCCGTCTGTCTTCCCTCTACTCCACAGGGTCGATCTCCAGCTCGCAGATGGATCAGGTCGACACACGTGCGGCAGGGGTCAAGCACCAGGTCGACGCTCTGCTAGCCAACGAGAAAGCCGCGCGGGCCCGCACCGACGCAGCCTGGCGCACGGCAGTCGCTGCCCGCGCCCAGACCGACACCGCCAAGGGCAACGTGTCTGTCGCCGAAGCAGGTGTGCGTCGCGCCGAGATCGCGGTCCAGGAATGCACGCTCAAGGCCCCTCGCGCGGGCGTGGTGCAGTCCCGCAACTTCGAGCCAGGCGAGGTCGTGCTCCCTGGCTCGCGGGTGCTGACCGTGGTGGATCTCGACGAGGTCCGCTCGACGTTCTACCTACCCAATGCGGAGCTCGCAGCGGCAGCGCCCGGAAAGCGTGTCAGCGTCCATGCGGATCCGTACCCCGGTGAGACGTTCACCGGCACCATCCGCCACGTCTCGTCCAAAGCCGAGTTCACCCCCCGCAACGTGCAGACCCGCGAGGACCGTGACCGGCTGGTGTACGGCGTGGAGGTGACCATTCCCAACGCCGGCCGCAAGCTTCGTCCGGGAATGCCGGTGGAAGCGGTGATCGAGGGCACGGCCCGATGAACGAAGCGGCGCCCATCCTGCAAGCGACCGGGCTGCTGCGCAGCTTTGGTACGCTGCAAGCCCTGCGGGGGTTGAGCCTGGAGATCTTCCCAGGGGAGATCTACGGGCTTGTGGGGCCGGATGGTGCGGGCAAGACCACAGCGATCCGGATCCTGGCAGGGCTGATGGCGCCGACGCGAGGGGAAGCGAGGATCGCGGGAAAGGACCCGCTGCGCGATCGCGCGGCAGTACGCGAGATGCTCGGCTACATGCCCCAGCAATACAGCCTCTACGGCGATCTGACCATTGATGAGAACCTTTCGTTCTTCGCGGACATGTTCTGTCTCAGCCGCAAGGACTATGCGCCGCGCCGCGATCGGCTCCTGGAGATCACGCGTCTGAGCCGTTTCCGGAATCGCAGGGCTGATGCGCTGTCCGGCGGAATGTACAAGAAGCTGGCGCTCGCCTGCTCACTGCTTCACAGGCCGCGCCTGCTGCTGCTCGACGAGCCCACCAACGGCGTGGACCCGGTGAGCCGTCGCGAGTTCTGGGACCTGCTCGGCGAGTTCACCCACGAAGGGATGGCTGTGCTCATCTCCACACCGTACATGGACGAAGCGTCGCGCTGTCACCGCGTCGGGCTCATCCACCACGGCATTACCCTGCAGGACGGCGCACCGTCTGCCATGGTCCGCGCGTTCCCCCATCAAGTCCTCCGTGTTTCAGGCGGTGATCGCGACGCGATCTCGGCATCCCTTTCGACCCTGGACGGCGTGCTCGCGGTGTCCCCTTCAGGCTCGCGCATCCGTGTGGTCGTGGAGCGGAAAGCCGTGCCTGCGCTCGCGCAGATGGCCGCAGCCGCCAATGCCACCTACGAGGCTGTTGCGCCGGACTTCGAGGACCTCTTCCTGACCCGCATGCGCGAGGGGGAGAGCTGACGTGTCCAACGCCCCTGACGTCATCCAGGTCCGGAATCTGACTCGACGCTTCGGCTCGTTCGTGGCCGTGGACGATGTGAGCTTCGACGTGCAGCGCGGGGAGATCTTCGGCTATCTGGGTGCCAACGGCGCAGGCAAGTCCACCACGATCCGCATGCTGTGCGGTCTGCTGGAGCCGAGCTCCGGAAGCGCGATCGTGGCAGGCGTCGACGTCAAGCGCGACCCGGAGAAGGTCAAGCGAGCCATCGGCTACATGTCCCAGAAGTTCTCGCTCTACTCGGATCTGACCGTGGAGGAGAACATCGAGTTCTTCGGCGGAGCGTACGGGATCGGCGGGCGCAGGCTGCGAGAGCGCACCCGGCAGGTCCTGGCCGCAGTCGACCTGGAAAAAGAGGGTCGCGCCCGCACCGGAGACCTTCCTGGCGGGTGGCGTCAGAGGCTGGCGCTCGGGTGCGCCATCCTTCACGAGCCCACGATCGTGTTTCTCGATGAGCCCACAGCAGGCGTGGACCCGCTTTCCCGGCGCACGTTCTGGCAGCTCATCCGGACCATGGCCAGGGCGGGAACGACCGTGTTGGTCACCACGCACTACATGGATGAAGCGGAGTATTGCGATCGTGTGGGATTGATGGTGGACGGCAAGCTCGCTGCGCTGGACACGCCGCACGGCCTCAAGGACACCTTCGTACCCGGAAGCCTGGTCGAGGTGCGCGGGCCTGGCCCCGAGGTCGCTTCCTGGCTTGCGGCGCTTCCAGGTGCTGCGCACGTGGAGCGCTTCGGCGCAGGCTTCCATGTGAGAGGCACGGGCAACGAGCTGGAGCCGGCACGGCTTCGAGACAGCCTGGCCGAAGCTGGTTTCCCCGGCGCTATCGTCGAATCGCTGGAGCCGACGCTGGAAGACGTCTTTCTCGAGGTGGTCCGGGCAGCCTCGGTCAAGAACCTGGCGAGGGTCGAAGCATGAACCCGGCGCTGGCCTTCTTCACGCGCCTGATCGCGCTGTCACGCAAGGAGCTCATCCACATCGTGCGCGACGTGCGGGTCATCTACATGGCCCTCGGAATGCCGGTCGTGCTCCTGCTTCTGTTCGGCTATGCGGTCTCGTTCGACCTCGACAAGCTCCCGGTCGGCGTGGTGGACCAGGACGGGACAGCTGCGTCGCGACGTCTGGTGCAGGCCCTGACCGCGACCGACGCATTCGCCGTGTCCCGATCGATGCGCCAGCCGGAGGAGACCGAAGAGCTGTTCCGCAGTGGCAAGCTGAAGGTTGCCTTGCTGATCCCGGATGGATACGAGCGGAAGCTCGCAAGAGGGGAAGTCGCAGAAAGCCAGATCCTGCTCGATGGAGCGGATGGGACCACGACGAGCATCGCGCTCGGATATGCGATGGGAGTCAGCCAGTCGGAAAGCAGAAGAGCCCTGGAAAGCAGCGGGCTGTCTCCCCAGTTCGGAATCCAGGATCGGGTGCGTCTGCGGTTCAATCCTGGGATGAAGTCCGCGCACTTCATCGTGCCTGGGCTCATTGCGCTTATCCTTTCGATCATGGCGGTGCTGCTGACCGCGCTCACGGTAGCGCGCGAGTGGGAGCGGGGGAGCATGGAGCAGCTGTTTGCCACGCCGGTGGGACGGCTCGAGGTGATTCTGGGAAAGCTATTTCCCTACGTGGTTTTGGGGATGGTGCAGGTGTTGCTCGTGGTGACCTTGGGAACCATCCTGTTCGAAGTGCCGGTCAAAGGGTCGCTCGTGCTCCTGTTCGGGGCAGCCCTGCTGTTCCTGGTCGGAATGCTCGGCCAGGGGCTCTTCATCAGCGTGGTGACACGCAACCAGCAGGTTGCCACGCAGATCGGCGTGGTCACCTCCATGCTCCCCACGCTGCTGCTCAGCGGGTTCCTGTTTCCCATCGAGAACATGCCCCTCCCGCTTCGGATGCTCTCGACCGTGATCCCGTCCCGCTACTTCATCGTCGTGCTCCGGGGCGTGCTGCTCAAGGGCAATGGAATCGATGTGCTTTGGCCGAACCTGGTCGGAATGGCAGCCTTCGCGCTGGCGATGATCGTGCTGTCGAGCGCGCGTTTCAAACGGAGACTCGACTGATGTGGATCGCTCTGCTCGCAGTGATGCGCAAGGAGCTCAGGCAGACCTTCCGCGACAAGCGGATGGCCGCCATCCTCCTGCTCGTGCCGATCGTGCAGCTCACCGTGCTGGGATATGCCGTCGACCTGGAGGTCGACCACATTCCTACCGTGGTCTGCGACCAGGACCGCACGCCCGCCAGCCGCGAGCTTGCCGACGCGTTCGTGGCCACGTCGATCTTCGAGCGCAAGACCGACGTGATCGACGCTGAGCAGGCTTCGGACATGCTCGAGAGCGGCAAGGCGGCCGCGGCCTTGATCATCCCCGCAGGATTCGAGCGTGACGTGCAGCGGAACATCCCGGCGTCGGTGCAGGTTCTGGTGGACGGAACCGATCCGAACCGCGCGCAGATCGCTGCGAATTCAGCGTCCCAGTTCCTTCTCGATCGGGCGGTTAAGATGACATTGGCTCTTGTCGAGCAGCAGGCTTCGGCCCTCGGACGGGCGGTTCGACCCACCCAGGCGCGCATCGTCCCCAGGGTGCTGTACAACCCGCGTCTCAAGAGCGCCACCTACATGGTGCCAGGCGTGGCTGCCATGGTTCTGCTCATCGTGACCACGATCGTGACCGCCATGGGGCTCGCGCGAGAGCGGGAGATCGGAACCATGGAGCAGATCCTGGTGACGCCGCTTCGCCCTTCCATCCTGCTCATCGGCAAGTGTCTTCCCTTTGCCCTGCTCGGGCTGGTGCTGGTGCCAGCGATCCTGACCGTGGGCTCGTACCTGTTCCAGGTCCCCATTCGCGGCTCCCTGGCAGTCATCTTCACCGCGACTCTGCTGTACCTGATGACCACGCTGGGAACCGGGGTGTTCATCAGCACGATCAGCCGCTCCCAGCAGCAGGCGATCCTGGGGGGATTCTTCTTTCTGATGCCGGCCATTCTGCTGTCTGGGTTCATGACTCCGATCGAGAACATGCCGTGGTGGATCCGTCCGATCACCTACGTGAACCCGGTCCGCTACTTCGTGGAGATCCTGCGAGGATGCCTGCTCAAGGGAGCTGGATTCTCCGAGCTCATGCCGCAGCTCCTCGCGCTCGCCGTGTTCGGCGCGTCGATATTGACCCTGAGCACGCTTCGATTTCGAAAGCAGCTCGGGTAGCAGCGGCGCGCCGCGGCGCCCTGCATGCCACAAGGAGATTGTCATGCAACGACACAACGCCTCATTGCGGATCGGACTCGCGTCAGCCCTTGCGCTGGGCTTGGTTGCCGCTGGATTCGAGGCCAACGCGCAGGTCCCTCCCGTGCAGCCGGCAGCCGGTGCAGCAGCGCCCCTGCCGCCAGCCCCACTTCCTCCGCCACCCGGCGTCGAGCCTCTCCCTGCCCCCAGCGACGCCGCAACGCAGCGTCTCGACCAGGAGCTCACACCGCGAACGGGAGGGCTGAAGTCTGCCGACGTGGCGCGAAAGGCAGAGATGTCGAGCCCGGATGTGAGGGCAAAGCAGATGCAGGTGACCGCTGCAGCGGCTCGCGTGGATCAGGCTGTGGTCAGCTACTTCCCCCGTCTGGGCTTCAATGCCCGGTTTGTCCAGATGTCGCCGATCACGCTTCCAACCCTGGGCAACGTGGTGGGAGCCCAGGCGCCTGGGCCGATCTTTGCCGCGTGCAACCCGGTGACCAACCAGTGCACCGTGACCAATGCCGCTGCAGTTCCCCTGTCGTTCACTTCGGTGAATCACATGTATGCGCTGCAGGGGACCCTGGCGATCCCCTTGTCTGATTACCTGCTTCGCATCACCCAGAACCACAGGTCCGCGTCGACCTCGGAATCGGCTGCGCGGCTCACCGAGGCAGCGACCCGGCTCAAGGTGCAGCGCGATGCCCGGGTCGCCTACTACAACTGGATACGCGCCCGCGGCGCCATCGTCGTTGCCGAGCAGGGGCTCGAGACCGTCAAGGGGCACCTCAAGGACGTGTCCTCTGCCTTGCAGGTTGGAACCGCTTCGCGCGCTGACCAGATGCGGGTCGAATCCCAGCTGGCAGCCATGGAGCTGGCGGTCGAGCGAGCCAAGAATCTCGCTGTGCTGGCTGAAGAGCAGCTCCGGGTGATGATGCACGACCCGCCTGGAACGCGCTACGAGATAGGGGAGAGCATCACCGCTGCCGGGCCCGCGCCATCGGATGCGGAGCTGTCGCGGCTGATGCAGGAAGCGACCGCTGCGAGGCTCGAGCCCCGCGCGCTGGAGGAGACAGCGCGATCCGTGCGATTGACGCGCAAGGTGCTCCAGGCCGGATACCTTCCCAGGGTGGATGGATTCGCGAACCTCTACCATCAGAATCCGAATACGAGGTACTTCCCGCAGCAGGACGTGTGGCACACCACGTGGGACGTGGGGGTGCAGCTGTCGTGGACGGTGAACGACTCGTTCACGGCGAACTCGCAGGTTGCCGAGGTGGAGGCCAAGGCCGCGGAGATCGATGCGCAGGCGAATCTGGTGCGCGACGCAATCCGCATGGAAGTCACGCAGGCGTACAATGCGGTGAGGGAAGCACAGACAGCGCTGGGGACCTCGGCCCGTCAGATCCTGGCAGCGCAGGAATCGCTGCGGGTGCGGCGCGAGCTGTTTCGCAATGGGCGCGCCACGAGCGCGGAGTACACGGATGCTGAGACGGATCTGATCCGCAGCCAGCTGGATCTGCTCAATGCGCGCGTGGATGCGAAGATCGGGCAGGTCGCCTTGGATCATGCGGTCGGGAGGGATGTGCAAGGGAGGTAGGGATAAGGGGTCACCTGGCGCGTTGACGGCGCGCCGCAATGACGCCGAGCGCTGCCAAGAGCGCCCACCATCCTGCGCCCGAACCGCCTGTTCCAAGAGAGCACCCAGACGACTCTCCCGTGCCCCAGCTCTCCCAGCCGCCCGCAGACCCGGAATCCGCATTCCCTGCGTCGTGGGCGGCCTTTGCATCGCTGTGGCCTGCGTCCCCTGCCTGGTGCCCGCCTGCGTCGGCCTGGCTCGCCCCATCCACGGCCCCCGCATCGCTCGCACCAGCATCGGTTGCAGGCGGCGGGGCGCTGCACTTCAACGTCTTGGGGCTGTCGGACAGCTCGGCGGCGGGGCCGCTCTTGCTGTCGATTCCATACGCACGCACGGTGTGCGACTTTCCGTCGAGCAGAGCTGCAGGCGTTTCAACCTCAAAGCCATGCTCGCAAGAGCCGAGCGGAGTGCACAAGTCGTCGCGCTTGATGCTGGCCTTCAAGGACAGCTTCTGGGCCTTGGCATCGCCGATCGCGCCGTCGATGTACACCTCCACCGCGATCGACGTCGCGGGCGTATCCGGGTCCTGCGCCCACCCCCAAATCTTGTCGCAGTCCGCTCCGTCGAGATATCCCTTTGGCTTGTTGTTCGTGGGCGCGGAGCAGTCAGCCACTTTTGCAAACCCTTCTGCGGGCGACACCTTGAGCTTCGACTCTGTCTGAGGCCCGTAATCGCCGTCTTCTGCGATCTTGTCCGTGGGGTGATTCAGATTCCACAGCTTCTGGAATGCGAGCACGCTCAGCCCATTCATGTCGACCGTGCCAGACCCGGTGTAGGTGAAGTGCACCGGGTCTGAGCTGCCCTGCCAGGTGAATCCGTGAGCGGTCAAGGTGGATTGCCACGTCGAGTGCTGGCTGATATCCACCCCAACCCCTCGCTCGTGCGGAGAGTTGCCAGGAGCGGCCGCAAGGGTGATGCCGCATTGCCCGGCCTTGTACCAACGATACAGCAGATACTGCTGCGGCAGAGAGCGGAGCATCGAGTTCACCGTCATCGCGGTGCTCGGCTTGGCATTGAGCGCATCGACGAAATGCGTCTTCGCAGCAGTCTGCATGTACGGGAACGCGGCTGCTCCAAAGGTGACGTTGCCGAGATCAGGCACCTTGGACAGCGCGCCGGGCTTGAGGCAGTTGACCTGATCGACGATCTGAAGGGCCAGCCCCTTGACCGACGTCGTGGAGCACCCGGCGCCTACGGCCTCCCCCACCGTGATCGCATAGACCGTGGTCCCGATCGGCTCAGGCGACTCGACGTCCTCAGCATCCGCGGTAGCGATGCAGGAGGTGAGCAGCAGGGCTAGGAGCGACGCAGCCACGGTCCTTCCGTCGAGCGCTCGGGTGTTCGTGCAGTTCATCCTGGATTCCTCTCGGAACAGGCAAGAGCAACGTGCGTGCCATGGCAGAGGGGTGCGCAACGGCCCTGCGGGACCCGAAATCCAAGGGGAGAAGATGCGGTCCGCGAACACCTCGCAGAAGCTTCTCAGCCTCTTTGTCGAGGTTCCAGCGCACGCGACCGTTCTCTGACACCGTGACGGTCGGCCAGGGCCGTAAATAGGCTGGGCTGCGAGCGATCCGGTGTCGGGCGCCTATCGTACGCCGGCCACCATGTCCGCGGCCAAGTCGGCATCCACGCCCAAGCCCTCTGCGAGCTCGGCGATCAGCTCGCGCTCGGTCGTGCGAATCAGACCGTCGGAAGCCGTGACCCGAATCGCGAGCGCCAGGGCTCCCACGCGCGTGGCCATGTCCGGCAACCGCTCCTTGATGTAGGCGATCCGCTGCGGGCGCGTCGACTCCTCGCTCTTCGCGATGCGCTCGACCAGCTGGGTGAACTTGGTCTGGGGCAGCTGGCCTTCGGTGAGGCTCTCCACGGTGCGCGCGAGCACAGCGCGCTCCTCAGGGCTGAACTCTCCATCCGCATGGGCAGCGAGCAGCATCGTCTCCACCACTGCCTCGAGCTTCGACGCATCAAGATTCGCAAACTGCAAGGTCGTGTCCTGGGTCATGGCGCGAGCCTACCACGGGCAAGCCCCGCCGGTCAGTGCTGAGGCACCTCGAGCCCCCGGAGCCACGCGTCCGCGAGCGGCTCTGGATCAAAGCCGGTCTCCAGGTGGATCGTGTCGATGAGATTTCCGGTCGTTGCCGCGAGACCCACGTACTTCTTGAAGTACGCCGCAAGGGCCTTGTCGAGCGCAGCGCGCCCGACCTGCTGCTCGATGGCGCGCAGGAAGAACGCCCCCTTCATGTACGGGATGTCGGACCAGATCGGATGCGTGGCGATGTCGATCTCGTTGCACTCGTTCTGCGGCCAAGCTGGTGTGTTCCCAGCAGCCACCGCAGCGGACAGTCGTTGCTCGTAGCTGTCCCAGAGCGCCTGACCGGCCGATGCGCCTTCCACCGCTTCCAGGGCCCTTGCCGCGACGTAGCTGGTCGTCCCCTCGGAGGCGACGAAGTCCTCCCAGCAGCGGATGCGAACGCCGTCGCCGAACCACCCGTGCGCTGCCTCGTGCACGTGCGTCTCTTCGTCGCTCATGGCGCCACGGCCTACGTGCCAGTAGGGGTGGTGCTCCATCCCGCCAAACCCGCCCCCCTGCCAGTTGGCTGACACGGAGCCGACCGACTTGCCGAACGGGTAGGGGCCGTACGTCTTCTCCAGCCAGTCGAAAGCAGCCGTGAGCGACTTCGTTCCTGCAACGGCTGCCGTCTTGTCGCCGCTGTAGTACCAGGCAGAAACCTGCGTTCCCGCGGTCGTGGTCCCGAGGTCGAGCTTCTGGTAGTCCCCGACCGCAAGCGCGATCATGTACGATGGCGCGTCAAAATCGATGGTGCTCGGATACACCGCGATCTCGCCTGACGGAACTCCGGTCACGTTCAGCGAGAACTGCAGGCCGTCGTCAGGGTTGGGCTTGCACGGGTAGAGATACCCGCACAGCGAAGGCCAGAGCATGGTGAAGCCACCCTGGCTGTAGCCCTTGAGCGAGGTGTGTCGCACGAAGTCGTAGCGAACGTGGATGACGAGCGGCGTGGTGCTCGGCGGCACGGTGACGTTCATCTGCTGGGCGCCGACCACGTACTGCAGAGGGCCCTGAGGTCCTGTGACCTCGAGGACGGTCAGATCGCCGATGCTGAAAGAGGCGGCTGTGCTGGTCGAGGGCGCGAGCGTGATGTCCGCGATCCCCTCGAGCGAAGACAGGTCAATGCTGAGATCGGTTCGCAGCACGTCACGGGTCCAGTCCTGCTGTGGTGAAGGTCCGCAGATGGAGCCGAGCGGAGAGAAGCAGTTGTCCTTGACGCCACTGACGCCAAAGGTCGAATCGCCGACCTTCTTGCGCACGGCCGTGACGAGATTTCGCCAGGTGGCCTTGTACTCGTGCTGGACCGCCCACATGATTCTTGCGAGCACCGGGCCTGCGAACTGGGACGTGGTTGCCGAGACCTCGATGACGGCCGACAGCAGGTCGAGCTTCTGCCAACCTCCCTTGCCCTCGAGAATCGGGCGCAGGTAGTACTCGTAGCCGAGGCACCCGCCGTACAGGTAGATCTGGTAGAAATCCGGGTATTGGGGCCTGGACCAGAAGTCGCTCCCTCCAAGCACGCTGTGGCCGTCGTACACGATGATCTCGTGCTCGAGCAGCGCCTTCTGGAACGTCGGGTAGTTCTCGTTGTCCTCGAGTCCCCGGAAGTCCGTGGGGCCGTAGAGGTCCATCTCGAAGACCACGCCAGCCACGGTCTTGCTGAAGCGACGGCCCACCGGCGCAGGCTTGATCTCCTGGAACCCGGCCTGCGTGAGCCAGGTGCTCATCTCCTTGAGCTTCCACCAGCCCTCGTCCCTGGTGCCCACAACCTCGCTGTCGCCCATCTGTCCGAAGAACATGACGGTCGTGATCTTGCCGTCGCTGACGAGCTGATCGTATTCCGGGTAGACGTCGCGTCCTGCGGGAAGCACCTTGGTAATGGTGATTCGCGCTTCCTGGTAGGCGTCAGCGCTGCACCCTTCCTTGTCAGGATTCCACGCATCCCAGTAGTAGGTCTGATCGATCGGGTAGTGCGGGTCCACGTCGGCGCAGGAGGCGCCGAGGTCGCTGAACGTGGAATAGGGCTTGCGCGGCACCAGCGCAGTCACAACCTGGCCTTCGGCAACATCCTTGGCCTGCTTGTTGAGCAGGATGGCGTTGAGTCCTCGCAGGCGGAAGTGGGTCAGCTTCGAGGTGTCTCCGGCAAGGGCCTGGGCAGCGGTGAGCCACACGCCGTCCACGAGCCACTCCACGGTCTGCTCCGAGGTCGCGATCTCGGCCCACGACTCCAGGTACATGCGCTCGTTCTTGCGCAGGTAGGTCATGGCGTACTGCCCGAGCTCTGCCGGCGCGTCCTTGAGCTTCGACTTGGAGGCAGTGACGTCGGCCTCGAAGTTGACCTCGACCTCGATGCCGTCCGGGTTCTGGTAGCCAGTGTCAGCCTTGCCCGGGTCCGCTTCCTCGAGGAATGGGTTGGGGCCCACAGCGGGCTCAGCCTCGTCGGGAGTGGAACCTCCGCCGCTGCAACCCATGGCAAGAGCCAAAGCGGCGACAAGGACAGCAGGACGCGTGGACATGAGGCGAGTCTCCCTGAAACAGTGGCCGGAGATCTTCCGCCGGTCGCGATGCCGCGTCAACGGGGACCGGGGCGCTTGGGGCCGCCGGCTGAAGCCGACGGCTGACGATCAGGCGGGGCCGCGCGAAGCCCCTACGGGCTGATTGCAGCGCCGTTCCCGAAGGATGTCTTGTGGCGGCATGCTTGCGCGGCGTGGAACCCCTGCATTCACCGCCGATGCGGGATCGGGAACGAGGCGGACGGATCGGGAGTTGACTCCGTTTTGCTGAAATGGCAACAAAACACCATGGCCAGGCTGAAGCGAAGCGGCAAGATGGAAACCTTCTCCGTCTCGGTTTCGCCCGAAACAAGGGCGCGTCTGCGTGAGGCTGCCAAGCGCGCCTACGGCGGCAACGTGTCCGCTCTCATCGAAGCGATTGCGATGGAGGCAGAACGGCACGAAGCGATCGACTGGCTCCTGGATCGGGTTCCGCCCATCGATGACGCGACATTCGAAGCATTCATGAAGGAAATGGCCGGGCCGAAGCGCAAGAGGTCCCGCAGAGCCGCATGATCGTCGTCACGCTCGATACGGGCGCGCTCGTAGCCATGGAAAAGGGCAAGCCCCGAGGGATGATGCTCCTTCGTGCGGCGCGCGAGCAGCGTGCCAGGCTTCTCGCGATCACGCCTGTCGTTGCGGAATGGTGGCGAGGAAGATCCGACGTACGAGAGCGGATCAAGACCGCCGTGACTCTCGTGCCCTTTCCGGTTCTCGCCGCAGAAGCCGCTGGCGTGGTCCTCGGGAAGATGCGCGATGACAAAGTGCGCGCTCAGATGACCGTCGATGTCATGGTCATGGCCTTCGCAGCGGTCCAGGGGGGCGCTCTCGTCTACACGAGCGACACCGAGGATCTGCAGCGCATCGCCCGGTACTTCCCGGGCGTACGCGTTCTGGCTGTGTGAGCGGGGAGGCAGTATCCCTGGTTGAAGCAGCCGGCTGAAGCCCCCGGCGGATCTCGGGCACGTAGTACCAGCAACAGCGACGCGAACGCGGCTCGTCGAAGAGCCGATCAGCGTGCGTTGCGATTCTCTGTCCGCGTTCCTGTGTTGCTTGTTCCTAGTTCCTAGTTCCTAGTTCTCCGGGCCTAGAACTTGATCTCCACCCACGCTGGCAAGCTTCCCTTGCTCGTCAGCCCGACTGCAATGGAGTCTGCCGTCTCCTTGATGTCGATCGTTCCCTTGCCGGCCACGATCTCCAGGTCGTAGTACTTGCCCCCGACCGCGAGCCGCATCGGCCCATCCACCGCTGGTGCAACCTCAAAGGTAAGACGCGTCCCTTCGCAGAAGACTTCCCGTTTCGCCTGCACGCTCGGGGCAGCCTCCAGGTGACCCTTGTACACCGGGATCAGCAGGTCGCCCATGAGCACGACCCCCTTCTGCGTCCACTGGTAGCTGTTCTGATCCACCACCGGAACCGGCAGGGGCACGATGGGAAGCGAGAAGTTGTCCTTCTCCGGCATCTTGTCGTGCGCGAACCGGTAGGCATCCCCCAGCATGGGCTTCTCGGTCGTCTGCACGTAGCGCAGCAGCTCGTCAATGAGCTGCATTCCCCCAGCAAGCCCGAGCCCGATCACCGTGTTGCCGAGGTAGGCGATCGCTCCACCCTCGGGCGCGTTCATCAGCATCTCCCCAGCAGAGTCGTTGGCGCCAAAGGTTCCGGCCTCGCAAGCCGACGACAGGAAGATCGGCAGCAGGCTGTTCTTGAGGCCGTAGACCATCTGGCCGGTGACTTCCTCGCCACCGGTGTACTCCACGGTGAGGTTCTTGACCGACCCGTGGCCGCTGTGCACGATGATGTTGTAGCCCTCTTCGATCGCGCCCATCTCCGAGGCAGCGGAATTCAGCTCCGCCTTGGGGTCCACGGTGCCGGTCGCATACATCTTGCGGATCTGGCAGTCCGGCGGCAGCAGGCTCAAGGTCCTTCCCGTGGACTCGAAGTAGAATGCACCGTCGATGTCCATCCCTGCGAACTGGGTCGCCACGTTGGACAGCACCAGGCAGCTTCCCACCTTGCTCAGGTCGTACTTGGTAAGGTAGGTCACGACCTTCTGCAGGTACCGGTCCGCTTCCTCCGCAGTGGTTGCAGGGATTCGCGAGACCGGGACTTCGGGACGGTAGTCCGGCGTGTCCGCGGCGTCCTGCGCGTAGATCCCGTCTGCGTTGCCGTCCCACTCCGACAGATCCGAGTAGTAGTAGTCGGTGAAGAAGTCCTCGTCGTAGGTGTACGACGTCATGAACGGGTTCTTGTAGCTGTCGTGCACCTTGCGGGATGGCACCTGCTCGATGTCGCCGCCGAGGATCACGTACTTGAGACCGTCGCGCTGGCTCAGGAAGTCCTTGATCGCCTTGGCCGTGTCCTTGGTCGGGTCCTTGTCGTCGCACTTGCTCCCGCAGATCGTCTCGACCGTGACCACCTCTGTGGGCATGCCGAGCAGCGTGTGCAGCACCGCGTACTTCTCGAACGAAGCTTGCAGCGACTTTGCAGTGACGATCAGGGCCGGAGCCGGCGTGACCGAGGTTGGCTCGACCGGCGTGGCTCCTGCATCGCATTGGGGAGGCAAGGGCTCGCTGGCCTGATCCGGCGTCGCGGTATCCGGGGTAGCACCCTCGGGCTGGGTCTCCACAGGGGCGGTCAAATCCCCGGCATCGGTCGACGAGCAGGCCAGGGCCAAGAACGGCACAAGGAGAAGCGCTTTTCGCATGATGTGAGCATAGACCAGATGCAGGTTGGGGAGCTAGCCTGACCTCGGAGACGAACCGATCCTCAGAACACCTGCCCGACCCCGATCGAGATGGCAATCGGCGCCCCCAGAATCGTCCCAGGATCCCCGTCCACCTTGGGGTCCAGCTCTCCGCCAATCTTCTGCATCCCAGGCACCCGGTATCCCACGTCGAACCGCACTGGCCCCACCGGCGTGTCGTAGCGCAGCCCTCCCCCGGTCGAAAGGTGCGGGTAGTTCATCCGCAGCGTGGTCTTTTGCCGCGACACATCGCTCGCATCCGCGAACACTGCCCCTGTCAGGTCTCCAATGATCGGAAAGCGCAGCTCCACCGACGACTCCCACAGACTCAGCCCCCCCAAGGGCACGGCGCACACAGTCGGGTCGTAGGTGGGGGAGAACCGATTGCACTCCTGCGTAAGCACCTGATTGGCCGATAGCGTAGGAGAGAAGAACGGCGCAGCCCCGTGCGGGCCGATCCCTCGGAAGGGATACCCTCGATTGGAGTTGGGGCCTCCTGAGAAGAATGCGCGAAAATAGAGCAGCTGCACGTCGCGCGTGAACCCTTCCGGATCCGAGGTCTGCTGCCCTTCCAACGCCTGGCCGTAGTTGAGAGGGAAGAGGAAGCCCACCGAGGTGCGCACTGCAAAGGTCACCGTGCGCGAGATCGGCACATAGATGCGCAGGTCCGGCTGCTCCTTGAGATCCTTGATGTCGCCGCCGAACCCAGCCACCTGGAAGTTGTTGCCCAGCCAGATGCCCTTGTGCGGATGCGTGGCGTTGTCGCGGAAGTTCAGATCGGTCTCCAGGTCGAGGTAGCGCAGCATGACGCTGCCCAGGGTCTTGTCGAACGGCCCGTGGTAGGTGAACGGGTAGTTCGCCTGGACGTTGCCCAGGAGCGACGTGTACAAGTGCCCGGTGAAGAAGTTCCGATCCACACCTGTGGAGCCGCGTGCTTCACGGTACCCCAGGATCACCTGCTCGTTGATCGGCCGGAGCAGCACTGGATAGATGTTGAATTCGCCCCGAAGCAAGCCATTGGTGCGCGCTTCGATGAACCCCGGCTGACGCAGATCCGCTCGCGACCGCTCCTCGGGCAGCAGACGATTGGGCGCATGAAGCGTGGGAAGAACCGTGGGGAACAGCACCACGCCCGGCTTGACGCCGATGGAGAACTTGCGCAGCCCGCCGAAGAAGTTCCGATCTTCCCATCCCACGTTGCCGTGGATGTCGGTTCGTATGACGTCGATTTCGCCTCCGCCTCCGAGCCGGAGCGTGCGCAGCAACGACGGGGTCACCTGCACGGTCACGTCGATGACCGGCTCCCCCTTGTCGTTGACCGGGGGCGCGGTCCCTTGCTTGCCGCGGCCAGGCCCCCAGGTGATCTCCACATCGCTGAAGACGCCCAGATCGAGCAGCGCCTGGCGTCCTGCCTCGATGTCATCGGTCGAGAAGTCGTCGCCCGGATCGATGTGCAGCGCGCGACGCACCGGCGCCTCCGGGATCTTCCCCTCATCGCCCAGGATGACCACGTTTCGGATCTTGAAGCGCGGTCCAGGCGTGACATCGAAGACGACCGTGGCCCTTCGGGTCACCAGGTTCACCTCCACGTGGCCGTGCAGCTCTGCCCACGCATACCCCTGGTTGGTCAGGGTCGACAGCAATGCCCCCTTGGCCTGCTCGTATTCGTCTTCGTTGAATCGCTTCCCAGCGGTGAGGCTCATCGATTGCGTCGCCGCGGCCTGCAGCTTGAAAGGAAGGGAATCGAGCCCGGTCAGGCGCACCGGCTCGAGCAGCACCGGCTCGCCTTCGTCGACCAGGAACTCCACGCGCACGTGTCCGTCCGTGGTGTGAACCACCCGCCCGGCACTCACCTTCGCATCGTAGAACCCCTTTGCGCGGTAGACCCTCTCGATGCGTGCGATGTCTCGCTGCACCACGAAGCGGTCGTAGTAGCTGTACTCGAAGACCACGCCCTGCCAGATCCCGAAGAAGCGCGAGCTCGGCGCGGTTGCGATGCGCTCCTCGATCTCGCGGGAGGGGACCGTCGCATTGCCGACGATCTCCACCTGGTCCACGGCGTGGCGCCCGCGCGGCACGCTGTAGCAGCCGAGCAAAGCGCTGAGGAACAACAGCGAGCCGAGCCACGATCGTCCCCGGAAGGGCGTGGTGTCAGGCGCGCATCGGTTCTCCCGCACGGCAGAATGCGTACCATGGTTGGGGCCGCATCTGTAGTACAGTTTCCGCCATGACCTCTTCGATCCCGGCGCTGAAACCCGCGACCCTTCGACGGCGACCTGAGCTGGATGCACTTGCCGCGCGCGCCGTGGAGCACCATAGGGCCGCGCCCTGTGCGGTCGTGGCTGCGGCGTTCCTGCGGGATGGACAGTGGCACGTCGGCGAAGGCGCCCATGGCGCGCAGATGCCAGGCGGCGCAACCGCGGACACGGACACGGTCTTTGACCTCGCTTCGGTCACCAAGCCGTTCACTGCCGTCACCCTGGCGCGCGTGCTCCGGCATGGCCTGATCTCCCGCGAAACCCAGCTCGGCGTGCTGGTTCGCGAAGCGCAAGGCACCCCCTCTGGACACATCCCGATCGAGCTGCTGCTCGCTCATCGCGCCGGTCTCGAGGGGCACCGCCCGCTCTATGCGCCGCTCGAGCACGGCCGCGAAGTCGATCGCTACGCCGCGCTGGTCGAGTGTGCAACCGCACGCAGACCCGACTGCACCGGAGATCCCGGCCCAGAAGGATTTGCGCCGCTCTACAGCGATCTCGGGTACCTGCTCCTGGGTACCGCCATGGCGCGGGCGTCGGGCGTGGTGCTCGACGCCCTGGTCGAGCGAGAGGTGATCGCTCCCCTGGGTCTGACCGCCGGCTCAGCAAGGCAATGGCGCGCGCGCTGCGCACACTTCCACGAGCGTGTCGCACCCACTGAGGTCGTGCCCTGGCGCGGCGGGCTCGTGCATGCGGTCGTGCACGACGAGAACGCCTTTGCGCTCGGCGGCCAAGGAGTGTGCGGGCATGCCGGGATGTTCGGAACCGCGCGCGACGTCGCCGTCTTCGGCGCAGCCCTTCTCGATGTGCTCTCTGGCCGCGGCAAGGATTGGCTCGAGCCGGCTGACCTTCAGCCCCTGATCCGGGTTCGCCCTGGCGGCACCCTTCGCGCCGGGTTCGATGGCAAGAGCGAGGTCGGAAGCTCTGCTGGAACCCGCTGCTCCATGGCTGCGTTCGGCCACCTGGGCTTCACCGGCACCTCGCTGTGGATCGATCCGGAGCAGTCCGTGGCGGTCTGCATGCTCAGCAACCGCGTCCACCCCACGCGCAACAACGACGCAATCAAGGCGGCGCGTCCGGATGTGCACGACGGGCTATTTGCCTGGGCGAGAGAGCAGCCGGTTGCCCCCAGGTAGTGCGGTTGCGCTCAGTCCTCCTGCCAGCCGGATGGGGGCGGGGCGAACCGGCGCGGAGGCTCGTAGGGCGGGTAGTAGGGCGCGACATACGGGCGCGGGCGAGGCCGCCATTCGCACAGCGCCTCGATGCCGATCGCACAAAGGCCGCGGCGATCGTTGTAACGGATTGTCACGCGGCCGGATGGCGAGATCGGGTCTGCGCGCACGAACGACGTCTCATGAACGGGCGACCACCTCCGCTCGCCGAACTCGGTGCCCAGACCTTGCGCGCCATCGCGCTCCGGACGCGCCCCGCCGCGGGATTCCGAGGCCGGAGCCGAGCGTCGCGCGATCGGAGGCATGGGCCTGGGCCGCTGGATCATCCGTTCCGGGAAGAACGAGGCCGTGATCTGTCCCACATTCCAGGGCGTTCCCATGCGCGAGGCGTACGAGTCGGGCACGGTCGTGAATCGGAATGCGGCCACGTCGTTCATGCTCAGCCGGAACCCGTCGATCTCCGTGGACCCGTACGGAGGCAGCACATAGCCGCGCTTGCTCGGGCTCGCGGGTTGCCCGTCGATCGCATCTCGACCGTCCACCGCCACCACCACTTCGACCCGTCGCGAATCGTGGTTGGCGATCCGGATCGTGTACCGATCGCCGAGTCGCCCTTCCACGTACGTCTGCCCACCCAGCTGGTACTCGGGCCTGGCTGAGCCGCCGACCATGACTTCCATCTCGTAGGAGCCGTAGGACACCGGGGCGGGGCGCCCCTGTCCTTCCACATGGCGCGGTGCAGCCACCAGAACGGCTCCTGCGACAATTGCCGGGATTGCAGCGAGATACGAGCGCATGGCGGGTCTCCTCCGGTCATGGACGGATGAGGGTGCGAGAAGATTTGATGTGGTACCCTCGGGGCATGCATCGGCTCGCTTTTTTTCTGCTTTCCTCGGGTATCCTCGCGGCCGCCTGCTCGGACAGCGGCGAGCACGACACAATCCCCCTGGGAAGCAGCGGATCAGCCGGGCATCCGGCGGATGCGTCGACGCCAGACACGAGCCAGGACCACCCCGAGTCGCCGCCCGACTCCCAGCCCCCCACCGACACGTCGACCGAGTGGACCCCGGGGCAGTGCCCGGCCATGGCCGTGGGCGACTTCCGGGAGGAGTCGATCTACTTCGTGCTGACCACGCGGTTCAGCGACGGAGACCCGGACAACAACTACTACAACCGCGACCGCATCGAGCTGGGCGATCCGCAGTGGCGAGGGGACTTCAAGGGGCTGATCGAGCACCTGGACTACATCCACGACGACCTCGGATTCACAGCGCTGTGGATCACGCCGATCGTGGTGAACCGCAGCGGTCTCGACTACCACGGCTACCACGGCTACGACTTCACGCAGGTCGATCCGCGTCTGGAGTCGCCCGGAGCGACGTTCCAGGACCTGATCTGCGAGGCGCACAAGCGCGGCATCAAGATCATCCTGGACATCGTGATCAACCACTCGTCGAACTACGGCCTGCGCGGCGTGGTTCACAACAACCGCGCGCCCATCAAGTACTACAAGAAGAGCGGCGCCTTCCCCTCGTCCGATCCGAGCTACCCCTACAAGAAGCACCTGGGCGACTACAAGTCGGCGAACCGCGAAGACGACGACAACGCGCTTGCACCGGACGTGTTCAAGGCCACGGATCCGGATGGAGCGCTGACGATCACGTGCCCGAGATGCGGTCAGCAGGTCATGGCGAGCGGGTTCAGCGGGAGCCAGAACCACGATCCGAACCACTTCTTCAACATCGACTCGGCCACGCTCGACAAGACCTGGTACCACCAGTCCGGGTTCATGGCCGGGGGCGACTGGGAGAATCCGCAGTCCCTGCAGCAGAAGCACATGGCCGGTGATTGCATCGACCTGCACACCGAGGATCCGGCCATCAAGGACTACATCGTCAACGCCTACAACCACTTCCTCGACATGGGCGTGGACGCGCTGCGGGTCGACACGGTCAAGCACATCGAGCGGGGAAATCTCCTCGAATACGTGCACGCATTCCAGGCGCACAAGCCAGGGCTGTTCGTGTTCGGCGAGAACCTCGTCAAGGGTACGGGCTGGGGCACGTGCCTGGATTCGAGCGACAACGGGCCTGCGGAGATCCGACCGTGGTGGTACACGCGGACCACGACCGACGCGTGTGGCGCCGGGCACGACGACTCGGGCTTCTCCGTGCTGGATTTCTCGCTGTTCAGCACGTTCCGCGACAACCTGAGCCAGGGGAGGTTCAACGGGCTGTCCTCGGTGTTCGGGCGAGACGCGATCTACGGCGACGCCACCAAGCTGGTGACGTTCTTGGACAACCACGACATCGGTCCGCAGAACGACTGGAAGTATCGATTCGCGGGCACGGACCAGGCGCTGGCTTCAGCGCTCAACCTGCTGTGGACCGTGCGCGGCATTCCCTGTCTGTTCTATGGCACCGAGATACGGTTCAAGGCGGGCCTGGAGATCGATGGCAACGATGCGCCCCATTCCAGCTCGGGGCGGGCGTACTTCGGCGACAACCTGCTCGCCGAGAACATCTCGGCCACGCGCAACCACGCCTTTGCCCGGCATCTGCAGCGTCTCAACCAGATCCGGAAAGCGAGCGCAGCCCTGCAGAAGGGCGCGATGGAGCACTTCGGCGACTCGGACAACACCTTCTGGACCGCGCGGAGCTTCAACAGCGGTGAGCAGTACGCCGTAGTCGGCCTCGCGCAGTCCGACGCGTCGATCAGCGTGAGCGGGGTGAAGGGAGGCACCTATCGCGACGCAGTGACGGGTGCGGAATTGACCGTGAGCGACGGGGGCACGCTGACGTTCCAGGTCAAGGGGGGCTCGGCCGGGATCTACCTGCTCAACGGGCCAGGGAAGATCGGCACGGACGGGGTGTATCTACGATAGCGTCAGCGGCGTTGGTGGAGCCGCGAGCGTAAGCGAGCGAGAGGAGTTGCTCACTGCCCCGGGGTGACGCACTGCAGTCTCGTGAAGTAGACGTGGTGTCCACCCTGACGATCGTCGCGGAACAGGACGCCCATGTCCCCTGCGGGGCCAAAGGAGGGAATCGGATAGACGCTGTCGCCCTCGGCGTGGGTGATCCTGGTCTCTGGCGACAGGGGCTCGAGCGCTGCGTCGTACATCCGGGCGTACAGCTCGTATCCCTTGTTGTTGTCCCGGTTGTCCGAGTACATCATCATGACCCGGTCGCCGAGCGGCAGCAGCGAGGGATAGCGCGAACGCTTCGGGCTCTGGGTGATCTTCTTGGCAGCCGTGGTCACCGCGCCCGACTCGTCAATCACCGAGCCGTACACCCCGTAGGGGGACTCGTCCGGCTCGAACCACGCTGTCACGTACGACTGCTTGTTCCAGACCAGGTACGGGAAGGTCCCGGACAACGTCTTGGTCAGATCCAGGACCTGGCCCGCGGGCTCCAGCTCCGGCGTGAAGAGCTGGAACTGGATCTTGTGCTCGTCGTTGAACGTGGTCTGGTTCCACGCGACGGCCACGCCATGGGTGCCAACCGCGATCACGGGCGCCTCGAAGTTGCCGTATATCTTCGTGAGGCGGAGGTTGTCGCCCACCAGATTGCCGGCGAGATCGACTCGCTGCGCATACACCCCGAAAGCGCCCTCCCGGTCGTCTTCCCACACGATCAGGAAGTACAAGCCGTTGAAAGCCACCTGCGGGTACAGCGAGAACCCGTCTGCCGCGGTGATGCGCAGGTCCGGGTAGAGCTTCGTTCCGTCCGGACCAATCTGGTTGAAGTAGATCTCGTAGTCGCCGTTGCGACGATCGTTCCAGGCAATGCCGTAGCGATCCCCGGTCCAAACCAGGGCTCCACCGCTCGCATCCGCGTTGACCAGGGTGACCTGGATCGCAGGACCGATCTTCTCGCCCGTGACCGATAGAGCCTGGGCAAAAGAGTGGGTCTTGCCAGCCAGCGTTCCCCAGTACCCCGCCATGTAGCCGGTCTTGGTCGAGTTGCTGTAGGCCAGCCCTGCGGGCCCTGCCGGAGCGTCATCCCCATCGACCTGCACGTCGGTCTGGTTCGCAGGCACGAACGTGGCCCCATCATCGACCACCTTGTTGCAGTCGTTGTCGACCCCGTCGCAGATCTCCTTGTTGCCAGGGAACGCAGCAGCGTTGGTGTCGTCGCAATCATCTCCGCACGATCCGAGATCTCCGGGCGCATGTCCGGGTACTGGCCCCTTGTGACCGTCCTTGTCGTTGTCCACCGCCATCGGCTTGAAGGAGCACGTCCCCTTGGTGGAATCGCAGGCGTCCTCGGTGCACGGATCCTTGTCGTCGCACTTGATCGGCGCCAGCACCTCGCACTTGCCAATCCCGATGTTGCACGTGACCGGGTTGCACTTGTCCTCGAATCCCTCGCAGTCCAGGTCGTGCTCGCACTCGGGCGGCACCACCGGGGGCACGTCCTGCCCGGCATCTTTGGCGAGCTCGTACAGGCCGCTGCGCGCTCCGCACCCTGCGCCCAGACTCCCAACGACCGCGGCCGCTGCGAGAAACGCCAGCTTGGTGAATCTCACAGGCACCCTCCGTAGCCGGTCACGTCGATCGACTCGCACACCAGCCCATCTGGACAGGAGCCGGGCTGGGTCAGCGAGCACAGCTGCACGCAGACGGTTCCAGCTCCGGTGATGACGCACACATGTCCTGGCGCGCAGGGCTCTCCGTAGCACGGCTCGTTCTGCTGGCCGGTTCCGGCAGGCTCGCACATCGCCCCGTACGTCTCGGCTTCGCAGGGTGCAGACGGGTAGATCACGTAGGGGTAGCACGCCTCGCCTTCCAGGCAGTCTCCGGGCGGGGCCTTGAGCGGCTCGCACTGCTTGTCGATGATCGGCGGGGGAGCGTCGGGGCAACCCGGGTCGGCGTAGTCCGGCAGCACGTCCGGGTGCCATTGATCCTTGACCACGACGTCCTTGCCAGGGGTCGAGTCCTTGGCCGAGTCTTTCTTCGCGTCCGTTCCCGAATCCTGGCCGATCAGGTCGGATTCCTGTTGGTAGACCGTGCCTCCGCATGCCGAAAAGCTAAGGGCAAGAGCGGTGACGCCTGACAGAACCGGGATGACCCACCTCATCGCAGGGCAGTCTACCAGAAAACCGGACAGGCGCCGCCCCACACGGACAAAGGTAGGAACGCGCCACGAACACCGTACCCCGCAGCACTGGGAATCGAGCGCGAGTCGTATTACAAGCCTGCTCATGCTCCGAGAGTCCGGGCTTCTGCTGGTCGCTGCCGCAGTCGTCGCCAGCAGTTGCGAGAAGCGTCCCCCTGAGCCTTCCCCTCCGCCGACCACCACCGTCGTGGTCGACAAGCCGACGGCCACCCCTCAGACGGCTTCCACGGACGCATCCCGCCCGACCGTGACCTCGACCGAGGCTGCACCCAATCGGTGCATGAAGGCGCTTCCAGACGAGCCCCCGACGGTCCCTCCCCCTGCAGCGAGCTGCCCGCCAGACCCGGTCTTCGGAGGCGTCCGGCTGCCCAGGGGAAAGGTCGGATTCCTCCAGGCTGCGGACGGGATCTCCATCGACGTGGAGCTGGCGACCACGCCGGAGCAGCAGGAGCGCGGCCTGATGTTCCGCACTCGCATGCCCGAGAACGAAGGGATGCTCTTTGCGTTCGACAGGTCGTCCGTCCACCACTTCTGGATGCACAACACCTGCATCCCGCTCGACCTGATGTTCGTCGCCGAGGATGGGTTCATCACCGGAATCGTGGAGAGCGCACCCACGCTCAACGACTCGAGCCGGTCGATTCCCTGTCCGGTCGCGTATGTGCTGGAGGTCAACGCCGGGTTCTCGCGGCGTCATGGGGTCAAGCCTGGGCAGATGATCAAGCTTCCGCCCCGGTCCTGAGCCTTGGGGATCAGTTGGCGGCGACGGTCGGCTCGGCCGGGGTCTTGTCGCCCTTCTTCTTCTTGGGCTCCTTGGGAGGGCGCTTGCCGCCGAGCTGCTCGCGCACGCGATCGAGCTCCTCGCGCTTGGTGGCATCGACCTTGGGGTAGTGCAGGTCGAGCTCGGACAGACGCTCCACGATGATCTCGGACACGGCCATGCGCATGAACCACTTGTGATCAGCGGGGATGACGTACCAGGGGGCATGCTTGGTGCTGGTGTTGATCAGCATGTCCTCGTAGGCGTCGTGGTACTTGTCCCACAGATCGCGCTCCTTGCAGTCGGAGTCCGAGAACTTCCAGTTCTTGTGGGAGTTGTCGAGGCGCTTGAGGAAGCGCTTGAGCTGCTCGTCGCGCGAGACGTTGAGGAAGAACTTGATCGGCAGGATGCCGTTGTCGACGAGGTACTGCTCGATGTTGTTGATGTCCCGGAAGCGCTTCTTCCAGATGTCCTTGGTGCATTCCTTGGGGAGCTTCTGCTTGTCGAGGAATTCGGGATGCACGCGCACCACGAGGGTCTCCTCGTAGTAGGAGCGATTGAAGATGCCGATGCGTCCACGCTCCGGCATGCACTTCATCACGCGCCACATGAAGTCGTGGTCCAGCTCCTCGGCCGAAGGATTCTTGAAGCTGTAGACCTGGCAGCCCTGGGGATTGACCCCGGACATGACGTGCTTGATGGTCGAGTCCTTACCCGCCGCATCCATGGCCTGGAAGATCAGCAGGATGCCGTACTTGTCGTGGGCGTAGAGCATGTCCTGCATCTCGGCCAGCTTCTTGACGCCCTTCGCCAGGCGCTCCTCGGCCTGCTTCGGGTCCTTGATCCCCCCGGTGTCGTCCGTTGCCATCTTGCCAAGCTTGAAGCTTTTCCCCTTGGGCACGAATCGGTCGATATTCATGGCGCGCATCTTATCGGAGACGTCCACCGTGGCAATGGTCGAATCCAAGCCCTCGCCCGTCGAGACAGCGCTTTAATACGAGTGTTTCGGTGCGGAGCCCGCCCCAAGGTGAACGCGGGTGCAGTTAGGCTCTCTACTCCTTGAGCATGGCCGCGACCCAGCCGGAGCGCTCTGCGTCTTCCCCGGCCGCAACGCGATCCAGCCAGATGCGCGCCCGCTCCCGAAGCCTCGCGCAAGCCAGGAGCGCTGTCGCCTGCTCTGCCTCGTCGCCGCTGCGAGAAACGCGCAGCAACACCGGCATCTGCGCGTAGACCGCCATCATCGCTTCGGCCAGCGCGAATTGCAGCACCTGACGATCGAAGAGCTTGAAGCCATACTTCGCCCGCGTCGCGATCATGCGCTCTGCAAGCTCCTGCATCTGCAGGTCGAAGCCCTTGGCCGCGTCGCTGTGGGGGCCGTTGACCCGCGGCGCAAGCGCAGGAATCGCCTTGAGCGCGTCGGGCTTCCAGCCGAGCACCGACGACGCCACGTGCATGTGCAGCACGTCGTTGGCGCCCTCGAAGATCCGCGTGACGCGCATGTCCCGCATGCGGCGCGCCATTCCCGCTTCCTCGATGTACCCGGTGCCGCCCATTAGCTGCAGGCAGCGATCCACGATGTCCCAGGAGCCTTCCGACGCCATCACCTTCGCGATGGCCGAATCCAGGCCGATGTCGCCGTGCTTCGTCTCGTACAGATCGCACACCAGGCGAACCACCGACTCCATCGTGTACACGTCGGCCATCGCGCACGCGGTCTGCTCTCGCACCAGCGGGAAGTTGCCGATGGGGCGTCCGAACTGCACACGCTGCGCGGTGTGCGCACGCGCCTCTTCCAGGGCGGCCACGCCTGCTCCCACGCACCCGGCTGCCATGAACGTGCGCCCCCAGGTCAGCGCCTGGTGCGCGTGATCCATGCCCTTGGAGATCTCTCCCAGGATGTGATCCGCTGGCACCTCGACGTCCTCGAAGTCGATCGTGATCGTCGACGAGCCCTTCAAGCCGAGCTTCTTCTCTTCGCCCTGGCGATTGACGCCCTTCCAGGTGGGGTCGACGGCGACCATGGTGTGGCCGGCGCGCGCGCCGCCCAACCCGGGGCTGCGTGCCACCACGGTGACCAGGCCGCAGAGCCCGCCGTTGGTCACGTAGCACTTGCTGCCATTGAGCTTGAGCTTGCCGCCCTCTTCCGCGAGCGTCGTGCGCATCGAGGCGATGTCCGAGCCGGCATTGGGCTCAGTGGCTGCAAAGGCCGCGATGCGCTTGCCAGCGGCGATCTCAGGCAGGTACCTCTCCTGCAGCCCCTTGGGCGCCAGGTGGATCATGCTGAACAGCCCGAGCCCGGAGTGCAGCCCCACGCAGGTTCCCAGCGAGCCGTTGAACCGCGTGAGCTCGGCCACCACGCGCGTCGCCGCCTTCATGGACAACCCTGCGCCGCCCAGCTTCTCCGGGATCGTGAGCCCGAACCACCCCTGCTCCGCGATCGATCCGAGCATCTCGACGCCGAGCTTGCCCCTGGCGTCGATCGCTGCACCATCCACGTTCTTGGCGCACCACTTGCGGACCTCCACCAGCAGGGCGGACACGAGCTCGCCTTCCTCGTCGTCACGCGCTTCGCGCCGCAGCATTGCCGGCAATTCCGACGCCTGGTCGAGGACCGCGGAGAAGATGTTGGTCTGGGTCATGGTGCTGCTCGCTCAGAACTGGATGGTTCGCTGCCCCTGCTCCATCTCGGCCAGGTGCAGCTTGTCCTTGTAGAACTCGCGCCAGAGCGTCAGGTAGCCGTCGAGCAGTCGCTCGGCGCTCATCTGCTTGGGCTTGAACACGACGTTGGCGTCGTTGTAGTGCTTCCAGGCCTTGTCGAAGATCCGCCCCTCGCCTTCGAGCTGGTGCCACGACGGCGTACCGGGATAGGGGGTGAAGATTGCGAACTCGGTCTTGGGCACCTTTGCCTTGACCGTGAACTCGAGGATGCGATCGAACACCCCTTCGTCGTCGGTTTCGTTGCCGACCAGCAGCGACGTGTACGGCTCGATCCCGAACTCGTGGCAGCGCTGCACGCTCCGGATCGCCCTGTCCATCGCGTCGGGATCGCCTTTGCCGAACGCGTTGCGCGTGATCGGGTCGAAGCCGCAGACGAGGTAGAAGCGATCGATGCCCGCGTCGCTGATCTCCTGGATGAGCGTGGGATCGAGCGAGAGGATCATCGGCATGCTGCAGCCGAGATAGCTGATCTTCTGGCCGCGTGGGCGCGGGTCGTTCTTGAGATCCGCGAGGAAGGTGCGCAGATGACGCCTGGCGCCCGAGAACGCGAAGAACGAGGTGTCCTCGGTGATCGCGGCCAGCTTGCCCGCCTTGGCCAGATCGGACAGCGCGGTCTTGCTGACCTCGCGAGGTACCAGACGGACCTTCTTGCCCATGGAATAGGGCACCACGCACGCGTCGCAATTCAGCGGGCAGCCCCGGGAGATCTGCAGCGGGTAGTCGTCAGGATGCAGCGCCGCCGACTCTGCCTCGACGTACAGATCCACGCGCGGCGGGGGCAGCTTCTCCAGGTCGAACGGCTCGGTCTGCTCGTAGCGCGGCTTGAGCGCGCCCTTGCCGAAGTCCGACAGTAGCGCGTTCCAAACCCCTTCGCCTTCGCCCACCACGATCGAATCGAAGTGCGCCCCGGCGACCTCGGGCATCATGGTCGGGAAGATGCCCCCTGCGACCACCTTGCGTCCGGCTGCGCGCAGCATGTCCGCAAGCTCGAGCGCACGCGTCGCGGCCGGGGTGAAGAACGACAGTGCGTACAGATCCGCCTCGACATCCAGCGTGAGCGGCTTGACGCGGTCGTCGTGGAACGCCACCTGCACGTCCGGCGGCGTGACCGCGGCGATGCTCGCAATGCCGAGCGACGGGCCGCCCAGGTACTCGTTGCAGGGGACGCACTCGAGCAGCTCAGGATGAGACTGCGCGTGGCGTTCGAAGCTCGGATAGACAAACTGCACTTTCATGCGTCACCGCCCCATGTCTCGGGGTACATCCAGGGTTGTTCCGCGGCTCGGCTCAAGCCAGGAGCTTGGATAGAAACGACACCACGTCGCCGACGGTCCGGACTTCCTGCAGCTGCTCGACGTCGACATCGACTTCGTACTTCTCGGTCACGGCGCTCAGCAGCTCCATGGAGTGGAGCGAGTCGAGGCCGAGGTCTTCGCGGAGGCGGTCGGAATTCCGGATCTCTGCCTTGTTCTCAGGACGAATCCTGCGGATGATCGTCTCGACTTCGTTCCTGATCTGCTGCGGTTCAACTCGGGGCATGTTGGGTTCTCCTCGGATACACTCGCTGAGGCGTCGCGCCTCAACGTCAGGGCACTAGGCGTGTGCTTGGGCAGGCTCTCGTCGTTTCAGATAGCCGTGCCTTTCGTACCATAGACAGGCTTTGCGGATGGTTGCCGTGAGCGGCGCCGGGTCCTTCAGACCGAGCTCGCTGACGGACTTGCTGCGGTCGACCCATTGGCCGTGGTGCACCATATCGACGAATTCGCGGGCGAGGAAGGGGCGAGAGCCGTTCTGCACCACCGCGCACCGCATCTCGTCGAGCGTGGTGAGCGGACCCGCCAACCATGTCGGAATCCGCCAGGAATGCAGCGGCACTGCCAGCTCTTCGGCGATCAGCTCCATGAATTCGCGAATCGTCACGTTGTGCCCTGCCGCGATGTACCGCTCCCCAGCGCGCCCACGCTCCGCTGCGGCTACGTGCGCTGCGGCCATCTCGTCGGCGTCGATGATGTTCTGACGCCCGTCAATGTGGAACGGCAGCTTTCCGTGGCTGAGCGCCACCACGATGAACCCGGTGCCCGCCTTGATGTCGAGCTCGCCAATGATGCCCGTGGGGCAGAGCACGACGCAGTCCATGCCCTGGCCCGCTGCTTTCAGCACCTCTTGCTCGGCCGCGAGCTTGACCGCGTGGTAGATGCACCGCGACGCTGCCGGGGTGATGGGGTCGGTCTCGTTGGAGAGCGCACGGCCCTGGCGCGGCGGTCCCACGGTTGCGATCGAGCTGGTGAGCACGAGCCTCTGGACCCCTGCGCGAAGCGCCGCGTCAACCGCGGACCGTACCCCGGTGCGCGCCAGCTCCACATCCGCGTCGAAGTCGATCGAGTAGCGAGGGTAGTGCGCCGCGCACATGAAGACCACCTCGCGCCCCCGCATCACCTCCACCAGACCGTCCGGATCGTCGAGCTCCGCCACTACCAGCTTGGCGCCCAGCTTGCGGGCAAAGAGCGTGTTGTCGCGGATCCGACGCGTCGCATGCACGTCATGGCCTGCGCGCACCAGCGCACGCACCACGTTCATGCCGACAAACCCTGTACCGCCCAGAACCAGCGCTTTCACGACGACTCCGGCCGGTGCTCATGGCAGGGACGGCGCCCGCGCGCAACGCGCATTTTTCTGCGCAGCTCAGAGGTCAGCGCCGACCAGGGGGTCCTTCAGGCAAACCATGGAGGATCCCCCGGAAAGACAGGCATATCCCTCCCGGCACATCTGATCGGATTGGCAGTTCTTCACGCAGATGAACCCGGAGCTGAACGCGTTCACGCACGATGCCCCGGCAGCAGCGCAGTCGCTGTCCGTGGTGCAGGCCTTGGTGCACAACCCGTTGGGTGCCGTCTTCACGCAGATGATCGGCAGGTTGCAGCTCTTCGAATCGCTGCACGCCGAGCCAATGTTCCCGCTGTTGTCCTCCATGTGGTAGGAGCCCGGTGTGAGCCCTCCATCACCACCAACGCCAGGCCAGTGATCGCAGGCAGCAACCAGGAGCACGAGCAAGGGGGCGAAACGAGCGGTTCTCATGGCCCAGCTATTGTAGCTCCATCGCGCCGCATGTGGAGCTGCGTCTACTTGCAGTCGTCGTTGGCCGGATCGGTCGCGGGCGTGCACGGTACCTCGGGCGGTGTGGGCGTGACCACGGCACCGACGAGAGCCGGCTTGCTCACGAAGGCGAATGCCATGGTGATCGCATCGCACGGCTGGGAAGGGATCGAGCTGTTTGCCGAGATGTCCCTTGCCTTGCACACCTGCTTCTTGATGTCCGAATACAGCGGGTTGTCCGTGCAAAGCGGCACCCCCCCGACCTTTGCGCCAGCAAGCTGCTTGAGAAGGTCTCGTGGGATCCACAACCCGGACAGGACGCCCTCTTCGAGTGCGTAGCTGCTGCCGGACGGCGTCACCTTTGCCACGATGAACGAGCTGGTCACCACGATCGAGAACTGCGGGTTGACGTCGAGAGGCGCGCCCCCCTTGATCGAGGCCACCAGACGCCCCTGGCTCACGTACGCGTTGTTGTCGATGATCTTGGGATTCTCCAGATCACCCTTGCCTTGCCCGTCCGGGTTCAGGCAGGTCGTCTTGATCGGCCACGCGTCCGTCCCGTCCCAGACAGGCGGAGCGCTCCGCATGTTCGTCACGAGCCACGCTACGGAAACCTGATCGTCGTCGGGCTGGCCATTGTACCCGCGCACCCGCAGCAGCAACGACCACTCCCCGTTCTTGATGTCCTTGTTGAAATCACCGCTGGTCAGCCCGAGCATCGCGCTGGCCGCGATCAGCCCTGCCGCAGAGTTGTCCCTTCCTCCAAGACCGTCGCACTGATCCTGCTCCACAGCGCCGGAGGGCAGCGCGCAGCTGGGTCCGTCTCCCTGGCACGTGCAGGTGTTGTCGAGGTCAAAGCCGATCGACTTGTAGTCCCCCTGCTCCTTGAAGTCGATGCTCTGGACCGCAACGATGAACTCGATGGTCCCGCCGGAAGCGGTGTTGGAGGGACGCTGCGGGGGTCTGGCCGACTCGCATCCCTGCGCGCCGTCAACGCCCGCGTCGGTCTGAGAGCCTGGTTCCAGAAGCGTGGAGTCGTAGTAGCCGCACGCGCAGACAATGCTGAAAGCGACCCCTAGAACCCATGCGCGATCCCGTTTCACCGTGGCTCAATCTACCACGGCCGCCGAGCGCTGGAGGCCAGAACACGCGCACCGAATCAAGGGCCGCCTCTGGGCAGCCGCTCTGGAGCCGCGATGGCAATCGCCTCGACATCCGATCCGCATCGAAGGAATCGGTGCTCTAGCGTTCGTTGCAGGCGCTGCCGACCAGCACGAATACGTTGAAGCTCTTGCCGGTCATTTCCGAAGGTTCGATGGCGGTGGGCGAGCCAACCGGTTGTGCTGCCCTTGGGGCGCTCGGTCAGATCAGGTATTCTGCGGATACTGGGACGTATCCAAGCCGGTCACGTCTCCGTAGAAGGTATTGCCGGTCATGCTCTCTCCCACGCAACCAGCCCCACTCCGACCGCGAGCAGCAGCGTGACGAAAAGCACCAGCGGAACACTCGGGTTGCGCCTCTGAATCAACACCACGATCGGGGACTCGTTCACGGCCAGAAACGAAGTCTCCCCCGTGGATTGAGGATCCATCGGAAGCATCGCGCTCTGTCCGCCAATCACGAGCTCCGCGACCGGAACCCGAAGCGACGGCGTGCGCCGGGGGTCGTGGAAGCGGCGCAGCACGATTCGATCGCCACCGGCCACGGCAGGCTCATCGGGACGCACCACGACCTGCCGCCCCTTGTGCCGAACCACCAGCCCGTCAGCCATCATCTCGACCTGGCCGAGCAACAGCTCCCTTGCTCCGGCGCCAGACGTGATCGGATGGTTGTACCCGATCGTGATCTCCTCGCCGGATCGCTGCAACGTGACCGTCACCGAACGTGGCATCCCCCCGGAGTGCGTCTGCTGCTCGAATCCGACTGCCCGCCAGGTCTCCCCATCGATCGACGTCCCCTGCGCTGTCACCATGAACCGCGTGGAGCTCGCCTTCAGGCCGCCCCACAGATGGGCCACCAGAGCGAGCACGAAGGTGACGTGCAGCACGAGCGCGCCGTACGCCGACGGACGTGTGACCCGGCGCTGGATGCGGCTCACCAGGGAATCCCAGGTGCAGACCAGCGCGCTCAGCGCCCAGATCGCGAGAGAGACGGCGAGCGCATAGAACCACGCGTGTTGCCATCGCCAGGGCTGGAAGAAGAACCGGACGTCATCCATGGATAGGCCCGCGTACAGCTGCGGCGAGCTGTCCATGATCAGGCTCCCCATACCCATCAGCGCCGCAGAGACGAAGGAGCAGACGATGCCCGTGCGCTGCTCTCCGAGCAGGCGCCACAGCCATGCAACGGGTTGGGAGGCGGCAGGGGAAGACGGCTCGTTCATGGTCTACCCAAAGGAGTGCGAGCCGTGGCTGAAGAAGAACGAGGTGCCGACGTAGGCGATCAGCATGAGCACGAGGCCTACGATGGCGAGTACCGACTTGGGCGCGGCGCGGTTGCCTGTGGGCCAGTGGCGAAGGTGCACGAATCCCGAGTAGAAGAGCCACAGGATGACGGACCAGACGACCTTGGGATCCCACAAGAAGTACGCGCCCCAGGCGACGTAGCCCCATGCGCCGCCGCAAATCATGGATAGCGAGAACACGCACCATCCCCAGAACGCGTGCTGGTCGAGCGTACGCAGCACTGCGGGGTCCCTGGATCCGAGCAGGGCAGCGACCGCAGCGCCAGCCGACGAGCCCCAAAGCGCATAGGCGAAGAACGACGCCGGGACATGCAGCGGATACCAGACCGTCATCATCAGCGGCGGAGGGAAGAATGCGCCACGGTCGAAGCGCGTGGTCCACAGGTAGAACGCTGCCCCGACGCACCAGAGCACCATCCGATGCACACGGCTCGGGCTGTTGGACACCAGCAGGGCGACAGCGAACACGGCAAAGGAGAATGCGTAGAACGACTCGAACTTGTTGGTGAGAGGGAAGTACGAGATGGCGTTGGCGCGGGCGATCAGGCCCAGCAGGTGAAGCAGCACGCCAGTGGCGAGCAGCAGGGGGCGGCTGCGAGGCCAGGCGAAGTCCGCGAGGGCAGCCAGGAGGTAGAGGACCGCTGCGCCGACGTAGAGCGGGTCGAACAGCGCAACAGGCGCCGATGGCATCATGGCGATGCGGGCTTGGACATGGGGAAGATGAGCACGAAGGAGCCCGGACGCGGCCGGAACATCGTGGTCTTGCTCCCCATCCTGTCGCGATCGTAGTGCGGGAACCACTCGAGCTTGCGCCAGGTGTCGGTGTTCTCGATGAACTCGGGAACGAACATGTCGAGCTCGACGTAGCGCTTGCCCACGCGCTCCGAGAGCTGAGGGCCAAAGCTCCAGTCCGACAAGGCTTTGGGCGGCTCCAGATCGTTGTGCAGCACGCCGCCGTAGGTCACCACCATCTTGCCCGCATCCGCAGGCGTCTTCCCATTGCGATCGAGCAGCTTCTCGACCTGCACCCGCGTGAGCCTCGCAATCGTCGACAGGAAGACCGGGATCGAGTCCTCTCCAGCCTTGTCGATCGCGTCGAGATCCTCGCAGGCAGGACGAAGCAGATCAGGGATGATCCCGACCTGCCGGGACCGCTCGCCCATCTTGACGTACTCGTTCTGGTTGGTGTCAGCCTGCTTGGAGGTGACGACCTTCTGCTTCTCGCGGACCTGCTCGGTCTTCTTCTTGCACTGGTTGTTGGGCATCATCAGCTCGAGCACCAGGTCCGAGGCCGAGCCCTTGAGCATGGGCAGCAGGTCCGTGAATCGCTTGGCCGACGAGTCGACGCCTTCCTTGCCCTTCTGGGCATGGGCCTCGCCGATCGCGAGCACAAGAGGCTTGGTCTCGAGAACGTACCGCAGCGCGGCCTCTGGCGAGTCGAACTGGATGCATCCGTGATCGCCGCAGGCTGTGGCACCTGCTGGGGTCGGCAATGCCGGCGCAGCAGCCGACGCAGGCGCGCGGGCTGATGCAGACTCGCGGGCCGACGCAGGCTCGCGGGCCGACGCAGATTCGTGCGCAGCGGGTACGGCCGGCGATTCGCTGCGCCGCGAGCATCCTGCCACCAGCGCGACCACTGCAATGGCCGCGCACGGCCCTGCGCTCCTCACCAACCTTGTCACTTTGCGGACAGGTCCTTGCAGCTCGAGCCGATCTCGACATTCTTCACGTCGGCGTTCGCGGTCACCGAGGTGATCCCGTTCTCGTGGTCGTCGATGATCCAGATCATCACCGTCCCGTCAGGCTTGCGCGGGAACGTCGTGCCTGTGTTGCCGCCGATCGAGGTCTTGGTGCCGCTGCCGAACTTGGGTCGATCGCCGATGAACAGCTGGACCGTCTTGGAGCATAAGTTGCGCACGTTGATCGACGAAGGGGGCGCCGGCTTGACGTCCGGGGTCTTCTCCGGCGTGCTCGGGGGCGTACCCGTCGACGGGGGAGTGGGAGCTTCCGGCGTGCTGGGGGTAGCCATGCTCGAGGTCTGCCCAGGCCCGGCTCCGCCGCCCGGACCTCCGCCGGATTGGGGGGGCGGCATGATGACGCAGCCGACCGCGAGCAGGGAAGGAATCAGGAGCGAGGCGATGGATAGGGAATTTCGAGCCATGGACCCGGGGTAGCCCGAGCGGGCATCGACGTCCAGGGGCGCGTGCAACTGTTGGGAATCAAAGATCCGGACGGGCGAACACCATGCTGGAGTTGTGTCCGCCGAAGCCGAAGGAGTTGCTCACTGCAGCTCGAATCGTCGTCTTGCGCGCCTCGTTGGGAACGTAGTCGAGGTCGCACTCGGGGTCCGGCTCGCGCAGGTTGATCGTGGGAGTGGCGGTCTGGTGGACGAGCGACAGGACGGTGACCGCGGCCTCGATGGCGCCTGCGCCGCCCATGGCGTGGCCGATCATCGACTTCTGCGAGCTGACCATGAGCTTGTCGGCGTGCTTGCCGAAGCTCACCCGGATCGCGTGGGTCTCTTCCTTGTCGTTCATCTTGGTGCTGGTGCCGTGCGCGCTGATGTAGTCGATCGCCTCGGGCGGCAGCGATGCATCCTGCAGCGCGGTGTTCATCGCGCGCGTCATCCCTTCGCCCTCCGGGCCAACCGCCACGATGTTGTAGGCGTCGGAGCAGGCGCCGAATCCACGCATCTCGGCCAGGATCCTGGCGCCGCGCGCGTGTGCGTGCTCCCACTCCTCGAGCATGAGATAGGCGGCGCCTTCGCCCATCACGAACCCGCGCCGGGTGTTGTCGAACGGACGCGACATGCGCGTCGGCTCCTCGTCCTTGGCCGTGTTCAGCGCGCGCATCCATGCGTAGGTCCGCATCACGTCGCGGGAGATGACCGTGTCCACTCCGCCCCCGAGCATTCCGACAGCTCGCCCGGTTCGCACCTGGTCGAACGCAAGCCCAAGGGCATGCGCCCCAGACGCGCACGCCGTGCTGCAGGCAAGGTTCGGGCCCCTGAGCTGCTCCAGGATCGCAATCCAAGCCGGCGCGCCGTTGGGCATCACACGGATGATGGTCGTGGGGCCCACCTTGTACCCCTCGGACGGCAGCGGCTCGCCGAATCCCACGCCGCTGAACACGCCCCACTTGTCGGGCGCCTCGCGATGGGGCTGTCCGGCTTGGGCAAGGGCCTGCCGCGCAGCGCACACCGCGAAGTGCACGAAGCGTGACGTGCGATCGCGCACGTCCGGAGGCAACGCTTCGGCAAGCTGCTGGGCCTGGGCGTTCGGCACTTCAGCGGCAACGACGACCTTCTCGCCGGTGGGGTCGTAGCCTTCGATCCGACGCACGCCCGATCGACCGCTCGCAAACCCATCCCAGCTCGAGGCCGTGTCGAGGCCGAGCGCGGTGACCATGCCAATACCGGTAACGGCGACTCGTTTCATCAGTTTCCATCCTTGCCTTGACCCACGTTGGCGTCAGGCGACCTGAAGCCATAGCCCAAGTCGAGGCAGATGGGGGCTACTTGATTTCGTTCTGGCGGGCGATGACCGTTCGGCACGTGTCCAGCGGCTGCGAGAAGTCCGGCTTCCAGTCGTATCCGCCGTGCTTTCCATCGATCCGCACAGCACGAAAGCGGCTGAGATCCGCGTTGACCTCGTACAAAGGCAGGGACTTGATCGCACTGGTCACGCTGATCTGCGTGTTCTGCAGGTACAGATCCGCGCCGACCACGTTGTAGCGTATCGCCGCATCGAAGTTGCCCGTCATCTCGCACGAGGACTGCGCCTTGGCCTTGAACATCGGGTCCACTTGCAGGTCCAGCAGCGCCCGTCCCTGGATCGTGGCCGCTGCCTTCGAAGGCTCGGTCGGATTGCACACGACCTTCTGCTTCTTGTCCTCGTCCGTGTAGCCGCACACGTGCACGGTCACCCCGGCCCAGCCGTCCTTGTCGTCGTCTACCACTGCGTCGCAGTGCGTCACACACGTCTCGTCACAGACCGGACCGCGCCCGGGCGCGTTGTCGTTCACGCCGCACGATGGCTTGTCCATCTGCCAGCCCGGCATCGCATCTCCGGTCTCTCGCGTCCCAATCACGAACGTGAGCCGATCGAAGTCGATCGCACCACCCGGCAGGAGCGACGCGATCGTGCCTTGCGTCTGGGCGATCGGAGTTGCCGGGAACGCGTCGACCAGCGCCGGCGGGAAGGTCAGCCCCGCATAGACCATGTTCTGGGCCTTGGGGTCGCACTCGCCCACAATCGCCGAGATGACCGGCAGCTCGAGTGTACACACGAGCGCTTCCACCTTGTCGACGGACTTGCTCCCTGCGGCCTGCGAGACTCGCATCAACGCCAGGAAGGTCCCTTCGCTGGTCTGGTCCACAGGACACACGGTGACCGCGCCTCCCGGGTGGGAGCCAAACGTCAGGCTGAGCCTCGCAAAGATCGCGAACACACCGTCCAGATCGAGGTCCCCCTGCTCTGTGCACTGGAATCCCGCCTCAGGAGCTACGTACGCGTCGCTGCCGGCATCGACCGGGTCAGGGGGAGCTGCGTCCTGCGAAGCGCTGCATGCGAGCAGGCCTGCGCAGGCGACGAGCAAAGGAGCGGCGGCGAGCTTGCGGTGAGAGCGGGTCACGATCCCAAGTGGTAGCGATCCGGTGGCGGCCGGTCAAATTCTTCAATAGTTGTTGAAAGAAACAGGACAGTGCACAGCGCTGCTGCCTGGTTTTCGCTACCTTCATGCGGTCGGAGCACCCACAAGCTCCGCCGCGCGTGAAGAGTAGTCGTCGTAGGGATGACGACACGGAGCCCCTTCGCTGTGCAGGAAGCGCAGCTCCCCGGGGCCGGCCACCAGCACCGTCGATGACCGGGTGCCGTATCCACCCATGTGGCAGCACAAGCTCGCACGAGGATCCCCGTCGCGCTCGTGCGTCCGCCCCACGCGCATCAGGTCCGCCAGCAGCGTGTCGGTGTCCGGCTCTGCTTCCACCACCTCGCGCACCAGCGCTTCGGCCCGCAAACGCTTCGCGGCTCCTTCGCTCTTGTCGCGCCAGTTGGTCGCTGCGTGCACGCCAGGCTCGAGCATGTGCACCGAAGCTGTGCCGTCGTACTGCGCACGGACGGCCGTTCGCCCATCCGAAGCGATCACGTTGAAGCCGTTGTAGACATCCGCCTGCAGCCTCTCGAGGGACTCTGCCGCCTGGGTTGCATCGCGCAGGCCGAGCAGATCCAGCACGAGCCTTCCCCTCGATCGGCGGGACAAGTCGATAGGGCCTCCAGCGAGGTTGGTCAGGCCCACGAACAACCCGCTCGCGTTGATGCCGCACCATGTGCCGCCCTGCAGCTCGTCGCGTCCCCCGAACGCCGCAGGGGTCGAGCGAAGAAGCCCAGGCGGGCTCGATGGCCGGGAGAGAAGCTCGTCGCGGTTGGCGAGCACGACGAGCGGTCGGCCGCTGAGCAGGCAGTGGGCGAGGACCAGGGTGCACACAGGGGCGAACTTGATGCAGCGCGCGCTGGGCGGCAAGTGCCAGCGGGCGCCAGGGTTCAGCTCCCTTCGGCAGAGCCGAGCATGCCGGCCATGAAGTGAATCAAGCTCATGCGATCCGACCATCCTGGCTCGCCCTGCAGCTCGACGTGGGAGATTGCCTTGCTGACCAGGGCATGGGCGAGCCACGAACGCGGTGCGTGGGAAGCGAGCCACAGCGTTTCGCTCGCAGGGATCACGGAGTCTCCAGCGCCGTGAAGCAGGTAGATGGGAACCCGAATCCTGCTCATGCACGACGACGGAGACACGCTCGGGAACCTGGGGGACTGCCGCTCGATCTCGGCCACCAGCTCGGATCGGATGATGTCGAGCTTGTGCTCGAACAGCGCGTCCATGCGGGCACGCGATGCGGGGCTGAGCTTGCCTT
The DNA here is from genome assembly GCA_016218915.1 of Deltaproteobacteria bacterium. Lineage (GTDB taxonomy): Bacteria > Myxococcota_A > Polyangia > Polyangiales > Polyangiaceae > JACRCQ01. The sequence continues at coordinate 160,850 of JACRCQ010000016.1, forward strand.
CGCTCGCGCGCGCGGTGTCGAATTCCTCCCAAAGCCAGTAGCGGAGCGCCTCCTGGGCCGCTGGAGCGTCTTCCGGCGGAAAGAAGCTCTCGATGCGCGAATAGACCAGCACGAGCGCACCGTAGTCGTGGGCATGGAGATGCTCCGTGGAGCCATCCGGACGCTCGATCGTGTTGGTCACGAAGAAGCGCAGCACGCGCCCCAGATCGTCGTGCCCGCCCACGGACACCACGAACGAGAGGTCCGGAGCATTGCGATCGTCCGCAGCGGCCATCAGCGAAAGCCCCCCGGCGAAGCTCATTCCCATCAGCCCCACCTTGCGTCCATCGAGACGGCCGCGCAGCTCGCGCAGCGCTGCCCCCAAGGTTGCGATCGATCTCGGATCGATCCGGAAGTCTGCGAGCTCGCGGATTTCCGGGGTGAGGACCGCGATCCCGGCGGAAGCGATCGCGCGTGAGAAGCTCCTGAGTCGAGGCTCCTCGATTCCGAGGCGATGGACTCCGTGGGCCAGGACGATCCCGGGGGGCTTGCCTCTTCCGGCCGGCAGGTACAGCCGCGCAGGGATGCGAGCTCCGTCGCTCTCGAAGTCGAGCTTGCTCTCCACCACGTCGTGACGGGAGATCCCGGCGAGCGTTCCCGCGGCCTTGGGATCCGAGAAGCGCGTGAGGAGCGCCATCGCCCGTACGTGGCGCCAGGCAGGACCTGCGGTGAGCAGGAGCACCAGGGCGACCGCGAAGAAAAGGGCGTTCCGGACACGATGCTTGCGCAGGCGATTCGAAGTCAGCATGGAACTCGAGGCTGCTCTTGCCCGATGCTAACCCGAGCCGAGGGCGATTGCATCTTCGCGATTGACGCTCGATCCGTCTGAGGGTCGCCGCGGGACAGCGATGCGGGTATGTTCTGCGGATGAGGATACGAGGCGCGATCGGAGTGGTGCTCGTGGCGCTGGCAGCGACGGGATGCTGTGGAGGCGGGGGGAGCGACGACACCTGCAGAGCCACGCTGACGTACAGAGGGGGGACGGGGCCTGGGGCCGGCACGGACAAAGCCGCGGCGCAGAAGGGCGCGTGCTGGAAGTACTGCATCGATCGGGATCCCGATGTGGACGCGGCCTACAAGCGCTGGGTTGCAGCGGGCAACCAGCCCAAGCCGGGGGGCAAGACGTGGACGCTCGACGATGTCCCGTCGCTGAAGATGGTCCGGCTCGCCTGCGAGGATCAGTGTCAACGCGACATCGCGGCTGGCAAGGCACAGATCACGTTTGCCAACTGCAAGTAGCGCGCGGCCGGGGCGTCGATCGTTGGCGCGGGCGATTCCGCAACCAAGGCCCAGTGTCGAGGTCGGGATTTGACCGACGGTGTCGTGTCTACGGACATGGTGCGCGGTATCGCGATTCCGCGGGACGCGGCGCCCATCGGGGCGGCGATGGCTACTCGCTGTGGGACATGATGTGGGCTCCAAACGAGGCTCCGAGTCAAGCTAGGACACGGACTCCAGCATAGACTCCGGCATAGACTCCGGCCTGAAATCTCATGACAGGTTGACTCAGGAACAAGCCCCGGCTGGGGCTCTGGCTAACCGGCAACGGACTTGCATCAGCCGCCGGCCCTTCAGCCGGCGGATCCATAGATGGATCCATGCCGCGCCGCGATGGCGTGCATCTCGATAGATCGCCCGCGCCATCGATTGATCCCGCCCCGCCGCGATGGCTACATGAAACGCCAACCTGCCGCAGTTGCGTTCCCCGAACGTGCTGCTTCGCGATTGAGCCCGCGAGCAGGGGGGTGACCTTCGTTTCGAACAACCCCGGTTGCCGTTCGCCCTCCAGGCGCTATCCTCCCTTCGGCCTGAGACAATGACGTTGAACCAAGCAGACCTGTCTTTCGAGGACGCTCTCGCGAGTGCGCTTGCAGGGACTCCGCCCGAGGAGCGCTGGCTCGTGCCGCTTCTCTGCTCTTCCGACGAGGATGCCCCGCGTCTGTACAGGGAAGCGGATCGGGTGCGACAGCAGCGCGTCGGCGACGACGTCCACCTGCGCGCGCTCATCGAGTTCTCCAACTACTGCAAACGCAATTGCAGCTACTGCGGGTTGCGCCACGACAACCGGCGCGTCGATCGCTATCGGATGTCGATCGAGGACATCGAGCGCACCGCGCTCGAAGCCGAGGAGCTGGGCTACCGTACGGTGGTCTTGCAGTCCGGCGAAGACCCCTGGTACACGCGCGATCGGATGTCCGAGATCATTCGCCGGATCCGGGCACGCACGCACATGGCCATCACCTTGAGCGTGGGAGAGCGCGACTACGATACCTACCGCGCCTGGCGCGAAGCTGGCGCGGATCGATGCCTGGTTCGGATCGAGACGACGGACCCTGCGCTCTTTCGGGCGTTGCACCCGGATGACGACCTCGAGGAGCGAAAGCGTTGCATCGTATGGCTGCGCGATCTCGGCTATCAGCTCGGCTCCGGCGTGATGGTCGGCTTGCCTGGCCAGACTCCGCAGATGCTGGCGCGCGACGTGATCTGGCTGCACGAAGTCGGCGCTGAGATGATTGGCGTCGGACCGTTCATCCCCCATCCGGACACGCCCCTGCGCCAGGCTCGAGGAGGCACGGTCGAGCAGACGCTGCGGCTCGTGTCCGTGCTCCGTCTGGCGTTTCCCTGGGCGCACCTTCCTGCCACGACCGCGATGGGCACGCTCGATCCCAACGGCAGAGAGAAGGCGCTGCAAGCGGGCGCCAACGTGATGATGCCGAACATCACGCCCGTCTCTCACAGGGCGAGCTACCAGATCTACCCTGACAAGATCTGCACCACGGATGACGCGAAGACGTGTGCGAGCTGCGTGAGCGGGCGCCTGGCGTCGATCGGGCGCACGATCGCGACCGACCCGGGCCATGTGCTGCGCGGAGCGGATCGGCAGCGCGCGCCCGTGTGCGATCCTCCCAGGCGCCGTCTGGTCGTGTTGCCGTGAGGATCGTCACTCCGTGGGCTGGCTGGCAGGCTTCCGAGGCTCTTCGTCCTTGCCCCCTGTGACGTACAGCAGCATGGCAGGAAGCGCGGGAAGCGACAGGATCATCCCCATGATCAGGCCGCCGATGACGACCGTGGCGAGGGGCCGTTGAACTTCGGCCCCTTTGCCCGTTGCGATCGCCGCAGGCACGAACCCGACCGCAGCGATCAGCGCCGTGCTGATGCGCGCCCGCAGCGATGCCAGGGCAGCCTGCCGAACACGCTCGCGCTTGGGAAGGTCCAGAGAGATCGGCAGAAGGTTGCTCGTCATGACGATTCCCGTGATGACCGAGACACCACACAACGCCACGAACCCCACACCCGCCGGGATGCTGAAGGGCAGACCGCGAATCCACAGCGCGATCACGCCGCCCGCAAGAGCGAAGGGGAGGTTGAGCATGGTCACGACGGCGTAGCGTACCTTGCCGAAGGTGATGACCAGCATCAGGGCGATGATTCCGAGCGCGATGGGGATGAGCATGGCAAGGTCGTTGCGCGCCTGGATGAAGTTCTGGAACTGGCCTCCCCACTCCAGCTGGACACCTCGTGGGACCTCGACGCTCCGGGCTCGCTCCTTGGCCTCTTGCACGAATCCCACCATGTCGCGTCCCCGGACGTTGGCCTGCACCACGACGCGCCGTTGCATCTGCTCGCGGCTGATCTGGACGATGGTTCGATCCTGCTCGATGTCCGCGACCATGGAAACGGGCACCGGTTTGCCCTTCTGCGTGGTGATGGGAAGCCTTCCGAGCTGGGAGCTGTTCTGGATGGATTCGCTACCGAAGCGAAGGATCAGATCGAAGACGGGTTCGCCTTCGCGCACGACCCCCACGGGCAAACCCGCCCGCGTGGTTGCCAGCAGATCCAGCACCGCGCGAGGTTGTACTCCAAGCCGTCCTGCGCGCTCGCGGTCCACCAACACGCGTATCGACGGCAGTCCGAAAGAGACTTCCCTGCGCACGTCAGCCGCACCAGGAACTGCCATCAAGGTCTTGCGGATCTTCTCGGCGGTATCGTTGAGTTGCTCCAGATCGCTTCCGAACACCTTGACCACCACATCGCCTCTGGCGCCTGCGACGATGTCATTGACGCGCATCTCGATTGGCTGGCTGAAGGCATTGATGGTGGCAGGCACACGACGGCTCACCTTCGCTGAAAGCTCGTCGACGAGTTTCTCCGGGGTGAGCCCTTTGCGCCACTGCTCGCGAGGTTTGAGGATCACGAATACGTCGCTCGATTCGGGGCCTGCCGGATCGACCGCGCCTTCGGGGCGCCCGATGCGGTTCACGACCGTCTCGACTTCGGGAGTCTCCTTGAGGGCCTGCTCGGTTTCCTTGCCGAGGGCGATGGCCTGGGTGAGCGACGTGCTCGGAGGGCGCAGCGCATCGACCGCGAACGCACCCTCGAACACCCTGGGAAGGAAGTCCGCTCCCATTCCTGCGCCGAGCCCGAGCCCCAGGGCCGTGACCAAGGCCGCTGCGGCGAGCGTGGTCTTGGGGTATTTCAGGGATCCGTCGAGAAGAGGCGCATAGTAGCGTTTGGCCACGCGGGTCAGCCAGGGATCGGCGGGAGCTCCCGGCTTGCCCGCTGTCAAGACCCAGCCGGCCACGGCGGGAACGAACACCAAGGCATACAGAAGTGAGCCCGCGAGCATGAACACGAGGGACAGGACCACAGGCCGGAACATCTTGCCTTCGATTCCCGACAACGTGGCGAGGGGAAGGAAGACCAGGAGCGTGATGATCACCCCGAACACCGCTGGCCGGGCGACGTGCATCATGGCGTCGAGCAAGGCCCGGATCCGCTTCTGCTTGTCATGCTCACCATGAGAGTCGGTCAAGGCGTGCTCGACGGTCAGAACCGTGCCTTCCACCACGATACCGAAGTCGACCGCGCCGAGGGACATGACATTACCGCTGTAGCCGACCAGCTTCAGGCCGATGAATCCCACGAGCAGCGAGAAGGGAATGGCTCCGGCCACCAGAAACCCTGCCCGGAGACTTCCCAGGGTCAACACCAGGCACAACACCGTGATCAACGCGCCTTCGCTCAGGTTCTTCGCGATGGTCTTGATGACCCCGTTGATGAACTCCGCACGGTCGTAGTAGGGCTCGATGACCAGATCGGGAGGCAGAGTCGGCTTGATTGCCTCGATGGCGGCCTTGACCCGGGTGACCACATCCCGGCTGTTCTGCCCCTTGAGCATCAGCACGCTCGCTCCGACGATCTCCCCACGCCCGTCGCGTGTCATCGCCCCCTGACGCAGCGCCGGTCCGGTATCCACCTCGGCAACCTGTCCCACCCGTATGGGAACACCGTGCTCGTCGGTTCTCACCACTGTAGCCGCGATGTCCTCGACGCCGCGGAAACGTGCGTCGCCTCGCAGCACGACCTGCTCGCCGTCCTGCTCCAGATATCCGCCTCCGGACAGCGCGTTGTCTCTTTGCAGGGCGTCGCGGACCTGTTCGACGGATATTGCGTGGGCGGCCAGCCGGGCGGGGTCCAGGGTAACCCGGTATTGCTTGATGGAGCCTCCGAAGCCGACGACCTCGATCACGCCAGGGACCTGGCGCAAGCGTGCGCCGAGCTGCCATTCCACGATCGTTCGCAGCTCTTCCTGGCTGCGGGAAGGATTGCTGGAGCGGAGCTCGAACATGTAGATCTCGCCGAGTCCGGTGGAGATCGGTCCCATCTCGGGCTTGCCGATGTCCGCGGGAATCCGATCGCGCACGAGCAGCAATCGCTCGTTGACCTGGGACCGCGCGAAGTACGTGTCCACATCGTCGACGAAGGTGAGCCACACAATCGAGATGCCGAGCTTGGTGATGCTCCGGGTTTGCTTGAGGCCGGGCAGTCCGGCCATCGCGCGTTCGACCGGCTGGGTGACCTGGGTCTCCATCTCCGTGGCACTGAGGGCGGGTGCCCGGGTGACCACCTGCACCTGCACCGGGGTCACGTCAGGCACCGCGTCGATGGGAAGGCGCGACAGCGACCAGAGTCCGATGGCCATCACGATCGCTGCCACGAGCAGCGCCAGCAGGCGATTTTCGGCGGCCCAGCGTACCAGAGCGCTCATTGTCGTGAGACCTCTCCGCGGAGCAGAAAGGCCCCTTGCACCACAATCCTCTCCCCACGGGCCAGGCCTTCGGAGATCTCCGAGACCTCCGCCGTACGTCGAGCCACGTTCACTTGACGTACTTCATAGTGTCCCTTGCTGCGCTCCACGAACACCACATCGTCGTCGTCGAGCGGCTGCACCGCGGAAGAAGGAACGAGCAGCAGGCCCGGAAGCTGGAGCACCTGGATCGAAGCGCGCACGAAGAAGCCTGGGCGCAGCTCTCCGCTCGCATTGGGCACGACGACGCGGGCGCGAACGGACCTGGAGTGCTTGCCGAGATGCGGCTCGATGCTCGACAGCTTCCCCTGGTACGTCTTTCCGGGCTGCGCATCCAGCGTCAACGAAACCTCGGAGCCGATTCTCAAGTAGGGCATGTCGGTCTCGAACAGCTCGAGCATCGCCCAGACCTCGCTCAGGTCCGCCACCACGAAGGCGGTGTCTTGCGGCTGCAAGTACTGTCCGAGCACCACCTCGCGCTCGACGATCACGCCGTCGATCGGCGAGGTCAGCGCGAGCACGCCTGCAGCTGCCACCCGGTCTTCGTTGGAAGGAATGCCCACGCGCAGGGCCCGAAGCCGCGCTTCTGCGGCCGCCACGTGCGCGTCGGCCTTGTCCTTCTCGCTTCGTGCCAGCCCGAGCTCCTGAGCGGTTGTGAGATCCCGCGCCGCGAGCGCCTGCTCCCGGTTGACCCGATCGGCCGTGAAGGTGGCCTCTGCCCTCGCAGACAGGTAGTCGGCTTGCGCCGCGGCAACCGCCGGCGCCACCAGGGTGACCATCTTCTGCCCCTTGTTGACCCGGTCCCCCACCTTGCCGGTCACCGAGGTCACACGTCCCTCCAGCACCGTTCCAATGCGGGCCACCTTCTCCACATTGAAGTCCAGGGAGCCGGGCACCTGGATCTGGTGGGCAGAATCCTGGCTTCCAGCAGGCTCGACCTTCACCGCGAGTCGGTCGACGGCGGCCGGATCGAGCTGCACGATGCGCGGACCCCGGGGACCCGCATCGGCCGCGGGGGCGGCGGTCGGCTTCTCGGAACAACCGGCGGCGAGCGAGCTCGCGCACGCCAGGATCGCAACTCTGACCCATGCAGCCCATCGCTTCATGGCAATTCTCCCAGGATGCCGACGATATCACCGTAGGCGCGCCAGGCGGTCTCGATCAAGTCGAGTCTGCGGACGCGTGCGGCGGCGAGATCCCTTCGGGCGATCAGCACCTGCACCAGCTCACCCTTGCCCGCGCGCCACGCGGTGTTTGCCGCCTCGACCAGCTGCTCCGTCGCAGGCAACCCGCTGGTGTCCACGTACTGCAGAGCCTGAGCAGCGGTCTGGTATACTTGCCAGTCGCCACGCACGCGAGCCTCCAGCGCCCCTTGCGTGGAGGTGCGCAAGGATTCTGCGCGCACGCGCTCCGCCTCGGTTCGCGCGATCTCCCCCTGGTTGCGTCGCAGCGCCGGAATCGACCATGCAAGGCCGCCGCTCACGCGCGGTTCGCCCAGGTCCCCGCGTCCGCCCGAGATGACCAGGCTCACCGGAGGGTTGCGGTCCCGGGTCGCGCGCTCTGCGGATGCCCTCCAGAACGAAGCCTCTGCTTCGTAGGCCTTGAGAAGCGCAGAGCCTTCGAGGGCGCGGCGAACCAGGTTCTGCTCGGAGCTGACCTTCATCTGCGGCAACGTTGCCGTCTCGCTCGAGGCAGGTTGACCGATGGCGGGTACGGCGGTGAGCTGCGCGAGGCGCGCCTGTGCATAGTGCAACTGCAGCTGCGCTTCGGCACGGGATTGCGCCCATCGAACGGTTTCGGACTGTGCGAAATTCCTTTCGACCAGCGTGGCTGCGTTCATCTCGTGGCGTGACGCGACCCACTGCGCTTCCTTGCGCGCCTCCTGCTCGGCCTTGATCGCCTGCTCCACGCGCGCGGCAGCCACCACCACCGCGCCCCACGCGCTCACAGCCTCACCGGTCACGCGCGCTCGTGCGTCGCGATCCGTGAGCTTGCGCCAACGAACCAGGTTCCCTGCCTCGGAGATCCGGGCCGACCGCTGGCCATTGACTTCCCAGGGAAGATACAGCTTGCCTTCCACCTCGAGCTGCGCGAGCCGCTGCCTTCCCGTCGTCACTTCCAGGTACGGATTGCCGATCGACGGCAGCCGGGCCCCCACTTCGGCGGTCTGCGCGACCCGCACCGCACCCTCGGATTCCACGACGGTAGGCGCATAGGCGCGCGCCCTCTCCATGGCTTGCTCGAGCGTCAACCAGGCTTTCTCCTGCGCGCGCGCAGGCAGGACGGTGAGCATCGAGACGAGCCATGCTGCGATCATCCAGACATTCTTGCGGAGCATTCTATCGACCCGCGCGAAGTACAAGCGGGCTCCTGTGGTTCCGACGGTTGCATGATCGACAGACTCAGTCAACGAGCTGCCTATCGAGCGGCCTCATTGCAGGGGACGTGGGCAAACGGGGCGATCAGGTCCAGGAATACGGTGAAAAAGTCTTCCCGATGAACCCCTGACCTAAGATGCTCTGGAGCTCCCTCACGTTTCTTGGGGCGAAGCCGGAGCGGGTTCCGATTGCGGCGCTGCCAACGGAGCACGGTCACGCGCCCTGCCGCTCGCGCAAGGTGATTCGGGGATCACAAGCAGCGCCCTCGCTCTTGTCTCTGCGACGAGCCTCGATGATGGACACGACGACGGAGCCACCGAGCAGCAGGGCAATCACGCCCAGGGAGACAGCGGCAGGAATCTTGACCAGATCGACCGCTGCCATCTTGGCTCCGACGAACACCAGGACGGAAGCGAGCCCGATCTTGAGGCGCGAGAACTTGTCGACCATGCCCGAAAGCAGGAAGAACAGCGACCGAAGCCCGAGGATCGCGAAGATGTTGGAGGTGAACACCAGGAACGGGTCGCGCGTCACCGCGAAGATCGCCGGGATCGAGTCGAGAGCGAAGACCACGTCTGTGACTTCCACCAGGGCGAGCGCGATGAAAAGGGGCGTGGCGAGCCAGCGTGTACCGACCCGCACGAAGAAGTTGCCTTCGTGGAGCCGGTCGGACGAGGGGATCACGCGGCGCACGAGCTTCATGCTCCAGCTCTGGGTGAAGTCGCTCGCAGCACCGCGATCGCGCAAGAGCTTGACGCCCGTGAAGATCAGGAAAGCCCCGAACACGTAGATGAGCCAGTGGAAACGTTCGAGCATCGCGGCGCCGGCGAAGATCATGACGGCGCGCAGGATCAGCGCGCTCAGGATACCCCAGAACAGCACGCGGTGCTGATGAAGGGCCGGGATGCCGAGAGAGGCGAAGATGACGACGAAAACGAAGATGTTGTCGACGGACAAGCTCTTCTCGATCAAGTAGCCGGTCAGAAACTCCACAGCGGGTCGCGAGCCGAACTGCCACCAGACGAGGCCGTTGAAGGCGAGGGCCAGCGCGATCCACACCAGGCTCCAGCCGAGCGCCTCCTTGAACTTCACCTCGTGGGTTTTGCGGTGGAAGACACCGAGGTCCAGGGCGATCATCAAGAGGACGAACACCACGAAGCCGATCCAGAGTGCGGGACTTCCGATGCCTGCGAGTTCCATGACGTTGTCTCCTGACGATGAGAAGCTCGGTACGAGCAGGACGCCGCTAACGGAGCATGTGATGACGATCGAACGACGAGCGCTCTGCTCGGGCGGGAGCCGGCTTCGGTGAGTCGGGAGACGCCTGGCGCTCAGGGGCCTGGGAAGTGACCACGTCATTCGGGGAGGCTTCCTCGGCCTGGCCCATGCCTGTGGACAGGCAGCCGGACAGTGCGATAGCGCTAGAAACGATGAACAGCGAGATGATGAACGGTTTCATGGGCGTATCCTCGTGGGATGGGAGTCGTCGGGTTTCTTCTCGGCGGCGCGAATGATCCAGGGCTCTTGCCGCGATGAGCCGAATCTGGGTCTCGCTCGAATGTCGGTCAATTGAGGGAGTTTCGACACGATCGTTCGTTAAAACCAAAGCATCGATGGTGCCCTAACCCAAGGCTGAGCCGGCCCGGATCATCCACCTGTGGAACTCGGGCACGCAGCACCCGTTGGCCATGCACAGGGTCCGTCCGGCCATCTCGGCGCAACGGCCGGACGGAGCCAGGACATGTCGGGTTTGCGGACAGAAACCTTCGACTCTTCCTCGGTTGACCGACAGGTTCCAGCACCCATCATTGTGGAGAGGAAATGGAAAACGAGTGCGGTGTTGGACGACGGCACCAAGGAGATTCCCGATGAAACACACACTTCTCTTCATTCTGGGTTCTGCCGTTCTCGTGCTCGGAGGCTGCATGAGCTCGACCCAATCGAGCCTCGCGGGTGGCGAGACGGCGCCAGCCAATCGCGACCTGTCATTGACCGTCGATCTCGAGACAGGGCGGGTCCGTGTCCTGGACCCCGTCGCTCTGCAACGAAACGAAGCGGAAGAAAAGCGGTAGTCCCTTCGAGTCGCGCCTGCCAGGTTCGGAGGATAATACAGGTGTCCACATTGCGGAGTCGAGCAGACGCGTCTGATGCCGTCGATCGGTTCCTTCTTGAGCTGCAACCATTGCCTGCAGGCGCTGACGTCCGCAGAAGGGCCGTCGGCAACGGGTACGAGCCGGGCACGACAGCGCCGAGTTGAGGGGCTTTCGGGCATACAAGCGCAGACCTGATTCGTGATCGGAGCGTTGGTGCATCGGTTCGTCCATGTTCCACCGGAATCACAGCTCTCGCCGTCGTGCCGCAGCAGCGTGAACAAATTCGCGACGACCTGTCGCTCGCCGCCGCCTCCCCGCACTTGGGCCAGATTCACGCGCGTGCCCCCCTGGCGGCGGCTCGCTCATCCCGCTTTGGCGAGCGTGTAGGGCGCGGGGGCAGCGGGTAGCGGGTAGCGGGTAGCGGGTAGCGGGTAGCGGGTAGCGGTCGTGTGGCCGGCATGGCAGCGCTCGCTGGCTCGCTTGCCCCTTGCCGCTCGCCTCTGCCCGCTGGCCCTACTCGCTGGCCTTACTCGCTTGCCGCTGCCGGCCTGCGTTTGCCGCTTGCTCGCTGGTTGCCCGCCTGCCGGCGAGCGGGCTTCGCTTGGGTCGCGCACCTTGCGTGCCAGCTGCCAGCTTGCAGCCACTTCACCGCAATTTCGCTGTCACGCAAGCTGCGCGTGGGTGGGCGACTCGACGCCTGGACAGTCGCCTTCGAGGCCCTGGTCGAAGGCGATCGCATCAGCAAAGCGATCCCTCGCGGATACGGCAAACGCAAGGACCAGCTCGCTCGTGCGCTGCAGGGCGCATTCACGCTCACCAGCGAAGCGGCAGCGCGCACCGGGGATGATCGCGCCTGCCGGTTTCGCTGGGCGCGAGCCGAAGCCAATGAAGCCGCCGCTGTGCTCGGAGCGCGGAGCTGGCAGACGCCTTTTCCGAGGACTCTCTGAGTGATGCGGCTGCGAATTGCTTGCAGCCCATTCCTCCGCGCGATCGCCTTCGAGGCCCTGGTCGGAGGCGGAGACCTGCCTACACCGCGTTCGCCACCCGGATGGCGGCTTCAAGCTTGGCCTGATCCTCGTTCGAAAGCGAGGTCTGAACGATGGTACCGCCAGTTTCCCGGAGCGCATCGAGCACCTTGTCGAAAGTCATCTGCCTGGCCAGCACGAACAGCACGGATGTGCCTGGTTGAAACTTGTCGGCCAGCTCTTTCATGAACTGGTCATTGATGCCGACGTCGGAGAGCGCTCCGGCCGCCGCACCTGACGCTGCGCCCAGAACCGCCCCCAGCAAGGGGTTCATGAAGATCAGACCGATCAGCGCTCCCCAGAACGTACCGCCAACGGCTCCGTTCGCGGTCAGACTGTAGGCTTGGTGAAGCTTGACCTTGCCGTTCGCCTTCTTCTCGGCAACAACGGAATCCTCGAGGTCGATCAAGTAGTCTTGCTGCATCGCTGCAAACTTGAGCCTGACCTCCCGGGCTTTGAACTCTGATTCATACGCGATTGCTATGAGAGTACTCATGCTGTTCTCCTCTTGTACTTTTCTTGTCGTACTTGGATGCCCCAGGCAGCCATTCGGTGTCGTCGTCGCCAGACGACGGAATCCTCAAGCCTTCCGGGCCGGCCGCGCCCGCCACCACTTTCTCGATGGAAACTACGCCACAACAATCGGAGCGCGCCAGCCCGTCTCGAACTGCACATCGAGAAGCGCTGGACGCGAAGTCGACGTCGATTCCCGCACGCGTTCGATACGCTGGCCGACGTGGACTGACCAAGCGGCCGAGATGGTCGTTGGCGTGCTGTTGCACGCGGGGCGGCTTCCGCAATCGCCCGGAGTGGCAGACCTTGTTGTGTCGGGTTTTTAGACATCTTGTGTTCGAACTACCTGCATTGCACGACATGAAGCTGCGTCCTACATACCACCTACGTCGTCGGATGAATTCACGTTGGTGAGCCACTCTCCGACTCTGAAAACAACCCTGTTCTCATGGAGAATCGAAATGAAGACTCACCTCACCCTCCTGTTCGCGTCCCTGGCCATCGCTGTTTCGGGCTGCGCCTCCAGTCCCAAGCCGAAGGCTGCACAGTCCCCAGCCGCGACCCAGCCGGTTATGACGTCGCAGCTTACAACCCAGCAGCAAGAGGCGGTGAACCGCGCTGCGGCGGACACGGACGGACTGCGATTTGACAGCGACATCCTGCGCCTCTGCCCCGGGGTCGAGGGGCCTCGATTCGCGTACAACTCCCACACCGTTCGTGAGCAGTTCCAGCAAAGCCTCGTCGTGCTCGCGGACTGCATGAAAACTGGCGCGTTGAGCGGCAAGTCCCTGCTGACGGTCGGGCACGCGGACCCGCGTGGCGAGGAGGACTACAATCTTGCCCTGGGCGGACGCCGCGCCGACGCCGTGCGAAGTGCCCTGCAATCGTTGGGGGTCGACGCGAGCCGCGTGGAGGTATCCTCACGCGGAGAGGTCGACGCCAGCGGGACGGACGAAGCCGGCTGGGCTCAAGACCGCCGAGTCGATGTCAAGCTGGTCAACGATTGAGACTTCGGGCGACCGGTCGCGGACGTCTGATTCATCGGCAGGCGCCCATGGACTCTGGCCTTCCCCCCATGCGAGGACACCATGAGCAGCCATGATGTGATTCTTCCCCCTCTGCATCGCAGTGCGGCAACCAGGAGCCGAGCGGGAGTCGTCACCATCGCATCGGTCGCGCTGCATCTCGGCGTGGGAGCTCTCGCGTGGATGGCGCCGGCCCCGGCCGACGCTCGAGTCCCGCGTCAAGAGCTGGTCGAAGTGTCGATCGTTCCGGCGCTCGGCCATGCCTCGGGAGCGCTGGGAGGGACAGGAACGCAGCTGTCGGCTGACAACGCGGCCGGTCGCGCACGCAACAACTCCGTGCGTTCGGCGCCGGAGGTTTCGGCTGGAAAGCCTCCTGCGTCATCGCTCCCCGGCGACTCTCCAGCCATGGGTTCGCGTCCGGAGTCCACGCCGTACGCCGTGGGCGGGGAGCCGGACAACGAGGCAAAGGCGCTCAGCCACGCCTCAGCTTCGGCCGGGAACGAAGCCTCAGCGACTGGGGACGACAGCAGCAGCCCTGCGCTTGGCTCGGCGAACGGCGCAACCGATGGGACGGGGAGCGCGCCGCAGGCCAGGATGACACCACAGTATGCGGGGCTGTTGGCCGGCTGGTTCGGTGCACGATTCAACGTGCGTGGAACGGGAATCGACGAAGCGGAGCTGTCAAAGCTGGCGGCCAGCGTCCGCATCTCCATTTCGTCCGACCGTCGCGTGGTCGGCTTTCAGCTCGCTGGATCCAGCGGGAATGCTTCGTTTGACGAGGCTGTGCGAGGGACGCTTGCGGGCGTGATGTCCTCGGGCGTGCCTCTGCCGTCTCCACAAGATGGCAGTCTTCCTCCCTCATCATTCACGGTGCGTTTTCGTAGCCTCAACCTTCGCTAGAGGTCCGTCATGAAACGAGCACAAGTCGGATGGGTTCCTGTCTTGATGATGTCGCTGGGCTTTGCCGGCAGCGCTGTTGCCAGCGAGGGGACGCCGGCGGCCGACGGGCGTGAAGACGACGAAGTCATCGTGGAGGTGACGAGCGCGGTGGCGCAACAACCCCTCATCGTGGTGGAGAGCGTCGAGGACAGCGACCGGTCGTTGGCGAACCAGGTGAGCGAAATGCTGACGCGGTCCGGGCAATACGCCTCGACGGTACGCGTGCCAGGGGCTGCGGGCGTCGGCGCCCCTGCATCGGAATGGGCGCCTCTGCAAGCCGCGGCGGTGTCCATTTCCAGCTCGAAGGAGGGTGGTTCGAGGTATGTGCACGTAGCTGTGCGGGTCAAGATGCACCAGACGACGCCAGCAGCCAGGACCTACGACGCAATGGGCGACTCGGAGGCCGCGTTGGCTGCGCGAATCGTCGATGGGGTCGTGCTGGACGTGACCGGGGCCAGGGCGCACATGTCGGGCCGATGGGTGATCACGGACGCAACGACATCTGGCGAGAGGGCCACAAGAGTCGTGTTTCCGTCGGGCAAGAGCGCCTACCGGGTGAGCCCCTTCGCTGTGATGGCGAGAGGCGCCGACTGGAGCGCTGCGGGCACGGTCTACTATGCGGCGGAAGACCGACGTGGGGTTCTGTCGTTGTTCCAGCAAGGGGAGGCGGACCCGGTTCGGCTTGCGGCGGGTGGATTCGTTCAGGGGGTGTCGGTGTCACCGGACGGACGCTACCTGGCTGTGTCCATTGGCGAAAGCGGCGCGACGGGCACATGGGTTGGTACCAGCTTCGACCAGCTGACGCGTGTCGAGGGGATGCCGGGGCATCTTTCCCTATCCCCATCCATCAACGATCGCGGCGAGGTCGTGCATGCGGTGGGGCCGCCCACCGGACCGTTGGGAATCGAGCTGCGGACAAAGCGCATATCGCCGCCTGGCGTGTGGGCAGCAAGTCCTTCGTTCTGCTCGACGGCAACCGAAGAGCGCGTCGCGTGGCTATCGAGGGTTGGGAGTCGTCGATGGGATCTGCAACTCACGACCGTCGCGACGGGAGCGACGTGGACGGTGGCGAGAGACGTGCTGACTGCGGGGTGCAGCCCTGATGGCAGGAGCGTGGCAGCGGCCTCACCCGCGAGCAGTGGGCGGCCGGCTGGAGTTGACATCGTGAGCGACCGAGGTGGAGCCAGGAACCGAGTGTGGCAAGGGACCGCGACCTCGATTCGGTGGGGAGAAGGCGAGAGGCTTCCCCTGTCTTCGGGTGAGTAGCTGACCTCACGGCGTCGGGCGTTGTCGTGTGGTGAGATTGATCCGGGGCTGGGCCGCGTCTGGCAGGGGCCAGCCACGGTCGCGCCTCCAGGGCGACGTACACGTCGGCGAACGCTACTCTCGCTTCACGCTGCCCGTAGCCGGGGAAATCGCCTCCTGCTCGGCATCGATGAACGTCCGCAAGGTGTACGCTTCGAGCGAGGCTACTGCCTCGTCGACCAGCTGGCGTTGCACCCAGGCCATTCGAAGCAGCGTTCGAACCGGTTCGGCGCCCTGGATCGACGCTGCGCTCAGATCGACCTTGCGCATGGCCCAGTCAGGGCAAAGCCTGGTGAGTTCCCCCTGCTCCACAGACAGGATCATGACTTGACGGTGCCGCGAATCGCTGGCGATGCGCGAGAAGAGCGCATCCACCAAAGCGTCGGGACCCTCGATGATCTGGAAGAACAATTCTCCGGTGGCCACCAGAATACCGGTGATGCCGTCACGATCGTTGTTCTGCTGAGCTTCGAGAGCCAGTGCGTCGATGGCAGCCATGTCCATCGGGTGAGCGAAGCTGCTGATGTAGCGCAGGCGTTTCATGCCGTGGTCTCCGAGTAGGTCCGGTCAGGGTAGTCCAATCCGGCCATTGCAGGACGCCATCCGATCCGAAGAGCGCAAGGTGGGCGCGCCCATCTACCTGGACTGGAGCGGCGAGCTCGGCAAGGCCCTCAAGATCACCAAGGGAGCGAGCAACATCGTTCTCGTGGGCGAAGATGGCAAGGCCATGCTGACACACGAAGGGGGGCCGGCGCAGAGGTCGAAGCGAGAATCATGAGCGCCCTGCGCAAGCTGTAGCGTATCATCGCCCCCATGGAGTGGCTGAACTACCACCACCTGCTCTACTTCTGGGTCGTCGCTCGCGAGGGCGGCTTGACCCAGGCGAGCAAGGTCCTTCGTCTCGCCCACCCGACCCTCAGCGGCCAGATCCGGCAGCTCGAAGAATCCTTCGGAGAAAAACTCTTCGATCGATCCGGACGCAGACTTGTTCTGACCGACGTCGGAAAGACGGTCTTTGGCTATGCCGACGAGATCTTCTCGCTGGGCAACGAGCTGATCGACACGATCAGACAGCGGCCGACCGGACGTCCTGCCCGGGTCCACGTGGGCATCTCCCACGTGCTGCCCAAGCTCGTGGCGCGTCGCCTGCTGGACCCCGCCCTGCAGCTGGCCGAACCCGTTCACCTCGTGTGCCACGAAGATCGCTACGATCGTCTGCTCGCCGCGCTCGCCGTCCACGACCTCGACGTGATTCTCACCGATGCGCCGGTCGCACCCGGAACCAATATCCGTGCCTATGGGCACCTTCTGGGCGAATGCGGCATCACCTTCTTCGTTGCACCGTCGCTCCACGCCTCGTGTCGCGGGCGATTTCCGAAGTGCCTGGACGGAGCGCCGTTCCTCGCGCCGGCCGATGGGACCTCGTTGCGCCGCTCGCTCGAGCAATGGTTCACGACCCAGGCAGTGAGCCCGCGCATCGTTGCCGAGTTCGACGACAGCGCGTTGCTCAAGACCTTCGGCGGCGATGGCGTCGGCGTGTTCGCGGCGCCCTCCGTGGTCGACGCCGAGGTCAAGGCACATCACGGTGTGGAGGTGCTCGGACGAACGCAAGAGGTGCGGGAGCGGTTCTATGCGATATCAGCGGAACGCAAGCTGAAGAACCCGGCGGTAGCGGCGATCTGCGCGAACGCGCGGTCGACCCTGTTTCATTGAGTGTGTCTGCCGGGTCCGAGCCAGCGCGGCGAGGGTCTAGGGCAGGCGATGGTTTCGGGTGCGACCGGGAAGCAGATCGAACGACGCGCCCAGCCCCACGAACAGGAAGTGAAGCCAGTTCTTGGCGTAGTTGGAAGGGTCGGTGTTGGTTGCGCCGCCACCGAGGTATCGAACATTCAGAAAGGCGTCGGCCTGAGGGTGGACGCGGACTCCCGCACGCACGGATGCATCGAGGATCGCTCCGACGGTTTCGTTGTCGGACCCGTTGAGGACGCTGATGGGAGCGTAGATGCCGTCTGCCTCGAATCCGAGGAACGACGCGCGTCCAAGGCTCACTTCGCCACGAACCTTGAGTGCGGGCACGAACCCCACGCTCTTGGTCCGCGAAAAGGCTTCGCCGTCGAGACGCGTGAACCTGTAGTCCGCGTTTCGGATCTGCCCGGTGAAACCAACGGAAAAGTACCCGGCATTCCCGGCGAACAGCTCGTTCAAGTAGCTGAGTCGATAGAACGGGAACGCGAACTCGGTCCGCACCGGATGTCCTGCTGCGAATGTCACACCCTCGTAGCGCTCATCGGTCGAGGGGGTGTGCACGCCCTCGGTCGAGAGGGGCTGGTACAGGAAGATCACCGTGTGCCGCCGCCCAAGCTCGAGCTCTGCGCTCCAGCGCGTGTAGAACGCAAGATTGTCCTGGCCCGCAGCGGATCGGAAGTCGATTCGGGTTGCCCCTGGACCGAATTCACCCCGGTTCGACAGCACCGCAAGTCCTCCCCCCTCTGCCACGAGGCGCACCTGGTAGTCGGAAAAGGGTCGGGTTCGGAACGTGGTCCACGGTGAGGGACCGAACAGGGAGCTTCCAACGAGGTCACCGCAGTCCACGGCCCCCGGGGCGCAGACGGCTGGATCGCAGGGGGCTGACTCGCAGGCGGGGGCGGGCGAAGAGACGGTGAGCGCCACGGCTGCAAGCGTGATCCGGATGCCGATGTGGAACGCAGAATTCGCCGGGATCATGATGCACTACGATGCAGAGCTGACCCGGAGTGTTGCTGGAACGATCCAGTCTCGATGCACGGCGCTTCCGGATTTCGCGGACGCACCCCGCAGCGCGCAGCCGGATCCGATGCCCAGGTAGCTCCCCCGGATGGCCGAGGATGCGCCAGGGACAATGGCGCGAACCTGCCCGGGTACCTCTGGCGCTTGCTTCGGACGTGGACTTCGTGTTCTCCTTGATCGTCAAGCTCGATCCGGCTCAGGAGGATGCGTCATGCGTTCCAGCGCTCTCGTTCGGTTCGTTTCCTTTGCTTGCCTCTGCTTGCTCGCCAGCTGCGGCGGCTCCACGGAAAACGACAACCAGCAGACCGGCGGGGCCGGAGGCCTGGCAGGCTCAGGAGGAAGCGTAGCCAAAGGCGGCTCCGCAGGCAGCACGCCCAAGGGCGGCGCAGCCGGCACCCCGTACACGGGCGGCTCGGGCGGCACAACGACGTGCCTCAACGAGGGCTCCTCATGCACCTTCAGCTATCAGTGCTGCTCGTCTGCCTGCTCAGCGGGAATCTGCATCAACCCTGATGCCGGGTGTCTGCCTGACGGCGTGCCCTGCAACGGACCGTGCTGCTCTGGGGCGTGTACAGCGGGCTACTGTGGCTGGAGCGTTCCCGACACAGGGGTGTGCAAGGGCGACGGCTCCTGGTGCAGCGCGTCCTACGAGTGCTGCAGCGGGAGCTGCTACAACGGCTACTGCGGGTGGGGGCCACCGGATGCCGGGTGCAAGTTGGACGGCAACTGGTGCTACGGGTCGTACGAGTGCTGCAGCGGGAGCTGCTACAACGGCTACTGCGGGTGGGGGCCGCCGGATGCTGGGTGCAAGTACGACGGCAACTGGTGCAAAGAGTCGTGGGAATGCTGCAGCGGCTACTGCAGCAACGGATACTGCGGGTGGAGTCCTCCGGATGCCGGGTGCAAGTACGATGGAGAATGGTGCTACGGGTCATACGAGTGCTGCAGCGGTATCTGCAACAACGGCTACTGCGGCTGGGTGTACCCGGACGGCGGCTGCAAGGCGGACGGCAACTGGTGCTACGGGTCGTACGAGTGCTGCAGCGGAGTGTGCTTCAACGGGTACTGCGGCTACGTGAAGCCTGACTCGGGGTGCACGCCCGTGGGTTCATGGTGCAACGGGCCGTGGGATTGCTGTACGGGCATCTGCAACTACAACCTATGCGACTACACGGTCATGGACGGCGGATGCAAGTCCTACGGCGAATGGTGCAACGGGTCGTGGGAATGCTGCTCAGGGATGTGCATGGGCAACATGTGCCAGGACAACTACGATGCCGGATGCCACCCCGGGGGCTCGCCATGCAGCAGCTGGGACCAGTGCTGCTCGCAGACGTGCCAGGCTGGCAAGTGCATGGGGGACACGCCTCCGTGCAAGCCCGACGGGAGCTATTGCTACACGTGGAGCGACTGCTGCTCTTCGATCTGCCAGGCAGGGACCTGCATCAGCGCGCCATGAAGCGCGAGCAGAAGAAGCCCCTGATCGGGATCGTCATAGGCGCGGTTCTCACCGCCCTCGCTCCCCTCGTCGGCCTGCTCATCACCATCGCGTCGGTGAACCGCTCGTTCGCCAAGGTCGAAGGAAACAGCGTCGACCCCGCGGACAAGGCCAAGGTGCTCGCATCGGGTATCAGCTCGTCCATGAACGCCACCGCGATCGGCATCGGCCTCGGCGCCCTCGGCCTCCTGGTGCTGGTCGTCTCGATCCTGCTGTTCCTGCGCGCCACTACCTCCCAGCGTCAGCCCCCGTCGGAAGGCACTCCGTGAAGTCGTCCTCGAACCCGAGGTAGTCCAGCGTGTTCTTGAATGCCAGGATGGTATTGATCAGCTTGTTCTGGGCATAGGACGGCGACAGCATCAGCAGCGCCTCGTCGCCTCCGGTGGGAAACGCTGCCGGAGCAGCGGACGGCGCGCGAGCTGCGCGCTGGACCGGATTGGCGAGGAACTGGCTCGACGCGATCAGCACCACGCGCGTGTCCTTCGTGGAGCGCGCGGGCGCGTCGATTCCCATCTTGTCGCCGGATGGGAATGCGGAAGAGAGCCTTCCCGAAGCGACGGCAGCGAGGACGACCTGCTGCGGCGAAGCGGGCGCAGGCCAGGTCTGGGACGGGCGTAGATCCACGGTATCCGAGGTAGCGCGTTCAGCTTGTGCGCTGGAGCGCGCGAGCGCGCGAATCGACGCGCCGGGCTGACGCGCGGGCTTGAGCTCGATGGAAGACGCGAAAGGCAGTCCGAGGGTGTCGAGGCGGAAGAAGACCGGGTGCGACGGATCCAGCATGCGGGCGCCACCGCCCTTGGCAGGATCCGAGGAGGCTTCGACGAAGCTGGGAAAGGCGACCGAGACGACCCCTCGGTGGGTGGAAGCCGTGACCCGCACAGGCTGAGCCGTGTCGATCACGACGTCGCGCCCCATCTCCATGCCATACCCGCCGAGCAGACGTTCGAGCCCATGGGTGGAGAGGGTCGCCTGCATCGTGGCGTCACCTGCCCTGACGTTGGCAGCCCCGGCGAACACGGCCAGGGGGTGACCCCGCATGACGAACCTGTCGATCCTTCGGAGCTCCTTTTCGGTAAGGTCCTTGCCGGGCTGGGTGACGATCAGACCGACCAGGGCGTCGTCGATCTCCTGCTCCCCTGCGCGCAGGTCCACGTCCACGAACTGGTAGTAGGGCACGTTCTGCGTGATCACCGAGGCGATCGACACCTGCCCCGTGCTCATGAAGTTGCTCTCCGTGAGCTTGAGCTCGTCGTGGCCGGTGAGCACGCCGACCCTGAACACCCTTCCCTCGGCCTTGGCCCTGAGCTCGCGGAGCTTGCTGGTGATCCAGAATTCGAGACCCAGCGCGTTGTCCGGCGACAACGCAGCAATCAGATCCTTCTCCGCTCCGTACTTGAGGACAATGCCCATGTGGCCGGTCACGATCGTGGCGCTGTCGCCATCGGTCGGCTCGCCGAAGGACAGCTCGTTCAGCCCGCTCTGGATCGCGTCGTTCCTGGTTGCCGGGTCCTTGCTGTCGCGGATCCGGACGTGCACGTTGCCCTTGCCCGCAGCTTCGTAGCGACGGAGCAGTGCCTCCAAATCGATGACAAAGCGATCGAGCGTGGGGGTGCCACGGAACACGAAGGCTTCGATGTCGAGCGATTGGGTGAGCGTGGAGGCGAGCCGGGTCGAAGCTGTGCACAGGGTGGGCGTGGAGCGGATGCGAGTCACCGCGAAGGCCGCTGCGATCAATGCAACAGCGGCCACGCCGAGCAGCCACTTCGCGCCAGCCCTGCCTGAGGCACCGCTCATTGCATCACGCAGGTCTTGGCACCCGATCCCTTGAGCATGGGATCCTCCTTGCACTTGAGGCCGCCTGTGCAGTCGTTGTCGCTCTGACAGGTGTCGCACCCGGCATTGAGCGCACCATTGATGGGTGGCGCGACATGACACGTGCACCCCGAGCAGTTCAACGCGCAGTTCGTGGACAAGGGGCACGTGTCGCCCATCGCGCAGTCGTCCAGCCAGGTGTCGTCGCAGAACTTCGCAGCAACATTCACCGGGCACGCGGGGTGGCCGCTGCAGGGACCTGTGCCGGCACTGCCACCCACGCCGCCTCCTGCGCCGGCTCCGCCCCAGCCGCTGGAGCCTCCCTGGCCGCTCGCACCTCCCCAGCCGCCCGAGCCGCCGACTCCGCCCGTGCCGGCAGCGCCGCCTGTCCCGCCATCCTGCGCCGGGGTGCACCCTGCCATGCTCGCAGGCGCGCACCCGGTCGCGTTGTCAGGGAACGCTACGCACTGCCAGTCCTGTGCGCACGGGCACGGCGTGCTGCAGACCCAGCTGCCGTCGATTCGCAGGCAGCGCCCTGTCTCGCAGTCGCTGATCGCGCTCGCGCACTGCGGCTGCCCGGTCACAAGCTGCAGGTCGCCCGGACAGGTTCCTGCCGAGTTGCCGGAGCCGCCGGTTGCAGAACCGCCGGCCCCTCCTGTTTCCGAGGAAGGATCGGTCTTGCCCGAGCAGGCAGCACCCACGAACGCCACACACGAAATGACAAGTAGGACCCAGCGAAAGCGCATGACGCAATGATACGAGGAGCCGAGGCTGCGGGCCACCCCCAACCTGTGGACACAGGTCGGATCGGTCGATCAGCAGGGAAGGTGGGGAGGCGCAGGCTTCACAGGCGCTGCCATCGGGTGACGCCACGCACGTGTGACCAGCGACGACCAGGGAGCAGTCGTCACGCCTTGGGGCAGCTGTCCGACCGACGTCGGCGAACGCGCGGGGGGGGGCGCCGAATGCCCCCGTCGCGACCAGCGGCGTGCCTGGTGCGACGCCGATGAAGACGAACAAGCGACAGGTCATGGGTGTTGCGATGGCATGGGCGGCGGCCGCATCGAGCTTCCCGGTTGCCACTCCACGGGGCCGTGAGGTTCTTTCTTGTGACCGAGGTGGACGAGGAACAAGGCGAGGGAGACGAAGACGACGGCGATGCCGATGTAGACCAGGTCGAGCGGGCGCTCGTATTTCATGGCTACCGCGGCCTCGAACAGGCGCACGATCAAGATCATCAGGATCACCTTGCCCACAGCGCCCTTGAGATCGTCGAGGCTGTGGATCGCCAGCCAGTTGGGCCTCGATTCCGGCGTGCGGCTCGCAGGATCGATCTTGCTGATGAAGAGCTCGTAGGAGCCCATGGCGAAGATGAGCAACACCGTGGCGAACAGGAAGGTATCGACGGAGGAGATCAGAATGACCGAGAGGTCCTCGTGCGGTGGGACGTCGTGCTGCGGCATGGGATGATGCACGAAGATCACCGCTGCCTGGTAGATCTGCAGGCCTCCGCGAAGAAACATCAGCACCGAAGACACGAGCGAGCCGACCACGGCGATGATGACGATGATCCTGGAGTTGAACAGGAAGGTCTCGAAGACGTGCTCGGACAGATCTTGAATGCGTTTCATGCTGGCCTTGAGGGGAGGAGAGTTGGCAGCGCTTTCCTTCGAGCGGCGTATACCTGGGAACGCTTCCGGAACCAAGGGGCGGCTGCATCGGCGCGCGACGGACGGAGCGCCACTACGGGATCGCGGGCGGCAGGATCACGTCGACAGGGGTGCTGGCGTCGCGCAGCCCCTGGGTCGTTCCGCACTGGCCTGTCGCGTTGTCACCGCGACACCGGACCCCGCCTTCGCCGTCGATTGCACACTGGTGCCCGTCTCCTGCCGCGATCTGCCTCATGCCATCGAAGATCGTACGGAACCTGCCCCCTTCTACGCAGCCGAAGGCGCCCGCCGCAGTCAGCCCGCACCGGAACGGGCCCACGAAGCTCACCATCGGGCTGGCGTCCACAATCGTTGCGTGCGGAATGCCGACCTCGAACTCTATCACCTTGCCCCCCGGCATCAGGGAGTCGCCAAAGTAGTCCAGGGAAACCGCGCCTTCGAGCTGACGATTCCGAACCGGCTTGCCGATCGCGCCGTCCGTCACATCCACGCTCATCACTGCGCCCTTGTCCGTCAATGCCACGAGGAACGTCTTCGGGGTCGTAAGGTATCCCGGCGCCCCGTGCGTCTTGGTGACGACTGTCCTGGGCAGCACTGCAATCCGCTGCACGGTCCCCACGCTCGCGATCGGCGACACCTGCAGTGCGCCCAACGAATGAAGCATGCCGACGAGCACCTCGCCTGCAGGCCCGATGGCCCCGATCGAGCCCGAGCCGAAGTAGGGAAACGCGATGTCACGCACTCGATCCACGGCGGCCACGCGCTTCGGCGATCGCTCGTCCTCGGAGAAACAGGTCGCCTCTCCTGCGGCGTTGAATGCGCATACGCAGCAGCTGTTCGCGATGAGGCGATCGGTGCCGCCCAGCCCGGGGATCTTCCTGGGCTGTGCGTCCTTCGCCCCCCAGCACAGCACGTCCCCGGCGGCAGAAACCCCGCACGTCGTGCGCGTTGCAGCCGCCACCGAGCGCATGACAGGGAGCCCCTGCACCACGGTCGGCTCCTGCACATACCGGGGATCAGGCTGCCCCAGAATCGCTACACGATTGTCTCCCCAGCATCGCACATTGCCTTTGTCGGTGAGCAGGCAGCCGGCGTAGGGCAGCAGCGCGAGCTGTCGTGCCTTCTCCTGCCGGGGGTCTGGAACCACGCCCTCGCTCATCGGCGGCATGCCGTCGTCGCCGAGCGAAGTCAGCCGCATGCACGCAACCCCTGCTTCCGACGCGATGCAGCCGAGCGGAAAGTCCTTCGCGCCATAGCCCTTGGTCTGCGTGCCCGCAACTGCAACTGCGCTTCCCTGACCCAGCCTCATCGTTGCATTCTTGTGCGGGTCCATCAGGAAGCAGGTCACCTCACGGGCGGAGGTGCGCGCGCACGCCTCCTCCATCCCGACGACCAGCTCCACCACGTTCCGGAGCCCTGCAACGTAGTACGGCGCGTCCTTCGCGAGCGTTCCAAAGCAGGCAACGCGTCCGTCCTTGAGCAGCGCGCATCCGTGCGAAGGGCCAGCGCCTACGGACACGACGTCTTGCAGCCCTTTGACCTCGACGGGCCTGGGAGGCTTCTTTTCGCTGCGATGCCAGCACAAGACCCTTCCGTCGTCGCGCAGGGCGCAGCCGGTCACGCGGTTCTGCGACACGCTGCGCACGTTCTGCATGAAAAACGGATGGCTCGGGGCATTCAAGTCGCCGCTGTCCACAACCACCGCTGAGCCGTCTGCCCTGACGATCACAACCTCGTCGTCGATCGAGACATCGATCGCGTTCCGGATTCCCGGAACTCGTCGTGGCCTGCTTGCGTGCTGGCCGCCCCAGCAAGACACGCCGCCATCCTCGAGGACCGCGCAGGCCTGGACGCCCCAGTCGAGAACGGTCGAGGTCATGGCAATTCGTCTTGCGGGTGCGCTCCGCGGGAGCGCCAGAGGTTGGCCCGACGATTGGGGAGACGGGGCCGAGGACGAATCGATCGGCGCAGGAGCCGTTGTCATGGGCAAAGGACGCGAGGCAGGCGCTGGCTGCGGAGCTGAAGTGCAGGCGCACCATGCGCCGACGAGCGAGGCAAGCAAGACCGAGACTGGATGTGTCGGATGGAGGTTTCGGTGCATGGCGACGCGAGGATTCTACCCTCGAATGGAAGCCGTCGCACCCTGAGGATCGCCGCAAGACCCGATCGGTCCCACACGCCGGCCATCAGCGGTCACTGCGAGCAGATCAGCCGAGTCGCAAACACCTGGGTCAACGTCCCGGCCTTCTCCCCAGAAAACAGGAGCACCAACCCTGACTCGGTATTTGCCAGCTTCACCGTGCCGAGGAATTGTGCGGATGGAACCAACAGCGCATCGCCATCGATCGTGCCCGACGTGGTGACCGGGCGCGCACGCAGCGTGTGATAGGAGCCTGTCGCCCCCTTGCTCCACGCGACCATCGCACCCGAGCTGGTGGACGCAACATCGACGAATCCGACGTCGATTCCGTCGCCCTCTGCGACCGTGGTTTCAGCCCCTGTGGGATTCCCGTCCTTGTCCATCGGTATCAATCGCACGGCGTAGTCCGAGGCTGCTTGCGAGTACGCGAGCAGAGCCCCTGAGCCTGTCGCGGCGATGGACACTCTCGCGTTGCCGGACAGGCCACTCAGCTCCTTGGGAGCGTTCAGCGCCTCGCCTGCTTCGCTCAGCCGCATGGCCAGCGCGCTCGCATCCCCGTGCCGCCACACAATGAGCATGCTGCCATCTTCGAAGTTCGCGCGCGTCAGCCCGTGATCCGCCGAGGTAGTACCGGGAATGACGTCCTGCTTGGAGGACAGCAGCGCTCCGGATGGGTCGAGCGATACAAAGCTCGCAGAGTCCAGCGAGAATGGCTGTGCAGCAAACGCGGTGAACCCAGCGGGCGTGGCCCGGAGCCACGCACACCACGCGTCCGTAATCGACACCGGGCTTGACGGACTTCCGTCCCCGCTCAGCGCAGCGAATCTGCAACCGCCGCTCTCGTCCCACACGATCGCCCCGCGATGGCCGAGGCGACTGGACAAGCTGATGCCGGACAAGGACACGCCCTGAGGGTGCTTGAACGCGACCTGCGAAGGACCGAGGTTCTCGACGTCGCCGCTCACCCAACGCACGCGCCACGTGGGGTCAGGGCTTGGATCGTTGTTGTTCATGGTGCCCACGAACACGCCATCTCCCTCCACGGCCATGCCGGTCAGCTGCGAGTCTCCCTCCGGCGAAGTGAGCGCCACCGGGGGTTTGGACCAGACCGACCAGTGGTTGCACGGAGGCGCTGCGTCAGCATCCGGGGCCACGGGCGCGTCAGCATCGCTGGTCGCATCGATCAAGGACGGGGCGTCCGGCCCAGCCTCGGAGGGGGGCGCAGTCTCGGCGGAGGCGTCCCCGGGGATCTCGGAATCGTTAGCGATGCCGCCAAGCGGAGTGCGGGCACCGCAATCGCAAACTGCAACCCAGCAGAGGGCCGAGACCCCTGCCACCATGGATTTGGGAGTCCGTAGGAGCATGGTACCTATTGCCCAAGGTACTCCATCCAGGGAGAGGCTGGTGGCCAGACGGTAGCGTCGGTCCGTGCGTTCAACGACGACGATGGTGTTCTACTGGCAGGCTTCCAGCGCGCCTGCGTCCGGTGTGCGAGGCGTCCATCCGAGCACGGGCGCAGGATCGATCTGCCTGTGGTCCTTCATCGTGCGCAAGGTCACGTGAAGATGCGACTCCGGGGAAGGCGAGCACATGCCGCGCGCATTGCCAGAGCATCCGACGCGCCCGATCGTTGCCCCTGCTGCAACGTCACGCTCCGCGCCCATCACCAGCGAAGGCGTGTCGTCGATCAGGTGCGCGTAGATCAGCTCGAGCTCCTCGCCCGGCTCGCAGGTGCCTGAAGCAGAGGGGACGGATCGGTGAAACCTGAGGCGGGCGAACAGCCCCCAACCGCCCACGTCGCGGGCGTAGGAGAGCTTGCCCGCGATCGCACTCCTGACAGGTGTGCCCGTGGGCGAAGCGAGATCGTAGCCTCGATGCTGCTTGCCGTGCGGTCGAACCGGGCCGAAGTGGCTCCAATCCGGGCAGTAGCGATAATGTCCTGGATGGACCCCTCGATAGGCGATGCGCCACACGAGCTGCCCTTCGAACGGCTCGAGAAGCGTGTCGTGACAGGCCGGGGTCGTGCGCGGCTCCGGGGCAGCGGCCGAGGTCGAGGGCGCGGCTGCAGCCGGGGATGATGCGATCGCTGTGGGGTGGGTCGTGGGATGCGCAGCGGAGTGCGCGCCCCGCGGCTGAGCCACCACGTGCCCTGGATGATGCGCAGCTTGCGCCGTCACGCATGAAAGCGTGAGGAATAGCAGTCCCGCTGTGGCGCGTTGGAGGTGCATCCTGGGGCAGGATCGCGATCTCCAGGCAAAAGTACAAGTAATCGACAACAGATGCCCCCTCCTTGCCCTCCGACCCTTGCGCAGCGCGCTTTTCTGCAAGCTGCAGGCCGCGTCCCTACGGATCCAAGAT
The DNA here is from genome assembly GCA_016218915.1 of Deltaproteobacteria bacterium. Classification (GTDB taxonomy): domain Bacteria; phylum Myxococcota_A; class Polyangia; order Polyangiales; family Polyangiaceae; genus JACRCQ01. Next base: position 188,499 of record JACRCQ010000016.1, read on the forward strand.
CCCCGTTGTGCTAGACAGGCACCCCTGATGACCCGAACGTGCAGCCACCGATCGAGCCCAGGAGCTCCAGGCTCCGCGGTCCGGGTCGGCGTGCTGTGCGCGCTGCTGGCAGGGGCATCGTGCCGCTCACATCCGCCCCCAGGCGACGGCCCTGCACCGTCGGGCGGGCCTGAAGCAGCGGCGTCCGTGTCCGCGGTCCCCTCGGGCTCCGCTGCGGCGTCAGCCTCTGCATCATCGGAAGCTCCGTGCGCTGGCTCGTCGAGTGCCTGCGGACCGGCTCCAGGCGCGCCTCCCTCAGGGCCCTGGGGAGACAAGCTGCTCTACAGCACTGCGATCGAGACCTGGGTGCGCGCCGTGGCGTCGAGCGGGGGACGCGTGCTCGGCTACCTGAGAGTCGGGGGATCGGTCCGAAGGAGCGACGGGCCTGTGAGCACCGAAGGGTGCAAGGGGGGGTGGTTCGCGATAGAGCCGCGCGGGTTCGTGTGCGCGAACGACGCAGCCACGCTCGAGAGCGAAGCGAACATGGTGGCGCTTGCCCAGCCGTTGCCCGCCCGAGGCGAGCCGTTGCCGTTCGCCTATGCGAAGGTCAAGTCACCTGCGCCGCACTACTACACGAAGATCCCGTCGCGCGAAGACATGCGCAAGGTCGAAGGGGGCGAGGCTGTGGCTCGGATCGAGCGCGCGATCCCGGACCCGAACCTGGACCTGATCGGTCCCGCGATCGAGGTTCCGCCGCTGCTGGCGCAAGGGGGGCGCATCCCGCGGCCCATCGGGACAGCGCCGCGTCTGCGCTTCTGGGTGCACACCGGACGCGCGGATCCAGGTACCCGGGTCGCCATTCTCTCGCACTTCATCGCGGAAAAGCGGCACTACGTCATCACCTCGCAGCTCGACCTGGTGCCGCTCGATCGGCTGACGATCGTCAAGCCGAGCGCTTTTCACGGCATCGAGCTCAAGGAAGGGCAGGGTTTGCCCGTGGGGTTCGTGCGGGGCAAGGCAGCCACCGGCTACAAGGCCGACGACAAGGGAAACCTGACGCAGGCGGTGGCTTTGGGCCCCAAGCAGGCCATGGCCCTCACAGGCCAGGAGCGCAAGGAAAAGGGGGGTACGCTGCTGGAGACCTCGGATGGCGTGTGGGTTCCATCCACTGCGCTGATCCTGCTCGACGCGCGCAAGAACATACCGAGCTTCGTCAAGAGCGACGACATGCGCTGGATCGACATCGACATCCGATCGCAATCGCTGGTTGCCTGGCAGGGAAAGAAGCCGGTGTACGCAACGCTCGTGTCCACGGGCACGGGCTTTCTCGGGGATCCGGAGACCACGCATGCCACGCCGCGCGGCGTGTTCACCATCTTCTCCAAGCACGTGAGCACGAAGATGTCAGGCGACGAGCTCGGTGCGGAGTACCAGATCGACGATGTGCCGTACGTGCAGTACTTCCACAAGTCGTACGCGCTCCACGGGGCGTTCTGGCACGACAGCTTCGGGCAGATCCACAGCCACGGCTGCGTGAACCTCGCGCCTGCGGACGCGGCGTGGATCTTCGAGTTCACTTCGCCCGAGCTTCCCAAAGGCTGGCACGGGGCCCATGCGGCGTCCGGTGGAACGACCGTCTTCATCCATGAGTGACGCGCCCGCGAGAGACCCGCGAGCGCTGCTCGCAGTCGTCGTCTTCGGCGCGTTCCTGTCGTCGCTCACCTCCAGCGTGATCAACGTCGCGCTGCCCGACATCGCGCGCGACTTCCACGTGGACCCCTCGCAGGCCTCCTGGTTCGTGCTCTCGTTCCTGCTTGCGGTCACGGTGCTCCTTCTTCCGGCCGGGCGGGTGAGCGATCTGCTGGGGCACGGCAGGATGTACCTGCTCGGCATGACCGTGTTCGGCGTGGGCTCGGCTGCCTGCGCCCTGGCTCCGACCGCGACCTGGTTGATCGTCGCGCGCATCGTGCAGGGCGTGGCCAGCTCCCTGGTCATGGCCACTTCGCCGGCGCTCATGACCATGGCGCTGCCGCCGGAGCGACGCGGCTTTGCGCTGGGATTGATGTCCACAGGAACCTACGTCGGATTGACCATCGGGCCGCCGATCGGAGGGAGTCTGGTGGCGATGCTCGGCTGGAGATCGATCTTCTGGGCCTCGATGCTCTTCTCGTTGATCGCCACGCTGCCCGGATTCAAGGTGCTTCCCCTGGCAAGGTCGGACAGGGACAAGCCGCGATTCGATCTTCTCGGCTCTGTGCTCACGGCCGTGGGAACGCTGGCCTTCCTGCTGCTATCGACGCGAGGGCTGGCGTGGGGGTGGCGGAGCCCGGCCACGATCGGCTGCGCGCTGGTGTCGATCGTGGTGCTGCCTGTCTTCGTGGTGGTGGAGATGCGTCACACGGCGCCCACGCTCGATCTGCGCCTCTTTCGATCGGTGGTGTTCTCGTCTGCCACGCTCAGCGCGTTGCTCAACTACATCGCGTTGTTCATCCCCCTGTTCACGATCCCATTTGCGCTTCGCGATGGTCAGGGGATGAGCCCGCCGCAAGTTGGGAAGGTACTGTCCGCGCTGGCTGCTGGGATGACGCTCTTCTCGTGGGGGTCCGGTTGGCTGTCGGACCGGATCGGATCGAGGGGACTCGCCGCAGGCGGGATGGTCGTCCTGGCCGCGGGCGCAGCCGGGCTGTCGTTGTCGTGGCCGACGTCAGGCGTGCTGGCGCCAGCTGCGTGGTTGTTCCTGTGCGGCGCTGGCACCGGGGTGTTCATATCGCCGAACTCGAGCACGTTGATGGGCGCAGCGCCGAGGGAGCGTCAGGGGATTGCAGGCGGGGTGATGGCATTGGCGCGTAATCTCGGCATGAGCCTGGGGGTTGCGCTCGGCTCCGGGCTGTTCGCAGCGGCGTTCGCGGCAGGGCACAAGCCCGGGCAATGGTCTGCTGCAGCGGATCAATCCCTGCGCACCGCATTGATGCTCAGCGCTGGAGCGGCGCTGCTTTCAGGGCTCGTGGCGTTTGCCGGGCGTCCGTCGGGCGCAGGGCGATCGAATCCGGCGAGGTGAGATCGGCCATCGAGAGGAGCTGCCGCCCAATGCTAATGACTCTGTTCCTTGACTACCAGGGTGGAACCTATGTGTCGCAGCTGGTGGTTCGAGATGTGGGCGAGCTCGCCTCGAGGCTTGTCGATGCCATTGACTGGAACTCTGTGAGTCCACCGGTTTCTAGGACGAAGGTGACCGAATTCGTCGGGTCGATCGGCGAGTCTGCACCCAGCCCGATGGCGGGACTGCAACAGGTGTGGTGCGTGTCAGGCATGCTTGATGAGAAGTTGGCGATTGTCCATGCGGTCCATACGGCGAGGGAGGAGCCATATGCTTGAACAGTCCGACACTCTTAGGGCTGACCGTGCTTGACCTGGTGCGTGGATTCAACATGCTCCCGGCTCTTCGCAAGGATGCCCCGCGCCTGAATCAGTGGTAGACAGGAGCCGCACCCCGGAACCCCCTTGGCATGACGCGCATCCTTCTCATCGACGATGACCCTTCGCTGCTCGACGTGCTGTCGATGGCGCTGGAGGATGCCGGCTACGAGGTGCTCACCGCAGCGGACGGAGCCAGCGGGCTGCGCTCGATCCAAGACAAGGCGCCCCAGCTCGTGGTGAGCGATGTGAACATGCCCGGCGTGGATGGCTTTGCGCTCTGCCGACGCCTGCGCGAGGCAGGGAATCACGTCCCGCTCGTTCTTCTGACCTCTCGCGATCACGACATCGACGAGACCCTGGGATTGGAGCTCGGGGCTGACGACTACGTGACCAAGCCGTTCGCCCTGCGGGTCCTTCTCGCGCGCATCGCTGCCCTGCTCCGGCGCGAAGCGCTGCGCGGCAAGCCCGATGCCGACCACTCCATCACCTCCTGCGGAATTACCCTCGTGCCCGAGCGGCTCCAGGTGCAGTACCAGGGCGTCGACGTGCCCGTCACCCTTACCGAGTTCCGCCTCCTGGAAGCGTTCGTGTCGCGTCCTGGGATCGTGCTCAGCCGAGATCGGTTGATGGAGCTGATCCGCGGCGACGACTCTGTGGTCGCTGATCGAATCATCGATACCTACGTCCGCAGGCTGCGTCGAAAGCTGGAGGCCGTGGACCCTTCCTTCGGCTGCATCTCGACCGTGGTCGGCATGGGATACCGCTGGAGCCAGGAGGGAGCCAAAGGCGGTCATGGCTGAGCCCGGCCTGACGCGCGCACGCACGCCCTTCCTTCGCTCGCTCCGCTTCCGGATTCTGCTCGTGGCTTTCGCGGTGCTGGCGGCTCCGTTGGTCTTCGCCTTTGCCTGGAGCTCGGTGGAGCGCAGCGTCGAGAGCTCGCTGCAGGCTCAGGTGCGCGATGCTGCAGACGAAGCGGTAGAGGCGATGCACGGGCCGCGCGACGATGACCCGGACTCGCATCGAAAGGGATTCGAGGCGGCCCACCCGGGCTTGGCAGGCAAGCTCGAGCCCATCGCTGCGCAACGCTCCGTGCGAATCCGGGTCTACGACAAGAGCGACGCGCTGGTTGCGGACATTGATCATCAGAAGCGCAGCGACCTGCTTCACGACCTTGCCATGACCCTGTTCGGCAAGGATGGCGCTCCCAGCATGGAGGAGTTCGACCAGTCGCTCGGACCGGTCCTGCACAGGCCTGAGGCTCTGGAGGCGGACGGGCGCGCCATCGTGGTTGGGTGTCGCACGTCCGTGGGGTCCAAGCTCGTGATGTGCCACGCCGTGCATCGAATCCCAGGCGGCGCGCAGCAGTCGACCGTCTACGTGCAGCAGACCTCCCGGCGTGCCGTCCGCGCGCTCTACGACAGCCGCTACCAGCTGATCCGCGTCGTGGCCGTGGTCGTTCCCTTTGCCCTTGCCCTGGCCTTCTGGATGGGGAGCCGGCTGGTGCGTCCGATCGAGACCTTGCGGGCTGGAGCCCTCAGAATCGCGGAGTCCAGGCGCCCGGAAGGAAGCCTCCCCGCAGAGGCCGGGGGAGAAGTCGGTGATCTGGCGCGCTCCTTCAACACCCTTCTCGAGAAGCTCGAGGACCGAAGAGGCGCAAACCAGCGATTCGTCGCTGATCTCGTCCATGAGCTCAAGAACCCTGTCGCTGCCATCCGCGCGTGCGCAGATACGCTCGTAGCAGGTCCGGTGGACGAAACCAGGGCTGCCAGGCTGGCGCGCGTGCTGGCAGACTCTGGAACGCGTCTCGACACCCTCGTAAGCCAGCTGTTGGAGCTCGCCAGGTCCGAAGCTGGCATGGAAGGGGAGCCGCGCACGATCGTGGACCTGGTCGCGCTCGCCAAGGGCGTGAGCGAAGGCTGCAAGCTCCGATTCCCCAACGTCCTGTTCCATTGGGAGGGGGATGGGCGCGCCACGGTCCAGGGGGTGGAGGGGCGCCTGGACTCGCTCCTTCGCAACCTGCTCGACAACGCGGCGTTCTTCGCTGCCGAGCACTGCGCACAAGAAGGCGGGGAGCCGGCGGTTCGCCTTCGAGTCGACAGCAGAGGCTCTCACGTAGTCGTGTCCGTCTCGGACAACGGGCCGGGGATCGCCCCAGAGGCGCTGGAGCAGGTCTTCGAGCGCTTCTACACGACCAGGACGTCGAAGCAGGGCACGGGGCTGGGACTCTCCCTTGCGCGTGCCATTGCCGAGGCGCATGGTGGGTCACTGCGTGCTCGCACCGAGCCGGGGCAGGGGGCCACATTCGAGCTATCCCTGCCGGCCATCGAGACACCCCGTTCGCCCTGAGCAGAGCGCTTTTCACACGGCGTTCACATCGTTTCACAAGGCGTTCACCGGCAAGCACAGCTTCTTCCACAGGCACGTGCTTCCTTGGATGGCATGAACAACAAGAAGCTCGTGGCGACCTGCTGCGTGCTGGCGTGCAGCGCATGCGCTTGCTACGTCGGTGCGGCCAACTGTGCTCCCTCTGCGGTCAGCGGCAGCCCTGCGCCAAGCGCGGGAGCGCTCCCACCCGGACACGTGCGCGTTGCGACCTACAACGTGGTCCACGGCACCCGGTTTCCCCTACCCCCGTCTCTCGTGCGGGAGTCGGTGGTGCAGGGGAACCTGCGTGCCATCGGGCAGTGGCTGCACGCCGAGCAGCCCCTGGTCGTGGCGCTGCAGGAGACCGACCATGGGCGCCGCAACAATCGAGCAGAATCGATCGCGCGATACGGGCAATTCGCGTACTGGGCCGATGATGCAAGCGTCTCGGGGCATACGCCGCGACACGGCGTCGCGCTCCTGTCCACCGCAGCGCTCCAGGAGCCGATCAGCAAACCCCTTGTCCGAGGAGCAACGCATGACAAGGGGTGGGTTGCAGCCACGGTAACGGTCGACGCCTGGGGAGGGGAGCCACTGCGGGTCGTTGCGCTCCACCTCGACCCATTCAGCGCGCGCGCCAGGGAGAGGCAAGTGGACCAGCTTGTGGCCGAGCTCGAAAGCCAGCAGATGCCCGTGGTGGTTCTCGGGGACTTCAATTGCGGCTGGGAGCAAGGACGCTGCGTGCAGCGCCTGGCGTCCCGCCTGGGTCTGCACGCTGCTCCCACCCAGGGGTGTCCCACCTACGCATTCCTCGGCATGCATAGAAACCTCGACTGGATCCTCGTCTCGAGCGACCTCGAAGTGGCGGCCTCCTACGTGTCTCGCGACAGCTACTCGGATCATCGCCCCGTTGTCGCGGAGCTTGCGCGCAGGGAGAAATAGGATGAAGACGGGCCACCGCCGCTCAAGCCCCAAGCGCATCACATGGCTCCTGGCCGCTCTGTCGCCGCTGTGTTGCGGTGGGAGCCACAAGACAGCCAGCAAGTCCCCGCCGATTCCTCCCTGCCACGAGCAAGGCGTCGGCGTGTGGACCCGCGTTGCTTCCCTCGGCCAATCGCGCTTCATGCCAGCTGCAGCCGTGCTCCGGGACGGGCGCGTGCTGGTTTCAGGTGGACAGGCAGCGCGCGTGCCCTTCGACGCTCCGCCTCTCAATTCTGCCGAGATCTACGTGCCCGGGAGAGACGCGTGGGAGCCGACTGGTAGCATGGGAGAGGGGAGGGTGGGACACCAGCTCGTAGCGCTGCCGGACGGCCGAGTGGCGGCCTTTGGCGGAGGGAGCTCCTCGGTCGAAGTCTACACTCCAGCAACTGGAACATGGGCGCCGCTTGCATGGGCGCCGACCTTCCGCGCAGGCGCAGCGATCCTGCCGGCACCAGGCGGGCGAGTGGCCGTGGTGGGTGGTGACGAAGTGATGCGGCCAGGAGCGTTGGAGGAGTATCTGCGTCCCACGACGATGACGGCGCTGCTCGATCCTGCACGCGGAACCTGGGAGGACGGCCCGGCGATCCCGGTGTCTCGCGACATCGCCATAGGCGCAGCGACAGACAACGGCTCGTTGGTGGTCTTCGGGGGGCATTACTACCGCGCCCCCTGGTTCAAGTGGGAGCTCTTTGGGGACAGGCCTGGGCCCATCTCCAGGATGACGCCAGGAATTGGGTGGTGGAAGCCGGGAACGCGTGAATGGACCCTGGTCAGCTGGCCTCGCGCCTACAGCGGCAAAGGAGGAGCTGCGGCGCCGCTGTCTTCGCACGAGGTGCTCATCCTCGCCGCACAGGGTGACGAGCTGGGGAATCGCGCAGCCGCGGTTTTCGATACTGCGACCGGTCGCTGGACTCGTACGCCTCCCATGAGCATCGAGCGCGTCAATGCCATCGCGGTCGCGTGGCGGCCAGGGTGCGTCCTGGTCGTGGGCGGGTCCACACCCTCGGCGCCCATGGAGCTGTATTCGTCGCAGCAGCGAGCCTGGCAGCAGCTCCCTGCGCCGCCACTCGGCGCAGCCCGGATCGCGGTTCGTCTCTCCGACGAGGCGGTGCTGCTGCTGGGCGACGACGATCACCCGCAGGACGCGTATCGCTACACGGCAGTGCCGGGGAGTGCGTCACCCCACGCCGCGAGGACGTCGTCTCCGCGATCTTCCAGGAGCGACGTCAGGTGACCCTCCTGCTGTCCACACCCCAACGCTTCATTCGCCGAATGAGCGTGGTCCGATGAATCCCAAGATCCGCGGCTGCACGCGTCTGATTGCCCTCGTTGCGGGCGAGCGCCGTTCGGACCGCGGCGGCTTGGAGGGCGCCGGTGTTCAGGTATGGCTCTGGCAGGTGGGCCCCTGGCGACAGGTTGGCAGTCGCCGGCAGCACGTGCTCGATGCCGATGCGCGAAGACTGGCAGAGGATGAACGCGCGCTCGATGAGGTTCTCCAGCTCGCGGACATTGCCGGGAAACGGATAGGAGATCAGGTAGGCCATCGCCTCGTCGGAGAGCCCATCAATGGGCTTGCCCGTGCAATCGCGAAACACTTTGACATAGTGATCGATGAGAAGCGGGACGTCCTCCGGGCGCTGCGAGAGCGGCGGGATGTCGATCTGAACCACGTTGAGCCGGAAGTACAGGTCCTCTCGGAACTCGTGGCGGCGTACCATCGGAAGAAGATCCTGGTTCGTGGCCGCGATCACCCTGACATCGGCCCGCAGGGTCTTGCTGGAACCAAGCGGCTCGTAGCGCCGATCCTGGAGGAAGCGAAGCACCTTCACCTGCATGCTGCGGGGAAGGTCACCGATCTCGTCCAGAAACAGCGTCCCTCCCTCGGCTATGGCAATGCGCCCCGGCCGGTTGCTGCGTGCATCGGTGAAGGCGCCCTTTGCGTAGCCGAAGAGCTCCGACTCGATCAGCGTCTCGGGAACGGCTGCGCAATTGATCGCGACGAAAGGCCCTTTGCGACGAGGGCTCAGCGAATGCACGGTTCGGGCGACGAGCTCCTTGCCCGTGCCGGATGCGCCGGTGACCACCAAGGTGGAATCGCTTTGCGCCACGAGCGGCAGCAGCTCGAAGATCTTCTGCATGGCCGGGCTCTTGCCGATGATGTCGACGAGTCGATATCGCGTGCCCAGCCGACGCTGGTAGTCGACGATCTGGGACATGTCCCGAAAAACCTCCACGCCACCGAGCAGCCTTCCCCGTGCGGTCACCAACGGCGCCGTCGACACGGAGATCGGCAACGGCCGTCCCTCGCGCGTGCGAATGTGAACTTGGCGGTTGCGCACGGCCTCGCGCGACTGGATGCTAAGACGAAGCGGGCAGACCTGATCGCACAGGCTCGACTGAAAGACCTCGGAGCACTTGCGTCCCACGACCTCTGCACACCTGTAGCCGGTAATGCGCTCGGCCGCCTTGTTGAACGACGTGATGCAGGTAGTCTGGTCGACGGTGAAAACGCCTTGATCGAGCACATCGAGAACGAGGGGGAAGTAGCGGCTGTCCAGAGGCTGCGTCATGTAGCGATTGTAGCGCCCGACGCTACACTGGCGCAACAGTTCCTTCACACCTTGCGGCGATTCTCGTTCAGCATCTCCTGGACCTTTCGAAGCGTCTCGCCGTCTGCACTCCGGAGTCGCTCCAGAATCTCATTGCGCGTCTGGTTCATGGGAGTCTCCGGAAAGCCGGTTGCGTCGACCCCGAGCGCCTGCGCCACGCTGCGAACGAGCGCCTCCGGGTTCACGGGTTTCTCCAGGAAGCCGAGAGGGGGAGGCAGCTCCTTGCCTTTCATCAGCTCGTTGAAGTCGTCCATTCCGAGGTCGTCTCTCGCGTGTGCCGTGACGATCAACACGGGGATGTCCAGCCACTTGGGGTTGGTTCGCAGCTTCTTGTAGAAGAGCACCCCGGATTGCCTGGGCATCACGAGATCGAGCGTGACGAGGTCGGGCTTCTGCTCCTTGACGAAGTTGTGGGCCTCGAGGCCGTTCGCGGCAGTCGCGACCTGGAACCCCGCGTCTTCCAGCGTCGCCGAGATGAAGGCTCGAACGTCCGGCTCATCTTCGACCACGAGAATCGTCTTTTCACGAGGTTCTGTCATGGCTCCCTCCGCTGGTGGAAAACGGGCGCGCGCGGCGCTCCCACCGCCTGCCCCCTCTAGACATCGCCGTGATCTCCCGGCCCTGGCAACCGGCCCCTGGGAAGCAGGACCCGAAACGTGGTTCCCTTGCCGACCTCGGATTCCACAGTGATCCTGCCGCCGTGCTCCTGGACGATCCGCCGGGTCGTGAGCAAGCCAAGGCCCGTGCCGCCCAGCCCCTTGGTCGTGAAGAACGTGGTGAACGCCTTGCGCTTTACATCATAATCCATGCCGCACCCGTTATCCACGACCTCGTACATGACAGTATTGTCCTTCTCCAAGGTGCGGACCAACACGTGGCAAACCCCAGCATTGTCGTTCATCTCGCACGCGTCGATGGCATTGCCTACCAGGTTCGTGAGACATTCGTGGATGCCCTCGCGGTCCAGCGCTGCGGGCTCCACCGGGACCGGCTCCTGATGGAGAAGCTCGATCCCGAGCGCCTGGGCCCTGCCTGCATACAAATCCACCACTTCCTGCGCAATCTCCCCGGGGACACAGGGGGACACGTGCGCGACGCGGCCTTTGGAAAAGCTCAGGAAGTCCTTCACGAACACGGAGATCCGGCTGATGTTGCGCTTGAGCATGTCCCAGCCCTGCTCGATCCGCTTGGAATTGCTCTTCGTCAAGCCGGTCTCCAACATGTACATCCCGCCCTCGAGGCCCGTAATCAAGTTCTTCACCCCATGGGCGAGCCCGGCCACGGTCTGTCCGACGGCGGCGAGACGCTCGGCGTCGAGCTTCTCCCGCTCCAGCTGGCGGATGGGCCGGAGGTCCTGCAGGAAGATCGCGACGCCGATCGCGCGTTCGCCGGCCCGGACTTCGATTCCCGTCAGACGTACCGGTACCCGCTCACCATCGAGCGCGACGATCTCCGACTCTGGAATGTAGACGCGGCCTGGTCCGGCGATGACCTGAGAGAGGAACCCCTGCGGGAGCATGCTCGACAGCTCTGACGACGAGATCGAGCGTTGCTCGCTCGCGCGCACGATGGCGCGCGCCGCAGGATTGAAGATCGTCACGTCCCCTTCCGCGTCGATCGCGATGGTTCCGTCGGGGGAAGCTCTCACCAGGTTCTCCAGGAACGAGTGTGCGACCCTGAGCTGGTCCTCCAGACGGAGTGTCTTGGTGACGTCTGCCGCAATCTCCAACACCCGCTCGACCCGCCCGTCGACGACCTCCAGCGCCGCAGTGGTCACCTGCAGGTGCACAGCCTGGCCCTTGCGGTTGTTGAGCACCGAGCGGCCCGTATGCATCAAACCGTCCTCGAACGTCTGCTGTGCAGGGCACTCGGCGCACCTCTCGACGAGGCCTTTCAAGACCTCGTAGCAGAATCTCCCCTCCACCGCGCCGAACTTCTCCCGCAGGGACTCGTTGGCCCGGACGATTCGTAGATCCGAATCGAGCACCGCCACGTTGCACGGAACCTTCTCGAACAGGAGGCGGTGCTCCTGCCGAAGCCTCTCCATGTCCGACGCATCGATGGACATCTCCACCAGGTAGCGGACCTGACCATCGTCATCCTTCATCGGGACCGTGTACTTGAAGTAGCTGGCCAGCCTGCGGTGCCGATCGTACCCGACCTCCTCGCTCATCCGCCGCTCGCCGTCCTCGAACGCCTTCAGAGCATCGCACCGCCGGCACTCGGAATCACGATCCTTGTACACCGAATAGCACTTCTGCTGCCTCCATTCGCCAAAGACCGTCTCAAAGGCCTCATTGGCGTATACCACGTTGAACTGCCTATCAATGACGGCAATGCAGCTTGGAAACGCCTCGAAGAGCCGTTCCTGGAGCCATGCTTTGAGGTCCGCTGGCGGCGCAACCATCACGCCTCCTTGCGAAGCAGCTCGGAGACGACCTGCGAAAGGATCTTCAGGTCGACCGGCTTCTGCACGTAGCCGTCCGGCGGCGGTATCCGATCGTCGTGGACCAGCTCGCGGAACCCGTCGTCAAGCACGTCCTTGCCAAGCAGCATCCCGCTGACGATGACGACTGGGATGCGACGGAATCGATCGGAGGAGCGCAGCATCCTGTAGATGGCAATTCCCGACCGCTTCGGCATCAGGATGTCCAGAGAGATGAGATCCGGTCGAAGGCGCGCTATCGCCTCTTCCACCGTTTCGTCGACGTTCGGAGCGCAACCCTCGTGTCCAGCGTCCTCGAGCGCCGTCAGGAGATAGAGGCGAACGTCCGGCTCGTCGTCGATGACCATGATTCTGCTCGGCATTTGGGCTCCAGGTTTCGCGGTCTCAAGCCAGCTGCCCCCCTGGCGATCGGCGGCACCCCGCGCTGGCACATCGCGCGCGGGCTCATGCATCACCTCTCCCTCTCGGTCAGACTGAACCAGAACGGAATGAAGGATGCCAGAAGCAAGGCCGCCGCGACGTAGCAGGCCGCCTTGGTCATCGTGAGGAAGTCGAACAGGGTGACAGGTTCCATGGGCTACTCCTCAGTGCGTTCCCTTCCAATCGGGGTGCTCGTGCAGTATCGGCATTCGGCTCGCGATCCACCGGAACATCACGACGCCGGCCATGACGAGGCTGAGCGACACCGCAATCTCCATGGGGTGCGGCCAGTAGCGGGCTTCCCACGGAAGCCTCCAGTTGAACGCGAACATCGCGACGTTCAATCGGTTCAAGACCACGCCGGCCACCGTGATCCCGGCAGCGATGCGCACGAGGGTCACGCGCCGCTCCCGGTACCCCACGAGCAGCAGGAAGCAGGGTAGAACGACGAAGCCGGCGATCTCGAAGAGGTACCAGAGACCGTAGCGCGTGCCCAGGTAGTGCCACTTGTCCTCCAGCGCGATGGCGAGGACCTTCGTGGAGAAGTAGACCGCGAGCGCGACCGCTGCCGCCTTTCCAAGTCCCAGGGTGATCGCATCGAACTGCGTCCTGGTGATCTCCACGCGCTCGTGGAAGACTCGATGCGAGATCGCCCCTTCCACGATCACCATCGAGAGGCCGACCGCAACAGCAGAGATGAAGAAGTGGACCGGCAAGTACGGCGAGTACCACAGCGGGTGCAGCTTGGTGGGAGTCGCCATGAACATGGCGCCCAGGGTCGACTGGTGCATCGTGGACAATATCAACCCGAGGATCGTGAGCGCGATTGTCATGGAGCCCACGACGGTGCGCAGCTTCTTCCACCCCAGCCACTCGAAGGCCGCCGGTGCACTCTCCAGCAACAAGGTCGTGAGGTAGAGCGCGACGCACAGGGCGACTTCGAACAGCGGAGACGTCCATCCGGGGCTGATGAGAAATGGGTAGGGCAGCCTCCAGGGGCGTCCCAGGTCTGCCAGAAGACCGACGACCACCAGGAAATACCCCAGGAACCCGGTGAGAATCGCCGGACGCACCACCGGTCGATACTCCTTCATCCCGAACAGGTACACGCCGGAGGAGGTGACGAATCCACCCGCGGCCAGGGCGACTCCCGCCATGACATCGAAGCCGATCCACAGACCCCAGGGATTGTTGTTGTCGAGGTTCGTCGTGGCTGCGAGCCCCTTGACGAAGCGAACCGCGAAGATGATGCCGCCGATGACCAGGACCAACGTCGCAATCGCGTTGAATGGGCTCAGCAACCTGGCAGACTTCGTCTGGGCCGGGGCCGTCATTTCGCGCCCTCCTTCTGCGCGGCAGCTTCTGCTTCCGCAAGTGCTTTCTTCACCGCCTGCGCGACCGCCGCGTCCTTCTGCTTCTCTGCCTTCTGCGCGGCCTCTGCGAGCTTGGTGCGCGTTTCCTCATTCGCTTTCGCCAGCGCCTCGCTCACCGCCGCCACCCGCTCCTGGTGGGCGACCTCTTCCTTTCGTTTGGAGAAGGCGTGCATTCCCATGAGCAATCCCGGATAGATCGTGATGACCAGCGGCACCACGGACAAGTAGCTCGTGGCGATCTCGGGCAAAGGCGTCGTCGTAGCGTCGACCAGGTCGCCCAGCCCAAGCCTGGCGAAGTCCATTCCCGCCAGCACGAGCCAGCTGGACCCCCCAAACTCGTCCTCGCCGAGGATCCGATGGACGTACCGCCCGGGGTCCTTGCGGATACGGTCCCGCGCGACCTCCAGCAGCTCGCTTCGCTTTCCGAACAGGATCGCACCGGTCGGGCACGCATCCGCGCAGCCCGGGTTCTTCCCTTCCTTGATGCGCGCGTAGCACATCGTGCAACGCATCACACGCGGCTTGAGCGGGTCGTCGTACTCGTAGGCAAGCGCGTAGTAGGGACAAGCCGTCACGCAGTATCGGCATCCCATGCACACATCCGGATTGTAGAGAACCGGTCCTTCCGGAGTCTTCGTGAACGCCTTGACGAGACACACGGTCGCACAACAGGGCTCGTTGCAGTGCATGCACTGTTGCTTGCGGTAGACTCCGGGTCTTGCGCCCTCGGGTGCGACGTAGCGATTCACCACGGTGAGAGCCTTGTCCGTGGTCCGCCGCTCGTGAGCGAACACCGACGCGTCGCCAACCGCCGCTGTCGGTTTGGGAAGCCCGTTGACCTGGGCACATGCGTGCTCGCACGCGCGGCACCCAGCGCAAAGCGTGGTGTCGTGGAGCAGACCGAAACGTCCCGGATGACCGCTGAATCGCGTTGTCCCGGAGCCCTGCGCGGTCGGTGCCGCCAGCACCCCAGCCCCGGCAACCAGGCCGGTGAGCCATCCACGTCGCGATACGCTCATCGCTTCTCCTCCGTTCCGACCCGTGCGTGGCAGTCCGTGCAGCCGACCTTCGCGATGCCCATCCTCTCGTGGCAGCCCATGCATTGCTGGTGGTAGGCCGACCTCAGGCCGGGCTTGTCGCCTGTCTTCTCATCAAGGGCGTGGCACGAAGAGCATGGAGGCGGGCGCATGCCAGGGGGCGTGTGATGGTGGCAGCCGGCACAGAGTGACTCGGTCGTACGGTGGAATCGCATCGCGAGCTTGCTCCTGCGCGCAATGCCGTCGAGCCGTGCCACGATCCTGCCGTGCTGCACCACAGCTGGCTTGTAGTCGTGGCTCATCAGCCCGATCGTGACGTTCTCCGGGAATGCCTCAGAGAACGAGGCGAGTGGTTGCAGCACCACCTCCTGTGTCGGCGGCCGGTCCGGCTCCTGGACCCCCGACGCAGGACCGTTGTGGCACACGCTGCACGAAGACTGGGACGGTTGCGCGCCCGGCCGGGCATGACAGCCCGCACAGTCCCCGGTTCGTGTCTTTGCCAGGTGGCAACCTACGCACGTCCGCTCCGAGTCGCCCTGATGGTACGCCCGCTCCAGCCCAACGTAGCCGCCCTCCGGCTTGCCGGTTGGAGGGTGACAGGTCTCGCAAGCGGCGAGCTTGTGATGATGACAGCTCGAGCACGAGGCAGCGAGCGGCTCGTGCGCTGCGTGGTCGAATCCAACCGCCGGGAACTCCGCGTCCAGTGCTTTGATCCACGCGCTGTCCTTCTGCCCGCGCTCCATGCGTTGTACGGACTTCAGCTTCGCAATGCCGCTGATGCTGGAGGGCTCGTGGCACCCGACGCATTGAACGGGGCCCCTGCTCAATCTCTTCTGGAGGCGCTCCAGGTGGCATCCGACGCACGTCGTGTGAACCGCGTGGCGCAGGGAAAGCTTCTTGCCGTCGTCCGCACCGCCGTGGCAGTACGCACAGGCGCTCTCTTCCCCCTTCCTGTAGACGAGCTTCTGCTGCCCTTCGTCGAAGACGTGGTGGCAGGTGTTGCAGTCGAATCCCGGCGTCGAGGCGTGACGTTGGTGAAGGGAAGCGTCGAAGGACACCGACGTGCGTGCAACCGGCAGGGACTGCCGTGCTACATGGCAGTCACCGCAGGTCTGCGGGCCGGCCTTCGCGCGACGCCTGGCCCGCTCCTGATGGCATCCCGTGCACTTGTGGTGATAGGAATCCATGAGCTCGTCGCGGCTCGCGTTCTTGGGGAGGGTGAGGAACGGGCCGAGAATCGCGCCGGTGCCCCCTTTGTCGTGGCAGACTGCGCACCCCTCGGATTCCAGGGCATCGGTGTGCAGCGCATGGTCGAACCGCGTTGCAGGACGCTGCAGCGGGCCTGCGGAATCAGGCAGGCGCAGCTCCAGCGTGGAGGCACCCGGCGGCTGCGTTTGCTTGTCCGGATCGCCGCCGCAGCCGGTCGTGGTCGCGAGGACCATGAGCAGCGAGCTGAACGCAACCATCAGCATCGGAGAGATTCTGGAACCCATGGCTGGCGTACCCTCATTCATGAACCGGGCATCTCGATGCACTTGACGAGCAGCTCGTTGACGAACTTCGTGTGCATGCCGAGCTTGTAGTGGCCAATGATGTCCTCGATGCCGCTGTGACAGTTGTGGCAAGGGGTGATGACCGTGTGAGCCTTGGTGGCAGCGAGCTGCTCGGCCTTGACGCGAATGCTCTTGAGCCGCGAGAGCTTCCAGGGAGGTCCGCAGTTGATGACGCCTCCGCCGGCCGCACAGCAGAAGTTGTGCTCGTCGCGGGGATCCATGTCGCGAAAGTCCTCGCACAGGGCTCGGACGACGTACCGGAGCTTGTCGTGCAGCCCTCGTCCGCGAACGATGTTGCACGGGTCCTGCAACGTCACCGGCTCCGTGATCTTCCTGGCGATCTTCAACCGTCCCGTGGAAAGGAGCTCGTAGTAGAACTCGACGGCGTGGACCATGGGGATCGGTGGGCCTCTCCATCCCAGCCACTTGGGACCGTCGTAGACCGCGCCACGAAACGCGTGCCCGCACTCCCCCATCACCACGCGCTTGACTCTCAATTGGACTGCGCGCTCCCAATGGGCACGCTCCACGCGCCCCATGATCTCGTAGTCGCCGGAGAACATCGCCATGTTGCTGTTGTCCCAGCCGTCCGCGCTCGGCATGGTCCAGTCGACCTTCGCCGCCTTCATCAGGATCGCCATGTTTCCAATCAGCTGGGCCAGAATCTTCGCCTCAGGCGCGATGACCGAATACATGACGTCCGCGCCTTCCTTGTCGAGCGGGATGAGCGCCCCAGGAAGCTCCGCGCAGGCCTCCTCCTCCTGCCACATGAGGGCATCGATCCAGTCGTCTTGCTGGATCCACATCTGGTTCGACGCCACGGAGTGAGCGTTGGTCGTGTCCTGCATGTACTGCGGCACGATGCCCAGCAGGGCGCAGATGCGCCGGACGGTCGAAAGCAGGTATGCGATGTCGATTCCGAAAGGGCAATACATGCTGCATCGCCGGCACGTTCCGCACTCCGTGAAGGCGATGCGTGCTGCGTTCCGCAAGAACGGTCCGTCCACGCGGCCGTTGCGCCGGGTCATCTCCCAGAGCGTGGCCTTGACCTTGGCGACGGGCGAGTAGTCAGGGTCCTTGTCGCGAGAGAGATACGTGTGGCAGGCTTCGGCGCACAGACCGCAGCGCACGCAGGTTTCGACGTAGACCTGCAGCCGGGCGCCGCTCTCCTTGTCGAGCACCCGCCTGATCACGGACTCGATGCGCTCTGGCGTCAGCTTGCCGATCGAGTCGTCGATTCCCTTGTCGACAATCGCCATGTCCACTGCGTCAGCCATGCTCGGTTCCCTTCCAATTCCCCTGCGGATGCCGTCCGCGGCTTCACCAGTCACGGGCCCTACGTATCGCCCCGAACTCGCTCCCCATGTAGGCCCGCGAGAACACGAACCAGAGCATGTGGGACAACCGTGTAAACGGAATGGCTGCCAGCCACAACGCGCCAGCGACGATGTGGATCGTGATCATCGTGCTGTAAGGGATCGAGGATCGAAACCACTGCATGCGGGCGACGAACCCGGTCAGGAACGGCGAGATCACGAGGAGAACCAGCAAGAAATCCGATACGGCGGTGACCTTGCGCACCTCCGGCGCCGCGATGCGCCGTAGCAGGAAGAAGACCCCTCCCGCGATCACCACCAGCGTCGTTGCGTCCGCGACCACTGGCGGGAGGCTCCACCACCGCAGCCCCCAGGCCGTCTTCCAAAGCACCGCATGCCCCATGAGCAGCAGCGGTGTCGCCAGCAGGCAGATGTGGAAGGCAAAAGAGACCACGGTGAACAGGGGCCTCATTCGCATGTTCCGGCTGTTGAAGGGGATGACCCAATGCAGGATGGAGCGCGCACCGTACTTCGCGTCCAGAGTCGGGAGCACGGTCTTCTCCCGGGCCGCGAGCCGCGCCATGGAAACGAGCCTGTACGAGAGCCCCGCGAAGAGCGCGATGAACGCAGTCCAGACCAGCGGAACGTGGTACGGGTACATGGTGGTGTTCCTCGTTCAGCCAATGACCTCTTGCACGGGCAGCACCTGGCGATGGTACCGCCCGTCGTCGATGCCCCTGACCAGCAGCTTCTTGCCGTCGGAGCTGAACACCGGATCCCAAAGCCGATCGAACCGGGGGCGCCACACAACGCCATTGACCGCGAGCGCGTGACGTCCGCCGGTTTCGACACGAGCCGCGACGGCCGATCCGTCAGGGCTCAAGACCGGTTCCCAGGCCATGTCGAACACTGCAGGCCACACTGCACCGTCCACCGCAACGGACCATTGGGCGTCGGTGCGAATCGTCGCAGCGACGTGATGACCGTCTGCGGAAAACACGGGCGCAGCTACCAGGTTTCCGAAGGTGAGCTTCCAGGGGACATCGTCGACTGCCACCGTCCAACGACCGTAGGACGTTGCAACGACGGCTGCCACGCGCCGGCCGTCTGGGCTCAAGCGCTGGTTCCAGAGCTGGACGTACTTGCGATTCCAGATCGGCTTGCCGTTCTCCGCGAGCGTCCAGCCACCGTCTACGCGAATGGGTACCAGGAGGTCCGCGCGGTCCGGTCGGAAGGTGGGCTCCCATATGCAGCCGAACCTGCTTTCCCAAGGAGTTCCGTCGACGGCAGCCGTATACTCGAACAAGTCGAGCCTGACCTGCGCGGCTACATGCTCGCGGTTTGCGCTGAATCTTGGAGTGTAGGCGTTGAGGAACTTCCGATCCCAAGCCTTTCCGTCGACGGCAATGCTCCAGGTGCCCTGGAGGAACTTGAAGATGTCCGCCTCGGGTAACGCCTCGACCTGGACCGTCGCCGCGGCGCTCTGACCGTCATCGCTCATGGCGAAGTCGCGGCAGGAAAGGAAGCTCTGCTCCCAGGGTGTTCCGTCGATTGCGACCGAATAGCGCATGTCCCGCTTGAATTGGACGCCGATGCTTCCGCTTGGGGAGAACTTCGTATTCCACGCGTAGTCGAACTGCTCCTCCCATACCTGACCGTCGACGAGCACGCTCCATTGGTCATTGCGGCGAACGAGCGCCGTCAGGCGTCCGTCGGGGGAGTATCGAAGATGCCATGCCTTCTCGTACTCCTGCGGCTCGAGCTGCCCATTCACCCGGATATGATGCGTATCGCCGTTCTGGACCGCAGCCGCGAGGCGCTCGCCGTCGGGGCTCACTGCGAGCTCACGGACGACGAAGTCGGGGCCTGCATCGTTGACGTCGGCGACGAGCTTGCGTCCCGGCGACCAGTCCCAGTTGCTAGGGTTGACCATGGTACCCAATATCCTCGGGATGCTCGATCATGAGACTCATTCGTAGGTGCCAGATCTGCGCAGTCCGCGTGGCTCCACGGAGGGGGTGGGGTGCCGATGCCGCTGCGCGCGGAAAGGGTCGCTGGGGGGTGTCTGCGGAGCTGTCACGGCCGGTCATCGAGGAACTCCGTGCACACGGCTTGAAAGAGGCAGTCCTCGCAGGACGGGGCATGGAGGGTGCCGCCAGGCAGCAGCGGGCGCACCTCGTGGCAGCGGACGGCGCCGGAGCGGCGCACAGGGCACTCGATGCAAGCGGCGGCCATTCCACGGGGCCACCCGGGGCGATCGGCCAATCGCGCGCTCCAGAATTCGTGACACGCGGGCGAGTGTCCTGTCTCGCAGTCCAGCAGGTCTGTGCGCATGCCGTGCGAGAGCATGAAGGCGCGCAAGTCGTCATGACGGATTCGATACTGACCTCCAGCGGTGCGCTGGGCCGTGAGTCGGCCCGCGCTGATCCAGTTCACGATAGTCTCTGCGGTGACCAGGCAGAAACGTGCGGCGCGTCCTGTGGAGAGTGCGCCAGCATTCGGGCTGCTGTGTCTGCCTGCGCCGCCGGCTTGCCTTTGCGTCGGATTCTCCGAACGCCGTATCGGTCGTTTCGGCCTTTTGGTGGTTGTTGGCGACACGGCCGTGGCTGAGCAGGAAGCATGCCACCCGGGCTGGGCACTGAATCAACCCTGAATGCTGCGCAATTGAAGCTGTCCTTGCGTCTCCACGCCCCGTCGGACTTGTAGCGTTGTAGCGCGACAGTGCTGCTTGTGTAGCAGTGTGCGCTACAGCAGATGCGCCGTCCGCGGCGGCGCCCTCCACCGCAGCCTGCCGGCCATGTCCAAGGCGGCGGTCGCTGCTACCATCGATATCGTGACAGCGAGACGCGCGCGTACATACAGCACCTGCACCAGTCCAATCGGAGACTGCTGACCCCGAGCGAGAGAGCCAGCACCTCAGCCATGGGCTGTGCCTCGCCCCGCACGCCGTGGTAAGCTCCGAGGGTGTCGAAGATGCGAAGGTGTTGCTGGGTTGGTGCCGTCTTCGCCGGGGTCGTGGGCAATGGTGCGGGCTGCGATAGCTCTCGATACAGCGTCGAGACCCAGGCAGATGCCGGCACCGAGGCCAGCGGTGCCGCTGACGGCGCCGGCCTGGATTCGGGATACGTCGACACCCCGTTGGATGGTTCTGGGGGCGGCAGCGGATCGGACGCAGCCCCGGACGAGGAGCACGGAGGGGATTTCAGGTTCGGGCTGCCCTGTGACGAAGATTCCGAGTGCTACCCTGGCGTGTGCCTGGCTGCCACTTCGGTCAGTCTCTTCGGCGGAGGCCCGGCGCGAGGCATGTGCACAATCGAGTGCTCGACGAACCCCGGCGCTTGTGAAGCCGCTAGTCCCTCGTTCGCTTGCGTGGAGACCGGGCCCTCGACGGGCGGGACTGCAGCGGCATTCTGCTTCATGAGCTGCGTGCAGGGACCTCCCTACCAGCAAGACTTCGACGCAAAGAAGTGCCACGGCAGACACGACATGGCTTGCACGTATCTCGGCGAGGGGGCAGGCGTGGCGACTGCGGTCTGCCTGCCGACCTGTCGCAATGACTCCGATTGTCCGTCTCCCCGCAAGTGCGACCCGCGGAGCCGAGTCTGCGTCGACTTCCCCCATGACGGTCTTCCGATCGGCGCGAGCTGCGGCGTGCAGACATCAGTCGATGCTGGGGCGGAATGTGCGGGCGTGTGTCTCAGTCCCTCGAACCAGCAGGACGCAGATGCGATGGGACTCCTGAATCTCGGGAGCTTCTGTTCCGAGCGGTGTGTGCTTGGAGACCTTGAGAGCTGCGGGTATCCTGAGACCCCCCACCGAGGCGTCTGCTTGGTTGCCACGCCGGTCTCAGGCCCAGGCGACGAGGCGTTCTGTGCATAGCGCGGGCTTCGCCCGCAACCGAACGGGGGCCAGCCCCCGAACCCCCGCCGGGGCTGATCGCGCCCCGGACCCGCGACCAGCTACGCTGGACGGGCACCGTGTAATTGGCAAGGTGGCGTTGTTCCAGGTACGGAGA
>JACRCQ010000081.1 GCA_016218915.1 Deltaproteobacteria bacterium
AGCAGATCTCGAGGACGCCCGCAGAGAGGATCCTTGGGCTGGTGCTCGCTGCTGCCCCCCGCTACGCCAACGTTCTTGCGCCCTTGGTGCGCCAACGAGCTGTGCGCCGGGTAGAGGAAGGCCGCAGATCTCGCAGATCGCAGCAGATCACAGGGACGCACGCAGAGAGGATCCTTGGGCTGGTGCTCGCTGCTGCCCCCCCGCTACGCCAACGTGCTTGCGCCCTTGGTGCGCCAACGAGCTGTGCGCCGGGTAGAGGAAGGCCAAAGATCTCGCAGATCGCAGCAGATCTCGAGGACGCCCGCAGAGAGGATCCTTGGGCTGGTGCTCGCTGCTGCCGCCCGGTACATCCACGTGCTTGCCCCCCTCGGTGCGCCAACGAGTTGTGCGCCGCGGAGAGGAACGCCGCAGATCTCGCAGATCGCCGCAGATCACAGGGACGCCCGCAGAGAGGATCCTCGGGCTGGTGCTCGATCGCCGAGTAAGTTGGTGTTGCCCTGCGCCCACGTTGCGCCAGCCTCTGCGAACTTCTGCGAGATCTGCGGCTGACCGTTAGCGAGGCCAACGGAAAGAACGATGCAAAGATCCGCGAGAATCTGCGGCCAATCCGTGGCGAGGGAAGACGGTTGCCAGGGCCTGGACCGCCAGCCCGATGGCTGAAACCGGAGCATGGCACAGTCGGCACGGTAGCGGCACGCCAGGGCGTGCCTCCGTTTGGCACGGCATGCCGTGCCTTTGCCACGCGACGCGGTGCCGCACATTGGGCCCCGCACGCCGTGCCTTTGCCACGCGACGCGGTGCCGCACATTGGGCCCCGCACGCCGTGCCTTCGCCACGCGACGCGGTGCCGCACATTGGGCCCCGCACGCCGTGCCTTCGCCACGCGACGCGGTGCCGCACATTGGGCCCCGCACGCCGTGCCTTTGCCACGCGACGCTGTGCCGCACATTGGGCCCCGCACGCGGTAACTTCGCCACGCTGGCCCTGCCCCGCGCCTTGGGGGTAGCATCCGTTCCCCACTGCCGTGCATCCAACGGTCCAACAAGAGGTCGACCCCGCATGCGCTACTTCGTGACGTTCGATGGCCCGGAGATCCCCGTGGACGTGACCGCAGTGCCGGGCGGCGGCTACGACGTGCGTCTCGACGGCGAGAGGGTCGATGCTGACGTGGTCGCGTTGCCCGATGCCCTATCCATCCGCATCGGCAATCGGGTGATCGACCTCGTGGTGGAAGGAACACTGCCTGAGCTGGGTGTGAGCGCCACCGGCATGCGCGCCAGAGTGCGCGTCGAGAGCGAGCGCGGCCGAGCTGCCTCTGCGGCGCGTCGCAAGCTTGGACCCGAGACCGGCGCCGTGGCCTCCCCGATGCCTGGGCGCATCGTCAAGGTGCTGGTCGAGCTCGGCGCTGAAGTCCAGGCTGACCAGCCCCTGGTGGTGGTCGAAGCGATGAAGATGGAGAACGAGCTGCGCGCGCCCAAGGGCGGCAAAATCGCCAAGATCGCGGTCCAAGCCGGCGACCGGGTCGAAGCAGGCACTATCCTGCTGGAAGTAGATTGACTAGGAACAAGCCGTGTTGCGGAATCTCCCTAGGCAACGATGGGTGCACGGTCCGACGCCGCTGGTGCGTCTGCCGCGTCTGGCGGCCAGGTTCGGGCTCGACCTGTGGATCAAGCGTGACGACGCAAGTGGCGGGGTCGAAGCGGGCAACAAGGTTCGCAAGCTCGAGTTCCTGCTGGGCGAGGCCAGGGCGCGCCAGGCTGACACGGTCATCACCTGCGGCGGAATCCAGTCCAACCATGCACGCGCCACCGCTGTGCTTGCGGCTCAGCTCGGGATGAAGTCGGTGCTCGTGCTTCGCGCCGACGACGTCCACGCTGCCCTGCCCATCAGCGGCAATGTGCTGATCGATCGCATGGTCGGCGCGTCGATCCGCTTGATTGACAACGAGCAGTGGCGAGACCGCAACGGGATCATGGCGCAGGAGGCGAGCGCGATCGATCGTGCTGGTGGACGCAGCTACGTGATCCCTGAGGGGGGCTCGAACGGCCTGGGCACGCTCGGCTACGTGGAAGCCATGGCAGAGGTGCGTGCGCAGCTCGATCTTGGGCTGGGCGGAGGGCGACCCTTTGACGCGATCGTGCATGCGTGCGGCTCAGGCGGCACAGCGGCCGGGATCGCGCTCGGAGCCGCTGCCTACGACGTGGCCCCGGTGGTCCACCCCATGGCGGTGTGCAACGATGCGGCCTACTTCCAGGCTGTGATCGCGTCGATCATCGCAGAGGCAAGGTCGATCGTTCCTGCGCTGCCTGCGCCTGCGGGGGTGGTGGTCGACGATGCGAGCAAGGGGCCGGCCTATGCAGTCTCGAGCGACGAGCAGCGCGCGTTCATCGTGGAGATGGCGCGTCTGTGCGGGCTCGTGCTGGATCCGGTCTACACGGGCAAGGGGCTGCACGGGCTCGCGCAATGGGTACGCCGCGACGGGTCGCTCGTGGGCAAGCGCGTGCTGTTCGTGCATACGGGCGGGCTGCCAGGGCTGCTGGCGCAAGGCGAGGAATTCGAGCGCAATCTGTAGGTGCGCGGCGCTGCAATAGGGAGACATGTGCGACGCAGCGAGCTGAGCAAGTTGGCGGTGGGCGCCCTGACCGTGGCTGCGTTGGGCGTGGTCGTTCATCTGCTCGATGGTTGGATGCAGACCAACCCGCTTGCTGGGGCGATCATCGGGGCCGTGCTCGTGGATCTGGTGGGAGGACGTCTCGGCCTGACGTGGGATGAGACGAAGCAGGCCAAGGGCGGAGCGCTTGCGCTCACCGTGCTGCGCGGCTTCGCCTTTGGCGCAGGGCTCGCGCTCGGGATCGCGGTGATCGCATCGATGCTTCGATGGGCGAGGATCACCCAGGGGAGCCCGAGCCTGATGGGGCTGGGTCTAGGAGTCGCCTCGCCGCTCGCGATCGCAGCGCGCGACGAGGTGCTCTATCGCGGCGTTCCGCTCCTGGTGATGCGCGGCAGGATCTCGGATCGCTGGGCGCTGCCGTTCTGCGCGTTGCTGGGTGCTGCGCCGATCGTGCTTCGACCGGGAGCGTCGGTCATCGGCGTGGTGCTGGCAGCGAGCACAGGAGCGTTCTTTACGGTCCTGTGGCGAGTCGGAAGGGGCGCATGGTTGCCCTGGGGAGCGCACGCCGGGTGGCTGTTCATGGCAGGTGCAGGCATCCACGGATCGCTGCTCGATGTGTGGTTCAAGGATGGTCTGCTGGTGCCTGTGGCGCGAGCTCACGGCAATCCTGCGTGGCTTGGGGCGCTCGTGTTCGCCATGGCAGCGTTTGCGGCGGCGTGGTGGTACGCACGACGATCTCCCGGTGAAGCAAAGGAAATTTCGGGACGCCGGGATTGACAAGGCGCCCTGGGGGCCAAGACAAACCTTGCTGGCCTCGGAAGGAAGCCAGTCCTGCAAGGGGGTGGAATGGTCGACGGCCCAGCGTTCTTCACTGAGTTTCTCGAGCAGCTGAACGAAGGGGTCTACATCGTCGATCACGCCCGGCGGATCACGAGCTGGAACCGCGCTGCCGAGATGCTGACCGGCTTTCGGCGCGAAGAGGTTCTGGGGGCGTGCTGCTCTCAGAACGTGCTTCGCCATGTAGATGCAACGGGGCGCGGGGCGTGTGCAGAGGGGTGTCCGCTGCTGGCAGCCTTTGCAGGTCGCGGCAGGGGGGAGTCCGAGATGTTCTTCCGGCACAAGGACGGGCACCGGGTACCGGTGCTCGTGCGCGTGGTTCCGATCCTCGGCGGTCATGGTCACGTGGACGGCGCGATCCAGATCTTCCACCAGAAGACGCCGACGGAAGAGATGCAGAAGCGTCTGGTCGAGCTTGAGAAGCTCGCGTTGATCGACCCGCTCACAGCTCTACCCAACCGGCGCCAT
Organism: Deltaproteobacteria bacterium; assembly: GCA_016218915.1. GTDB lineage: Bacteria > Myxococcota_A > Polyangia > Polyangiales > Polyangiaceae > JACRCQ01. The sequence continues at coordinate 3,917 of JACRCQ010000081.1, forward strand.
CTCGAAGCGCAGCTGCGCCATCGGCTGGACGAGCTTCGACGCTACGACTGGCCTTTTGGGGCGCTGCTGCTCGACGTGGATCGGTTCAAGCAGGTCAACGATGGTCATGGGCACGGGGCAGGCGACGACGTTCTGAAGATGGTGGGCAAGACTCTCACAGCGTGCACGCGGGGATTCGACACGGTGGGACGATGGGGAGGCGACGAATTCCTGGCCGTGCTCGCGAACGTGCAGCAGCGCGATCTGGAGGAAGTGGCCGAGCGGTTCCGGGTGCTGGTGTCGACTGCGTGTCTGGAGGCGCCGGACAAGATCCAGGTGACGATCTCGATCGGCGCGGCGCTTGCCTTTCCACAGGATACGGTGGAGTCGCTGCTGGGACGCGCGGACAAGATGCTGTACGAGGCAAAGCGATCCGGGGGCAATCGAGTGAGCATGGAGCCGCGACCGTAGGGGAGCGGGCATGGAGCCGCGACCGAGCCGTCCCTTGGCATGTGCGCAGGTCTGATTCGTGATCGGAGCGTTGGCTCGCTCATCCCGCTTTGGCGAGCGTGTAGGGCGCGGGGGTAGCGGGTAGCGGGTAGCGGGTAGCGTGTAGCGGGTAGCGGGTAGCGTGTAGCGGGTAGCGGGTAGCGGTCGTGTGGCCGGCATGGCAGCGCTCGCTTGCTCGCTGGCTCGCATGCCGCTTGCCCCTTCCCGCTCGCCTCTGCCCGCTGGCCCTACTCGCTGGCCGACGCCAGCTGCTCTTGCCGCTTGCTCGCTTGGTGCCCGCGCGCCTTTCGAGGCGGGCACAAGGAGGCAACATGGACCGTCAACATCACCATCCCGACGCAGCGCAGCAGCACTTCGACCACCACCGACTCGACGCCTGGAGCGTAGCCTTCGAGGCCCTGGTCGACGGCGATCGCATACTTTGACGACGTAAGCTCGGCCTGAACAAGGCCCGACTGCCCGACCGGCAGCTCGGATCGGAGTTGACCCAAGACGAGAACCGATATTTCCTGTGCAGCCTCGGCACTGACCGGCTTCGTCCCGAGCCGTGGCTCAAGCTGGTGCGCCAGTCGAACCCCAGGGCGCTCTGGTGCTCGCGCTGCTGCGTTGTGTCGCCTACAACATGCTGAGCTTGTTCCGTGCTGTGACGCGACGGGCCGAGGACAATCGTGCCGCGCCCTGGAAACGCCTGCTGGAACGCTTCAAGGTGACGCTGTAAGCAGCGCTCGATTCCGATCTTGTCGAGCTGCGTTCGGATACCCGGCCCTGCGGCTGCGAGCTGCTCGCAGCCCGCGGCTGGCTGATCGCGCCCCAGCTTCTGCCATGGCCCGCCGAGGGCAGAAGCAGGCACTTCGCGGGCCGTTGACAGACCTGCTCGATCCACCAGCCAGCGATGAGGCGCCAGTCGAATCGATGGCTCGCTGGGCAGATGTCGGGCTGATCCGCAGACTCCGGACGCCGCGCGGGCTTCAGCCCCGGGGGCTCCGGAAGGCCGGGGATGCGTCAGGGACAATGGATCGAACCTGGGCATGTGCGCTGTCCAGTTGACCCGATGGGATCTGTGGCCTACCCTTCCGTGCATGAAGCTGGGATGGTGGCTGGGGACGGTGATCGTGCTGGCGACGGGCGCTGGCTGCGGCGGCAACGGCAATCCGAACTTCAACACCGTTTCGCACCAGTTCTACAAGTCCTACTGCGTCAGGCTCCACAGCTGCCTCGTGGAGAATCTGGGCCAGGCTGCTGGCGATGCGTCGTACACAAAGGCCTATCCAGCAGGCGACACCGACTGCATCGATCAGAACTTCAAGGAGTTCAGCTCCCTGGACTCGCTCAGCTCCACTTGCACGCAAGAGCAATGGGACACGTGCACCAAGGACGTCGAGACCACCACCTGCGTGCCTTCGACGCTGGTCGATGCCGCTCCGGTCTGGGGACCCAAGATCCCGGATAGCTGCAGGGGTTGTTGAGCCAGCCTGCGGTCAGTACCACGCAGCGCCAAAGCCGAGCGTCAGAAACGTCGGACGGTTGCCCACAGGGGGCAGCAAGAACACCGACATCCTGAAGTTCGCCTCGGACTTGTTGGCAGCTTCGAGCGAGCCGATGTCGAGCGTCAGCTGGAAGCCGGCCGGATTGAAGCCGTCCGTGGCTGACTTGAAGTCGCTCGGCTTGGAGTGGAAGTACGTTGGACGGTAGTCGATGCCCACCATCACGCCGTTCCAACGGCTCTCGCCCCAGAACTTGCCAAAGCCGAACTGGCCGCCAATCGACATCGGGATCATGATGACGCGGGTCGATCCCCACTTCGTATCCCCGCCGTCCGCATATCCTCGGATCAGCTCGTTGCCGCCCGAGTCGCGCAACCCTGCCTGGATATGCGCATCGGTGCGGTGGCCATAGGCGATCATGGCGAAGTCGAACCCGGTCCCCATCCGGAACCCGCTCCAGGTCGTGCTCTTCTCGACGTCAGGCGCTGCAAGGTACAGGTAGCCGAAGTGCAGCCCGGCGCCGCCACCGCCCCCACCGGCGCTGCTCTCGCCAGTGAACGTCATCTGCTGGCCGCTCGTGAACGTCTTGTCCACCGTGGTCTGGATCGTCTGAAGAATGCCCGAGACTTGTGCCTGCAGGTCGAAAGCGAAGATCGATCCTCCGCGCTTGTCCCAAGTCGCTTGCCCCCCAAGTCGCGGTCCACTCGGAGGGGCGCCCAACTGCGAAAGCCCGGTGCCCGCAGGCGTCGGGCCGCCCGGCATGGGCTGCGCCGGCGCATGGGCATAGACCTCGTGCACCCGATCCCAAGGAATCGTGCGTTGTCGCCCATCTGGCCCCTGCACGATCACGTAGCTTCCAGGTGCCTGGTAGATCACACGCCCCTCGACCACGCTGCCGTCCTTGAGCACGACGCGATCAGCGCCAGGCTGCGTCGCAGGCACGGGGACCGCCGCCACCGGGGGCGCTCCAGGGGCAACCGCGGTGCCGGGCGCCGGAAGGAGCGTGTCGACCGCTGCGGGCACGGCTGTGTCGATCTCAGCGGGGGTGGCTGTGACGTCCTGGCCGCGCTCTCCGAGGGCAGAGACCACGGTGACATGGATCACCGCATGAAAGCGGTCGCGGTAGGTGACCTTGGTGCGTACGGCAAGCTCGGCGCCGACAGCGCTGCGCAAGCCGTTGGGATCCGTGACCCCGCGCTGCATCGCAGCCCCGACAGCGGCCGGGGGCGCAAGCTCGTAGCCGCGCGCACGAATGCGCTGCACCAGCGCATCTGTGGCCACGCGAAGGTGTGCGTCGACCTCAGCCTCCCCGGTCATGTCTGCCAGGAGCACGACCGTATGCTGCGCTGGATTGGGTGCAGCGGCTGCCGCAGGGGCACCTGGAGGGGGCGGCGGAGGCGCAGGAGGAAGCTGCGCAGACGACGTGCCGGACCAGGCGACGACGGCCGCGATCGCGGCAAAGGGACCGACTGCTCGCATGATCGAAGCCTCGCGGTTGCTCTGAAAGGAAGTCCCCATCGGCCGGGAAAGGTACCTGACGCCCCATCATGCGTCAAACGGGTATTGCCCGCGGCCGCCAGGCCAACGCACGCGAGCCAGACGGCGTCGTATGGACTCTGACTCGGCCGGCTGCTGGAGTAGCATCCCGACATGATACGAGCGTCGGTCCTGATCGTGACAGCGAGCCTGGGGGTCTGCGCGTTGTGCTCGGGGAAGGCGGCAGCGCAGCAGCCGGGGGTGTACCTCGACCTGCCCACGGTGGAGACCTCGGTCACAGCAGTGCAGGGGCGGCCATCTCCTGGAATGCAGCAATCGCTCTGGCTCGCGACCGACGCCTACGAGCTTGCGCACTTCGGAATCGGCGAGGGGCTGGGGCTCGGCTCCGGGGTGCAGTGGCGCGAGACGGTCTCGCGCATCGCGATTGGCGCAGCTGACATCGCCCTGATCCAGCTTCCGCCCGGGCTCGCCTGGCAGCACGAGGAGTGGCATCGCGCAGTCCTGTCGCATCGGGGGATCAGCAGCTTCAACGACGTCTACGACTTCGACTTCACCAAGTCCGCAATTGCCGTCAGCCACGTGTCCGACGCCGGGCTCGTGAGGCTCAAGCGCGATCATCCCGCGGATCTGGTGCGCCTGGAGACTGCCGGGTTCGAGGCGAACTACGAGCTTGCGACCAACCTCGAGAAGACGCAGTTCTTCCACAGAACGCGCTCGTGGAACGTGGTGGCCTTGTGGTCGCTGTACCTGTCGAACATCCTGTACCTCCAAACGTGCGCGGGAAAAGAAGCGGATTCGCTGACCGACGAGATGAACCAGAGCGACGGCGCCAACGTGGCGAAGCGCGACTTCACCGGGGCTGACTGCACGGGCTGGACCTATGATCTGTTCCGCCCGGACGAGCCCTACGCAGCACGCGGCGTCCACCCGTCTGGTGTCGGAATCAATCGATACCGTCGATTCTCGGATCTCACCTCGGCCGAGAAGGACTACGTTCGCGCCGAGCGGGACCTGTCCCTGCTGAACCTGATCGATCCGGCGCTCCTCGGATTCACGGACTTCAAGGCAGGGGCAATGCGCTGGAACGGGCACGTCCGGTACATGCCGACGTCGTTTGGCAGCACGCTCGACCTCGACGCGTTTCTCGCGCATGGGCAGCACAACCTGTTTGCCACGCTGCACGGGTACAGGAATCGCGATCACATGTTTCCCGGGCTGACGCTGGAGATGATTCGCTTGCCCGTGGGGTCGCCGTGGGGCTATCCACAGCTCACGCTCGGGCTGAAGGCGAGCGCCTGGCTGCAGCCGGAGAATCAGCGATTCCTGCAATCCACGGCAGCTCCCGGGGGCCAGGTCGCCGCAAGGGTGGGAGTTGCAGTATCGAAGCTCGCCGAGCCCTATGTCGAAGTCGACGCCAAGACCGCGGGGTGGGTAGCCGGAAACGTGCACCTCGACCCGGCTGTGGTGGTGCGCGCCGGGCTGGTGTGCATGGCGTTCTAGAGCCTCGGGTCAGGTCCTTGGCTTGTGTCCACGCCGTTTCGAGGGGGTCAATACGCCGTTGGAGCCGTGCGGCTGAGGTTGCAGCGGCTGCGGGGCTGGCGGACTGACTGCCAGATGCCACACCAGATCCGCGAGGAGGTCCACATCGGGGACGCGTGCCGCAACGAATGCTGCGTCATTGCGGGCCATTTCTCCAAGCGCATCGTCGACTTCAGGGCCATTCTTCTGCAGTGCGGGGAGCCCCTGAGCCTCCCGCAACTTGTTGAGGCAAACCATGGGACGGTGGTAGGTGCTGGTAAAATCGACGGGGGCAAGGGTTGCGTCGAGCAGGTCGTGAATCCGGTCAGCGTCAGCGACGCACACCAAGCTTTCGATCGGACCAGGGCTGGAGGGCAGGCCAGCTGCGCGGACATTGGACCACGTGGAGGCAACGTAGCGTTCGAAGTTGCTGTTGGCGCGCGCCGTGTGGAACAGCACCACCGGAAACGGCGGGGCCGCTCCCGGGATGCGAGCCGAGAGCCGTTTCTTGAGGAAGCGGGACATCGGCTCGAAGTACGTGTCTTCCCAGACGACGAGAATGCGAGTCATCTGGCGTCGTCTCCGGTCGAGGCATTCGAGGCATCAAGAAGGCCGGTCTGACGCATTTCGGAGATCGAGTAGTCCTTCCGCCACGCTGCCAACGCAGCTGCGTCCAGCTTGCGAATGGTCGCTCCGTCCTTCCCGGCTTCCACCACACGAATGGATCGCTCCGGTGCCTGAAGCTCGTCAAGAAGCGCGTTGGAATGGGTCACGATCGCCAGGTGTCTGCCCTCATGGGCGCGATGAACGAGCGACATGAAGCGGCGGAGAGCTGACGGATGAAGGTGTGCTCCCGGCTCGTCAAGACCGAGCACTCCGCGTTGCTCCGGTTGGAGCACACTGGCCAGCAGACAGAGATATGCGATCATCCCGTCCGACATCTCCGAGGAGAAGAATTTGCGGTCCGGGAAACGGGTGTCCTCGAACGCAAACGCGATCTTTGATCCACCGACGATGGGAGGGAACACGAGGCGCCGGACAAAGGGAAACTCACCTCGGAAAGCAGATTCCAGCTCAGCCCATGCCGCCGCGTGATCGTTGAACAGGTTGAACAGCACGTTGGCGAGGCCGATTCCTTCACGATCCAGGAAGACCTTGGGGCCGATCACGATGCTGTCCCTCGGCGAGCTGCCATCGCCTGCGCGCGCCCACGAAGGAGCAGCGGAGAGGGAGCCGACGACGCGCGCGCAGTAACTCACCAACTTCAGGAAGCCGAGGCCCGGAAAGCGGCCAGGATCGGATATCGTCTCAAAAGCAAGCTGTGACGCTCCCTGCGCCTGGCTCGGCTTCTCGCTCGGATCCTCAGGAAACACGTTGCGAATGCCATGGTCATCGGTTGTGACCAGCGGTCGTCTTGCCTTCCGGGTAAGGTCCGTGAGGGTCTCCTCCTTCACCAGCGCCTCACCGGATCGGGTAGGAGCCAACGATATTCGCCATGCGAGGTCCCAAGACCTCGAAGAGGGGGTCCCGCTGTCGGATTCGAAGGCCCATCGTGTCTCAATCGTGACCGGTCCGTTAGCCCCTGCCGTTCGAAAGGACGCGATGCCGCCATGGGCCACACATGCTGCCTGGAGGCCATCGGTGGCGCAGCGCGAGAGGAAGTCAATCACTTCAAGAACCGTGCTCTTGCCTGACCCGTTGGGCCCGATGAACACGGTTGGTACGTCATGCTCGAAGTCGATCTGGACGTCGCGCAGGAGCCTGAAGTTGGTGACGCGGAGCTGCCTGATCATCGCGGCAAGGCTAGCACGAATGAGCTGCGGCCTTCACGGTTCTGCGTTCGCAATCCCGTTCAGGAGCCGTGCGAAGGGCGGACATCGCGCGTATCCGCGCCCTTGAGCGGAAGGAGAATCCGGAACTCAGCGCCGGATTCCTCTCGATCCTTGACCTCGATGAACCCGCCGTGCGCGTCGATCACCCGCGCAGCGATCGCGAGCCCAAGGCCACTGCCCCCTTCCTTGGTCGTCACGAACGGATCGAAGATCTTGTCCTTCATCTCCTCAGGCACCCCGGGGCCCCGGTCCGCAATCCGGATCAGGCACATCTCGCGCTTTGCTCGCGTGCAGGGCTCGGCCCGAAGCGTGACCTCGCCGCCATCCGGCATGGCCTGCACCGCATTGAGCAGCACATTCATGAGCACAGCGGTGAGCTGCTCCTTGTCGCCCCGGACGGTCAGGTCGCTGCCGGACCGATCCCAGGTGACATGGACCTGCTGCTTTCTGGCCTGGGGCTCCACCAGGGCGACCAGGGGCTCGATCACCTCCTCGATGCGCACATCGGTGATCGACACCGACTTGGGTCGCGCAAAGGAGAGGAACCGCTCGAGCAGGGCAGCGAGGCGATCGAGTTCCTTGTTGAGGATGTCGATCATCTTGCGACGGGGTGAATCGGGGCGGATCTCGTCGGAGAGGATCTCGGCTGCGCCTTTGAGCGACGCGAGCGGGTTCTTGATCTCGTGGGCCAGGCCGGCGGTGAGCTCGCCCAGGGCGCGCAGCTTGCCCGCGCGCACCAGCTGCTCCTCCATGGCCTTGAGCTCCTCGAGGCTCTCTTCGAGCTGCCGCGCCACGCGCTGCTGCTCGAGGCGCAGACGCACCTCGCGATCCGCCAGCGTCCCTGTGATGCCCGCGATTACGTTGTAGAGCAGCAGCTCCAGCAGCTTCTCCACGGAAGCGCCTGGGTCGTGGTGATAATGATGCAAGCCCCCAAAGGCGTGGGGCATGTACAGCAGCGAGGTGAGGATCGACGCGATCATCGCTCCACGCAGGCCAAAGGCGAAGGCGCCGAGCACGATCGGGATGTAGTAGAGTCGACGGAGCACGTCGTGGGCCCAGGCGAGGTTCGGACCTGTGCCGTAGTGCGCTGCGGTGATCAGCAGGATCGGGATCCACACCAGGAGCCAGGCGCGCGGCGACGCAAGCGCCTTCCAGCTGCGTGACTCGCCCCCGGCCTCGCTCATGACCTTTCCTTGAGCGGGATCTGGAACTTCTCGATCCGGTAGAGCAGGATGTGACGCGGGATCCGCAGGAACTTGGCGGTCTGGCTCTGGTTGTAGTGGTTCATCTCCAGGGCACGCACGATCACGTCGCGCTCGAGATCCACCAGGCTGATCCCTTCGGGTGGAAGCTGGATCGCCGCACGGCTGGAGGCGCCTGAGGGCTGCACCTCCGAGGCGGGCGCCCATTCCTCGCCGAGCAAATCGTCCTCCGCGAGCAGTGCCATGCGCTGGCAGAAGTTCTCCAGCTCCCGCACGTTGCCACGCCACTCGTGGGCCTCGAGCCTGCGCATCAGCGCTTCGCTCGCCACGAGCTTTCGATCTGCACCGTGCCTTGCCAGGAAGTGATCGACCAGCGGTGCAATGTCCTCGCGCCGCTCGCGCAGGGCAGGCAGGTCGATCGGAATCACGGCCAGACGGAAGTACAGATCCTCGCGGAATGCACCTGTGTCCACGGCTTTGCGAAGGTCGCGGTTGGTCGCTGCCACGACCCGGACGTCCACCGCTACCGTGGTGTCCTTTCCGACCGGCTGCACCACCCGCTCCTGCAGCACGCGCAGCAGGCTCGGCTGCAGATCCAGCGGCACGTCCGCGATCTCGTCCAGGAAGAGCGTGCCGCCGTGCGCCTGCTCGAATCTCCCTTTGCGATCGCGCGTGGCTCCGGTGAAGGCCCCTCGCACGTGGCCGAACAGCTCGCTCTCGAGCAGATCCCGCGGAATGGCAGCGCAGTTGATGGCCACGAACGGGGCAGCGTGTCGATCGCTGTTGCGGTGGATGCGGCGCGCCAGCAGCTCCTTGCCTGTTCCGCTCTCGCCCAGGATCAGCACCGTGCCCTCGGAGCGCGCCACGCGATCGGCCACCGCGATCACCTTCTGCATGAGTGGCGATCGGAAGATCAGCTCCTTGCCCGCGCTGTCGAGCTTGCCGTGGAGCTCGCGCACCTGCGCGCGCAGCGAGGCGTGCTCCATCGCCTTACGGACGGTGAGCTTGAAGTGGTCGCGATCGCACGGCTTGGGCAGGAAGTCGAAGGCGCCTGCCTTCATCGCATCGATGGCGGTCGACAGGTCTCCGAAAGCCGTGATCACGATGACCAGCGTGTCGGGCGATCGTCGCTTGATGCCGCGAAGGACATCCATGCCGCTCACGCGCGGCATCTTGAGGTCCGTGACCACCACCGGGTGGATCGCAGGGTCGAATCGCTTGAGCCCCTGCTCGCCGTCCGGCGCCACGTCCGGCTCATACCCCTCTTCCTGCAGGTGAAAGCTCATCACCTCGCGCAGCGAGGCGTCGTCGTCGATCAGCAGCACATGCGGGCGGGCAGGGGGCTTCTGGGACATGGCAGAGGGCAGAGCGTAGCACGGCAGATCAGGGGCGCTGCCGCGACTTTCCTCTCGTTTGGCAAGGCATGCGGTGCCTGTGACGGACGGCATTGGCGGCCAGCGAGCTGGTAGCAGACTATTCTCCAACCCCGTCGAATACTCTGCGGCCCGCAGCCCTTCGATAAGCAAAGCGCGCGCAAAATGAGGTGATCCCCCGCTGGCACCGGTCTTGCGTATCCGCCCGTTGCCATGCGGCTCCCCCTTGCCCTGTCCTGCCTCTCCCTGTGCGTCGCACTTGCAACGCCCGCACGCGTGCACGCTGAGCCGCCCGCAGCGCCGACCGTCCCGGCTGCCTCCGCTGAGCTCGATCTCTCGGGGACTCTGGATCGAAACAGGGTCCTGCGCGCTGCCATCGCCCGCAATCCAGGCCTGCGCGCCTCCCACCGCCGCGCGGCTGCCATGCGCATGATGGGGGAAGCCGACAGCAGAATGCCGCCTCCGGAAGCAGAGGTCAGCGTGTGGCAGGTGCCGCTGTCGAGGCCGTACAGCGTCCCTGACGCCAGCATGATCATGGTCGGCGTCAAGCAGCCGATCCCGGCCCCTGGCTCACTCTCAGCCCGCGCGCAGGTGCGTGAGCGCGAAGCCGACGTGGAAGACGCGATGGTGGCCGAACGCGTGCGCGAGCTGATGCGCGACGTGGACCACGCCCTGGTCGACTACATGCAAGCCACTGCGATGCACCACATCCACATCGAGCACAAGACGGCTGCGGATCGCGTGCTCGCCGTGGCGCGTGCCCGCTACCAGGCGGCCGGCGCGATCACCGACGTCACCCAGGCCGACGTCGAATCCTCGCGCATCGAAGCTGACATCGCCCAGGAAGAAGCCAAGATCGCGGCTGCCAAGGCCAAGCTCAACGGCCTGCTGGTCCGACCGACCCAGGCTCCACTGGGTGAGCCGGTGATGGCCGAGCCGGTCACGCTCGGCGAGACCTTGCGAGAGATGCAGACGCGCGCGCGCAGCACGCGCCCGGAGCTTCGGACGGCGGAGGCGCGCCGCGCAGCACGCCTTGCCGAGGTGCGCGTGGCCGAGCGGGAAGCCTCCTGGCCCATGCTGTCCGTGGGAGCCCTGTACTTCGCGCCTACCAACGGCATGCCGAGCCACGGCTACGGCGTGACCGTGTCGTCGTCGCTGCCGTGGCTTTCGAGCCGCGCATCGACCGAAGCCCGCGCAGGCAGGGAGAGCGCCGGGGCGATCCACGATGATCTGAGCGACATCGGGGCCAAGATCGACGCAGAGGTCGCAACCGATGCAGCGATGGTCCAGGCGTCCACCCGGCGCTACCAGGTGCTGCGGGACCGCACGCTTCCTGCGGGAAAGCGGGCCTGGGAAGCTGCCGCGTCTGGCTACGAGAGCGGACGCGCCGACATCCTGATGCTGCTGATGGCACGAAAGTCGATTGCCGAGATCGAAGTCGACCTTGTGGAAGCGCGCGCGATGATCGAGCACGCGCTCGTGGACCTCGACTGGGCGGTCGGCAAGCCGGTTCGACGCGTCCCCATCGGGCAGCAGCCGTAGCAAAGCTTTCGAGGAGAGCCACCGTCATGTCCGAAGCTGATCACAACGAGATACCCGACCTGGAGCCCCCTTCCTCGTCGCCGCGCATGCCTTCCTCCGGGCCGGACAGTGCTGATCCCGATGCGCCGGAGAAGCCTCCCATCGGAGTTCGCACGATGGCGGTCGTGCGCTGGGCCATCCTCGCGTTCGCCGTGCTCGCAGCCGTGGGGTCGTGGTGGAGCTTTGCGCATGCCCAGCACGGGATCTCGGCCACGGCGCTCAAGTACCAGTGCCCGATGCATCCGCAGATCGTGCAGGACGGGCCGGGCGAATGCCCGATCTGCCACATGAACCTGGAGCCGGTGTCAGCCGACCGCCTCAAGAAGCCTGCTGCTTCTGCGGCGCCAGAGCAGACGCATGCCCATGTCGAAGCAGGGGCGAGCAGCGCGGCTGCGGGCACCGACTACATCTGCACGATGTGTCCGGAGATCCACTCGGACAAGCCGGGGCGATGCTCCAAGTGCGGCATGGATCTGGTTGCAGCGCCGCCCAAGCCAGCGCCTGCTGCCTCGAGTTCCGTTGCCGCACAGCCCCCCAAACCTGCTGCGCCGGGTGCCCCGCCGACCAAGGAACCCGTGCTGACCAAGGAACCCCTGCAGAGCAAGGCTCCTTCAGCGCGACCGACGCAGACGCCTGGGGCCATTCCGCCTGGCACCACGCCGATCTCGCTCGGGTTGGATCGCCTGCAGTCGATCGGGGTCAGGACGACGCTGGTCGAGGAGAAAGCGTCGGCGAGCGCGCTCCGAGCCACTGCAGTCGTGTCTGCGCCGGAGCAGAACGTTGCAGAGGTGCACGTGAGAGCGGCCGGGTTCGTGGAAGGGATCTCGGTGCGAGAGACTGGCGTGCAGGTCAAGGCAGGGCAGGCGCTCGTGGCCGTGTACAGCCCTGAGATCTACCAGGCCCAGAGCGAGCTGCTCGCCACCAAGGACTGGGCACTTCTGGGCGACGGCAAGCCAGGTGGCCGCAACGATGCAGCACGACGCAAGCTCGAGCTGCTCGGTGTTTCCTCCAAGACCGCAGACAAGGTGATCGCTTCAGGCAAGCCGTTTCGCGCGATCGGCCTGAGCGCACCGATCAGCGGCGTGATCACCAAGAAGAACGTGGTGCTCGGATCGTACGTGACGCCTGAGACGACGCTCTACGAGATCGTGGACCTGTCCAAGGTCTACATCGTAGCGGACATCTTCCAGCAGCACGCCTCGCGCGTTGCCCTTGGCACCACGGGTCGATTCGCATCTTCCAATCGCAGGGATGTGATCGCCGAAGCCAAGGTCGACCTGATCTATCCGCAGGTGAACCTCGAAGCGCGAACCACCCGGGTCCGGATGCAGGTGCAGAACGCCAAGCTCGGCCTTCTGCCTGGCGAGTACGGAACCGTGGAGTTCATGGCCGTCTCGCAGCTGGCGCTCGTCGTACCGCGTGATGCGATCATCGACACAGGCGAGCACGTGTACGTATTCGTCGAGGATCAGCCCGGCCACTTCACCCCGCACGCGGTGCAGACCGGAGCCGAGGTCGGCGACACGGTGGAGATCCTCGCGGGCGTGGCAAAGGGCGACAAGGTCGTGTCCGGAGCGACCTTCCTGCTCGACTCCGAGAGCCGCCTGCAGGCGTCCCTGGCCGCAGTGCAGTAGCGGGGAGCCATGATCGGACGCCTCATCGATCTGTGCGCGAAACACCGCTGGCTGGTGATCCTGGCCTATGCGGCGCTCGCGATGATCGCAGTGGCGGCGGTCAAGCGGGTACCGCTCGATGCGATTCCGGACCTGTCCGACCCGCAGGTGATCGTGTTCACGGAGTGGAAGGGAAGGTCTCCCACGCTCGTGGAAGACCAGGTGACCTACCCGATCGCGAGCTCGCTGCTGGCAGCGCCGAAGGTGACCGACGTCCGCGGCTTCTCGATGTTCGGCATGTCGTTCATCTACGTGCTGTTCGAGGAGGGGACCGACGTGTACTGGGCGCGATCGCGCGTGCTCGAGTACATGAGCTCGATCCAGTCCAAGCTGCCGCCCGGGGTCACGCCGATGATCGGGCCCGACGCAACGGGGATCGGGTGGGCATTCGAGTACGCCCTGGTGGATCGGACGGGCAAGCAGGACCTGGCAGAGCTGCGGACGCTGCAGGACTTCACGTTGCGCTACGCGTTGGAGAGCGTGCCCGGGGTTGCCCAGGTGGCGACCGTGGGCGGCTTCGAGCGTCAGTACCAGGTCACCATCGATCCAGACAAGCTCCGCGCCTTTGACGTGACGGTCGGGCAGATCGCCGATGCGGTGCGCAAGTCCAACGGCGAGGTGGGCGGACGAGTGCTGGAGATGAGCGGGCGCGAGTACTTCGTGCGCGGGCGTGGATACCTCGAGAACCTGGCGAACCTCGGGGATGCGGTGATTCGGGCTGGAGCCGGGGGAACGCCGGTGCGGGTGAGCGACGTCGCGACGGTGCGTTTCGGCCCGGAGATTCGTCGCGGGCTTGCAGAGCTCGACGGCAAGGGGGAGACGGTCGGCGCGATCGTGATGGTTCGCACGGGCGAGAACGCCTACGAGGTCGTGGGCAGGGTCAAGCACAAGATCGACGAGCTGAGAGCAAGCCTGCCGCCCGGCGTCGAGGTGGTGACCACCTACGACCGCACCTCTTTGATTCAGCGGGCGATCGCCACGCTGAAGAACGCGCTTCTCGAGGAAGGGATCGTGGTCAGCCTGGTGATCATCCTGTTCCTGCTGCACCTGCGCAGCGCGATGCTTCCCATCCTGAGCCTTCCCCTGGCCGTGCTGCTCGCGTTCATCCCCATGTACCTGCTGGGCGTGCCAGCCACGATCATGAGCCTGGGAGGGATCGCGATTGCGATCGGGGCCACGGTGGATGCCGAGATCGTGATGATCGAGGCGTGCCACAAGAAGCTGGAGCATGCGCCTGCGAACCTGTCGCACAAGGACCGCGCAAAGCTGCTGGGGGAAGCGGCCAAGGAGGTCACGCCGGCGATCTTCTTCTCGCTTCTGATCATCGCGATCTCGTTCATCCCCGTGTTCGGGCTCAATGGCCAGGCAGGGCGTCTGTTCAAGCCGCTCGCCTACACCAAGACGTTCGTGATGCTTTCGGCCGCGATCCTCAGCGTGACCTTTGCGCCAGCGATCCGGGACCTGCTTCTCAAGGGGAAGATCAAGCCGGAGCGGGACCACCCGGTCTCCAAGTTCATCATCCGGATCTACGAGCCTTTCGTGTACGTGGCGCTCCGCAGGCCGATCACCACGCTCGCCATCGGCGCCTTTGCGATGCTGTCGGCCATTCCGATGTTCCTCAAGCTGGGCAGCGAGTTCATGCCCCCCTTGAACGAGGGGGACATCCTGTACATGCCCACGACCCTGCCCAACATCTCCATCGAGGAAGCCAAGCGTCAGCTCCAGCTGCAGGACCGCGTGCTCGCGACCTTCCCTGAGGTCAAGAGCGTGTTCGGCAAGGTAGGCAAGGCCGAGACGCCGACCGATCCGGCTCCGCTGTCCATGATCGAGACCGTGATCCAGCTTCACCCCCCGGAGAGCTGGCCCAAGGTGCAGCAGCATCGCTGGTACAGCGGCTGGGCGCCCGGATGGGCCAAAGGCGCGCTGGGCAAGGTGTGGCCGGAGCAGCGGGGCGAGACGTGGGACGAGCTGATCGCCAAGCTCAACACGGCCGCGAAGTTCCCGGGCTGGACCAATGCCTGGACCATGCCGATCAAGGCGCGCGTCGACATGCTCACCACCGGCGTGCGCACCACGGTCGGCATCAAGGTGTTCGGCTCGGACCTGGACAAGATCGAGGCTGCAGGGCAAGGGCTGGAGGCAGCGCTGCGGGGTGTGCCGGGAACGCGCAGCGTGCTTTACGAGCGATCGCTGGGTGGCACCTACGTGGACATCATCCCGGATCGCGAGGCGATAGCGCGCTTCGGCCTGAGCGTGCAGGACGTGAACATGGTGGTGGAGTCTGCGGTGGGGGGCGAGCCGGTGACCACCACGGTGGAAGGTCGCAGGCGCTACACGGTGAACGTGAGGTACAAGGAGGACTTCCGATCGAGCCCGGACCGGCTGCGTCAGGTGTTGATACCCATGACCATGGGAAAGGAAGGCGGCTCGCAGCCGATCCCGCTGGGCGAGGTTGCGGACGTGCGTGTGGTGCAGGGGCCGCCGATGGTGCGCGACGAGGCAGGGCTGCTCGTGGGCTACGTGTACGTGGACCTCGAGTCGAATCGGGACGTGGGAGGGTATGTAGCCGACGCGAAAGCTGCGGTGCAGAACGCGATCGCGGCGGGACAGGTGAAGCTCGAAGGCGGGATGTACCTGAAGTGGACCGGGCAGTACGAGCTGCTGGAGCAGATGCGCGACCGGATGAAGATCCTGGTACCGCTGGCGCTCTTCGTCATCACGCTGCTGCTCTACTTCCAGTTCAAGAACCTGACCGAAGTGATGATCGTGCTGCTGAGCATCCCGTTCGCCCTGGTGGGGAGCATCTGGCTCCTGTATGCGCTCGACTACCGGCTCTCGACCGCGGTGTGGGTAGGGATCATCGCCCTGGTGGGGCTGGCAGCGCAGACCGGCGTGGTCATGATCGTGTACATCGATCATGCTTTCGAGCGCAGGCTGCGCGCGGGAAAGATCCGGAGCCTCGAAGACATCATCAAGGCGCACACCGAGGGCACTGTGCTCCGGGTGCGTCCCAAGCTGATGACCGTGGGCACGATGTTGATCGGGCTGACGCCGCTGCTGTGGGCGACCGGGAGCGGGGCGGACGTGATGAAGCGTATTGCGGCGCCGATGGTGGGCGGGCTGCTGTCGAGCGCGTTCCTGACCCTGGAGCTGATCCCGGTGGTGTACACGTACTGGCGGTACGCGCAGCTCAAGCACGCGCTCAAGACGGGCAAGCCGCTCTCCGAGGTGTGCGGGATCGGGATGGAGCCCGGCGCCGGCTGACGGATTTTCGCTTTCGAGCGATATGTTCGTGCCCGTCGACCCGTTTCATGCAACGAGAACCCGCATGAGAGCCTTTGCCGACCCCGAGATCGTCCTCGGGCTCGGGGGTGTCGCCCTGCAGAGGGTCGCCGCCCGTGAGCCCCACAGCGCTGCGTCGCCGCAGCCGCTGGGCGATCTGGCGCTGTGCGAGCTGGCTCTGCAGGGCGACGGCGTTGCGTGGAACGAGCTGATACGGCGTCACGACAGGCGCGTGGTGGTGGCCCTGCTCGCAAGGGGAATCGGCTTGGAGAAGGCGCGCGACATCGCGCAGGAGACCTGGCTTCGTCTGGTTCAGCAGCAGCGCGAGGGCAAGCTGGAGACCCTGCGGCTTCCGGGGCTCGCGATCACGCAGGCGACGTTCCTTGCCCTGGAGCTTGCGAGGAGGGACGCGACGGCCACCCGGCTTCTGGGCGAGGGGCACGCGCAAGATGCGGTGCACCACGCCGACGCGGAAACGCACATGCTGGCCGAGGAGCGGATTGCCAGCGCCCGCAAGGTGCTCGAGCGGTGCTCTTCGTCGGGGCGACAGGTGTTCCAGCTGGTCTACGGCCCCCGTGCGATGTCGCACGCGGACGTGGCGCGTCAGCTCGGGCTGTCGTTGCAGCGGGTGCGTCAGATTCTCTGCGAGGTACGCAAGGCCATGCGAGAGGCCGTGGATGGAGCCGACGATGCATGAATCGCATGTTTCTCGTGCTGACCTGGGGCTCTACGTCAGTGGGCTGCTCGGTCCTGACGCATCGGAGGCGCTGGCCGGACATGTGAGCGGGTGTCCGCAGTGCGAGCAGGCGCTGATGCGTGAGGCGCAGTTCGAGGTTGCGCTTGGCCAGGCGGCGTGTGCGCTGGAGCCGGCTCATCGACGAGTCGACGTCCCGGCGCTGTGGAGATACGCAGGCGGCGTGACCGGGGCCCTGGCCCTTGCGGCAGCGACGGTGTTGTGGATTGCGCCGCGCGCGCTGCGCACGGCTCCGGAGGGCGATCTGGTTTCAGGGCAGAATCCGAATGGAGTCGTTGTGGCTTCCAGTCCGCAGCCCGCAGATGCGGCTCCGAACGGCGATGTGCAACGCGGCGTGGGGGCGGACTGACCCTGTCAGCAGGGCGCAAGCGGCAGCGCGCCGCAGGCAGTTTCGCGGGTCCCACAATAAGCGGCAGTGGCGCGGCCTTGCAGGCAGATTCGCGGGTTGCACCATACGCGGCAGTGCACCTGGCAGAGAGATTCGCGGGTTGTACGCGACGCGGCAGTGCCGCGTAGAACGCATGCGCGCCAGTGGCGCGCCTCTACAGTGCAGCCCGTATAGCCTGAAGCCTGAAGCCTGAAGCCTGAAGCCTGTAGCCCTTGTACGACTGACGGGACGGTGATCCGACATGGACTCAACGCGTTGGCGGTCCACGTGTGCCCTGGTGGGCGGTCTCATCTTTGCCTTCTTGCTGATGGCCCATGACGGGCACGCTCCTTTCGGGATCGTGGCCGGAGCCGCAGCCATCGCGGTGGCCGGGTGGGGCGCAGTTGGGCTGCTTCGACGGACCAGCGAAGGCGGGAAGGAAGAAGAATACACGCTAGCGCCACGCGCACTCGGGCTCAGCGCCGGGCTTGCGCTGCTATCCATGACGGCCTTGGGAATGGCGCTTTTTGCGGCTGGCCGGGGGATCCTGGGTGGAAGCCTGTCAGCCGTGGCCGTGACTGGCGCGTATCTGGCGACGATTGCGTCGATCGCCCACCTTGCCGGACTGCTGGGACTGGTCGGGCAGAGCGGCGCCTGGCGATGGCATTTCCTCCTGCGTCTTCCCGGGTTCTGGCTGATGGCCCTGGCAGGCGCGATCGCGCTGCCTGCGCTGGGGCTCGGATCGCTGTGGGACCCTTGGGAGACGCACTACGGGGAAGTTGCCAGGGAGATGCTGTCGCGCGATGACTGGATATCGCCATGGTGGAGCTGGCAGGGGTTCTTCTACTCCAAGCCGGTGCTATCGCTCTGGCTGCAAGCGCTCTTCATGGGCGCGCTCGGGGTCCGGTGGCAGCCGGATCAGATGCTCCAAGGGAGCGGTGGCAGCTTGGCCCATCCAGAATGGGTCGTGCGCGCCCCGGTCGTGCTGCTGTCCCTGGCTGCCCTCTACATCTGCTACAGGGCAATCACGCGCTCCCACGGAACGAGGGCCGCGATTCTCGGGGTCGTGGCGCTTGCCACGATGCCCTTCTGGTTCCTGCTTTCGCACCAGACCATGACCGACATGCCGTTCGTGGCACCGCTGACCGCGAGCTTTGCGCTGATGGTGCTGGCGCTGCACACCGACGCAGCCCAGGAGAGCAGGGCCCGGAGGTTCGTGGTGGGAGGTGCGTCCTTTCGGGTCGCGCCCTGGCAGCTGGTCGCCATGGTCGTGTTCGTGGTGGTGGTTCCTCAGATCCTGTACCTGCTGACGCGCAACGTGGAGCTGGTGT
Organism: Deltaproteobacteria bacterium; assembly: GCA_016218915.1. GTDB lineage: Bacteria > Myxococcota_A > Polyangia > Polyangiales > Polyangiaceae > JACRCQ01. The sequence goes on from JACRCQ010000081.1 coordinate 22,300, forward strand.
TGCACGGTGCGGGGCCCCATGGATTCCGCTGGCATCTCGACGAAGTGCTCACAGGATCCACCGGGAATTGCGGCTTGCCGGGCAATGCGCCCTGCCAGGTAGGAAAGCCGAGCGGCCGCCTCGAGCCGAGTCTGCAGGCGGTGCTCTGGCTCGGACTGCTCGGCGTGCTCCTGGCCAGGCTGCGCGAGGTCACCCACATCAAGTCGCTGCTGTACATCGCGGCCTGGATCTGCGCAGCGATCGCGGTGATGGCCAAGGGGCCTGCTGGGTGGGTCATCCCTGCGATGGCGCTCGCAGGCACCTGCGCTGTTTCGGGACGTTGGCGGGAGCTTCTGTCTACGCGCGTGGTGGAAGGCGCTCTGGCAGGCGTCCTGCTCGTGATGCCCTGGGTGGTGGCGATGGTCGTGCGCCACGGCAGCGCATTCACCGATGAGCTGCTGTTCCACGACATGATCGACAGGGCATGGTCGCACGTGCACGACACCAACGAAGGGGAGGAGACGAGCCTGCGGTACTATGTCTGCCAGCTCGGGATCGGGATGTTTCCCTGGACCGGAATCGGTGCCTGGGCGGCGGTGTGGGGGATGCAGCGCGGGAAGGGGCGCGGCGGCGCGATGCTGCTCCTGATCGGCGCGCTGGCAGCCTTTACGTTGTTCTCCTTGCTCGGCACGCGATTCCACCACTACATCTTTCCGGCCGTGCCTCCGCTGGCCCTGCTGGTGGGGATCTTCCTGGATGACATGCTGTCCCAAGACGCGGGCACGGGGCGCACGCCGGCAGGCTGGGTCATGAGAATGACCGCAGTGGGCGGCGCCCTGATTGCCACGCTGGTGGCGCGCGATCTGATCGCCACGGACAAAGCGCGACCTGGGGCGCTGCGCCTGCTCCAGCTCTTCACCTACCGCTACGACCGACCTTGGCCTGAGCTGGACCTGCGCCTCGCGTTCTGGTTCTTCGGCGCAGGGGCGGTGATGCTCACGCTGCTGCTCGCCTGGAGCCGGATTCGACGCCATGCGATCTACTGCCTTGCAGGTCTTGCGGTTGCCTGGGCCGGCTGGGGGCTCGACGTCTACATGGTCAAGACCTCCCGGCACTGGGGACAGCGCGAAGTGATCGCTGCGTGGTATGCGAACCGGCAGGGGCCGCACGAGCCGCTGATTGCCTATCAGCTGAACTGGAAGGGCGAGAACTTCTACACGGGGAACCATGTCGCCGAATTCATGCCCTCTGCGGCTTCCCTGCCATCGTGGATCGAAGAGCAGAAGAAGCGCGGCGTGCGTACGGTGTTCGTGGCGACCGAGCATTCCCATCTGGGAAGTCTGGGCTCCGCACTTCATGCCCGATCGATATCGGCTGTCACGGATCGCTCGGATTCCCGTCAATTCGTGCTGGTTCGCGCGGAGCTATGATGAGCAGGAATCTCCTACTACGACGTATTGCAGGTGCGGCTGCATGGCTGGTCGCAGGGGTCGCAGTCTGCGTGCTCTGCAATCCCGGGCTCCTGGACTCCAAGGAGGCTGCCGCTGCGGAGGTTGCGCGCAGCATCGCGGTGACCGCGTTCGGGATGGCTCCTGGCGGGGTGGACATGGTGCCGGATGCTGCCGGGTCGCTCGTACGCTTCGAGCACCCGCCGCTGCAGCTCTTGTGCTCCGCGCTCGGAATTCGCCTGTTCGGTGCACATCTGTGGGCGGCGCGCCTGATTCCGGGTCTGCTGGCCGTGGCAGCGGCTCTCGCACTATGGGCGATGCTAGGCCGGGTGGCCCGGCCGAGGTCTGGGTGGTACGTGGCTATCGTGCTGCTCACGATGCCTGCGTGGGTGCTGCAAGCGCGGACCCTGATGGGCGACGTGGTGGCCGTGAGCGCGGTGGCGATCGCATGGGCCGGGCTGTCCATCGCGGCATTCGACGTTGGAGCGTCGGCGCGATCGCGATGGGCGTGGCTGGGAGTGGGGATATTCGCACTGCTGGCCGGAGGGGCGAGCCGAGGGCTCCTGAGCGGCGTGGCGGTTCCGTCCATCGCGATCGGCATGGGTTGGTGGGCTGCGCGCGACAAGCAAAGCGGGCTGGACAGGGTTTCTTCTGCCGTGGGCAGCGTGTGCCTGATCGCAGGACTCGGAGCGATGGCTCTTGTGATTGCGAAGATATTCCGTGCTTCCCCCGGGGAGTCGTCGTGGGTGCTGGGAACGGTCCTCCATGCGCCTGCGCGAAGCATCACCTTCGATCAATCGGTGGCTGTGGTTGCGCACGCGCTGGCACCCTGGAGCGCGGTGCTTCCGTTTGCGATTGCCCGGATGCTGCGCTCGGGACAGCAGGACGCGCAGACGGCGGGCTGGAGAGGAACGGTCGTGGCTGGCCTGGCGGTAGCCATGTTCGCTCACGGGCTGCTTGCGCCGCTGGCCCAGGATGCGCCGTTCGTGGGAATACCCATGGCTGCAGTGGCCATCGCATGGGCGCTGCAGGGACTGGAGCTTCGCCGCCAGGGGTCGAGCGTTGCGTTGCTCGGGGTGGGCTCGTTGATGGCTGCAGCGCTGCTGCGGCGTGACTTCACGGCGATTCCGGAGACAGCGCTGCGTGCGTTCGGCACGTCCGGGCTGACCGCATGGCCGGAGAGTGCTGCCCAGGCACGTCCGATCTGGACCGCAGGTTTGATAGGGTTCGGGCTCCTTGCGGTGGTTTGCGCGTTCGCGGACGAGGACGCTCCGAAGCTGACGGACCGGGCGGCGTGGCGTGACGCGTTCGCGAATTGGGCAGGTGCAGCCACAGAGAAGCTCACACGGGGCTGGTTCATCGCGATAGCGGTTGCGATGGTAGCCGGAGCAGGAACCTTGGCCGCCATCCGCATGCGCGCGCCTTGGCTGCCGTCCGCTCAGCTACGGATGATTCCTCTCAACGCCTGGTGGGTCCTGGCGGTCGTGCCTCCTGCCTTGTTGATCACGCATCGCGTCCTGTCACGCTTGTGGGCGAAGGCGGCGACGGCATGGTTCGGCGGCGATCGGGGCGGGTTGCTGGTCCTGGGCGGAGGGTGTCTTGGGCTCTTGATGCTGGCGCAGGGGCACCTGGTTCTTGCGTCGAGTCGCAGTCCGAGCAGCGCTCTTCGACGCTATGCGGCTTTGCGCCAGCCTGGCGACGAGCTTGCAGTGCTCGGAGTCGATCCGCGCGCCGCGGTCTGGAGCGAAGTGGGGCCGGTCACGGTGCACAAGGACGCGGAAGCTGCCAGCCGCTGGCTCGCTTCTGCACGAGCGCAAGAGGGGGCGCGTCGTTTTCTCGCCGTGGACTCCACCAGCTTGCTTGCGGTCAACCGGATGCATCGAGAGCACGAGCACGCGCGGGTCAACCTGCCGGTCCTGGATGCGAGGTCTCCTGGGGTGCTGCTGGTGGCGTCGCGTCTGGCTCCAGGCGAATCCAGCCACAACCCGCTGGACCGGGTGCTGCTCGCGGAGGCGCCAGCGCCTCAGAGGGCGATTGGGGTCGAGCTCGACGGGAAGCTGGAGATGCTGGGTGTCGATTTGACGGACGAGCGCGGGCGTGCGACGGTGGCGGTCGTTCCCGGGCAGGAATACCGCTTCACGACCTACTATCGCGTACTGGGGCCGCTGTCCGATGGCTGGAAGGCGTTTGTGCACGTGGACGGGCACGGGCGCCGTCACAATGCGGATCACGAGCTATGGGGTGGGCAGTACGGGCTATCGTCGTGGAAGAAGGGGGACACGGTGTCGGAGAGCTGCGAGCTGGTGTTGCCTGCGAGCTTCTCTCCTGGGACGTACCAGCTATATGTGGGATTGTTTTCCGGGGACACGCGGATGGCAGTGACCCGAGGAGCGAAGGAGTCGGATGGGCGGATCGCGGCGGCGACGATTCACGTGATGTAGGGGTGTGCTGCCCGATCAATCCGGCTGCACGCCCAGCCCTGCCAGCGCCTTCTTGACGTCATTGCGGTAGGGGGATTCTGGCGGAGCGGCCTTCATGAACTCCTGGTAGTGCTCGATGGCCTGCTGGCGCTTGCCTGCAGCCTTCGCGGCATCGCCCATGATCATGTAGGCTTCCCACAGCCACGGAGGTCGCGCTTCCTTTGCGGAGAGCTGCACGGCACGGGAGACTTCCTCCCCGGCCTCTGCGAGGTTGTGATTGGTCCACAGCAGGCGTCCGAGCTTGTAGTGCCAGATCGCCTTGTTGCCGTCGCCGGCAATGGCCTTTCGCCAGGCTGCCTGTGCTTGATCCCAGCGACGGTTCTCCTCGTAGCACTCTGCCAGCGTGGCATACGCTTCGTAGCGGGAGGGCTTGAGCTCGAGCGCCTTGAGCAGGTCGCGCTCTGCATCCCGCACTGCGGACTGGCGTCGCTCCAGAATCCCGCGTTGCCAGTAGGCGTCTGCCAGGCTCTTGTCCAGGTCGAGCGCCTTGACCAGCGCCTCCTGGGCCACGGCGGGCTGGCCGGCGTCGTTGGCTGCCCATCCGATGTAGAGCCAGTACTCTGCTCTGTTGGGATCAATCTCTGCGGCGCGCTGCAGGTTGCGCAGGGCTTCGGCCAGGTTGGTGCCTTTGAGCAGAAGGGCGCGTCCGAGGTAGTGGTTTGCCTCGGCGCTGTTCGGCCTGACGGCGAGGACCTTGCGCAGGATCTCCTCGGCCTGGGATGCGTGGCCATTGGCGATCTCGGCCGATCCCACGCGAAGCTGCAGGTCTGGATCGTTGGGGGCGGTATTGAGCGCTTCCTGATACATCTCCAGGGCGCGCTGCGCCTGGCCGGAGACTTCGAAGAGCACGCCGCGCTCCAGGGCCAGCCCTGGGTAGTTCTTGTCGACGGCCGAGACCTTGTCGAACACTGCCTGGGCCTCTTCGTATCTCTTCATCTTGAGAAGAACCACGCCCAGGTTGAACATTGCATACAGATCCTGGGGATCGCGCTGCAGCACCGTGTCGAACTCGGCTTTGGCCGCATCGAGGCGTCCTGCCTGCAGCTGGACGTCGCCGAGCGCCTTGCGCAGCTCGACCGTGTCTGGAAGCTTCTGCTTGGCTTCGGCCAGCTTGGCTTCTGCTTCCTGGTTCTTTCCTGCTGCCGCGAGGTAGCGCGCCAGGGCCACGTACAGATCGATGACGTGCTCGCCCGGCTGAGCACGCGCCACCGCGTCCGCGAGGATCCGCTCGGCTCCTGCCTTGTTGCCGAGCGCCTCTTCCACGCGTGCGAGCCAGTACGCGACCTGCGGGTCTGCGGGGCGCGCCTCTCGCAGCTTCCTGAGGATCTCCTTGGAGTCCTGCAGACGCTCCAGGGAGATCTTGGTCTTGGCAGCGCCGATCTTGGCCTGCACGTTCTCGGCGTTGGCCTGGATGGCAGCCTCGAACCGTGCGAGCGCCTCGGCGAACCTGCCTTCGCGGTAGAGCACCTCGCCGAACCCGCACAGCGCTTCTGCGTCCTTGGGATCGAGCTTGAGCGCCTCTGCGAACGAGGTCTCGGCATTCGACATGCGAGAGCGGCTCAGGTTGATCTGACCGAGCAGGGTGTGAACGGCCACCATGTCGTACTTGCTGGCTGCAACCTTGAGCTTGCCTGGCTTGGCCATGTCCTCGAGCAGCGCCATGGCCTTTTCGTCGTCGTTGGTCTTGCGCAGGATGCGCGCCATCAGGATGCGCGCTCCCACGTGATCCGGGCTGCGCTCGAGCACGGACTGGGTCTCGCTCTTGGCCTTGTCCGACTCTCCGAGCGCGAAGCGTGCGCGGGCGCGTCCGAACGACGTCCTCGGCGAAGCTTCGATCCTGGCTGCAGCTTCCCACGCCTGCAGCGCGGCCTTGTAGTCGCCTGCCAGCATCTCGAGCTCACCCGAGAGCACGGCTGCGTCGATGTTGTTGGCATTGCGGCGTAGCAGCACAGCGATGTCGGACCGCGCCTTGGCGATCTGTCCCTGCGTGACCGCTTCCGCCGCCCGTGCCAGATCGATGTACTCGGCGTCCTTCGAGATCTTCTGCGCCTGGGCCAGCAGCGCCGCGGCGTGCGCATGCACGGCAGGGTCTGCACCGAAGCGCACTTCCCGCAGAAATCCCACGAAGGAAGCATAGGCCGCCAGCTGCGCCTGTCGCGGTGCACGGGCCACCGCGTCGTCGAACGCTTGCAGCGCCCGCGCAGCTCCGTCCGCCGTGTCCCCTGCCATCTGCTTGCGCGCATCCTCGACGCTGGCTGTGACCAGACGTCCGTGCTCCCGCGTGTGAAGCGCATCGCTGATCGCGTTCATGCCGAATGCGCCGTAGGGCGTGGCTGCGAGGCCAACGCCTGCCGCGATGATCACGAGCAGAGCGACGCCGAGGATCTTGACTGCCTTGGAGCGCTTGGCCGGAAGCTCCACCTGGGGCGCGCCTGTCGAGACTCTGGGCTTGTCGATGAGCTCAGGTTGGGGCTGGACCATGCGAGCACGGTCCCCGTCATCATCGGTCGACACCTTCTCCTGCGGGATGGCGCCGAACTCCATGTCGTCGTCGCCAGCACCCGCGAGCGCTCGCTCTCCGAATCCAGCCCCGCCGCCCGCGGTGTCAGCGCCGACCGGCGCGCCGCTCCCGCCCTCGTCTCCGAGGTTCACCTCACCGAACGCGGTGCCGCCGCCTGCCTGTCGCGTGACAGCAGCTGCTGCTGCTGCCTTGGCCGCAGCTTCCGCAGCGGACAGGGGGCCAGAGCCATCGGGCATGGCACCCGGTGGAACCGAATCCGGAGACACGGAGCCAAGAGGTCGCGTACTTCGACGCACCTCCTGCCCTTGCGGAGGCGGCTTGGGCCAAACCTCTTCCGCAGCGGCGCTCATGTCGAACTCTTCGGCCTCCTCACCCACGCCCCCAGACCCCATCGGCGAAGGCAGATGGCGATCCATGGCGGTGGGCGAAGGCAGGTGGCTCGACGGATCAGCGGTTGAGGGCAGATGCGCGCCAGCCGCGGCGGGTGCTGGGAGATTGACACCCATTCCCTGCACGGTGGGAAGGTGCTGGCCCATGTTCGACGGGATGGGCAGATCGCGTGCGCCATCGACGGCAAGCGGCAGATCCAGCTCGCCGAACGAGTCGCCGAAGTCCCCTTGCTTTGCCACCGGAAGGCCGACTTCGGGTCTTGCGATCGCAGGAAGGTCAGGCTCTCCGAAGCCGAGCGCTGCGCCGGTGATCTGTCTGGCAGGCTTGCCCTTGGCGGAGGGCAGGTCGATCTTGCCGAACGTGGCTGCAGGCAGATCTGCGTGTTGAACGGGGGAGGGGAGATCTGCCTTGGAATCGAGCGGCATGGGAAGATCCACCACGCCCACCGACTTGGGCGCTGGCGGTTTGCCGCGCACGGGTGCGGGCAGCCCCACACCGCCGGTGACAGGAGCAGGCAGACCAACGTCGCCAACAGGCGAAGGGAGGTCGTCGAGCGGAAGCTCGCCGAAACCAAGCTCCGCTGGCGGAGGGGGAGGGGGCGCTTTTCTTGGAGCTGCCTTGGGAGGCGGCGGTGGCTTGCGAGGTCCTGGGACTGCAGGCAAGCCAGCCTCCTGCGCCACTGCCGGTAGATCATCGAGCCCGATGGAGTCGCCGGGCGCGCCAATCGCTTCGATGTCTGCGGAGATGTCACCGAAGTCGAGGGGTGCCGGGACATCTGCTTCTTTGTTGGCGCCAAAGCCAGGCAGCTCGAACTCGTCGCCAAGCCCGGCTGCAGGAGCTGGTGGGGGCTTGGGCGGAGCAGGACGCGGCGGCGGTTTGGGGCGAGCGACGGCACCGGGCTTTGCAGCTTGTTGCTTGACCGCTGGCAGCCCGGACGCGACTACGGGAAGTCCGGACTCGAAGTCGTCGGGCGGTGGCGGCGGAGCGGCAGGCTCTGGTGGTGCCGGAGCTGGAGCGAACGGGCTGAGGCCAGGCAGACCTGGGGCACCGACGCCGAGCATGGTCCTCTTGGCAGCCGCGGAATGGAGGCTGGGCGTTGCGGCGGGCGCAGGTGCAGGAGCCGGCTTGTCCGCGGCCCCTTCTGCTGTGTCCTTGCGAACCACGAACGTCGCGCCGCACTTGGGGCAACGCATCTTGAGTCCGCCCGGAGGCACGCGACGATCATCGACCTTGTACGGCGAACCGCAGCCTTCGCATTCGACTTTCAGCATGTTCGAAGCAAACCGTCCTTTTGAGACCCGCATTCTGGCACAAGTGGGGCCCTGCTAGCCACCTGACCGACACCAGGCTGGAGCCGGGCCTGATCGGAGCGCTGGCGCTGCGCCGGCTCGGGGCAGGCGCTGGCACTTGCTCCAAAGGGCTCGATCTGCGATACGCGCTGCGTTCATGCAGAAGAACACGTCCGTTGTGCTTGGCGCGCTGGTGGTGGCAGTGACTCTGCTGGTCATCGTGTGGGCAGCGCCAAGGCGGCCGGCTCCGGCGATGCCGCCGCTTGCGCCGAGCGTTTCGGCGCCGGTGGTGGCCTCGGTGGCGCCGGACGCGGCACTTGCGATCGAATCGCTGCTGGCGGGAGCGCCTGCGGTCCGGTCGCCCATGAGCGCGGACGGGCCGGGGACGCGGCTTCTGGACGGCACGGTGCCGCCGCCGCTTGGGGACGACGCGCCCAAGGCGCTGCGGTTCGGGGTGGTTCTGGTGCAATACCGCGGTGCCCAGAGGGCTCCGTCCACGGCGCGTCCCAAGCACGAGGCGCTGGACCTGGCAAAAGGGCTGGCCCTGCTTGCGCAGACCGACTTCAAGGCTTCGGTTGACAAGGGAGATCCTGGCTCGACGATGGATCTTGGTCGGATCGGGGTGGGGATTCTGGAGCCAGCGCCGAACTATGTGCTTTTTTCGCTTCCGACGGGAGGAGTTGGTGGACCGGTCGACACGCCGACCGGCTATTGGATCATCAAGAACTTAGGCAAGTAGGTGGCCAGGGTGCGCCAGGGACGACACAACGGCTGCGAGCGGGGGCATGGTTGACCGCCCGTCGCAGTCTTGGCTGGTTCAGCTGGACACGAATCGAAAAGGAAAGATTGCAGAATGGCAACCATCGACATGCGACGCAAACACACGATGAACCGCGAGCAGACCCGGGAGAAGGCCGAGGAGCTTGCGCGCGGAATGCAGGAGAAGCTCGGCATCCGCTGGCAATGGGAGGGCGATGCGATCCGGTTCGACACACCGGGCGGCGTGGCCAAGGGCACGACAGGGCAGGTGACGGTCACGGCTTCCGAGGTTCGCGTGGAGATCGACCTTCCGTTCTTGCTTCGCGCGCTCAAGGGCATGGTTGAGGGAAAGGTCAAGGAAAAGCTCGACGCAATCGTGGGCCCGGGCTGACCCGGCCCTGCTGCCTTCCGCCTGCCGACTGGACCGTCGTTTTCCTCATCCCGCTCTAGGCACGGAAGGCGGTCCTCGCCTAGACTCACGCCGGCTGTCCTGGACCGCCAACCGCCGATAGATTCACGGAGATCGCTCAGCTTTCTGCGTGGACGCGGCGGGTCACCGTCGTTTGATTCATGCTGGTAAATCAGGCTCGCTGGACGTATTTTTACGTGCCGAGGAACCGCCGCACGCATGACAAATCCTTCTGATCCCAAGCAGGTTACGGCTTCTCCGAGCATCCCTCCTCCCGCGATCGCGCAGGAAGCCGCACAACGGGTCCAATGGCTTGCTGACGAGCATGCCGCCGCAGAATCCAAAGAGCAGCAGGCCCTGCTGTCGTACGAGTCCGGGTTGTTGCGAGAGGTTGCGCGCGACGAAGCTGGGGCGGCCAGGGATTTTCTTGCGGCCTACAACGCGGATGGCAACTTCCGCGAGCCGGTCGAGACGCTGGCGGCGCTGCTGCAGCGACGCAAGTCCTACAAGAATCTGGGACGTCTGCTGGACGCGCTGGTGCGATCGGCCTCGTCGCCCGAGCAGTCCGCTCGTGCCCACGTCCAACGCGGCCAATACCTGCTCGAGCACCAGAGCGATCCGGACGGTGCCCGGGGCGCCTGGGAGCAGGCTGTCGTCGACGACGAGAACTACGCTGCTGCGTGGCTGGAGCTGGAGCTGCTGGCCGGAAGGACCCATGACGCGGACCTGCGTCTACGGGCCCTGGAGCAGCGGACCCGTCTCGCGGATCCGATCGAGTGGAAAGCGCTTCTGCAGATCGATCTGGCCAAGGCCCTGCAAGCCACGGACCTCGATGGTGCCATCTCCTCGCTGCAGGAAGCTGCGGACCTGGAGTCTCCGGCGCGCTTCCGGGCATGGCAGGCGATCGAGTCGTTGGCCCGCAAGGACAGCCGCGACGAGGTCCTGGCCAACGCGCTGGAAGCAGAAGCGAAGCTGTTGGTCGAAGCGCTGACGGATGAAGCGTCCGGCGACGCCGCGGGCGTGCCGCACTACATGCGCACACCTGAACGCGTGGCAGACCTGTACCTGCGCGCTTCGGAGGCGCGACGTCGCGCTGGGGAGAACGAAGCGTCTCTCGCGCTCCTCGACAAGGCGATTGAGCAGCTGCCCGAAGACCGGGTGCTCGGCTACCTGCGTCTGAAGGCTGCGGAGACCGCGGGCGACATCGACACCGCAGCGGCGATCTCGCGCAAGCTGCTCGATACCGGGGTGCAGGGCAAGGCGGGTGCTCCGCTGTGGATGCGCGTGTTCGAGGCTGCGGCTGCACGAGGAGAGCGCGATCAGGCCTTGGAGGCGCTGACGCGCGCGCTGGCGCTGGACCCGGGGTGCATCCCGGCCCGTGCGCTGCAAATCGACCTGCTGGTCGACTCGGATCCTGCCCAGTTCGCTGCATCCCTCGAGGCCATGGCTGCCGAGGGATTGTCCGATGCGGCCAAGGGGCGTGCGTATCTGCTGTCCGCTTGGGCCTACGCCCTGAAGGCGCATGACGTATCCGGCGCCAAGGCCGCGCTTTCGCAGGCTGCGATGTTCGGAATCGCGCCTGGCGTCATCTCGCGCGTGGCGCGCACCATGGCTTCGGTGGTGGAGGACGACGGCTGGTTCGAGGAAGCTACGCGCCGGCTGATCGCGGCCGGTGCAGCGCCCAACGAGCACGTCGCGCTCTGGTGGGAGCTCGGGCGCATGCGCATGCTGCGCGGCGACCGGGAAGGGGCCGGCAAGGCGTTCGATTCGATGGCGTCGCTGGAAGGCGGCGCCTGGCTGGGACGCGTGCTCGCGGCCTATGCGCTCGGGCTTGCCAAGGGCGAGCCAGGGCAGGCGCCGACGCGCGCGCCGGAGCTGATCGAGCAGCTGGCTGCGGTCGAGCCTGATCCGAACATGGCCCGGGCGTTGAACGTGGTGGCCGCGGTCCACACGGCGCGAGCCGGCGATCGCGCCAGCGCGCTGGCGCGTCTTCGCACCCTGCACGACGCCGATCGCAGCGACCTGTTCGTGGGAGTGCTGCTCGCGGATCTCGAGCGGGCCTCGGATCATCCGGAGCAGGCGGCGAACGTGTTGGCCGCGAGCGCAGCAGCGACCGAGGACGGCGAGATGTCGACCGCTCTTCGTCTCGAAGCAGCGTTCCTGCTGTGGCGTGCGGGACAGCGTTCCCGCGCGGTCGAGGAGCTCAACACGGCGCGCGCCGAGAATCCCGAATCGGCAGCGTCGGCGCTTCTGTGGGCGACCGCAGCGCTCGACCCGGAGACGCTCCAAGGACGGCGGCGGGTGATCGAGCTGTCCGACGAGATCGGCACCGACAGGATCGGCTCGGCGCTCGAGCGGGTGGCGGTCGAGTCGGCCGAAGGTGGCGATCTGGATCAAGCGCGAGCAGCGCTCGATTCGCTGGATCAGGACGCGCTCGGCGAGCTGGGCGTGGCCGGATGGCTTGCGCGCGTGGTCTACGCAGGCGCGGTGGAAGACCGGGATGCCCGCAACCGCGCGCTCGACAACATGCAGGGGCTGGGAACCAAGGCTGCGGCGGTGGTGGCAGCCGAGCGCTACCGCATCGCCCGCGTCGAGGAGCAGGACGTAGCTGCGGCGCGCGAGCACGCGGCCAGGTGGGCGCTGGCAGACGGCGGACCTGGGCCAGCGCTGGAGTGGCTGGCCTCGAGCCGCGCGAGCGACGATCCGGACGAGGAGGCCAAGGCGCGCAGGCTTCTGGCCCGCAGCCTTCCTGCGGCCGCGTCCGGCGCGATGGATGCGAGCGCGACGCTTCTCGATCTGCTGCGTGCCCCATCGAACCAGCACCCCAACCTGCTCGAAGGCGCCACTGCGCCCACCGCGCTCATGAACCTGGAGCTCGCTCCAGCCGGGTGTGACCCGCGTCGTCGGGCCATCGCTCTTCAAGGCGTGGGGCAAGCGCTGGGCGACGGCGCGGCGCTGGATGCCACGTCGCTGGCTGGCTGGTCGCTGCTGGCGACGAGCGATCCCAAGGGCGCGCTGGCCGCATTCCAGCACGTCACGAGCAAGCGCCCCAACGATCTGGCGGCGTGGGAAGGCGTGCGCGCGAGCGCAGAAGCTCTCGACGACGTCAAGGGAATGGCCGCGGCGTGCGAGCGCCTCGGCGAGCTGTGCGCTTCGGATGAGCGCGGCGCGAAGTACCTCGAGACCGCAGGCCTCGTGTGGATCGACATGGGCGGCGATCCGGATCGCGGCGAGCGGTGCCTGCAAGCGGCGTTCACCCGCGATGCGCGCCGGGACGTGGCCTTCGACCGTCTCTTCCGCAGGGTGCGTGCCCGCAAGGACAACGACCTGCTGCTCACCTTGATCTCGCGTCGTCTGGACGTTGCGGAGCAGACCGCCGAGATCGCCAAGCTGTTCTGGGAGCAGGCTCGCGTGCTGCGCGGCAAGAACGACTTCGACGGTGCCATGTCGGCGCTCGAGAACGTCACCATGCTCGAGCCGGATCACGTCGGTGCCCTGGCCCTGTCCGGCGAGATCTACATCCGAAGCGGCGACTTCCGGGCCGCTGTCGACAACCTCGCCCGCCTCGCCGTCCACCCGGAAGCCCCAGCCCAGCAGCGTCTGGTTTCGGGCATGGCTGCGGTCGACCTGTGCGACAACAAGCTGAGCGACGCTCCCCGAGCCCTCGAGATCCTTCTGGCCCTGCACAAGTCGGGTCTGTCCAATGCCCAGCTGCGCGAGCGTCTCGCCAAGGCGGCAGCCCAGAACAAGGCCTGGCCCGAAGCGACCGCCGTGCTCGAAACGCTGATGGAAGAGCGCAAGGACTCGGAGGGACGCATCGAAGCCGCGCGCCTGGCCATGGCGATCTACCGCGACAAGATCGGGGACCCCTCTGCGGCCGAGCGCGCCATCACGCGGCTGCTCGACGAATCCCCGGCCGACGCAGAGGCCCTGGATCTGCTGCTCAAGCACGAGGACGTCGGCAACGCGCAGTGGCGCCAGAGCGTCTTCGAGCGTGCGCGACGCAAGCTCGTCAAGGCGTTCACCGGCGGCGAGCTCGATCCGGATTGCGTCGAGCTGCTGGCGCGCATGGCAAAGCCTTTGAAGGACAATCCCCTGCGGCAGGCCACGCTCGGAGCGCTGGTCGCGCTCGGGCGCAGCAACGAGGAGATCTCCCGAGAGGTGCTGTCGCTGGATGCCCGTGTGGCGCGCACGCCGCAGGTGGCCATTGACGACGCGGCGGTGGCGGCGATTTGCGACCATCGCGATGCAGGGCCGATTCCGCAGCTGATCGGCATGTCCGCGGAGGTGATCACAGAGGCGCTCGGTCCGACGCTGGCCGGGCTGGGCGTGACCAAGAAGGAGCGCATCGAAGCGCGCGACGGCCACCCCTTGCGCAACGAGATCGCGCATTGGGCCGGAGCGCTCGGGATCAGCGAGTTCGAGCTGTACGCGGGAGGTCGCGACCCGAACGCGGTGTTCGGAGTACCTGGCGACCCGCCGATGCTCGTGGTCGGAAGCGCCATCAGCGCTCCGCTCACGGCCCAGGCGCGCCAGGCGATCGCACGCGAGCTGTTTGCGCTGCGTCGAGGAATCTCCATCATCCGCACGCGCGACGATGCCACGGTAGCGTGCGTGGTGGTCGCGATCTGCAAGGAGGCAGAGGTGCAGATCGACAGCCCGCCCTTTGCGATGCTCGCAGAGACACAGCGGCTGATCTCCAAGGCCATGACGCGCAAGCTCCGCAAGTCGATCGGGGAGGTGTGCCACGCAGTGGCTTCCTCCGGGGTACCCCCTCGCGATTGGGTGTCCTACGCGCTGGCGAGCCTGGATCGCATGGCATCCATCGCAGCCGGCGACGTTTCGCTCGTGCTGGCAGACGTGCTGTCCACGCCCCGCGATCGCCTGGGGAGCGTGATGGGAGAGAGCGTACGCGGCCGCGCACTGGTCTCGTTCGTACTCAGCGACCGCTACCTTGAACTCCGGCGTCAGCTGGGCATGGGGGTCCAGTGAGTACCAACGACAAGAAGGACAGGAACGGCGCGGACTGGGATTCGGCCGTGGATGAGTGGGACAAGGTCACGCTCGACCCGAGTCCCGCAGAAGACAAGACGCCCCCGCCACCGAAGGACTCGGAGGCCATTCGAAACATGCAGGACAAGCCGGAAGCACCGAAGCCTTCCCAGGAACCGATGCAGGACGCCATGAGCGTGGCAGACGACGATCGGACCGTGGTCGCCGCGATTCCAGGGGATCTTCTCGCTGACTCGGTCCGAGGCGGCAGCCGCGCCGCCGGACTCGGTCAGATGTTCAAGAAGGAGGAGCTCACGCCCACCGGAGAGGACGCGGTTGTCACGTCCGCTGCGGCGGTCGGCGAAGCTCCGGAGCGATCCGAATTGTCTGCGCCGGTCAAGCCGGTCGTCCGTGGCGAGCCCGAGTCCGCTGCAGAGGGCGAGATGCTCGACCCCTTCGCGGATCTGCGCGAGCCGGCCGCAGCGCGTCCCGCGCGCCCCGCGCCGCCGCCCCCGAACCGCCCCTTGCGTACCCCTCCGCAGCCCAAAGCCGAGCCCAAGCCGGCTGGCGCCGATGCCCCGGGGGGCGCTGCACATGCTACGGATGCCCCGCTGTTCGGCGAGCCGCTGTTCGGCGGACCGCCGGAGTCGTCGCCCGGCCCCAAGCTTCACGAGCCGCCGCGGCGCATGTTCCCCACCGAGGATGAGACAGCGGTTCTCAACTCCGACAAGCTGGCCAAGGAGATCGAGGCCATGCGCGCGGAGCAGGCGACGCTCGAAGTGACGCCTGGGGACGCGGTGCCGCCCGAAGCACTCCCGTCCACCTCGCGCATCGCCGCCGCGCCGCAGTCGATCCCTCCAGCGCCGCTGGCGGAGATCAAGCCGCAGTGGCCGAACGAGCGAGACTGCGCGGGTCACCTTCTGGAGGCAGGCCAGCGCGACGGCTGGTCGCAGCGCGTGGCCTGGATGGTCGAAGAGGCGACGGCTTGCGAGGATCCGGCCGAGAAGGCCTCGCTGCTGCTGGCAGCCTCGGAGATCTACGCGATGCTCGCCGAGGACGAGCAGGCAGAGGCTACGGCGGGCAAGGCGCGCGAGGCTGCGCCCAACCACCCGCTGATCCTGCGGCAGGCCCGGTCCACGGCCCTGCGGGATCGCCAATGGACCGAGCTGCTCCCAGCGCTCGATGCAGAGACACGCGTGGCGCCCACGCCGGAAGCCCGTGCGCACGGTGCCCTGCTCCAGGCAGAGATCATCACGCGCGTGCAGGGTGAGCCGGACTCGGCGCTCAAGCAGATCGAAGTCGCGGCGCGGGTGGTTCCCATGGACCCGCGTGCGCATGTGGAGAAGTTCGTGCGGGGCCTCGTGCAGATGGCCGATTCCGCGCCCAAGGTGCATGTGCCGGAGGGCGAGGAGCTCACTGCCCTGGCGCAGGCGTGCAAGGAGGTCACCCGCATCCGTCTCGCGGACAAGGGCGGAACGCAGGGCGAGGTGGGCCCCTACGAGGCGATCCCGCTTGCGCGTGCTGCACTGCTCGCCTTCGACACGGGCACGGCAGCCAAGGTGCTTCGCTCTCTTGACGACGTACGCGGGCTGGGGGCGGGCGCGACATGGCTGTCCGCTTCGCTCGCGTCGCAGAAGAAGGACACGCGGCAAGATGCTGCCAAGACCTACGGCGAGCTGGCAGCGGGCCCGCACGCCCCGGTGGCGCGTCGGATGTGCGCCATGCGCGCGGCTGAGCTTGGTGACATCAAGACGTTGCAGGAGGTGATCGAGACGCCCGGGGCGGAGTCGTTCTCCGCCATGGATCGCGCTGCGCTCGCCACGCTGTTCGGCCAGGATCTCGCTGCGAGCCGGTCGTTCATCCGGGTCGTGCTGGATCAGCCTTCGAGCGCTCCGCTCGGGGCGGCCGCTACGGCGGCGCTCGAGGCCGTGGCTCCTGACGGCTCGGCCCGCGTTTCAGCGGTCGTCGGGCAATGGGAATCGCGAGCGACCGTGTCGCTGGCCCGCTCGGTGCTCGGCTTGCCTGGCAACGAGCCGTACGCGGATCGCGTGGCGACCCTACGAGAGAAGAACCCTGATTCCGACATTGGCCGGCTGCTGCAGCTCGAATGCGACCTGGCAGCAGGTCGCTCCGACTCCGTGGTGGGAGAGCTGTCGGGGTGGGCATCGACGACGTCCACCGGAGGGGAAGCGGATCGGGATCGCGCGCTGGCATCCGGGCTGGCGGCTGAGGCGTTGGGCGACAAGGAGCGGGCGCGCGGCGAGTACGAGCGCGCGCTGTCCGCAGACCCTGCAAACGAGTCGTGCACCCGCGTGATTTGCGGATTCGACAAACAGGGCGCCGCGGGGCGTCTGGCCGATCTGGCGAGATCGTCCCAGGACGAGCTCAAGGCGTCGGTGCTGCTCCTCGAAGCAGCGCTGCGCGAAGGGCCGGAGAGCGACGACTACGACGCGCATCTGCGGCGGGCCCAGGAGCTTGCGCCGAAGCTGCCCTTCGCCGGGTTCCTCGGCGAGCGGCGTGCGCGGTCGCGCGGCGACGTCGACGGCACCCTGGAGTGGCTGCGTCTGCGCCGAGAATCCACGGAGGATCCCGTGGAGGCGGCGTACGACCAGTGCCGCGAGGCGATGCTCATGGTGGAGAAGGATGCCGCCCTGGCCGCGAGCATTCTCGATACGGCATCGTCTGCCAGACCGTCGGACATGGCGTTGCGGGAGCTGTACGAGCGGTTCGCTTCCGAGCGTCCCAGCGACTGGGTGTCCTGGCGCGTGGAGCGCGCGGCAGAGCTCGAAGGCGCCGACCGGGCGCGTCTGCTCCTGGAGGCCTCGCTCGACATGGAGCGCTCAGGAGCCGGTGAAGAAGCCGGGAAGCTCGCCAGACAGGCCGCAGAAGGAGGAGCGGGCGGGCTCGCGGCTCTCTGCGCGGAGCGCGCCGAGTTCGCCGGCGCCCCATCGACCCTCGCAGCCGACGCCCTCATGGAGCAGGCGCGATCCGAGACCAACCAGATCCGCGACCGGCGCGAGGCGCGCGAGCGTCTCGCCGAGCTCGACGAGTTCGGACGCAACGATCCGGCGAGCGCGATGCTCTGGCACCGGGCCATCATCGAGGAATCGCCGCAGCACCTGCCGAGCCTGCGCCGGCTCGAGCACGCGTACATCGGCGAGGGGCGCGAGGAGGACTTCGAGCCGATCGCCTCTGAGCTCGCCAAGGTGCTGCAGGGACCGGAGGCCGACGCGCACTCCATGGTGGCTGCCCGCATCCGGCTCCGCGAGTCGGCGTGGACCTCCACGCGTGAGCTGGTCGATATCGCCTTCGCACAGTCCAGGCCGTCGCTCTGGTCGCTGCGCGAATCGTTGGCCCACAGCAGGGCTGCCAACGACGACGCGGGGATCGTCAAGGCTGCCACAGCTCTGGCCGAGCGCGCGGATCGCGATCCAGAGGCAGCCGTGCTCATGATGATCGCGGCCGACGCGCACACGCGAATGCAGGAGCATCGCGTCGCATCCGAGCTGATGACCACGGCGCTCGAGCGTGAGCCGCGGCTGTTCGACGCGCACCTGCGGCTGATCGAATCGCTCAAGGCGGCAGGCGACTCGTCGCGCGCCGCCGAGGAGCTGGAAGTGCTGGCCCGCAAGACCACGGTCGCCGAGCACCGGATCGACCTGTGGTACCGCGCAGCCCAGATGTGGCTCGACGACGTCAAGGATGTCCCTCGTGGACGCAAGTCGCTCGAGGAGGCGTCGGACATCGACATCGCCTACGCCGACGTGTTCCAGCGTCTGCAGACGATCTACACCGAAGCAGGCGACCGCACGGAGCTCGCCGCGCTGCTCGAGCGTCGACTCGAGGCCATCACCGACCCGCAGGAGCGGGTGGAGATGGAAGTGCTGCGAGGCAAGGCGCTCGCCGACGTCGGCGAGCTGTCCGCTGCCAAGGAAGCCTTGTCCGCAGCGCTCGACGCCAGCCCGGACCACGTGCCTGCGCTCATGGCGTTCGCGAAGCTGTGCGCAGACGAGGACGACTGGAGCGGTGCCGAGCACTCGCTCATCCGGCTGGCGCGCCACGTGCCCGATGCCGACGATCAGGCTGAGATCTATCGTCAGCTCGGCGACATCTACGTCAATCACCTGCCCAACATGGAGCGGGCCGAAATGGTCCTGCTCGAAGTGCTCAAGCGCAAGCCCGACGACTCCGAAGCCCAATCACGCCTGGTCGACGTCTATCGGGAGACCGGCGATGCGGCCAAGGCGATCGAGCTGTGCACCGGCCTGCTGCAGCGGGCGACCACGCCCGAGCAGAAGCGATCGGCGACCATCCAGCTCGCGCTCATCCACGAGCAGGTCGAAGGCGACGTCAAGAAGGCCGAGACCATGCTGGAGAAGGCGCACAAGGAGTCGCCCACCAGCGTGGACGCACTTCGCGCGCTCGCCGAGCTGCACGCCCGCCAGAATCACCAGCCAGCGCTCAAGATGCTGCTCGACCGGGCCGCCAACGATGCGCGACGATCCCTCGGCACCGGCAGGTTCAATCCTGACCTGTTCCAGGTCCTGTCCGCGGTCGGCGAGCTGCGAGGCAAGCAGGATGCGGCACTCGTTGCCGGAGCTGCCATCGCCGCGCTCGAAGGCAACGTGGTCGAGATCGGCGCCGGCGGCGCTGCGGTGTTCAAGACCAACCTCGACGATCTGCTCGCGCCGCCGATCATCACCGAGTCGTTCCGCAACCTGCTGCTCAAGGCCGGGGACCTGCTCGAAACCGCGTTCCCGATCGACCTCAAGTCGATCCGGGCAGGCAAGTTCCCGCCGACGGCGGCCCAGCTCGAGCAGGCGATCCAGAACACCGGGTCCGTGTTCGGCCTCGACGGGCTCGAGGTGTTCGTGTCACCGGCCATCGGGCCGACCTGCATCCCGGTGGGAACGAGCCCGCCGCGGATCGTCCTGGGCGCGTCGTTGGTGGCGGCTTCGGAGGAGGAGGTCCGCGACTTCCTGATCCTGCGCGCTCTCAAGATCCTGCAGGTTCGAGGCGCTGTCCTTTCGCGCACTGCGCCGATTGACCTGCTGCCCACGGTCTCTGCCCTGATCAAGTGTCTGGCCCCGAACTACATGCCCGCGGCCGTGGATCAGAAACGGTTCGAGGAAGCCCGAGCGCGGATCACGCAGCATCTCCCCAAGCCGATCCCGCCCGAGCTCGGCGCTCTCGCCGTCGAAGTGAGCGGCTCGATCGACAACCGCATCTCCACCGTCAACGTTGCGGTCAACAGCTGGGGCAGCCGTGCTGCGCTGCTCGCCAGCGGCTCCCTCCTCGCTGCCATTAAGGGCATTGCCTGGGCTGGTGGGCACCCGTCCGGCCCGCCCGCGTCCGGGGCCGAGCGCACCACCTGGATCGGTCGCAACGCGGAAGCCCGCGAGCTGGTGGTGTTCACGGTATCCGACGCATTCCTCGAAGCACGCATCCGCCTGGGCATATCCCAAGATCAATAGGCCAGGGCATGCCTTGGCCGTACCCGGCCCGCGGCGTCCATTAATGCTCCGGCCGCAGGCCAATGCGGCACGTCGTGCACCCTTGAGCAACTCCCAAACCCTTGGTACCGTCGGGCTGAGGATTTCCGATGAGAAAGTTCCTTGCTTGGGTGGGCGCTGCATTCCTTTTTCACGCTGTGGCGACGTCTGGATGTGCCAACGGGACGCCAGGCGAGAACATATTCACGCCGCCAGATACGGATAGCGGCCCGGACGTGTCCGTCGACGCACAAGGCGACGTGACGGGCGAGACTTCGGACGACACCGCATCCGGGGGAAACGCAGGCAAGGCCGGGGCTGGCGGCGGGGCCGCTGGTGTCGCAGGCACAGCGGGCACGAGTGGATCGTCCGGGGCCTCGGGCAACGGCGGTGCGAGCGGAAACGGCGGCGCGAGCGGCACAGGTGGAAGTGCCGGGGCCGCGACCGGGGGCAGCGCGGGAACGAGCACTGGCGGTGCGGCAGGCAAGGCGGGCACAGGAGGCTCTGCAGGCACTGGCGGCGCAACCGGAGGCTCTGCTGGCACGGGTGGAACCGCAGGCACGGGCGGGACAGCGGGCACGGGCGGGACAGCGGGCACGGGCGGGACAGGTGGCACCGGTGGAACCGGCGGAGCAGCCGGGCAGGGCGGCACAGGCGGCGGCACGACCTCGTACTCGCACTCCATCTGGATCGACGGCACCAACGACTTTTCTCCGGACGATACCTTCCCAACGACCTCGACCGGGTACACGGGCTACGTCAGCTGGGACTCGACCTATCTGTACATTGGGATGAAGGGCGCGGATGTCGCTTCGGGCAGCACCACCAAGTGGCTGCTCGTGTACCTGGATGGATCGCCAGGCAGCACGATGGGGCAGACGTACAACACGCAGCAGCCCACGTTGCCGTTCAGCGCGCATTGGCACCTTCGATGGAAGACGTCGAACGACTTCACAGGCATGCAGGTCAACAACGGCAGCACCTGGGTTGATGCAGCCCCGCCGTGGGACTTCTCCGGCGACGTCATGCAGTCGGGCACCTACGTCGAGCTTCGGATCCCGCTGTCGGACATCGGCTATCCGGTCACCGTCAAGCTCCACGTATCCATGATCAACGAGGCTGCGGGAGTGGAGGGAACCTACGCCGGCATGCCGTCGACCACCTTCTCTCCCGATGGATACGACCCGAACTACAGCAAGTACTTCTCGTTCGACCTGAAGGCTGCAAAGAAGCCGAAGGACTACCTGCCGCTACCTTGAGCCTTCCACGGCCATCACGTTCCGGAAGGCGAGCTGATTCAGAAATGCCCCTGTCTCAAGACCGAGTGCCTGCTGCGCAGGACTTGCACATCCACACCACCTTCTCCACGGGCGACGGGGCGATCGTGCCCCAGCAGACCGTGGGGCTGGTTGCATCGATTGGCCACGCGCGCGTGGTCGGCATCAGCGATCACATCGAGTACGTGTACGGCGAGGCGTTTCCGGCCTACCGCGACGAGGTGCGCGCGCACGGGCTTCGCCTGGGGACCGAGGTCACGGACTACCGAATGCTCGACGATGCGCTCGCGCTCGACGTCGACTACTACGTATTTCACTGCGAGCACCGGGCCGAGTGCTACCGCGGCGCCGAGGCCCTTCTGTCCACCGGCAAGCCGGTGATCATCGCCCATCCCCTGGTGCTCGGAACGGACCTCGAGAGGGTTCCGCCCCAGTGCCTGATCGAGATCAACAACCGCTACGTGTGGCGCAACGACTGGCGCAGCCGTCTCGGACCCTACGTATCCCGCTTCCGGTTCGTGCTCGGCTCAGATGCACACCAGCCGCACTGGCTGAACCAGTCCATCGCTCGGCACGTGGCTGACGAGCTTGGGATCGAGGAAACGCTGCTGTTCGCCTGAGCCGTACCTGCCGCACCTGCCGGTGCCGAGGAGACCGCATGACGATCGACGAACTCACCAACACGCAATGGGCCGGCCGAGCGGAGCTGTGGCTCGACCCGGATAGCAACGACGCTTTCGTCAGCGACTGCACGATGAGGATCGAGCCAGGGGCGATCCGCTACACGTGGAGCCACGAGGGGAAGCCGCAGCACGGGACATTGACGCTGCGGGCAGGCGGCGCTGACTTCACCGACACGTTCCACTCGCAGGTGCCGATGGCGTGCGTGGCCGCTGCTGGCTCGTGGGGACTGGTCGACGTTGTGGGCACCTACACTGCGGGCGACGGACCGCCGTGGGGCTGGCGCATCACGGTCACGCGCCGGCCCGAGCCCGAGCAGCTCGTGCTGCAGATGACGAACATCATGCCGTGGGGAGAGCACGAGCGGGCGGTTCGCATGGTGTGCAAGCGCGTCTGACCCTTTGGCCGAGACAGTTCGCGCTTCGCATCGATCAGCCATCCGCTACAATGGCGAGATGCTTCTGAGCGCCCCGCTTCGCGTCAGCGTCCTTGCCCTATCTACGCTCGCTCTCGCGACGGGCTGCAGCAGCGAGCCGACCGCGACTGCGAATCCGCCGGGCTCGCCGGGGACGGATGCGGCAGCGGACCACCCCGCGGACACCTCCGCAGATGGGCAATCGGATGCAGGGCCCGACTCGTCGTCCGACGCGAGCGGAGATTCGTCGTTGCCCGATTCCGCCGACGAGTCGCCGATCGTGCCCCCGGATCAGCAGTCCCCTCCGGATGTCGTCCAGGAGCCGCCGGATCCCGGGTGTCCGACCACGCCGCCCGTAGCGTCCGCTGCCATGGGGTCCCACTTCGACCCGGCCGTGTTCGATCCAGCATACTACCTGTGCCGCTATCCCGACGTCGCCGCCTCGTTTCCGGGCGAAGCGCGCGCCCGGCTGCACTGGCTGATGCACGGAATGCAGGAGGGGAGGCAAGCGCAGCCCGCGTTCAGCGTCGACGAGTACCTGGCAATGTATCCGGATCTGGCCCAGGCCTTTGGCAGCGACAGGCCCGCAGCCGTGCTCCACTACGTGCACTACGGCCTGAAAGAAGGGCGAAAAGGCACGCAGGCCGGGCTCCCGAACGCGGCTGCCAGCGTCGGGCAGGATCTCCGACCCCAGGGCGGCGTGAGCTACGACCCTTCGTCCAAGGCGGCGAACGCCATCATCGACACCGGCTCTTCGGTCCGCATGGCAGGGGGCATCGACCACCTCGGCTGGAATGCCGTGGAGTTCATCAACAACTTCGACCACGGGCGGGAGCTGCAAATCGCGTGGTCGGCCGATGGGTTTGGCGAGTGCTTCAACCCGACGGAATGCGGAAGCTCCACGGACGGCACCGGTGCGGTATCTTCCAGCGCGCTGCACATGTACTGGACCTCTGGCTCCCTGCTGGGGTCTGAGGTGAGACCGGCGTTCTGGCTTCCTCCCAATACCGTTCAGTACTGTGGGCCTGTGCACAACACGACCGTGACTGCAGACCATATCCTGAACAAGATCGTGCAGGTCGGCTACGGAGGCATCCAGCACGTCGTGCGGTTCCTGGTGCAGGTGACGATCCCCGAGGATCTCACTGCGATGACGATCGAGGCACCCACAGGATATCTCACCGGGGCGTTCAGCTCGTTCTACACGATCGATCTTCCTGCCGGGGTTCTCGCGCCCTTGTCTGCCGGTCCGGGAGAGCAGAGCCTTCCGGTCATCCTCTCCAAGCCCGACGGGTCAGCGGCCATGGGGGCCTGGTCGCCGGATCTGCCCCAGGCCGAGTATCCAGGGGCCGGCTACGGGAGATTTGCATTCCCAGACCCTGGCAACGCTGCCAATGCGACGAACAAGTGGAACGTGGTATTCCGTCGGTCCGCGACGCCAGCCGGCGTGTACGACTTCCGGGGATTCGCGATTGTGGGCACGCTGGAGAATGTGAGAGTTGCGATGACGCAGCTCTACGGGATTGCGAAGTAGTCGTCTGGGAGCTGCGCGCGGCGGCTGCGGACGGTGCCGTGCGACGCTTGCGCGCGCCCCATGGGGCCGATAGCATTCCTGGCGTGTCCGAAGAGATCTGGAACCAGTCCACCTGCCGCAGATATGCTGACGGAATGAGGCCGCTGGTGGTGCGGGACCACCGCCCCTGGGCCCAGTTCATCGCCCGCCGTCTTCCAGCCGTCGACAAGCCCGTCGTCGTGGAGCTCGCCGCCGGGCCGGGCTTCCTGCTTCTGGAGCTCGGCGCGATCGTGCAAG
The DNA here is from genome assembly GCA_016218915.1 of Deltaproteobacteria bacterium. Lineage (GTDB taxonomy): Bacteria > Myxococcota_A > Polyangia > Polyangiales > Polyangiaceae > JACRCQ01. Next base: position 46,242 of record JACRCQ010000081.1, read on the forward strand.
GCGCAGAGCTGATCGCGGTCGATGACGCTCCGGCCATGCTCGAGATCCAAGCCGAAGAGGCCAAGCGCGCTGGAAGAGCTATGCGCAGCGTGCAGGGGCGGGCACAAGACACGGGCCTCTCCGAGGCGAGCGCCGATGTGGTGCTGTGCAAGAACCTGCTGAACTGCATGGAGGGCAAGGATGCCCACGAAGCGGTGTTGCGGGAGATGCACCGGCTGCTTCGCCCTGGGGGGCTCGCAGTGCTCCTCGACTTCGATGATGCGGGGCCGTCGTTGGCCGCGCTCGCACTCAAGACCTTCGTTCGATTCCAGTCAGGAGCCGAGTTTGCGCGCGACTTCGGTGAGGCATGGAATCGCCGCCTGCACGCGCAGGACATCCTGCGTCTCGTGCAACGCACGGGCTTCGAGGACACCTGGTATCACCGGCGCCTGATCACCTTCATGATCGAAGGGCGTCGAGCCGCCAGCTGAGGGCTGCCACCGGGATCAGTTGTACACCCACACGCCGCCCCCGGTCCCTTCCTTGGCTGCGGCCACGATCACCTTGCCGTTCGGCCCAAGCCGCACAGCGACGGCGTTCGCAACCAGCGTGCTCACCGTCTCCAGGGTCCAGCCCGCGCCCACCTTGCTCGCGAGCTTCACGCCCGAAGGTGTGGGGTACGCGATGTGGGGGATCCCATTGGCATCGATCACCATTTCGACCGGCGCCCACTGGATCGAGGCATCCACCACTTCCTTGGTCCAGCCCGAAGCCTGGCTGTAGTACGCGAGGCCGCTGGTGGACGAATCTGCGGCTGCGAGCTGTCCGCTCGGGCTCGCAGCGACCATGACGTCGTTGCCCGTGGGGGCACCGGACAAGACCGTGTCGGTCCACGTGTAGCCGTTGAGCACCTCCAGATCGAGCGAGGAGCTTGGGTAGTTGCCCCAGTTGGGCCAGGCGATGCTCGGCTTGCCGCCCGAGCTCAGCAGCAGCGAAATGCGCTTGGCGTTCTGCTTGGACGTCGTGATGTAGTCAGGAGTCCAGCTGTCGCCTGCGGTCGTCGAGTACAGCTGCTGGAAGCCGGGCGTGTTGTACTCGGTGTGCCAGGTGGAATAGGCCAACCGGTCTCCCAGGAAGGCCATGTCGTTGACCTCGTAGATGCTGTCCAACGTCGCCGCGTTGACATGGGTCCAGGTCCCGCCATCCCGCGTGAATACTCGCACATACGTTCCCGAAGGGTAGCCCCCGCTCGCTTCGCACGCCGTATACACTTTGGGCAGCACAGCCGACACCGCGCTCGGGTGGCGGTTGTACGTCGTCTCGCAACCTGGATAGCCCTGCACGCTCGTGGCCGCCGCTGTGGGGAATGCCTCGGCGTAGAACAGCGACGTCCCGGTGACGAAGCTCACGTGCGCGGTTCCGGCCGGGTCGACGTCGAGCGACACGTTGTCTGCCGAGAGGCTGGAATCCGCGACCTGGACCGCGTTCCAGGTGCATGCGCCGGACGCGCACTGCCCTTTGCACAGCGAGGTTCCGCTCTTGCACCCCACGACGCACTGCCCCTGCGAGCAAGTCGCTTCCAGACCTCCCCCTGGCTGCGGGCAGGTGCCGCACGACTGGCCGCACACCGGATCTGGCCCGCATGTTGCCGTCCCGCATTGAGGCGTGCAGCAGGTGCCAGACGCACACACCTGTCCCGTGGTGCAGCAGGCGCTTGCGCACGACAGGTTGTCGCAGACGCACGTTCCCTGCTTGCAGCTCGCGTTGGCGCCGCAAGTGCCGGTGTTGCAGCTCTTGTTGCAGCCATCCGGCGCGCCGCAGGTCTTTCCCGCGCAATCAGGCTGGCACACGCACTTGCCCGCGTTGCAGACTTCCTGCGCACCGCCGCACGCACCGTCCTGGCACGGGTAGCCGCACCCGTTGTCCGCCCCGCAGACCTTGCCCGTGCAGTTCGGCTGGCAGCACGTCGACACCTCGTCGACCTTCCCGTTGCAGTCGTTGTCCTTGCCGTCGCACTTCGATTCCAGGGATTCGTAGGCTCCGCCGTGGGCCGAGGCGTACGTCGTGTAGTCCGCGTCGGAGCAGGCGAGCCACTGACCGGAGCCGCAGGTCTTGACCGAGCCCAGGCACACGCCAGCCTGCTTGTCGCACGGCTGCGCTACCAGATGGTTGTCCGTCACGCCGTCACAGTCGTTGTCCTTGGCATCGCACTGCTCGTTGGCGGGCCCCTTCTGCCATTGGCACGTACCGAACTCTCCGTTGACGCAGTTGCGCACGCCTCCCTTGCATTCGCCCACGTCGTCGCACGCCTTGGTCTCTCCAGCATTGCACGGGCATGACCCGCCGCCGCAGTCGAGCACGCACGTTGCGTCGCTCACCCGGCATACCTCCCCGGTGCCACAGGGCATGGGTGTCGACCAGTCGAGGCAGGAATCAGAGTCGAACTGCCCGCAGGTGCGATATCCGGGCTCTGCGCAGGCTCGAGCGCCGCTGGCGGAGCACTCGTCGACGCAGCTCGCTGCGCAGGCGCCCGCACTGCAGTAGGGCTTGTCCGTGGGACATGCCTCAGGCGCGCCCCACGTGGAACAGCCGAGGTTGTCGGTCGTGCATCGCTGCACTCGGTCCTGGTCGCAGCGCGCGTCGCCCTCCGTGCACTCCTTCTGGCACGGGCTGCCTCCTGTGCCTGCACCGCCGTCCTGCCCCGCTGAGCCGCCCGCATTTTCGAACAACTCGTTGCTGCTGCTGCCGCAGGCGCCGAGGTTGACGATCAGGACGAGAGAGCCGAGAAGAGCGAAGCGCATCGAAGCCTCCAAGGGAACGGACGAGCTGCTGACGGCAGACTACTGCTGGATCGTGGGGGCAGGTCAAGAGGCGGAAGGCGGCTTGATGCTCACTTTGGAACGCAGTGGTAGCTGTCGCACTTGGTTCCCGGCGTACGGCAGTCCCCTGCGACTCCTTCCCTGCACGACTCCTCGTGGTCCCGGCACTCCTCCAAGGACGAATGACAGACCACGGCCTGGACCTCGGCATTGCCCAGCTCGTGCAAGCAGCAGACGGTACCTGGGGGACAGTTGTGAGAGCCGGAGCAGGCAGACAATCCCCCCAGCGGAGGGAACCCGCGTTCGGGCTTGGGTGTGCGATGGCTCAGCCATCCGCTGATCTTCTCGCAGTGAGGGACATAGTCCGGGCTCGGAGACATCACGCACACTTCCTTGCCGGCGACGCACGATCGCTTGTCACAGCTGACCCGTCCAGTCATGGTCTTGGCATGCTCCTCCGGCGAGCCTTCGTAGGCTTGTGGCCCCGCCTCGCTGTGGGAGCGGATCACCCACTCGCGCACCGCGTCCATGTCCGCAGAGCTGACCGGTGGAGGATCGGACGGCGCCGGCGCTGGAGCTGGAACCGAGTCTGTGTCGGGGATCGCGGACGTGACGGTTCCTGGAGACGGATCGCGTCGACATCCAACGGCGAGAGCACTGAAGCATAGCAGGGGAATTGCGATGAACCTTTGCGGAAGCATGACGACTCCCAGAGGGGGCGAGAGGCACAACGGTGAGGATATCCCAGATGCAGAGAGACATCTGGACAACTACCGGCACAAGGATGCCATTCCGCAGCTCAAGCACGGGGAAGCCTCGGAGCTCTCCGCGCGTAGATCGGACATGTTGCTCCGGTCTGGCATCGGCATGGTGCTCATGATGCATGGGTGCGCTGGCGCAGCGCCACGCTCGGATGCCGCTGCTCCGCCTCCCGCGCCGTCCGCAAGCCCGGCCCAAGCCAGCTGCGCTCTGGCCGGCGAAGTCGAGTCCCACAAGCTCGTGCCGAACGTTCCCACGCAGTTCGGCAATGGCTTGACCGTGACCATCAGCCAGGCCTCGTGGGACCACTTCGAGGACGGGAGCTTCAACGTGCGAGTGGACCTCCAATTTCGTCGCGACGCGAGGGTGTCGACGGTCTCGGTCGACATCCGCAGGGCAGTCTGCGGCGAAACCGACGGAGTGACGTGGCGGCTCGCAGACCACGTGCTCTCGATCCCTGTTGCGCGCTAGCTCTGTGCGCCCGAAGCGACCCGGTAGACTCCAAGACACTCCAGGCTGCAGACGAGATGCTGCAGGGGGTGGTGAAATTGAAGCGGCAGGCTAGTACGGAGTCCGCACGCAATCCCATGTCAACACGACGTTCGGGCCGTCGTCGAGAACCTCGAAGTCGTTCGGGTGGATCGCGGACAAGTCGTAGGAGCCGAGCAGCCCTGTCCACTTGCCGGTCGTGAACCGATCGCTCTGCGCCGTGAGCGCGATCGTGCCCCCGTCCGCCAGCACCATGCCGTACTTCTGCATGGCGCGAGCCACCGTGCGCGCAGCGTCGTTGGGAAGCGAATTGAGGTTGAAGGAAGGCTTGAGCCGCCAACGACTGCCATATACCGGTGCGGACGCAGGGCCAGAGGGTCCCCCGGCGTGCGTGCCAGGGTGCGCGTAGTATCCGGACCGCATCCGCGCGTTGGGCAGGATGAACCGGATGGCATGCGCGATCTCGCCTGCTTCCACCTCGTCAGCGGTGAACAGCAGCGGCGCAATGGGAAAGCCGCCAGCATCAGCGCTCGTGCACTGCTCGCCGCGCCCTGATGGCCCGTAGATCCGCGTCATGTCCCAGGCCGCGAGGCAACCGCCGTGAAAGACGCCGCCCGCGATGTTGGCGCGCCACATCTCGAACAGTCGATGCGCGTCGCAATCCACGACGATGAGGTGGCAGTCTCCATCGTTGACGCATTCGTACCCATTTTCGCCTTCGAGCGCCCCACCCGAGGGGACCGGTACGTCGACGAGATCGCAGTCCGGGTCGTAGAAGTCGCCTGTGGGGATGAAGCTCAGGTAGGGCGTGGACGGTGGCTTCTGGAGCACCTCGATGGAGAAGTCGATGCGCATCTGGCCAGAGCCCCAGCTGCCGTGCGTCTCGAGCCATTGGGTGACAGTGGCGGAATCGGACCGGACAGGCGCATTGGTGATGTCCTGGTACATCCATGCGCCTGACGGGAAGTACCCGGTGGTTGAGCCGCAGCTCGCTTGCCCGCCGCTTCCAGCGCTGCCAGCCGTGCCGCCGGTGCCTGCGGAACCGCCAGCGCCCGCAGCTCCGCCAGTGCCACCTGCTCCTGTCGATCCCCCGTTGCCCGCGGAGCCGCCATCGCCTGCGGAGCCGCCACTGCCTGCGGAGCCGCCATCGCCTGCGGAGCCGCCATCGCCTGCGGAGCCGCCACCGCCTGCGGACCCGCCTTCACCTGCGGAGCCGCCGCTAGGAGCCGTGCCGCCGGTCCCGGCTGAGCCTCCCTTTCCCGCTGCACCTGCAGAGCCTCCCGCTGCGGACTGGCCCGCTGCGCCGGCCTTCCCTCCAGTTGCTGTTCCGCCTGCGCCCGCCTTTGCGCCGACACCCGCGGTGCCGCTGCTACCGCCCACGCTGGCATCGCCGGCTCCCCCGGAGCCTGCCGTCGGAGAGGACGGCGTTTCGTCGTCACTGCCACACGCCGGGACGACTCCGGCCGCGAACACGATGGCAAACGCAGCAAGCGGCTTGATGGTCTTCATGTTCAATCCCCTCAGGTCCCGAGTGCAGGTGCGCGAGGACTCCGGAACATCGCTCACAGGGGCATCATATCCTGGTTTACGGCTGTTGCGACCGTGCAATGCATGCGTGCCGGAGCAAGCTCAATCCGAGCTTGCAGCCCCCTGAGCAGCTCACTTTTGCACGTCGAACTCGATCGCCGCGCTCCGCTGATTCCCATCCGTTTCCACCCACACGCGGTGCTCCCCGGGCTCCAGACGCAGCGTGTGCTCGAACGGTGGACCGTGTACGCCGACAACCTTGCCATCCACCACGAACCGCATCCGGGTCACGCGCGAAGGCGCGTCAGCTCGGACCACGATCCCTTGCGCATCCGGGTTCAGCGACGGATCCAGGTGAAATGTCGCTCCAGGATAGGGATAGCGAATCGACAGCCCTGCTTGTGCGCCAGCGGAGTCGTCAGGACCAGGGCACAACGGCGAGAATCGCGCAGGGACCACCGGACGTCGTGCGCCCAGCGCCCAGGCCGCGAACTTTCCCTCGTAGCTCTCCAAGGTCTTGAGCTCCATCTCCGAGGCTGGACACGAGGGGCCGGCCTTGAGCCCGTTTCGCTTGTCGATCGGCAGCTCGACATGCATGTCGCAGGTCTGGTCAGGCGCGGTTCCCTTGACGAACGTCTCTGTGACCCTGTGTTTGCAGGTAGACGAAGGCCGTTTGCCGGAGAGGGCACACACCTCCAAGCGCTCGGTCTGCACTTCGGAGAAGGTGAACGGCTCCGGCGTCCTACCCTTCATGGCAGCCAGCATCACCGCGCGAAACAGGGGGCCAGCGCCTGTGATCCCGCTCACTCCCTGCATCGGGGAGCCGTCGAAGTTTCCCACCCACACCGCAACCGTCACCTCGCGCGTGCTTCCCACGGTGAGATTGTCGCGGAACCCCTTGGATGTGCCGGTCTTGACCGCAACCTCGAACGGGAGCTCCAGCACGTTGCCAGAGCCGAACGAGCCGATGCGCGCGTGCGGGTCCTTGAGCATGTCCACCAGGACCGCTGCAGTCCCTGCGTCGAGCACGCGCTCCGATGCAGCGGCCGGCAGCTCGATCGGCATCCCTTTCCGATCCGTTGCTGCAGAGATCGCCCGGAAAGGATGCAGCACCCCGCCGCGAGCCAAGGCAGCGTAGGCACCTGCCAGATCGACCAGTCGAACCTCGCCGTCGCCCAGCGCGATCGCTGCACCATAGTGCTCCGCATCTTCTTGCAGCGTACGCATCCCCAGGCGCTGCAGCCGCGACAGCACCCGGGCCGGGCCGACCACCGACGCAGCGTGGACCGCAGGCACATTGTAGGAGTTCGCGAGCGCGTCTCGCATCCTCACGGGCCCGTGCAGCTGGCCATCGTAGTTGTGCGGGCTGTAGTCCCCCTGATCGGTGCTGATGTGCAGCTCGATGTCAGGGAGCACCGTCGCAGCTGTCCAGCCGAGATCGTCGATCGCAACGCTGTAGACAAACGGCTTGAGCGCTGAGCCTGGCTGGCGAAGCGCCAGCACGCCGTCGTTCTGCCCAAAGCGGAGCTCGTCGAGGAAGTCGGGCGCACCGAGCCACGCGAGCACTTCGCCCGTTGCGTTGTCGATCACGACGACCGACGCAGCGCTCACGTGCCGGTCTCGGAGCGAATCGAGCTGAGAGCGAGCCGCTGTCTGGACTTCCTTCTGCAGCGACGCGTCGATGGTGGTCCGCAGGGTCGACGCCCGATCCGCAAGCGGTCCGATCTCCGGATGCACTGCGCCGGACAGCAGGCCTCGCACTAGGTGAGGCGCGCTGAATCCGGTGGGCTGCAGATGGATCGTGAGCGGCTCGGACTTCGCACGCTCCACGGCCTCTGCGCTTGCCAGGCCGTCGCGCTGCATGCGGTCCAGGATCCTGTCCCGCCTTCGCTGCACTGCCTGCGGCGACTTGCGGGGATCGTAGACCGTCGGCCCCCGCGGAAGCGCGGCGAGCGTGGCTGCTTCTGCCAGGGACAGGGCATTGCACGGCTTGTCGAAGTAGAACCGGCTGGCTGCCTCCACCCCTCGCAGCGACGGGCCGAAGAACACGAGGTTCAGGTACTGCTCGAGGATGTCCTTCTTGGACAGGGAAGCCTCGATCCGCAGGGCAACCGCCATCTCTCCGACCTTGCCCGCCAAGGTCCGTCGTCTCGGCTTGACCGTGCGCGCCAGCTGCTGCGTGAGAGTCGATGCGCCCGATACGATCCTCCGATGCCAGAGGTCCTGTCCTGCTGCCCGGGCGATCGCGATCGGATCCACGCCCGGGTGCCGGTAGAAGCGTCGATCCTCTGCGGCGAGGATGGCATTGGCCAGGTCCGGGCCCACCTGCTCGATCGGAACCCAGCGCGCCCTCGCACCGTCATCGGCTCGCACCTCAGCAAGGACCTTCCCATGCCGATCGAGCACGCGCACCGAGCTGTCGAACCCATGCCGCGCGCGCAGGGCTTCTGGCAGCGGCGTGATGGCTGCCAGAAGGACCAGCGCCACAGGGGGAAGGAGCACGGCAAGGCCGATGGCGCGCCAGATGCGGCCTTTCGTCAGCCAGCTGCGTGCTCTCTTTCCCAGGTTCGACAGCATGATCGCCACGACCCGCTCCTATGGGTTCACGCGGAACACCGCTCCTGCCGTGCGTCCGAAGATCTCGGGCTGGTACATGGCCTCAGCCTTGGTCGGCGGAACCATGAACGTGCCCGGCGTGGTGGCGCGCGCAAGATAGCGGTAGTGGAACATCCCTGCATTCATGTGATCCACGAAGTACAGCACACGATCGTCGCGGATCTCCTGCCGGTACCAGCTCGGGAAGAACGCGTCGCCGCGCGCGACCCGATCGTTCGCCTCCCCCTCGTCGTCCGCAGCCTCCACGGCGTTGTCCTCCTCACCGGACTGCGGCACGTTGAGCGAAGGCGACGACGTGAGCAGGCGGGTGTTGATCGCCTCGAGCCCCGCAGGGATCGCGTCGTCGACTACCACGTAGTCGTGCGGCTGGGGGCTGACCACCACGAGGTCCACGAGGATCAGCTCGCCGCCTTTGACATCGGGATAGCGCGTGCCCGGGGCCGGTACGGTCCGGATCGCTGACTGCAACGTCTCCGGGGTGACCACGCGCATGGTCTTCTGCACGAAGAACCCTCGGTCCAACGGCGCCTGGGGCAGGTCCCTCTTCGCGTAGGTGAGGCGTGCCTCGTAGTAGAGGGTGCCCTTCTTCTCGCCTTCCATCTGGAACGCGAGAATGGCACCGGACGAGTCGAACACCTTGCCTGGGGGCACGGTTGCATGCACCGCTGCGGTGCTCCTTCCGCTCATCGCAGATTCGAGGACCTGCTGACCGCCGAGCCACGCCTGGGCGATGAAGTCCGGCACGGCCTTCTCCTGCGCCTTGCGGAATTCGTCGATGCTGAGCAGCGCATACGCGCTCTCCTGCGTGGTGGCCCACTTGCCCCCCTTGCGCGCATCGAGCAGCCCCTTGACCATGCGCGCTGCGAGGGCGTGATCAGGGCGCGCTGCGATCAGACCTCGCAATGCCAGGGCCTGGGTGCGAGTCGACGAATCCATCAGGACCGCGTAGTCGTCGCCCATGTTCTCTGCGACGATTGCGCGATTGCCTTCTACGCGAAGGTGGTTCTCCAGGTCGCGAATCAGCTCATCCTTGGCCTTGGGGTCTCCCTTGCCCAGGGCCATGGCGTGCAGCAGGTAGGAGCGCCCGAACAAGGGGAGCTTGTCGCGCTGCTCGTACAAGCGATTCATGTATCCAGGGTCAGGCGAGCCATTCTCCGCGAGGACATCCACGATGAACGCAGACACCACCATGCCGTACATCTCGCGGTCGCGCTTCTCCAGGAAGCTGCGCACCCAGCGCGTGGCCGACTCGATCGCAGCCGGGGGAACTGCCACGCCGCGTCGGGAAGCGATCCCCAATCCCCACAGGGCATAGGTCGTGGCCCACGGATTGACGGTCTCCGAATCGGTCCACATCCCGAATCCTCCGTCCCCACGCTGCCGCTTGAGGAGCTCGGCTACGGTGGACGCCACCATCGCGTCGGCGTTCTTGGGCAGCTCGAACTGGAAGTCGCGTGCGAGGTCGCGCAATGCCACCAGGGGAACCAGCCGGCTGGTGAGCTGCTCCGTGCAGAGATAGGGATACTCCACCAGATCAGCCATGCTGCCATTGAGCCCCACGAGGGCCGTGGAAGACACGGTCAGCTCCAGCCCTCCCACGTCGGCGCGCATGGCTTTCAGGTCGCCGAGCTTCTCTCCAGATGCATCCCGGGTCTCGCCGTAGAGGGCAACCGATTCCATCCAGGTGGGCGGCTCCACCTTCTTACCGAACTCGACCGCATCGCGCTCGCCCCCACCTTGCACGACGAAGCGGAACATGGCGTTGCCCACGGTCGACGCCCGGAACCCGAAGGCGACTTCCCGGGATTGCCCGGACTCCAACTCGATCTCCTGCTGTGTGCCAGTCAGGACCTCGACGCCCTTGGCTTCGACGCGCACCTCGTAGCGGCCGCGCGGAAGGCCCTTGGAGGTGACGATGACGCCGGCCTGGAGCTGGTCGCCGGCCCGAAGCAGGCGAGGGAAGGCAGGCCGCGCCATCAGGGGACGGCTCGTGGTTACCTTCTGCTCGCCGAAGCCGAACCGATCATCCTGCGCCGCGACGACCGCCATGATGCGGTACGTCGTGAGGCTGTCCGGAAGATTGAAGGATACGCGCGCTTTGCCGCCGTCATCGGTGACGATCGAAGGATTGAAGTACGCGCTCTGCTGGAAGTTGCGTCGCGTGCTTCCGCCGCCTCCGCCTTCCAGCCCCTTGTCCGCGCCGACCACGCCCGCAATCGGGCTCAGCGTCAGCTTGGCGAGGTCCGTACGCGACTCGGTGTACCCGACCTGGAGCGATCGCGGAGCGGTCATCACGGGAATCGGGTCAGGAGTCTTGTAGCCGGTCAGCATCAGCACGCCCTCGTCGACTGCATAGAGCGTCACCTCGGTCCGTGCCCCCTTGCCTGCGCGGTCCTTGACCAGCAGGTCGACGTCGATGCGCTCGCCCGGGCGATAGTCCTTCTTGCTCGTCTTGACCTCCACCGCGAGACGCCTCGATTCGGGATTGAGCAGCAGGCTCGCATAGCCGATGCGGAACGCGGGCGCGCCGACGTCAGGAGCATTCCACTGCGCCGGGGGCGCCTTGCTCCTGCCTCGAACCAGCACCACGGACACGTAGGCGTTGGGACGCAAGTCCTCGGTGATGGGAATGTTCAGGGTGGGCATCGGGCCCTGGAGCTGCACGCGCATCGACTGGTAGACCCCGGAGCGCTCCACGGTCACCAGCGCATCCGCACTCGCAAAGGGCGACTTGATCAGGATGCGCGCCGTCTGCCCTACCTCGTAGGACTTCTTGTCCGTCACCAGCTCCATGCGCGAGTCGTCGGACTCTGCCCAGCCCGATGCGCCGTCGCCGAGCGCGTAGATGCCAATGGAGGATGCGACCGGATTGCCGCGACCGTCCTTGGACTTCGCCCGCAGAATGAAATAGCCGCCTTGCGGGGCCTTCAGCTTGCAGCCCGTCGGCTCGAGCGTGGTCGTGACCTGGCACTGCGCCACGACCTTGTCCTGCTTGCGGCTGGTAGAGCGGTATCCCCCGCGGCCCGAGTCCTCCCGCGCCACCACCCAGGTCCGCTGGATCAGCTCGAGGTCGACCTTGGCGCCGGCCCGTCGCTTGCCCGACGGCTCCACAGTGAGAATCTCCGGAGCGATCTCTTCCCCTGCCTTCAGGAACAGATCGTCCTTCGCGATCCGCATTGCAGGATAGAACTCCCCGGGATGCACGATCGCGGTCGAGGACGAAGCCACGGTCTGGCGGGACAGATCCATGACCTCGGCCTCGCACGTCACAGCCTCGGTCGAGATCTGCTCCGGCATGCTCAAGAGCGCTTCGATCTTCGCTGAGCCCTTGTCGTCGAGCGCCGTGTCGCCGCTCTGGATGCTGCCGCCGTGCGACGACGCGTTCTCCGAATCAAGCCCATAGGCAGAGTCCGAAATCGACCACCCGTCGAGCCCGGGAATGTCGAAGTAGGAAGGCCCCCGGGTGACCGTGGTCCTCACCTTCGCCTTGCTCATCGGAGCGCCGAACAAGTAGTCGCCCCTCGCAGTCCATTGCGCCTTGTCTCCGCGGATGAAGGTCGGCTGGGAGCTCTCCACGTTCACCTGGAATTCCGCAGGGCGGTATTCCGCGACCTCAAAGCTCGTATAGGCGATCGTCGGCACGTTCTCCGCCGGATGTGGCGTCACCTCCACGTTGTAGCCGCCCACGGGCGCAGTCCTCGGGATGGTCACGTTGACCGCCAGGGTTCCGAACTCGTTGAGCGTCGCCTTCTCCTCGAGTATCGAGTCGCCCGTAGGGCCCGTGATTCTGACCATGACATGCTGCCCGGCAGGCGTGGAAGTACCCTTGGCTTGCTCCATGCGCGCCATGGCCTTGAGCCGAACCACGTCCCCAGGGCGGTATACGCCTCGTTCCGTGAACGCCAGACCGTACGCGTGGAGCGATCCGGAGAGGTCCATGTCCACTCCGGCGCGAAAGCCATAGAAGAGCTCGGAAGTGCGACGAAAGGCCCAGTCGTCGCCGGATCGAACGATCAGGATCGGCGCCTGCCGTTGGTTGAACGTGGGATTGATGGCATCGGCCGGCAGCACCGCCAGGCCGTCCTTGTCCGTCTTTGCCAGCACATCGCCCGAGGCCGAGCCGCCCGGCTTGCGCAGCCTCACCTCGGCTCCCGCGATCGGTTGGCCATCGGACAGCTTCGTGACCCACACCAGGGATCCGAAGCGCGACAGCTTGGCGCTGATCCCAAGATCGGTGACCTGCACCACGCGCTCGTCCGTCGCTTCCCTCGCGCTCGACGTCCCGGGCCGCCTGGTGTAGCGAATCGCGATCGCGAGCGGGCCTCTCTTCTGCGCTCCGCCGAGCACATCGGTCGGACGCACCAGCTGCTTGAACGTGGCATTGGCTGCAGCTCCGGGGTGAAGCCGCGACACCTTCGCATTGCGCATGGTCGCGAACTCCTCGAAGCTGAGCCGCTTGGTGCTCCACGCGAGGTCTCCCACGGCTGCCTCGTCGAGCGCAACCGTGGCAAGCTCGAGCGTCTTGACGTTCACGGTCGCCACAGCGATGTCGCGCACCGCCTTGCTGTCGAAGTATTCGCCAGTCACGCCGATCTCGGCCGACGGCCAAAGATCGTCGAAGTCGGCCTTGAGCACCACGTCCTTGCCGAGCTTCTGTCCGTAGTGGTCGCGCAAGTCACCCTTGATCTTGACCGTGTAGGAGCGCGCAGGACCGAACGGCGCGTTGAGATGCACGTAGCGCGTCTCGTATCCCTCGCTGGTGTCCCACCAGTCGAGCTTGATCGGCGGCGTGACCGAGATCGCGTCCTTGAGATCCTTGAGCTTCACGCGGTTGGAGAGGTTGAACGAAATCGACGAATGCGGAGCGCATCTGCCGTGGGGCGTGTCTTTGGAGCACGCCAGCTCGCCCACCGAGAGTGGCCCGTAGGTCCGGTAGGTCTTGCTCACCGCCTTGCCGGCCGGCAGTGGTCCCTCGATCCCCTTGAGCGACGCATCGGCCCTGAGCTCGATCTTGGTGTCCAGCGGCAGCGGCTTGCGCGGCTTGAGCTCTGCCATCTTGAGATTGGCCGGGTCAGGGCGCGCGACTTCGAACGGGATCTCGGTCGGCTTGGCTTCCCCGGCGATCAGCTTGATGGCCCGGCCGATCTCGGCCGTGTCCACGGGCTGGTTGAAGTGGACCTTGAATTGCGCTGTGGGAATCAGGTGGTCTTCCCCTTCGCCAGGCTCGCTGCTCACGAATGCCGGACGCGGCGTGCTGAAGCTCAGCTTGTAGGGCTGCGCGAGCGCTGATCCGTCCATGGCCCTCGTGCCAGCAGGAACGACCACCTCGAACTGCGTGGCGTGCGGTAGCCCGACCTTGGGCGCGAACAGCAGGCCGTTGGTTCCGATCCAGTGCCACTCGCCAGGAACCACCGGGGTCATCTGCACCGGCGGAGCTGCCTCGGCGCCGGCGAGATCCAGGCGTCGCATCGGACGATTGAACACGATGGTGATTTCGGCCGTGTCCGAGACTTCGCCCTGGGGCGAGCCGAACACCACGCCGAACGGACGCTGGGACGGGATGAGCCCGCTGACGTCGTCACCGCCCGGTGCCAGGGTGGAGCGGGGGTTGACGTTCGGAGCGCGTGCCCCGTGGAAGCAGCTCGCAGTGACCGCGAGCACGGCGAACACGAGGGGGGCAAGGCGCCCGCCCCGCGCAGCCCGGTGCCGGAGGGAGGGGGTCGCGGCCTGATCGTCGAGGGGTCGAATCGGTGGATTCATCTTGGGTGCTCCGTCGGTCAGCAAGCCCTGTGCCTACGCCAATTGCCTGTAGTTTCGCGGTTCGTTGGGTCGCTGGGGCCACAGCTGCGGGTGGCCTTTGACACGGGCGTGGCTTCGCTACCGCGGTGGGGCAGGGGACACAACCCTGGTTTCCAGGGGGCCTTGCGCGATCGATGCTAGCCTCGCCGCTGCCATGCGCCTCGTCGTCGACACCAATGTGCTGGTCTCCGCGCTGCTGAACGCTGGGCGCACACCAGACCAGGCGCTGGCCAGGGTGTGCGAGCGACGCGACAGCGTGCTCTACGATCGCCGGATCGCGGATGAATACCGGGCTGTGCTTGCCAGGCCGAAGTTCCAGTCGATCGACCCTTCGCGTGCCGAGGCGCTCGTGGTCGCGCTCCTGGCGCTGGGCAACGACCTTGGCGAGGTCCCTGCGTGGACAGGAACCCTGATCGATCCGCGCGATCGGTGCTTCGTGGAGGTTGCGATCGCAGGGGGCGCTGACGCGATCGTGACAGGGAACACCAGGCACTATCCGACAGGGCTCGGCTTTGAGGTGCTCCCGCCAGCAGCTCTGCTCCACCGGTTCGTAGCAAACCCCTAGGGTTGGCGCTCCACGATGCCTCTCACGAACGCGTCGTACTGCTCGCCCATCGGAAGCTCGGTCTGGATCACCACGCGTCGACGCGTCGAGATCACCTCAGTGCCTGTGCGCGGATCGATCGCGGGACGCTCGTAGCTCTCCCACAACGCACCGATCCCGCGTTTCTGCCAGGCAGGCAGGTCGTTGAAGTTGATCCCGTTCTGGAAGAGCAGCTCGTTGCGATCCGCCACGGACGCGCCCTTGAGCTGCTGCGTGGCCGTGTGGTCGTCGAGCCCTTGGCGCCGCAGCAGCCAGTAGGTGTGTCCGTTGATCGCGTTGCGGTGCGCATCCTCGTAGCGCCAACGGAAGTAGTCGACCACATCCTGGGTGGATGGAAGCTGGGAGATTCGGCAGTCGAAAGCTGCCGGAGCGCCGAGCTGGACCGAGAACTTCGCGCTGGCTTCGCCTGCCAGCACGGACAGGAGCTTGCGGAGCTTGCGGCCGAACAGATCCTCGTCGCGTCTGAAGAGCAGGGAGATCTCGTCGCTCTGCGTGTAGCCGTAGAGCACCGAGAATCCGCAATCCATCAAGTGCTCGAGGGTCGCGACCATGTGGTCGCGGAACCGAGAATCGTAGGGCGCCTCGAAGGCATGGGTCACCCGGGTCAGCTGCGAGAACGACCGCCCGTCGATGCGTGCAACCATGTGAACCCCGGGCAGCACGCAGTGATCGTGCGCCGTCTCGTATACGCGCATCCGTCGGTCCAGCTGCTCGAACTTCATGCTATGGACGCAGAACCTAGCACGTGGACCGTCCCGGCTGGCAAGTCGCGCTTCCCAGGGGAGGAATCGCCCGGCCATCCGTACACCGTCCTCGTCATCCCCCATTCCGATCGAGGAGCTTCCCCATGCAGATCAAGGATCCCGGATTCTTCACCCGCGGCAAAGTCATTCTGCCCCCGAGCCCTGACCTGACCGTCGATGCCGTCCAGGCCGAGATGACCCGGTTCGGCCAGGGCAGGTACGAAGTCTACAAGACCGCGCTCATCGGCGCTGACCTCGTGATCAAGCGCAGCGGATGGACCGGGCTCGCCCTCAAGATCAAGCACTCGTCGAACGAGACCGCCATCCTGTACAACCCGCTCGCGCCCTCCGCGCTGGTGCGCATCTTCATGATGGGCTTCATCCCGCTGCTGATCCTCTGGTTCACCAGCTGGAAAGAGCTGATTAGCGAGTTCAAGGCGTACGTGTCCAGCTCGCAGATGTTCCAGCGGTAGCGCCCGCACCGGCCGCGCGGCGCCGCGGTTCTTCGTCCGCGTTCCCGTGTTCTTGTTCCCAGTTGCCAGTTCTACTGCAAATACCCCGTGAGATCCCCGCCGCCGATCTCGTAGACCGTGCTGCCAGACGCAACCCAGAAGTGGTTCAGCGCCCCGAACCCAAGCCCTTCGACATACGCCCCGGTCACATCCTGGTACTGGAACACGTTCTCCTGGACCCACTCCCCGGTGCTGTCCCGACGGTATTGCCCGAGGAAGTCCGAGGTCATGTCGGACACGTAGACGTACTGGACCTGGGTGGTAGGCGCCACGATCACTTCCAGCCCATCCATGTGGTTACCTGCCAGGTTCGGGTACATGAACTCTGCCTTCCAGGCCTGCTGGGCAGGGCAGAACGAGTACACTCGCCTGGCCCCCTCGTGCCCGGCGTACCACGTGTTGTCCAGGTCGCCGTGACCGAGTACGGACAGCGGGAACGTCGCCACGCTGTGCGCCACCACGTTCGAGGTCTTGGTGGCAAGGATGTACTCCTTGATGTCCCCGTTGTTCGGCGCGCTGAGCATGAATACCCGGTCCGGCTGCGCCCACATCTCCCCGCGGTGCGCGATCCCCATCGGAGCATTGTCCGGCGCTGCCGTGGTGTACGTCGCAATCCACGTCAGCGTGCGCTGCTCGATCGGCCCTGTCTCCGCTGGATTGTTCGGATGCTGGTTCGGCTCGAGCTTGCCGTCCCCGTCGCTGTCCAGGAGCGTCACCTTGTAGACATCCATCGCGATTCCCTGGACGTACCAGGCGCCGCGATTGACATACAGATAGTCCCCATACGAGTCGATGTCGTCCACGTTCCCGGTCAGCTTAAGCGGGCTGTTGGAAGTCGTGAAGTTCGCGTACTGGTAGTAGGTCCCGGTGGGCGTCGTGGTCCCGAGCGGCGTCAGCGCCTTGCACGTTCCCGTGGCCGCATCGCACTTCTGCCCAGTCGAGGCATTGCAGACCAACGACGGGGTCTTGGGGACCCACTTGGCCGGCGGGCCGACGTCGCACTGCATGACCGTGTTGCATTCGCAGCTGAACTGCCCAGCCTTGCAGATCTGATTGCACAATCCCCCGGGCGGACCCCAGTCGCCATTGGCATCGCACGTGACCTCGTGGAGGTTCACGCACTTGATCGTGCCGGGTATGCACGCGCATCCGGGCGCTGTGTGGTTTCCGTCGTTGACGATCCCGTTGCAGTCGTTGTCCAGGGTGTCCAGGCAGCTGTCCAGATCCGGGATGATCTGGCCCAGACAAGGCCCCCACGACTTGCCGTCCGCAGCGCACGTGTTCTTGCCTGCCTTGCAGGTCCCCACGTTCAACGTGCCATTGGGCCCTGTGTAGCAGTCCTGCTGCGCCCCCGGCGTGCAGATGCATCCCGCACCGCCCTTGCCGAATCCGTCGTTGACCACTCCATTGCAGTCGTTGTCCAGCGCGTCGTTGCACGTGTCGGTCGACGGCTTCACCTCGCCCGTACACGCGCCCCACGCGCTGCCCTGGGCGTTGCACGCTGCCACGCCCGCCTTGCACACGCCGACGTCCTGCGTGCCGTTGGGGCCCGTGTAGCAAACCTGCACCGCCAGCGGGAAGCACGTGCACCCAGGCGTGTTCGTCAGGTACCCGTCGTTGATCGTTCCGTTGCAGTCGTTGTCCAGGTTGTCCGTGCAGATGTCGTCCGTCGGGATCACGTCCCCCACGCAAGCCCCATAGCCGAGCCCCAGAGCGTCGCATGTCTGGGTGCCGGCCTTGCAAGTACCGACGTTCAGGCTGCCCGGAGGTCCGCCGTAGCAGGGCTGCGTAGAGTTCGGCGTGCACTGGCATCCAGCTCCCCCCGACTCGTTCACCTGCCCGTTGCAGTTGTCGTCCACCGGCGTCAGACACGTCTCCGGGCTTGGAAGCACCTGTCCGGTGCATTGGCTCCACGCCGTGCCCGCAGCATTGCAGGTCCACGTGCCGTCCTGGCACACACCGACATTGCGCGTCAGCGGCGGCCCCGTGTAGCACCCTTGCGTCACGTTCGGCTGGCAGACGCAGCCTGGTCCGCCTTCGTTCACCTGCCCGTCGCAGTTGTCGTCCACTGGCGTGTAGCAGGTCTCTGCCGTGGGCACGACCTCGCCAACGCATGCACCCCACGCGGTGCCGCTCGCGCTGCAGGTCCTGGTGCCCCCCTTGCAAACGCCGACATCCTGGGTATTGGCCGGACCGGAGTAGCAGCTCTCCTGCTCGCCCGGATTGCACAGGCACACCGTGGCCGCGTCGCCTGACACGGCTTCGCAGCCGTTCGCTGTGCTCTTGTCGCAGTTCTCGAAGCCGGGATCGCAAGCGTTGATCACGCAGGCGCCGCTCACGCAAAGAGGGCCAGCATGCGGAATCGAGCACGCGTTGCCGCACGTCCCGCAGTTCGCCACGTCGCTCGTGGTGTCCACGCACTTCGCGCTGCAGCACTTGAACCCGAGGTCGCAGCCATGCAGCGGCGTGCACCCGGGCTCGCAGCTGTTGGTCGACGTGTTGCACACCATGCCCAGCGGGCAGGGGTCGTCATTCACGCACACCACGCACTGGTGCGTCTTGGTATCGCACACGCCCGGACCCGCATCGGAGCCGATCGAGCAGTCATCGGACGTATCGCATCCGCTCAGGCATGTGAACGTCGCAGGATCGCAGTAGAGCCCATTCTGGCAGGTCGAAGGATCCGCGGGCTTGCACTTGACGCACTTGCCTGTGGCCTGGTCGCAATACGGACCGTCGGCGCTGCTCGCGCACTCGTTGTCGCCCTTGCAGAGCATGGCCCCGTCGACGTCCGGCGCTACGGCATCGCCCGTATCAGGCGCAACCACGTCGCCCCCTTCAGGCACGGAGCCTCCGGAGCCTGCTTTCGCATCTGAGGCATCCACGCCTCCGCCGTGTCCCGAAGTGCCGCCCATGCCCCCCACCGCAGCGTCGCCCGCATGCCCTGCGCTGCCAGCCTGACCGCCGCTCCCTCCTGTCGCCGCTGGCGGCGGGTTGGTGCTGTCGCCTCCTCCGCATCCAGCGGCAACTGCGAGCAGACAACCGGTCAGCACGGCCAATCCGAGGCGTGGTTGCACAGCGACCTGACTGGCAATTCGAATGCGGGCCATCGTAGCTCCTGTGAGGGGTGAGTCGACGATCAAGGGCGCGATCTCGACACACCAGTCTCGGCTGAACCGGAGATCCTGTCAACGCGCGCGGTCGTGGTAGACTCGCCCTCGATGCATCCAATCACGCGCAAGGGCAGCGCCCTGATCGTGCTCGTCGCCACGCTCTGCTTGGGAACGCAAGCTTGCAGCAGCGACGCGCAAGGCGATCCATCGCCGTATGTTCCCGGCTCCGATGCCGCAGAAGCCGCAGCTCCCGATGGCGGGCAGGAGGAATCTTCGATTTCCGACGTCGATCCGGAACAGGAGGATCTGCGTCCCTTGCTCGACCTCATCGTCCGCGGCGAGGGAGGGAAAGTCGTCTCCAATCCACCTGGTATCGATTGCACCACGTCTTGCCAGGCTCACTTCGATCCTGGAACCCAGGTCGTCCTCACTGCCAAGCCCGAGTCCGGCTACTGGTTCGGCGGCTGGCACCTGGACGGCACCTACGCCACGGACGCGCAGAAGTACACGGTGACCATGGCAAAGAGCCATCAGGTGAAGGCGTCGTTCTTCCTCGACAAGCCGCCCTGGGATTCCACCGTGGGCGCAGCGGATTGCCAGGCTGCCTGGGACCAAGGCTTGTCCGCATGCGACAAGACCCCGGACGACTTCGTGGTCGTCAACAAGGCCAAGCGCAACCTCGCCCTCTGCAAGCAAGGCGCGAGCACCCAGAACTTCCGGATTGGGCTCGGCTTTGGTCCGACCGGCGACAAGGAGCAGCAGGGCGACGGCAAAACGCCGGAGGGAGTGTTCTACATCTCGGCCCTGGTTCCGGATTCTTCCTATTACAAGGCATTCCTGCTCAGCTACCCGGACAAGGAAGATGCCGAGCGTGGACTCGCGTCCGGCTTGATCACCGCCGCGGACAAGACCTCCATCGACTCGGCGATCGACAGCTGCGGCGAGCCCCCTTCATCCACCGGGCTGGGCGGCGAGATCGAGATCCATGGAGGCACTGGCAGCACGGACTGGACCGCAGGCTGCGTTGCCGTGGAGGACAACCAGATCGACATCCTCTGGGGGGTGCTGGAAAAGGGCGACACGGTCGTGGTGCTGCCCTGAGAAACGTGGGCTCTCACCCGGCGAGCGTGAAGCGCACGATCTCCACCATCACGGCGAGGGTCGCGAGCAATCCACCGACAAAGACAAGGGTGCGAAAAGGCTGCTTGCCGCCGAGGTACATCAAGGAGTGCATCCAGCGGAAGAAGCTGAAGGAGCCGAACAGGATCCAGGCTTCCATCGCCGGGACATTGAGTCCGACCAGCACGAACGCGAGCACGAGGAACGGCAGGATGTTGACCACCGCGTTGTTGTGGGCGCGCAGCACGCGGGCGACTTCAGCCGGCTCCTGCACGATGACGGCCGCTCCTTTGGCGACGGTCGTCGTGTCTTCCGGGTTCCAGACGGTCTTCTTCTTGCCTCGCACCAGGCCGCTGTAGACCCAGAGGAAGGTGATGTTGAGCACGAGGATCAGGGAATTGATGGCGTAGACGACGAAGGCTGGATGGGTCTTCATGGTGTCTCCCTGGCAGGCTTGTCCCGAGAACCGACGGAACGTTACAGGGAAATCGCGCGGCCCGAATCCTTTTTGGGGCCACGGGCTCCCACCCAGGCAAGCAGGAGAAGGAATCCACAATGGAAATCGAAGTCAAGTTCCCGGGCGGCAAGCGAGTCGACGCGCACTTCGGAGACCAGGTCATTCGCACCGACCAATCGGTCAAGGACGGGGGAGAAGGAAGCGCAGCAGCCCCGTTCGACCTGTTTCTCGCTTCCATCGCGACGTGCGCAGGCATCTACGTGCTCGGCTTCTGTCAGGCGCGGGGACTTTCGACCGAGGGCATCACCCTCAAGCAGCGCGTCGAGGTCAACCCGGAGACCAAGCTTCCTTCTGCGATCCGGATGGAGCTCGGGCTGCCTGCCTCGTTCCCTGAGAAGTATCGCGAGGCCGTGGTGAGAGCTGCCGAGGGCTGCAAGGTCAAGAAGACGATCGCCGCAGCGCCGGCCATCTCGGTGGGCGTGGTGGCGGCGGGCTAGAATGCGCCGCGTCTAGCCGCCGCGCGTCCGGAAGCCTTTGGGGGCGCAGTGCGCGGCAAGCAGCAGCACTCGGTCTTCGCCGTTCCGCTAGACAGGATCGATTCGGTCACTTGGCAAGCTTCATCACCTTGGCTGGGGTATACCCGCCAGTTTCGAGGGCCCAGTAGACGCTGGAAGCGTCCAGTGCGATGGATGTCATACTGCCGACGAGCACAAGCGTGATGGGGTTGTCGCCGTGCAGACCCGCCTTCTTCAGGGTCCCCTCATAGTCATTCCAGTACACCCCAGAGGCATCTACCGCGATGGACGACGGAATCGTCTGCTGATCGACCAGTGTTTCAAGATTCGCACCGTCGACCCGAATTCTCATGATCCGTCCAGCGTTATCGTAGGGAAATGAACCGGACTCGGCCCAGTAGAGATATCCGTCGAAAACGGCGATGTCCATATGGTTGTGAGGCTCTGCCCAGCCCACCAGCGTCACAACCTCGCCGCCGTTCAGCCCAACTTTCATGATGCCCTTCTCCGCGGCCCAGTAAACCGCTGTTGCGTCCACGGCAATCGCGTTCGGTTGGGACTGCCCCGCAGCCAGCACGTAGACAGGGCCTCCCTCCAGCCCGACCTTGGTGACGGTTCCGGCGTACTCGCTGGTCCAATACAGGCTCGTAGCGTCCACCACCATGGCCTGGATGCCGGGGCACGTCTCTGACCCAACAAGCTCGATCTCCTCCATCCCGTCCAGGTTCGCCCTGTTGATTGTCGAACCCAGGCCGGAGGAGCAGTCTTCCCGATTGAAGTAGAGCGACGTGGAATCCAGGGCGAAGTGCTTTCCGTTTTCGACGATGGTCACGGGCGTGCCGCCGCCATGGCCGACCTTCTGGATGACCCATGGCAAGCTGAAGATAGACCAGTACACGTGCGTCGAATCGACCTTGAGGTCCCAGATTGGATCGCAACAGGGCTCAGCCACGACGATGGGCTGGCACGTTCCGTATTCGCATGTCCCTCCCTGGCAATCGTGGCCGCATCTCCCGCAGTTGTGGGGATCGATGGCAACGTTCACGGCGAGACAGGAGCCTGCGCAACAGGCCTGTCCAGGGCCGCAGGCGTTGCCGCACGCGCCACAATTCTCCGAGTCGGCGTTCGTGTCGATGCAATCGCCGCCGCAGATCGTGAATGTACACAACTGACACACGGCGCCGCCGCACGTCATGAACGACGGACACGACATTCCGCAGCCGCCGCAGTGGTTCAAGTCACTCGACGTGTCCACGCATTCGCCGGTGCACTTTACCTTGGTTCCGGGGCAACCGCTTTCGGCGGGCGTGGCACTGTCCGCCACGCTGGCTGTTCCGCCGTTGCCAGCGTTGCTTCCGCTGTCCGCCACGCCGGCTGTTCCGCCGCTGCCTGCATCGGTGCCACCTTCAAGAACGGACTGGTCGATGCCGCTCTCGGCGGTCCCACATCCAAGCCATGCGCTGGAGCAGCCCAACGCCACGGCGAGCATCCACCGCCTCATCATCCTCGAGCCCTTTCGCCCAGTAGGCTAGCAGGCTTCGGCGACGAGAGCATCCATGGACGAACGAATCGGCACGTTCCGCCGCGCGGTGGGAGGCACCTACCGCGGATGGGTCGGCACCGTGAGCCCGTCGAGGATTGCCTTCATCCAGTCGAGCGTTGGTGCGTAGCACTTGACGATGCACCCTTCGGAAACCCGGACGACGAGCTTGGGCTCCCGACCGTCTTCCGAGTTGTCATACAGATAGAGCCGATCGACCTCGGACGCTACAGCCGCGCAGTTGGCGATCGACTTGAAGTAGCGTGCGATGATCTTGCCAATGGGCACGTCGTGCCCACCCTGCATGACCCTGCGAGCCACGCGCGCAGCGTTGATCGCGGGATCGGAGGTCGCGACGAAGAACAGCCTCGCAAAGTACCCCTTGCGCCGGGCCGCTCGAAGGAACTGCACCTTGTCGTCCGCGGAAAAAACCGTCTCGAACGCGAGGCTCCGACCCTCGGACAACGCAAGCTCTCGCCGCTTCGCCGCGGCTTGCGCGGCCTGCAGCACTGCGGCAGGCGAGTTCCAATCACCGAACTCGTCACGCGCGATGAGGTCCGGGTTGATGTATTCGCAGTTGTGGAACCAGACGTGCGCCAGCCCGCGCTCGGTGACCGTTGTCTTTCCGGAGCCGTTCGGGCCCGCGACGATCAGTAGCCGCGGTCGCTCAGGCGGCGCGGCGCTCATCGGCCGCCAGCAGGGCCAAGGCGCTCCCGCGCTTGCCGAACCGCCTCTTCCAGCTTGCGCCGCATCCACGCGTCCGAGGCCGCCTTGCGCTCCGTGGCCGCGTCCCGCGCCTCGAACATGACCTGCTCGAGCTCCTCATCTGTCGGCTCGGTGTCAGGCGCCATCAGGTCTCGAAAAGGCTGATCCATGCGTAGTCCCGTTCTTTACACGTTGCACCGATCATTCGGTCTGTCAACCGCGGCTCTCTGGGGAAGCCCGGAACGGGGGCTCAGGTCCGTCGCGCCCTGCGTCGTCCGAGCCGCCCTTCGAGCACTGCTGCACGGCCCCCTGGATGCCGCTGGATGCACTCCGATAGCGGAACCCGACAACGTCGGATCCCTCTGCGGCGGGTTCGTGCTCACCGCAGCCGGGGAACACCTCGTTCGCCCTTCCTGCTGCTGCGACCTGGGCAACATCGAAGACTTGAAACAGGCCGCGGACTGCCGTCAGCCCGACTGGTGCATGCTCTGGATCGGACATCCCTGGGTATCGACCCGGTTCGAGGCCTCGCAGCTCTGGATCAGCGACTACCATGAGGGGGAGCCGACGCGAGCGGTGTGCAGATTCCGGCCGGAAGCGCTGCAGAAGGCGATCCAGGAAGCGCGTGCGACGCTTGAACGACTGTCTTTGCGGTTGGAGCCACACGTCACCCCGCACATGTCCGACGGCAGCGAGGTTCGACGCGTATGCCGCCGTATCGCAGGGATCGGGGCGGCGCAATACTGCTGATCCCAGTTCTTGTCGGAACGACGACGATGGTGCTACCGCACGGCCTGCCGCGCGTTGGCAGAACGCTGGGCGCTGCGCGCGGGGCATGAGGAGAAGCGAGACGCCACCAACAAAAGGCAGTTCCGAGCATTCACCAAGAACCCGAAAGTCTCATGGGTGCAGACACCACCTTGCACCGGTATCGGACTTCGATGGGGCAATGCGGCGACGGGTTGAACTGCCGGCGCGTAGGATGCGACCTCCCCCCGGCCTGTCGGCCGACCCCCTCCGGATCTGCCGCATCCCGAGAGTACTCCATGCGGCAGCCGGAGGGGGTGCAGAGCGGAATGCCGACTGTTGGTCTCACCCCCTCCTCCGGCCGCAGTTCGTCAGTATG